>NZ_AP023368.1:500000-1700000 GCF_014218355.1 Anaerocolumna chitinilytica
GCGAAACCGGAAGTCAGCGAGCGGGATCCGAAGTACCACGAGACACGAGAAACCTTGTGGGAAGTCGGGGGGACCACCCCCCAAGGCTAAATACTACTTAGTGACCGATAGTGCATAGTACTGTGAAGGAAAGGTGAAAAGAACCCCGGGAGGGGAGTGAAAGAGAACCTGAAACCCTGTGTTTACAAGCTGTGGAACCACCATACGAGTGGAACCGCGTACTTTTTGTAGAACGGTCCGGCGAGTTACATTCATTGGCGAGGTTAAGAACTAAAGGTTCGGAGCCGAAGGGAAACCAAGTCTGAATAGGGCGTGTAATCTTTGATTACGTAGTCAATGTATGTAGACCCGAAACCGGGTGATCTACCCATGTCCAGGTTGAAGCTGCCGTAAAAGGCGGTGGAGGACCGAACACACATCCGTTGAAAAGGGTGGTGATGAGGTGTGGGTAGGGGAGAAATTCCAATCGAACCCGGAGATAGCTGGTTCTCCTCGAAATAGCTTTAGGGCTAGCCTTAATTTAGTCTGATGGAGGTAGAGCACTGAATATCCTAGGGGGCGTCAAAGCTTACCGAAGATTATCAAACTCCGAATGCCATACAGATGATGATTAGGAGTCAGACTACACGAGATAAGTTGGGTAGTCAAAAGGGAAAAAGCCCAGACCACCAGCTAAGGTCCCAAAGTGCGTGTTAAGTGGAAAAGGATGTGGGATTTCGAAAACAACTAGGATGTTGGCTTAGAAGCAGCCACACATTAAAAGAGTGCGTAATAGCTCACTAGTCGAGAGGTCCTGCGCCGAAAATGTCCGGGGCTAAAACACGACACCGAAGCTGTGGATTGCAGTTGAACTGCAGTGGTAGAGGAGCATTCTTAAGACTGATGAAGCGGTACCGTAAGGAGCCGTGGAGGGATAAGAAGAGAGAATGCCGGAATGAGTAGCGAGATGAAAGTGAGAATCTTTCAGGCCGAATATCCAAGGTTTCCAGAGTAAAGCTGATCTGCTCTGGGTAAGTCGGGACCTAAGGCGAGGTCGAAAGACGTAGTCGATGGACAACAGGTTGAAATTCCTGTACCTTATAAAAACAGAACTGTGGGGACGCAGAGACGAAGTCAGAGCCGGGAGAGGAAGACCCGGTACAAGCGAGGTACCAGTGTGGCAGGAAAATCCGTCATGCAATGGGAAGACGTGATGTGGACCGAAATTTAAAGTAGGGAAGCTGATGAAGGCACTGCCAAGAAAAGCCGCTATTGCTTTTTATAAGCCCGTACCGTAAACCGACACAGGTGGATGAGGAGAGAATCCTAAGGCCGACGGGAGAAGCATTGTTAAGGAACTCGGCAAAATAACCCCGTAACTTCGGGAGAAGGGGTGCCTGTAGAAATACAGGCCGCAGAGAATTGGCCCAAGCAACTGTTTAGCAAAAACACAGGTCTATGCAAAACCGTAAGGTGAAGTATATGGGCTGACGCCTGCCCGGTGCTGGAAGGTTAAGGGGAGATGTTAGGAGCAATCCGAAGCGTTGAACTTAAGCCCCAGTAAACGGCGGCCGTAACTATAACGGTCCTAAGGTAGCGAAATTCCTTGTCGGGTAAGTTCCGACCCGCACGAAAGGCGTAATGATTTGGGCACTGTCTCGACAATGCACCCGGTGAAATTGAAGTACCAGTGAAGATGCTGGTTACCTGCGCCAGGACGGAAAGACCCCATGGAGCTTTACTCTAGCTTGATACTGGGATTCGGTATTGCATGCACAGGATAGGTGGGAGGCTATGAAGCGGTAACTCCGGTTGCCGTGGAGCCGATGTTGGGATACCACCCTTGCAGTATTGGGTTTCTAACATGCAGCCATGAACTGGCTGGTGGACAATGTCAGGTGGGGAGTTTGACTGGGGCGGTCGCCTCCGAAAGGGTATCGGAGGCGCTCAAAGGTCCTCTCAGGATGGACGGAAACCATCCGAAGAGTGCAAAGGCATAAGAGGGCTTGACTGCGACACCGACGGGTGGAGCAGGTACGAAAGTAGGACTTAGTGATCCGGTGGTATAAAGTGGGATTGCCATCGCTCAACGGATAAAAGCTACCCTGGGGATAACAGGCTTATCACTCCCAAGAGTTCACATCGACGGAGTGGTTTGGCACCTCGATGTCGGCTCATCGCATCCTGGGGCTGTATTAGGTCCCAAGGGTTGGGCTGTTCGCCCATTAAAGCGGTACGCGAGCTGGGTTCAGAACGTCGTGAGACAGTTCGGTCCCTATCCGGCGCGGGCGTAGGATATTTGAGAGGAGCTGACCTTAGTACGAGAGGACCGGGTTGGACTGACCTCTGGTGTATCGGTTGCACTGCCAAGTGCACGGCCGAGTAGCCAAGTCGGGAAGGGATAAACGCTGAAGGCATCTAAGCGTGAAGCCCCCCTCAAGATGAGATATCCCATAGCGTAAGCTAGTAAGACCCCTGGAAGACTACCAGGTGGATAGGTTAGAGGTGGAAGTGCAGTAATGCATGCAGCTGACTAATACTAATAGGTCGAGGGCTTGACCTAAATAAGTGAATCATATGATATCACTTATGGTTAAAAATGTTCATAAACTTTCATAATTTCTTATTTGTTATAACTATCAAGTGTAGTTTTCCTCGATAGCTCAATGGTAGAGCACACGGCTGTTAACCGTGGGGTTGTAGGTTCGAGCCCTACTCGGGGAGTTGTATTTAGCGAAAAACTGCTAAATACGAAAAAAATAAAATAATGATTGACAAATAACAAGAATTATGTTATAATCAATGTTATGGCTCCATGGTCAAGCGGTTAAGACACCGCCCTTTCACGGCGGTAACAGGGGTTCAAATCCCCTTGGAGTCATTTTTTGTTATCATGAACGTGAGAATGTTATTTGCCGACGTGGCTCAATTGGCAGAGCAGCTGACTTGTAATCAGCAGGTTATCGGTTCGAGTCCGATCGTCGGCTTTTGGACCTTTAGCTCAGTTGGTTAGAGCAACCGGCTCATAACCGGTCGGTCCGGGGTTCAAGTCCCTGAAGGTCCATTGTGGTTCCTGTCTGGATAACAGGCATTAATCAAACAAAAGATGTTACATAGTTAATATATATGGCCTAGTGGCTCAGTTGGTTAGAGCGCCGCCCTGTCACGGCGGAGGTCGAGGGTTCGAGTCCCTTCTGGGTCGTTTCTTTAGAAATAAAGAACCAAATAAATAATTTACAGCACAAGTTTTCATGGGATCTTAGCTCAGCTGGGAGAGCATCTGCCTTACAAGCAGAGGGTCATAGGTTCGAGCCCTATAGGTCCCATAAATAATTGGTTTTCGATAACCAGTTATTGAATGCCGGCGTGGCGGAACTGGCAGACGCACAGGACTTAAAATCCTGCGGGCCTAATCGCCCGTACCGGTTCGATTCCGGTCGCCGGCATTTAGCAATTTAAATTTGTGCGTTTAGCTCAGCTGGATAGAGCGTCTGGCTACGGACCAGAAGGTCGGGGGTTCGAATCCTCTAACGCACGTATAAGGACTGTGATTTCTTTTATAAGAGATTACAGTTTTTTTTGTATTAATTAATAAAAGCTGTGCATAAAGGGGAGCATTTTAATCAAATGTTAATCTGGTGCTATTTACGACGAAAGTCCTATATGATAAAATGAGACTAATTATTATTAATAGTGGAAAACTAAAGATAACCAGCTTTTAACCGGGAACATACGGTTTATATAAGGAGGATACATGAGTAAGACGGAATTTATAGCAGAACTTAGAGCTGCTCTGGCAGGTGAGTTGCCGGAGAATGAGATAGAAAACAATATAAATTATTATGAAAGTTATATAAGAGAACAGGCATTATCGAATTCAGAGGAGCAGGTATTGGAGCTATTAGGTGATCCAAGATTAATTGCGAAAACCATAATTGAGACCTATCAGTTATCCCATGGTCCTCTATACCATAGTAAATTAAATTATACAGCCTATCAGGACGGTGATACAAAGGAATGGTCAGAAGGATCAGAAGAAGCTGAATATGATGAAGATAAGGGCAACTACCAGGCATATGGGGTTAATGGATTAAAATGGTATCATAAAGTATTACTAGTAGCGATAGCTATCTTAGTTCTGTCTGTGGTTCTGATTATTGGCGGACTTCTAATAAGACTATTCTTTTATATTGGAATACCTTTGCTGGCTATATATTTCATTTATAGGGCTATAACGAATAATCGAAATCGGTAAATAAGATAGAAAAAAGAAAGTGTCATTCTGGGAGGAGAGACACTTTCTTTTTTTGGATGAACTAACTTTCGAATTATAGGATAATAGTATAATTAGTATATATTATACTATTGTAATAGCAATAATTGTTTGGACCAATAACCTTAGCTTGCTGCATTGCAAGTCTGGCATTGTCAAGTAATCTTTTGACATTTCTTCTGTTTTCAGTGCAGGCCAATACACCGATATTAATAGTAATAGAATAGATCTCATTATTTATTAGAAAAGGTGTATTAGTGTATTTAAGAATATCTGCAACCTTTCTTTCTATAGCAGTTTCCAAATGTATTCCACTTAGTAATAAGGTATATTCATTTTCACTGATTCGGCATAACATATCCTTTGAAGTGAGATGATGCTTCATATTCATAATAACTTTCATTAAGAGTGAATGTTTATTTTCACCGCACATATTACTTGTATCCATGGTCTGAACATCGATACTCATATACAAGACAGTAAAATATGAATATATATTTTTAACTTCTTTTTTTAACCTTTTTAGAAAAAGCGTAGTTAGGGGGAGACCAGTCTCGGGATCGTGTTCAGATAAATATTTTAGATTCTGCTGCATTTCCTTTCTGCTTGTAATGTCAGTATGGGTGCCGCTCATTTTTATGACGCGGCCATTACTATTCCATACGGCTTTTCCCTGGCTCAGTATCCAGATGTATTCTTTTTCGTTTTTCTTTACTCTGTATTCGCATTTATAATAAGGTGCTTTCTCCCTGAAATACCATATGAGATTACTTAATACAGTGTCTCGGTCATCAGGATGGATATTGGTTATCCATTTATTAAAATAATCCTGAATAAGGTTACTGTTAAATCCAGAGTTCAATATGAAGTTTTTCGTGATATAAGCTAGATTTGAGGGGAAATACCATTCCCAAAAGGTAGAAAAATCATCATTCGATTGTGGTGCCTTGCCTTTTACAAACTTTACATTACACTTCATTTATGTTTATCCCCCATAAACTTATATCCTAAAAACAGCTACAGCATCCAAAAGCAGGTGGGACTTATCTTTGGCCTCTTCCGTTAACTTTATGACTTCGTTTGAACGCAGTACAACGCTGGCAGCTTCCTCAGCTATTGTAGAAGCACCTAATGCTTCTTCGCCGGAGGCACCTGCTACTTCGTTAATGGCTTTTGTCATATCCTGCAGGGAAGCTAGAAGTTCTTCTGAAGTTGCACTGAATTCTGTAACGATGTCATTCATTTCAAGAGAACGTGAGCTATATTGATCTCCGATTTCTTCTAGCTTTGCATAATCATCCATTACTTGATCGTCTAAAAAGTTCAATATTTCATTTGAACTTGAGGAAAGATTTGTGACGGATTCCAGTATTGTTAAGGTTACTTCTTGGATTTTTGCAACTGTATTCTTGGAGTCCTCCGCTAATTTACGAATTTCTTCTGCAACCACGGCAAATCCTTTACCAGCCTCTCCTGCACGAGCAGCCTCGATTGCTGCATTTAAAGCTAATAGATTGGTCTGTGAGGTGATTTCAAGAATTGAACCGGATAGGATATTAATCTGTTCAACAGCTTTCGATTTTTCGATGGCATTTCGCAGATTAAGTTTTGTTCTGTCATAAATCTCGATTGCATTATTTCTTGAGATTTTTGAGCTTTGTTGAATATCTTGTGCTGTAGTTAACATATTGGATATTGTGGTGGTACTATCCTGTGCTTTTTGTGCAATAGATTCGGAAGCTTTTTCAATTTCTGAGACAGATGAGCTCATCTCTTCTGAAGAAGCTGCTGTTTCCTCAATACTGGCAGAGAGTTCTTCTGTAGTGGAGGATATCCCTTCAATATTACTGTTCAGACTTTCCATATTAGAGTTAATATTATTTAAAATCTGGGCAACAGCATGGGATTTCTCGGATACTTCTTTTACAATACCTTTTATAGAAGTCTGCATAATATCAATGGAAGAAGCGAGAAGTCCTGTTTCATCTTTTGACTTCATCAATTTCTCTGGTATTCTTCCGGTAAAATCTCCGGAAGAAACCTTATGCAGATAGTCCGAAGCTGATTTGATAGGTTTTGAAATTCCATTTGAAATAATATAGGTGATAATAATACTTATGGCAACAAATACAACGCTTATAACTATTATAATTAATTTTATATCACGAATACTTTTTAAAACTTCCTTCTTGGGAGCGGTGATTGCCAGTGACCAATTAGTACCTTTAACTGGTGTAAACGCCATAAACTTTCTGATTCCATCATAGGTGTATTCACCGGATCCAGAATCTCCATTCATCATCTTTTTTTCCAAAACCGCCAACTGTTTAAGGGATGGGTCTTTTTTTAATTCATCCATTATATTATACATTTTATTAACTAATTCTTTATCGGTATGGGCAACCATTACACCGGAAGAATCTATCATAAATGCTGAACCACTGGTACCGTAATGAATATCATTTGTCAGAGTGCTCAATTCATTACCATCCCTTGTCGCTGTCAGAATTCCAATGACTGAGTCGCCTGATTTAATGGGTACCGCATAAGTTACGACTAAAATATTATCTGTTTTACTTATTATAGGATTTGATACATAGGTCTGACCCTTTAATGCTGCTTTAAAGTAATCTCTGTCTGCAATATTTGCAGTAGTTCCGGCAGTAGTATAAAGATTTCCTTGGGTATCGCCAATAGACATTCTAAGATATCCTGCTCTGTCAACTTCTTTTTTCAATAAGGAAAGCTTATCTTCCATAGGAAGAGTGGTAGATTGGATAGTATCAGTTTCAGCCATAACTTCCAGAGAAGTTAATCTGGAATTCACTCTTTCCTGGATCAAGTCAGATGATTTGTCAGCCAGCTGCTTTAGTGACTCTGTGATATTATCTGACATAGCGGAAGAAGCACTGATATAGGAAAGAATTCCAAGCCCCCCACAAATAGCAACTACCAGTAAACCAAAAAATAATATTAGTTTGGTTTTTATACTTCTTATGTTTTTCATTTGTATACCTCCACTTTATATTTTAAGCTCATTGAGCCTTAGAACCCAGATGTAAAATTCCAACGTGCCTATAAGGAGGGTGAATCTTTAGTAAGTAATATTTATTTAGAAATTGTATAAATATCGAAATATATACCGTTTTTCATGTAACATTATCCTTAAAATGATACATATTGAATTTTATACACCTTTAATATATCAGGGTTTAGAGAGCCATATTTTTGATATTGTTTTGAGAGTTGCAATATTGCAAAGTATCTTTTATAATAAAATGTCGAAAAAAGTACATTGATATAAAAGAAAGGATATAAATAAAATGACAGTAGAACCGATACGGAGTAAGGTAAAAATTACAAAGATGTATAATTATTTAAAGGCAAAAGATGATAAGTATGCTCTGTTATTTAAATTCGGGCTGAATACCGGACTTCGAATAAGTGACATTCTTCCTATTAAAATTAATTCTTTAATTTTACAGAATGGAACATACCGAGAATATTTGGTTGTAAAAGAAAAGAAAACATCGAAAGAGAAAAAAATAAAGATAAATGATTCTCTTAAGAAAGAATTGTCTGGTTATATAAAACAACATAATATGAAAACAGACGATTATCTATTTCCAAGTAAAAAAGGTGGCCATATTGGCAGAGTTCAAAGTTATCGTTTTTTAAAAGAGGCAGCTGATTTGATGGGAATTGAGAATTTTGGGACACATAGTTTGCGTAAGACTTGGGGATATTGGACATATAAATTATCAAAATATAATATAGGACTCATTATGGATACCTTCAATCACAGTAACCAACAGATAACATTACGTTATATTGGAATAAATCAAGACCAGAAAGATGATCTGTATACATTGGTGCAATTTTAATTGACTGAGTTGAAATTTTACAACGGTATTACATATATATACATTTTGTATATTGACTTTTTATGTTATCCATTATATAGTGAATAGGTATCAAAATAAGGATATTGTTACATAAACTAGACATTTTTGGATTTAAATTAGAAAATAATAACATAACAGGTTTAAAATAACATCATTAACTCAGTTATAATTTAATCAAGTAAAGTGAATATTTATTTTCTGAGAGTATTAGGAATAATTTGATGGTGGAGCAGACAAGAATCTTAGAATAATAAAAGTAGGTAAATGGGAATTCAAATAAAGAACATAGGAGATATTAGGGGGGCTTGTGAAGTACATTATAAGTGAATATATTGGTATAATGAAACAACCGCCAAGGGGGAGCCAAGGCGGTTGTTTCGATGAGGGGAGTATAAATAATTAATAAGGGGTTATATAGTGCGTTAGAAATCATTCGACCCCTAACACATCTATATTATAATACATAAATATCATTTATGCAAGATGCTATAAAAATAATTTGTAAGAATTTTTATAGCATTTTTAATGCCTCAAAATGACTAATATAATAGAAAAATAAGACTAAGAATTTGTATAAAAAAATTAATTGGTAATGCATATTTCATTTTAAATAGGACCATAATAACTCTGTAATCACAATAAACAATGATTTTTAGGAGGACTTTTAAAATGACAAGCAACAATTATAATGATTATTCATCAAACTCTGAAAAGAATACTACCAGCAAAAACACAACAAGCAACACAACATCTAACTCATCCAAGAATTCCAATTCTTCCAATTCTTCTAAGAATAATGCGAAGAATACAACTTCTAATTCCGCTCGTAATTCATCTAAATAATAATTTTTATAGCTTGGAAGGTTAACCAAAGATTGAGCGCAAAAAAATAAGCCTGATAAGGGCTTATTTTTTTGTGTATATATCTATAAATTGCTCTGTCTTAAGTAAATAAGATAAGAAAACACAGTTCAATACTTATTGCACAATTGCATTTTCTAAGAATATTATAATATCAAAGTGCAGGTGATAATATGACTTTTGAAACAATCCGTGCAAAAGATATTATATTTTACATAAGAAGAGCAGATACACAAATAATAGATATCAGAGAATATGCTGACTTTAGACAGGGCCATATTCCTTCAGCTATTAATATACCTTATAGTAACTTTGAAGATGGTCAGAGAAATATACCAAGAAACAAACTTTTAATTCTATATTGTGAAAGAGGTAATTTAAGCCTTTTACTTGCCAGAGATTTAAGTAATGAGGGGTTCATGGTTAAGAACATCTATGGTGGGCTTAATGCTTACAGAGGGCCTCTGGAATATTAGAAATATAGTTCATGGCAGTTAATCCCGGTTCTTTATTGCATTGGTAAAATCCATATGTTATAATCAATGGACAGTTTAATTTGCCATAGATGAAAGGATAAGAGAGTACAGTAAGATGAGCCAGTATGAATTTATAGCACCATGCCACTTTGGATTAGAAAGTGTCCTGAAAAAAGAAGTTTTAGATTTGGGTTATGAGATTAAACAAGTGGAAGATGGTAAAGTTATCTTTGCAGGAGATGAGACGGCTTTTGCCAGAGCCAATATATTCTTACGCACGACAGAACGTATACTCCTTAAAGTAGGCAAATTCAAAGCAGAAAGTTTTGATGAATTGTTTGAAAAGACAAAAGCACTTCCCTGGGAAAATTATATACCGAGGGACGGAAAGTTTTGGGTGGCAAAAGCTACCTCTATTAAGAGTAAAGTATTCAGCCCTTCTGACATTCAGTCTATTATGAAAAAGGCGATTGTTGAAAGGCTTAAGCAGGTTTATAAGATAGAATGGTTCCCGGAAGACGGAGAGCAGTTTCCAATCCGCGTAACCTTTATGAAAGATGAAATAACCATTGGAATTGATACCTCAGGAGAGTCTCTTCATAAGAGAGGATACCGTAAATTAGCAAGTAAGGCTCCAATTACAGAAACTCTTGCGGCAGCTCTTATTATGCTGACTCCCTGGAAGGAAGACAGAATATTAATAGATCCTTTTTGCGGCAGTGGTACGATACCAATTGAAGCTGCCATGATAGGAGCTAATATAGCGCCTGGAATGAACCGTTCCTTCCTGGCTGAAAATTGGGCGCTGGCACCGAAACAGGTGTGGTATAAAGCCATTGAAGAGGCAAATGATGTGAGGAAAAAGGATGTCCAGATGACGATACAAGGATTTGATATCGACGGGGATATTATTAAGGCTGCAAGACAAAATGCTATATTGGCAGACGTCGATGGCTATATCCATTTTCAGCAAAAGCCTTTGAGTGAATTAAGTCATAGTAAAAAGTATGGCTTCATTATTACAAACCCACCTTACGGTGAAAGGCTAGAGGATCAGGAGACCCTTCCTGGACTTTATAAGGAGATTGGAAGAGTATATTCAAAACTGGATGCCTGGTCTATGTTTTTAATAACCAGTTATGAGGATGCAGTAAAGTATATAGGAAGAAAAGAAGATAAAAACCGTAAAATATACAATGGAATGCTTAAGACCTATTTCTATCAATTCATGGGTCCCCGCCCTCCCAAAAAGGATTCTACGGCTGCAAATCAAGAAGTAAAGTAAATGAAACAGTAAAGTAAATGAAGCAGTGAACTAAAGTTTGAAGCAGTGAAGTAAAATATAAAGTAGTGAAGTAAATATATATAGAAAAGAAATACCTAAATTAATATCTTATACTGAGGCTGTTGTCATGCTAATAAATAATTAGTTTGATAACAGCTTCTTTTATAATAAAAAAAGTAGGTATTGACGTTGACCTTAGGTAAAGACGTATAATATTTCTAGATGAATTCATTAATAAGCTAGCTTTATAATTGTTAGAAATAATACTATTATTCTGATAAAACTATCTAAATATCAGGAAAGGAAAATGCAATGGAAGACTTAATAAGCATCTCAGAGGTCTGTAAGAGATATCAGATTACTTCAAGAACTCTTCGGTTTTACGAAAAGGAAGGGCTGATAAATAGCCACCGGGAAAGAGAAACTCTACCTAGAAAATATGCTCCCGAAGAAGTGGAGAAGCTTCGTAAAATATTGATTATGCGCTCTCTTAACCTTTCTATTAAGGATATTAAGGAACTCTTTCTAAGTGACCAGGATATTTCTGTAGCAATTCGTTCTAAAATTGTGGTAATCAGAACAGAGCTGGATAATAAAGAAAGGCAGCTTCGTAATCTGGAGCGGGCGGTTACACTCTTGACGGAAAAGCAGGATATCTTTCAGGAACAGGATATTCCGGAAATGGAAAGCCGGCAATTAGACATAGCTGTCAGAGCAACTGAACTGCTGCTTGATAAGCAATATGATGAATTTACTGAGTTATTTCCGGAAAGTTCCAGAAAATACCTTACTGCTGGATTTTTGGATGCCTTCAATGAGGACATGAAATTAATAAACGGAGAATTATATAAAATAAAGGAATGTTTCCAGGTAGATGATTCAATTCATGTATACATCCAGGGGACAGAAAACACTTTACTGATAAAGTATATATTTCATGATGCCTTTATTTCAGCATTTACTTTTCATACTTTAATGTTTGACTGCAGAATGTAGTAGCTTATTAAATGAAGAAAGGACTGTTCCTGAACAAGGACAGTGGAGGAAGAAGCAGTGGGTTCTTATAAGAAACAATTTTATGTAAAAAACAGGCTGAATTTCATTCTTACCATATTGACCTGTGTATTTGCTACCGCTCTTAATATTGCTACCGCTTTTATATTAAAACTTTTGATGGATGTGACAACAGGTGATTCCCTAAAAGACTTAGAGAAGATAATCATCTGCAGTATTCTTTATATAGCAGTGGCTGTTTTGGTATTGCTTCTGAAACGTCATTATTATAATAACTATATGAAACATGCTATGGTAAGGTTTAAGAATTATGCGTTCTCAAAGCTTCTGGGAAAAAGCATTAACTCTTTTGACAGACAGGTAACAGGAAAATACATATCAATTTTTACTAACGATATGGCTTCTATTGAAACAAATTATGTAGAAGCAAATCTAAAAATAACAACACAGATTCTAAGTTTTCTTGGCGGGCTTGCAGCCATGGCATACCTGAACTGGTTATTGATGCTTTGTGTTCTTGTAATCAGTATGCTTCCAATCCTGGTTTCATTGGTATTCGGTAAATCTATGGAAGAAAAAGTTCGCATTGCGTCTGCTAGAAATGAAGGATTTGTTTCCATGGTGAAAGACATACTGACGGGTTTTTCCGTTGTAAAAAGCTTTCGGGCAGAAAAAGAAATCTTAGGCCTTTATAAAGAACAGAATATAGAAGTAGAGACTGCTAAGAATAATAAGCGCAGAACGTCCGATTTTATTAATATATTATCGTCCTCCTCTTCCATGGTTGTGGAATTTACAACTTTTGGCCTGGGAGCTTATCTTGCAATTAAACATATTATAACTGCGGGTACGGTAATTGCCTTTATACAGCTGTTAAATTACGTGCTTGGTCCGGTGGGGACCCTGGGACCGCTCTTTACTGAAAGGAAAGCAGCAAAGAGTTTGATTGACAAGATTGAAAATGCAACAGATACAATTGAGGGTGAAGGAGCTGCCGATGAAAAAGAAAGCTTCGAGAATTCTATCTCTTTTCAGAATGTGACCTTTAGTTATGAAAAGGAACAGAAGGTTTTAAATTCTATTAATCTGACCATTGATAAAGGAGAAAGCTGCGTAATAGTTGGCGCCAGCGGAAGCGGTAAATCCACATTGGTTAATTTACTGCTGGGATATCATAATGATTACGAAGGAGAGATCTGTATTGATGGAAAGAACCTTAAATGCCTTGCGAATAGCTCCCTTTATAATCTCTTCTCTGTAATTCAGCAGAATGTATTTATCTTTGACGGTACAATAAAGGATAATATAACGATGTATAAATTCTTTGAACCGACAGCCGTAGCTGAAGTTATAGAGAAGTCTGGGCTTGAGAAATTAATAATGGAAAAAGGCGAAGATTACAAATGCGGTGAAAATGGCAGCTTCTTATCCGGCGGTGAAAAACAGCGTATATCCATTGCCAGAAGCCTGCTTCGCAAAACCCCTATTCTAATTATGGATGAGGCTACATCAGCTTTGGATCTGAAAACTGCCTGGCTGGTAGAAGAGGAAATCTCAAGATTAAAAGACCTGACACGTATTGTTATATCACACAGAATGGATGAAGGTAACCTTAGACTATATGATAAGATTATTGCTTTAAATAATGGACAGATTACAGAAATTGGAGACTTCGACCAGCTAATGGAGAAAAAAGGTTATTTTTACTCCCTGTTTCAGGTAGCAAAATCAGCTTAAACGAAGTTATTTGAATCTGGTACTAATTATCCAGAAGAGTTAAATTACATAAAACCCGGTATCTATAAGGACAAAGGAATACAGGAAATATGTAGGATTATTTTGTATATTGTAGAATAATAGGATGCATAGTATAATCTTCCTAACAGGGGGATTATACTATGGGAGAGAAAGCGCTTAAGAATTTAGCGGTTTTTACGTTTGTTCTGATGTTGTCTGTGCTGATGCTTTCAATGGTTATAACAGATAGCTTGGAGGGGAGAGGAAAAGCTTCTGCATCGGAGGAAGCCTGGACAACAAATTACGAACATAATAATAAGAGTAAGGGCTACTTATCCACTGCCAATGAATTAAAAGAGAGTTTGGGAGAAAAATATATTGTAATTGAAAATACGGGAAATACTGCATCTGATAGCCTAACTGAGGATTATATGAACAGAAAGATTACGCTGTCCATAAAAGGATTAAAGGATGAGAGTCTTACGGAGAAAGGAATTGTAAGAATAAACCAGGATATGTCCTATCAGGGGATTCCGGGGTTAAAGGAAGCAGCAGATGGTGAATATCTAATACCCGAGAGTTTATCTGCAAACGGAGAGGTTTCCGTCTATGGAGCAGTTCCGGAGTCACTGAAAACGGATCCGGTAAATAACTTAACGATTACTTATAAGAAAGTTTCAGACAAGGAATATGAAGCAGATATCTGCTTTACTCTGGATCATGTCTACGCACCGGTTTTGCAGCAGGAAGATGGAAATATCTATATTGCCTTAAAGGAACCGGCTAGTGTTTATGATAACATAGTGGTTCTTGATGCAGGGCATGGCGGAAAAGATCCGGGTGCTAAAACAGCTGATAACTCTTCCTATGAAAAAAGCATTAATCTAAAAATACTTCTGGAATTAAAAGAGTTACTTGACCGTGAGAATATTAAGGTATATTATACCAGAACAGGGGATGATACCGTATTCTTAAATCCAAGAGTGAATCTCGCTAATGATGTAAAGGCTGATTTGTTTTTAAGTATACATTGTAATTCCAGTGAATCCTCTATACCAAGAGGTGTTGAGGTATTATATAAAAGTGAAGGGCAGCAGGGGGAATTCACTTCTGAAAAACTTGCTCGTATTGCCTTGGATCAGTTGAAGGGAATAACCGGATATGTAAACAGAGGCCTGGTAACCGGAGATGAGATACTGATAATACACAAATCTCAGGTGCCTGTAGCATTAATCGAGACTGGTTTTGTCTCAAATGCAGAAGAGCTTGGTTTCTTAAAATCCAAGGAGAAAGAGAAAGAAATTGCGGAAGCTGTTGTACAGGTAATTAAAAAGGCCCTCGGAGAAATCAATAAAGTAAAAACTACAAACTGACAGAATATATTTACGAAAGGTGTTATGTGGAAATTAAGAAACAATTTCCACACTCTATTTAGGCAGTTTCGTAAGTAGAACTTACGAAATGCATACGGAGATTAAGTTGAAAAACAAAAAGACTGTTTTTCAACTACAGATTCAGGAATATTCAATCTTTGATTGAATATTCACGAAAGGAGAAAAATGAACAGAATAATATTTGCTACGGGCAATGAAGGTAAAATGAAAGAAATCAGAATGATATTAGCAGATTTGGATTACCAGGTACTATCCATGAAAGAGGCAGGAATAGACATTGATATCGTGGAAGACGGTACGACTTTTGAAGAAAATGCAATTATAAAAGCCAGAACGATAATGGAAATGACAGGAGAAATTGCCCTGGCAGACGATTCTGGACTTGAAGTTGATGCTATGGATAAAGCACCGGGGGTATATTCCGCCAGATTTATGGGTGAGAATACTTCCTATGATATAAAAAATAAGTATATACTGGATCAGGTAAAGGGACTTCCTTTAGAAAAGAGAAGTGCAAGATTCGTATGTGTAATTGCTTGTGCTTTTCCGGACGGAAGGATCTTTACTACGAAAGGCATTTTTGAAGGCTTTATTGGTGAAGACATTGCCGGTGAAAATGGATTTGGTTATGATCCTATATTCTGGCTGCCGGAGTTTGGCTGTACTTCAGCGGAATTATCACCGGAGGACAAAAATGTGGTAAGTCATCGAGGCAAGGCACTTAACAGTATGAAAGAGAAATTAAAAGAATTGTTGTAAAAATACATTAGAAAGGCAATGTGGAAAAACAAAATAACTTTATGAAGATACTGATTGTAAGCGATTCTCACGGAAGGGTTACTAATCTTGAGAAAGTAATTCAAAAAGTAAGTCCTATTGACCTGATGCTTCATTTGGGGGACTTTGAAAGCGGCGAGGATTATATCGAAGCATTGGCAGATTGTCCTGTTGAATTTATTGCCGGAAACAATGATTTTTTCGCAGATGTACCAAGGGATAAAACCATTGTACTTGGAAAGTATACGATTTTTATGACTCATGGGCACCGTTATGGTGTCAACTTTGGTACGGGCAGGATAAAGGAGGCAGCTTCCCAACTGGGGGCGGATATTGTATTATATGGGCATACCCATAAACCGGTGATAGACCTTAGCTCCGGAGTATGGGCGGTAAATCCGGGTAGTATAAGTCAGCCAAGGCAGGAGAATGGTAAACCTTCCTATATCATAATGGAAATCGATGATAAGGGTATCGCACATTTTACCCTCAATTATCTCTCGTAGAATTTGTTGATAATAAGGAAAGAATAATTTTCACATATGTTTTAATAAGGCATAATTCTCAGTCTAAACAAGAGTATTTTGTTGAATGGCATAACTGTGAGAATGAATTAAAATAAGATACAATAAGGCCCAAAATCTGCCAAGACAAGGCATTGTAGAAAAATTTGAAAAAGTTTAAAAAGTTGTTGACAATTGAAAGGCTCTATTATATAATAATTCTTGCGTCACGAGAGCCGCATAAAATAAGGCCAAAACGGGGTGTGGCTCAGCTTGGCTAGAGTGCTTGATTTGGGATCAAGAGGTCGCAGGTTCAAATCCTGTCACCCCGATTTTAAAAGTGACAAAAGATAAAATTTCATATGCGGGTGTAGTTCAATGGTAGAACACTAGCCTTCCAAGCTAGATACGTGGGTTCGATTCCCATCACCCGCTTGGTGTACATTTGTACATCGTTTGTGTGCTAGTAGCTCAGTTGGATAGAGCAATGGCCTTCTAAGCCATGTGTCGGGGGTTCGAATCCCTTCTGGCACATTTTATCTTGTCTAGGTATATGCACAACAGTGTAACAAGACAGCGATGTTGTGTTTACAATATGGACAAGATAAGGTGTTATTGTTTGTGGTGGGTATAGCGCAGTTGGTTAGCGCGCCAGATTGTGGCTCTGGAGGCCAAGGGTTCGAATCCCTTTATCCACCTTGGTAATAGTACCATTGGGCTGTCGCCAAGCGGTAAGGCACAGGACTTTGACTCCTGCAGTCGCTGGTTCAAATCCAGCCAGCCCAGTCAGCCATTCTTAGCTGAAATGAGGGCACCTGCCGCAGGTGATAAAAAACAGTTGGGATATTAGCTCAGTCGGTAGAGCACTTGACTTTTAATCAAGGTGTCCCGGGTTCGAATCCCGGATGTCTCATTGGTAATAAAAATTAAGCGGATGTGGCGGAATTGGCAGACGCGCTAGACTTAGGATCTAGTGGGATACCGTGCAGGTTCAAGTCCTGTCATCCGCATTAAAAGAAATATTAAAATAGCCAAAAACATAATTGTTTTTGGCTATTTTAGTCTCAACATTTATGTATTATTAAGTTTCATCAGTTGGACTTTCGGCTCTTTGTCAATGATGGGGGTGGGATTCATTTGAATCCCACTCCATCACTGAGTTTAGAGCTATTTTAATGTACTGGTCTATAATCCATGTTTTAGGGCATGAGAAATAAACCTCCTGCCGTCTTCTTTTTATTTAGATAGAACTATGTATAATCCTTGTACGGAACCTCTCGAAATTCTTCATGCCAAAAGATACCCTTTTTAATACTTTTATCTTGTTATTATACCCTTCTGTAGGTCCGTTGGTATATTTGTACTTAAAGGCATTCAAAATACCTTGTGACCAATTCCGATAAGTCTTCGCACAGGCTTCAAATTCGGGAATACCTGATTTTTCAGCTGTCTTCACCCATTCCCAGAATCCTTCCCGTTGATACTTATACTTCTCGCTCTGGCAGATTTCATAAAACCATTCCTTAAGTCGGTGGGCAGTCCTCAGATCATCATTATAAAGTAGCATCAGATCGCAAGCCTTCTTGTTCTCCTCTTTTAGTTTATTATATCTTGTAAGTATCAGCTTCCGGCTTCTCTTGTAGTACCTGCGCAAATTCGAAGGCATCTTCTTTTGAAGGCGTTTTCTTACATTTTCAATCGCCCAAGTAACATATCGAATGAAGTGATATTTGTCAATTATAATAGTTGCATTAGGAAAATAGGCTTTCGCCAAGTCTACATACGGTTCCCACATATCACAGATAAAGAACTTCACTCGATACCTTTGGGTGCGGTTCCATGTACGGAAATAGGCGGATAAATGCTTCTGAGTTCTGTCAGGTAGAATATCAAGAATACGATGTTTCTTTGCATCTACCAGAATACACTGGAACTTTCCAGCATCCGTATTACCTTTAAACTCATCAATTGAGATGCACTCAGGAACAGAAGGGGAGGAGTAGTTGATGGTATCCAATAACCGGGAAACGGTACTAACGGAAACATTCGTATCAACAGCAACGGACTTCATGCTGCGTAGATTCCTGAGTAGGTCGATGATTTTATAAGACAATCTAAGGGTACGCCTTTTGTAAGGAGCGAGAAAAGTATATTTCTCGAGGAACCTTTTCCCGCAACTACAGGAATAACGTCTCTTTCTCAACACCAAATAAGTGTGCTTAAGCTGAAATGGGAGGTCCTTAATTGTCTGAGAGCGGTAATCATGAATGCGTTTTGTCTGTTTGCCACAATGAGGACAGATCTGTGTCGATGGCTTTGTTTCGATATAAATACGGACAAAAGAGTCAGCTTGAATTACATTTTTAATTAAAATATCTTCTAATCCTAAAAGTTTTCTGGTACAATTAGAATGCATTGAGAGATCCTCCTTTGAAAGTGGTTGTTTGGTAGACGGCATTTTCGAGGGAGGTTTCTTTTATTATAAAACATAAAAATAAAAGTTGGAATGTGTTTTATTTACACACCCCAACATTTATTATAGAACCGGACTTTCAAGGATGTTTTTTTCCTGTCTTTTATCTGATTTTTTCTCTGAGAATTTCTTTTCTACCTTTTTTTCTGAGAATTTCTTTTCAGCCTTTTTTTCTAACGATTTCTTTTCAGTCTTTTTCTCTGGCAATTTCTTTTCGGTCTTTTTCTCTGAGGATTTCTTTTCAGCCTTTTTCTCTAAAGTTTTCTTTTCAGCCTTTTTCTCTGAGGATTTCTTTCCAGTCTCTTTCTCTGAGGATTTTATTTCGGCCTTTTTCTCTGAAAGCTCCTTTTCAGTACTTTCCTCTGAAAGCTTCTTCTCCATCCTTTTCTCTGAGATCTTTTTCTCCGCTTTTTTCTCTAACAGCTTTTTTTCCGCTTTTATTTCTGAAGTTTTCTTCTCAGCTTTTTTCTCCTGCCTTCTTTTCTCGGCTTTTGTCACTGCTAATAAGCTTTCGGCCTCATCCTCATGTAATATAGATTTCTTTGATGAAAACTTTTTTGTCTTCTCGGTAGTTTCCGGTGAAGGAGGGGTCTTCTTGCGTTTCCCGGTATCTCTGGCAACGGCAATATAAAACATTTGAATGCGAAGTTTATTTTCATCATATATATCCATGCTCTTGTACAAATCTTTATAATAATCAAAGAGTATACCTTTTGTGCGTATCGTCTGGCGAAGATTGACCTGGGTCGCTACAAGGCTGCCTTTGGTTTTAACATAGTAATAAACCGGAGTTTTAATCACATAGACATCTTTAACATATTGCAGGTATTCAAGATTAAAGAGGAAATCTTCGCACCAGTTTAAATCCCTGTTGCATTTTAGCTTATGAGACTTAATGATGTCAGTCCGGAAAAATTTATTCCACATAACCCCATAATAAAAATTGGCTGGTGCTTTCATCATAAATTCTGCAAATTGTCTTCGGCTTACAAGACCTTCTTCCGGTATATGGCCCTTAATATATATTTTGTGGTTTACCACCCGGTGATAGTCTGTTATGACCATATCACAATTATAGGTTTCAGCAGTACTAACAAATGTCTGTGTAGCATCCTTGGTAATCCAGTCATCACTATCTACAAATTGCAGATATTTACCCCGGGCATTCTTTATTCCAAGATTGCGGCTGTCACTTACACCTGAATTCCCCTTATTGAGTATATGAAAGCGTGGATCACTGTCTCGGAATTTCTTAAGAACCTTCATACTGTGATCTTTGCTCCCATCATTTACAACGAGCACTTCTATATTCTTGTAGGTCTGATTGCGGATACTGGTTAGACAGCGTTCAATTGTTTGTTCTCCGTTATATAATGGTACAATAATACTGACCAGCGGTTCCCCCATAATAATTACCCTTTCTCATAAAATATTTAAATAGCTGAGATAATAGAAATATCTGTTAATTTCCAGGATGATTTCATTATAACATTTCTTTCTATACATTTCTATCGGTATTCCATTGGAGTTTAAAGTAGTACAGGAAGAAAGATTTTTAACAAGAAATAACAGTAAGAAAAATCTTCATTAGGAACATATTTACAGTACAAATAAGCTGTCAATATAAGTGCCATAAATGCCTCTTATAAATAAGCATAAGCATGAATAAAAATTAAAAATATTTTGCGAAAAGCAGTAAAAACAGCGTGTTTTCCATTGCATGAGAAGATATTTTGTGATAGACTGACACAAATGACAGTGCAAAGGAGGTAACTCTCTTGAAACCTTACAAAGAGATGTCCAGAGAAGAATTACTGGAGTTAAGAGACAATTTAAAGAAACAGTATAAAGCAATGAGAGGACTTAATTTAAGTCTTGATATGTCAAGAGGCAAGCCTTGCATAGAGCAGTTAGATATTTCCATGGATTTGATGGATATTTTAAATAGTTCCTCCGACCTTACCTGTGATGACGGGATGGATTGCCGTAATTACGGAATTCTTGATGGTCTTCCTGAGGCAAAAAAACTTATTGGTGATATGATAGAGGTTCCGGCTGAGAATCTGATTATATATGGTAACTCCAGTTTAAATATTATGTATGATGCTATTTCCAGATCCATGACTCATGGTGTTATGGGCAGCACCCCCTGGTGCAAGCTGGAAAAAGTGAAGTTCTTATGTCCCGTGCCTGGTTATGACAGGCATTTTGCAATTACGGAATACTTTGGAATAGAGATGATTAATATACCCATGACGGCTGAAGGTCCGGATATGGATCTGGTGGAGAAGTATGTGTCTGAGGATGAGGCAGTAAAGGGTATCTGGTGTGTGCCAAAGTACTCTAATCCACAGGGGATTACTTATTCTGACAGTGTGGTGAAGCGATTTGCCAGGCTAAAGCCTGCTGCGAAGGATTTTCGCATTTACTGGGATAACGCCTATAGCATGCATCATTTATACGAGGATGAGCAGGACAATATCTTAGAAATCTTAGAGGAATGCAAAAAAGCCGGTAATCCGGATATAGTATATAAATTTTCCTCTACTTCAAAGATAAGCTTCCCAGGTTCCGGTGTTGCTGCCATAGCAACCTCACCCAACAATCTGGTAGATATTAAGAAACAATTAGGAATTCAGACCATTGGCCATGATAAAGTAAACCAATTGCGCCATGTCAGATACTATAAAGATATTAATGGTATTATCAGCCATATGAAGAAACACGCGGATATTTTAAGACCAAAATTCGAAGCAGTGCTGAACATTTTGGAAACAGAGCTTAACGGGCTTGAGATAGGTACATGGTATAAACCCAAGGGTGGATATTTCATTTCCTTTGACACAATAGATGGTTGTGCGAAAGCAGTAGTAGAGAGGGCTCAAAAGGCAGGAGTAAAGTTAACTTCTGCAGGGGCGACTTATCCATATGGAAAGGACCCCCATGACAGTAATATACGTATTGCACCTTCTTTTCCTCCGGATAAGGATCTAAAGACTGCCATGGAGCTGTTTACACTATGTGTTAAGCTTGTTAGTGCCGATAAATACCTGGCTATGCTCGAGGAAAGAGCATAGAATACTCCTTCAGATTATGGTTCAACAATATCCCAAAGGAGGGAGTTGTATGTATTTCTAATACATTCAACTCTCTTCTTTATGGGAATACAGGATTTACCTTTCTTCTGATACATATGCTTCTGGCATCATGTTATAAATTTTGTTGTGTGAATAAAAATCATGCAACGGACAAGTTCCCTAAATATTGTTCTATAGGACAAGCGTTGAAATCAAGCCTATGGACACTACAAATTTCTCAGGAGGATTTTTTTATGAAAAAAGTGGTTACATTATTGCTGGTAATGGCAATGGTAGTCGGAATGATGACTGGATGCGGTAAAGCTGACAAAAGCTCCGGATCTTCATCAGAGACAGCAAAGGGTATTGATAAGTCTAAAATCAAAGTAGGTATTATCTACATTGGTGATGAGAATGAAGGCTATACAGCAGCTCATATGGCTGGTATTAAGGCTATGATAGAAAATCTTGGTTTATCAAAGGACCAGGTTATAGAGAAAACGAATATCGGTGAAGATGAAGCTTGTTATGACGCTGCAGTGGATCTGGCAGATCAGGGCTGCAACATCATATTTGCCAACAGCTTTGGACACGAGACATACTTAATGCAGGCAGCAGCTGATTACCCGAATGTTCAGTTCTGTCATGCTACCGGTTATCAGGCTAAGTCCTCAAAACTTGCAAATATGCATAACTACTTTACAGCAGTTTATGAATCCCGTTATGTATCCGGTGTGGTAGCAGGCCTTAAGTTACAGGACATGATTAAAAACGGAACCATTACAGAAGACCAGGCTAAGATGGGCTATGTCGGCGCTTATCCTTATGCAGAAGTAGTATCCGGTTATACCGCTTTTTACCTTGGCGCTAAGAGTGTTGTTCCTTCCGTTACAATGGAAGTAAAATATACCAACAGCTGGGGTGATATGGCAACTGAAAATGAAGTTGCAAAACAGCTGATTGCTGATAACTGTGTATTAATCAGCCAGCATGCTGATACCACCGGTGCTCCGACTGCCTGTGAAGAAGCAAAAGTTCCTTGCGTTGGTTACAATGTTGATATGACTTCTGTTGCTCCTAATACCGCATTAACCTCTGCCACTATTAACTGGGCACCTTATTATACTTATGCAGTGAAGTCAATAATTGACGGAACAGCAATTACAACTGATTGGAGTCAGGGCTATGCAGACGGAGCAGTTGGTATCTCTCCTTTGAATGACAAGGTAGTTGCTCCCGGAACTGCTGATGAAGTTGCTAAGGTAGAAGCATCCTTAAAAGATGGTTCCCTTAAGGTATTTGATACCAGTAAGTTCACTGTGAAAGGTTCCAAGATCGAGGACTTAATCAAAGACAGCGCTGATTTCTCTAAGTATTCCGCATATGTTTCCGATGGATATTTTCATGAGTCAGAAGTTATCTCCGCACCTGCTTTTGATTTAAGAATTGATGGAATTACCGAATTGACAAAATAATTTATTTATTTGGTAAATAGTACAGGGCTTAGCATACAGCCCTATTTAGCGGGACTGCTTTTTTTGCAGTTCCGCAAATTTATTGTGTAGGAGGTTTTTTTGTGGAACAGGTAAACGCCATTGAATTAAAAAATGTTACCAAACGGTTTGGCGAAGTAATTGCAAATGACAGTGTGAATCTCTCCGTTAAAAAGGGTGAAATATTGTCTATCTTAGGAGAAAACGGCAGCGGAAAAACCACGCTTATGAATATGCTTTCCGGGATTTATTTTCCCGATGAAGGCCAGATATTTATTAACGGAAAAGAAGTAACCATACGTTCTCCAAAAGATTCCTTTGCATTAGGAATCGGTATGATTCATCAGCATTTTAAACTGATTGATATCCTGACAGCTGCGGAAAATATTATATTAGGCTTACAGGGCAGTAAAACCTTAAAGATGCATCAGGTGCATGAAGAGATTAATAAGCTTACCTCCCAGTATGGCTTTGATCTGAATCCGTCACAAAAAATCTATGATATGTCTGTATCCCAGAAGCAGACTGTTGAGATTGTAAAAGTACTCTATCGTGGAGCTGATATCCTGATATTGGATGAACCTACGGCTGTGTTAACTCCCCAGGAAACAAAGAAGCTCTTTGATGTGCTTCGTAATATGAGAAAAGCTGGAAAATCTATTATTATCATTACCCATAAGTTAAATGAAGTATTGGAGCTTTCTGACCGTGTTACTGTTCTAAGAAAAGGTAAATATATCGATACAGTAAATACTTCAGAAGCAACCGCATCTTCTTTAACAGAGATGATGGTAGGAGAAAAGGTTAAGTTAGATATTGATCGTACAGAACCTTCTAACACAGAAAAACGGATTGAGATGAGAGGCATAACCTGTAGAAACAGAGAAGGACTTAAAGTCTTAAAGGAAGCTTCTTTTCAGGCGTACAGTGGTGAGATTTTAGGCATTGCCGGCATTGCCGGAAGCGGACAAAAGGAACTTTTGGAAGCAATAGCAGGACTTCAGAACATCGAGAGCGGGGAGATCTTATACTATGCACCGGATGGCAGTACCAATAAGATCTCTGATATGAAGGCTGCAGATATCAGGGATCTAAAGATCCATCTGTCCTTTGTTCCGGAGGACAGGTTAGGAATGGGATTAGTAGGTTCCATGGATCTAACGGATAATATGATGCTCAGAAGTTACAAAGATGGAAAGCATTTCTTTGTAGACCGCAAAAAACCGAAGAATCTTGCAAGCAGTATTGTGGAGAAGCTTGATGTTGTAACTCCCGGAGTGGATACCCCTGTAAGACACCTTTCAGGCGGAAATGTGCAAAAGGTATTAGTCGGCCGTGAAATTGCATCCAATCCTACGGTCCTTATGGTAGCTTATCCCGTAAGAGGACTTGATATTAATTCCTCCTATACCATTTATAATCTGCTTAATGAACAGAAGGAAAAAGGAGTTGCCGTAATCTGTGTAGGCGAGGACTTGGATGTATTGCTGGATTTGTGTGACAAAATACTTGTACTGAATGGCGGAAGAGTATCCGGTGTTGTGGATGCAAGAAAAGCAACCAAGGAAGAACTCGGACTTATGATGACATCGGATAGAAAGGGGGTACATAAACATGAGCAGAGAAGCAGCAAATAGAGATGTATTTATACAGATGACCAAAAGGGATGGCATTTCCAAGAAAAAAGCCTGGACAATCAGAGGAATTGCTATCATCCTGTCCCTGATTGTATGCGCCCTTGTTATTGTAGCAATAACCAATGACAATCCCATTCAGGTATATCTTGGAATTATAGATGGAGCAATAGGCAGAAAACGCCGGTTATGGGTTACCGTACGTGAGACCATGACCCTTCTAATCATAGCAGTAGGACTTACACCGGCCTTTAAGATGAGATTCTGGAATATCGGTGCAGAAGGACAGATTTTAATGGGCGGTGCGGCAACGGCAGCTATGATGATCTATTTTGGAGATGTTATGCCTAACTGGCTTTTGCTTTTGGTTATATTTGCAGTGAGCAGTATTGCCGGAATGCTGTGGGGACTCCTTCCTGCTGTATTCAAAGCATATTACAACACCAACGAAACGTTATTTACACTGATGCTGAATTATGTAGCGATGCAGATCGTAACCTTCTGCATTGTTTTCTGGGAGAACCCTACCGGCTCCAATACTGTTGGTATTATCAACGGTGCTACCAGACAGGGCTGGTTTGGCAATGTTTTCGGTCTGCAGTATGGTTTAAATGTTATTATCGTACTTATTATGACAGTGGCAGTGTATCTCTATATGAGACATAGTAAGCAGGGATATGAAATTGCAGTAGTCGGAGAAAGTCAGAACACAGCTATGTATGCAGGTATTAATGTTAAAAAAGTTATTATCCGTACAATGTTGATTTCCGGTGGAATCTGCGGTTTGGCAGGAAGTATTATTGTAAGCGGTGCCAGCCATACCATATCCACCAGTACGGCAGGCGGAAGAGGCTTTACAGCAATCATTGTTGCCTGGATGTCTAAGTTTAATCCCATTGCCATGCTTTTTGTATCTGCCTTCCTGGTATTTATGCAGCAGGGCTCTGTGCAGATAGCTTCCCAATATGGGTTGAATCAGAATGCATCGGATATTATAACCGGTATTCTGTTATTCTTCCTGATAGGATGTGAGTTCTTTATAAACTATAAACTGGAATTCCGTAAATTGAAAAAGGAGGCACAGTAGTATGACATTGTTATTAACATTTCTTCAAAATGCAATCAGTCAGGGAATCAGTATTCTCTTCGGTGCTTCCGGTGAGATTGTAACAGAAAAGTCCGGTAACTTAAATCTTGGTATACCTGGAATTATGTATATGGGCGGTATCGCCGGCTTGATGGCGGCTTTCTTTTATGAGAAATCTACCAATCAGCCCAACGCATTCATCGGGCTTATCATATCACTATTGGTATCCTTGCTGGCATCTGCCTTTGGCGGACTGATTTATAGTGTTTTGACCATAACTCTTCGTGCCAACCAGAATGTTGTCGGCCTTGCCCTTACAACCTTTGGTGTGGGCTTTGGTAATTTCTTCGGCGGTTCCATATCAAAATTAGCCGGAGGAGTAGGCCAGATATCCGTTAAGACCACAGCTTCTGCTTATCGTGCCAGAATACCGGGGTTATCTAAGATTCCTGTAGTCGGAGACCTGTTGTTCTCCTATGGCTTTTTAACCTACCTTTCCATTGCTATTGCTGTATTTCTGGCATTTTTCTTAATGAAAACCAGAAAGGGACTTAATCTTCGGGCAATCGGAGAAGACCCCGGAGCAGCAGATGCAGCCGGCATTAACGTATCCAGATACAAATATACTGCAACCATTAGCGGTGCCGCGATAGCTGGCCTTGGCGGATTATACTTTGTAATGGAATACCTTGGCGGAACTTGGAATAACAATGGCTTTGGTGACAGAGGATGGCTTGCTATTGCGCTGGTTATCCTGGCTCTTTGGAAGCCGGTGAATGCCATATGGGGTTCCTTCCTCTTTGGAGGACTCTATATTCTCTATATTTATTTGCCCGGTTTAACAAGAGCAACTCAAGAACTTTGCAAAATGATTCCTTATGTGGTTACCATCATTGTGTTAATTCTGTCCAGTAAACGCAACAAACATGAAAATCAGCCGCCGGCAAGCCTTGGAGAGGCGTATTTCAGGGAAGAAAGATAAAGTTAAAGAATAAGCTTTGGTAAGCACAGTAGCTATATAACCGTAATAAAGAACAGGGTTCGAAACCTATAGTGGATTCGAATCCTGTTCTTTTTGCGATAACTCTAGTCTGTCATTTTGGGCTCGTTACAGGTCTTTAAACTATAATGCTGAAGGTTAAGTTTACGTTTATTTGTGATACAATATAGAGCAGCGAGAGAATAGATTAAAGCAAGACCTATGCCGAATTCGGTGGTATAAAGCTTGGTTCGACCATAATCTATGGTGAGCGGATCGAATATTACCTGAACAAAAAAGTTGTGACTGGCATGAAAAATAACTCCTGTCCACAAACTGCCGGATTTGCTCCGTATATAGGTAGTTAAAAAGCATATGGAGGTAACCATGATTGTAAAAAATACCAGAGATAACAGTTTGGAAATTCCATTGTTATAATCACTAAATAGAATAAGCGGGTAATGGTAAAGATTCCAAATGATTGCTATCAGTAAAGAAGCTTTTACATAAGAGAACTTTTTAAGTAATTCAGGGACCAGAAAACCTCTCCAGCCGATTTCCTCACCAGCAGCCAGAAAAAACGATATAAGCAGGGAAACAAGCATATTGAGTGAAAATGATGGTATACTTTCCCCATTCAAAAGGATTGCAGGATCAAGGCCTCCTAAGCCGGTCCACCAAACAAAAGCATACAAAACGATACATGAAAGAATCGGAATAAATAAACTTAACGGCAGGTATAGCAGTTTACCTGCTGCCCATCCCATTCCTGATAGGTTTTTATCAAATAGAAGCTTTGTAATAATCGCTGATAAAGCAGGTGTCCACATCAGAAAGATTGCTAAAAATGAATGTTCTGCTTTAAAGCCTATTACAGCGATATAAATTGGTAAGCTAAACAGGGTTACCAGACATATAAATAAAACTATCTTTTTAGTGTAAATATTCATATACTTTTTTTCTCCATTAGAATATAATACTAGTGCACTATTAATATAATACACTAGTATTAAGGAGCTGTCAACATGATTTCTGATGTTTCGACTTGCGAAAGAATACGAAAGTAGGAGTATATTTTTCTGGGACCCTATTATCTTCTTCATTATTATTAGGTTAGAAAAGTGTACAAAAGTAGTTAATAAGCCAATAGTGCTATTTTCTCGCAAAGTGCTTCATAAGTGATTCCGGCAGCTTTGGCTTCCTGCGGGAGCAGGCTTACCGGAGTCATACCGGGGAGAGTGTTGGCCTCCAGGCAGAAGAATTCATTTTCTTCATTAAGAATAAAGTCTATTCTGGAATAGCTTCCAAGATGCAGGGTTTTGTGCACCGCAAGTGCGAGGGACTGGACTTTTTCTGTGAGAACTTCGGAAAGAGCAGCTGGGCAGGATTCGGTGGTAAGTCCCTGTTGGTATTTGTTCTTATAGTCATAGAAGCCTTCCTTGGGGATGATTTCAATGACCGGGAGCGCCCTGTCCTCCAGAATGCCGACGGAGAATTCTCTTCCCTTAATTAACTTTTCCGCAATTATTCTTTTTGAGCCAAAGGATGAGAGCTTATCGGCAGCGAGATTTAGGGAGGCAGTCAGTACCTCCGGGTCATAAACTAAAGATACACCGATGCTGGAACCGTTACCTACCGGTTTGATGACACAGGGAAATCCTATGGTATCTGTAATCTTTTCAGGAGTAATCTCCTCGGCTTCTTCTATTATCCAAGGAGCAGTGGGAATACCTGCATGACACAATAATCTTTTGGTAATATCTTTATCCATAGCAAGTAAACAGCCGGTATAACCAGTACCGGTATAAGAGATACCATTACAGTCAAGTACTGCCTGTAATTGTCCGTTTTCTCCCATAGATCCGTGAAGAGCTATAAATACCACATCTGCCATTTTACATAAAGATAATATATTTTCTCCGATTAATTCTTTTCTGCCGTTATTCTTAGCAACAAGTGCTTCCAGATCCGGTACGGTATCAGGTATTTGGTAACTAAATAGATGATTATCTTCTTTTGTTATGAATAGACCGGAGAGGTTATTCTCATCTGTTTTTACACCTTCATAAACATCTGCTAATACCACGGCATGGCCTGAAGCCATTAAAGCGTTGGCAATTAAACTGCCGGAGGATAAGGATACATCTCTTTCAGGGCTGAGCCCACCTGCTAATATTACAATTTTCATACGAATAATCCGCCCTTTCTAATGCACATTTTATTTCACTTTTCTATCTTACTTTTGTTCTGCTCAACTTGAACTTTGAACTTTCTTCCATATTATATTCAGAAAAAATTCGCAGTAATAGCCATATAATGCTTTGTAGTTTTCATTTAGTGCTATAAAGAAATGTTTTCTTTCGGCTAATTTCTGGTATAATAAGACTCAGTAGAAGATTGTTAATAGAGATAATAAAATTAACGTATAGATAATAGAATTTGAAAGGAAAGAGAGGATATTTTATGGTTTATTTATTTTTAGCAGACGGATTTGAAGAAATTGAAGGACTGACAGTGGTTGATTTATTACGCCGTGCAGAGATTAAGATTACCACAGTTTCAATAACCGGAGAATTAATGGTAGCCGGCTCCCACGGTATTAAAGTGGAAGCCGACGGGTTGTTTGAAGACTACGATTACGCAGATGCAGAACTGTTAGTGCTTCCGGGCGGTATGCCGGGAACTAAGAATCTGGCAGCTCATAATGAACTTATTGAGCTTCTGAAGAAGTTCAAAAGGGAGGACAAGGCTCTGGCAGCCATATGTGCAGCACCCAGTATTCTGGGGGAGAATGGATTACTAAAAGGGAAGGAAGTAACCTGCTTTCCGGGCTACGAGGATAAACTGCTGGGAGCAAAAGCTACGGCTGCGCGAGCGGTTACAGATGGAAATATTATTACCGGAAAAGGAATGGGAACTGCTATAGATTTCTCGCTTGAAATTATTCGTTTTCTTGCAAATTACGAAACAGCAGAGAAGATAGGAAAGACTATTCAGTACCTTTAATTTCCTTTCGCAGTATCCAAAGGGTTAGGACGTTTGGCAGTATCATCAGGGCATTGATCAGGTCGGAAAGTTCCCAGACGAAATCCAGGGATAAAACAGCACCGCCGAATATCATAAGAATATAGAATAATTTATAGGTTGCAATACCATCTCTACCGAAAAGGTAAACGACGGCTCTTTCACCGAAATAGGACCAGCCTATGAGAGTAGCCATGGCAAATGCAACGATGGCAAATCCCAGAATATATTGTCCGTAAGGAAGCTGCATGAAAGCGGCGGTGGTTAGGTCGGAGGCAGGAATATCTTTTACAGAAGCAGGGTTCTTAAGGATATTTGAAACAATTACTATTCCGGTAATTCCGCACATAACTACAGTATCCCAAAAGGTAGCGCTCATGGATACAAGGGCCTGGGTATGAGGATTATCCGTTTTTGCGCTGGCAGCAGCTATGGCAGCAGTACCAATGCCGGCTTCATTGGTAAAGAGTCCCCTGGCGACTCCATACCTGGCAGCTGTTTTTATGGTACTTCCGACAAATCCCCCGACCATAGCACTGGGCAGAAAAGCGGAACGGCATATCAGGGATATAGCAGGAAGAATATACTCATAATTCATCACTACCAGAACCATACAAGCCGCTATGTAAAAGAATCCCATGGCCGGAACCAGCTTTTTGCATAGGTTTCCGATGGATTCAATACCGCCGAGAATCACAAGACCGGTGAGGACGGCAGCAATAATTCCTATGACATAAGGGGAGAAACCCCAAAGGGAAGAGGTAACATTGGTGATGGAGTTGGACTGTGTTGAGCATCCTACACCATATGAGGCACAGAGGGTTAAAAGGGCATATACAACTGCCATTGGCTTCGATTTAAGCCCATGTTCCAGAACGTACATGGGACCGCCGGAGTAGGTGCCATCCTTTGCAAGGGTGCGGTAACGGATACCAAGATAACATTCACCGTAGGTTGTTGCCATACCAAGAATACCGGTAATCCAAAGCCAAAGGATTGCACCAGGACCTCCCATGGCAACAGCGGTGGAAACACCAACGATATTTCCAATACCTAAGGTAGCAGCAAGGGTGGTTGTAAGAGCGGCGAAACTGCTGGTCTGCCCCTTGGTATCCTCCGAGGACTTCGTTGACAGGCGTATTCCTTTAAAGATCTTTTTTTGAATAAATTTCAGGCGAAAGGTCAAAAAAAGATGGGTTGCAATCAGGAGATACAGCATTGGACCGTTCCATAGCAGGCGGTTCAGACTTTTAATCAATAATAAAATATGTTCCATGAGAAGCTACCATTCGTTGTGATTTCTATAGTATATGCGCATATTTGGACATTAAGTATGACTAAATCAAGCAGTTAAACGAAGCAGTAAACGAAGCGGAAATTAAGTTGTTAAAGCAAACAATTAAACTAATCAGAAAACAACTGTTATACCAAGAAGTTAAACTAAGTCAAATATTCTAGGGCAGACTGAACGGTCAAACAAAAACAAGATGAAAAAAAAGAATCAAAAAAAATCTCCATACCATAACTTACCATAATAATTTTTGAAATATTGATAACAATAATATTACGATAACTGATTCAATAGAGTCGGTTGTCGGCAAAACAGGAACAAAGATTCCTGAATATTAAACAATTCTTCGGAGGTGAAATTTATGGCAAGTAACAATAGCGGATCAAACAGAACAGAAGTTCCTCAGGCTAGAGAAGCACTTGACAGATTTAAAATGGAGGTTGCTTCTGAAATTGGAGTACCTTTAAAACAAGGTTACAACGGAGATTTAACAAGCGCTCAGAACGGTTCTGTAGGCGGAGAAATGGTTAGACGTATGATCAAGAGACAGGAAGAATCCATGTCTGGTCAGTCCAGTTCTTTTTAATTTTTTGAAATAAAAGACGTAACGTCAGCTTAAACTATAAGACAGATGCCTTATAGCTGCCATATGACTGGCGTATAAAACATCATCTAATATATATGACCAACCCCTTTCTGTAAGCGGCCAGTCATAAATATAAGATGATGTTTTTTTATTTCTATACGTTTTTTCCTGCAAAGAACCGGGACAAATGCATTCACATATATTGGAATAAAGGCTTTAATGGGTTGCACTCATAAGTTGCTTATGTTACAATCGTTTTTGAACTGCAATAAACCACGCTTATACCAGTCAGCATTCTTAATAGATTGCGGGCTTACCAATAAAAGTACATAGAAAGAATAATAGAAAGAAAGGATAACCGGCAGATGGATAGCCAGTTACAGGTATATTTATGGGCAAATATTTTGGTACAGACGGATTCAGAGGAGAAGCAAATGTTGATTTAACAGTGGAACACGCATATAAGGTAGGAAGATTTCTTGGACATTATTTTAGCAAAGAGCACAGGGCTAGAGTTGTAATCGGAAAAGATACCAGGCGTTCCAGTTATATGTTTGAATATTCTTTGGTAGCAGGTCTGACAGCCAGCGGCGCAGATGTATATTTGCTGCATGTAACCAGTACACCCAGCATATCCTATGCGGTAAGAAGCGAAGACTTTGACTGTGGAATTATGATTTCGGCCAGTCATAATCCTTATTACGATAATGGTATAAAAGTGATTAATGGCAGCGGTTACAAGTTAGAGAATGAAGTGGAAGAACTAATAGAGAACTACATAGACGGTAAAGGAGAAGAGCTTCCCTACGCTACAAAAGAGAATATCGGCAGAACGACGGACTATGTAATAGGAAGAAACCGCTACATCGGCTATCTTATTTCCCTGGTGCCTAATTCTTTCAAAAATATGAAGGTTGGTCTGGATTGTGCCAATGGTTCAGCTTCCAGTCTTGCGAAAGTGGTATTTGATGCTTTAGGAGCAAAAACTTATGTAATAAATAACGAGCCAAACGGAACGAATATTAATGAAGGCTGTGGTTCCACCCATATGGAAGCACTACAGAAGTTCGTGCTGGAGAATAATCTGGATGTAGGTTTTGCATATGACGGTGATGCGGACAGATGTTTAGCCGTAGATGATAAAGGTAATATTATAGATGGTGACTTGATTCTTTATATTTGCTCAGTCTATATGAAGAAAAGGAATGAACTAAATAACAACACCGTTGTAACCACCATCATGAGTAATCTGGGATTATATAAGGCCTTGGAGGAAAAAGGCATTGCATATGAGAAAACAGCTGTCGGAGATAAATATGTTTATGAGAATATGATGGAAAACGGTCATTCCATCGGAGGTGAACAGTCCGGACATATTATCTTTAGCAAGCACGCCACTACGGGAGATGGAATCCTGACTTCCCTTAAAATAATGGAAGTTATTCTGGAAACAAAGCTGAAACTTTCCGAACTTATCAAAGAAGTGCAGATATATCCCCAGGTTCTAAAAAATGTTCGGGTAAAGGATAAAAAAACAGCCAGAGAAGATACTGATGTAGTAAAAATTATTGAAGAAGTTACCGGAGAACTTGGTAGCAACGGCCGTATCCTTGTCAGAGAAAGCGGAACAGAACCAGTGCTTCGTGTAATGGTTGAAGCATCTACACTGGATATTTGTGAGAAATATGTTAATCTGGTTCTTGAGAAACTGAAACAGAAAGGGCACACGGCAAAATAATATACGTTCGGACCCATCTCATGACCGATTTGAAGCCGATTTTGCACAATTAAAAAAATATGGTATTTACAGAATGGTTATGATATAATATACTAATGTCAAAACGTCAAAATGGGAAGTTATACAATTGCGTGTTATAGCGTTTATAGTTTCACATATTTTAAGGAGGAAATTTTAAATGAGTTTACAGGTAGAGAAGTTAGAGAAGAATATGGTTAAGCTTACTGTAGAGACTGCAGCAGAACAGTTTGATGCAGCTATCGAGAAAGCTTATGCCAAAAATAAAGGAAAATTCAACATCCAGGGCTTCCGTAAAGGTAAAGCACCTCGTGCTTTTATAGAGAAGATGTATGGAGCAAACGTTTTCTATGAGGACGCAGCTAATCTGATTATTCCTGAAGCTTACGAAAAAGCAGCAGATGAGTGCGGATTAACTTTGGTTTCAAGACCTGAAATTGAAGTAACACAGATTGAAAAAGGCAAGGCATTCATCTTTACTGCAGAAGTAGCAGTAAAACCTGAAGTTACACTTGGCGAGTACAAAGGAATTGCAGTAGAGGTTCCTTCCGCTGAAGTAACCGAAGAGGATATTACAGCAGAACTTGATAAAGTAAGAGAGCAGAATGCAAGAATTATCACTGTAACAGACAGAGCTGTGCAGGATAAGGATGATACAGTAATTAATTTTGAAGGATTTGTAGATGGCGTTCCTTTTGAAGGCGGTAAGGCAGAGGATTATTCCCTGACTATCGGTTCTCATTCCTTCATTGATACTTTTGAGGAGCAGTTAATCGGTAAGAACATCGGAGAAGAAGTTGAAGTTAATGTAACCTTCCCCGAAGAATATCATGCAAAAGAACTTGCAGGAAAGCCTGCTTTATTTAAGGTTACCGTAAAAGAAATCAAAGCAAAGGAATTACCTGCAGCAGATGACGATTTTGCACAGGATGTATCCGAATTCGATACTTTAGCTGAATACAAATCTGATATCGAGGCAAAATTAAAAGAAAAGAAAGAAAAAGATACCAAGAGAGCAACAGAAGATGCAGCTATTGATAAAGTAGTTGAGAATGCTACAATGGAAATCCCTGAAGCTATGATCGAGACACAGGTTAGACAGATGGCAGAAGATTTTTCACAGAGAGTACAATCCCAGGGACTTACTATCGAGCAGTATTTCCAGTTTACAGGAACCAACGCAGAGCAGTTATTAGAGCAGATGCGTCCTCAGGCATTAAAGACTATTCAGGTAAGATTGGTATTAGAAGCTGTTGTAAAGGCTGAAGGTATTACCATAGCCGATGAAGATTATGAAAAAGAAGTAGCTACCATGGCAGAGAATTATAAGATGGAAGCTGATAAGTTAAAGGCATTAATCGGAGAAAAAGAAAAAGAACAAATTATTATGGATATGGCTGTTCAAAAAGCAGTTGATCTGATTGGAGAGACAGCCGTAGCAGCAAAATAAAGTGTGCTAAAGCACGCAGATAGGAGCGAACTATGAGTTTAGTACCTTATGTCATTGAACAGACAAGCCGCGGTGAAAGATCCTACGACATTTATTCCAGATTATTAAAAGAAAGAATTATCTTTTTGGGAGAGGAAGTAAGTGATGTATCAGCAAGCGTTATTGTTGCCCAGTTACTTTTCCTTGAGTCCGAAGATCCCGGAAAGGACATTCATTTATACATCAACAGCCCTGGTGGTTCTGTAACTGCCGGTATGGCGATATATGATACTATGAATTATATTAAGTGTGATGTATCTACTTATTGTATCGGTATGGCAGCCAGTATGGGAGCATTCCTTTTAGCTGGCGGTGCAAAAGGCAAGAGATTTGCAATGCCTAATGCAGAAGTTATGATTCATCAGCCCTCCGGCGGAGCCAAGGGCCAGGCTACCGATATCAAAATCGTAGCAGAGAATATCTTAAAGACGAAGAAAAAACTCAATGAAATCCTGGCAGCCAACACAGGAAAGCCTCTGGAAGTTATTGAAATTGATACGGAAAGAGATTACTACATGACAGCGGAAGAGGCAAAAGCTTACGGCTTGATTGATAACGTAATTGTAAGCAGATAAGAATCAGGCATGAAGGGAGTTGGTAAAAAGAGTGGCAAACAGAACCGATGACAGAAAACAGTTAAGATGTTCCTTTTGCAATAAACCTCAGGACCAGGTGCGAAAACTTATCGCAGGACCTGGAAATGTATATATATGTGACGAGTGTATTGAAATCTGCTCCGAAATCGTAGAAGAAGAGTTTGATGATAAAGTACATGATACGGATATCAATTTATTAAAGCCTTTGGAGATTAAAAATTTCCTTGACCAATATGTAATTGGACAGGAAGAAGCAAAAAAGGTACTTGCAGTATCCGTCTATAATCATTATAAGAGAGTACTGGCAGGAAGAGACCTGGATGTTGAGCTGCAAAAAAGCAATATTCTTATGGTAGGACCTACCGGTTCCGGTAAAACATTTCTTGCACAAACTCTTGCGAAGCTTTTAAATGTACCCTTTGCAATTGCAGATGCTACGGCATTAACAGAAGCTGGTTATGTTGGTGAGGATGTCGAGAATATTCTGCTGAAGCTGATTCAGGCAGCAGAATTTGATATCGAAAGAGCAGAACATGGTATTATCTATATAGATGAAATTGATAAAATCACCAGAAAGTCTGAAAATACCTCTATTACCAGAGATGTTTCAGGTGAAGGTGTTCAGCAGGCCTTACTTAAAATATTGGAAGGAACAGTTGCTTCTGTTCCGCCTCAGGGTGGAAGAAAGCATCCCCATCAGGAATTTATACAGATAGATACTACTAATATTCTATTTATCTGTGGTGGTGCCTTTGATGGTCTGGAAAAAATCATTGAAGCAAGAATCGGGCAGAAATCCATTGGTTTTAACGCCACAATTTCTGAGAAGACGAAGGAAAATGTCGGTGAACTATTCCGCCAGGCAATGCCTCAGGATTTTGTGAAATTCGGTTTAATACCTGAGTTTGTAGGACGTGTTCCTGTATGTGTGGCTTTAGATGCACTGGATGAGGAAACCCTGGTTCGTATTCTGACAGAACCTAAAAATGCAATTATTAAACAATATAAAAAGCTGTTCGAGCTGGATGGAGTAGAACTTGAATTCGAAGAAGCAGCCATCCGTGCCATAGCAAAACGTTCTCTTGAGAGAAAAACCGGTGCCAGAGGTCTGCGTGCTATTATGGAAGCTGTAATGATGGATTCCATGTATAAAGTCCCAACAGATACTCAAATAGTAAAGTGCATCATAACAAAAGAAGCTGCAGAAGGTAATAATCAGCCGATGTTAATTAATACGGAGGATAATCAACCTAGAAAAGCAATATCAAAACGAATATCCAAAAAGAACAGCAATGAGATTGCATAGATTCGATTGTTATAGGGACTGCCTTAAAATACCTCGCAGAGGTTTTAAGGCAGTTTTTATCTTACGAAAGCAAGGAGGTAACAATGAGTGAATACAGCAAAAAAGTGCCGATAGTAGCTCTGCGGGGGATGGCTGTACTTCCGGGAATGCAGCTGCATTTTGATGTGAACCGCCAGATGTCCATAGAGGCTATTGAGAATGCCATGGAAAATGACCAATTGGTACTTTTGCTGACGCAAAAAGATCCGGATACGGAAGTGCCGGGGCAGGATGATCTATTTTCAGTTGGCACCATAGCATTAGTAAAACAGATAATCAAGCTCCCGGGAAATGTAATCCGAGTACTGGTAACCGGTACGGATAGAGCAAAACTAGATTCCATCGTTGAAGAAAAACCATTTCTTTTGGGAGAAGTAGCTCTTTTTGAAAAGAATAATGAAAAACTGGAAGAGACAGAAAAGAAAGCTATGCTTAGAGGATTAAAGGATGTCCTGGAAGTATACTTAAATGAAAATCCCAAGATTGGAAAAGAGGTTGCCAAGACCTTAAATAAGCTTACAGAAGTAACTGTTTTATTGGATCAGATCGCTATAAATCTCCCCATTAGTCTTGAAGATAAGCAGAGTCTGTTAGAGGCAGAAGATACTGTCAGCAGATATGAAAGAATGATGGTAATTCTGACAGAGGAAATTGAGATTATACGTATCCGGAAGGACTTGCAGCTTAAAGTAAAAGAAAAAGTAGATAAAAACCAGAAGGAATACATTCTGAGAGAACAGTTAAAACTAATTCGTGAAGAGCTTGGGGAAGGCGGAAGCGGTGCTGATGCGGATAATTACCTCATAGCAGCCGAGAAACTGGAAGCATCAAAGGAAATAAAAGAAAAAATCATCAAAGAAGTTGAACGTTTTAAGAATGTTGCCGGAAATTCTTCTGAAGGAGCAGTTCTCAGAGGATATATCGAAACTTTGCTTGCGTTGCCTTGGGATAAGGTCAGTGAGGATAAACAGGATATGAAACATGCAGAGCATATTCTGGAGAAAGAGCACTATGGCTTGGATAAGGTAAAGGAAAGAATACTGGAATTCCTTGCAGTAAGAGTACTGACAAAAAAGGGCGAAAGTCCGATACTTTGTCTTGTAGGACCGCCGGGAACCGGTAAGACTTCAATTGCCCATTCAGTAGCCAAAGCTTTAAACAAAGAGTATGTCAGAATCAGCCTTGGAGGAGTCAGGGACGAAGCAGAAATAAGAGGACACAGAAGAACTTATGTAGGAGCTATGCCTGGTAGAATAATTAACGGCTTAAAGAATGCCGGAGTTAAGAATCCACTTATGCTTCTGGATGAGATTGATAAGGTCAGCAGTGACTATAAAGGTGATACTTCCGCTGCGTTATTAGAGGTACTGGACTCCGAACAGAATAAGAAATTCGTAGACCATTATATAGAACTGCCAGTGGATTTATCGGAGGTCTTATTTATTGCTACTGCTAATTCTCTTCAGGGTATACCCAAACCCTTACTAGATAGAATGGAGATTATTGAAGTCAGCAGTTATACGGAAAATGAAAAATTCCACATTGCCAAAAAACATCTTCTGCCAAAGCAAATTCTTCGAAATGGTCTAACTACCAAACAGTTAGCAATATCAGATAAAGCCCTTGCAAAGGTAATTGCCAGCTATACTAAGGAAGCAGGCGTCAGGAATCTGGAGCGTAGACTTGGTGCTATCTGCAGAAAAGCTGCCAAAGAGATTGTCAGTAACCAGGCTCCAAAGGTCAGGGTAAATGAAAAGAATCTGGAAAAATTTCTTGGAAAGGAAAGGTATTCCTTCCAGTTAGCCAATGAAAAGGATGAAGTGGGAATCGTAAGAGGCCTTGCCTGGACCAGTGTTGGTGGTGATACCCTTCAGATAGAAGTCAACGTAATGCCCGGAAAAGGAAAATTTGAACTCACCGGTCAATTGGGAGATGTTATGAAAGAGTCTGCCCGGGCTGGAATTAGTTATATCCGCTCTGTCAGCAGTGAATATGGAATAACCGAAGATTATTTTGACAAAAATGATATTCACATTCATATTCCGGAAGGAGCGGTTCCAAAAGATGGACCCTCAGCCGGAATTACCATGGCAACAGCGATGTTATCAGCTATTACAAAGAAAGCGGTAAGAGCCGATACTGCCATGACCGGGGAGATTACATTAAGGGGCAGAGTACTTCCAATCGGAGGGCTCAAAGAGAAAATCCTGGCAGCCAAAGCCGCCCATATGAAACAGGTGCTAGTTCCTCTTAAGAATAAAAAAGATATAGAGGAAATATCAGCAGAAATTTTGGAAGGTATAGATTTAGAATATGTAGATTCCATGGCTGAAGTACTAAAATTTGCTTTTGCATAAGTAAGACACTGAAAGGAGATACTTCATGCAGATAAAGAGTGTAAATCTGGAGACAGTTTGCGGAATAACCAGTACCCTTCCGGAGAATGATAAACCTGAAATTGCTTTTGCAGGCAAATCCAATGTGGGAAAGTCATCTTTGATTAACGGACTGATGAATCGTAAAGCTTATGCCAGAACCAGCGCCCAGCCTGGAAAGACGCAGACAATAAACTTCTATAATATCAATGAAATGCTGTATTACGTGGATTTACCGGGTTATGGGTATGCAAAGGTATCAGAAGAGTTGAAGGCTAAATGGGGAAAAATGATTGAGAAATATCTAAGAACTACGAAACAGCTCAAGATAATTTTTCTTTTATTGGATATCCGTCATGAACCTTCCGCCAACGATAAACTGATGTATGATTGGATAGTCCATCAAGGTTATGAGCCTGTGATTATAGCAACAAAGCTGGATAAGATTAATCGCAGTCAAAAGGATAAACAAATAAAGCTGTTAAGAACGGGACTTGGAGCTAAGAAAGAAACCAAGATACTCCCTTTTTCGGCTCTGACAAAACAGGGAAGAGAAGAAATCTGGGATTGTATAGAAGAAGCATTGGGTTTTGAAACGGATGAAGCAGCGAAGCCAGTAACCGGTAAACCATTGGATTAATAACCAAGTTATAATATAACAGCGCAAAATATCGATTAAAGAAGAAGCTCCATCACATCTTAACATTATATGTAATACTTTTGTATTTCCTATAATGTTAAGATGGTGACAGAGCTTCTTCATTTTTTATCCGTTTAAAAGCTGATTTAAAACATAGGAGTATATTTCCTGACTTTGAGCCCGCCAGTTATTGCAGATTTTAGCGGCATCTTCTTCGGTAGGAACAGAGAGATTAATATCGATTATGGGATTTTTCTTTTCCATAACTCTAAGAGAAACGGTATATTCCTCCTTGCCGGCCTTATGATATTCGGACAGTGTGGAGGTCTCATCTCTTAAACTGTATTTATTTTCTTTCAAAAAGTAAAGAATCTCTTCCTGAATGGGTTGGGATATCATATGCTGAAAAAAGGAGAGGGTTTCTTCACCGGAGGGAGTTATCTGATACAGGGAACTGTGCCCGACCGTTTCAACCTCAATGAATTCTTCTTCTGTTAATTCGGATATGCATTGCTGCAGGCTGAAATAATTAGTGTATTCTTTATCCAGTATAAAATTTGATATCTGTGCATTAGTCAGTGGGAAGTCCACTTTATCCAATAGAAACAGTATAATCAGTTTATATAAAGTTAACGCATCTGTCTGCATAAATAACCATGCCCTTTCTGAAACCTGCAGATTGCTGACTGCAGGCACAAATTAGAGTAAGAATAATGTGAAATTATCTTACCAGGTTCCATTCTTTCGAAATTATAATGCTTTTCCCTGCCAGGTGTCTCTGGCTTTCATTTCCTTGGTAATCGTATTTAAAACCAGCTTTTTATTACCGCTCCACAAGGGGGCTAACAGAAGTTTCTTCGGACCGTCACCGGTAAGCCGGTGGATTACCATATCCTGAGGCAGCCGTTCCACACAAGCCAGCAGAAGATCGATGTACTCTTCCAGTTCCATTGCACGGTAAGGCATCAGAGAAAGAGCGGTATTTTTTAGTACATGAAGCAGTTGCAGCTTAATTCCATGTACCGGCTGACTTTTAAGATAATCCATAGAGGAGAGTATCATCTCATTATTTTCACCCGGCAGACCTAATATCATATGGACTATAATTTTGGCACCGATAGCATTCAGATCCTTAACGGCCTTTTCAAAGACAGGAAGTGTATAACCTCGATGAATAAGCTCCGCTGTTTCTTCATGGCAGGTCTGTAAGCCTAATTCCACCCATAGGGGTTTAATACAGGCGCATTCCGCTAAGAGCTCCAATACCTCATCCCCCAGACAGTCAGGTCTTGTTGCAATGGATAAAATAGCAATATCTTCATGATATAAAGCTTCGCGATATATCTTTCTTAAATAGCTGATGTCGCCATAGGTATTGGTAAATGCCTGAAAATATGCTATAAAGGACCCTTGTCCTGTATGGGTTTCCTTATTTGGATTAGCAGGGTGATTTACTGGTCCTTGGTCGTCAGGTCTTTGGCCGTCAATTTTATGAGTATTGAGTTTAAGCTTAGCTGGCCGTTGACTTGCAGGCAGCTTCAGATATACCCTTTCTTTTGCTTCCTCTATCTGGTCTGTAATGCTAAGGTTAGAAGAAGCGCTAAAATCACCGCTGCCGCCTTCACTGCAGAAGATACAGCCATTCGTCCCAAGGGTGCCGTCCCTGTTAGGGCAGGTGAGGCCGGCATCTAAGGAAATCTTATAGAGCTTTCTGCCATAGGTCTCTTTTAAGTAATAATCCAGGGAATAGTAAGGTTTCTCACCCCACATTCTTTTCTCTGACAAACAGGCTGCTCCTTCCTAAACTACTTAGTTACAACATTAGATTTAACTGCATTGCTGACAGCTTCACAGACTCTTGGATCAAAAGGTTGAGGAAGGATATTCTCTTCGCTTAGCTCTTCCTCTGAAACCAGCCCGGCTATAGCCTTAGCTGCCGCTAATTTCATTTCTTCCGTTATCTGACTTGCACGACTCTCCAGTGCACCTTTAAAAATTCCGGGGAAAGCAACAACATTATTAACCTGATTTGGAAAGTCAGATCTGCCGGTTCCCACAACCTTTGCTCCGGCGGCTCTTGCCAGGTCCGGCATAATCTCCGGTACGGGGTTTGCCATAGCAAAGAGGATGGAATCTTTATTCATAGAGGCTACCATTTCCTTCGTAACAATTCCGGGAGCAGATACACCGATAAAAATATCGGCGCCTTTTAGAGCGTCGCTTAAGGAACCTTCTTTTTTCTCTAGATTGGTAACCGACATAAGCTTTTGCTGCATCCAATTCAAACCGGAAGTATTTTCAGATAGAATACCAACTCTGTCACAGAGCATAATATGTTTAAAGCCATAATTTAAAAGAAGCTTCGCAATAGCTATTCCTGCAGAACCGGCTCCGTTAATGACTACTCTGGAATCTTCTTTTGTTTTGGCGGTTATTTTAAGGGCATTGATAACACCTGCCAATACCACAATGGCGGTACCATGCTGGTCATCATGAAATACAGGAATGGAAAGACGTTCTTTTAAACGCTCTTCAATCTCAAAGCACCTTGGAGCTGAAATATCCTCCAGGTTAATTCCGCCGAAGGCTGGCGCAATACGGACTACTGTCTCAATTATTTCTTCGGTATCCTGGGTGTCCAGGCAGATAGGGAAAGCATTTACTCCTCCGAATTCCTTAAATAAAACAGCTTTACCTTCCATTACCGGCATAGCAGCATAGGGGCCGATATTACCAAGTCCTAATACCGCGCTGCCATCAGAGACCACTGCTATGGTATTAGCCTTTAGTGTATATTTATATGCGGCATCTGGGTCTTTGGCAATTACATTACAGGGCTCTGCGACCCCTGGCGTATATGCAAGTGCAAGATCTTCTCTGGTCTTTACGGAACATTTGGCGTCCGTTGAGATTTTTCCCTGCCACTGCTCATGCAATAGTAATGCTTTTTCGTTGTTTGTCATTATAATAACCCCTTTCGTGTAAAAACGATTTTGTCTCCGGTTTTTAATGTAGATAGTTTCACGAATTAACTGGATAAAAATATCATATCACTGAAAGAAGGGTAAATCAAGTGCGTAGACAGGACCAATTTATTATAAATACCTACTTTATTTTTTGAGGAATTTGTTGTATAATTAAGGGTAGCAGTATATTTTAGCGATATTCATAAGAACTTCTAGATCAAATCGAAAACCTTCCCACAAAATTATTAATTTTATACTTGTAAAGGAGCAAGAATTCATGGAAGTACTAATTAGTGAAATGTCCTTGGCAGAACTGAGAACATTAGCGAAAAGCAGAGGCATTAAGAGCGTATCGACCCTTCGTAAGCAGGAGCTTATTGATATATTGGGTGCAGGTATGGAGACAGAAGAGGTGAACACGGACATTGCTGGGAAGGGTGAGACTGAAAGAGAAGTTGAACTGAATAAGCCGGCAGAGCAGGAAGAGAAGATAAAGAAAGATTTTCCTGAAAAAGTCCAGGAGGAAAGGACCACCTCTACCCAGATTAAAAGAAATATCAGAACGGATAAGGATAGCGAAACAAGAAGTTCCTTTAATCAGGATAACAGTTATAGAAGACCTTCTCAGAGTCAGGGCCAAGGCCAGGCAGAGGATAATAAGAAGAACTCCTACTGGCAGAACAATGGAAACGTCCAGGAGACGGCAGAACGCAGAAGCAATCCTCAGGAAGCGGAAGCTCTTGATAGTGGAGAGACGAAGGAAGGCATTCTGGAAGTTATGCCGGATGGTTACGGCTTTATACGTTGCGATAACTATTTGCCGGGAGAAAATGATGTATATGTATCACCGGCTCAGATTAGGCGTTTTTCATTAAAGACCGGAGATATTGTCGTAGGAAATACCAGAATTAAGAGCCAGGGAGAGAAATTCAGCGCACTGTTATATGTTAAGAGTGTAAACGGTTTTCATCCTGCAGAAGCTCAGAAACGTAAGAAATTTGAGGATCTTACCCCTATATTCCCCAATGAGAGAATTCATCTTGAAACACCAGGAACGAATGTATCAATGAGAATGGTAGATTTAATTTCTCCCATCGGCAAGGGTCAAAGAGGTATGATAGTATCACAGCCTAAGACCGGTAAGACAACATTGTTAAAGCAGATTGCCAAGGCGATTACAGTAAATCACCCTAATATTCAATTGATTATTTTATTAATAGATGAACGTCCGGAAGAAGTTACCGATATTAAGGAGTCAATCGAAGGTAAGAATGTTGAAGTTATTTATTCCACTTTTGATGAATTACCGGAAAACCATAAGAGAGTATCAGAGATGGTTATCGAACGCGCTAAGAGATTAGTAGAGCATAAACAGGATGTGGTAATCTTATTGGACAGCATAACAAGACTTGCCAGAGCTTATAACCTGACCGTACAGGCAAGCGGACGTACTTTATCAGGCGGTCTCGATCCGGCGGCACTTCATATGCCGAAGAGATTCTTCGGTGCAGCCAGAAACATGAGAGAAGGCGGAAGTCTTACTATCTTAGCAACTGCGCTGGTGGATACCGGAAGCCGTATGGATGATGTAGTATTTGAAGAATTTAAAGGTACCGGTAACATGGAACTTGTTCTTGATAGAAACCTTTCTGAAAAGAGGATATTCCCTGCCATTGATTTACCGAAATCCAGCACCAGAAGAGATGACCTGCTTTTAACACAGCCGGAGATGGAAGCCACTTATTTAATAAGGAAAGCTTTTAACAGTATGAAGTCTGATGATGCGGTAGAGAAGATCATAGATATGTTTTTAAAAACAAAAACCAACACAGAATTTATCGAAACAGTAAAAAAGACGAAATTAATTAATTAGGACTTGCAAAGGTAAAAAACCTATGCTATAATTAAAAAGCTGTTTTAATGATGATATTAGTTTGACGTAAGTCAACTTTCAAAAAAATTATATTCGTTCGTAAAGAGGTGAAAACATGAAAGAGGGAATCCATCCGAAGTATTATCAGGCAAAGGTAGTTTGCAACTGTGGCAATGAATTTGTTACAGGTTCAACAAAGAACGATATCCACGTAGAAATCTGTTCTAAGTGCCATTCTTTCTACACTGGACAGCAGAAAGCTGCTGCAGCTCGCGGTGCTATCGATAAGTTCAATCGTAGATACGGTCTTAAGCAGGAACAATAGTTTGAAGAATGCATTGCATTTAACAAGCTTTTATTTGAAAAATATTGCAAGTATACTTGCAGTATGCATGGATCAGAATGACAATACTTACTATGTATTAAAAACAGGTTGAGGTTTAATTATCTCAACCTATTTTTAAATTCACTATTTAAGATAAACCACTATAACATGGATTATCAAGGAAAGGAAAGGCATATGAAGCCATCAGGAGTCGGAGGACAGGCAGTTATTGAAGGTGTAATGATGAAGAACAAAGAGCATTATGCTGTTGCAGTAAGAAAGCCTGATAACGAAATTGTAATAAAGGAAGATACCTTTAAAAGTGTTTCAGACAAGTACAAAATATGGAGACTTCCAATTCTAAGAGGTATTCTTGCTTTTGCAGAATCCATGGGTATAGGAATTAAAACTTTGAATTTTTCCGCCAGTTTTTTTGAAGAAGAGGAAGCGGCAAAGGAAACAAAGGTAGACAAAGCTTTTTCAAAAGTCTTTAAAGATAAGACAGAAGGAATTCTGGCAGCTATTACAATGATTATAGCCGTTGTATTAGCAGTGGGAATCTTTATTGTACTGCCGGCTTTTGCAGCTGGATTGCTTGGAAAATCAATTGCATCGGATAGTCTGGTAGCATTTATTGAAGGAATTATCAGAATTGTCCTGTTTGTACTTTATGTATTTGCCATATCCCAGTTAAAAGACATTAAGAGAGTCTTTATGTACCATGGAGCAGAACATAAAACGATTAATTGTGTTGAGAACGGTTTCGACCTTACAATAGAGAACGTAAGAAAACAATCAAGACAGCACAAAAGATGCGGAACCAGCTTTTTATTTCTTGTTATGTTTGTCAGTATTATTTTCTTTATGTTTATCAGAACGGATAATACCTGGATTCGATATGCAAGCAGAATTCTGTTAGTACCTGTAATTGCTGGTGTAGCTTACGAATTTATTCGTTTCGCCGGAAAAAATGATTCTGCAATTGTCAGAATCTTAAGTAAACCCGGTATGTGGCTTCAGGGCATGACTACCAGAGAACCGGATGATGACATGATTGAAGTAGCTATCAAATCCGTTGAGGCAGTATTTGACTGGAGAACTTTCCTTGGTAAAGAAACAGAAGCAGAAGAAGTGAACACCCAGGTTGACAGTAAAAATGTCAGCTCTACTGGTGGAAAAGAAAAGCAGACCAATAAGCAGAACTCAAATAGAGCAAGTGAAAATAAACAAACCGGTAATAAAAAGAATAGCAGTCAACAGAATCAAAATAAAAAAACCGCAGGCAATAAGACCAATCAATCTTCTGGAAAACAAAGCAATAAGAGGAATGATAGAGCTGCGAATATTAATGGCCATACAGAGGATACGAAGCAGAATAACGCTTCAAATAAAGCAGCCAGAGAGTTGGCAGCAGCATCTACAAGAAGAGAGCCTTTAAAGGCTATGGATATATTTGAAGAAGATGATGAGATATTAAGAGCAGTGGATGATTTTGTTGCAATAACGGATGAAGCAGCAGAGAAAGAATAGATAAAAATGATAACCTTACAGGATGCTTTACAAAAAGGAAAAAAAGTACTTAAAGATAATAACATAGACAATGGGGAATATGATGCCTGGCTTTTGCTGGCTTTTTGCTTTGAATTAAACCGGGCAGCCTATTTGGCTAATCCTCTAAAGGAAATTTTTCAGGATGATTTAGATGCCTATATGGACTTAATCGGAAAGAGAAGCAAACATATACCACTTCAATATATTACTGGTGAACAAGAATTTATGGGACTTAACTTTCAAGTGAAAGAAGGAGTTCTCATACCGAGGCAGGATACGGAAATTCTTGTAATGGAGGCATTAAAGGTAAGTAAGGACAAAGAGATTCTGGATATATGCAGCGGTTCCGGTTGTATACTGCTCTCTCTCTTAAAGCTTGGAGGCGCAAGGTCTGGATTAGGTGCGGATATATCTGAAACAGCTCTTTTAGTATCCCGTGAAAATGCAAAAAAGCTGGGAGTAACAGCAGAATTTATTAAAAGTGATATCTATTCACAGATAGATAAAACATATGATATAATAGTATCGAATCCACCTTATATACCAACAAATATTATCCCTACCTTAATGGAAGAGGTAAAGGAGTATGAACCAACCATTGCTCTTGACGGAAAAGAAGACGGCTTATACTTTTACCGGGAAATATGCAAAGGACTAAAAGACCACTTAAACCCGGGAGGGTATGTCTTTTTTGAAATCGGGTATGACCAGGGAAAGGCAGTGATGGAATTGCTGACAGAAGCAGGAATGAGCAATATCTGTATAATTAAGGATTTAGCAGGACTTGACAGAGTAGTTACAGGAAGATGGAATGAAAAGAAAGGGGAACCCTTTACTTAGCGTCTCTGGCATAGAACAAAAAAGAGATATAAGAAAGGAAGAAACCAGAATGTTTGATAAATTAGAGGATTTACTTATACGCTATCAGGAATTAACAGATGAATTAAATGACCCAAATGTAGTAAACGACCAGGCTCGTTTTCGTAAGCTTATGAAGGAGCAGAACGACTTAGCTCCTATCGTAGAAAAATATACAGAATACAAAGAAACAAAGGCAGCTATCGAAGATAGCCTTGCAATGCTTGAAGAAGAAAGCGATGAAGAGTTAAGGGAGCTTGCCAAGGAAGAATTAAGTGAATGTAAAGAAAAAGTTGAAGTAATAGAGAAAGAATTAAAGATACTTCTTCTTCCCAAAGATCCTAACGATGAAAAGAACGTAATTGTTGAAATCAGAGGTGGTGCCGGCGGAGATGAAGCAGCTTTATTTGCGGCAGAATTATTCCGTATGTATTCCAAATACTCAGAAACTCAGAACTGGAAAATAGACATGATGAATGTCAATGAAAACGGACTTGGCGGATTTAAGGAAGTTGTATTCATGATTAACGGCAAAGGCGTTTATTCCAAGATGAAATACGAGAGTGGTGTACATCGTGTACAGCGTATCCCTGTAACAGAATCCGGCGGAAGAATCCATACCTCAACTTCAACAGTAGCTATTATGCCGGAAGCAGAAGAAGTAGATGTATATCTTGATTTAAATGACTGTAAATTCGATGTATTCCGTTCCTCCGGAAACGGCGGACAGTGCGTTAACACCACTGACTCGGCAGTACGTCTTACTCATATTCCAACAGGTATCGTAATCTCCTGTCAGGATGAAAAATCCCAGTTGAAGAACAGGGATAAAGCTTTAAAAGTACTGCGAAGCAAGCTCTATGAGATGGAACTGGAAAAGGCTCATAATGCTGAAGCTGAAGCCAGAAGAAGCCAGGTTGGAACAGGTGACCGTTCTGAAAAGATTCGTACCTACAACTTCCCCCAGGGCCGTGTCACAGACCACCGCATTAAGCTTACTCTCCACCAGCTTGATAATATCATGGACGGAGATTTAGAAGAAGTAATCGACAGCCTAATTGCCGCCGATCAGGCAGCAAAGTTGGCAAACATGAATGAACAGTAAAAGCTTGGTTGGCTAACCTAGCCGCAAAGTTGGCAAACATGAATGAAAATACCTAGAAAGGCCTATATCAGACTAAATAACTGATATAGGTCTTTTTTCGTTGAAGATGAAATTTTATTTATTAGGAATAAGGCTATTATAGACTTGAAGAAAACGAGTAGATTTTGATTGACATATGTTTTTTTAAATTGTATACTAAGTACACTTATAATAAGTGTACTTAGTATTTAGGAGGATATATGGAGATTCAGGATTCATTTGGTTATGTACTTAATATTAATGCAAAACTCATTAAAAGAAGGCTTGATACTGCAATTAAAAAATATGATATAACAACAGCGCAATGGTCACTGCTAAAACTTTTATCAGTGGTTAATAACCTTACGCAAGTAGAAATTGCTAACAGATTGCATTCAGATATTGTTACGGTTGGATTGGTTATAGAGCGATTGGTCAAGAAAGAAATGGTTCAAAAAGCGCATTTAGAGAACGATCGAAGGGCATATAGAATCAGTATCACGGATAGAGGTCGAAAGATTACGGATATTATTGAGGAAGAAGCTAATAAATGCAATAAAGCAGCCCTTCAAGGGTTTACTGAAAAAGAAATGGAAACACTTATGTTGCTTTTAAATAAAGTAACAGAAAATCTTATGAAGGAGAATTGATTATGTCATGGAAATATGAAATATTTAGAGCGTTTTTCGTAGCCTTTGGTGCCTTTGAAGTAATTAGTAATGGTATTTTCCTGATCAGAAAAAATGGGATGGAGCTAGCAGCCAGACAGCATCAGGAATTACCCCCTGATAGAAAGGATAGCCAATTTAAAGCAAAAGTGCTTTGCATGTTCAGTTTTGGAGTCCTCTTTTTATTGTCAGGGTTGTACTCTTATGTTACCCATACATTTCACTTTAAAGAAGCGGTTTTTACACTTACTATATTTGCAATTTATGCCATACTAGAAGGTTGCTATTATAGGTATTGGAAAACGATAGGTTTTTCATGCGTAAGTATTTTATTTTTAGTACTATTTCTTATAATTTAATTGGTATTGAATGAGTCTTATTTTATACAAGGATATCTAGGTATATACCTTAAAATCTATACATAAATGAACAGTAAAAGGTTAGTCGGCAGACTTAGCTGCTAGACTGGTAATATGACTAATAGTTTAAAAGGTTAAGAAATGCATTTATGGAAATGATATATAAAGATAATAATGGCTTTTGTGCTTTATCAGAAAAAGAAAGAAAGGTCTTTATAACGTATTTCAATGAATGTAAAATTAGTAAAGGGAGCAAGTATTGCAAGTATAGCGGTAATTCTCTGTGTGGGATTTATCTTAAAATACAACATCAATAAGAATGAGGATAACCGCGCGCAGAATAAGGAGGAGGTCATAAATATGAGTGATTCCAAAGTGAATGGTAAAATGGACACGGACACTTCAGTGAATAATCAGATGATGGCGTTAAGAGACACTGCAATGGTTAATGTCACCGATAAACTCACAATATACTCCGGGAATACAGACAGCATTAATATTGATGCAGGAGAAGAGATACCGGAGAATATTTCTTACAGATCAGAAGATGATTCTATAGCAGAAGTAAGAAAAGGGTATGTAGTAGCCAATCGGGAAGGTGAAACTAATATTATCACCTCTTTTTCTTTAGCGGGTAAAGAGATGTCTTTTCATACACAGATTACAGTATTAGCTGGAACGGTAACTGTTAGTTCATCTGAATTAGAAGTAATGGAAGGAACCACCAAGAAGCTGAAAACTAAGCTGGATAAAGGTGTTCTAAGCGGAGTATCTTATATATCTGACAATACAGATGTTGCCACAGTAGTGAATGATGGTGTTGACGGTATCATAAGTGGTGTCTCCAAAGGCAGGGCTACAATCACTGTTACCGCGAATGTATCCGGTAGCATTACCGTGAAAGAAGTCATTGTTACGGTTTCTGACTTTGATAAAGGAGATATTCCCATTCAGAATCCGGTTCAGGCAGATAATTTTAAAGAAGAGGATGACTGGCAGGGAAGCCGCGTTAACTTTGGGAGATTTGAGCAGGACAATAGAATCAGCAACGGCAAAGAGCCGATTCTTTGGAGGGTTCTTGAAGTGGAGGATAACTCTGTTCTATTATTAGCGGAGTACGGGTTAATCTGCAAGAACATTCATGAAACCTTTGAGGATTTTACTTGGGAGACTTCTACACTGAGAAATTGGCTGAATACTTCTTTTCTTGACATGGCATTTACCAATCAGGAAAGAAAAGCTATTCTTGACAGTAATATTGATACTCCTGACAACATAGAATGGGGTACCAAAGGTGGTGGGAATACGATAGATAAAGTATTTCTGCCAAGTGTGCAGGATGTTATGAATCCTGCTTATGGATTTCCTGCCAATATGGAAACCTCTAAAGCTAGAATGCTGCAGTGCACAGCCTACGCCCGTAAGAATGGTGGTTATATCAATAAAGATAACGGTAATACTTGCTGGTGGCTTCGCTCCCCGGGATTTCATCAAAAGTATGCAGATTATGTTTTTACAACGGGTGCTATTACGGAGAATTATTTCATTGGAAGACGTTATGACGCCATCAGACCGGCTATTCGGGTTGACTTATCAATGGTTCAGATAAAACCCAGACAAAAAACCGGAGAAAATATTTATCCATATATAAGTCTACTACCTAATTGACAAGGAACTCCAGTTGATTTATAATGTTCAAAATTCACAAAATAAAGGTAATGAAAAGAAAAGTAAAAAGCAGTGGAAGTCACAGAGAGTCCTGAATGGTGAGAGGGGATATGAAAGCTGTTTTTGAAAATGGTCTTGGAACTGCGTACCGAAGGCTTGATTTATCAGGCACAAGGCTGCGACGGGAGCACCCGTTATAGTGCCGGGCTGTCGATTAGTTTGTCTTTATTCCGCAGCTGACAAGGCTCCTGCTGTGAGGCATGAGCGAATTTGAGGTGGTAACACGAAGCTTTTCGCTCTCGTCCTCGAAAATATAATTTTCGGGGGTGAGAGCTTTTTTGTTTGAGAATATCATATTAAGCTAAGCTACATGAACAGGGAAAAGATTTAGATGAAAATCTTTTAACAGCTGTTTTGGCAGATAGGATTAGCTTTCCTTTTGAGAAAAGATGGTTACCAAATCAAATTAAGAAAGTGAGGTTTTGTAATGAAACAGAAGATTTTAGTAGGAGGTGCCTGGCCTTATGCCAACGGCTCCCTTCATATAGGACATATAGCAGGATTATTACCGGGAGATGTCATAGCAAGATATCACAGAGCAATCGGAAATGATGTGTATTATGTATCCGGCAGTGACTGTCATGGAACACCGGTTACCATAAGAGCCAGGCAGGAGGATAAGACACCGGGTGAAATCAGTGACAGCTACCATGAGGAATTCTGCCGGTGTTTTGAATGGCTTGGATTTTCTTATGATTTATATGGAAAGACATCAGAAAAACTGCACCGGGATTTTGTTAGAGAATTTCATGAGAAGCTCTACACTTCAGAGTATGTTTATGAGAAATCCTCTCCCCAGAGCTTTTGCAGCCATTGTGGTCAATTTTTACCGGATCGTTATGTTGAGGGAATATGTCCGGTGTGTAAAAAAGAAGCCAGAGGAGACCAGTGTGACAGCTGCGGTTCAGTCTTGGACACAGAGCATCTGTTGGAGCCAAAGTGCATGCTGTGCGGCAATACACCGGAGTTTCGGGAAAGCAAGCACCTTTACCTTAGGGTTACGGGATTAAAGGAACAGTTGGAGCAGCTGGTTCATTCTCATCCTAACTGGAGAAAGAATGCAGTTCAGCTGACAAAGCGCTATCTGTCAGAAGGTCTGCGGGACAGGGCCTTAACCAGGGACTTGGATTGGGGAATAGGAGTTCCTTATCCTGGTTATGAAAGCAAAAAGATATATATTTGGGCGGAAAATGTTCTTGGATACCTTTCCATGAGTAAAGAAGCTGCAAGAGTAAGAGGAGAAGACTTTAAAGCAATATGGGGCAAGGGAGCAAGGCATTATTATATTCATGCGAAGGATAATATACCTTTTCACACCATAATTCTCCCGTCATTGCTTATTGCGCAGGGAGATGATTATCATTTGCCCGATGAGATTATATCCAACGAGTACCTGACCTTGGATGGCAGAAAGATTTCCACCAGTAAGAATCACGCTATTTGGGTGAAGGATATCATCGGCAAATACAACCCGGATGCAATACGTTATTTTATGATTGCGAATGGGCCGGAGAAGAGAGACACGGACTTTTCTCTTTATGAATTTGCCAAGAGCTGTAACAGTGAATTGGCAGGTGCCTATGGGAATTTTGTAAATAGGACCTTGGTATTTCTACACAAATATTATGGAGGAAGGGTAACGAAAGGAAATCTGGATAAAGTGATAGAAGAGAAGATGAAAGAGTCTTTTATCATTGCTGGAAATCTTATAGAAGGAGGAGAACTAAAGGAGGCGTTGGAAAAAATCTTTGAACTTGTGAGGTTCTCTAATAAATACTTTGATAGTAAGGCTCCTTGGCTTACGAGAACAGAGAATAATTCAGAGTGTGAGGATACCTTGTATAACTGCGTCCAGCTTATAGCAAACCTTGGAGTTCTCCTTGCTCCCTTCCTTCCTTTTTCTTCTGAAAAGATACTTGAATGGCTGAAGCTTAAGAGTACCTGGGAGATACAATATGTCTTGCCGGGCTTCCAGCTTCCCGAGAGTGAAATTCTATTTACGCGGATAGATAATTCTTGAGCCAAAAGAACTTGCAGCCTGGTAAAAGATACGTTAGAATAGGATAGATTCTTAAGTTAGAAAGACTGATTTTTGAGGTGGAAGATGAAGTCCGATTATGAAGTTCTTATCAGACAGAATGAATATGAAACAAACGAAAAGGTATCACGGGCAGCTAGAATCATTCTGTATTTTGAACTGGTTATAGCAATGCTGTGCTGGCTGAAGATTTTTGATATTTCAGAGAGTATCGTAATCGGAGCAATAGCCGCTACCCTTGTTCCCTTATTGCTGCCTGTCCTCATGGTGGAGGTTCTGCATATAGAAAAAGCCTGGGTAAAATATATCTTGATAGCCTCCCTGGCAGCAGTAACGGGAATCTATTATATCTTTCTAACTTTTCAGGTGGTTTTATTATTTATCTTACCTACCATTGTTGCTGCATTATATCTGGAGAAAAATGTACTGTATTTTTGCTATGGTTCTACCGTGGCAGCTATTTTGTTATCACATCTGATAACCGGCTTTTGGCTTATGCAGCCTTTAATAGAGCCATTTACAGGACTTAAAGCGATTATGTTATATGGCGCTTTACCCAGGCTAATGGAATACTTTTGCTGTGCGGTAATAATACAAATATTAGTCAGTCATTGCAGAAAATATATCGGCAATATATACCCCTCGTCCGGAGAAGCAAAAGCTGATTTACCACAAGCTGTTAAGGGAAATACCGCAGATATTAACCTTCCAGAAATGAAAACGGAGGAAGGAGTCAAATTAGAGGCAATAATTACGGCAGAGACAAAAAAAAACGAGAGAGAAGGGAGAACAGCACTTCCCTTTAAGGCGGAATTAAATAAGAGGGAAGAAGCAGAAGAGAGCTCCCTCCAATCCATGACGGATAGAGAGATAGAGATATGCAGGCTCTTGGCTTTGGGGTATACCAATGCACATATTGCAAAGCAGCTCTTTCTGTCCGGCGGAACTGTAAAAAATTATGTCAGTGCCATATACGAAAAGACCGGAATCAAGGATAGAACAGCCCTGGCCCTTATGCTGAACCGATATTTTAATAAATATGACTCCGGTCATATAGGTACTTAGGATAATAAGTGACCCTGGTTACTTTGCAGGAAAATACCTTTCTGATACTGTGAATCTAACAAATCGGAAAGGAAATACCATAAATGAGCAAAATATCAGAACCTCAAAAGAAAAACTCCAAAAGACAGGTTATTCGAAGAATTATACTAGTGGCAGGAATCTTTTTTATCTTTCTCTGCTTGCTTTTATTCATCAATTTTATACCAGCCTTACAGTTAAAAGAACCACATATGAGATGCTACAATGGCAGTTACGTCAAGGTGTATTATGAAAGACAGAAAGATGCTGCAAAGGATGTCTTTTTATTGACAGAAGCGAAAGCGCCGGAACTTATTAAGACCTTGGACATAAAGCCGGGTCAGAAGATAAATATCTATGTTTATGATAACCAGAAAACGATGCAATGCAAAAAGTATGGATATTTAGCGCTATTCCTGCATTTGGACTGGTATATCGGAGATAATATCAGAACAAAGGTGATATTAACCTCTCCAGCCAATCCGGGAAAAGTACATACTTATGAGGAGAACAAACAAGCTGTACTTCATGAAATGGTTCATGCCTACATTAGTACCATTAACCCTGATATACGCCTGTGGCTTACGGAAGGAATGGCATTGTATCTTGCTAATGGAGAACCCTTTTATAAAGCATATCTAAAGCAAATGAAAATTCCTGATTTAAAGGCTACAAGAACTGGAAATCCCGTGAAATTCTCAAATGTAGGAGGATATACATTTTCTTCTACTTATATTGAATATTTGAAGCAGGAATATGGCTGGGACAGAGTTAAGAAGCTTATAAAAACGGAAGATTGGGAAAAAGCCCTTGGCAAATCTGAAAAGGAGATATATCAGGACTGGGTGCAGTATTTAATGAATTATTACCAGTAAAAGGCAGCCCAAAAAGGCAGAACAGTTAGAAGCAATAGAGGAGAAATAAACTTATGATTAGCAGTACATCGAACCCCCAAATTAAAAATTTAATACAACTTCAGACGAAGGCAAAAGAGCGCCAGGAGCAAAATGCTTTTGTAGTGGAAGGCATTAAGATGTTTGAAGAGGCAAGGGATGGAGGACATCTTATCAAGGCTTATGTAACGGAAGCTCTTTATAAAGAAAAGCTTGAAGAAAACCAGAATTATTTTACTGGGGTACCCCATGAAGTGGTAACAGAACAGGTAATGAAGGCAGCCAGTGATACCTTAACTCCTCAAGGCGTATTGGCAGTGGTGAGGCGAAAAGAGTATGAACTTTCGGATTTCATTCATAAACCTTCTGTTACTCTCCTGCTTTTAGAGGATCTTCGTGACCCAGGAAACCTTGGAACTATAATTAGGACTGCGGAAGGAGCCGGTGTGAATGGTATAATTCTCAGCCAGTCCTCGGTGGATATCTATAATCCCAAGGTAATTCGGTCCACGATGGGGGGGATTTACAGGATGCCCTTTGTATATGTACCGGATTTTTATAAGGCCATACAAGAAATAAAAGCGGCAGGAATTTCTGTCTACGCTGCCCATTTAAAAGCAGCTGTGGAATATGACTCTTTTTCCTATCCGGAGAAATCAGCTATTCTTATCGGCAATGAAGCAAGAGGCTTAAGTGAAGCAGCAGCAGAACTTTCGTCCTACAATATCATAATTCCCATGGAAGGAAAAGTAGAATCCTTAAATGCCGGAGTTGCTGCTGCACTGCTGATGTATGAAATATACCGCCAAAAACGCCATAAGTTAGAGACAGATTAGAAAAGACTTAGAATTCTAAAATCTGTAAGCAGAAGGTTGTTATTTCAGGAAATATGAAGTAAAATAAAGATACTAAACTTACGGAAGGGGGAATTGTTCCGTGGATTCCATTTACTGGCTGGCTGCAATCATAATTCTATTATTGATAGAAATATTTACATTAGGGCTGGCATCTATATGGTTTGCAGGAGGAGCATTTATAGCCTTTATACTCTCTCTGTTTACAGATAATCTAATGTTACAGATTGTGGCTTTTCTTATTGTTTCCTTTGTACTGCTCTACTTTACAAGACCTGTAGCAATAAAATATTTTAATGGTAAGAGACTAAAGACAAACTATGAAAGCCTGGAAGGCAGCACTGGAAAAGTTCTTGAAACAATTGATAATTTCAACGGTACCGGAGTCGTATTGGTCAACGGACTGGAATGGACAGCCAGAGCTTACGAAGATTCTGAGATTATCAAAGAGGGAAAGAAAGTAATAATTAGAAATATTTCCGGTGTAAAATTAATCGTAGAAGAAGAAAGTGAGGGAATTTAAATGCCTGTAATTATTGGTTTATTAGTAGTTATATTAATTGTTTTAGCATCCTGTGTACGTATTGTTCCCCAAGCACATTCCTATGTAGTGGAAAGGCTTGGCGGATATCAGGCAACTTGGAATGTAGGTATACATTTTATGGTGCCTTTTGTTGACAAAGTTGCAAAAAGAGTCCTTTTAAAAGAGCAGGTAGTAGACTTTGCGCCTCAGCCTGTTATTACAAAGGATAACGTAACCATGAAGATTGATACCGTCGTATTCTTTCAGATAACAGACCCGAAGTTATTTGCCTATGGAGTGGAAAGACCCATACTTGCTATAGAGAACCTGACGGCGACTACTCTTCGTAATATTATTGGTGATCTGGAGCTTGACCAAACCTTAACCTCCAGAGAGATAATTAATACCAAGATGAGAGTATCCCTTGACGTGGCAACCGATCCTTGGGGAATCAAGGTAAACCGCGTAGAGTTAAAGAATATCATTCCTCCTGCTGCTATTCAGGATGCCATGGAAAAGCAGATGAAAGCAGAACGTGAACGAAGAGAAGCAATACTCCGTGCAGAAGGTGAGAAGACTTCACAGATTCTTGTAGCAGAAGGAAAGAAGCAGTCCACTATCCTGGAAGCGGAAGCAGCAAAGGCAGCAGCCATCCTTCGTGCGGAAGCCGTGAAGGAAGCAACCATAAGGGAAGCAGAAGGTCAGGCAGAAGCAACACTTGCGGTACAAAGAGCAAATGCCGACAGTATTCGTTTCCTAAACGAAGCCAACCCCAGTACAGCAGTCTTACAGATTAAGAGCCTAGAAGCATTCCAAAAAGCTGCTGACGGCAAAGCAACAAAGATTATTATACCTTCTGAGATTCAAGGCATTGCAGGTCTTGCGAAATCAATAACAGAAGTAATAGGTGATAAAGAGAATTAAGTACACGTAAATGTCTTGTTTCTATCTGATAATAAAGATAGGAACAGGACATTTACTTATTTATCCCCCAATATCCTCCCAAACCGATAATTCATACACAACCTAAAGTTCTTCAGAAACCTGCAAGATTGGGCCGAGGATAACGCAGGCAAAATCTTGCGTATGAATTATTTCTTTTTAATAATTCATACTACTTTCGGTAATTTTGCTGATTGACATTCTGAGGCTTAGATAGTAAGGTTATTTGTTGAAGAGAACATTAAAGGAAGTTCACATGTTCTGAATAATCGACAGAGAATATGAAATGGCAGAATATTATTATCTATATAGAAGTGAATACAATAAAATAGCCATATATGGGAAATAATAAGCTGACAGAAAGGAAACTAAAATGAGCGAAAAAATAAGAGTTACCATATGGAATGAATTTCGTCATGAACAACTGGAGGAAAAAATAAGAGAAATCTACCCGGAGGGTATCCATGGCGTTTTGGCGAAATACTTTGAGGGCGATGATAAATATGTAGTAAGAACTGCTACACTGGATGAACCGGAACATGGGCTTACCGATGAAGTATTAAATAATACCGATGTATTATTCTGGTGGGGACATTGGGTACATCAAGAGGTTAGTGATGAAATCGTCGAGAAAGTTCATATGCGTGTATTAAATGGAATGGGTCTGATTGTACTTCATTCAGGTCATCACTCTAAAATCTTTCGCAAATTAATGGGAACCTCCTGTAATCTAAGATGGAGAGTGGCAGATGAAAAAGAACGTCTCTGGGTGGTGGAGCCTGGTCATCCCATTACCGAAGGACTCGGGGAATACTTCGAGCTGCCGATGGAAGAGATGTATGGAGAACAATTCGAAATACCGAATCCTGACGAGCTGGTTTTCATAAGCTGGTTTGAAGGGGGAGATGTATGCAGAAGCGGCTGCGTCTTCTATAGAGGAAGAGGTAAGATATTCTATTTCAGACCGGGTCATGAAGAATATCCGACCTTCTATAATGAAAATGTTAAAAAGGTGCTTGTCAATGCAACAAATTATGTAGCACCTGTTAAACGAGGGGATTCAAGACCGGAGCAGGCGGTTAACGTTTCAGAACCTTTGGAAAAAATAAAGGAAAAACAGTAAAAATTTTGAAATCGTTAAGATAAAATTAAGAATTCCCTCCTTGATAAAAAAATGGCAATGAGCTATTATAAATTAGGCATTACTAGTTCGTAAATTGATTGAAGTTTGTCGTTAAGGAGAGGATGTAAGTGGAAAAATTAAAGGAGATCTTGAAGTCTCCCTATATGATTTTATTGTTCTTTGCATTAAAGCTGATTGTATATTATAAATTGATTGATGTGGATGTATCGGATATTGTTTTTATCCTGGTCAGTGTATCAGCCTTAGGGCTTATATTCCTGAGCTTTATCAGAAGCAGGCTAAAGAGGAAAAATATTATTTTTCTGATTATATACAGCCTTTTAAGCCTTCTTATGTTTGCTGATACCATGTACTATAATTATTACAATCAGACAGTTTCCATAAAACAGTTGTGGCAGGCGAAAAACGTTGCGGCAGTACCGGACAGTTTCGTTGCAACACTGATACCGGCTAGCTTTTTGTTGTTTGCTGATATTCCTATTATCTATTATTATTTTAAAAAGCTAATAAAAAATAACAGTAAGATGGCCGCCTGGAGTTATAAACGTGAATTAAAGTACATTGCTATCGCTTTTGTAAGTATCTTTATTCTGCTGGTGGTGAACCCTTTTGACAGTAAGACCATTGATAAAGTAAACAGTGTGGAGTTCTTCTCTAATCATGTGAATGATATTTACAATGCAATTACCGAAAGTGTAGTAACAGAAGAAGTACCGGAGAAAGAGGTATTAGATACGGTAAAAGAGGTAACACCTCAAGTCAGCGGACCAAAGTATAAGAACATAGGAGAGGGCAAAAATCTGATTTTGATTCAGGTAGAAGCCTTACAGAATTTTGTTATTAACGCAGAGTACAACGGGCAGGTTCTGACTCCAAACTTAAATGCCTTTCTGGGAAAAGACACGATATATTTTGACCGTTATTATACCAATATCGGTAAAGGAAATACGGTTGATGCTGAATTTTCAACCTTAAACAGTCTTTACCCGGTAATTGACAGGGAATGTTATACCTTGTATCAGAACAATACTTTTGATGGGCTACCATGGCTTCTAAGGGATAAAGGATATGATACACTTGCTGTGCATGGCTATAAGGGAGAATTCTGGAACCGTGAAGCAGCTTACCCCGGACAGGGAATCAAGAATTTCTACAGTATGGAGGATCTCGATCAGAGTGACATTATCGGACTTGGTATTTCTGATAAATCCATGTTTCACCAGGCGGTAGGAATCCTGCAGAAAGAGAAACAGCCCTTTTTCAGCTTCATAGTAACATTGACATCACATCATCCTTTTGTAATTGAGGATAAGGACGTTACCTTGAAGTTAAAAGATGAGGATGTAGGAACAAAGTTTGGTTCCTATCTTAAGACAGTTCGTTATTTTGATGAAGCCTTTGGTCAGTTTATAGCAGAATTAAAAGCTTCAGGGCTTTATGATAATTCAGTAATTGCTTTATATGGTGACCATCATGCCCTTAACCTTAACATGGATAACAACAAGGAAATGATGGAGAAGTATCTTGGCAGAACCTATGATTATGATGAGATGCTTCGTATTCCTCTTATGATACATGTTCCGGGCAGTGGCGTAAAGGAAACGATACACACTACCGGCGGACAGATTGATTTCCTTCCGACCATTGCAAACATTATGGGTATTAAGTTTAATCAGCCTTATGTTCTTGGGCAGGACTTGTGTAATGCCAAGGATGGGTTTGTAGCGTTTACAGCATACTTGTTTAAAGGTTCCTTTATTCATAACAATATAATGTTTGAAATTTCACGAGAGGGTGTATTTGACGGCAGCAGAGCCTGGGATATCAACACAGCTGCGCCCCTTGATGCTTCCCTTTATGAAGAGGATTACAATCGAGCGATCACCATAAAGAAGACCTCCGAGGAAATACTGAATCAGGATCTGATTAAAAACTATATACACCGTGAGCCCTTAGAAAGCAGCACGGATAAGTAGTACCATAAAAACAATAAACTTTAATATTTTCCAAAGCCAATAGACTTACCCAATATTGCAAATTTCATGGAAGTTGGAATAAGAATATGATAAAAACTTTTGACTTTGATAAAGAATATGGAATTGTTCTTGAAGGCGGCGGAGCAAAAGGAGCCTACCAGATTGGTGTCTGGAAGGCTCTTTTAGAATGCAAAATTAAGATAAAAGGAGTCTCCGGCGTGTCAGTTGGTGCAATAAATGGTGCACTGATGTGTATGGGAGACTATGAAGCGGCAGAAGAGATGTGGAAGAATATCACCTATTCTGATATTATGAATGTCAATGACAAGCAGATGCAGTGTCTCATGAAAAAAGATCTGAAAAATCTTGATCTAAAATCTCTGACAAAAGATACCACCCGGATTATATCGGAAAAAGGGATTGATGTTACCCCTCTAAAACAATTACTGCAAGAGAAAATTGATGTAGAGAAGATTAAGAAATCTCCTCTTGAGTTTGTCTTTGGTACCTTCCTTGTAAATAAGCTGAAAGAAGTGGAAATAACAGCTCAGGAACTGGAGGAAGACAGTCTAAAGGATTACCTCTTAGCCAGTTCTTTGTTACCGACCTTTAAGAATGAGAAGCTTAACGGTCAGCGTTTTTTAGATGGTGGAATGTTTAACAATGTCCCTGTGGATATGCTGGTAAACAGAGGTTATAAGCATATCATAGTTATCCGTATCTTTGGATTGGGATTGCAAAAAAACGTTAAAATCCCCGAAGATGTCCATATAACACAGATATCTCCCAAAGCCCAGCTTGGCGGAATGCTGGAATTCAATCCGGAAAAGAGTAAAAGAAATATTGACTTGGGCTACTTTGACGGGTTGCGCTGTTTTCGTTCTTTAAATGGCAAGATCTATTACATGGATATCCACTTATCGGAAGAGGAAGCCATCAATCGCTTTATTCATGTCAATGAGGCGGTCAAAATGGCGTTACTTGAATATTATAAGCTGGATTACGGCAATACAGAAGTCTATACAAGACGTTTTCTGGAAGGGGTCTGTCAGAACCTGGCTGGGAGTTTAAAGCTGCAAAAGGATTGGACCTATGAGGAGTTATATATCAGCCTCCTGGAGTTGTCAGCGAAAACCCTTCATATACCTAAATTCGCTGTTTATACGGAAGAAGAGCTGATAAACCGTATAAGATTACATTATGAACGAAGCCAAAAGAAAGGCTTTGAAATTTCGTTATTTCTTACTTTAATCATAAAGCTGGTTATCTTTCGATAAGGAGGAGGACCAGCTTTTTTATTGGTATTCATGAGATAATGCTGTACAAGTGTACCTGCACTGCAAGTTATGAAATCTCCTTGACATATGAATAAAAATAATATATTATGTATAAATAAACATATTCGGATAAAGAAATAGAAAATGAAAAGGAGGATTGCCCTGGTCTGCAATGTGATAGAGTTGCTGAAACAGTTATTTTTGTACTATTTAATATGGTTCAAGAATTGGCAAAGAAAAGTATGAACTTAAAAGGACGCAGTTTTTTAACTCTGAAAGATTATACACCAGAAGAAATTGATTATTTACTGGAACTGGCAAAAGATCTGAAAACCAAGAAAAAGCAAGGAGTTACCGGTAACAGCCTAAAGGGGAAGAATATAGCACTTATTTTCGAGAAACCCTCCACCAGAACCAGATGTGCATTTACCGTAGGTTGTGTTGATGAGGGAGGCCATCCTGAATATCTGGGAAAGGATGACATTCAGTTAGGACATAAAGAGAGTGTGGAAGATACAGCAAGAGTTCTGGGAAGAATGTTTGACGGAATCGAATTCCGTGGTTTTAAGCAGGAAACAGTAGAGAAACTTGCCAAGTACAGCGGGGTACCGGTATGGAATGGCCTTACAGATCTGGATCATCCGACGCAGATATTGGCAGATTTTCTTACTCTAAAGGAACAGTTTGGCTCCTTAAAGGGCCTTAAATTGGTCTATGTAGGGGATGGACGTAATAACATGGCAAATAGTCTAATGATAGGCAGTGCGAAGATGGGGATTCATTTTACGGTACTGTCACCCAAAGAATTATGGACAGATCAGGAGCTCATCTTGGAATGCCAGGAATACAATAAGGTTTCAGGCGGTAGTATTACTGTTACCGATACAGTTGATGAAGCAAAGGAAGCAGATGCCGTATATACGGATGTCTGGTGCTCCATGGGGGAAGAGGCCTTGGCAGGAGAGCGAATAGCATTATTAAAACCCTACCAGGTAAATGCCGAGCTTATGAAGAAGATAGGGAAGGAAAATACCGTATTCTTACACTGCCTTCCTGCGGTAAAAGGCTATGAAGTAACAGAAGAAGTATTTGAGGCCCATGCAGAGGTTATCTTTGATGAAGCTGAAAACAGAATGCACACGATAAAGGCAGTTATGGTTGCCACCCTTGGAAATCTATAATAATATACATTGAATTTCATAGATTTGGCCCTTGTGCCGCCCCTTTTCCAAATTGCTACTTGACGGAGGGGCGGCCTTTTTATATGATTAGTAAGAAAGAGAAATCTATAAAATGGTCAAAATTGCCATCGAATTGAAGGCTTAACCATTAGTGATAAATTAGAATTTATAAAAACATAATTCCTCTAGAAGTATTGTGCCGTAAAGTTGGAAGATTAAAGGTATAATTACTGCGTAAGTTTGTGCCTGTGAAATCACCGGTGCATAGGAGGTTAGAGTGAAAGAAAATATTATTTCAAAGGATGCCACAGACAGATTTTTTTACTCCTTTTTATATGTGGCAGTATCGCAGGCTAACCTGCGATATGAAATGGGTGTATGAGCGAAAGATAAATCTTTCACTCCCCCCTGATTTTGTACGCGTGCGGTAGCACCCTTGGGTGCTACTGAGCACGCAGATGGGAGCGAAATATGAAAAAGTGGTTGAGGTTAATAAAGGAGCAAAAGCTGCTCCTGGATATAATAAATGTTATGATCGGGATACTATTAATCATATTGGCTATCATTTATTTTACCCATCCGAATAATTATGTAATTATGATAGCGGCCTTAATCTTGGCGGGCACTGTCAATGTTATCAACGGAATAAAAAGAGTAATTATTCATAACAAGAAGTCGAGTATCGGATTTTTTGTGGTCGGCGGGTTTGTTTATCTGATTTCTATCTTCCTGATATTTCAATTATAGGGAAGGGTGACAGAAGTAAAGTGCTAACGGAGTAAATAGGATAGAGTAAAGAAAGACTGGGATTATAATGGAAAAGGGCATATATAACGATTTGGATAAAATAGAAATTAGTCAGATAGAAGAAACCTTAGTGACAAGGAGCCTTGGAAGAAGGATAATTTATTATGAGCAGATTGATTCAACCAATACTCAGGCAAAGCGACTGGTAAAGGAAGAATTGGTGAAGGGAGCCTTACACGGCGCTTTAATTCTGGCTGAGGAGCAGTTAAATGGAAGAGGGCGTTTAGGAAGAGACTGGAGCTCGCCAAAAGAAGGCGGTATCTGGATGTCTTTTATCTTAAATCCGAAGCTTCCTGTGTCAAGCTGCCCCATGCTTACCCTTGTGGCGGCAATGGCGGTGAATAGTGCCATAAGGCGTGTAAGCGGACTTGCTTCCTTTATTAAGTGGCCAAATGATATCGTTGTTAATGGGAAAAAAGTATGTGGCATATTAACAGAAATCACAACAGGGAGAACCGCCACCGGTGATTCTGTTAAAACTGCCGGGTCAACAAATGAAGCCAGGTCAGAGACAGCTTCTGAACAAGATAAGCCTGATATGGTGGATATAAATATCATCCTTGGAATTGGAATCAATGCCAATAGAAAAGAATTTCCCAGTGAGTTATATGCTAAGGCTACTTCTCTTTCCTTAGAAAAAGGAGTGGAATTAAATCGCAGCTGTCTCATTGCAGAAATCTGCAACAGTCTGGAGAAGTACTACGAAGAATTTGTGCGTCAGGGTGATTTAGCGGAATTAAAAGCAGAATATGAAGAATATCTGATTAATAAAGGAAAACAGGTTCTTGTGTTGAAAGAAGAGGAGGAATACCCTGCAATAGCTTTGGGAATCAATGAACAGGGTGCTCTTTTGATTGAAACAAAAGAGCACGGAGTAGAAACAATAGTTTCAGGGGAAGTATCTGTAAGAGGGGTTCTTGGCTATGTTTAAAAGTATTCCCTAGCCAGTTTTATCTTGAATTATTTTTCATTTTTATATATGATATAGGGAAGAACTCCCGGATAAAAATCAGAAGAGTTCAAAGTAAAGGGGTCTATAGATGCAAAATAAAAAGTCAAAGACAATATGGGGTGTTTTTTTACTTGGATTTGGGCTTATATGGATTGGTTCTAATTTGGGAATACTAAAACCGAGTGCTTTTTCCGGTTTAATTGTATCCTTCATATTAATACTATTTGGAGTTCATATAATCTTTCGGGGAAAACAGGGCGAAAGAGAAACGGATAAAACAATAGAAGATAATTCAAGTCCGAACTATTCTGGAGAAGCTTATACCGAGGAGGAAGCTTTCCAACGTGAAACGGAGGAAGACTATACTCAATATACTTACGACAGTTACACTGGGGATGAGGAATATAAAAGAAGTGATAATACCAGAACGGATAATCCCAGAAGAGAAAATACTGGAGCAGAGAAAGGGAATGTAGAAAAGAAGAACTACACCGGTATCCTGGCCTCCAATAAAGTTCAGTGCACGGATGAATTTACCGGTGCTGAGCTTACAGTAGTAGCAGGAAATATAGAGCTTGATCTACGTAATGCTGTCATTTCAAGAGATATTGTAATAGATGTAAACTGCTTTTTAGGCGGAATAGATATCTTTCTTCCCTCCGGTGTGGAAGTGTCCGTCAGCTGCGTTCCTATTATGGGCGGAGTTGAGAGTAAGATTAATGGTACTTTTACCAGAAAAGAGAATAAGGCAACGGTATATATCAGAGGTACCTGCTTTATGGGAGGAATAGAGATCAGATAAGTCAGGAAGGATTAGTGATTATGTATCAGGAAAATGTTATTTTATGTGCAAGCAGTTCTTATGAACAGAAATATTATCTGAATGAGGACTTTAACAGCTTGCCGGAGAGTATAAAAGAAGAGTTAAAGATTATGAGTGTCCTCTTTACGGAGGATGTGGGCGGAGTGCTTACATTGGAGTTTGATGAGGAAGGGAATCTTTTATTTAACGTAAGCAGTGATGAGGGAGACCTTCTTTTTGATGAAATCGGAAGTGTGCTTAAGATCAAAGAATTACAGAGAAATAAAGAAGAATTATTGGAATCTCTGGAGTTATTTTATAAAGTATTTTTCCTTGGGGAAGAAATATCCCTTTAAGTGAAAATAGAAATGAGGTAAAGATATGTTACTAGTTATTGATGTAGGAAATACCAATATTACTTGCGGAGTCTTTAAGGAAGAGGAGTTAATAGGAAGCTTCCGCATTACCACTAAGCTTCAGAGAACTTCGGATGAATATGGGCTTATTATATGTGAACTGCTTAATTACAGGGGCATTACATCTTCGGATGTGGAAGCGGTCATAGTAGCCAGTGTAGTGCCTGGAATCATGCATTCATTGAAAAATGGAATAATGAAATATCTGAAAAGAACACCGATGGAAGTTGGCATCGGGACGAAGACAGGTATTAAGATAAATGTGGCTAATCCCAAAGAAGTAGGAGCTGATAGGGTAGTAGACGCTGTAGCTGCCTTTGACCTTTACGGCGGACCTTTGATTGTAATTGACTTTGGAACGGCTACTACTTATGACCTGATATCAAAGGATGGGACCTTTCTTGCAGGAATTACCAGCCCGGGTATTCGTATCTGTGCGGATGCTCTCTGGAATGAGACAGCTAAACTTCCTGAAATAGAAATCAGAAAACCGGAATCCATACTGACAACGGACACTATCTCCAGCATGCAGGCAGGATTGGTGTATGGATATATAGGACAAACAGAGTACATCATTAAAAAGATAATAGAAGAAGCTAAAATTCCGGATATTAAGGTAATTGCAACAGGCGGTCTGGGTAAAATAATTGCCGATTCAACAGAGACTATACAGATATATGACCAGCAGCTTACATTGAAAGGCCTTAGACTTATCTATAATAAGAATAAGAAGTAGCATATTGTAAAACCTTCTTATTGATATGTTTGCCACCAGCCATCCGGTACCATGTGGCTTAAGGATTAAAAGTCTGTTAGGTTGAATAAACAAAGCGATGTTTTTCAACTGCCGATTAACGAATATCCAAGTAGTTTGGATGTTCACGAAAGGGGTTAGAATGAGTTTTAAAATAGGAAAGGTAGAGGTAGGGGGAAATCTGGTACTTGGACCGATGGCCGGGGTAACGGATTTACCCTTTCGTCTGTTATGCAAAGAACAAGGTGCTGACTTAATCTATACCGAAATGGTCAGCGCAAAGGGAATACAGTATCATAATAAAAATACAGAAGAACTTCTTCTTGTAAAGGAAGAAGAAAGGCCGGTAGCACTTCAGCTATTTGGAAGAGACCCGGTTATCCTTAGTGAAACAGCCAAAAGTATCGAGCACCGTAACTTTGATATCTTAGATGTTAATATGGGCTGTCCTGTTCCCAAGGTAGTGAACAACGGGGAAGGTTCAGCACTTATGCGTGAACCAAAACTTGTTGGAGAGATTGTTTATGCCATGTCAAAAGCTATAAATAAACCGGTAACGGTAAAGATCAGACGGGGCTTTAACGAAGCGGAAGTGAATGCCGTAGAGGTGGCTAAGATTGCAGAAGCTAATGGTGCAGCAGCTATTGCAGTTCATGGAAGAACCAGAGAGCAGTATTACAGCGGAAAGGCAGACTGGGAAATTATTCGAAGAGTAAAAGAAGCTGTTTCCATACCGGTAATTGGAAATGGAGATGTAAGCTCACCGGAGGAAGCCATCAGAATCCAAAAAGAAACCGGCTGTGATGCGGTTATGATTGCAAGAGGAGCTCAGGGAAACCCTTGGATCTTTAAGCAAATAAAAGAATATATGAATAATAATACAGATATTCAAAAACCATCCTTAAGGGAAGCAATAGATATGATGCTCTATCATGGCAGACTCGCGGTGCAGTATAAAGGTGAATATGTTGGTATCAGGGAGATGCGAAAGCATGTAGCCTGGTATACCTTTGGATATCCTTTGGCTGCCAGATTCAGGCAGAATGTGAATAAAGTTGAAACCTATGCCGAACTGGAAGAACTCTTATTTACTTATCAGGATACAGTAAGAGAGCTGGGACGCGTTTAGAGATTCATTTTATTGTTTTGAATCTCTATAAAATAAGTCACAATGATAATTCTAAAAAAGCAAATAGATTCAACAATATAAACAATAAATGAATATTTAATAGAAAAAGGTTGATTTTTATAGATTGTAATAGTAATATATTTATTAGAGCGACAGATGTACGCAATAGGCGGACACACAAATCCGTAACTGCCGCATAAATATGGAATAGGTGAATTGGTATCCATCGAAAGAATGCAGATTGTACGCATTATTTCCACTTTTGATTGGAATATGTGCCGCAGGCTGTAAGATGTCTGCAAGGCACACCACATGGAGGTATGTATGAGTAAGTTAAGAGTTGGTATTCTTGGCGGTACCGGTATGGTAGGCCAGCGTTTCGTATCTTTGTTAGAGAATCATCCCTGGTTTGAAGTGGCGGTAGTTGCTGCAAGTCCCAGAAGTGCCGGAAAGACCTATGAAGAGGCAGTAGGAAGCAGATGGAAGATGCCTACCCCAATGCCGGAGGCTGTTAAGAATATTATTGTTATGAATGTAAATGATGTGGAAGAAGTCAGCAGTAAAGTTGATTTTGTATTCAGTGCAGTGGATATGACCAAGGATGAAATCAAAGCGATTGAGGAAGCCTATGCCAAAGCGGAAACACCTGTTGTATCCAATAACAGTGCTCATAGATGGACCCCCGATGTACCTATGGTAATTCCTGAATTAAATCCAGAGCATTTGGAGTTGATTCCATTTCAGAAGAAGCGTCTTGGTACAGAAAAAGGATTTATTGTAGTAAAACCCAACTGTTCCATACAAAGCTATACCCCTGCTCTTTATGCTTTAAAAGAATTCGGACCGAAGCTTGTAGTAGCAACCACATATCAGGCAATATCCGGTGCAGGCAAGAACTTTGATGAATGGCCGGAGATGTTAGATAATGTAATTCCTTTTATCGGTGGTGAGGAAGAGAAGAGCGAACAGGAACCCTTAAAGATATTCGGCAAGGTAGTAGACGGCAAGCTTGAAAAGGCAGCTGCACCTCTGATTACGACCCAGTGCATAAGAGTACCGGTAACAGACGGACATACCGCTGCAATCTTTGTAAACTTTGAAAAGAAACCTTCTAAGGAAGAGATTCTGAAAGCCTGGAAAGAGTTCAAAGGTCTGCCTCAGGAATTAGAACTTCCTTTGGCACCAAAGCAGTTTATCCAGTACCTGGAGGAAGATAATCGTCCTCAGACAAAGCTTGACAGGGATTATGAAGGCGGAATGGGCGTATCCATTGGCCGTTTAAGAGAAGATACGGTATTTGACTACAAATTCGTCGGACTTTCACATAATACCTTAAGAGGAGCTGCCGGAGGCGGTGTATTAATAGCAGAGCTTCTGACTGCAAAAAATTATATTACTGCAAAAGCTTAAATACCAATATAACACTATAATAGATAATAATCGGCTCACCTTGTAACAGACAACTTTAGTCATCTGCCTGTTATAAGGTGAGTTTTTTCATGTTTTACCCGGACACATTCAAGCATTTTAAGACAAGTTGAAAAATAATTTCTATGATATTCTTACTCTATTGGAGGTTAGATTATGGAATGGATGCAAAGCATGCAAAAGGCGATAAATTATATCGAAGATAATCTTTGCAATAACTTGGATATAGATCAGATCTCAAAAAGTGTTTATTCGTCTAGTGCAAATTTTCAAAGGATATTCAGCGTTGTTACAGGCATGACAGTAGGTGACTATGTCAGATTCAGAAGGTTAACACTTGCAGGGAGAGATGTCGTAGAATCGGATGAAAAAATAATTGATATAGCTCTAAAGTATGGCTATGAAACTGCGGAGAGTTTTACGAAAGCTTTTACCAGATTTCATAATGTTACACCATCTACTGCAAGAATATCCAATTCCGATTTAAAAATATTCAAGCCTCTTTCAATACAAATTGATATTAGAGGAGGATTTAATATGACAAGAAAATTAATTTCAAATGTACCTTTAATCACCATGTCATCGGATAATATGTCATACATGACTTCATTTACCGGTGCATTGTATGGTGTTTTAAAAAGCATGGATGAAGATTTCAGCAATTCTCAATTATTAGCCTACAGTGGTTTCGGAAACAGATTTTGCTGGACTGCGGGAAAATGGATTTTTGGTAATGAAGATTTTGAAAACTGTAATGATACGCCTTATAAGAATCAGATGAGACTACTGAACGCTATCGGTTGGAAAGTGAAGATAATCACACTTTTGCGGGATGAAACCGGAAGCCTCATCAATACAGAGGAAAAGCAAATCAGGCAGGACTTTGTAGATTCAATTAATAAAGGAATCCCTGTTCTGGCGCAAGGAATAACAGATGATGGCTGTAAACATGAATTTGACGTATTTTTTGGTTTTGAAGAGAATGGTGAAAAGATTATTGGCTGGGACTATTACCAGGAGCATGACAGGCCGCTAGTTAGAGCTAATTGGGAGAAGGAGCTTAATGCTTATATTCTGCTAACGGAAAAGACACAGCCAAAGTCCGAAAAAGAATGTATTATGGAAGCATTTAAGATAATTACAGCCCATGCAAGAAAGAATGAAATACATGGGCGAAAGGTAGGATTTGCAGCTTGGGAAGCCTTCTTGACACAGCTGGAATTTGATGATTTTTCAAAATGCTGCGTGTATGCATCGGATGATTTAGCTGATAGCACCGATGGTGTTAACAGTTTGGAACACAGATTTATTATTTATTGTGATACGCTGGGACAAATATATCAACGAAATAATATCTTAGATTACTACAGGAGAGTAATTGAGAAATTCCCTGAGTGGGCGGTTGAATTACAAATTGCAATAGAGGCATGGGAGGAATGTGCCAGCTATGGAGGATTTCTGTGGAGTCAGGGATTGTCTTTTGATGAAAATGGGTATGAGAAATTCAGAGACCAGAAGCTGCGTAAAATTCTTGCAGAAGAAGGCAGAAAGGCAATGGCGAAAGACAGAGAGGCAATAGAACAGATTGAAAAGATATTATGTAAAGAAGATTTGGCCACTGTCAAATAGGGATAGATAAAAAGTACAACTTTAGTTTTTATTAATAAACCCATGTAATGCCGTAAAGGCTGGAACCCTTGTCCTGACTGTGTTTCATGGGTTTATGTGTATTTATATTTAAGCCCCAATTATGATATACTGTAAAATGAGTTTACACGAAACTATAAACAGACCCCTTTTTTAAATATAGTTAAATATTATATTATTATTTGTACCATATAGCTTCATCATATCATTTACTTTTTCTTCGTTAAAATTACGATTGCTGACAGCTGATAAATCGAGTAATATCCAATGACAATCCATATAATGTTCGCATAACAAATCCACTATACTTTTTAATATCTCATCATTAAATATGCTTTCCTTAACAGAAATCTCGTAACTTCCGGCACAAATGGATTCAATTGACCAGGAGTATCCGGATTTAAATGGATTTTCAACTCTTTCAACCATTCCTGTTTTTGTATATATAATATAACAACTTATTACTCCTGAAGGTAAACACACTTTCTCTTGCAATAACTTATTTTTTTCATTGTAATAATAGAAATGCACCTTTTTCAAGTGCTTATAAATGTAATCAGAACCGGTTGTAAAATCGATATTATCATTAAGGTTTATATACACTTCCTTTTTTATCAGCTTATCCTGTTCATACTGATTCCTAATTAATTCAGAAAGTCTATGGTCCTGGTTAAAGGTCTTTCTAAGAATTATATGATTTTCATTATCATAGACATATTCGTAAAAGGTCTTAACTTCATAGGCGTATGCCTTATTATTTATAATATAGGTATATTTTTCAATTGTCAGATTTCCTAATTGGTCATATGTATTGTCATGAATTTCATAGGTAACATCTTTACTTGAATATTTTATCTCTCTCAATATAATATTATTGTATTCATCATAATATATCAATTCTTCAAAAGAGGTATTATGTTGGAGATCGGATCGGTTACTTCTGCCGATAGCTTTTTTAATCATTTCATAATAGTTAGAATCTAAATTATTCATAAAAAAGTTCCTCTCAATAATCTTCTCAAGATTTATTTAAGTTGGCAGAAATCATAAATACCGCCAACAGCAGTGTCAGCGGTATATTAATGGACTATTTATTATAATTAAAAAGGTATTTAATATATTCCACTCCATTATCCTGATGCTTGGAGTTCACCAAGATGCCAAGTACCGGTCTGTCCGATGGATTGGAAATATCCTTAAATAAGGATGTGTTATCCAGATAGACTCCATAAGCTCCGGGTACTGTATTATCTTCTGTAGTAGAATTAAAGAGAGAGTCTGAAAAACTGGTTAAAAGGTCTGTAGGAAGAACATCGGTCAATTTGCTGAAAACGCCGGTCGTTGCATAGGATTGAAATACGGATTCCGGTGCAATCATTACATCAATTTCACCGGTGTATATATAAGTTTGAAGCTTTTGAATACTTCCCATGGTGTATTCCGAATTGTCATTTCCGTTTCCCAGATAAAAAGAAGCATCAATCACAATGTTTTCTTTCTTGGGGTTCTTCACCAGCACGGTGTTCATGTCTTCCGTCATCTTGTTTATGGTATCATCCGATAACGTGTAATTGATAATAGTAGTATCTAACAGAGTCACCGGTCTTGGGGTTACTACCGTATATATGAAATAAACAGCTATACCAAGGACTGCCAGACAGACGATGGTTTTTAGCAGATAATAGTCTCTAAGATAGGCAACCTTTTCTTTGAAATTCATTTCTTTTAACTTCTGTTTTTCGGTTTTTTCTTCTCTGGGTGCATAGATGGAAGCATTATCGTCCAGCGTGGAATCTTTTAATTTATATTCATTCATCATGGCTATCTTCTCCATTCCAGTAATATAGGAATCATTTCCTCTTTTGGGTAGAAGGCATATATATTTTAATGTTTCTTTATGATAGAATTGGCCTTTTATCCTAATAATAAACTTATCAGAAGGACTTATTTATTTCTGATAAAAGCGATATTTTGGTCGCTGTACTTACTTAGGTAGTTTACCACGTTTTACTCAATAAAAAAAGAAATTAATTCTAAAATATTCGTGAAAAATCGATGGAATAGAGTTTATACAACAGTTATTGAGTATAGAAAATGGTATAGATAAGTTGAATTTATTTTTTACTTTCTCCTGATTAAAAAATGATGCTTTAAATTCAAGCCTTTTGAGATCTGGGCGAAGGTTATCAGATATTCGACTTATAGAAAGAAGATAAGTATAGTAATTAAACTATATTGCGAAAGTTTCGTAAAAATATTTAAAATAATGATAATTCTAATGAATGTAATTGTTGCATTGGATAACGTAATAGGCTATAATGAAAGTATAGCGTAAGTATATCGTTACAGGTGCAGAGAAGTAATGAAAATACGAAAATTTAGTAAATATTACGGCTAATAAGGAGTAATGTAAAGGAGCGTGCAATATGCAATACGGTTATTTTGATGATAGCAGAAAAGAATATGTTATCAATACAGTATCAACCCCCTATCCTTGGATTAACTATCTGGGAACACAGGATTTCTTTTCACTCATTTCGAATACAGGGGGCGGTTATAGCTTTTATAAGGATGCCAAGTTAAGAAGAATCACACGTTTTCGCTATAATAATATACCTCTTGATTTAGGCGGAGGACGTTATTATTATATCTATGATGACAAAGATGTGTGGTCACCGGGATATGCACCGGTTAAAAAAGAACTGGACCGTTACGAATGTCGTCATGGTATGGGCTATACTAAAATAACCGGTGAGAGAAATCACGTAGAGACAGAAGTTACTTTCTTTGTACCCATTGATTTCAATGGGGAAGTGCATAAAGTAGTAGTTAAGAATACCGGAGATACCAAGAAGGATATCACCCTTTTCTCCTTTGTTGAATGGTGCCTGTGGAATGCTCAAGACGATCAGACCAATTTTCAGCGTAACTTTAACACCGGAGAAGTTGAGATAGAAGGTTCCGCAATCTATCATAAAACCGAATACAAGGAAAGACGTAATCATTATGCCTTCTTCTCTGTTAATGCGCCTATTGCAGGGTTTGATTCTGACAGAGAAAGCTTCCTTGGTACTTATAACGGCTTCCATGATCCTGAAGCTGTATTTTCCGGAAAGTCAAGGAATTCCGTGGCTGACGGCTGGTCACCCATTGCTTCTCATAGCCTGGACATTAGCTTAAATCCCGGCGAAACGAAGGAATTTGTGTTCATCTTAGGATATGTAGAAAATGAATTAGAAGATAAGTGGGAGTCTAAGAATGTAATAAATAAAACCAAAGCTCACAAGATGATGGAAGAGTTTGGGACAGCAGAAAAAGCGGATAAGGCTCTCGAGAAATTAAGGGATTACTGGGATGACTTACTATCAAGATATACTTTGGTTTCCAAGGAAGATAAGTTGAACCGCATGGTAAATATTTGGAATCAGTATCAGTGTATGGTAACCTTTAATTTATCCAGAAGTGCTTCTTACTTTGAATCCGGAATCGGCCGCGGAATGGGATTCCGTGATTCCAACCAGGATTTACTAGGATTCTTGCATCAGATACCTGACAGGGCAAGAGAGCGTATTATAGATCTGGCTTCCACCCAGTTAGAAGACGGCGGAGCATATCATCAGTATCAGCCTCTTACCAAAAGGGGAAATGATGAAATCGGCGGAAACTTTAACGATGATCCTTTATGGCTGATTCTTGCCGTAGTTGCCTATGTTAAAGAGACCGGAGATTACAGCATACTGGAAGTTTCCACACCTTACGATAACGATGAGAGTACGGCTACTTCTCTGGCAGAGCATTTAAAGAGATCCTTCGACCATGTCATCAACAATCTGGGACCTCATGGACTGCCGCTTATCGGAAGAGCTGACTGGAATGATTGTCTGAACTTAAACTGCTTCTCTATGGAACCCGGTGAGTCCTTCCAAACAACAACCAGTAAGGACGGAAGAGTGGCAGAGTCCGTTATGATAGCCGGAATGTTTGTATACATCGGTAAAGAGTATGCAGAACTTATGAAGAAATACGGCAAGGAAGAAGAAAGTCTCAGAGCTGAGAGAGAAGTAGTCAAGATGGAAGAAGTTATTATGGAACATGGCTATGACGGCGAATGGTTCTTAAGAGCTTATGATGATTACGGAAAAAAAGTCGGCAGTAACGAATGTGAAGAAGGTAAGATATTCATTGAATCCCAGGGACTTTGTATCATGGGTGGTGTTGGTCTCTCTGATGGCAAAGCAATCAAGGCTCTCGATGCCGTAGAAGAAAGACTTGGCACCAAATATGGTCTTGTACTGAACAATCCTGCCTTTACAAAGTACTATGTGGAGTATGGCGAAATCTCTACTTATCCGGCCGGATACAAGGAAAATGCAGGAATCTTCTGCCATAACAACGCATGGATTATGTGCGCGGAAGCAGTAGCCGGAAGAGGAGATAAAGCCTTTGATTACTATACCAGAATCGCACCGGCTTACACCGAAGAATACAGTGAGATACATCGTATGGAACCCTATGTATATTCTCAGATGGTAGCAGGTAAGGATGCGAAACGTTTTGGCGAAGCAAAGAATTCCTGGCTTACCGGAACAGCTTCCTGGAACTTTGTTGCGATTACCCAGTATATCCTCGGAATCAAACCGGATTATGACGGCCTCTTAATTGACCCTGCAATTCCAAAGGCTTGGGATACCTATCAGGTTACCAGAAAGTTCAGAGGAGATACCTATCAGGTAACAATAAATAATCCTGATCATGTATCAAAAGGAGTTAAGAGCGTTCTCTTAGATGGGAAAGAAGTTGGTTCGGCAGTTATTCCTTCTGTTGGCGATGGCAAGGTTCATGAAGTTATTGTAACGATGGGGAAATAATTTAATATAGATTTACAGCAATATATAAAAACCGGGAGCTATTTTTTAAGCCTCCCGGTTTTTGCTATTACAACTTCTGTTTTTCGAGTGAGAATTTAAATTCAGTAAAAATTTATATACAGCTATATCGTAAATTTATTTAATATATGTATCGATTGATTTCGAAATTAGATATACATTACAACATGAACATAATAAATAATATTGGCAATGCTTTTTTTATATCTCTGTTTACAAGCAAATAAACCAATCCGTAGGTAAAGCCTGACAGAGCTGTTAATAATCCTACGGAAATACTTCCTTTGGTAAAGATGTGTACCAGCCCCCATGTTAAGGCTAATATGATACCTCCATAAGGAATATTCTTCTTCTTAAACCACAGCTCAAATGCTTTCTGTCCATAAACAAGCATTAAGGTAAATAAAACGGTTTCAAAAACATAATAGATATATTGAAAGATAAATTTAATAAGCCCATTGTGCTGAAACTCTTTTACTACTTTGAAACCACCCCAGTTCCAATAGGAAAGGCTTAGTGAAAAAACAATACAAAGAAGGATACATATCCATTGCCAGATTTTCATTTTTCCTTCTGTATGAAATAGATTAAATCCGAATCTTTCTTTTGATGTTTTTAAGATAAAATACGTGATAACCGCCCAGGTTATACAGGTAATGGCCCAGTGGATAATATACTGGGGAACATTCCAATCGGCCATTGGATGGCCATAGATAATAGGCTCCAGCATAAAAGCGTAGATAGTTTCGATTCCCAAGCCTGCAAATGCGAATAATGCTAACCGTAAATAATGAATTCCTTTTACTTCTGTTGTTTTTTCTTTCATTTGTCATCTTCTCCTGAGTAATATAAGTTGCAGTCCACATAAATCGCCATAGACGGCATCCATATTATACCATACAGTAAATTGAATGCATATCGAATAATATATTATTCCACATCCATAATAATTTTCTTACAATTTGAACAATAATAAGCTTCTTTTACTGCAGGCAATAGAAGAAAAAATTTAGCTAATAATATTCCATTTTTTGCAATGCTAAATTTCGTTGCTCCTTTTCTGGATTCTCCTTCTGGCGACCAGCTTAATGTATCATATACATCAATAGTTCCTGGTTTCATTTCATTATTACAATATGGACAAAGCATCGTAACTCCCCCTTTATTAAGCGTTATATATTATGTATATTAGCATACCTTTGTATTTAAATACAGGAGAGATATTAATCCATTTCTCAATTAACTAATGAAATAGATGTTGTAGAAAACCATACAACATCATATTTATCAAATTTTTTATAGACATAGCCTGATATGCCCTTACTTGGTGTATATTTTGTAGCCACAAGATTATTATATTGAGCTCTAGTCTCAAAAACGAAATAGTTCTGGGTACATTGTGTTTCTTATGCCATTGAAAATATAATGTGAAATAATTCATTTGACAATTCTCGTGAAATCTGAGTAATATATTATTTAAAATTTAATAACATTACAATTAAGAGCGAGAAACATAAAATTATACCTTAACGTAAGCACCTGCAAGAAAATCTAACAAAGCATTATGTATATTGCAGGAACTAACAGAATCAGTAAGGAGGCGGTAAGTATGGAGATTTCTAACATGATAGATAACAAAAGTATATTACAATCAAAGGAATTCAAGGAATTAATTATAGAGCAGCAAGAGAGAATACAAGCAGCCGCCGGGAATAGACAGCCGGATACCATCTTTCAAAATGCCGGTATCGTAAATGTATTTACGGGAGAACTGGAATTTGGAGATGTAGCAGTTCATAAAGGAAAAATAGTTGGAATCGGAAGATACACAGAGAATGCCTCGGAAGGGCAGGAGGTAAAGATAATTGACTGCCGCAATAAGTTCATAGCGCCGGGCTTTATTGACGGGCACATCCATATTGAAAGCTCCATGCTGTCTCCCAAAGCCTTTTCCGATGCGGTAGTTCCCCATGGCACCACCTCTGTTATAACAGACCCCCATGAGATAACAAATGTAGCCGGAAAAGCAGGTCTTCGGTATATGCTGGAGGAATCCAGGAACCTTCCCCTTAAGGTTTATATGATGCTGCCTTCCTGTGTCCCGGCAACTCCCTTAGAGGAATCCGGAGCCATCCTCCGGGCAGAAGAGCTGCTGGAGTTCATGGGGGAAGAAAATGTATTAGGCCTTGCAGAGGTAATGGATTTCTTAGGTACCGTCAGAGGAGAAGAAGAGATAGTTCGGAAAATAGAATTAGCAAAACATTTTGGAAAAATAGCGGATGGGCATGCTCCAGATATAAAAGGGAAGGAGATCAATGCTTACTGTACCGCCGGAATCGCCTCGGACCATGAATGTGCCGAGAAGTCCGAGGCCTTGGAAAAGCTGCGAAGAGGCCAGTGGATCATGATAAGAGAAGGTACAGCAGCAAGAAATATGGAAAGCTTAAAAGAGCTTTTAAAGCCGCCCTATTCCAACCGCTGTATGCTGGTTACCGATGACAGGCATCCGGGAGAGCTTATCCGTTTGGGACACCTAGATTATTTACTGCGTAAAGCAAGAGAATATGGGGCGAATCCGGTCACTGCCATACAGATGGTAACCCTGCACCCTGCCCAGTACTTTGGTTTAAAGGACCGAGGGGCTGTCGCTCCCGGATACTTTGCAGATCTGGTGATTTTAAAGGATCTGGTGCATTTTACGGTAGATTCAGTTTATCGGGAGGGGAAACTTGTAGCAAAGGATGGCAAGGTAGTATCGGAGGAATATTGTTCTAGTAAGAATAAAATTAATGGAAATACAGGTAATATAAAGCCAGATGAACAAAATGCCTTTGAGGAGTCAAAGACTAATGGAGATTTAAAATTAGAAAGAATGTTGTCCTGCAGTTTGTCAGAAGAAGACAGACAGAGAATCTTTCAGTCTTTCCACTGCAGTGAATTAAGACCATCGGACTTTTATTTACAAGGGAAAGGTAGCTATAAGCGGATTATGGAGCTAATCCCTGGAGAACTTATCACAAAAGAGCTGATACTGCCCTGTGAAAGTGAAGAAAATATTCAATCGGGGATTCGTCTGTCAGAAGATATTATTAAGCTTGCGGTTATAGAGCGTCACTTAAACACCGGTCATATCGGCATCGGACTCATGAAAGGGTATGGCCTTAGAGCAGGAGCCATCGCCTCCAGCATCGCCCATGATGCCCATAATATTATTGTAGCGGGAACGACAGAAGAAGATATGAGTCTTGCTGCCAACCTGATAAGAAGGAATAATGGAGGTGTGGCAGTAGTTAAGAACGGAGAAGCCTTAGGTGTATTACCGCTTCCAATCGGTGGATTAATGAGCGAGGAGAGTGCCGAATCGGTGGATAAAATTCTTGAAGAGCTAAAAGAAAAAGCCTATAGTCTTGGAGTAAAGACAGGTATTGACCCATTTATGACCTTGGCCTTCCTTTCCCTGTCTGTTATTCCAAAACTGAAGCTTACAACCAAAGGTCTTGCTGATGCTAAGACACAGGAAATACTGCCGGTATACTTTTAGTTTAATAAATCCCAAACTGTGGAAGTATATCCTGTTCCATAGCAAGACGGACAGTATCCGGTTGTTCTTTAAAATTAGCCAGGTAGGTAATCATAAGCTGTTTTGCAGGGAAGACAAAGCACTTTTGGCCCCATTTTCCGTTAATGCTGAATCCATCTTTGTATTTCCAGAAATAATATCCGTATCCGCCTTCACGGTTCATTTGCTGTATGGAGGTAGCTTCCCTGACCCAGCTTTCTAAAAGCAGCTGCCTGTTATTGTATTGTCCCATCTGTAAGTATAACTGTCCCAGACGGCTAAGTTCATTTACCGTAAGAGACATACCGGAAGCACCATAAAAATGTCCGGAAGGGCAATTTAAATATTCAAGGTTTTCAATACCAAGAGGCTCCAACAGCCGGGGACCTAAATAACTTATTAAGTGTTCGCCCACCGCTTTTTCTACAGCCACTCCTACGAGATAGGCTGGGATATTGGAATACTCAAAGGCAGGGATTTCACTATAAGGGATAGGATAAGTAAGGCAAAAGTCCAGCCAGTTCCCTCCCTCCGGACGGAAGGGGTAACCGGATACCGACATGGTAAGGAGCCTTTTCATAGTTATTCTTTGCAGAGTATGTAATTGTTCCTCCGAAATATTTGACGAGATTTCCTCTCTTAGATAATCATAGACAGAGGCCTCTAACTTAAATTTACCTTCCGCAGCAGCAATACCTGCAGCCGTTGCAGTGAAAGATTTCGTAGCAGAATAAATGGGATGACGTTCCTCAGATGAAAAGTCGTATTTGCAGACGATATGCCCATGGGAAAAAATTTCTATGCCATAGACCGGCCAATTATTTTCTATGACCTTATGGATAAAATTATTAAACATGCTTACCCCTTTCGCGATTATCAGATTAATGATATGGTATTCGAGCATTGGAATTAAGAAAGTACATACATAATATTCTCGTGTTATTATAAGGGAAATCAAGCTAAAACTCCAGATGGAAATTTCCTCTTGCTATTTGGAGAATTTAAGGCTAAAATAAAAGAACAAAAACATAAGGAGGAGTTGCTATGGCAGGAAGGGATACCCCTTTATCCGGCTATACCACTCTGAAACCATTCACTGCACTCAGTATATGGGGCGGTAGAATAAGGGCAGAGATGGATTGCACTTCTGTTTACTGTTTTGTGAATCTTAACAGTCTTGACCGGGCGGTAAGAACGGCGGGAACTAAAGGAAAGCAAATTTGTGAATGTTTAGTTTCTGCTGTTGTGCCTTGGCACCAACAGCAAAGTAATAGAGAGAAAGAACGCTGTTATGCCATGAGGTTACCGGTAACCCGAAAGCAGACAGCGTTTTTTGTTAGGAAAAACAAAACAATAGCAGGAGATAAGGAAAACATATTTTACTGAAAAATGAAGAATAATAAGAGAGAATCAAGGAGGAATTCTTATGAGAACAAAAACCGGAGTGAACACACTTAAATTAACACAGTTGGCATTACTGACTGCCATTGTTCTGTTAATGGCATTTACCCCTATTGGATATATTAAAACTTTTGGACTTGAAATTTCATTGATTGTAATACCTGTTACGATTGGTGCTATCGTATTAGGACCTGCTGCCGGAGCTTTTCTTGGTGGTGTCTTCGGTATCACAAGCTTTATCCAGTGTTTTGGTCTAAGCGCTTTTGGTGTTGCTCTTCTTGCCATTAATCCGGTAGCTACCTTTATTACCTGTCTGATACCGCGTATTCTGATGGGATGGCTTACGGGACTTATTTTTAAAGGGCTAAGAAAGAGCGGCTTAAAGGAAACAGCTTATCCCATTGCAAGCCTTATCGGACCTATATTAAATACTGTTTTCTTTATGACTTCGCTGTTAGCATTTTTCTACCGCAGTGATTTTATTCAGGGAATAGCAGATAGTTTCGGAAGTAAAAATATCATTCAGTTTGTAATTGCTATGGTTGGAATCAACGGTCTGGTGGAAGCGGCTACCTGTCTTATTATTGGGGCTGCAATTGCCAGAGCTCTGGATGCATTTGTAAAGAGAAATGCAAGAGAAAGCAGAGCTTAATCTTAAGAATATGCATAGAATTTGGATTTGTTCTAGCATAAATTGATATTTTGATTCAAATTTAATTTAGAAGAGCCTGGCTGCACAGCCCTAAAAAGGCAGTTTCAAAATGAAGATCATCTTCTTTGGAGCGCTTTTTCATAGTGTTAGTGCGTGCCCCGGCTCTTCTTTGTTTTGCAGCAAGGTGACGTTCAAACATCATTAGGTCTATATTTTCTTCTGTATAATACTTCCCGTTTTGATTGATAGCAAATGCTTTCCTGCCAAGAGCCATGGAAGCAACACCATAATCCTGGGTTACTACGATATCTCCGGCTTCGGTACGGTTAATAAGAGCAATATCCACCGCATCCGGTGCTTTGCTCACCTGTATAACTTCACTGTATTCCGATTCTAAGATATGACTGGTATCAATCACCATCAAAACTCTTATATGAAGGTTTTTTGCAACCTTTTCGATAATGCTTTTTACGGGACAAGCATCCGCATCAACTAATATCTTCATTATTACCCCTTTCGTGAATATCCAATCAACGATTGGATATTCCTGAATTAGTAGTTGAAAAACCGTTTTAAGTTTTTCAACCTAACCCCTTTCGCGAATATCCAATCAGCGATTGGATATTCCTGAATCAGTAGTTGAAAAACCGTTTAAGTTTTTCAACCTAACCCCTTTCGCGAATATCCAATCGACGATTGGATATTCCTGAATCAGTAGTTGAACTCGACTAACATCGTATAATATACCATTTTACGAACCGCAAAATGGTGCCAAGGATACGGCAGACACAGCTAATATCTACAGTATTATATCTCGTGAACGGGGACAATATTACTTCTAAATAGATATTTCGTAAGATAAGCTTACCACCGTCATTGTGTGGTGAATAGCAGGAAGAATTTTTTCCGTTAAATCCGAAACCCGAAGTTTTAGACTTGTAGTATTAATACAGGGATGACAGCCGAAGTACTCCTCCTTAAGAATATCTTCATCCACCAGCAGTTCCACCTTATTGTCCTTATCGTTCATAAGTCCCATAACACTGACAGAGCCGGGGGTGATATCAAGATATTCCTCCATATATTCAGAGGAAGCAAAGGAAAGTCTGGGACTGTTAATCTGTTTTGAAAGCTCAGCAGTTCGAAACTTCTTATCACCGGGAAGCATTAAGAGATAGAACTTGGTCTTGTTGGCATTGCATAAGAAGAGATTCTTGCAGATCTTAATATCCAGCAGCTTATCAATATCATGGCATGCCTCAATAGTAGGCGTAACCTCATGATCCAGACGGATAAATGGTACGGAAAGCTCTTCAAACAGGTCATAAACCCTCATTTCCTTTTCCAGCCGTCCATTTCCGGAAGGCTTTGTCGTATACATAACAGGATCAATATAAAAGTCGCTCATAGCAGTCCTCCTTTTTTGTGTAGTTTAGCACCTTAAACAAAGAATGTAAATGGATAGAGAGAATCCAGCATGCAAATACATGAAACAAAACAATGAAATAAAACAATGAAATAAAACAGTGAAATAAAATAATGAAGATAAATAATGAAAATAAGTAATGAAACAAAATAATGAAAACAGCAGATGAACAGAAGATTTGTTTGGGAGATTGGTATCGAGGAAGCCTTCTATGACACTTAAGCAGCAGAGAATGTAACTAGGAAAAGCCGTGCCATTGTCTGAGCGCAGAAACCTTCCGTGAACATATAGTTACAGCGAGTTTGGCACGGCTTTGACTGTCAGTTAAATTTTCTGCTGCGTTAGTGGAATAAGGCTTTCGAGTAACCAATCTCCCAAACAAATCTTCTGTTCATCGTCCGTCCCTCAATATTTTACTCATGCTTTAGTCATTCCCCCTCCGAATTTAAGCTTGAAATCTTTGTAAAATTGCCTCATAATAGAAAATTATGTGATCAGAGAGGAGATTCTAAATGCGGGAAGTAAACAGAGTCATCAAGCACATTAAGAAATACTGGTTATCCTATTCACTGGGAGTCATTATCCTCTTTATTGTGGATTTTGCCGGATTATACATACCCCAGTTTATAGGAGACATTACCGATGGACTGGAGACGGGGACATTTGGGAGAGCAGAGCTGATAAACGGAATCATAAAGATACTTCTGATTGGGCTGGTCCTGGCAGTCGGAAGATTTGGATGGCGCTACTTTATCTTCGGTTCTGCGAGAAAAATTGAATATGACCTAAGAAATGACATGTTCGCCCACTTGGAGACCTTATCTATGGGGTATTATAACAAGAATAAGACAGGTGACTTAATGGCCCATTTTACCAATGACCTGAATGCCATTCGTATGGCTGCCGGTCCGGCGGTAATATGTACCTTTGATGCAATCATTATGACTATTATGGTACTTTGCAAGATGGTATTTCACGTGAATCTGGAGCTCACCCTGTTGGCTTCCATCCCATTGGTATTTATTGCGGTAGGCGGTGTATTCTACGGTAAATCCATTGAGAGAAGATTCAGCGAGAAGCAGAAGGCCTTTTCGGATCTTTCAGACATGGTACAGGAGAGTATCTCCGGTATAAGAGTTGTAAAAGCTTTTGTTCAGGAAAGAAAGGAAATCAAAGCCTTTGCAAAGTCCAATAAAAGAAATAAGGATAAGAATATGGAAGTTGTAAAGCTTCAGGCAACGATAATTCCGCTACTTGATGTTATTATCGGTATCTCCAGTCTGATAACCCTGCTCTATGGAGGGCATCTTGTAATTAAGGGAGAGATCAGCCTGGGACGTTTCATTGCTTTTAATCAATATGTCGGTATGCTGGTCTGGCCCATGCTTGCAGCTGGAGACAGTATCACTTTTATATCCCAGGGAATTGCATCCTCAAAGAGAATTCAGAAGATATTTGTGGAGAAACCGGAAATCTTTGATGGAAAAGATGTGCTGCCGGTAGAGAATCTGGAAGGGAATATCAGTTTTCGCGGGCTTACCTTTTCCTTTACAGAAGTTACTTCAGAGGTCTTAAAGAACGTTACTCTTGACATTGAAAAAGGTTCGACCTTAGCTATTTTAGGCAGAACCGGAAGTGGTAAATCCACAGTTGCAAACCTTCTTCTTCGCCTTTATAATACGGAGCCCGGCATGATTAGCATAGACGGCTACGATATCAACCGAATTCCACTTAAAACCTTGCGGGAAAATATTGCTTATGTACCTCAGGATAATTTCCTGTTCTCTGATACGATTCGTAACAACATTGCTTTTGGTATGGAAGGAAATGACATGGAGAGGGTACAAGAGGCTGCAAAAGCTGCTTGTATCCATGATAATATCGTAGAATTTCCTCTTCAATATGAAACGCTGGTAGGAGAGAGGGGAGTTACAATCTCCGGCGGGCAAAAGCAGAGAAGTTCAATTGCGAGAGCCTTATTAAAAGATGCACCGATATTAATTCTTGACGATGCCCTTTCGGCAGTAGATACCAATACGGAAGAAGAGATATTATCAAATATAAAGAAGGACCGCCAGGGTAAAACCACTATAATGATTGCCCACCGTATATCCACCGTACAAAATGCAGACCAGATTCTGGTACTGGAAGACGGTGAGATGGCAGAGTATGGTTCTCATGAGGAACTAATGAGGCAGGGTGGAATCTATGCCAGGATGTATGAAAAGCAGCAGTTGGAAAAGCAGCTGGAGGCTGTATAGAATGTTGTTAGATGGGAGCAGAACATGGAAGATACATTAGAATATAGTACCGGTAAGAAACGAAATGTACTGAAAAGACTGCTAAGGTATGCGGGACCCTACTGGCCTTTGGTTACCATTTCTCTGATACTGGTACTTTGTATAACGGGTTTGGAATTGTATCGGCCTATCCTGGTAGGACAGGTTATCGATGAATTTATCACGAAGAAAAATTTTGCAGGAGTAAAAAAGATAGGGCTTATTTATCTTATCGTGCTTCTTGCAAGTTTTGTATGTAACTTTTTGCAGACTTGGATATTATCCCTTACGGGGCAGAATATCATCTATAATATCCGACAGGAGGTTTTTGAACATATTCAAAAACTTTCCCTCCGTTTTTTTGATATCACACCGGTGGGAAGAATTGTAACCAGAGTAACCAATGATGTGGAAGCATTAAATGATATGTATGCCAATATTCTGGTGAAGATGATTAAAAATGTGGTGAAGATTATAGGCCTTGCAGTTGTAATGGCAAGTCTTAACATTAAGCTGTCCTTGTATGCTTTTTTACTGATTCCTCTGATAGCACTGCTTACTTCTGTATTTACGCACATATCCAGAAAGACCTACAGACAGGTAAGAACCAGACTTACCTCAATCAATACATATCTTTCCGAGCATTTATCCGGAATGAAAGTGATACAGATATTTGCAAGAGAGAAGGAAAAACAGAAGGAATTCGAAGAGAAAAGCAAGGACTTACTGCGGGCTAACTTTAGAGAGATGATGGTATTTGCTATTTTTCGTCCGTCAATCTATATGCTTTCCATTGTTGCGATGGTAATTATTATAGGTGTAGGTGGAGAAGCTGTACTAAAAGATACCATTACCATTGGAACCCTCTATGTCTTTATCCAGTATATCGGCTCCTTTTTTGATCCTATTCAGGAGTTGTCGGAGCAGATAGGAACACTTCAGTCCGCTATGGCCAGTGCGGAAAAGATTTTTACAATTCTCGATGAAAAGCCTCTGGTTGTGAATCCCTTAAAGCCGACTTTGCTGCCGGAAGTGAAGGGTAAGATAGAGTTTGATCATGTCTGGTTTGCCTATGAAGAGGAGAATTGGATCTTAAAAGATGTAAGCTTTGTTATAGAGGCGGGACAAAGAGCCGCCTTCGTAGGAGCCACCGGAGCCGGTAAGTCTTCCATCCTCAATCTTATAGGCAGGTATTATGATGTACAAAAGGGGCGTATTACCATTGATGGTGTGGATATTAAAGAGATGGATACGGACCAGCTAAGGGGTGCTATCGGGCAGGTTCAGCAGGAAGTCTTCCTTTTTACCGGTGATATTAAGAGTAATATCCGATTAAAAAGAGATGATATCAGCGATGAAGACATTAAGAGTGCAGCAAGATATGTCAATGCAGACCATTTTATAGAAGAATTGCAGAATACCTATGAAGAGGCTGTGGCAGAGAGGGGAAGTACCCTTTCGGCAGGACAGAGGCAGCTTCTGTCCTTTGCAAGAACTCTGGCCTTTGACCCGGCGATTCTGGTTATGGATGAAGCAACTGCCAATATTGATACGGAGACAGAGCAGCTGATTCAGGAAGCACTGGAAAAGCTGATGACCGGAAGGACCACCATTATGGTAGCCCACAGGCTCTCAACTATTCAGCATGCAGATGTAATAATGGTAATGCATAAGGGAAAGCTTAGAGAAAAGGGAACTCATCAAGAATTACTGAATCAGAACGGTATTTACAGAAAACTCTATGAACTGCAGCTGTAAATAAAAAGAATATAAAAGTACCATTTTTACAGGTAAAAGAAATGGGCTGCCGCGAATCATTCATAGTCTGCGGCAGCTCATTTCTTCCTGTTAACATATTTAATTATCTAATAAATTCAGAAGATAATTGTACATATCTATATGTGCAGTGTTATAAGGATAGAAGGTATATCGAACAAGGTTAACTTCTCCTCTGTCAGTAAGAGGAAACATCACTTCAAAATCTTTCTTTTCATCATGGATGGCTATACTTATATAGGCGCTATTTTGTTTTGCTATCATAGTCTTTCGAAAGAATGGCTTAAAAATTTTATAGGAGCCGAATTGCTCCAGAAAGCTGTCAAGTTCTTCTTGGCTTAGTTCTTTGGTTTTTTCGGTTATGCCGTCTTTATCTGTATAACCAATCTTCATGTATGTGACATGGTGGTCAGTGAAATAGTGATTTAAAGTTACCGGTTTTCCAATAAGTATGTTATAGCCTAATCCTATCAGTATGAATACTAGAATTCCAGCAATAAGTCTTACTACAAGTCTTTTAAACATGGCTCTTCTATCCTTTCTAATTTACTCAACCAATAAAAATACATTCTGACATATCTTCAGTGAAGCGAAAATAGTTCTCAAAGTAATATTCCATTGCACCAATAAAACAAGCATCCTCTCCAAGAACAGAATATTGGATGTCAACGACTTCCGTCATTTTTTGAAAACCATGGTTCTTAATAGTAGAGGTCAGTTCCTGTAAGAACAAAGCTCCAAGGCTTCTGCCAGAACCGCCTAATATGATACGTTTAGGGCTAAATAAGCTGATAAGGTTACTTAAAGCGGCAGCCAGATTGTCAGCAATATACCCAATGGCATAATGGGCTGCCTTATCACCGTTCATAGCTGCAATCTGAATATCCGCATAGCTAAGGGGTTCCTTTAGGTCTAAAGGTTCGCTGCCTCCGCCTTCTCTTAGAAGTCTTGGCAAGGCTCTTTCACCAATCATAACTTCCAGACAGCCTCTATTGCCGCAGGCACAGGTAATTCCCTGGGCATCGATAGAATAATGACCGAATTGGGTCTTACTGCCGCCGGCTCCGCCAAGTAACTTCCCATCGACGAAAAAGGCAGAACCAATTCCCTGATCCAGATTGACAAATGCGAAGGTATCTTCCTTCTGCCTGGCAGAAGGATTCTCTGCATAGGCCAGACAAGCGGTATCATTTAAAAAGGCGATCGGAACCTCTTTGATTTCATTTCGTATATTCTCTATAACATCTAACTCATTCTCCAAGGGGAGTACGGTAGATAGAATTCTCTTGTTTTCTCTGTCCAACATAGCCGGCATAACAATACACAGACCGATAATCCGGCAAAACCCTTCCGCTTTTTCTGACAGACGAAAAAAAAGGCTGTTAAGGTTCTTGGCATACCCGGATACGGAAGTCAGGGAAAGGTACTGCTTTTCAAGCAAGCTGCCGTCCAAGGCAATCAGTGTACCGGTCATTAGCTCCGGTCCCCAATAGATAGCAGCGATACAGTGCTTTTCGCCGGTCAGGCTTAAGTGGTTTGGTTTCCTTCCTACCAGGCTGCTGGATGCTGTTCCGTTATCAGCCGCAAATTCCTTTTGAATCAGTTCATCGATTAAAGAAGATACGGTAGTTTTACTTAAACCGGTCATTTTGGCAAGAGAGGCTCTTGAGAGGCAGGCGTTATTCTTAAGCAGGTAATAGAGCTGCTTCATGTTGTTATTTTTAATATACTGCTGATTTATTTTCATAGGAGCTCCCTTGAACTTTTCGTACATATAATTACATAATTAACTTTACTATAAATTTCTGTCAGGTAAAAGTCAAGCAAGGATTGACAAGGTGCCTGTTTTGTGATATTCAATTAGTAAAGGCACTGGACTAATTATTATATGAAAGGTGATGGAGAAGATGAGAATTGGTGTTATCGGTTGCGGCGGAATGGGAATTACGCATATGCTCTCGTTAAAGACTCTTGCAGCTGGCTATGATATTGAGGTTATTGCAGTTGCAGATGTAAGAAAAACAGCAAGAAATAAAGCCCTAGAAGTATGGCCGGGTGCCATGGCTTTTGGGGATGGCCTGGAACTGTTAGAAGCAGTAAGAGTGGAAATGGTAGTAATATGCCTTCCTTCTTACCTGCATACGAAGTATGCTGTAAAAGCAATGGAAATGGGTATTCACGTATTTCTTGAAAAACCTGTCTGCTTAAAGGAAGAAGATTGTAAGCTGCTCTTAAAGACCCAGGAAGAAACCGGAGCTAAGGTTCTGGTGGGTCAGGTTGTACGTATGATGGATGAATACCATTATCTAAAAAAATTGATAGACGATAAATCCTATGGAAAGCTAAAGTCGATTACCCTGTGGCGCCTGAGCGGATTAGTGGACTGGGGTTACGAGAACTGGTTCAGAGACATGAACCGAAGCGGTTCTGTTGTCTTAGACCTGCATATACATGATGTAGACTTTTTAAGATACATCCTCGGAGAACCGGATAGGATTCATGTAAACGCCAGAAAAAATTCTGAAGGTATGCCGGAACAGGTCATTACCCAATATCAGTTTAAAGAGGTAATCGCATCAGCGGAGGCAATCTGGGATAATCCGCAAGGGTTTCCTTTTGAAGCAGGCTTTCGTGCTGTTTTTGAAAATGCTACCTTGGCATTTAACAATACTGGAAAAGATAAGCTTATAGAATATCACAAAGACGGAAAGATTAACATTCCAGACCTTAATAGAGAATTTCAGGCAACAGACCATACCGCAGGTATTAATATCTCTGAGATGGGACCATATTGCATAGAAATGAAGTACTTTCTTGACTGCCTGATCCAAAAGAAAGAAATAGAGGTACTGCCTCTCGTTGAAGGGGTTGGTTCTGTAAGGCTGTGTCTTAAAGAACTGGAATTAGCGCTAAACTGCAATGGGAATCAAGAATAATTTGTTAGAAAGGTATGGTTATATTATGAGAGTTGGAGCATTGGTACATCTAAGAGAAGATTTTAGAAAGCAGATGGAAGAATTAAAAGCAATGGGTATGAGCAGCTGTCAGCTGGTTTGCTGGGATATGAGTATGATGACAGAAGATACAGCAGATAAGATTAATCAGGCCACTAAAGAAATTGGTATTACTATTACCGCCTTTTGGTGCGGGTGGCCCGGTCCCATAACCTGGGACTTTTATGAGGGACAGCGAAATCTTGGCTTAGTTCCGGCTGAATACAGAACAATGAGAGTAGAAGCACTAATAAATGGTTCTACATTTGCCCGATTGCTCTCTGTAAGAGACCTGGTAACTCATGTGGGATTTATACCTGAGAATCCATATGACGAGAATTACCATCAGGTAGTGGAAGCTGTAAAGCAGATTGCTGTTGTCTGCAAGAAAAACAACCAGAACTTTCTCTTTGAGACCGGCCAGGAGACGCCTGTTACTTTAAGACGGGCAATTGAAGATACCGGTATGGACAATATCGGAGTAAATTTAGACCCTGCCAATCTATTAATGTATGGCAAAGGTAATCCGGTGGAGGCACTTGATATTCTGGGGAAATATATATTTGGTGTACATGGTAAGGACGGGCTTTATCCAGTAGATGGAACTCATCTGGGAGAAGAAAAACCTCTGGGAGAGGGACTTGTAAATTACCCTAGATTTATCAATAAACTGAAAGAAATCGGTTATACCGGAGACATCACCATAGAGCGTGAGATAGAGGGCGAGGAACAAAAGCGGGATGTATTAAAAGCAAAAGCCTTTATAGAGGAGTTACTAACAAAGTAATCGGGACAGGGAGGAAAAAAATGGTTTGTTGCAGACAGGCAAGAAGAGAAGAGTACGAAGAAATAATAGATTTTATCAATTATGTTTTCAGCCAAAATGAGGCTCCTCATGATTTCAAGAAGCTTCTCCCTAAGCTATATAGGGATGGAAATAATTATGCGGAGTATCATTATCTGATTACCGAGGAAGAGAAGATTAAGGCATTGGTATGTGCTATGCCGATATCTTATCGAATTGGAGAGAGGGAGTTAAAAGCCTGCTGTATCGGCATGGTGTCGGTACATCCCTATGCCAGAAGCAAAGGGTATATGAAACAGTTATTAAGCTTTGTTACAGAAGAGCTGAAAACACAAGGATACCAGTATATCTTCCTTGGAGGACAAAGGCAAAGATATGAATATTTCGGCTTTGAACCCTCCGGTGTTCAGGTTCGATTCACGGTAACGGAGACCAATGTTCGTCACTGTTTAAAGGAGGTTGATGCTTCTACGGTTGAACTGGTGCCTCTAAAAGAGAAAGAATTGATATCACAGGCATATGCATTGTATAATAAGCAGCCGGTTAAAGCCATTCGAAAAGAAGATGAGTTTTTTGATATACTCTGTTCCTGGCAATGCAAACCCTATGGAATACAGATTAACTCTGAATTTGCAGGGTATCTTTGTTTAAGTCAGGATGGCGGAGTGAATGAAATTGTTCTTAAAAACACAGAGGATTATCCTTATGCTTTAAAAGCACTAGCTGGTTTTAAGGGCAACGAAAGAAATACCTTTGTGGCCTCCCCTCTTGAAGCAGATAAAATAAACTTCCTTATGAAACTTGCAGAATCTTATGAAATAGGTACTTGTGAAAATTACCTGATTTTAGACTGGAAAGAAGTCATAGAAACACTCTTAGCTGCAAAGGCAGGAGTTGAATTCCTGGAAGAAGGCAGCCTTATCATAAAAATCGGTAAGAATAACTTTGAAATCAAGCTAAAAGATAACGTGCCATCTGTTGGTAAAGTAGAACTGGCAGCAGATATTACCTTATCAGAGCTGGAGGCTGCAGCACTATTGTTTTCTTATGCCGGTGATTTCAAACTACCCTTATACGGAAAAAATCTGGATGTAAGTAAAGGGAACTGTATAAAGAGCTGGTTCCCCCTGCCCCTTAATGTACAACCTATAGATTGCTGCTAAAACAGATGCTTCATGTCATATCCTGCAGCAAGTTTCAATTAGCCATGCAAAGAATACAAGGTATAAATATAGGCTGAATTGACTGCCGGGAATCCTTAATATTTCTCCTATGGTATTATCTTTCAAATTATGGTAATATATAAACTATTATTATTTTATTGAGTTATCTAAAGGAGATATATAAAGTAGGATTTTACGTGCAGCTTTGGTTACCGGTCAAGGCTTGCAAGTGCAGGAAAGGGCATGGTTATTTGTATGACTGAATTTCTGGTAAAGAAATTTGTAAAAGATTATGACAATACGGGAAATGCTAAGGTACGCAGTGCTTATGGTATACTTTCGGGATGTGTCGGTGTAATATGTAATATTGTTTTGTTCCTGGTGAAACTTACAGGAGGATTTTTGATAAATAGTATCTCAGTGACAGCTGATGCATTTAATAATCTTTCAGATGCGGCGTCTTCCATTGTAACCTTGGTCGGGACTAAGTTCGCCCAGAAGCCGGCGGATAAGGAACACCCCTTCGGACATGGAAGGTCAGAATATATCGCAGCGTTTATTGTTGCCTTCCTGGTATTACAGGTGGGCTTTACCTGCTTTAAGAATTCCTTTGGTAAGATTTTAAAACCGGAGAGTGTTGTTTTTAATATCGGTATATTAGTCCTTCTTGTTCTTTCTGTACTGGTTAAACTCTGGCTTGCCATTTTTAACAGAGGACTTGGACAAAAGATTAATTCCGGTGTTCTAAAAGCAACCGGTACGGATGCGTTCGGAGATGTGCTGATTACATCTGTTACGATAGTATCTATTATAATAGGACGTATTACCGGATTAAAGATTGACGGATGGATGGGTGCCATTGTTTCTGTTGTTGTAATTATTGCAGGTTTTAATATTGCAAAGGAAACCCTGGAGCCTCTTTTAGGGGAAGCCATCGATAAAGAAACCTATGATAAGGTGACGGAAAAAGTAGAAAGTTATAAGGGAATCTTAGGAAGCCATGATTTGATAGTTCACAACTACGGACCATCTCATATAATGGCCACAATACATGTTGAAGTGGAATCCAAGGAGAATCTGGAGGGGGTACATGAGATTATTGATAGAATCGAGAGAGATGTTCTAAGAGAATTGGGAATCTTTCTTGTAATTCATGTGGACCCGGTAGATTTGGAGGATGAAGAAAATCTTCTAAGAAAGCAGGCGATTCTGGGCGTGATAGGGGAGATTGAGCCGAAAGCATCCGTCCATGATTTTCGGATAGTAGAAGAGGAAGAGAGGATTAGATTAATATTTGATATGTTAATTCCCTATTCTTATGGGGAGAAACAAAGAGAGCAGCTGTTAAAAGCAATGGAGAAAGCCCTAAAAGAATTGAATGAAAAATATGAATTGGTCGTAACCCTTGATAACAGTTTTGTCAATGAATAGGGGTACCTCCTATTCATCAGAGGAAAATCTGGTTTCCAAAATCTGTGTGTTGAACCTTCTATGTCATTATGTTAACCTTATTAAGCAACTTACTTGTGACGAACAATAAGGAGGGCAACAATATATGAAAAGATTTTTCATATCTTCAGTTCTTATAGCAACTCTGACAATCGCATCCGTTTTTTCAACGGATCTTAATAGCAATAATGCTGCAAATGGATCTACAGCATACGCTTTGACAGCTACAGCAGATGCTGCAGTAGTAAATTCCATCAAATCATCCACACCTACTCTAAAAGCAACTGTAAGAACAGCTGCGACAACTACTCTAAAAGCAGGAAATGTAAGTAAAGCAAACGGATATTATATCTATCGTGCTGCTTCCTACGATGGAGCCTATAATTATATCGGCAAAACAACAAACGGCAGTTATACAGACAAAGGACTGAGTGCTGCTAATAGTTACTATTATAAAGCAAAAGCATACAAAGTAATAAATGGTTCGAAATATTTCAGTAAAATGTCTGAAGCAGCAGGTGTAACCCCTACTCTTTCAAAAACGTCCTACATTACCGCACAGAGCAGCACTCCCGGTACTGCATCCGTAGCTTGGACAGCTATAAATGGTGCCGGTAAAACTTATGTTTACCGTTCCACAAATGCTAATGGAACCTATAAGTATGTAGGAAGCTCAACCTGTACAAGCTTTACCGATAATAGTGTAACGGCTGGAAAGACTTATTATTACAAGGTAAGAGGTGTTAATAACGATAACGGAGTACAGTATTATGGTGTTTATTCCTCAAGTGCCTCTGTTAAGATTAAGACTTCTGGCGGCACTACTGTCAGCCCCACCCCTACAACGAAAGTCACTCCGACCCCTAGTTCCGGCAGTGATGCCAACAAAGGCAACAGCAGTTTTGCTAATCAGGTGCTTAAGATTGTAAACCAGGAACGTGCAAAGGCCGGCGTATCAGCATTAACTATTTCCAACGAATTAGTTGCACCGGCGAATAAACGTGCAAAAGAAATTAAGGAGTCTTTCTCTCATACAAGACCTAACGGTACGGCATGGAGTACGGTATTAAAAGAGTATAATGTTAGTGTAGGTGCCGCTGGTGAGAATATTGCGTATGGTTATAATACACCGGAAGCTGTTATGAATGCTTGGATGAATTCAGAAGGACACAGAGCAAATATCTTAAGTAAAAATTATAAACACATCGGTATCGGTGTATATGAGTTAAATGGTACTGTATACTGTGAACAGTTATTCTCGGATTAACATGAATATGCATAATGAAACAATTAATATAAAGTAAGTTTGCGCATTTGAATTACAGCTATTGCAAAGAAGCCTTATTACAACCTTCATTCATATAGGAAGGGAAGTAATAAGGCTTCTTTACAGTGTTTTATCAGTGTTATTTAACCAGTGTTCCGTCTGTAGAAACAGTAACTACCTGCCAGGGGATAATTTTACCGCTTGCTAACATGGCGTCTTTTACTGCATTTACAATTCCGCCGCAGCAGGGAACAATCATACGGATAATAGTAATGCTTCTAATGTCATTTTGCTTAAATATCTCTGCAAGCTTTTCAGAATAATCTACATCATCTAGTTTTGGACAACCGATAACGGTAATACGATTCTTCATAAACTCTTCATGAAAGCCTGCATAAGCGTAAGCAGTACAATCGGCAGCGATTAAAAGATCTGCTCCTTTAAAATAAGGGGCATTTACCGGAACCAGTTTAATCTGCACAGGCCATTGCATTAGTCTTGAGATACTTTCAGCACTAATCTGAGTCTTTTGTTCTGTCTGTTCTGCGGCGGTAACCCCAGCAGGACGAAGAGACTTTGCCTGAGAGCCTGGACAGCCATAAAAAGGTACTTTAGCAGGTACTTTCTCTTCGGGTTTCTTTTGATTCCGAAGAACTTCTTCTTCATTGTATTCAAGAGCTTCTCTTTCTTCAAAAGTAATTGCTCCGGTAGGGCAAACAGGAAGGCAGTTGCCAAGTCCGTCACAGTAATCATCACGAAGAAGTACTGCTTTGTTATCGATCAAACCGATAGCCCCCTCATGACATGCATTAACGCACAGTCCACAGCCGTTGCAGGCTTCTTTGTCTATTTTAATAATCTTTCTTACCATCTTTTTATCCTCCAAGGAATTCATATCATAATAATTGTTGTTTGGTTGCCTGGTTCTTAATTCTAATCATATTATACTGGTTAAAAAAAGAATAATCTGTTGTATTTACAACAAATTATTCTTTTTCTTCAGTTTTTTTGAAAAGTTGTCAGTACGTTCCTGGTTTTTATTGCATCAGTACAAAGATAGTGCTACACTTTTTAACGTCCTTAATTTATTAAGGACATGTGAAAGTCTCAGCATTGCAATAAAACACATCGGAAGTTTTTATAGTTAAAAATTTAAATAGTTTTCATTGATTCAGGAGTATCAGGTAGAAGATTAATATTTACAGCCAATTAAAGATTGGATATTCACGAAGGAGGTAAGAGTGAAAGAGAAAGCTTTCATTCCCCCTGATTTTGTACGCGTGCTAAAGCACGCAGATGGGAGCCAAATATGAAGAACGCAGTATTTTTAAATAGTTCAAAAGTTGATTTTGATGGTAAGCTAAATTTTAATGCACTTAAGAAAGAAGCCAACATTACCTTATATGAGAAGACAGAAGAAGAAGACATACTCACTAGGGTAGAAGGGCAGAACATTGTGATTACAAAGGAAATACCCATGGGAAGAGAGTTAATAGAGAGACTTCCGTCTTCTGTGGAACTGATTTGCGAGGCTGGGACAGGTTATAATAATATCGATATCAAGGCAGCTAGGGAGAAGAATATTACCGTGTGCAATATTCCATCTTATAGTTCCGATGCGGTCTCCCAATTAGTACTAGCTTTTATACTCTCTTTATCCTCCTCCCTAACGGTACAGCAAACTATGATAAGAGAAAAGAAGCTTGATAACTTTTCAAGCCATCTTCAAGTAAATCATTTTGAAGTGAGCGGAAAAACTCTTGGCGTAATCGGAGCTGGCAAGATTGCATTGGAGGTAATAAAAAGAGCAAGAGCTTTTAATATGAACGTATTAGTTTACAGCAGAACGGTAAAAGACTTAAAGGATGAGAATATACAGTTTGTATCCCTGGAGAAGTTATTAACGGACAGCGACTTTGTTACTATTCACTGTCCGTTAACGGAAGAGACCAAATATTTAATCCAGAAAGAAAAGCTTGCGCTGATGAAACCTAGTGCGTACCTGATAAACACTGCAAGAGGTGCCATCATCAAAGAAGCAGACCTGGTGGAGGCTCTTAGAGCTGGAGTAATAGCAGGAGCAGCTTTGGATGTATTAGAACAGGAGCCGGCTACGGCGGATAACCCTTTGTTATCACTCCCTAATTGTATTCTTACCCCTCATATTGGCTGGCAGTGTCTAGAGACAAGACAGAGGTTGCTTAATATGCTGGCAGATAATATCCATGGCTTTTTAACAGGTAATGTTCAAAATTGTGTAAATTAATTTTCTTTTTACATTATAAAGAACATTTATAACTTGAAAGATTTTACAATACCGTCTAATTCGGTAGCATTCTCCCGGTTACTTTCGACCATTTTCCTGGTATCGGAGGTAAGGGAAACAATATCAGTATCTCTTGCGGCAACATCACTGACTCCGGCGGAAGAATCTTCTACCATGTTATTGATTTCTGTAATGGAGGTACTGATATTCTTTAATTCTCCTTTCAGTAAATCGATACCGCTGTGGATAGCTTCTAAGGAATGATTTATTTCTCCGGCATTTTCACCATATTCACTGCTGGTTTCAAGAAATGAATTATAATCAGTAAGTATATTCTTCTCCCAAAAGTCCAGTGAACGGTTAAGGCTTTCTGTTAAAGCTCTTACAGCGGAATTTACTTCGGCGGTTATAATGTTAATGTTCTTAACTGTACCTGCGGATTGGTCGGCCAGAGAACCGATTTCATTGGCTACTACGGAGAATCCCCTGCCGGCTTCTCCTGCTCTGGCAGCTTCAATAGAAGCGTTTAAAGCCAACAAGGTGGTCTGATCGGCAATTTCTTTTATTACATTGGTAAGCATATTAATCTTGCTTACTGCTTCCGCCTGGCTGATTGCAAGTGCGGTATCGGTTTTAAACTGTTCATAGGTCTCTTTAATTCTTACTACTGCCGTTTCTGTCGTTGCCTTCAACTGTCCTGCACGCTTTATTAAAAGAGAAGATTTATCGATGCCATCGCTTGCCTTGGTATAGATGGATTGGGAATGGTTCTCTATATTTGCGATATTATTGCAGATGAGGGAGGTGGTGGCAGCGGTCTCTTCCATGCTGGCGGATAACTCCTCGGCGGTAGCACTGTTATCAGAGGCGTAATCATTCACGGATTTGGTTATGTTATTCAGGTTGTCGGCAGTCCGAAGCATGTTATCTGAGGCATTACCAATCTTTTGTATCATACCTTTCAGATTGTTTCTCATAGTTTCAATGGCCCTTCCCATTTCGCCCGTCTCATCCTTATATTTTAGAATTGTCTGAAAAGAAGCATCTTCTTTAAAATCAAGAGTTGCGGTTTTATTAATATAACTTGTAAGACAGCGTATAGGTTTTGTTATGCTTCCGGCAAAAAAGTAGGCCAAAAGGGTAAGCAGAACCGTTAATATTAAGGTAATGGTCATTGAGTTAAAAGTAGCTTTATTAAGAGGAGCCATAATTTCTGATTTATCCACTGCAAGAACGAGAAGCCAATGATTGCTTTGTAATATACTATAGGAAGCGTAGGTTTTTTTGCCGTCGTAGTCATAGGTCAGAGTAGTGGCTGTAGGAGTAGTGCCAGCTTTGATTTCCTTTGTAAGGTTATTGATAACCTCAATATTTAAGTTGGAACCGATAACCTCAGACTTGGGATAATAAATAACATTTCCATTTGTATCCAGAAGATAGGCATATGCGGTATCCATACCGGATAAGGAGACTTCAGATAACAGGCTGCTAAAAGCAGAAGCTTTTACCGTTACCGTTATCATACCTATTACTTCTGCATTGGATTGGTTTACGTCATTGGAGTTCTCTCCTGATGTGGCCTGTGCAGCTGAATCCTCAGGAACAGTAGTTGTTGGCGGCAGGGCACTTATATTATTGTGGGTAGGGGACATAGCAGCACCCATCCCCATTTCGATGTTACGAAAAGGAATGGCAAAAGTGATACAGGGACTGTTACTGGTATCTGAAACAAAGACGTCACTTTCAGCATCTGTCCCATTCGTGAGAGCAGTTTTGAAATAAGCTTTGCTTGAGATATTCGTTCCTTTTAAAGAAGCTTTGGAACTATAGAGGATGGTACCGTCGGTACTGACAAGGCTGACATCTTCTCTGTTTTCATCCATATTTAAAAACATAGATATGTAATTATCTATACTGCTGGTGTCTGCTGTGGTTGTCCCATCAGTGGATTGCACCAGGGCTTTTATCTCCTTGGACTGCATTAAGAATTGTGCGGAGTTACTGATATTATTCACAGCTTCGTTCATATTTTTACTGTAGGAATCAGCCAGATTCTTCATTGTAGCTTGTGTATTACTCGTAATCGTAGTTTTTGATACCCTGTTAATAGCTGTGAAATTTATCACAGATGCTATTATGATAAATGCTGCACATAACAAAGAAATCTTAACCTTTATTGACAGTAACCCGGATTTCCCTTTATCTGTAGTATTTCTGTTTTTCATTCTGTCACCTCTTGAGTCCCTTTCCAGATATTATTTTTTCATGAAAAGAATACCAGATCACTTTGTAACAAGTATGAATAAACTGTGTAAAAACAGTGAATTACCTCTTCGGGACTGCTGGAGATACGAGAGGACAGCAGTCCCGATTATTTAGACTGAAAAAAAATCTATAAGAGGTACCGGACCTTCAAGCAGTTTTCTTTCAACATAGAGTGAGCCGTCAGACCTTGTTGTGACAAACCACTTGACTAAGGAAATGGATTCATTTTCAATTTCGATGGAAGTAATACATCGAGGATGAACACAGCTTCCGTCGTTAAAGTACATAGGCTCGCCCAAGGCTGGGAAGGTAGGTCTATGGGTATGACCGGCAATCAGCATCTGGTGGTGCTTATCACACCATTCCATCAGATATTTTTCTACTTTTTCTTTCTTATTATGATTCTTGGAGGTACTGGTGGGATCTTTTACACCAATAACTTCAAAGGGCCTCCAGAGATATCGAACAAGAAATCTGGCTAGACGCCAAAGGGTATTATTAAAAAAATCTGCCTGATGCCCGTGTACCAGCAAGATCTTATGCTCCGTATCTTTGATACGAAGTACCAAAGCTTCTCTGACATGAATACCAGGCAGCAGAAGCAGTGTCTTTTTATAGCTCTCATTATAGTAGGTGGTGAAATTCTCCTTTACATAAGCAGGGTTTCGTTTCACAATGTCATGATTCCCATAGAGCATATAGAACCGTTTATTCTCATAAAACCTAGAAATCATCCAGAAGGCATAACTGTGGGCTGCAATAATGTCTTCTTCTGAACGGTTCTCCCATAGTTCATCACCGTCGCCCAGTTCAATATAAATGAAGTTATTTTCATAGTAATAATTGAGTGCAGCAAAATAAAGGTTTTGATTGCTGAATAAATTGTCCCCCCAATTACCGGTGCCTCTATGGCAATCACTGATTAAAACTATTTTTGAACCTTTATTGATCAGAATTTCTTCGGCATTTTGATAGGCTGCATTAAGCCTTTTCTCCACAGACATGGAATGCCTCCCCTCCGTTTTGATTTTATTCTTTCTCTTTCATAGCAAGAATCTCTGCCTTACTCTGTGCGCTGTATTGATTAAGCAGGTTGAAGTTCTTGAAGATATCCTGTGAACAGCGTACATTAAGGATCTTGTTGTACATCTTAGGGGCTTCTTCTTTCACAAAAGCGAATTTATCTAATGGGTCTCCGATTAATTTCGTTGCTTCATTATATGCGTAACAATTCCGTTTATTATTGGTTTGCATCATATATTCCAAAATCGGAGTACGGGTATGGGGCTGTTTGGATTTGGGTTTATCATAAACAAAACCAACGGTATTATCTCTGTAGGCTATTTCACTTCTTTTATAGCCGGCATCCACTAAACCCTCAATAAATGCATCTCTCATAGCGGTATCTTTCAGTGTAACCTGTGGATACATAACCAGGTCTTCCGGTTCTGAGAATTCTCCAAGTCTGAACCCAGTAAGCCACCAGTGAGTTTCCTTTCTGGAGAAAAGCAACTTGCCTTTTTTCATAAGAGTGAAGGCCATCGGTATTCTCTCTTCATCCGTTACGGCTTCGTAGAAAGTACCATAGAAAAGACTTGGAATATCAAGATAGGGAACGGTGGTATTATAAATACCGATTTCGCATCCGGTGGTCATTCCATATTGCCCTTTCCAGAATTCAAGCAGCCATTTCTTTCCCCCATATTCAAAATAAATAGGTTCACAGTCAATAATCATACTAAAAGCTGCACAACCCTCGTCATAAAGCCTGCAATAACCGCATTCCCTCTGCCAGCAGTTCATAATTGAATAGAACATATTTTGCGGAGGATAGTAAGCAAAACCAAATGGTTTTAAATCCTTATTAATATCTACGAATTTAGTAGACTGGGTATTTGCAATAGGATACATTAATTCTTCTTCCTGCTCATAACTGGTTGCTCTTACAAGCGGGAGATAGAGACTTGCATCCTCTGAAATCAGAAGGGACTTTCTTTTGGTTTTTCGTATTGCATTTTTTCGTTTCAGTGATTGAGTAATTTTTATCATAAAAGAGGCTCCTTTCGTTTAAATAAAAGAAAGATGCATAAAATAAAGAATATGCCATATTATCATATTCTTAAGGAAAGTCATGTGTTAAAAATATTTAATAATAGTAATAATAACTAGTTGTAATTTTAACAATCTTGAGTTAAAATAAGGCTAGGAAATATACCAAAATTAGTTATTTTATCAAATACGGATTTTAGGAGAATCAAATAAATATTTGATACCCTCGAAAGGAGATTATTATGAGTAAAATAGTAGTAGTTGGTGCAAATCACGCAGGAACAGCAGCTCTTAATACGATTCTAGATAATTACAAAGGAAATGAGGTTGTAGCCTTTGATTCTAATTCCAATATCAGCTTCTTAGGTTGTGGTATGGCATTATGGATTGGCGGGCAGATAAGCGGACCGGAAGGGCTATTCTATTCCAATAAAGAGAAGTTAGAAGACAAAGGTGCCAGAATTTATATGGAAACACCGGTAGAAGCCATCGATTATGACAAAAGGATAGTACATGCCAAAGGAAAAGACGGAACAGAGTATCATGAAAGTTATGATAAATTAATCCTTGCGACCGGTTCAGTTCCCATTATACCTAAGATAGAAGGAATTGAATTAAAGAATGTTCAGCTCGTTAAACTCTATCAGAATGCGGCAGAGGTAATTGAAAAGTTAAAGGATGAATCCATTAAGGATGTAGTAGTTGTTGGAGCCGGTTACATTGGTGTGGAGCTGGCAGAGGCTTTTGTACGTAATGGGAAGGAAGTAACGGTTATTGACTGTGTGGATACCTGTCTGTCGGGCTACTATGACAAAGATTTCACAGACATCATGAGGGAAAACCTGAGAAATCATGGTGTAAAACTTGCTTTTGGTGAAACTGTGCAAAAAATGGAAGGTAAGGATAAGGTTGAAAAGGTTATAACAGACAAAGGCGAGCACAAAGCGGATATGGTAATTATGGCAATTGGCTTCCGTCCTAACACGACACTGGCCGGAGGACAGCTGGATCTGTTCCGCAATGGGGCCTTCCTGGTAGATAAACATCAGCAGACCAGCCAGAAAGATGTATATGCTGTTGGCGATTGTGCTACTGTATATGATAACTCCATTCAGGAGGTGAATTATATTGCATTAGCTTCCAATGCAGTAAGATCAGGAATTGTGGCAGCTCATAACAGCTGCGGCAACGAGCTGGAATCTGTCGGTGTGCAAGGGTCTAACGGAATCAGTATCTGGGGATTACACATGCTCTCAACGGGACTTACTCTTGCAAAGGCTGAAAAGCTTGGAATAAAAGCAGCTGCTGTGGATTATGAAGATTATCAAAAACCTGCTTTTATAGAAAAGAACAACCAGAAAGTTAAGATAAGAATTGTCTATGACAAAGACTCAAGAGTAGTATTAGGAGCCCAGATGACTTCTGAATACGATATATCCATGGGACTTCATATGTTCTCCCTGGCAATTCAGGAAAAGGTAACTATTGATAAATTAAAGCTGGTAGATCTCTTCTTCCTGCCTCACTTTAACCAGCCCTACAGCTACATTGCATTGGCGGCCTTGAAAGCAGAGTAGTAGGAATTATTGAAAAGAATAATTCCTACGCATGTATGTGCCTGCGAAATCCTCGGCACAAACATGCAGCGTGTTGGAAAGGCATGATTGTAGTAGGAATTATTGAAAAGAATAATTCCTACGCATGTATGTGCCTGCGAAATCCTCGGCACAAACATGCAGCGTGTTGGAAAGGCATGATTGTAGTAGGAATTATTGAAAAGAATAATTCCTACGCATGTATGTGCCTGCGAAATCCTCGGCACAAACATGCAGCGTGTTGGAAAGGCATGATTGTAGTAGGAATTATTGGAAAGAATAATTCCTACGCATGTATGTGCCTGCGAAATCCTCGGCACAAACATGCGGTATGTTGGAATGGTTTGATAGTAGTAGGAGAAATCCTCAGCACAAACAATACCCCCATAACTTGTTGGAAGTTATGGGGGTATTTTATCGCTAGGGTATTAGTTTTTTATTTAAGATCTTCTGCCTTTTTCTGTTTCCTGTTCTCGAACAAGGTGGTTAATTTCTTTTCAGACCACTGGAAGAACATAACAAGCAGAGTAATAATGATGATAACGCAGAAGATACTCAACATACCTTTCCACATAATATCGAGAGACTGAAATAATCTTTCTTCCATATAAAACTCCTTTCATCCCGAATATACGGGGTTCAAACAAACTGTTTACTTTAAGATTGCTGTCAGTAGATTTAATATAATACCTCCGGCTAATACAGAAGCTATCTGTCCGGATACATTTGCACCAATGGCATGCATCAAAAGATGGTTGGTAGGATCTTCTTTAATGGCAAGCTTTTGTACAACGCGAGCTGACATAGGGAAGGCGGAGATTCCGGCTGCGCCGACCATCGGATTGATTTTATTCTTACGGAACAGATTAATAAATTTAGCAAACATAACACCACCGATAGTGTCGAATATAAAAGCAATCAAACCCAGAATCAGAATCAAAAGTGTCTTCCAGGTTACAAAGACATCTGCTCTCATACTAAAGGAGATAGTAATACCAAGCAGGAGAGTAACCAGATTAGCTAAGATATTCTGTGCTGCATCGGATAGAGAATTTAACACACCACATTCTCTTAAAAGATTACCAAACATAAGGAAACCAACTAAGGAAACAGATTGAGGAGCTACAAAGCCTGCAATAATTGTTACGGCAATGGGGAATATTATCTTTAATCTCTTCGAAACAGAAACAGGATTATATGGCATCCTGATAAGGCGTTCTTTTTTCGTAGTTACTGCTTTAATGGCGAGAGGCTGTACAAGAGGTACTAACGCCATATAGGAATATGCCGCGACTGCGATAGGCCCGATATAGTTGGACTTTAAGATTTGTGATACCAGGATGGAAGTTGGGCCGTCTGCGGCACCAATGATACCTACAGAGGCAGCATCCGGAAGTGAAAATCCCATCAGTACAGCTACAGTTATGGTAAAGAAGATACCAAACTGGGCAGCAGCGCCAAATAAGAGCATTATGGGATTGGATAAAAGCGGACCAAAATCTATCATAGCTCCTATACCGATAAATAACAGCAAGGGCAGGGCTTCTGAAGCTTCGATGCCGGATTCAAAGAGCCATTGAATAATACCATGTGTATTACCGATGCCGGGAAGTACCTGGTCGATAACACCGGAAAGGGGAAGGTTAACTAAGATTGCGCCGAATCCCATGGGAAGGAGCAGAGAAGGTTCATAGCCTTTTGCAATTGCAAGATAAATTAATAGGGCACCCACACAGTACATAATAATTTGCGGGATTGTAACAGAGGTAATACCCGATAGTAAAAAATCCATTGTAAATCTCCCTTCGTACTTGTATAACTATTGTTGACAGGGTTTTGCCTTTCGTACCTGATTCAGCTTTTTTCCTAGGTCTTCATAACATAAAAATAGCCTGTACCCAAAATGGGACACAGGTCTTGTCGATTCATATAAAAATCAGAGCGTCTATGTCCAAGCTGATAAAATAACTGCATACTCGAAAATCAAGTTTGATAAAAGAATATACCGACTACTCCCCCAATATCTAATTACTTCTAACAGTAGCATAAAAGCAAGGGGAAGTCAATAAAAAACCACATTTTTCAACATGTTTGAATACGAAAAGAAGGCTATTTTCTAAGCGTTGATTGGTTCTAAAACATAGATTTAATGGATTGTTCCATAGGGGATATACTACAGAAAAGGAGGCATCACATGGCAGATTAATTGCGAACAGTGACATTTGGGTTATTGTTTGATATAATGTGGAAAACTAGATCTGGATGAGACAGGCCTTAAGTGGGAGCTGCCAATGGCGGCAGATTGGAGAAAATTATGATACGGGAAACCTTCGATAAGATAAAAGAACAGGAAAATATCAGGGAGAATCTGATACAGTTAAAAGCAGAGCTAAAAGAAGAACAGGGAAAGACTGCTCTTTTGTATTATATAGGTACAGAGTATAATGTTTTATTGGAGCTTTTAAAGCACGATGACCCAAAGGTGAGAAAAAACACGGCTTTGATACTGGGAGAGCTTGGTATAAAAGAAACTCTGGAATGGATTTACAAGGCTTATGAAAAAGAAGAGCAGATGTTTGTTAAGAGTTCTTATCTCGCCGCCATTAAGAATTTTGATTATACAACATATCTGGAGGCCTTAGAGGAAAGATATCATAATTTAAATAACACTGCGGTGTCGGAAGACAGCCGAAAGCATATAGAAGAAGAAATGAGACTCTTATCTCAATTGATACGAAAGGCAAAAGGGGCAGAGAAGCATATTTTTACAGGTTATAGGGTTCCTTCTTCTGTGGTGCTTCTTACGAACAGGAACTATATTGGTGTTACGCTAGAGCAGCTTAAACCAATGAAAGCAAAGGAATTTAACGCAGGAGTTATGGTAGAATGTAACGACCTGAACCGGATACTTCCTATAAGAACCTATTCAGAGCTTTTATTTATGCTAACGGATATAAAATCCATTGACAAAGACATTGCGTTGGGAGCAAAGGCCTTGGCAAAAAGCAGCCTTCTTAAGTTTCTGGGGGAAAGGCATAAAGGAGATGGCCCTTTTTATTTTCGAATTGAGCTGAAATCCAAAATGGAACTTGATAAAAGAAGCAATTACACGAAGAAATTTGCAGCAGAATTGGAGCGGCTAACAAAGAGGCAGTTAATTAACAGTACTTCTGACTATGAATGGGAACTTAGATTAATAGAGAACAAGGAAGGCAGATTTAATGTGCTGATAAAGCTCTCTGCGTTAAAAGATGAACGTTTCCTTTATCGAAGAAATGTCATAGCGGCCAGCATTCATCCATCCATGGCAGCGCTCGTTGCAGCCCTGGCGAAAGATTATCTTAAGGAAGATGCACAGGTATTGGACCCTTTCTGTGGAGTGGGCACCATGTTAATCGAAAGAAATAAGGCAGTAAAAGCCGGAACGATGTATGGACTAGATATTTTTGGAGAGGCAATTGAAAAGGCAAAGGAAAATACGGCTGCCAGCGGTGATACCATATATTATATTAATCGAAATTTCTTTGACTTTAAGCATGAATATTTGTTTGATGAGATTATAACCAATATGCCAAGAGCTTTGGGACAGCGAGAAGACAGTGAAATTCGAAGATTATACCGAGAATTTTTCTTAAAGGCAGGAGAGCATATGAAGCGTGATGGAGTAATTATTTTATATTCCCATGTCAAAGATTATGTTTATAAATTCTACGACAGAACAATATTAAAACTTGTAGATGAGTTTGAAATTTCCAAAAAAGAAGGTGCCTATGTTATAATCTTTAAAGTACTTTAAAGAAGGTATCTTTTTATTAAAAAGCCTGTCTAGACCATGTGTTGGTGGTTTAGACAGGCTTTTTTTCACAGATACGTAATCTATTCTAATCTATTTTCACAGCAAGGAGTCAAGAGCTCGAGATGTATAACAGCAGCTCTCAGTATCAATGGTTCGTAAAGCTTAGAAATCCTTACTTAAAAGGTATACTGCAAAAGTGTTGTTTGTTTTGGTATCATAATTAACGGATATATAACCATTTTGATACTTAAAGTGCATATCACCGTTTTTGTCACTTACAGGGTCTCCAAACGCATTCTTAAAGCTGTCAATTTTATCACCTATAAGGGCACCATTAAAATCAATATCAGATCTTTGAGTAAATACCTGGCTTACGGTTTTGTTTTCTGTATCCAGCCATACACGGATTCCGTTGTCTTTAAATTCCAATCCGCCTTCATCTATGGTAGCAGGATCTTCACCCATATTCTTTATCAAGTCTTCTTTGCTCTTCCCTAATAAGTCAAAGTATTGGGTAAAGCTGACTGCTTCGCTTACATCCGTTGGAGTTACAGTAGGAGTTGCTTCGGTACCTGTAGTGTTATCAGAAGGAGTAGTTTCGGTATCGGTAGTATTATCAGAAGGAGCGGAAGTATTGGTATCCTTTGTACCTTGATTACTATCTGTATTAGTACTTACCGGGTCATTTGAGTTGTTAGAGCCAGTAGTTTTTGAAGTACCGCTAAGGCTTGCACAGCCCGTTAAAAGTGTTAAGCATAATAATGTAATAATAGCCCATTTTGTTGAAGTCTTTTTATATTTTGTAATCATAATTATTCTCCTTTTACTTTGTTTTCCTGCAAACCCTGCGGTTCCCGGAACCAGGCGCAGTTCGTTCATTTTTCTCATGATATTCAATATGGTTAAGCCGTATTGTTTGTATTCATCTTCGTTTAGAATATTAAGTACGCAGGCATCGCAAGAGATTTCACAATCCTGTTTCATCTGATGAAGGGAATACCAAATAACAGGGTTGAACCAATGTATTCCCAGAAGAGTAAGTCTAATCAGATTCAAGGCTAAATCTCTTCTTTTAATATGTGTCAGTTCATGTAACAGAATAAAACTCAATTCTTTCTCCGATAGATGCTTCGAAGTTTCCTCCGGTATTAGAATCTTAGGATGTAAAATACCCCAGACCATAGGTGACTTGATCCGATTGTGATAAAGCAGAGTAACCTTTCGGGTTAAATGCAGTTTCTCTGTGCATTGATGGAAGGTTTTCAAAATACCTTCATCTTTACAAGGAATACATCTTCTCAATTTCAGATAGAAGATAAGATTAACAAATAAAATATAGGTATAGATAAGCAAAACACCAGTGAACCATAGATAAGCTATAAAGTGTATATTTAAAGTAAGGCTATTATCAGACTCTGGTGCCTTTGTTATTGGTTCATTAACCGGTGAGGCTTTCGTTGTAGAGCTGTTAGCAGCTTCAGTATTATTATGAATTAATTCTGAATTTGTTCTGCCTTCGCTCAAAGACTGCTGACCTTCATAAACTTTCGGTGACAGATCAAAGTGATATAAGCTAATGGGACTTTCGATGGTAAAAGGTATTAAAAGCCGAAATAGCAGCAGAAGCCATATATAATATTGAAACATGGCATTTAACCTGTTCTTTAATATACCTTTAAGCAGGAGTATCCCAATTGCCGGAATACTTCCCATAACGGACAGCTTAATAATAAATTCGAATACGTTTACAATAATAACACCACCGCCTTCTTATTTTAATTTTTCATCCAGTAGTTTCTTTAAGTCTTCCATTTCCTCCGCTGAAATCTTTTCATCATGGATAAAATTCGCAACCAGGTTATAGATTGAACCTTCATATATTTTTTGAATGAAAGAACCGGTTTCTTCCTGGATACAGTCTTCCTTTGTGACAAGAGGAAAGTATTTATACTGTCCGGAATTCTTATCAATACCAAGAGCATTTTTCTTAACCAATCTGGCAATCAGAGTATGGATGGTTTTAGGGTTCCAATTGGTTTCTTTACTTAGGGTCTCAATTATTTTTGTAGTTGTCTGCGGTGATTCCTTCCATAGTACTTTCATAATCACCCATTCTGCGTCGGATATCTTGCAATTCGTATCCTTCAAAACATAGCCTCCTTCTTACACATGTAGTCTATCTGTAGATTACACTTGTAGGAAGCAATTGTCAAGTAAAAAATGGATTTTTAATAAAAGATTACATAATAAGGGAAATAATTGCAGATATTTATAGTAAAAGAAGATATTCTTAGTGTTAAGATAAATCTTTCTCTTTATATTGAAAAAGATTAAGAAAAGAGTTGACATTTCGAGGGAGGGGTGTTATCCTATGTACCTGTGCTGCGACAGTAGCACAAAATATTCAGAAAATAATGTAAATAAATTGTTGTTGACAAACAATAATAAACATGTTACTATAAACAAGCGTTTTGAGAAGTAACATGACAGAAATCTTCTGAAATGTATGATATTGAATTAATTGTTTGTGTTTTATGTGAAAAATGAAAAACAAAAACAAATTTTAAAGTTGATTATCAAACTGAAGAAATTAAACGAAATGAATGATAAAAAAACTTAAAAATAAATGTTGACAAACAATTATCTCTGTGTTATAGTAATAAAGCACTGACGAGCTGCTGAAAACAAAATAAAAGAAACCACTTAAATGGTTGCTAAGTTTGTTGGATAAGTTCGAAAGAGCATACAGAACCTTGATAACTGAACAGTGAAACAACCCTGAAATTTTCTTTAAAATTTCATTGAGAGATAGAAGAGAATGTTACTTCTTATTTATAAGAAATGACAGCATCGGAAATCGATCATAAAGAACCGTATCAGAAATGATACAACCTTAAAAACAGTAAAATAGTAGGTAGCTTCGGCTACAGACTATCGGAAATAACAATTGTTCGAATCTTAGATTTGAATAGCCAATGTTAATTCTGAAAATGATTAAACTTTAATTTGAGAGTTTGATCCTGGCTCAGGATGAACGCTGGCGGCGTGCTTAACACATGCAAGTCGAACGGAACTTGTAAGCGGAAGTCTTCGGATGGAAGCTTACTTGTTTAGTGGCGGACGGGTGAGTAACGCGTGGGTAACCTGCCTTACACAGGGGGATAACAGCCGGAAACGGCTGCTAATACCGCATAAGCGCACAGTGCTGCATGGCACAGTGTGAAAAGATTTATCGGTGTAAGATGGACCCGCGTCTGATTAGCTAGTTGGTGGGGTAACGGCCTACCAAGGCAACGATCAGTAGCCGGCTTGAGAGAGTGAACGGCCACATTGGGACTGAGACACGGCCCAAACTCCTACGGGAGGCAGCAGTGGGGAATATTGCACAATGGGGGAAACCCTGATGCAGCGACGCCGCGTGAGTGAAGAAGTATTTCGGTATGTAAAGCTCTATCAGCAGGGACGAATAAATGACGGTACCTGACTAAGAAGCCCCGGCTAACTACGTGCCAGCAGCCGCGGTAATACGTAGGGGGCAAGCGTTATCCGGATTTACTGGGTGTAAAGGGAGCGTAGACGGTGATGTAAGTCAGATGTGAAAGCCCGGGGCTCAACCCCGGGACTGCATTTGAAACTATGTTGCTAGAGTGCAGGAGAGGTAAGTGGAATTCCTAGTGTAGCGGTGAAATGCGTAGATATTAGGAGGAACACCAGTGGCGAAGGCGGCTTACTGGACTGTAACTGACGTTGAGGCTCGAAAGCGTGGGGAGCAAACAGGATTAGATACCCTGGTAGTCCACGCCGTAAACGATGAATACTAGGTGTTGGGGGTCAAAAGACCTTCGGTGCCGTCGCAAACGCATTAAGTATTCCACCTGGGGAGTACGTTCGCAAGAATGAAACTCAAAGGAATTGACGGGGACCCGCACAAGCGGTGGAGCATGTGGTTTAATTCGAAGCAACGCGAAGAACCTTACCAGGTCTTGACATCCCCCTGACCGGTCCGTAACGGGACCTTTCCTTCGGGACAGGGGAGACAGGTGGTGCATGGTTGTCGTCAGCTCGTGTCGTGAGATGTTGGGTTAAGTCCCGCAACGAGCGCAACCCTTATTCTTAGTAGCCAGCGGTTCGGCCGGGCACTCTAGGGAGACTGCCAGGGATAACCTGGAGGAAGGCGGGGATGACGTCAAATCATCATGCCCCTTATGATCTGGGCTACACACGTGCTACAATGGTGACTACAAAGGGAAGCGAAGCTGTGAAGTGGAGCAAATCCCAAAAAGGTCATCTCAGTTCGGATTGTAGTCTGCAACTCGACTACATGAAGCTGGAATCGCTAGTAATCGCGAATCAGAATGTCGCGGTGAATACGTTCCCGGGTCTTGTACACACCGCCCGTCACACCATGGGAGTTGGAAATGCCCGAAGTCTGTGACCCAACCGTAAGGAGGGAGCAGCCGAAGGCAGGTTCAATAACTGGGGTGAAGTCGTAACAAGGTAGCCGTATCGGAAGGTGCGGCTGGATCACCTCCTTTCTAAGGAAGTAAGTAAGGGTTGTTTTACTGTTGAGTTATCAAAGCGGTTTCTGATGAAACTGCAAGTCTGAAATCAGCGAAAAGAAACAGAAGAGAAGTAATAGCTGAAGAGGACAAAAAATTCCAAAAAGAAACAGGTTGACAGACAAAAGAGATTTTGTTAAGATAAAAGACCTGACTGGAAAGATAGCAAAAGATTTCCGGTGGCGATGCGCTTATGGGACACACCCGTTCCCATCCCGAACACGATGGTTAAGACATAAGCGGCCGATGGTACTATACTGGAAACGGTATGGGAGAGCAGGTGGCTGCCGGATTATAAAAAAAACAAAGAACAATGGGTTATAGCTTAATTGGAAAAGCAGCTGAATAACAGCAGACATGAGTTCAATTCTCATTAGACCACTGTTTCAGGACATAAGAAAGTATGAAAAGTACTCAGCGGAATATAATTCTGCAAGAGAATCTTATCGAATGAAACAAAGATTGTACCTTGAAAACTACACATTGATTTGAAGACATCTAATAAACGCGATTATTTCCCTGTCACGCTAGGCAGGAGATAAGAGCAAGCAAAAGAAGGAAAGAATTGACGAAGTTTTTTCCGGAAGTTGCAGACTGACAGTCGAAAGACTGAGAAGGTCAAGCTAATAAGAGCGCAGGGTGGATGCCTTGGCACTAAGAGCCGATGAAAGACGTGATAAGCTGCGATAAGCTGCGGTGAGGAGCAAATATCCTTTGACCCGCAGATTTCTGAATGGGGAAACCTGACGGAGAAGACCTCCGTTACTATTAAGTGAATACATAGCTTAATAGAGGGAACCCGGGGAACTGAAACATCTAAGTACCCGGAGGAAGAGAAAGAAAACTCGATTTCCAAAGTAGTGGCGAGCGAAATGGAAAGAGCCTAAACCAGGGGATTTATCCTCTGGGGTAATGGACCGCAATAAGTGAGATGAAAGGTAGCAGAATGGTTTTGGGAAAGCCAGCCAAAGAGAGTGAAAGCCTCGTATGCGAAACCGGAAGTCAGCGAGCGGGATCCGAAGTACCACGAGACACGAGAAACCTTGTGGGAAGTCGGGGGGACCACCCCCCAAGGCTAAATACTACTTAGTGACCGATAGTGCATAGTACTGTGAAGGAAAGGTGAAAAGAACCCCGGGAGGGGAGTGAAAGAGAACCTGAAACCCTGTGTTTACAAGCTGTGGAACCACCATACGAGTGGAACCGCGTACTTTTTGTAGAACGGTCCGGCGAGTTACATTCATTGGCGAGGTTAAGAACTAAAGGTTCGGAGCCGAAGGGAAACCAAGTCTGAATAGGGCGTGTAATCTTTGATTACGTAGTCAATGTATGTAGACCCGAAACCGGGTGATCTACCCATGTCCAGGTTGAAGCTGCCGTAAAAGGCGGTGGAGGACCGAACACACATCCGTTGAAAAGGGTGGTGATGAGGTGTGGGTAGGGGAGAAATTCCAATCGAACCCGGAGATAGCTGGTTCTCCTCGAAATAGCTTTAGGGCTAGCCTTAATTTAGTCTGATGGAGGTAGAGCACTGAATATCCTAGGGGGCGTCAAAGCTTACCGAAGATTATCAAACTCCGAATGCCATACAGATGATGATTAGGAGTCAGACTACACGAGATAAGTTGGGTAGTCAAAAGGGAAAAAGCCCAGACCACCAGCTAAGGTCCCAAAGTGCGTGTTAAGTGGAAAAGGATGTGGGATTTCGAAAACAACTAGGATGTTGGCTTAGAAGCAGCCACACATTAAAAGAGTGCGTAATAGCTCACTAGTCGAGAGGTCCTGCGCCGAAAATGTCCGGGGCTAAAACACGACACCGAAGCTGTGGATTGCAGTTGAACTGCAGTGGTAGAGGAGCATTCTTAAGACTGATGAAGCGGTACCGTAAGGAGCCGTGGAGGGATAAGAAGAGAGAATGCCGGAATGAGTAGCGAGATGAAAGTGAGAATCTTTCAGGCCGAATATCCAAGGTTTCCAGAGTAAAGCTGATCTGCTCTGGGTAAGTCGGGACCTAAGGCGAGGTCGAAAGACGTAGTCGATGGACAACAGGTTGAAATTCCTGTACCTTATAAAAACAGAACTGTGGGGACGCAGAGACGAAGTCAGAGCCGGGAGAGGAAGACCCGGTACAAGCGAGGTACCAGTGTGGCAGGAAAATCCGTCATGCAATGGGAAGACGTGATGTGGACCGAAATTTAAAGTAGGGAAGCTGATGAAGGCACTGCCAAGAAAAGCCGCTATTGCTTTTTATAAGCCCGTACCGTAAACCGACACAGGTGGATGAGGAGAGAATCCTAAGGCCGACGGGAGAAGCATTGTTAAGGAACTCGGCAAAATAACCCCGTAACTTCGGGAGAAGGGGTGCCTGTAGAAATACAGGCCGCAGAGAATTGGCCCAAGCAACTGTTTAGCAAAAACACAGGTCTATGCAAAACCGTAAGGTGAAGTATATGGGCTGACGCCTGCCCGGTGCTGGAAGGTTAAGGGGAGATGTTAGGAGCAATCCGAAGCGTTGAACTTAAGCCCCAGTAAACGGCGGCCGTAACTATAACGGTCCTAAGGTAGCGAAATTCCTTGTCGGGTAAGTTCCGACCCGCACGAAAGGCGTAATGATTTGGGCACTGTCTCGACAATGCACCCGGTGAAATTGAAGTACCAGTGAAGATGCTGGTTACCTGCGCCAGGACGGAAAGACCCCATGGAGCTTTACTCTAGCTTGATACTGGGATTCGGTATTGCATGCACAGGATAGGTGGGAGGCTATGAAGCGGTAACTCCGGTTGCCGTGGAGCCGATGTTGGGATACCACCCTTGCAGTATTGGGTTTCTAACATGCAGCCATGAACTGGCTGGTGGACAATGTCAGGTGGGGAGTTTGACTGGGGCGGTCGCCTCCGAAAGGGTATCGGAGGCGCTCAAAGGTCCTCTCAGGATGGACGGAAACCATCCGAAGAGTGCAAAGGCATAAGAGGGCTTGACTGCGACACCGACGGGTGGAGCAGGTACGAAAGTAGGACTTAGTGATCCGGTGGTATAAAGTGGGATTGCCATCGCTCAACGGATAAAAGCTACCCTGGGGATAACAGGCTTATCACTCCCAAGAGTTCACATCGACGGAGTGGTTTGGCACCTCGATGTCGGCTCATCGCATCCTGGGGCTGTATTAGGTCCCAAGGGTTGGGCTGTTCGCCCATTAAAGCGGTACGCGAGCTGGGTTCAGAACGTCGTGAGACAGTTCGGTCCCTATCCGGCGCGGGCGTAGGATATTTGAGAGGAGCTGACCTTAGTACGAGAGGACCGGGTTGGACTGACCTCTGGTGTATCGGTTGCACTGCCAAGTGCACGGCCGAGTAGCCAAGTCGGGAAGGGATAAACGCTGAAGGCATCTAAGCGTGAAGCCCCCCTCAAGATGAGATATCCCATGCGAAAGCAGTAAGACCCCTGGAAGACTACCAGGTGGATAGGTTAGAGGTGGAAGTGCAGTAATGCATGCAGCTGACTAATACTAATAGGTCGAGGGCTTGACCTAAAAAATTAGATGAAATCAAAAAAGTGTGTAGTTTTGAAGATATAAGATAGATAAAAAGAAGCTGGATGACAGCTTCTTTTTTTTGAGTACGTCCAGCAGGCGCACGTTCCAACGGGTGAAAGTCCCGAATCTGCCCGGTAGTAGGAAGGATATAGCCGAAGGCAAGGGTTATCCATCCTGAGGTGGAATCTGAAGGAAGCTGTATACTGGGAACATACTAACAAGTGGGCAATTCTCTGTTCTTACGTATAGAAATGTAATTTTGTTAAGGTTATCAGAATTTCGGATACCGGCCGTTTTGTTCTTTTACCAAGTGATTCGGCAAAAGGATTTGTGCAGAACATCTTTCATGTGTTAATCAGTAGAATCACTTATTTGTCCTGTATAGGCAAATCCTTAATCTCCCGCTGGTTTACTGAATGTTTTTGAATTCAAGGTTTTGTAGTAAAGGCAGTGTACTTCATATTCTGGCGATTGTATTGTAAATAGTTCTATCATTACTTTCATTTGCTTCTTGCTATTTAATAAAATTAATACTTCGGTAATTAGCTTTAATATTATTTTCGAATCATTTAAAATGCATATTGCTTTTTTTATTTATATAACTTTTTGGACTATATTTGGATTTCTAATTAATTCAATTATTGGAAAAAAGTTTATATCAATATTCTTAATATGTAGCTTGCAACTATCAGAATTATACGTTTTACCCCAAAATGGACTATTAACAATTTTGTCTTATATGCCGACAACTATTTCAAGAGAATTAATAATTAAACAATTCCCTTTTTGGATTAAAGGAACATGGTGTTATAAACCAGGTATATTTTCATATGCAAATGTAACACCTGTACTCAATAATTATGCCCCTAAAAATTTTAATATATTATATATATATTCTGTATTATTTACATATATAATTGTTTTATTTTTTATATTCAAATTATTTAGAAAAAATAAGTTTAAATTAGGTGCCATAATACAATAAGGAGAATTAAATTTAATGAATAAAGAAATAAAATCAATAGGTTATATAAATACCCTTAGCAATTGTTATGTTGATGAAGATGAAGTAACAAAAAAAATAAGTTTATTATATGAGGAAAAAATTCATTTGTTAAAGCCAAATAAAAAAACTATTTATGAAATAATGGAATATATTAAAACTAAATATACAATTATTGAGAATCACACCACTGATTTAGATAAAGTATCATTAACTATAGAAAATATTGGCCCGGGTAGAGAGTTATACGAACTTCAGATTCAAGAAATTAAAAGCCTAAAAGCTCAATTACCTATTTTAGCTAATACTTTGTTAGGGAAAAAGGAAACATTAATTAAAGTAGATTTTGAGGTTGGAACAGATCTTATTTCTGTAACTGGTAGTCAAAAATTAGCAGATATAATTTGTATATTACGTGGATTAGATGAATTAGATTTAAATAATAAATATGTAGTTGTTCATTATTTGGAATTAATTGATAAATATGGGGATATTGTAAAATAAAACATCTAAGGGAGCTACTACGACCAGATCACATTATGCACTATATTAATACTCAAACAAGAGCCGAAGACGTATTAGCATCGCTTACTCCATAAAAACATAAATTCAGTTGTTCGGCTTTTTGGCAAAGGCGGCAAATAGTATAACAGGAAATATAATAGCTGCAAGTATTCCGGCCTTTAAGTTGTTTTAAAATCAGAGGAAACACTAAAAGCAAAGGACATTAAATTAATATTTTTATTAAATCAACTAAGTCTGGAAAGAACCTATTGATCACTTACTCAAAATCAGTTTAAATTAATAGGAATGAATACAGAAAGAAACAGGAAATGTACTTTAAGCGTTTAGAATTCATTTTCTGACCCTGGATAAAACTTAAATTTTAAGTGTCTGGAAATATTGAATCAACTGGAAAATGAGAGAATTAGAATAGAATCTTTTATCAGACAATAAGCAAACAGGCTCTAAGATACAGCTCTTAGGGCCTGTTTGCTTATTTCATTTATTCGTTGAGCAGGAAACTGCTAAAACTGTGTAAATGGTAAGGTATATTTGTATTCTGGTCTGATTACCGGAGGACATTATTCTTAGTAAGAATTTTCTCGGGAATAAAATGGTCAAATATAAAGTAATCAAAGTTTTTCATACTCTCATTAAGACTTTCCTGGTTCTTAATAGTCCAGGCAAAAGATGGTGTGTGAAAAAAGTGTTTGCAAAGAGAGAAGGAGAGCATCTTCTGATATTTATAATTAAAAGATATAAAATCAGGCTTTGTTAAGAAATTAAGCAGAAGATTCTGGAGCACGAAGAATAAAGTACGGCTTCCTACTTCTTTATCCTTTACCAGATTACTTGCCAATTGTCCCCGAATAATATGAGGACGTTTTCTTCTATACCAGAGTAAGACGAGGGGGTTAAAGGATTCTATACAATAAGTACCTTTGTAATTCTCAAGCATGGGGGCGGTTATATCACATACAGAAGTGTCCGTGTATTCTACCTTAAATTCTAGAATTAGTGGTACTTTTCCTCCTACTAGTTCCAATACTTCCTTAAGGGTAGGTATTTTCTCTTTGGACTGGTTTAAGCACAATTTTTGCAGCTCATCGTAGGTTAGTTCGCGAACTTTTTTATTTAACCTGCACACTCTTTTTAATGTAAAATCATGAAAGATAACCGGCACCTTATCTTTTGAAAGCTGTATATCCATCTCAATGCCATAGTTATTCTCTACAGCAAGCTTAAAGGCTGCCATAGAGTTTTCCGGTATTTTATCCGGATTGCTGTGCAGTCCCCTATGAGCATAATATCTACCATTAAATTTTGAAAAATCTTTTCTGTTAAATACCCGGGGCATAATTGCAGCAAAATACAGCAGAGTGAGTAATAGCAGAATTATTATTAAGTATATCAGCATAGTTTGCCTCCTAAAGCTTGAACATATCGAATGAAACTATTATAACATTCAGAAGCATTACCGACAATCCTGCATAAAATAATTTTACATATATTTATAACTGCTTTATCAAGGGGTTATTCTATATGGTTTTGCTTAAAAAAGAATAAACACCGCTGCAAAACATATATTTAAATAAGTTTAGTTAGAAGGATTAAGACATTGGACCAAATTTGCAGGGATTGGATAATTGGAGAAGATTACAGCGATTTTATTGTTGAATATAGAAAAGATCTTACTGCTTTAAATGCTGCCCCTAATATCTGTTATAATACGGTAGATGATAACTATGCGGTAGTATATACCCCCACGGCGAATGTTTCCGTGGAAGACGTACTGCATACCTATGGATACGGAATCTTTCCCAACTTATATGGTTTAATGGATGTTGGAAGTCTGGAAGCCTCTGGCGTAACCCGGGTAAGAAATGTTCCAAATCTTGCATTATTAGGGGAAGGTGTTTTAATCGGTATAGTGGATACCGGTATCGATTATACCCATGAGGCATTTCGAAATGCAGATGGGACTACCAGAATAGAGGCTATATGGGATCAGACGATTCATACAGGACCTTACCCGGCTACTTACTACTATGGGACAGAGTACAGCAGAGATCAGATAAATGAAGCACTAAGAAGCCAGGACCCTCATTCAGTCGTTCCAACCACAGACGAATTAGGACATGGTACATTTTTGGCAGGAATTGCAGCTGGAACTCCAAATGTTCAAAATAGCTTCTCAGGAATTGTTCCAAATTCAAATATTGTTGTCGTCAAACTAAAGCAGGCAAAACAAAATATCAGAAGAGTTTTTCGGGTACCAGCCAATGCAGTTGCTTATCAGGAAAATGATATTATGTTTGGAGTGCGATATCTTGTTGATACTGCTAGAAGATTATCAAGGCCAATAGCAATATGCTTTGGATTGGGTTCTTCTCAAGGATCTCATGATGGCAGAGGGCCATTGACGAATTTTATGTCAATTCTTGCTGACCAGCCAGGAATTGCTATCTCTGTTGCTGCTGGAAATGAGGGGAATGCAGGTCATCATTTTCAAGGCCTTATCAGCAGGGGAGGTGAACAGTCCAACATGGTTGAACTTAAGGTTGGGCCGAATGTAATAGGCTTTTCCATGCAGCTTTGGGGAAATGCACCGGGAACCTTCTCTATTGATATTCTCTCTCCAACAGGAGAATATATTCCAAGAATACCTGCACGAATTGGTGAATCCAGAGAAATAAGATTTATTTTTGAGGAAACAGTAATACGTGTAGATTATTTTCTCCTTGAAACCCAGACGGGAGATCAGTTAATTTTGATTAATTTTGATAACCCAACGGAAGGAATATGGAGATTTAAAGTCTATTCCAGCGGAGATTTGAATTCCGAATTTCATATATGGCTACCAATTACAGATTTCATTGGGCCAGATACAGCTTTTGTTCAGCCAACACCAAATGTTACGGTAACATCTCCAGGTAATTCTATTATTCCGATTGTTGTTACCGCTTATGATTATACAAATAATAGTCTGTATTTACAGGCAGGAAGAGGTTTTTCAAGAGTAGGTGCCATAACACCAAGTCTTGCAGCACCGGGAGTCAATCTGACCGGCCCTGAGCCGGGAGGAACATACGGAAAGCGTACAGGAACAAGTCTGGCAGCTGCCCATACGGCAGGGATTACTGCTATGCTGCTGCAATGGGGGATACAATCAGGTTATTACTCACAGCTTGACAGTGTAGAAATAAAGAACCTGCTTATTAGGGGGGCCAGAAGGGATCCTAACAATACATATCCGAATACTGAGTGGGGATATGGAATTATTGATATCTATAATACCTTTATCAGTTTAAGAGGAGAACCGGATTAAAAGTGGCAGAGGAGACTCTGCCCTTACTTTGTTTCTTAAGAAATGGAAATTATTTTTTTGTTTACATCTATATACAGATATGATAAAATAGACAGTGGATAAAAAAAGTAAACAGATGTAATTACGGTGGTTTCACCGATAAAGGCAAACCTGTCCAAAGGCAGGGACGCAAAGCTAGAGGGCCTTACTAAAAGATGATTTAGTTGGCAGCCAGTTACCGAAGGAAGCTTTTTTTATGTGTTTTTATTGACATTGTGTACAGCGATGAGGGAGAGTATACAAGGATAAAGTAACGTTCTTTTGGGGAGAAGGACGTTAAAAGGTATGGAAAGCTAGGTTTGGGGCTTTTCGTACCTTTTTTTAATTCTGTAAAGTTAAGAAGTTATAAAATGAAAATTTGGGTAAAAAGAATGCAAAAAATATTAAAAAAATGCTTGCATTTTAAAATTAATTGAGTTATAATATCATTCGTGGCTGACAAAGAGCTTGTCAGATAACACAAAAATAAAGAATATTGGGCTATCGCCAAACGGTAAGGCACTGGACTCTGACTCCAGCATCTCAAGGTTCGAATCCTTGTAGCCCAGCTTAAATCCTCTGATTTTCAGAGGATTTTTTTTTGCGGAATAATATAGAATAAATCCTATTTGCAGATATGATTTTATTTATGGAAAGTATACTTGACATTATATATGCTTGGTGGTAATATAATCTCATGGAAAGCACACTTTACATTAAAGGGGGTAGTAATGAAAAATCGTTTGGAAGAAATACGAAAGCAGCGGGGAATAAAGCAGGAAGATCTGGCAAATGCGTTAGAAGTATCAAGACAGACAATTGGGTCCTTGGAAAATGGGAGATATAACCCATCCATTTTATTAGCTTTTAAAATAGCCCGTTATTTTGAAATGTCGATTGAAGAGATTTTTATTTATGAGGAGGTTTAAGAGTGAAAAATAATGTGTATTTTAAGGCGACCTTAACTAAGGGTTCTCAGAAACCCCAGCGTTTTATGTATTAAAGATTATTATTAGTTATCGTTGCATTTTACTAATAAGGAAAGATCATAACCCTTCGCTTCAAGGTAAGCAAATACATTTTCATCATTTAGAGTAACCATAGAAGTTGAGTAATGAGGATCCATCAATTCCTCATAATCAGTCGGGTTGAAAGGCTGTTTTTCAGATATCATGTGATAGATACAAACCATCATCATTCTGGCTATTGCAATAATTGCTTTTTTATGACCACGTCGTTTCTTGATTCGACCATATTTAATTGCAAAATAAGGTTGTTTTTTACTCTTGATCGCAGCAAGTGCACACTGAACCATCATTGGTTTTAGATAAGCGCCAGCTTTCGCAATACGAACAGATTTCTTTTTTCCTGCGGATTCATTGTTGGATGGAGAAAGTCCGCACCAGGAGCAAAGATGTTTGGCGTCATCAAAGATGCTCATATCGATACCAATCTCGGCAAGGATAATGGTTGCACTGATTTCCGTTATACCAGGAAGTGAGGATATGTATTCCACAAATTCATAATAAGGTTTGATTCTTATATAAAGCTCAACCTCAGTTTGCGTAATCATATCATCCAGATAATCAAGATGCCCTCTGGCAAGCTCCAGTTTTTTTGCCTGGTCGGTTTCGATGTTATAACCTTTGATTGCTTCAATAATATCATCAGACTTAACCTTAGCATTTTTTTTGATGAGTTTGCGAACAGCTTTGTCATTAATGGTATCCGTAGTATTAGAAAGCAGATAGGTCATGATTTCAGTTGCCGTTTTACCAAATGGATCAGACAGAATACTGGCAATGCCGATGTTGGAAACGGTCATACAGTTCTGTATACGGTTTTTCTCTGAGGACTTCATACAAACCAGCTTGAAACGGTAGCGTGCAAGCTCTCGAAGCTGCCGGAAATTCTTCGGAGGGATAAAAGAACATCTGACCAGATCGAATTTATAAAGATCTGCAATCCATCTGGAATCTTTTTTGTCTGTTTTTTTACCTTTGATAGCTTTGACATATTTGGGATGAGTAAGGCATACATTGATGTCATTTTCAAGGTAATTAAAAATAGGAATCCAGTACTTCCCCGTGGATTCCATACAGACATAAAAACAGTCATTTTTAATTAACCAATCATGAAATTTCTGAATATCAGAATTGATGGTTGAGAAGGATTTCTGATTGTACTCAGATATTCCATTTTTATCAGTAGTAACGATGGTTGCAACGATAACATTTTTGTGGACATCAAGCCCACAACAGATGGGGTAAACAAGCCTCATCATAAGTATCACCACCTATAAGAATTAAAGAAACAGCAACATTGACTGCCATCCTGCGGCTAAATAAACATGGTTTATTACCAATGATAAGAGTCCGGGCTCAATGTCCCACTTGTTTGTGCTTGAAAGGATGACGGCACATATAACTATACGGGGTTGAAATAAATTCACCACACCTCCAACCGTGCTCTGTAGTGTATTGCTGTTTCATAAAGAATTTTAAATCATAGAGTGGTGGTTTGCAACTTTTAATATCTTGTTTGTGCCGCCGCTTGGCGGCGGAATGGAGAAAACTATGAAAGAAACAAAAAAAGGTTATGTTATTTCCGTTATTGGTGTTATTTTATTAGGAGTGGGGCTATACTTAACGAAATCCAGTATAGAGCCTCAGGGTGCTCTATTCGCATTACCATATGTATTTATTGGAATAGGCTGTGGTATTTTTGGCCATGGGATGGGAAATATTATTTCGAATAAAGTGCTAAACAATAGTCCGGAAATAAAAAGGCAGTTAGAAATAAATGTAAAGGATGAGCGTAATGTGGCAATAGCAAATTGTGCAAAGGCGAAAGCATATGATATGATGACCTTTGTGTTTGGCGCATTGATGATTTCCTTTGCAATAATGGGTGTGGAAATGAGAGAAGTATTACTCTTGGTTTTTGCATATCTATTTGTACAGGGATATGCAATTTACTACCGCTCTAAATACGATAAGGTAATGTAGGAAATCGGAAAACATTATCTGTTTAATCCAATGGGGCTGTTCAAAATAGCTAATTTACTGGCTATTTTGCAACAATCCCATTTTGTTATTTGAAAAAGTATCTCTAAAACTAAATTATTTTTAAGTAGAATCTTCTAAGAGTTCATAGTACAATGCTATCATAGATAAACCATGTAAGTACCATAGTCTGAATAATATGTAAATACATGCCATAAATTATGAAATAGATTTGGCTATACACTTGGAGAGGGACAGGAAGATGAAAAGAGCAAGAAAAATTCACAGGAGCATACTGCATTCCGGCACAATATTTACTCAGCTGGTACTATTTACGGTTATCATCAGCTTTATTCCAATAATATTTGTAGGAGTAGTATTGTTTGGAAAAATCAGCAGAATGGTTACAGAGGAGCTTGTGAGCTCTCATTATCAGTTGGCTGCACAATATACATCTAATCTTGAAAATAGCTTCTATCAATATAAGGACAGTTTAAAGCAAATTGCAAACAATACAATTGTTATGGATACGCTTCTTGGTAAGACAGATTACAAAAATCCTTATGCTATGGGAACAAACGTTAGTATCGAGATTAACAAATCACTTCATCTGGACAGTGCAGAGCTTCGTAATTGTATGGTATATTCGGATATAGCTGACAATAAAATCTATGGTAACAGAGTGACTATGATGGAAGGCGCAAGTAAGGAAATTTGGTACATTAATCATAAAGCATTGACGCAGGACTACTTTATCTATTCTTCCGTAGGTAAGAAGACAATTCTTTCGCTGATACAGAAGATTATTTATCTGGATGTTACAAATTACAAGTCAAAATATATAGGATTTATTAAGCTTGATCTATATATGGATAAGTTATTCTCGCCTACTGTAAACAAAAAAGAAGAGAATTATTCCTATGATGTAATTGTATTAGATAGCAGTAATCGGACAGTATACTCCTCCAATCCGAAATACACAGCAATCACGAAAAAGATATCTTATAAGGAATTAAGCAAAAATCGTATCAATTACTATGAAGATGCTATGGTTTGTACGGGGTATGAGAATAATTACGGGCTGAAGTTGATATTTCTGTTCAATAATAAGCAGCTGGCTAATAAAAAGTCTGAAATAGAAAGAAGCACCTTGCCTATCTTTGTTATAGTTCTGGTAGTAATTATCATTACAGCCTTTATCTTTACAAGAGGTTTTTCAACAAGAGTGGCAAGGTTAATTGATAAATTTAAGCTTGCTGAAACAGGAGATCTGACACTTACAGAAGAAATTGAGGGAAATGACGAGATAACCATACTGGACAGACAGTTCAGCCATATGCTGATTAAGCTGGACAGGCTTATCAAGAAAAATTATGTTCAGCAGTTGGAGAAGAAAGAGAGTGAATTCCGAAATTTGCAGTTACAGATTAACCCGCATTTTCTTTATAATACTCTTGAGACAATCAGTTCGATTGCAGCGGTAAATAAGGTATTTATCATCTGTGACCTATGTGAAAAGCTGGGTGAAAATTTCAGGTACAGTCTGGGCAAGAATTACGGAGAATTTGTAACGGTAATGCAGGAACTGTCACATACTAAGAACTATGTATATATCCAGCAGACCAGGTTTGGCAATAAGTTCGAAGTATTTTATAATGTGGATAAGGAAGCTGAAAATTATCGTATTCTGCGCTTTATCTTGCAGCCAATTGTAGAGAATGCAATTGTTCACGGATTAAGCAAGATAGTCGGACAAGGAACCCTTGAGATTTCCATCAGCAGAAAAGAGGAACAGCTGGTAATAAAGATTGAAGATGACGGAGTAGGTATGAGCGCTGAAAGGGTAGAGGAGATCAGCAAATACATCAATGACGGTAATATTGAGGATAAGAAAAGGCATAGTATTGGTATCCGTAATGTGAATCAGAGAATAAAGCTGGCATGCGGAAATGAATATGGTATAACAATTGATAGTTCTGAAAATATAGGCAGCTGTTTTACGATAACATTGCCATTAATACAGTAGGGAGGAGCATCGTATGGAACGGAGCATTTTAATTGCAGACGATGAGCAACTGATTCGGGAAGGTATCAAAGCCAGATTAGAGTATCTGGAGCTATTGCCAAGGGAATTATATGAGGCGGAAAATGCGGAAAAAGCAATGGATATCCTAAAGGAGCATGAAGTGGATATTGTAATAACGGATATCCGGATGGCTGAAATGAACGGCATTGAATTTATAAAGCAGGTAAAGCCCCTGTACCCTGATATCCAATTTATTATTCTCAGTGGATATGCCGAATTCGAGTATGCGGAGCAGGCAATTCAACTGGGGGTTAAGGCATATCTATTAAAACCGATATCCAATGATTCTTTGAAAAAAGCAGTAGAAGAGGCAGTCTTTAAGCTGGAGGAACTGGAAAGTTACAGAAGGACAGTCAGTGAAGGCAATCGTTCCATTGAAGAAAAGAAGCGGCTGCTCTTTGACAGGAGTGTCAATAATCTATTAAGAGCGGATGCCGACCTTTGGGATGATGAATATTCCAATGCGGTATATCAGGAATTTCCCCTCAAAGATAAATGGATTATGCTGGTGATACTTAATATTGATGTGGAGAGCTATGAGCAGGGCAGCTTTGCATACAAAGATATTGAACTGGTTAAATTCTCAATTAAGAATGTATTTAATGAACTGGAATCCCAATGTGATAAGATTATCGTAAGTAATCTGGCGAATATGAACCAGCTTTTTGCACTGATTGCTCATAGTAATCAGGCCAAACTTCGGGGGGAAGCTGAAAAACTCTTTACCAGTCTATCTAATCAGATGAGAAGAAAGCTCAAGATATCCCTTACCTTTGGCTTTAGTTCTACACTCAGGCAAATTACTTCTAAATGTCAGAAAGAAGCCCAGGAAGCTCTTCTCCAGCGTCTTATCCATGGAAAGAATAATTTGTATTTTTATGAGGATATTAAGATACTTACAGCGGAGCAGTTCCCTTCCTCTGAGCTTCATATGCTGCACCAATATATTGAGCGCCGGGATGCAGGAAATATTGAATTTCTAATCAATGATATCTTTTCCGATGAGAATATTAAGAAATATAATGCCGCATATATTCGAATACTCTGGGCACGAATTATGAATATCTTGTTAAATGTAGCTAATCCACTGTTTACAAGTGAAGCCAAGAATATGGAGAAACTGGTTTTAAACTTTGAAATCTTTGATACCTTTCAGACGATGGATGAACTGCGTAATTTTCTGTATATGCTAGTTTTAGACTGCATACAAGTAAGTGCAGATATTGATGTGAATGCAAGAAATAAGATAAAGCTGGGGATAAAATATATTAAAGACAATTACAACAGGGATATTGCAATAAATGAGCTGGCTGAGAAATTTGCTATCAGTCCCAATTATTTCTCGACTATATTTAAAAAAGAAACGGGTCAGACTACAGTGAACTTTATCAAAGAACTTCGAATTAAGAAGGCATGTGAATACCTGGTAAACTCAGATAAGAGCATTGCAGATATTTCCAAAGAAGTCGGCTATGAAGACAGTCAGTACTTCTTTCGTGTCTTTAAAAAAGCAACCGGTCTGACACCGCTTGAATATCGTAGGACTCACAGAAAACAGTGATAGATTACAAGAGGATAGTGGGCGCTACGCAAATTAGATTCTCGATACAAGTATCTTTATGGTATAATTTCGGCAACAGAGCAGATTCCTGCTCTAATTCTTGAAAAGTAACAGCCGTAGGAGTTCTTACAGAGATTTCTTTTGTGAGAATTCCTTTTTTTGTTTTTATTGTAAGATAATAAGGGTCAGAGTCTTGGTGAATATAACCTGGTTTGCCGGTCTCTGTAATGCTAAAAGTAATAAGCTCCTGCTCACGGTCTGTTTTTGCTATAAGAAGAGGGCCTCTGGATATCCAGGTCTTCTGATGTTTTATGGCTGACCTCAGTTCTGCCTCGACATCTCCTTCTTCCGTGCCTTCGATATAGGTTGCGTAATGATTGCTCATATTCCAACTGCCGTGAAGGTCCATGCCACAGGTAAAAGCCAGAGGATATCCCTTTAATACCAGCTCTTCCCACCAGAGTAATCCACGCTCATTTACCTCATGAAGGGGCTCCAGGTTGTTAAAAATTTCTATAAAGTCAAAGGAGTGAAAGTCGTGAATTTCCATATCGAAGCGGCAGCCTCTGGCAAAGGGATTGCCGTAGGAGAAAGGATGGGCTATACCTACAAGAGCGCCTTTTTCTCTGGCAGCGGTAAACAAAAGCTCCGGTTTATGAAGATTAATATTTTCCCAAGGGACATATTCGGATAGCTGAAAACAGAGAATATGGCCGTAGTAAGTGGTGTACTCCATGCCATAGATGCAGGAGATTTCAGTATTTCCGGCAAGAAGTTCTTTGATCTTACTATGACCTGAAATTGTGTTATGGTCTGTAATAGCAAAAGCATCTACCTTGTCTTTTTGCAGGAAATCAATCAGTTCGGCAGGGGTAAGGCTTCCGTCTGATTCGGTGGTATGGTTATGTAATTCCAAACGCTTATACATTAGAACCTCCTTCCCTATCTTCATTTACCGATAAGGTTATTTCATAGTGGGTATCATCTTGTATGACATTAAATACTACCAAGGTAAGGCGGATAACACCATGAAGACTTTCCTGAGGAAGGCAGCCTTCGCTGGTATAATCGGGGGAGTAGTGCATATGCCTTTTAGTCAGCTGCTTATGTATGCCGCCAATGAAGGTATCATCCATAGTGGCTATCGTGTGAATTTCAGTTTTCATCCCCTGAATGGCATTTAGTATCTGTTCCTCTGTTTCGATTTCAGAGTCATACTTCCCTTTGCAGGCAGCAATAAAATCCTCCCTAATTTCTTTTGTTATTTCTGTATAATGCTGTTTGTCAAAGGTAAAGAAAATATCCATTTCAGAATATTCCCTGTCCAGGCAGACGGTATAGGATATCTGACCGACAAAACCTTTATTTAAGATACCTCCTGCTGTGTAGATGGTTTTCATATCAACCTCCAATCCGTCACCGGGTGACGTGTTATAGTTATTAATGCTTAGGTAATTTAAGCTGTCAGCTTCAATATACTACGATAAAATATCCTATGCAAGACAGTAAAGTAAAAATATAGAAATATCCACTGTTCTGCAGAGATTTATCCATTGAAGACGGCAGTTAAGTTCCATAAGATTAATATAGATAAAAGAATAATAAAAAGAGAAAGAAACAGAAAGGACAATGAAAAATGAAAAAAAGAATTTTCCCAAGATTTGAAAATACCTACAAAGGTAATCTGCATTCCCATACGACACGTTCAGATGGAGCCTATGATTTGGAAACAGTTATAAAGGCTTATAAAGAAAAAGGTTATCAATTCCTGTGTATTTCCGATCACCGTAGATATTATATCAGCAGCATAAAGGATAATGAAGAGTTTATCATATTGGATGGTATGGAAGGGGAAGTGGGAGACAGCTGTTACCATATTCATGCTATCGCTGACTATAATGTGAATGTAAAGGAAAGATATGAGGCTGAGAGCATTTGGCCGGTTACAGACCAATCTCCCCAAGAAACAATCAATGAGTACAGGAATAAAGGGAATATCTGTATTATTAACCATCCCAGATGGACAAAATTCGAATATGAAGAGTTATTGGAACCGGAGGGATATTTAGGCATAGAAGTTTATAACCATAACTGTGACAGAGAAAGTCTTACCGGCTATGCTACGGATTACTGGGATTATTTACTGAGAAAAGGGAAGAAGGTCTATGGTTTTGCTTCTGATGATGCCCATGCAAAAGATCTTCATTGTAATGTAAAAGAATTCTTTGGCGGCTGGATCTGTGTTTCAGCAGCAGGATTAGCTCAAAAAGATATTGTAAGCAGTTTAAAAACCGGAGATTTTTATGCTTCAAACGGACCTGAGTTTCTTAGTATTGAGTTAGAAGATAACACACTGCGGGTTTGTACAAGCCCTGTAAAGTCCATAGCCTTTATAACCTGGCCGGAGCACGGAAGGAATGTTTATGACAGGAGCGGGATGGATGTAAGAGAAGCAGAATTCGCAGTTCCATCCGGTACACAATATGTAAGAATTGAAATTACAGACATAAACGGTAAAAAGGCATGGTCAAATCCACTGTTTTTTTAAGCCGCTAATAGATATCTCCATTCCGTTATACCTATAGATTGGCGACTGGGACTCCCAGGCACATGGGTGAAGGATGCTTCTTAATTATTCGCACCAACCGGCAGTGTAGAAATTTACACTGAAATCAAAAGTTTCGTCCATTGTGGGATGAAAGCAGTTTTTTTATAATAAAGACAGAAACAAAAGCGAGGAGGAATGGCATGGCAGCCGGAACAGTTAAAAAAGCAGAGCAAATATATGCCAAGAAGCCCATTATAAAAAGGCTGATAAAATTTTGGCCCTTATATTTAATGCTGCTACCCTGTATCATTTATTACATACTGATTTGTTATATTCCGATGGGAGGTATTGTTCTGGCATTCAAGGACTATTCCTTTCGAAAGGGGATTTGGGGAAGTCCCTGGGTAGGCTTTCGGTATTTTAGAACTTTCTTTAGCAGTTTTGATTTTGTACGCTTACTTCGTAATACTTTAACAGTGGGATTAATCAAATGTATTCTTGAATTTCCTTTTGCCATTATCCTGGCGCTGCTGTTAAATGAAGTCCGCAGTATGAAGTTTAAAAAGATAAGTCAGACGATTACTTACCTGCCCCACTTTCTGTCGACAGTAATTATTGTAACCATTATGCAGAGAATCCTGGCTCCTAATACCGGTGTATTAAACCAGTTGATTGGAAAGCTTGGCGGAGATTCCAGTACTTTCTTCTTAATGGAATCCAAATACTTTTTCCAGCTGTTGTTTTCCATGGATTTATGGAGAAATATCGGATGGGATTCCATTATATACCTGGCTGCTATCAGCGGTGTTGATCTGGCTCTTTATGAAGCTGCAAGTATTGATGGATGTTCCAAGCTCAAGAAAATGTGGCACATTACACTGCCAGGAATCAGAGGTACTATCGGACTCTTGTTCATTATAGGTGTCGGCGGCTTGCTTTCTTCCGGTTTTGAACAGATATTCCTGTTAAGAACCCCTGGAAATATGTCGGTAGCAGATACCCTGGATACCTTCGTGGTACGTATTGGTCTTATGAATGGACAGTTTGGTTATGCCACAGCAGTAGGACTTGTACAGGGAGTCGTTGGTTTGATTTTAGTAGTTGGATGCAATAAGCTTTCAAAGAAACTTACGGAAGTCGGTCTTTGGTAACAATATAATGCACTATTTAGAATGGGATTATGGCAACTGGTTCTAAATATTTAAGCATATAAAATGTTTTATTCCGGAAGTATTTTGCTTTTGGAATAGGCGAAAGAGGCGCATACTATGCGCAGGAATGGAGGTAATTTATGAGAAGAAGTATTTTGAAACGTTTCTTTGCAGTAGGTCTCGTTGCTGCAATGGTGGTTACAGGAACAACCGCCTGTTCAAAATCTGGGGAAAAAGCATCAAATAACAATTCAACCGAAACATCCGGTGAGGATAATGCGAACAAGCCGGACACCTGGATTGCAGACAGAACTATTACCGTGCAGGCTTATGTTGATGATATCGGAAACAGCCTGCCAAAGAATTTAAATGATACTGCAGTTATGAAGGAGATTACAAAGCGCACAGGTATAAAGCTGGATATCCAATATACCCCTGGCGACAGTGATTCCAGTGTAATGGCAGCCCAGCTGGCTTCCGGTACGATTCCGGATGTAATAGTATCCTATTTGGATAACTCTACCAGACCTGAGTTTCCTATACTTTTAAAGGCAGCTCGTGAGGAGATGTTTGCCGATGTCTCCGGTTACTTAAAGGATATGAAGGTTTACAATCGCTATCTGGAGAAAGATTATCTTCCCAATGATGCACAAAAGAATATAACTTTCCGTGACGAATTCAAGGGTGCTGCTTATATCCTTCCGCTTGCAGTTGATTCAGAAGACAGATCTATGGAGTATAATCCTGAAAATGCTTATGTAGGCGGTATGTACATCCAGAAATCCATCGTCGATGCTCTTGGCATTGATCCGAAAACAATCAAAACCCAGGATCAATTCTATGATTTATTAGTAAAAATCAAAGAGGGCAACTTCAAAGACGATAACGGAAATGCAGTATATCCTTTAGGACCGAAATATTGGGGTGGATCTCCTGATTCACTTAAGTACATTGTAGCCGGATATGACTGGGGTGTAAGTGACGGTTATAATATTACAGATGATGGCACCATTAAGCATGAAGCAGATACTGATTATGTTTATAAAAAGATTAACTATGTAAGAAAACTTTTAGCAGAGGGCTTAATGAATCCTGAGTTCTTTACGATGGATTCCACCCGTGCAGAAGAAGTATCAAGATCCCATAACTCCGCAATTATTGCAGATGTTCACAATTATCAGGATATTGTTTATACAAAAGATGAATGGTTACCATTAGGACCTTTAAATGATTTCACCGGAAGTAATTCTACCATTGTACATGGCAAGAGTAATTATGGAGCCTGGGCAATTTCAGCCGGTGCTAAGAATCCGGAAGAAATCCTGAAATTCTTTGATTATCTTTCAACTCCGGAAGGACAGCTTTTATGCCAATATGGTGTGGAAGGCCAGTCTTATAATATGGTTGACGGTAAGCCTGTTTTAACGGATGAGGCATTACAGAAGCTTAATGATGGAGATAAGGATTACCTGGTAGATAAGATTGGTGCCGGCTTCGGAAACAATGGCTGTGTATTTTTCTCTTATATGTTAACTAATATCGATAATTTAGGCAACTTTGGAGAAAGCCGTCCTGGTGCTGCTTCCAGTTCAACCTTCAAAAGATCTATTCAAATTGCAAAGGACTATCCAAGAACTTTAAAACTTGTTCCCGGTCTTGATGCAACTGCTTATCTTTCAGCAGATTCACTTGCAGATGTAAAAGCACAGATGTCCCTGTTAAACTATAAAGATATGCTGGTTCAGGCAATCTATGCGAATTCCGATGATGAAGTAAAACAGATAGTAGAATCCTTCCGTCAGCAATTAAAGCAGGCCGGAGATGACACCTTCATCGAATACATCAGTAAATTATATCAGGAAGATAAGAATACTATCGATTTCTATACAAAATAATTCTATTGCATACCGCAGGACTGCTTGCCGAGTGCAGGCAGTCTAGCAGGTTGCAGACAACCTGCCAGGTTGCAGACAACTTGCCAGATTGCAGACAACTTGCCAGGCAATGTAGCCCAGAGGCGGCAAGTTAGCTGCGGTATGCCTAAAAAGATAAAAGCATTACGCAAGTGCTGAAAATGAAAGGATAAGGTGCAGCTTATATGAAAAATAACAGGATTAAAGCCAGTTTATCCGAACAGGTATTACAGGTGGTCATCTATTGTATCCTAATAGGAATTTGTCTTATGATTATCCTTCCCTGTATTAATATCGTTGCTTTATCCTTTAATGACGGTAAAGACGCTGCCAGAGGCGGGATATATTTCTGGACCAGAAAGTTCACTTTGGCCAATTACAAAGAGGTATTTCAGGATGGTTCAATAACAAAGGCATACTTTATTACCATATCCCGTACGGTTATCGGGACCTTGGGAAGCCTTATAGTTACCTCTTTTGCGGCATATTCTTTGAAGGAAAAAGAGTTGCCGGGAAGAAAGCTTATTACGATTTTAATTACCTTTACAATGCTTTTTAGCGGCGGTATGATTCCAACCTACATCCAGTACAATAAACTGGGCCTTCTCAACAGTTTCTGGGTATATGTAGTTCCCAGTCTCGTCAGTGTTACATACCTATTAATGATGAGAACCTTTTTTGAAACAATTCCGGATAGCCTGGAAGAATCAGCGAAATTGGATGGCTGCGGATATTTTAAGATATTCTCCACGATTATAATTCCCCTAAGCAAACCCGTTATGGCGGTTGTTGGCCTATATACGGCGGTAAACCATTGGAATGACTGGTTCTCCGGAGCATTTTACATGCGCTCCAGTGCTTTATGGCCGGTTCAGACTGTATTGCAGCAGATGCTATCCAAGGCGATGGCGGCCAGGGAAGTTACGACAGTTTCCCAGGCGATAGCTCAGAATTCCAATACCGTTACCTCGGATTCCCTGAAAATGGCTGCCGTTGTTGTGACAACAGTACCTATCCTTTGTGTATACCCCTTTATTCAGAAGTATTTCGCCAAGGGAGCTATGATAGGTGCGGTAAAAGAATAAAATGATAGAATAGAACACAGGATTCTTTACCAACGTGTAAATCATATTATCAGGTAAATACCCATTCCGAGTAATCGGAAGGTACGGAATGAATGATGGAGAGTGCGGGGGTAAAGAATTTTTTTTATAGATATATCACATAGATAGAAGAATAAGTTGAAAAAACAAAAAGCAGTTTTTCAATTACTTATTCAGGAGTATCAAATCGAAGAATTGATACTCACGAAAGGAGTTAAAATGAATCATAAAAAATGGGACGTATTCATATACGGCGATGTGAACATAGATATTGTTATTCCGGGAATTGAGAAATTTCCGGAACCAGGTCAAGAGGATATAACCGATGTTATGGATACTTTTGTAGGAGGCGGAGCTGCTCTTTTTACATTGGGACTTGGCAAGCTGGGATTAAGGCCGGTGTTCCAAGGCTCTGTGGGAAATGATTGTTATGGAAAATTTATTCTGGAAGAATTTCAGAAGAGTAATGTGGACCTTTCCCTGCTAACTTACAGTAATCAGAATAAAACCGGCATTTCCTTAAGCTTCACCAATGAAAAGGACCGCTCCTTTCTGACATATCGGGGGACCAATTCGGAGATTAACATAGGAGAGGTTGACCTTGACAAGGTTGGGCAGGCAAGGCACATACATATAACCGGTTATGAGGGACAGAAGAATCACAGGGAGTATCAAAAACTTCTGACAGATATAAAACAACTGGATAATGTCAGTGTCAGCTTTGATGTAGGCTGGGATTCCTCTGGCGAATGGTATGAAGGTATTTATGAGCTGTTTCCTTTTATTGATGTTCTATTTATGAATGAAACTGAAGCAATTCACTATGGCAGAAAGACAGATGCCAGGGAGGCAATGAAAGATTTTGCAGCATATACGAAAATTGCAGTTGCAAAGCTTGGAAAAAAAGGTTCTATCGCTTACTCAGGCAGCGAATTCCATCAGGCAGCATCCTACCAGGTAAAAGCCGTGGATACTACCGGGGCAGGTGATTCCTTTAATGCAGGCTTTATTTATGGGTACTTAAAAGGGAAAGGCCTTGAGGAATGTCTGGCCATCGGAAATGCCTGCGGCGCCTTATCGGTGACAGCCTGCGGTGGAAATACGGCATTTCCGGACGAAGACAGACTGTATGAATTTATGAAAGAACAGAAAGAGAGGTTATAAATATGAAGATAGCAGTAATCGGAGGAGCAGGTGTCAGAACAGTAATATTTATTAATGGCTTATTGGCACGGTATAAGAAGTTAAACATAGATGAAGTGGTATTGTATGATATTGACAGTGAGAAGCAGGAGATAATCGGTAAGCTCTGTGCCCATGTAATAAAGAGAAAGAAGGAAGAATTAAAGGTGGGAATTGCAAAAAGTCCCATTGAAGCGATTACAGGGGCCGACTATATTGTAACGACTTTAAGAGTCGGCGGGGATCACTCCAGAGTGGTGGATGAAACAATTGCTCTTACAGAAGGAGTAATCGGCCAGGAAACCACAGGAGTAGGCGGCTTCTCTATGGCTGTCCGCACCATACCGGTACTTCTTGAATATTGCAAACTGATACAAGAACATGCACCGAATGCATGGATATTTAACTTTACAAATCCCTCCGGGCTGGTAACTCAGGCACTAAGAAGCGCTGGTTATGACAAGATTATCGGAATCTGCGATGCACCCAGCAGTACCAAATTCCGTATGGCTAATAGGCTTGGAGTAGAGGAAAAAGACTTATATGTAGAATTCTTTGGCCTTAACCATTTGTCCTGGATCAGAAGTGTTAAGAAGAACGGGAAGGAGATATTGGGTGACTTACTGGCAGATGATGATTTCTTAAACAGTGTCCAGGAATTTTCTATGTTTGACCCGGAGCTTTTACGCTCTATCGGTTATTTACCCAATGAATACCTTTATTATTATTACCACAGGGAAAAGGCCCTTAAGAATATCCAAAAATCCGGAGAGACCAGAGGAAAGACTATAGAAGCTGTTAATCTCCATATGATGGAGGAATTAAAAGCCATGGATATGGACGCGGACCCGGAAGGTGCACTGCAGATATTCCTCTATTATATGGCATTGAGAGAAAGCTCCTATATGAGTATCGAAACCGGAAGCGGTAAAAGGGAAGAAATTAAAAGAGGAAAGCTGGAAGTCCCGGATGGAATGGGCTATGCTGGTGTCATGCTGGACTGTATAGAAGGACTCCAAAGCGAGGAAGGTTACAGCCTGGTATTATCCGTAGAAAATCAGGGTTGTATTCAGGGCTTACTAGACGAGGATGTGATTGAGGTTACCTGTAAGGTGTCCAAAAAGGGAATCTGCCCGGTACCTATCGGTGAGGTACCGGAGCATGCTTATCTTCTGATGAGGCTGATTAAAATGTACGAAAAGCTTACGGTGGAAGCAATTATGCATAAGTCCAAAGAGACTGCCATCCAGGCTTTAACATTACATCCCCTTATTAATTCCTATTCCCTTGCCAAAACATTAGTAGAACGCTATGACGATGCCTATGGCATATTTTAGTCTGAAAGGAGAAAAAGATGCCTTTTGACTTTCACAATAGAGACAGAATAGAGAATCTTATAACAGAGTTAAAAGAACAGCGATATAAGAAACTTACGGAGATTAAGAGCTTTCACTGGTACCGGGATGACGGCAGTAATGGGAACAGAATACCAATGGGAGAGGCAGAGGAAGTAGGAATCGGTTTTCGCTGGAAAGGCTGGGACCAATATAACTGGCTATGTACTCAGATTGTGGTTCCGGAAGTTCTGAAAGAGGAAGAGGTAGTAGGACTTTTTGATTTTGGAGTACCGGAAGGCACCGGAAATAACAGCCATTTCGAAAGCCTTCTGTACTTAAACGGTGTTCCTCATCAGGGAGTTGATGGAAATCACAAGGAAGTATTCTTTGATGTAGCAGAAAACGGACTGGTACTGGACTTAAAATTCCGGGTATGGTCCGGACTTAGCGGCGGCGGAGTTCCAAAGGAGATGCCCATGGAAATCGAACGAGCGCAATTTGGAGTATTGGATAAAAAGGCGGATGAATTCTATTACCTTGCAAAAAATGCATTGGAAACCTACGACCTTCTGGATAAAAACAATGAGTATAAGGAATGGCTTCTCAATATACTGGTAAAAGCCTTTCAAATAGTGGATTATGCAAAGAAGGGCCATGATGAGTTTTATGAAAGTATAGAAAAGGCATTACTGTATCTTGACGAGAAGCTGGACGGAAGAGGAAAACCGGATATCAATGTTAGTCTCCTGGGACATACTCATATAGATGTTGCCTGGCTCTGGCAGCTTAAACATACAAGAGAGAAAGCCGCCCGTTCCTTTTCTACTGTAAACCGTATGATGGAACGATATCCTTACTACCAATTCCTGCAGACCCAGGCACAGCTTTATGATTTTATCAGAGAGAATTACCCGGATATCTATCAGAATATCAAGACAAGGGTAAAAGAGGGAAAATGGGAACCCTCCGGCTCCATGTGGGTGGAATGCGACTGCAATCTGGTAAGCGGAGAATCCTTAGTAAGGCAGATACTGCTTGGAAAGCGTTTTTTTGAAAAAGAGTTCGGTTATCAGAATGATTTTCTATGGCTGCCGGACGTATTCGGATATTCCTGGGCCCTCCCTCAAATACTGAAAAAATCCGGAATTCATACCTTTATGACAACAAAGATAAGCTGGAATGACAGCAATAAGCTTCCTTATGATACATTTCTCTGGAAGGGAATGGACGGCACGGAAATCCTGTCTCATTTTATAACAACACCGGATACCGATTCTACTTCCTATACCTATAACGGAGATACCAGACCATATGCAGTTAAGGGAATATGGGATAATTACAGCAATAAGGATATAAATAAGGACCTTTTGATAGCTTATGGTTACGGTGACGGCGGAGGAGGACCAAACCGGGATATGCTGGAGACAATAAAGCATCTGAATAAGCTTCCCGGAATACCTCATATCAAGACGGAAAGTGCAACAGATTATTTTCACAGGCTCCAGGAGAACCTTAGGAATAATGAAATGGAAGGCTATCTTCCGGTATGGGATGGTGAGCTGTATCTGGAATTCCACCGGGGTACCTACACCTCTCAGGCTTATAATAAGAGGATGAACCGGAAAATGGAATATTCCCTTCGCAGTACCGAGATGTTATCAGTCCTGGCGGCTGAGCTGACACAACTTTCGTATCCTTATAGTGAGCTTAAAGAGGCATGGAAAATTGTGCTCTGTCATCAGTTTCATGATATTCTGCCCGGTTCCTCCATACGAGAGGTCTATGAAGACAGTAAAGTGAATTACGAGAAGGCGGAAAAACTTCTAGAGGACGTCAGAGAGAAAGTAAATAAGAGCCTGTTTATTCCAGAAGAGGGTACTTATACGGTATTTAATAATTCCAACTGGCGGCGAGACTCCTATGTCCTGGTAACAGAAGGGGAAAGGGAAGCAGTATTTGTCAATGAGAAGGGTGAAGAGCTGGAGAGTATGCCGGTAGCTGAGGGAGTTCTTGTTTTCGTTAAGAATATGGAGCCTTTTTCCTTTACCATATTAAAACAGAAGCCAGAAAAGACCTCCGCCTTAAGGAATGTCAGGACAGAAGGAGATATAAATGAAGTCTCCAATGCTTTTTACAGAGTGTCCTGGAATTCAAAGGGGTGGCTTACCAGTATCTATGACAAGTGTGCCGGCAGAGAAATCTTAAAAGCAGGAGAATGGGGAAATGTTCTCCAGGTGTTTGAAGATAAACCCAGATGCTTTGATGCCTGGGAGCTGGAAGCAACTCATCACGATAAGCAGGAAAATGTGGAGGATTTAAGAAAGGTAACGGTGGAAGAAACTTCACTTGGTATCTTTGTGACCTTCCATTGGACATATAATAAGTCAGCAATAACCCAACGTATGTGTCTGTACCATGAAAAAGCAAGGCTTGACTTTCAGACAGAAGTAGATTGGCACGAACAGCAAAAACTTCTAAAAGCAGCTTTCCCTGTAAATATCAGAGCAGTTGATGCAAGATTTGATATTCAATTTGGAAATATCCGAAGGCCGATTACCAGAAACACAAGCTGGGAAGCGGCAAAGTTCGAGGTGGTTGCACATAAGTGGGCGGATATCAGCGAAACGGGATATGGCGTGGCACTGTTAAATGACTGTAAGTACGGTCATGATATTACGGAGGATATGCTTCGCCTAACATTGATTAAATCTGCCATTGACCCCGATTACAGTGCAGATCAGGGCTTTCATGAATTTACATATGCCATCTATCCTCACAGGAATGAGTGGTATGAGAGTGATTTGGAAAAAGAAGCCTTTGATTTGAATAACCCTATAACTGCAATTCCCGGAAGAGCTGTCTTTAGTATTGATAGTTTCTTACGTTTTAGTGAAGAGAATATCTCCGTTGATTGTATGAAGCAGGCGGAGGATACAAAGGAGATGGTTATTCGCTTCCATGAATTTACCGGTGCCAGAAAAACAATAACCGTGGACTGCAGTGTTCCGGTAAAGGCATGGTGTGAAAGTAATTTGATGGAAGAGGCAGAGGGCGAGTATCAGACCGGCCCTGTACGCGTTGAAGTAAAGCCTTATGAAATAAAGACCCTGCTGTTTAGATTCTAATATAAGAACAAAAATAGAAGATTTACCCAGCAATTTGTAGTATAATTTGAATGTTATTAGACGATAGAGCGAAACAGGCATATTTTAAAAGTCATAGAACATAAAAGGAAAGGGAGGAAGAGAGGTATCGCAGTTACAGGTGATAGCTAAACATATATGATATTTATAATAAATAACCGGTATCAATCTACAGGTTCAAACGAGCTTCTTGTAATTCCCTATGTAACAGAGGAGGAGCTCATCCAAAGATTGAAAAACCTGTCGGAAGTTAAGGCTAAGGAAATTCAGTCGGAGAAGATTCATGAGAAATATACAGAGTTTCAGGCAGCAGCGGATGTAGAGTTCTGGAAGAAGCTTAACTTCTGCTTTCAGAATATGCAGTCAGGGGCAGCAGGCGGTACAGAGCAGTTGATAGGAGTGCAGAATGGGACAAACGGGATTGTTCCGGTGCGCTTTCTGAAACTAAGAAAGGGAAGAAACTCCTGGCAGGAGTGTTTAAATGATACCTTTCGCAGCCTGGGCCGAGAGCTGACCGGTAACTGCGGTATTCTGCTGGAGGGATTTTCTTTAAGAGAGCTTCCCCTGGAGACTATTACAGAGATTCTTGTAAGAGCAATGTATTATGGTGCTTATTCCTTTCGGAAGGAAAGATTACAGGAAATCACCGTAAAAGGGGTATATTCGCTAAGGGAGGAATTAAAGGATGAAAAGGAATCCTGCAGGGTTACACTTATTTCTGGCGCTGACTTAAAGAGCAGTATAAAAAAGGCAGCGGACTATGGCGAATGCATCAATTATGCCAGGATGTTAGGAGATATTCCTTCAAACTACCTTCATACCAGTGAGTTTACCGGATATCTTAAAGAGCTGGCGAAGGATTACGGTATTGAATTTGAGGCATTAGGGAAGAAAGAATTAAGTACACTGCACTGCGGAGGAATCCTTGGAGTAAACAGCGGCAGCAAAGAGGAGGCTGTATTGATTTCTCTTTACTATGAGGGCGAAAAAGGTGCTCCGATAACTGCTCTTGTGGGAAAAGGAGTTATGTTTGACAGCGGCGGGTATCATTTAAAATCCCTTTCTTCCATGGAGGGAATGAAATATGATATGTGCGGAGCTGCAAATCTGGCGGCAGCCTTTGAAATTGTCCTCCGGCAAAAGAGTAAAATAAATCTTTTGTTACTTATCCCAGCCGTTGAGAATTTAATCGGACCGGATGCTCTTCGAATGGGAGATGTTATTACTACCATGTCCGGCAAGACTGTGGAGGTATATAATACGGATGCAGAAGGCAGACTGATTCTGTGTGATGCGCTGACCTATGCGCAAAAAAGAGGAGCCGGGAGAGTTCTTGACCTGGCGACCTTGACCAATTCCTGCCGGAAGGCATTGGGGGATGAAATCTCCGGTATCTTTTACAACGACGAAACGACAGGCGAGGCTTTTTTGGCTGAGGCCAAACACCAGGGTGAAAAAGTATGGAGGCTTCCTCTAGACCAGAGCTATCACCGCCTTTTATACCGTACCCAAACAGCAGACCTTATCAATTATGCGCCGGAAGGTGATGGAGGAGCAAGTGTTGCGGCTTGCTTTCTGGAAGAATTTATAGAAGAGGGCACAGCTTGGATTCATCTGGATATCGTCGGAACCTCCGTAAACAGAAGTGCTGACAGGAAGCAGGTAAAAGGGGCCTCCGGTGTTCTGGCGGCTTCGGTGGCAGCCTTTTTAATACAGCAGGTATAGGAACAAAGAGTGAAAGAAAATATGATTTGAAAGGATGCCACAAACAGATTCTTTCACTCCTTTTATTTGTGGCAGTATCGCAGGCTAGCCTGTAATGCTATGGGTGTATATATGAAACCAGATGAAAAGCAACTGGAATTGAACAGGGCAGTAACGGAAATTGCAGAAGAAATCGGAAAAAATTTCTCACAGGATGAAAAGCTCTACAAGACCTTTTTAAACTGTTATGCAAGTACAGCGAAAACAACCTCCAGATTTTTAGAGGACGGTGAGGTTTTCGTATTTACCGGTGATATCGAGGCTATGTGGTTAAGGGATTCTTCCGCCCAGGTAGTGCATTATCTTCCTTTTGCTAAGAAATATCCTATAATAGGTGAATTTATCAAAGGCTTGATAAAACGGCAGATGAGATATATAGCAATCGATTCTTATGCAAATGCTTTTAATGAAGAAGCGAACGGCAGATGCTGGGAGGTGGATCTGACAGCTTCAAATCCCTGGGACTGGGAACGCAAATATGAGGTAGATTCCCTCTGCTATCCTATATGGCTCCTACACGAGTATTGGGAAGTAACCGGAGATACCTCGGTATTTACCGAAGCAGTGAAGGAAGTGTTCATAAAGATTATTGACCAGTGGAAAAAGGAACAGAACCATAGCAGTGACTCCGATTATTCCTTTGTCCGCTTAAACTGCCCGCCTTCAGATACTTTAACACGGGATGGACAGGGAGAACCCTGCGGGTATACGGGAATGACCTGGTCGGGCTTCCGGCCTAGCGATGATGCCTGCCAATATGGCTATCTGGTTCCTTCCAACATGTTCGCGGTTACCATATTGGGCTTTATGAAAGAAATAACAGAGACATTCTATAAAGATAGTGCCCTTTCAGAAGGGATTGACAAATTAAGAGGTGAAATAGAGGACGGAATAAAGAAATTCGGTATTGTAAGCCAGGAAGGATTCGGAGAAATCTATGCATATGAAACCGATGGGCTCGGTAATTACAACCTGATGGACGATGCCAATGTACCGAGTCTTATGTCTATTCCCTGGTTGGGCTACAGCGAGAAAAGTGACAGAATATATCAGAATACCAGAAGATTTATTTTAAGTAAAATGAATCCTTATTATTATGAGGGAAGCTGTGCGAAAGGCATTGGCAGTCCTCATACACCACAGCAGTATATCTGGCATATTGCCCTTACTATGCAGGGGCTTACCGCTGAAACCAGAAAAGAGCAGGAAGAGCTTCTTCAGGTAATACTTCGTTCAGATGCAGGCTGCCAGTTAATGCATGAAGGCTTTCATTGCGACGATCCCTCCAAATTCACCAGAGAATGGTTTGCTTGGGCTAATTCCTTATTTGCCCTGTTTGTGATGCAGCTATACAACAATTAGAAAGGCTTAGAATAAGCATGAAGAATTATTATTTTGATACCACAATTGAAAAGGAAGTATTGGAAAATTATTTAAAAAGATCGGTAACCGCAGCTTTTTTCATTCATACGAAAACTCTGGAAGATGACCTGAGGGCTATTAAAAATCTTGGAGTGAAGTTTATCGGAAGGGCTTCCGGAATATGGGAACCGGATTTGGATGACAAAGAGCATTTCAGAAAATCAAAATACCTGGCAGACAGAGTCCATGAGGTAGACGAGGATATTATTTTACAGGCATGTATTTTCGAAGCAGTATACCGGCATATAGAGAACTTTAAAGTACCGGCTTATGTATTGGAAGCCTTCGGTCTTCCGGTAGAGGAGAGAGGCTTCCGGTTTGAGAAGATGCGCTTTCCTCAAAAGCCCCAGGGGTTTATCTGGGGAGAGGATGGAGCACTCCCAGACATCAATGAATTAGAGACCAGATTGTGGTTTTATTACCGTGCTACCAGATATATCGATGCCGGTTATGAAGCACTTCATATGGGCCAGATCCATCTTTATACCGCTAATGACCGAGGAATGGAAAAAATGTCTGAGCTGGTACAAATGATAAGAGATTATGCCAAAGTACATGCCAGACGGCATAAGGTTCTCTTAGATGCCCACAGCCATGGTATCAGCATCAGGGGAAAATTACTTCTTGATTACCATGCCATGCCCTTTACCAGATATCCGGTATTGGACAGAAAGGGAGAAAAACTGGTACTTGTAAGAGAGGGCTTTAGTGAGGGAGGAGAAAATCCTAACGGCTGGAGTGCAGAGACTATGCCCTATCTGATGGAATATGATAACTGGGGAGGCAAGGTAGTGGAGGACTTTGAACAGTACTCCTATGAAGAAAGAGCCTGGTTCGACTGGTGGGGATATGATCAGATCGGATGGTTTGCCAATCAGGATGAGGAAGGTCAGAAACAGTTTTTAGAATATACCTATAAATGGACGGCTATTAACAATGTGAATGCATACTTTGAGATACCCTTTCGAAGAACCCTTGGAGAAGCTGCGGTATCTATGAAAAGGGCTGATAATGGTGAGATGGATTATCAGGACTATTATCAGATTAATAAAAAAAGCCCTGCCTGCCCCATGGGATTTAGCCAAGAGGATACCGTGAAGCATCTTTGGGATATGGGAGATTCTCTTAGGGAAAAAGCAGGAAACCCTCCCGGACTTTTAGACTATGGTGCTAAAAACACCTACGATGAAGCAACCGGGATGAAGCTGCCGGAAAAAATTGTGTTGTACGGAAGCTTCCAGCCTTATGTGGGAGCGGTAAAGAACGATTCCAACAGTGAAGTTACCAGAATGTATTATATCGGGGACAATACCTACACCTTATCTGTGGTTATTCCCTTTGCAGGTGAATATGACTATGCTGTGTCCACCTATGGAACACTTTCAGCCACCTATTGTTATGATACATACCCCAGAAGCGGCTCCAGCAATAAAGGTTATTTTAAGGTGGAAAAGGATAACACCGTGGTTCGTTTCCGTTACCGATTCATGGATAATCTGGTTACCATTGAGCAGTTTGAAGATTAAATTGTTATAATACAATCATTAAAATAAAATCGTATAAAGGATGCGGCAGATGAATCTAAGAAGAAAGGGAAGCAGCAGGAATGCCCTCCTATTTATCAGCTTTATGCTCATAATGATAGCCATGGGGGCAAATGACAGTCTTCGTGGTATTTTTTCCATCGTATTTAAAGAGCATTTCAGCTTAAACACCACTCAAATATCCACAATTATTACAGTAAGTTACCTTGGGAATCTGGTGTTTTTATTTCTGGGAGGAGCTCTTATTGACCGTTTTCGGAAAAAGCAGGTATTTATCAGTATGCTGCTTATATGGATGAGCGGCATAGCCTTATTTATCCTAACGGATAATTATTTGGTGCTGTTAGCAGGGATGTTCCTGTGTGTTGGGGCCTCCACGCTGATTAATACTACGATTAATATTCTGGTACCGGTAATATTTACCGCATCACCCGGATTAATCGTAAATATCCTTTATTTTGTTCAGGGAATCGGTACCAGTTCAAGCCAGAATGGAATAGGAAGGCTTCCTGCCAGCTTTTCCACCTGGAAGTATGTCAATATGGGACTTGTAGTCCTTGCATTAGCAGGTCTTTTGTTTCTCCTTTTTCAGGACATTCCGGATGTGAAAGGGGAGAAAAAGAAAGCGGTATCCTATAAGGATATTATGAGAACTCCGGCTTTTGTGTTTTTTGTACTGCTGTTTGGCTTTTACTTCATTGCGGAGCATGGGATACTAAACTGGTTTCTGATATATGGTACCAAGGAGCTTCAAAGGTCAACAAAAGCATCGGCTGGATATTTGTCTGTGTTTTTTGGGGGGATTACCCTGGGACGACTTATTCTTGCCCCTGCTGTCCATAGGCTTGGAGTTTCCAAAAGTATCGGTATTTTTGGAGGTATAGGAGCTTTCTTTTATATTGCAGGTATCCTCTCAGGAGGACAGTGGATTGCCCTTCTTAGTATATCCGGGCTTAGTATCTCTATTGTTTATCCAACACTGGTACTTATGATAAGAAACTATTTTAAAGAGGAAGGGATAGCAACTGCAACCGGGGCTATCATAAGCCTGGCGACAGTCTGTGATATTGGATTTAACGCAGCATTTGGAAAGCTTACCGACATGGTCGGACTACGGGAAGCCTTTTATATCCTTCCTGCCAGTATCCTGCTATTCTGCCTGCTCTATACCACTTTTTTAATTAAGATAAAACCCTTGCAAACTGTAAAGAAGGAAGGAAACTTTTGTGAAACTTGACAATTATTATGAAAATCCTGCGATATTGCATGTCGGAACCCAGAAAAACAGAAGCTTTTATATTCCTTATGACACAGAAGGCAGGGAAATGAGAGTAATGTTAAATGGTAAATGGCAATTGGAATTCTACTCGAATCCAGACGAAGTGAGGGATTTTTTAAGGGAAGAATCGGTACCGGATACGATGAAAGAAATAGAGGTGCCATCCAGCTGGCAGCTGTTAGGATATGATAAAAATCAGTATGTGAATATTTACTATCCATTTCCCTATGATCCGCCTTATGTTCCGGCAGACAATCCCTGCGGGCTTTACACCAAGGCCGTAACCTTTACGGCAGAGGAACTGCAAAGAAAGCTGTATCTGAATTTTGAGGGAGTGGATTCCTGCTTCTATCTCTGGATCAATAAAACCTTTGCCGGATATAGCCAGGTATCCCATTCAACCAGTGAATTTGACATTACAGAACTGGTTAAAGAAGGAGAGAACCTTATCCATGTCCTGGTGCTCAAGTGGTGTGACGGAAGCTATCTGGAAGACCAGGATAAGTTCCGGCAGTCGGGTATATTCAGAGATGTTTATATCCTGATGAGACCCAAAGAATTTATCAGGGATTATACAATACGCACCCTTTTAAATGAAACAATGGACAGGGCTTTGATTACCCTGGATGTGGAAGTTATCGGGAATCCAAAGCTCCAATGGGTCATAAAGGATACCGAGGATACTATTATCTGTCATGAGGCAGTAAAAGCTTCCCATACCAGCTTTCAGATTGATAATCCGGTTCTCTGGAATGCGGAAGAACCATCCTTATACCGGATGGAATTAATAACGGAAGAAGAAATCATCGGGGAAAAATTCGGAATCAGAAGTATTATGGTGAAAGACAGTGTTGTACTGGTAAATGGGCAGGCAGTTAAGTTCAAAGGAGTCAACCGTCATGACAGCAGTCCTTATACGGGAGCTGCCGTAAGCCGGGAGCATGCACTTGCAGACTTAAGGCTTATGAAGGAACATAATATTAATGCAATCAGAACGAGCCACTATCCCAATTCTCCCTGGTTTACCCAGATGTGTGATGAATTTGGTTTTTATGTTATCGGGGAAGCCGATATGGAATCCCATGGCTGCGGAGAAGTATATGCAACGGAAGACCTGGATTATGTATCGCAGATAGCAAAGGATAAGCGTTTTAAGGAAGCAATTCTGGACCGGATACAAAGAAATGTTATACGGGATAAGAACCGGACTTGTATCCTTATCTGGTCTCTTGGCAATGAGAGCGGTTATGGTGAGAACTTCATTGAAGCCGGCTGCTGGGTAAAGGAATATGATCCTACCAGACTTCTTCACTATGAAGGCTGCACCTGGCAGGAGTGGCAAAAGCAGGATATGTCCATGCTTGATATGGTCAGCCGCATGTACGCACCGACGGAATGGATACAGGAATACTGCGAAAATAAGGATAACAAAAAGCCGTTTATTCAGTGTGAGTTCTGCCATGCCATGGGAAACGGACCGGGAGACCTGGAAGAGTATTTTGAACAGATTTACCGGTACGATAATTACTGCGGCGGTTTTGTCTGGGAATGGTGTGACCATGGTGTTTACATGGGTAAGGCGGAAGACGGCAGGGATAAATTCTATTACGGAGGAGACTTCGGTGAATTTCCCAATGACAGTAACTTCTGTATGGACGGTCTGGTATACCCTGACAGGAGAATCCATACAGGGCTGGCTGAATACAAGAATGTAATCCGTCCGGCAAGGGTTGGAGAAGTCAGGCTGGAAGAGGGGATTATCCGTATTGAGAATAAACTGGACTTTATAAATCTAAGGGATTACATTACAATTCGTTATGAGATAAAGAGGAATGGTAAACTCTTGGCGGAAGGAATATTAGAAGAGGCAGATATATTACCCCATGAAAGCAAATGCTTTTATCTGGAGATTCTGAAGGAAAAATACCGGGAGGGGGAGGGAAACTGTTATCTGAAGCTGGAATATATCCAAAGGAAAGATGACTCGCTAACCCAGACCGGAAGATTGTGCGGTTTTGATCAAATCTGTCTGTCAGAAAGGTTTGAACTCTCCGGTACAGAAAAGGAGTGTTCCACGGGCCTTCACCTGGAAGATAGCCTGCTTCGTATAGAGGAAGAAGGGCGGAAATACACTATCACCGGTGAAGGATTTGTATATGAATTCTCTAAGGTAAAGGGAACCTTTATAAGTCTAAGAAGAGGGCTGGAGGAGATGTTAAAAGCCCCCATGGAATACAATGTATTTCGTGCTCCCACGGATAATGATAAGAATATTGTTCTTGAATGGAAAAATGCTGGTTATGACAGGATGGTAACAAGAGTCTACCAATGCGAATACACCCGTGAAAAGGATAGTTGTATCATAACCTGCAGGATGGCAATGGGGTCAATATACCTTCAGAACTTTATGACCTTTGAAGTAAAATGGACAATCGCCGGAAACGGATATATTAAATTTGGATTCGAAGGAGAGTTTGATAGAAGCTTTCCTTATCTTCCAAGGCTTGGATTACTTCTGAAGCTTCCCAAGGCTTACCAGAAGGTCAGCTACTTCGGTTACGGTCCTAATGAGAGCTACCCTGACAAGCACAGGAGCAGCTATATTGATCGTTTTGAGACAACGGTGAAGGAGCTCCACGAAGATTATATAAAGCCCCAGGAAAACGGAAGCCATTATTATTGTAAGGATGTACAGCTATCCGATGGAAGCAGCAGAATATCCGTATATGGGAACGTACCGTTAAGCTTCTCAGCTTCCCTTTATACGATAGAGGAATTAAAAGCTAAGCGACACAATTTTGAATTGGAGGAAGCAGATTATGTGACACTGTGCCTGGATTACAGGCAAAGCGGCGTCGGCTCCAACAGCTGCGGCCCTGTATTACCGGAAAAGTATAGGCTGAATGAAAAAAAGGTGGCTTGGGAAATGGCATTTCTCTTTGAAGCCTGTAAGGGATAATCCACAATATAAGAAGAATAATAAAGCCTTCCTGTGATCTGTTAATCAGACTTTCACAGGGAGGCTTTTTGATATTCTATGTACAGGAACGGTACCTTACAGATTTACTACTATAGGAATTAAAGCAATTTATTTGTAATAAACAGTGCCGGAATAGTCGGTAAAGATTGTAACCTGTAAATAATTACCCACAGCAGTGGGTGCAGAGCAGGCTGCCCGTGTGAGATTCAGTGTGCCATGATAGGAACCGTCGTTGTAATTATAGGTGGAAGGAACATAGGAAGCCGGAGAAGACATGTAGTTCGGAAATTGTGCAGGAGTGATAGTAAAGCTGTAAGAGGTGCTATAAGTAATTGTCTTGCTCTCGGCAGGTGCAGTAACTGTACCGGTATATTTTGTATATATTGTAACCTGCAGATTACTTCCCACAGAGATAGGAGCGGAGCAGGCTGCATAGGATAAGCTTAAGGTACCTTTATAGGTACCGTCATTATAGTTATAGGTAGCTGGTACATAAGAGGAAGGTGAACCCATGTAGCTTGGAAATTGAGCTGGTGTGATAATATAGGTGTAGGACTGGTCAACTGTTACGGTTTTTGTTCTGTCATCTGCAAAAGCAGTAAGAGTTAAAACTTGAAGCATTAGAACGGCTATAAATGCGAAACATAGTACTTTTCTAAACTTATACATTCTGGAAACCATATGAAAACCCCTTTCATAATTAGTTTTAGATGTAAACCTGTATTTTACAAAATGTAAAAATAAGGCAAGCCCCTGTATTCAAATCTTACTCTTTTTTATTAGATATGTCAATAATTACCAAAATAATTTTTAAATCAACAAAATGTTTATTTTTTCTTTCACCCAGGCAATCACCGGACCCAGTAAGAAGGCCATCATTAGAGTGACAACACCGATGGTACTTCCGAGTAAAAAACCGATAAGGCAGGCAGTCATATCCCAGGTGATTCTTATAAGACGAAAAGGGATTTTTTTAAACTTGTTGGAAATGATAAATACAATGGCATCATAAGGAGCAGTTCCAAGTTCCACAGCCATATAGACCGCAGCTGCCACAATGAATAGAAAAAGGGCAGGAATTAAAACCAGAATTCGCACGGAGAGAGAACTAAAAGCATTATCCGGTAAAAATAAATCGAACAGCCATCTAAAAAAGTCAACCGTATATCCAATTAATATCATATTTGCAAGAGTTCCCCAACCAATCTGTGAACGGTCAAAGGCAATAACGATAAGAAATAAGATTAAGTTGAGTAGCACCTGCCAATTACCAAAGGATAAGTGCAAATGTCTTGCTATACCCAGATTCATGGCTGAACAGGGGTCTGTTCCGAAATTTACCCGTATTAGAAAGGATAGGGAGAACCCCATCATAAAAACCGCTAATAATACATACAATATTCTCTTTTTATCTTTTAAACCAAATTTCATGTAAGCCTCCGATTCTATGAATCATATTATGTAAATACACTAGTTTATCTTACTAAGGATTCAGATAAATGTCTATCAAAATTTGAATAAATGGAATCTGTAATCAGTCATGTTCTCCATTTTAACCAGTTGCTTAAAGGGCAGTTAAAGTATAAATAAAGTTTTTAATTAATTTTGAGGTAGCCTTTATGCTTCCTATTCGATAAAATAATCAATAGGAGGAAGAAGCGATGAAACAGTATACATTTATTTCAGATTATAAAGAGAATAAGGAACTTAGAACCAGCTTTGAGGCATTGGCCAAAAGAACTTTTGGAATAGATTTTGAAGAATGGTATCAGCGTGGATATTGGGGGGATGCCTTTCGGCCTTATTCTTTCATGGATGGCAGTAGCATCATCTCCAATGTTTCGGTTAATAAAATGCCATTTACTTTGTGCGGGCAGAGGAAGTTCTTTATACAGCTGGGGACTGTTATGACGGACGTTGATTACCGTGGGCAAGGTCTGAATCGGCAGCTGATAGAAATAATATTGAAGGAATATAAAAGTACCTGTGATGGAATTTATCTTTTGGCCAATGATCGTGTGCTGGACTATTATCCAAAGTTTGGATTTCAAAAGGCTGTGGAGTATCAATACAGTAAGGAATTAAAGAATACCGGCAGCAGAGAAGCAATGATATACCCTTTGGGGAAGAAGGAAGACTATGAAAAAATAGAGATAATTATAAAAAAAGCGGTAAAAAGCAGTCTTTTTGAGATGGAGAATAGCGGACTTATTCTGTTTTACCTTACTTATTTTATGAAGAACTCCCTTTATTACATCAGGTCTTTGAATACCTATGCAATAGCGGAGGAAAGGGAAGGAATCCTCTTCCTGCACCAGGTTATTTCAGAAGAGGAAGTGGAACTTGATAAAGTGATAAAAGCCTTCGGTGCTGGTATTAAAAAGGTTGTATTGGGGTTTGTTCCTCAAAATCCCGGCAGTTTTGAGAAAAGTATTTTAAAAGAAGAGGATACCACTCTCTTTGTTCTTGGAGAAGGTTGGGAGGAATTTAAGCAGAAAGGTCTGCGCTTTCCCATATTGTCTCATGCGTGAGATTGAGGAAATGGACAAAATGTGCCGTTAAGGGATAGTGTAAGCCTTGGTTTAAATGGAGTAGTTCCGGTGAAAGGTATGGTGATTCGTTTGGATAAGAAGCAGGAAATGGTGCCTCAGGAGTTAAAGGATTGGCTGGAAGAAACAAAAGATGTAAAGTTAGAAGAAATGAGTGAATTTTTTGGCGCAAGAGTAGAGGAATACGAAGAGCATATGGCTCCCTGGAAGAAATATTATTCATGGATGGCAAAAGAGCTTCCGGAGAATGCAAAGGAAATACTTGATATTGGCTGCGGTACAGGGCTTGAGTTAGACGCTGTATTCGGAAGGTTTCCTAAAATGCAGGTGACTGCGATTGATTTATCTGAGGTCATGTTAAGGCAGTTAAATGAAAAGCATGAGAATAGAAATCTGCATCTCATATGCGAAGATTATTTTACTGCCAACTTTGGAGAGGAATGTTACGATGCAGCAATCTCCTTTGAAACCCTTCACCATTTTACGGCAGATAAAAAGAGAGAGGTATTTCAAAAGCTCTACAAAAGCATAAAGCCGGGCGGCTGTTATATAGAGTGTGATTACATAGCAGGTTCTATTGAAGAGGAAGAACTCTTGCTTTCGGAATGTAAGCGCAGAAGAAAACGGGATGGGATTCCGGATAATATTTTTGTTCATTTTGACATACCGCTTACTCTGGAACATGAAATAAAAACGATGGAAGAAGCCGGGTTTGAGAAGGTTGAAGTTCTGGGATATCTGGGAGAGAACAGGACACCAATGATTAGGGCGTGGAAAATAGAGGGAACAGTAACAATCTTAAACATATCTCAAATGACAGGACTTACAGATCGTACAATCAGAAATTATATAAAGAGAGGTCTCCTACAAGGCAATCTTATAAAAGGTGTATGGCGTTTTTCAAAAGCGAGTTTAGAAGCTTTCTTTGATGAAAAGTTTGTAAAACAAGGACTTGAGGGCAAAGCAGCTATCCTTGTGGAACATTTTCTAAGTGATTGGAAAGAAATAGACGACTCTCTTTGTTCTGTATATAAGTTGAAAATAAATAATGATAATTCCCAGAAATTGTGTGACGAACTTCTGGAAAAAATTAATGCGAATAATTATCGAGGAATGCAATTTTACTATAATTTTAATAAGAAGACTAAAATTGCTAAATTTGTTGTTACTGGATTACCCGAAGACGTAATAGATATAACTAAATTACTAAATACTTTCAGGAAGCAGAAGTTAACCCAGAATTCAATATGAAAAACCAATGATTTTTCCAATGGAAAACTCCATTAAGTTATTTTAAACTAATGGAAAATACCATAGGAGATTATCTATGAGAACATTATACAATAAAATATATACATTAATTTATCAATTGGATTATGACAGAATATGGAGGGGATTTCATCCATATCCCTTTGCTCTTTACAACAAAAAATTGGTATTCCTATCAAATAAAGAGATTCCTTATAATACTAGTTTTCGAGGAAATACCAGTATTTTATGGGATGGTAGTTATATGGCTATTTGGCGGGTTGAAGACGAGGAGAAATATAATGTGGAAGTATTAGCAGCGGAAATCGTTCATGAAATGTTTCATGCATTTCAGCAGGAAATGGGTGAAGAAAGATTTCCAGATGACTTTAAACTACTTTGCTATCCAAATGATAATAAAAATTTGTCCTTAAAGTATAAAGAGAATCAAATACTTGCAAGGGCGATAGTAGAACAGGATAGAATAGAGGTGTTGAAATTATTAAGATATGTCAATTCATATCGCAAGAGAAGAGAATTATTAGTGAGGGAGTTTATTTGGGAAGAATATAGAACTGAAGTTTTAGAAGGAATGGCAGAATATGCTGCACTGATAGCACTAAAGATGTTCAACCTTCAGTTTTATGAGAAGAGGATAGAGGATTATAAAAACCTGCTAATAAAAGCAAATTCCATGCAAATTGATATTAGAAGAATATCCTATGTAACAGGTGCGGTTATAATGCTGTTATTTATTAATGCTGGGATTGATATTTTTCATATTATTGGAGTAGAGAAAAAAACAGTATGGGAACTTGGGGCGGATTATTTGGAAATAAAAGAAATAAAAGAGTTAGACGAGATAAAAGAACTGGATATTGAACCTAGTATGGAAATCGAAAGTTATTTGCAGGAAAAATTACAAAATTGTAAGCATCAGCTATGTAGCTTCTTTAAGTCAAGAAGAAAGAAAATAAACAGAAAGGGAATCATTACAGGGTATGATCCTATGAATATGATTAAATATGGTAAGTTACTGTTATGTACCCATTTTGCTGAGATTGTATTCCAAGATGATGAAAAATGTACGGAATTCACTGGACCGTTAGTGTTACAATTAGAGGAAGAAGCAGGAAAAGTAATAAGCTGTTATTATACTTAAGGAATACTTATACTAAATTACCAGCTCAGAATAGATAATTTGTAGATATTTAAGAAGTAATCTGTAGACTAGGAGCTATTTTAGTTTTTCATAAAGAAAGTAAAGGAAGTTATCATGGCCTATAAAATACTTATCGTTGATGATGAAGAAGATATATTAAGAATGCTAAAAGATTATTTCGAGCTATCCGGTTATGCTGTATATACCGCAGACAGCGGAATGTCTGCTATCGAGAAAATATCCGTTAACCCGGATATCATACTCCTTGACATTAATATGCCGGATATGGACGGGCTTTCCGTATGTAAAAAGATACGTAATCATGTAAATGTCCCCATCGTATTTCTGACAGCTAAGGTGGAGGAGCAGGATAGAATCAATGGGCTCATGCTTGGAGGTGATGATTATATCACAAAACCCTTTAGCTTCGAGGAATTACATGCCAGAGTGACAGCACATCTGCGCCGGGAGGAGAGGCAAAAAGGAACCAAAAAGATAAGGATAGCAGGAGATCTTCTAATTGAATATGATGCCAGAAAAGTGTATTGGGGCGAGGAAGAGATTAGCCTGACCAGAACAGAATTTGATATTGTAGAGATTCTAAGCCTTCATAAGGGCCAGATTTTTGATAAGGAAGCAATTTATGAGAAGCTCTGGGGGTATGATAAGGAGGGCAGCAGTAATATCATAACCGAGCATATCCGAAGGATCCGGACTAAGATTGGCGGATATTATCAGAGGGATGTGATCGAAACAGTTTGGGGAGTTGGTTACCGATGGATAATTTAGAATATCAGATTAATCGCTTAAAGGTTTTTTTGAATAATTCCAGTTTGAAAAAAGCATTGGGATTATATATTATAATTGCGATTCTTCTCTGCGGAGCAAGTTACTTTGCCACTTACCTTTTTTGTGAAGGCTGGAAAAATGTTATTATGTCTGGAGAAGGGGTAAAGAATTATACCGTAATCTATAAAGATACTCAAGGTTATACGGTGAATACAGAGGAGCTGCCAAAGAAAATTAACGACATACTAAGACTTCTTGACCAGGCAGAAGCATTTTCCGTATTTTTCTATGCAAGCATTGCTATTGTTATGGTCAGTCATATGTATTATAAAAATAAACTAAAGGAACCACTGGATATCCTGAAAAAAGAAATGGAAGCGGTAAGCAGGGACGATCTTAGTATGGACTGCCGTTATTTAAGCGGAGACGAAATGGGAGATATCTGTGAGGCTTTTAATCAAATGAGGCTTCAATTAATAGATAACCGCAGAAATACCTGGAAACTGGTAAATGACCAAAGAGAGTTAAATGCTGCTTTTGCTCATGATATCAGAACTCCTTTGACGGTTATGAAAGGATATACGCAGATTCTACGTAAATTCCAGTCGGGTGGACAGATATCGGAAGAAAAACTTATGGAAACCCTTACTCTTATCGAGAATCAGGTGGACAGGCTGGAGCAGTTTGCTAACACCATGAAAGAAATCAATACATTTGAAGAACTGGAGCTAGTAAGAAGGCAGACAACAGGTGGCAAACTGATATCTGAGATAAAAGAACTTCTTTCTGTAATGGCTGGGGCTATACCCAAGGTGGATTTTATTATGGAAGCAGACCATGAAGAGTCGGAAATGGTTCTTGATAGCAGGGTGGTCCTGGAGGTGGCGGAGAATCTAATGGGAAATGCCCTTCGCTATGCAAAGGAAAAGATTCAGATACAGCTTCAACTGGAAAACGGAAAGTTGTATCTCTATGTCAAGGATGATGGTAAAGGTTTTGATAAGAAAGCCCTGTCAAATGCAAAAACTCCCTACTTTACGACAGAAAAGGGGCATTATGGACTGGGGCTTACAATCTGCAGGCTCTTATGTGAAAAACATGGAGGAATGCTTGAGATAACCAACGGAATTCATGGAGGCGGTATTGTTTGTGCAAGTTTTTTCGTGATGTAGTGAAAAGATAGATAATTCCATTTTAGAATAAAATCATCCCGATAAGGGGTGATTTATTTATATTGGAGATATATATGGATAACAGAGCCTAGTGATTATCGGAAGAAATGGAGAGAAAAGTATGAGCCGGGAAATTATTCTAAAGAACGTAAGCAAAGCCTATGGAAATAAGAAGGCTGTTGATGGAGTCAGTCTGAATATCAGTGAGGGTATGTTTGGGCTTTTGGGAAGAAACGGAGCAGGAAAAACAACGCTGATGAAAATTCTTGCCACCTTACATAATCCTACGGCAGGAGAAGTTACAGTGAATGGAATTGATATCAAAGAAACCAGGAAAATACGAAGTATGACAGGCTATCTGCCTCAGGATTTTTCTATGTATGGGAGCATGACAGCATATGAGGCCATGGATTATCTGGGAACTCTCTCCGGTATGAAGAAGGAGGAGAGAAAAGAGCGTATACCGGAACTTTTGGAAAAGGTGAATCTGTCAGCTAACCACAGAACCAAGGTTAAGGCAATGTCCGGTGGAATGCGTAGAAGGCTTGGCATCGCTCAGGCAATACTTCATAATCCCCAGGTTCTCATTGTAGATGAGCCTACAGCAGGGCTTGACCCGGAGGAGAGGGTACGATTTCGAAATCTGTTATGTGAGATAGCACAGGATAGAATTGTTATACTTTCCACCCATATTGTCGGAGATATTGAAGCTACCTGTGAGGATATTGCAGTACTTGACAGCGGAAAGCTCATTTTTCGAGGAACGGTAAGAGAGCTGATTGAGATGGCGGAAGGAAAGGTTTATACCGCAGAAATCTCCAGGATGGAACTGGAGGAGCTAAAAGCAACCCATATTGTTACTGCTATTCTATCAAAGGGAAGCATGGCAGAAGTGCGTTTTCTCTCAGAGACAGGCACGCCTTTTGAAAAAGCAATGCTGATAGAACCGAATGCAGAGGATGCTTATCTTTATCTTATGGGAAGGAAGGGAGGCAGGTAAAATGTGGCTGACACTATTTCGAAAAGAATGTAAGATGTGGTGTAAGAGTATTTTATTTTTCGGGTACCTGGCAGTTATCCTATTCTTCTACCTGACTCAGATGGGGGGAGAAGATATACCTGGGGAGCCAAAACCCGGACAAAAAAGCTATGGTTATCACTACAGTACAAATGAGCAGGTGATTATGAAGTCAGCTACCGATAGTCTCCTCCGTGAATATAGCTACGGTACCTATATTACCTATCCCATTGGCTTCTATAAGGCAGTCCATCTGGATGAGGTAAAAACAAAAAAAATAGAAGCTCTGTTATTAAAGCTTATCGGTGTGGATTCTGATGAATTCAAAAAGGCGATACAAGAGTTTAAGGATGGGATGCTTAAGCAAGCAGAGGATGGGAATATGGTAGTGACGGAAGCACCGCCCATGAAGCTAAAAGTTCTGGAGAATATCCCCTACAACGAATTTCTTAGCATAATGAAGCAGGCAGATCAAATAATCGGTAAAGGAAGTATGTACAGCAAGGCATATCTAAGCAGTAACGCAAGAGTACCTCTTACCTATGAAGAAGCGCTGCAGGATTATAACCAGATAAAAGAAAAGGACCGTTTTTCCGGGGCTTATGCCAGACTTTATTGCGACTATTTTGGTATCCTATTAGGTATAATACCAGTATTTTTTGTGACCTCCAGGGTACTTAAGGATAAGCATGCCCATGCAAATGAAGTATTATATGGAAAGAGTGCCTCCTCGTCGGTTATTGTAACCGCCCGTCTGGCATCTATCTGCTGTATGCTGTTTCTGCCGGTATTGCTGGTATCCCTTCTGCCTTTATCCCAAGCGGCTTATGCTGCTAAGAATGCAGGTGTTACCGCAGATTATTTTGCATTTCTAAAGTACTGCACCGGTTGGCTTCTGCCGAGTATTCTGGTGGTGGCGGTATTGGGGTATTTCATAAGTGAACTGACAGAAGGAGTTTTCTCCATTCTTATACAGGTGATCTGGTGGTTTATTTCTCTTTTAGCTGGGATGAGCCGGATGGAAGGCGGCTTTGGACTGAATCTTATTCCAAGGTTTAATACCCTTGGGGAATATGGTAATTTTCATAAAAGCTTAGGGCAGCTGATTATTAATCGTTCAGTTTACACCGTGGTAGCGTTGGTGCTTCTGGCAGCGCTAATTTATTTGTATGACACTAAGAGGAAAGGAATTTTACAGAAAAATGGAAAAGTATCAAAAGTTTATCTGCGTAAATCTAAAGCATAATCTGCTGCTGCCTGTTCTTCTTGTAGTGGCTCTATGCCTGTTTTCACCTTTAGCCATGGGACTTGAGAATCTTGATTCATTGCAGACTGCAAAGGTAGTCGAGGTATTCTTAAGCCTTACAGGACTTATACTCCTAATGACAGTGTTCTCTCCGGATATAGACAGAGATATTAGAGATATGATTGCTTCAAAAAAAGAACCAATGACTGTAATTCACACTCTTCGTATTCTGTGTGCCGCTTTTGTCCTTGCAGCAGTAGGAATTCTATTTCTTTCCTGGATGAAAATCGGTGCTTGTCAGTTTTCTTTTTTCAAAATGTTTTTCTGCTTTCTGGCAAACAGCATTTTTCTGGGGGGAATAGGGGCATTTGTCTTTTCCTTATCCAATCAGCCGGTTTTAGGGTATATGGCATCCATATTATACTTTTTACTCAACTTTGGGTCAGGGAAAAAGTACATGGGGAATTTCTTTTTATTTTCCATGCAGTATGGAAGTTTTACCGAAAAGTATTACCTTTTGACAGGAGGACTTATGCTGCTGCTTCTGGCAGTAGTCTGGCGGGATTTGATACGGAAACGGTTAATTTGAGGAAAACATGCTATTCTTTGGATAATTGTTGATATAACGATGTGCCGGAGATATAATAGATATAAAGACGAAGCATTCGGTAAATGTGGAAACAGGCAGAGAAAGTGTTTCCTGGAAGACAGAGAGACTTTAAAAGAATAGAGATAAATTTCACACACAGGATAATACCTGTGACGTAAGTTTGCAGTAAGAAAGGCATGGTTATTATGATGGAATGGGATAAGCTATTAGCATTTAATATGCAGGTGGAAAGAGAAGAAGAACCAAGGGATTTTGAAAAATATCCGATCAGTGATTTGGAGAAAGATTATAAATCCATAATATCAAGTGCGGCCTTTCGAAGATTGCAAGACAAGACACAGGTATTTCCTTTGGATAAGAGTGATTTTGTAAGAACCAGGTTAACACATTCCATTGAGGTTTCTACAATAGCCAGGCAGTTAGGTATCATGATTACCAGAAATACAACCCAATATTTGCAGGAAGACTTTAAAAATAACAGTAAATTTGCGGAAGAAATCCCGGTTGTACTATCCTGTGCCGGACTCCTCCATGATATTGGAAATCCTCCCTTTGGTCATTTTGGAGAGGTAGTTATCGGAGAATGGTTCAAAAAGGAATTTAAGAATCCAAACTTCAGATACAAAGGGAAACCGGTAGCGAAAGTGCTGCAGGAGCAAATGAAAAAGGATCTGGAGAATTTTGAAGGTAATGCACAGGCTTTAAGAATTCTTTCCAAAGTAAAAAACAACCAGCAGGGTTATGATGTAAACTTAACCTATGGTGTTTTAAATACACTTATAAAATATCCTACGAATTCCTTGGATTTTGATGGTGAGAGTGAAGATATCAAAAAACATAAGCTTGGTTACTTCTATGCGGAAAGAAATACCATGGAATATATCTGCACGATTACCGGAACCAAGAAGGAAAAGGAATATATAAGACATCCTCTTGTATATTTGATGGAAGCCGCGGATGATATAGCTTATGCTACTGCAGATTTGGAAGATGCCCTGAAAAAAGGTTTGTTTTCACTGAATCAGTTCATAGAGTATTTTGACAGAAAGGTAAATGATATCTCCAATTCCTCCTACAAGAAATATACCCAGGAATTAATAGCAGATTTGCGAAAACGTATAAATGAAAATGACAGAAGCATCGAAGGAGACCTGATTGCATTTCAGAAATGGATGGAGCACGTAAGAAAATGGCTGATGTATATCGTATCCTACCGATTTTCAAAAAGTTATACGGAGATTATGAACGGAACCTTTAAAGAGGATATGTTCTATGAAACCAATCATCAGGAATCCATAAAGATATTAAAAGGTGCAATGAAGGAGTTCGTATACGACAATATTGAAATAATAAAGTTGGAATTATCCGCGAAGAAGATTATCAGCGCATTAATGGACGATTTTATTTATGCGGTGTTGCACTGGGATGCTGATAGTTCCCTGGAGGCGGATGAATACAGTCTTTCAAAAGCAGATAAAAAGTTAATAAGCATAATTTCGGCGAATTATAAGGAAGATTACAAATGTGCAAGAACGGAAAACGAGGCTGAAAATTTGTATTTAAGATTCCTGCTGGTTACAGATTATATAAGCGGAATGACAGATTCTTATGCAAAAAATCTATACCAGGAATTAAATGGACTAAAATAAAGGTGTAAGTAAGCGGATTATTATATGAAATATATAAATGAAACCGGCTGGCATTGACGAAAGGAGTAACCCCTTTGTTAATGCCAACCGGTTTCATTTTGATTGTAGGTATTCAAACTATAGAATCTTCACTATTTAGTATTATCATAATAATTTACTTTGCCAATAGTTTTACAGCGTCAGGAGTCAATGCGGTAACAGGCCAGCCTTCCTTATCCCAGTGAATTGTACCGATTAGGAGAATACTTGCGCTGGCTTTTCTAAAATACTCACTTACAAAATAATACTTTCCGTCTTTATCCTGGAAAACAGAAGCATGTCCCGGCATAAGAAGCTCTGAGAGCCCCTGAGTCGCAGGAGTTCCGCCGCCTTCTAGCATGGACTTCCCTTCTCTGTCGAGATAAGGGCCATGAATGCTTTTGGAACGTCCAACACGGTTGTGATAAGTATTGTTCATAGGATTAAAGGCAGTAAAAAGATAATAATATTCCCCGCGCTTGATGATATAAGGAGCCTCAATGGCACCATTATTGGCATAACGTCTGGCAATGTGATAAAGTCTGGAATTATCTTTTAGCAGCAGACCTGTATCCGGGTCAATACTGCGCTGGTAGATACCGTTCCAATAGGAACCAAAAGTTAAGAATACACCTCCGTTCTCATCTATGGAGATATTCGGATCAATGCAATTATAATCATCCCCTGTATGGGAGCGGATCACCACTCCTTTATCCTCCCAGTGATAATCAGGAGAATTCATATCCAAGGTACTATTCACAGCCATACCGATGGCAGAATTCTGACTGCCTGAAGTCGAAATGCAGTAATACAGGTAGTATTTCTCTTTTATCTTATAGACACTTGGTGCCCATATACCATAGCCCGGAACCTCGCTGTTCATCCAGGAAGGGTCTTTGTCGCCAAACACTGTTCCTGCAATTGTCCAATTTATCAGGTCTTTTGAGGTCTTGATACTGATATGAGGGGCCATGATAAACATGTAATAGGTGTCACCATATTTTATGATTTGGGGGCAGGAGGAGTGGAAGAGGCTTCCTTCTACCGGCAGCAGATAAGGCAAATCCTTCGTTAAGGATACTTCCTTGAAATCCCATAACTGCCATTCGTCCTTCGTGAAGGTTAACATCTGGGGAAGGATGGAGGATTTCTTAGAGTTCTCTGTCAATCCAAGAGTATAGTCTGAGAGGGAGGATATGATTTGTATAGAGCCGTTATACTCTTTCAAAGTCCAAAGCTGAGAAGAACTCTGCTTCTCGTCCGGTTTCCGGACCTCTATTATTGCGCCGGTGTCTTTGGAATCTTTACGGATAGATATGTTTCTGGGGGTAAGAAGGGATTGGAGAGTGTAATAATCCCCTTGTTTTTTCACTCGCCAGAGCTCATCAAAGCCGCCCGTATCTCCATACTGCCATACCTGTGCCCCGTCAACCATGCCGCTTAGCTGCATATTCAGAGGCCTTTTGGTAGCTTTATTTATAATTTTATAGATTCCGCCGTCTTTTATGGAATTCGGCCCGTCATTTGGCGATGCTTTCGGTGCTGATTCCTTGCTGCAGCCGATAACAAGGGTGCATAGAGTAATGACTGCAAGTAAGCATATTAGCATAGCGTTACGGGTCTTAATTCTCTTCATGAAATACCTCCATTACAATGTTCTGGGGGTAATCTCCGAACTTTTCTCCGAATAAATTCATTCCGCCGACGTATTTCGCATTGGGCTTCACGCCGATCTTAAAGGAAATAAAGCTGTTCTTATTCAAACCAAGAGAGGAAATGGTATGGTTTGAAACCTTCTGCTCATCGATAAAACAGCCCTTTTCCGTAATCCAGATCTTTCTCAAATCTCCGTATTGGGTAGAAGCATCGTTCCACCAGTAGGGATTTAACTTACCTCTTCTTCCGCCATAGTCTCCGGGGCATTCCAGGATGCCTATCTCGGTATTGTTCATCCAGATGCTGACATCGGAGCGCCAGTTAGGATTGTATCCTAAGGCTTCTGAACAGATTTCAAAAGTGAACTGAATCTTATTAGCGGAATTGGATTTTAAGATGGTATTGGAAAAACGGTATTCCAAATGTCCGTAAGTCAGCCAGATTAACTGGGCTTTATAGCGCTCTGTACTAAAGAAACCGCTGATGCTGTCTTCTGCACCAAGATCGGAAACTTCTGATACGATACCACAGGGCGGAGATACATTATAATCGAAATAGCAGCCGATAGGCATATCCTCCCGGAACAGGTACTTAGAATTTAAGCCCAGATCAAGACATACATCCACATTAACATTGGATACCAGTGCACCGCAGAGCTTTTGAGCTCCTTTTGAGCCGGGAATGGGTTGAACAGAAATCAGTCCGGCACTTTCCAATGTTTTAATATGAAGTGCTGCGCTGGAGAGGGGAATATTAAAATGGGAGGCCACATCGGTAATAATGGCTGGCTTATTCGAAAGGAACTCGAGAATATCAATACGTGTAGAGGAGGAAAAAGCCTTTCCGATATTCACAAGTTCCTCCTTCTTTTCAAGATTTAGCTTCAAACTTTCTTTCATAGATAGAATTTACCCTCATCTTTCTAAATTACAGAAGTAACATATCTGCGATAATTTTATCCTACCATGAAAAGGAAAAAAATGCAACATATTTATACATTATATATGTACAAAGATTAAAATTCTAAAAATCTTTTGTACATAGAAAATGTTGTTAAAATTATTTATACAAGAAATATAAACAAATATATTGACATAAAATTGATATAGTAGTATGATTTGTTTAAATCAATTGGGAAAAAGAATAAATAAGTACATAAAAAATATATAAATAACAATTGATATTACTACATACAAAATGTATAAATAAGAAAATAAATCAAGAATGAGGAGTTATGATTATGTTGACACAATACCCAAGGCCCCAATTTCAAAGACAGAATTGGACGAATCTAAACGGAGAATGGAACTTCCTGTTTGACGATGATAACAAGGGAGAAGAGGAAGAATGGTATAAGTCCTTTCCGGATAGTCAGAAGATTCTTGTTCCTTATTCCTATGAGACTGCACTTAGCGGGATTAATGACCAGAGCCATCACAAGGTACTCTGGTATCAAAATACCTTTACAGCAGACATGAAAGATAAGAAACGAATGCTCTTGCATTTTGAAGGAGTGGACTTTGAAACGAAGGTGTGGGTAAATGGTATCTTTGCCGGAAGCCATAAAGGCGGATATGCTGCCTTTCAGATTGATGTTACAAGGATGTTAAAGGAAGGTGATAATAATATTGCCCTTCGCGTGGAAGATAGTTTGAGCTGCGAACAGCCAAGAGGAAAACAGCGCTGGAAACAGGATAACTTCGGCTGCTGGTACATACAGACCACAGGAATCTGGAAAACAGTATGGTTAGAGGAAGTACCGGAGTTCTATTTGGAGAAAGTGAAGATGACTCCGGATATTGATAAAGGAATCATAGATATAACAGCTAAGTTCTCCGGCACTAAGAGAGAAGAAAACACCTGGCTTCAGGTGGAAATATCCCTGGAAGGAAAGAAAATCTGCAAAAAACAGGCACAGGTTTTAAACGGTCACCTTCATATTCCGGTTAATCTCATTGGAGAAGAGGAGCCTTGGACCCTTGCTCTTTGGTCTCCTGAATCACCAAAACTCTATGATGTTAAATTTAGCCTGTTGGCAGGCGAAGAAATAACAGATGAGGTAGACTCTTATTTCGGAATGAGAAAGATATCCATAGAAGGAGATAAGATACTGCTGAATAACCTGCCCCTTTATCAAAGGTTGATTCTGGACCAGGGCTATTGGGAAGAATCTCACCTGACACCGCCTTCGGAAGAAGCAATGATAGAAGATATCGAATTAATATTAAAAGCCGGATACAACGGATTGAGAAAGCATCAGAAAGTAGAGGATGCACGTTTCCTTTACTGGTGTGATCGGAAGGGACTGTTGGTTTGGTCTGAAATGGCTTCCCAGTATATCTTCAATGACAGCAGTATACAGCTCTTTACGAAGGAATGGATGGAGATTGTAGAACAAAATTATAACCATCCTTCCATTATTACCTGGACACCTTTTAATGAAAGCTGGGGTATAGAATACATAGCGGTTGACACAGCCCAGCAGCAGTTTACCGAAAGCATTTACCACCTTACCAAATCCCTTGACGGAATGAGGCCGGTTATTGTAAATGACGGATGGGAGCATACGGTATCTGACATTATTACGCTTCATGACTATGTGGAGGGGGGAGAAGAGTTCCTTTCAAGATATCGTGACAAGGATAAGATTCTTGGAAATGAGATACCTTTTAATCTAGTTCGATATGCTTTTGCAAAAGGCTATAGCTACAAAGGTCAGCCGGTTATCATCAGTGAGTATGGTGGTATTGCTCTGACCAACGAAAAGGGCTGGGGATACGGCGAACAAGTGAAGTCCGAAGACGCGCTGCTTTCCAGATTCGATGGAATTACATCCGCTATCAAATCCCTGGACTATATCTGCGGTTTCTGTTACACCCAGTTAACTGACGTGCAGCAGGAAATTAACGGGCTTTATACGATGAAGCGTGAACCGAAAGTGAATATAGAAAAGATCAGTGAAATAAATCGAAGATAATTTCAAACACACGAAGCTGGGAGCTGAATATGAGAACCTATAAAAATCCATTTCTGTTGGAACACCAATGGTCCGAAAATGAATGCGGGGACCCTTTTATAATGAGATTTAACGGATATTATTACCTGTATTGTTCCAGTGCCGGAAACCATATAAAGGCATGGAAATCAGAGAATCTGGTTGATTTTGATTATCTGGGGAGCGTCTGTGACGCACCGGAAATTGACGGAGCCTATGCGCCGGAGGTCTCTTACTGTAATGGCAAGTTTTATATGGTAACATCACCGGTAGGAAGCGGACATTATCTGCTGGAGGGTGACAGACCGGAAGGGCCTTTTCATCTGATCAGTAAAAATTATGGCTTGATGATTGACGGAAGTTTCTTTACCGATGATGACGGTAAGCGGTATCTGTTAAGGGCCGGACATAAGGGAATTGTAATTCATGATATGCCTCAGGCAGATACCATCGAGGTGAATGGAAAAATAATACCGGAAAGCTATTTGAATTACTGGACGGAAGGACCCATGATAATAAAAAGAAAAGGTCTTTATTATCTGACCTATACCGGAAACCATCTCTTAAGTAAAGGCTACCGGGTGGCCTATAGCATCTCGGAGAAAGGCCCGGACAGCGGATATGTAAACCTGAGTGACAATACACTTCTACTGGAGACAGGAGAGGAATTTCATGCTCTTGGTCATAGTTCCAGCTTTCTGGCACCGGATCTGGATAGTTATTGCATAGCGTATCACAATATTGATCTGAATATGAAACCCAGAAAAAGAAGCATGAACATTGACAGACTTTTCTTTAATGGGGCCAGGATGTACTGTAATCCCATCTGGTGGGAGCAGGAAGTGCCGGCCATGCCGGACTGCTATGGCTGGGGAGAGGGTAATTTTCAACAGGCGGATATAAAAGATAAGAAATATCTGATATCCAAAGCAGCTACCTCAAAGGCTTATACGGCAGAGCTCAGTGTGAATACAAAAGGCGGAAATCTAACACTATTATACGGTTATGGGGAGAATACCTGGGGGGAGATAGAGCTTTGCTGTGATCGAAGTTATAAGATTATTGAAGGTGACCTGACTGTGAGTGAGGGGCGGATAAATAATACAGTCAGTTTCTTAAACTATATGACGGTCAGACTTGCCAGAACCTCTGATAGCTTGCTGGAAATTTATCTAAATAATATGCTCCTTGCCAGTTTCGTAACGGTTACAGGAGAGGGGAAACTAGGCATTGCCGCGGAAGCTAAAGGGGAAGTAGGGTTCTTTGGAATATCCCGCACCATAGACGGAAATGGAGATAAGATTGCTGCCAAAGCGATTCCAGGCAGAATGGATGCAATACACGGGACAGGAGGCTTTTTGGGGTATCCACTGAAGGAAAGCGGATTTCTCGTAAAGGCAGCAGCTTTTGAAAAAGGTAAAAAGGTTCTGTATCACGTGAATATAAAAGAAGACGGTTACTACCAGGTAATAGTAAGAGCCTCTGCCGGGAAGAAAGACCACTGCCTGGTAATATCCAGTGAGAATATGGCAGAGCCATTACGTTTTCACCTTACCGGCATATCGGATGAGAATGGCTTTGAGAAGATAAAGGCCGGTGTTTTGTGGCTTACCAGAGGAATAAAGGATATTGCTGTCTCAAGCGAGGAAGAAATGCTCATTGACTATTTTCTGTTTAGGAAGGCAGCAGAGGTCATGGACATAGATGTGGTTAAAAAAGGTCAGCTGGTAACAGAGGATATTAAGATATTCGGTCATAAGCAGTTAAAGAGTATGATTACCAAATATTCCGGTTTCACCTGCGCTGAGAATTTTGGGAGAGCCTTTGTGGGAGAAGAAGGTTTTAATGATTATACCATAAGCACTGTAATTTATAGAAATAATGCACCTACAGGAGATGCCTCCATCTATATAAGAGCTTCTAAGGAATCCTGGTTCCCGGACCAGGTAACCTCCTCCCTCTTTGGCTATCGGATAAGTGTGAAACAGGAAGGGATATACCTGTACCGCTGCTGTTATGGAGAGGAACAGCTTGGCTTTTACAGGCTACCTTGCAAAAGCCCCGGAACTCTGGCACTCTCAGTCAGAGCAGAAGGAACAACCCTTGCTATTGTATTAGAGGATAGAGTAATCTTAACCTTTACCGACACAGCCGGTTATCTGTACGGAAAAGCCGGCCTGGAAGCCACAGGAGAAGGGTTTGCCTTTGAAGAATATAGAATCCGCAGGGATTTATCCTTATAAAAGGAGAAAACATATGGGAAAAAGAAAACATATAATAGCTATTCTATTAATAGTTGCAATTATATTCACCGGTACCGGCACAAGCTCGGTACAGACTGTAAAGGCAACAAAGGCGGATGGAAAAGAGGAGGGTAAAGGTCTGCGGGAGACTTATCTGTCCATGGGGGATATAGCTGATACGGATTATGAAAGGTATCTAGATAAATACCAGGGTGAGCTTTATCAGGGAGAAGATATTACCTATACCGCCGATGATATGCAAATGGATAACAAGATAGTAGGTGAAAGCAGTGAAGTACAGGTTAAGGTTAATGTTAAGCAGACTGCCCTTTATGTCCTTAGTTTTGATTATCAGACATTGGGAGATAACCTGTTATCTACTAATATCTCACTGGAGGTCAATGGTGAGTATCCTTATGACGAGCTAAAACGTATATTTCTCGGAGATACCTGGATACCCGGTACCATAGAGTACGACAGATATGGAAACGAATGTCTTCCTATGCCCACAAAGATAAAGGAATGGAAAAAAGCCTATATACATGACACTGCTTATCTTTACAGTGAACCCATGCTTTTATACCTGAAAGCAGGAGAGAACAACCTGACCTTTAAGGCAAACGAAGGGTCTATAGAACTTGGCAATCTCTATCTGGAAGAAAAAGAAAAGATCCCAGAGGATTCCGGAAAAAAAGCCGATGGAGAGGAACTCTTAACCAAAGAAGCAGAGGATATGACCAGTAAGAACTCTCCGAATATCAGAAGTACTGCAGAGTTTAATACGGATGTGACACCGTATAACCCAAAACTGAAAGTACTAAATCAAGTAGCGGAAGAGTCTTTTAAGACCGGCGGAACCAGTATCACATATGAAGTAGAAGTGAAGAAAGACGGTTATTATAACCTGGCTTTTGACTATCGTCAAAGTACGAAGTCGGGTTTTAGCTCCTATCGCAATATATACATAGATGGAAAGATTCCCTCTGCTTCCTATGAAAATGCTGCCTTTCCTTATTCTAAGAAGTTTACAAGGCTTCTGACCGGTAATACAGAGGGAAATGCTGTTTTTCTAAACAAGGGCAAACATACCATTACCCTTTTAGTATCCCTTGATAAGGTAAGATATGCAATCAAGATATTAAATATCGTTGCCAAGGAAATGAATAATCTGGCTCTTGAGATTAACAAAATAACAGGTGGAAACTCTGATAAATACAGGGATTTTGACTTAGAGCCCTATGGTTTTGATATAAAAAACAAGTTACTCAACTGGGCAGACACCTTGGATAAGGTCCATGAGAAACTTTCAGCCCTAAACCCAGAAGAAAACAACATTGCTGAGATATCTCAGTTAACGGTGGCTTCCTCTAACTTAAGGAAGCTGGCCAAAAAGCCCAATGACCTTCCCAAAAAATTGAACCTGTTTTCTTATGGTAACAGTTCTACAAGGCAGAATGTAAATAATGTTATTGAAAAATTAAGTGTGGGGCAATTAGGACTGGATAAGATTTTCTTATACCAGGAGGATGCGAAGTTCCCTAAAAAGCCTGGTATTTTTCAAAAGCTATCCCTTACTGTCAGAAGACTTTTTGCTTCCTTCACCACCCAGGATTATGCACCATCTTATAAGAAGGAGAATGACACCTTAAATATCTGGGTAGCTAGGCCGAGACAGTACCTTGAAATCATGCAAAGAATGGCGGATACGGAGTTTACAAAGAAGTACGGAATTAATGTAAATCTTTCCATCGTTCCGGACCAGCAGAAATTAATACTGGCTAACGCTTCCGGTAAAGCACCGGATGCTGCCGTAGGAATCAGCTCCGGTTATGTCTACGACCTGGCATTAAGAGGAGCCTTGGAGAATATGCGCCAGTATGACAATTTTAAGGAAGTGGGCAAAAGATTTGCACCTGGTATGCTGATACCGGGAGTATGTGATAATGGAGTCTATGCGGTTCCGGAGACCTTTAACTTCTATGTATTGTTCTACCGGACAGATATTATGGATTCCTTAGGACTTAAAGTGCCGGATACCATGGAGGAAGTAAGAAAGATGCTTCCCCAGCTGGAACGCATGGGGCTTGGATTTAACACCCATGTGGCGAATAACCTGGTAAAGGGTTATAACACAACGACACCTTTTATCTTTCAGAACGGCGGAAAGCTGATGGAGTCCGGCAGTACTCAGATTGACCTGGAGACTCCAGGGGTACTGAAAGGCCTGAAGGAATTAACAGAGAATTTTACTATTTATGATATGAAATACGAAGTATTAAGCTTCTACCAGGCATTTCGTGATGGCAGAATGCCCATTGGTACCTCTGATTACGCAACCTTTAACCTGCTTACCAATGCAGCTCCGGAGCTTTCTGATTCCTGGGACATAGCACCTTATCCGGGAGTGAAGGATGAAGACGGCAATGTACTGCGCTATACTTCAGGAGCAGCGGAAAGCTGTGTGGTTTTTAAGAAAAATGACAGCAATGAGGCAGCCTGGAAGTTCATTGATTGGTGGACTTCTACAGAAGTACAGACGGAATTTGCCTTTACCCTGCAATCCACTCTTGGTAATGAATATCTTTGGAATTCCGCTAATTTGGAGGCTATTAAAGCGTCACCCTGGAATTCTAAATTCAAAGATACCATTGTAAATCAGATATCCTGGACCTATGAGGCGCCAAGAGTACCGGGAGGTTATATTATCGAAAGAGAGTTAGGAAATGTCTTAGTGCAGGTAGTAACACAGAATGCAAATCTTCGAAGCGCTGTGGACAGCGCACAGAAGAAGATAAATCGGGAGCTTGCGAGAAAATTGGAGGAGTTTGGCTATGTGGATAAGAATGGGAATAAAATCAAAGACCTTATTGTCCCTGACGTCCAAATGGTAGAGGAATGGTTAAAATGAAGAAAAAATCCAGAATAAATATCGCATATTACTTTTTACTTCCCTATTTACTGCTGTTTGTAATTTTTATCATTGTACCCATTATAGCAGCCATTGTTTTAAGTTTCACCAATTATAATGCAGTGGAAAGACCGAACTTTGTAGGCTTGTTAAATTACATTAACCTTCTGACCCAGGATGATATCTTTATGCAGAAGGTTTTGCCAAACACTTGTATTTTTGCCTTTATCGTAGGTCCTGTAGGTTATGCACTTTCCTTTTTATTAGCCTGGATGTTAGCCCAGGTCAGTAAAGTACCAAGAACTATACTGGCACTGTTGATTTATTCTCCTTCCATGACCTCAGGTATTGCCATGGCGGTGGTATGGAAGATTATCTTTGCCGGAGACCAGATGGGGTACATTAATTACCTGCTAATGGATTGGGGAATTACCAATGAACCGATTCTCTTTCTTACCGATGCAAAATACCTGCTGACCATTATGATTATTGTATCCTTATGGAGCAGTATGGGGGTTGGATTTTTAGCAATTCTCGCCGGTATCTTAAACATTGATACACAAGTTTACGAGGCGGCTTCCATTGACGGACTCCGCAACCGTTTTCAAGAAATGTTTTACATCACCATACCTATGATGAAGCCTCAGATGCTTTTTGCAGCGGTTATGGCGGTGGTAAATACCTTCTCGGTAGGAGCCATCGGCGTACAGTTAAGCGGGGCCAACCCTACTCCTCTGTATTCGGGACAGTTAATTGTAAACCATATTGAGGATTACGGCTTTATCCGTTATGAGATGGGCTATGCTTCCTGCGTATCACTGGTATTGCTCTTAGTAATTTACAGCATATCCAGATTTGCCCGCAGAATCTTTCAGGATGACTGACGAAAAGGAGAAACTTGTGAGACGTCTAATAAATTTAAGAAAATGTTTACCTTGTATGCTGGCAGTTATTCTTCTCCTTCTGCATCCGCTGACAGTAAAAGGGGAAAGCCCATATACAACCCTGACAATTGATAAAAATGGCTGGTTTATCAATACACAGGACGGCTATGTGCCTTCTGTGGTATATGACAAATTCGGTGAGGAACAGTTAAAGAATCCTTCGGATTTATATATCTGGAATGACAGTAAATTATATATTGCAGACACCGGCAATGCCAGAGTCTTAATCTGTGATATGGCAGGAAATCTTATTAGTACTGTCAAAGGGGAGCTTAAGTCTCCTACAGGGCTTTTTGTAGACCAGAAGGAGAACCTGTATGTAGCGGATCCGAAATTACAAAAGGTTATGGTATACGATAAGGCAGGGGAATTTGTAAAAGCCTATGAAAAGCCGGTTAGTCCACTCTTTGGAAAAGACAACCGGTATGCACCTGTAAAATTGGCAGTAAATGCAGCGGGAGGTATCTATGCACTGTCCGAGGGAAACGGAAACGGAATCCTTTCCTTTAGTGCGGAAGGAGACTTCTATGGATATTTTGGCGCCAACTATACCTATACCAGCTTTACACAGATACTGAAACGCTTTGCCTTTACGGAGGAGATGAAGAAGAGCCTCCAGCAGAATGTGCCCGCAGCGGCCAGCAATATTGAGATTGATAACAACGGCTTATTATATACGGTAACCCAGGGAACAGATAAGGATGGTATCAAGAAGTTCAATATGGCCGGTAAGAACATGTTAAACGGCGGTTATTTTGACCAGCTGGTTACAGACATTGCCGTTGGGAACATTGAAAATATGTATACGGTATCCAAGGACGGATATATAGCGGAATATACCAGAGACCAGGCTTTATTATTCTTATTTGGCGGCAAGGATGACGGAAATAACCGGACCGGTTTATTTACCGCTCCTTCTGCCATAGATACTGACAGCCAGGGAAGACTATATGTACTGGATTCTGAACAGGCGAATATTACAGTATTTATGCAGACAGAGTACGCTAAGACCGTACATGAGGCTCTTAATCTTTATCAGGAAGGGTATTATACCGAAAGTCAGCAGCCTTGGGAAAAGGTCTTAAGTAAAAACAGTCTTTTTGACTATGCACAGAAAGGAATCGGAAAAGCTTATTACCGCTTGGAAGATTACGGAAAGGCCCTTAGTGCTGCAAGACTTGGCGGGGATTATAACGGATATTCCGATGCTTTCTGGGAGCTGCGCAATAACTGGATTCGCAACAATGTTGTTATGATATTGGAAATTCTTCTGGTGCTTTATGTGCTTCGTAAGCTCTATAAAAAGACAAAGAATAAAGTTCTATTCCTTCAGAAGTTTTCAGAAGGTATTGAAAATCTTAAAAACAGAAAATTTTTAAAACAGATGGCTTACCTAAAATATATCCCGAAGAACCCGGCAGACGCCTTTTATGGAATAAAATTCGAGAGAAAAGTCAGTATCTGGTCCTCTACGATTATATACATATTATTCTTTGTGATTTATGTGATAAACAAGTATTACAGCGGATTTTTATTCAAGAACGTTATAGATGGTTATTATGAACTTGGCACGGACTTTCTTACCGTATTTGGCTTCTTTCTCTTAAGTATGGTTTGCTGCAATATGATCTGTTCCATACAGGACGGAGAGGGTTCCTTTCAGAATATATACAATGCCTATGCCTATTGCCTGGCTCCCTATATCTTCTTAAAGCCGGTATGTATTATTCTGAGTCACATGCTTACCTTTAACGAAGGTTTTATTATTAAGTTTTTGAATTTCTTTATCTTTGCCGGTATGGCGATATTAATCACCGTTATGATTAAGGAGATACAGGCTTATAGCTATAAAAAGACCTTTAAATGCATTTTACTGACTGTCTTTACAATGCTTCTTGTACTGGCGGCAGGGTTTATCTTAATGGCATTGATTAATCAGGTTATTGATTTTGTAGTATCACTCGTAAAGGAGGGCTATTATCGTGGCAGGTAAAAAAGGATTACTGTGCTTATTGTTGAGTGCAGTTCTGGCGATGGAAGGCATAACCATAACAGCAGCGGATAATAACATTCCTCTCCTTCATACTTCCGATAAGGTAACTGCCCTAAGCGGCAGTATAAGTAAAACAAATACCTTTGAGAATGACAATTATATTATGAATCTGGATGAAGCTACCTTGGGAATCTCTCTAAAGGACAAGAAAACCGGTTATGTATATGAATCCGTTGTAGATGATAAGAACTCCAATCAATCCTGGAAAGGGTTCTTAAGCTCCGGAATCTCTGTAGAGTTGTGCACCAGTAAGGCAGCCATGCCGGAACGTGTAGATCTGATAAAAGGGAATGCAAAGAAAACCTTTACCTATTATAAGGATGGCTTTGATGCAGCCATAGAATTTCCGTCCTATGATTTTCAGATAGGTCTGGAAGTACGCCTAAAGGAAGACGGTTTTTCTGCTTCTGTTAAGCAGGACAGTATTACAGAAGGAGAAGATTACAAATTGTCGGCAGTGTATCTTTATCCCCTGTTCGGTGCCACCAAAGGTGCTGAAAAAGAAGGATATATACTGATTCCGGAAGGAGCGGGAGCCCTTATCAATCTGACGGATAATCAGGGAAAATATAAAACACCTTATGCGAAAAAAATATATGGTTCCAATGCGGGAATAGAAGCCTTTGGAGAAAGTCATTACGATGAGCCTGCGGTAGTAGAGCCGGAGAAAATTACGGCACCGGTATTTGGAATGGTATATACGAAGAGTAAGCAGGGATTTTTAGGGATTGCTGAAGATGGACAGTACAATGGGGAAATATTGGCCTATCCCAATGGTGTTATGACGGATTATAACTGGGTTACTGCCAGATTTAACTACCGTGAAATCTATACCATGCAGACGGCGGCAGCTTCCGGTGTACCGACCTTTGAAAAGAAGCCTTATATGAGGGATATCTCTATAAGCTATAAAATGGTAAATGGAGATCAGGCAGATTATACCGGATTAGCTAAGGTATATCAGCAGTATCTGTTACAGAAAGGCGATTTGCAAAAGCAGGAAGATAAGTTCCAGATTAAGGTGGATTTTTTCGGTGCAGATACTAAGAAGTGGTTTATCTTTAATCAGGTAGTCCCTATGACTACGGTTAAGGATATGAAAGATATCATAGATAATATGGTGCAAAGCGGTGTAAAAGACCTTATGCCTGTTTATACGGGCTGGCAGCAAAAAGGAGCCTCTTTAAACTATGGCAGCGGGAAATTCAAGGTAGAACGAAAGCTAGGCAGTCAGAGTGAGCTTTATGACCTTGCAAAGGAATTAAAGCAAAAGGATATCAGCCTTGTGTTAAAGCAGGATTTTCTTCTTGCCAACCCGAAGCGGTTCTACAATACGGCAAAGGATATAGTTAAGGGAATTAATCAGGTGCTGGTAGAAAAGCCGACCAATGCCTATGTATTTCCCACTATGTATTATATGACTCCTTCAAAGACCTTGAGTCTGGTGAATAAATGGAAAGACAGATATGATGATACCGCAATCAGTAACATAGCCCTCTCATCCCTGCCGGATACTCTTTTCTCTTATTACTCAGGAGGGAAGATCTATACCAGAGGTGATACAGCGGGAATGTATGAAGAAGCTTTAAAAGGACTGCAGGATTATAATGTTTCCCTGGAGAATCCCAATGAGTACTTATGGAAATATACCGGTAAGTTTTACGATATGCCGCTTTCTACTTCAAATTACAGCTATATCAGTAAAGAAGTGCCCTTTCTTCCAATCGTACTAAGGGGTTACCTGCCTTACTGGGCCGGGTATAGTAACTTTGTGGCAAATGAAACAGAGTATTTCCTGAAGATGCTGGAATACGGTGCATATCCGAATTTCCTTCTGACAAAGGAATCGCCAAACAAGCTAAGAAATACGAATTCTTCCTATATATATACTTCTGAATATGAGGTGTTAAAGCCAACTATTGAGAACTACTACAATAGCATTGGCTCCGTATTAAGACAGGTAGAGGGCAGCGGGATTAAGTCTCATACCTATTTAAATGACAAGGTAGTATCCGTCCTTTATGACAATGGAGTGAACATAATCATTAACTACTCTGATTCTGATTTCAAGAACGGAGAGATTATGGTAGGTGCGATGTCCTATCAGGTTATAGGTTCTAACGCAGGAAAGAGGTAACCAGAATATGAAAAAGCGAAAAAGGATATTTACCACTGCATTCAGGCAGAAAATGACGGGGCTATTGTTTGTGACTCCTTGGATAATAGGGTTTTTAGTCTTTTTCCTGTATCCGCTTATCCAATCCGTTATATTTAGTTTCAGCAAAGTGTCTTTTACGGCAAAGGGAAGGTCAGTCAAATTCGTAGGAATGCAGAACTTCAAATACTTTATTTCCAAGGATCCTTACTTTTTACAGAGTCTGGCAGAATTCTTTAAGAGTATCATTATGCAGCTGCCGCTCATCCTTGTGTTTTCACTGGTCCTTGCACTGCTGCTGAATGAGAAAATTAAACTAAAAGGAATGTTTCGAACCTTGTTCTTTCTGCCAATTGTAGTAGTAAGCGGGCCGGTCATGAACATGCTCTTAAATCAGGGAGCTTCAACTATACCTTTAATTGAGCAATATGGCATTTATGATTTTATTAATAATAAGTTACCGTATTTTCTAAGGGATCCGGTAACAACACTGTTCAGCCAGTTGATTCTGATACTCTGGTACTCCGGCGTTCCCATTCTTATATTTGTGTCGGGACTGCAAAAGATTGACCATGCACTATATGAAGCCTCCTCCATAGACGGAGCTTCTTCCTGGGTATCCTTCTGGAAGATTGTACTGCCTTCCATCAGGGGAATGATATTGATTAATGCTATCTATATCATTGTATTCCTGGCAACCTCAGAGATTAATTCCGTAATCATATGGATCAGAGATAGTATGTTAGATGCCTCTAAGCGAGGGTTCGGAGTAGCTTCCGCGGCAGCCTGGATATATTCTTTGGGAATTACCCTTTTGCTCCTGATCTGCTATCTGCTGTTCGGGCGGGAACCGAAAAACAAGATAGTACGGACGGAAATCATCCGAAGAAAATAGTTGGAATTTTCAGCAAATGCTCAAATTTGTAGCATGTCGACAATAGGAGATTGAGAATGAATAATAAAAACTACACCCTGTTTTTAAAGGCCAAGTCCAGGCTCATAGGGCGAACGGGTAAGCGGGGAGTTCTCTATATGGCCGGGGTTTACGTCATATTGGTTGCTATGGGTTTTGTATACCTTTACCCTATCCTTGAAATGATAGTGAAAAGCTTTATGTCCTTAGGGGACTTATTGGATGCATCTGTTAAGTGGATACCGACTTCGGTTACTTTAAGTAATTATAAAGAAGCCTTTGAGGTAATGAAGGTAGATAAGACGGTTATGAATACCGTTATAAGCGCATTGGTTCCGGCCCTTGCCCAGACAGCAGTATGTGCATTAACGGGCTATGGACTTGCCAGGTATGAAGTGCCTTTAAAGAAGTTGATTGTAGGGCTGATACTCCTTACCTTTATCTTACCGCCTTATGTTCTAATGGTACCAAAGTACACCATGTTTTCAGACTATCATATGATTGGCACTTTAAAGACTTTGATCTATCCCGCTCTTTTAGGGCAGGGAACCAAGAGTGCCATATTTGTTCTGATATTTATGCAGTTTTTCAGACAGACACCTATTTCTTTAGATGAAGCGGCCAGAGTGGACGGAGCCTCAGAGTTTCGTATATTCTTTGGGATTGCCGTACCTTTAGCGGTTCCGGCCTTTATCATATGCTTTTTGTTCTCTTTCGTGTGGTATTGGAACGATACCTATTTTACGGCACTGTATATGGGTTTGACCAGTGCGACAGATACCAAAGTGGTAAGAACAATGCTTTTAGAATTGCAGAACTTTGACATTAGTTATAAACAGCATGTACAGACGGTAGCCGGATGGGGTGCTTCCGTTATGGGAGATTCGGTTGCCAATGAGGCTATTAAGATGGCTGCTACAGTTATTACCATATCCCCCCTTCTATTAATGTATTTTGTATTGCAGAAATATTTCGTAGAAGGAATTGACAGAACCGGTATTACCGGGGAATAGAGAGGGAAGGATAAATCTTTTAATATGCCATTTACTTAAGTGGCAAGTTTGCCGCTTAAGCTTAAATAGGAAAGAAATTATTTATTTAAGAGGAGGATTTTGAATGAAAGCAAAAAAACTAGTGTCAGTATTAATGATTATTGTATTAGTACTGTCAAGTCTCACTGCCTGCTCGGGAAATAAAACCACTGGCAGCAACAATGCACCGGCAGCAACAACTGCGAATGAAGACAGCAACACCAACGATGCAGCTGCAACAGATGGTGCATCCGCAGATGCAGAAGCACAGGCAGATTCCCTGCTTGGACCTATGACAACCGATGAAATCACACTTACATATGCCAGCTGGGGTCTTGGCGAAAAAGGTGAAACAGAGGCAAAGGATAAGCAGATTGAAGCATTTATGAAAGCATATCCGAACATCAAGGTAGAATTCGTAACAATTGACCAGGCTGCCTGGAATGATGGTCTTACTACACTAGCCGCAACAGGAACGCTTCCCGATGTATTCTGGACATTCTCTGTTACAGATGTAATTGCTAATCAATGGGCACTTGATGTAACAGACTATTATGAAAAAGACCCTGATACAAAAGAAATCTATCCGGCTATGATAAACAATGCGAAGATTAACGGCAAACTCTACAGTATGCCTATTGTTATGTTCCCTTATCTGGTGTTCTTGAATAAGACTTTATTTGAGAAATACAATGAGCCCCTGCCTTCCTATGACTGGACCATGGATGATTTTAAAGATATCGCAACCAGAATATCACATCCGGAAGACTTCAACTTTGGAACCTCCAATCCCAATTATGCAGATTACTTCCCTGCTCAGTACACAGAGAATGAATCTATGAGAGGCTGGGATGGCAGCAGTTATCATTTTGACCAGGCTTGGATTGATGGTATGAACTTAAAGTATGACTTTATCGACAAGGGCATCTGTGAGTGGGCCTCTGCAGAAGATAAGAAGAAATGGCTTGGAGATGAAGGAGCATGGCCTCCCGGCTTTGGCAGAAGTGCAATGCATTTTGATTGGACCTGGACAATTGCATACTTTGAAGATGCGGTTAAACAGCAATCCGGCTGTGATTTCTTATACTATCCTCAGCCTGCCGGACCTTCCGGAAAACAGATGGCAGTTGTTGACTATGGTGTAATCTCTGCTACTACTCAGCATCCGAGAGAAGCATGGGAACTTCAGAAATGGACTTCCTGGGGTGAAGAGGCTTGCTTAAACCGTCTGGAAGGCTATAAGCAGGCAGGAGTAAGTGTTGTAAGCCGTATGCCGGTTATACAGAATGAGAAGGTATGGGATGCTGTAACGAACTTTACAGACAGAGAAGATATCAAAGAAGTATATAAGAGACTTACCAATGTTGTTCCTACAGTTGGTTCTGTTGCCCCCGGCTGGACTCAGTTCGATACCTGGGCTAATGATAACGGAATATGGACTCAGCTTGATAACAGAGAAGTAACACCTGCTGAAATGGCTGATACCTTGACCAAGAAAGCAAATGAGATCAAGGATGAATGGCTGGCCAACCTTCCGCAGTAAGGTAATACAAGCTAAACCGAGGTAGCAGGGGAAGCAGATTATTTTCAAGCAAGATTGACCCGGGAAATTCTCGGCCCAAACATGAGAGCGTTGGAAAGGACATGGTTATTTTTATGAAGAGTATAACAATTAATCCAAAAGGTTTTAGTAAGGATCAGTTGAAATTCTATATTGTTTTAGTGCCCTTAGCATTATTTATGGCACTTCCCATTGTTTATATCATAAATCATGCGTTTAAACCCTTAGGAGAATTGTTTGCTTTCCCGCCGAAATTCTTTGCAGTTCATCCTACCCTGGATAATTTTACGAAATTATCTCAAACGGCACAAACTTCATCCGTAGCATTAAGCAGATATCTGTTTAATACCCTGTTAGTCACGCTTTTAGTGGTATTTCTTGCGGTAATTATTGGCTCTATGGCAGGTTTTGCCTTGTCAAAGCTGTCTTTTAAAGGCAAGAATATGATATTTGAAGCCAATACGCTTTCGATGATGTTTGTACCGGCAGCGGTATTAATACCAAGATATTTAATTATTGATAAGATGGGGATTATGGATACCTATTTTGCTCATATCCTGCCGCTGCTTGCTATGCCTGTTGGGTTGTTTTTACTGAAACAGTTTATAGATCAGGTACCGGATGAACTTCTGGAGGCTGCCTATGTTGACGGAGCAAGTACCTTCCGTGTATACAGGAAAGTGATACTGCCCTTAATTAAACCGGCGGTGGCAACTGTCTGCATTCTTTCTTTTCAACAGGTGTGGGGTAACCTTGAGACCTCTAACATGTTTACAACGAAAGAAAATATGAAAACTCTGGCCTTTTATATGAGTACCCTGGTAAATACCAATAACACGGTAGTCGGTCAGGGAATAGCGGCAGCAGGTGCCCTTATCATGTTCCTGCCAAACATTTTATTATTTATCCTGCTTCAGAGTAAGGTCATGAATACCATGGCACATTCCGGAATAAAGTAATCGTCCAGATTTACGGTAAGTTACGCCGGATTTTTAGAACACATAAGATATGGAGTCTTTCTATTTGTTATCGTTGCTTACATGACCATACCAAAAGTGAGACTCCATATTTTTATCATTATGAGGGCAATGCGAATGAGAAAAATGATGGGCAATTGATTGTTCCAATTTGGTTAGAAATATGAAGTGACCTATTCTTAATAGGTTGAGCAATAGAAAGAGGCGGTGAATATGATAAAACAGAAGATTAAGATTGGTATTTCAATGCTTTGCGTAATAACCCTTCTCCTGACTGGCTGTAAGATAAATGATAATAGGAAAGAAACGGGACAGGTAGTAAAAGAACCGGAGGATTCTAAACAGCAGGAATTGCAGCAGGAAAAGCAGCCGCAAAGTACCCCTTCTACAGGGATATCTTCTAAAGAGAACATAACAAATGAAGAAAGTGAGACAGCGATGAACAGTGGAATAGAATGGGCAGAAAAAGATATTTTAGCCTACAAGCCGAAAGAAGGCGGGGTCTGGTACCCTAGAATATACCGGTTAAAAAATAATAGGATTTTATGCGGCTTTGACACCAATGAAGATGGGAACAGGTCTGTCATTAAACTTATCACCAGTGATGACGGAGGGCTGACTTGGAGTAGAACGGCAGTTCAGGTAACAGATTATCCGGAGTACGACTGCGCCAATGCCAATTTTATTGAGCTGGAGAATGGAGATATCTGGGCAGCTTATCGTGCAAATATAATGAAGGAGGATATTTATTATTCTTCCATACGGGTAAGTGTGAGTAAGGATGGCGGAAAGACCTGGGAACGCCATTCCACCGTTGCAAAAGAACAGGGGGAAGGGGGCCTGTATGAACCCCAGTTTGGTTACATAGGTAATTCGATTGCTGTATTCTATGCCAATGACAGTCTGAATGTTGTCAGAAATAACAGACAGCAAAACATTGAATTTAAGCTTTGGAAAGAAGATGGCTGGGGCAATAAAAGAATTGCATCTGATGGTACAAAGACCTTTTCAAGAGATGGTATGCCGGTTTGGTGTCAATTGGAAGACGGTTCTTATGCAATGGTAATTGAATCAACTGCGCTATCTCCCACTTATCCATTTATTATTCAAATGAAGATTTCTCCCGATGGCTATGACTGGAGCAGCGACCTTAAAAATATCTATGTCCCCGGAAAATTTGAGAAAAAAGCCGGTGCACCCTATATTGTTAAGCTAAAAGACGGAAGGCTGGCAGTGTCTTTTCAGACTGATGAGGATGCTGCGCAGACCGGCGACGATTATTCCAGGATGAAAGTTATGATATCTACAGATGTGGCAGGATCAGAATTTCTTCCTTGTTCTATACCTTTTGATACCCCGGACGGCTATTGCAGTAACTGGAACAGCTTGTTAAGCTATGATGATTATCTGATTGCAGCCACAAGTACAAATTATCCCACGGGAGGTATATTGATAAAAAGAGGATTCGTAAAGTAAGAATATAATAAAAAATGATATTTATGGGGTAAACATAAAAGTAAAGGAGATTGTATATATGGGGAAGAAATTTAAAGGTCTATTGGCAGTATTACTTGCCATTGTAACAATATTTTCAAGTTCTGACAGTGCCAGGGCATTCAGTCTCACCGAGCTCTCTTATGGCGCCGGAGCCATCAGAAGCATCGCAAAATGCCTGGATGGAAGCCTTGTAGGAGGCAGAAGTTCCGGCCATGAGATTGAAGTATTGGGCAGTACCGATAAAGGAAAGACCTGGGCCGGAAGAGGAACTGTAGCGAATAATTCAGCCATTGATTTTGGTGATGTAATGTTTCTTAGTGTTCCTGGTACCAATACGGTTTATTGTGCTTTTCGGGAATATAATCAGGCTAAGCAGTATTCTATTGTAATCTGTAAAAGTACCAACAGCGGTAAAGATTGGACCTATGACAGTATGGTTATATCCGGACAGACAAGCTTTGTAGGGGCTCCGTGGCTCTTTCTGGCAAATAACGGGGATATGCAGTGCTATTATGACTCAGAGCCTTTAGCTTCACAGAATGGAAGTTCCGGTTCCCAGTGGATTGCTATGCAGGGCAGAAGCGGACTAGCCGGTGACTGGAATAAATACGGAGTAAAAGCAGCATCCAGAGATAATAATGCCGGTAAATTTGTCCGTGACGGTATGGCATCTGTCGTTGACTTGGGAAACAACAGGATTATGCTGGTTACGGAAGGAATTGAGGACAGTGCAAGCGGCGGCGTATACTCAAATGTAGTAAGGGCAATTCAGTCCTTTGACGGCGGAAATACATGGGATTACTCCGGAAGGAAAATTGTATACCAATCTTTTATAGATTCAGCCAGCGGCAGAAGATATAATGCTTACTGCCCTGTAGCAATCCGTATAGGGGGAGGGCCGGTAGGTGTTATATTCTGTACTGATGAAGACTTTGGAGGGACTCCCGATATGTCCAATCTGGATGTGACAAAGAGAAGGACTCACATCAAATACATCAGAACCTTAACAACCTTTGAATCCTGGGGAGGATTAACTACGATCTGGACAAACGGAAGTGCCGCCTATGCACCGGGAATGATTGAAACTGCATCCAATGATGTGGTTATCACAATTGATCATTTTGCCGGAAATCAGAGATTCTTAAGGATGATTCCTTAAAACACACAGAAAGATTGTGAAATAATATACACAAAGAAGGAGCTGTTTTAAACGAAGTTGTATTTTCGTTTTAGAGCAACTCCTTTTTTGTGCAGAAAATAAAAGAAAATTGAGTAAAAATTATTCAGTTGATTAATACAACTGACAATATGTGACAGCAATTATTAAAAATAGACATAATTCTTCAATAAATAATTGACAAACTAGCCAAAACTACTATAATAATAGTTAGGAAAATAGTAAGAAATTCCTATACATACAGAGCTTGACAGAACTGAAAAAAGTGATAACTGCCGTATGTATATGAACATAAATGCATTAATAGATGGAGGGAACAAATGAAGAAGATATTGATAGTTGATGATGCGGTTTTTATGAGGTTATCCATTAAGAACATTCTGAAAGACGAAGAATTCGAGTTCTTCGAAGCGGCTAACGGCAGAGAAGCCGTTCAGGAATATATCAAACACAGACCGGATCTGGTTACTATGGATATTACAATGCCGGACATGACAGGCATTGAAGCTTTAAAACAGATAATTGATTATGATAAGAATGCTGTGGTTATGATGATATCTGCTATGGGACAGGAAACCATGGTGCGGGAAGCTATTATAGCAGGCGCAAAAACCTTTATTATAAAACCCTTTAAGGAGGAGCAGATTACAAAAACAATAAAAAAGCTGCTGGCATTATAAGTGCCATTTGGAGGAGAAGGAATGCAGGAGAGATTTACAAATGAACCTATGCTTGATGTGTATATTTATGAGACATCACAGTTCCTTGGGCAGCTTGAGCAAATAATACTGGAATGTGAAAAAGAGAGAGGTTTTTCCTTCTCCAGTATAAATGAAATCTTTCGAATAATGCACACAATAAAAGGGTCTTCTGCTATGATGATGTTTCAGAATATATCGGTTCTCGCACATACAGCAGAAGACTTATTTTACTTTTTGAGAGAAGAAAAGCCGCTAAATACGGATAGCTCTTTGATTTGTGATTCGATTTTCCAGAGTATAGACTTCATAAAGGTAGAAATAGAGAAGATAAAAAACGGTGACGGAGCGGATGGAAATTCCAATGAGATTGTAGAAACCATAAAATCCATTCTATCGGAGTTAAAAGCTGCCAATGGAGGGCAGAAGACACTTCAGGAAACTACACCAAGAGAGGAACAACCTAAGAAATATTACATAAGTCAGGATAGAACAAACACTTTAATGTATCAGTATGCCTATAAGGCAGTGATTTTTTTTGAAGATGACTGTGAGCTGGAAAATATCCGAGCCTTTACTGTGCTCCATGAACTAAAGGAAGCAGCAGGTGAAATATATCATGAACCGGATAATTTGGAAGATTCCAAAGAATGTATTGATAAGATACAAAAGGATGGTTTTCAGGTGTTTTTTCAGTCTAATGAATCCTATGAGCAGATAAAGGAACTTTTAGAAAGTACCCTTTTTCTGAAAAAACTGGAACTGACCGAATTGGAAGAGAAGGAAATCTCCTACGGTAAAGAATTGGCGAAGATAACAGAGGCTGTTTCTGAAGCCGCGAAAACTCCTTTGAAGGAAAGCCGTATGACAGCAGGCCCGGGAATGATCAGCGTAAATGTTACTAAGCTGGATAAATTAATGGATTTAGTCGGTGAAATGGTAATAGCAGAGGCTATGGTGACCCAGAATACGGATTTGAGGGGACTGGAGCTTGGAAACTTTCAAAAAGCAGCCCGTCAGCTAAAAAAGATAACAGATGAACTCCAGGATACGGTTATGTCCATTCGTATGGTCCCGTTAGGTCCGGTTTTCCTGAAAATGCAGAGAATTGTCAGGGATATGAGCAGACAATTAAATAAAAAAATAACTCTTAGAATAATCGGTGAAGATACCGAGGTTGATAAGAACATTATTGAGCATATTTCAGATCCCCTGATGCATCTTGTAAGAAATGCTGCGGACCATGGAATAGAAGACCCGGAGGAGCGGATTTTAAAGAGTAAGGATTCAACCGGTGTAATCACTCTGGAAGCTAAAAATGCCGGTGGTAATGTTCATATTATTATTAAAGATGACGGAAAAGGCTTAAGTACGGAAGATATCTTAAAAAAAGCACAGAATCAGAATCTATTGTTTAAAAATCCAGCAGATATGGAGGAAAAGGAAATATTCAATCTGCTTTTCCTGCCGGGGTTTTCAACAAAAGACTCCATTTCCGAGTATTCAGGCCGAGGAGTTGGGATGGATGTGGTAATGCAGAACATCCGTGGTGTAGGCGGAACAGTCAGCATAGACGGTAAGCCGGGAGCAGGAACAACCATTACTTTAAGCATACCTTTAACATTGGCTATTATTGACGGCATGAATCTTAGAGTCGGGAATTCCTATTATACGATACCAACCATTTCGATTATAGAATCCTTAAGACCTCAGAGCAAAGATATCGTGATTGACCCCGAAGGCAGAGAAATGCTGTTGATAAGAGGGCAATGTTATCCTATCTTGAGGCTGCACAATTACTATTCTGTTGAAAATGGTATAACAGAATTTACAAAAGGTATCATCGTAATTGTAAAGCAGGATAACCGTAATTTTTGCATCTTTGCAGATGCACTGATGGGGCAGCAGCAGGTAGTAGTAAAATCCCTGCCAGCTTATATACAGAAAATAAAAAAGGTAAAGGGTTTGGCGGGTTGTACCTTACTTGGAGACGGAAGCATTAGCCTCATACTTGATATAGCAGGGCTGGCAGAATACGAAGAATCAATTAAATTGAGGTGATTATCATATATAGAAATATGATGTACGATGAAGCTCTTGCTCTTGCCCAATCTACCTTATCCTCCATCGGGGAGGGCGTTGTTTCAACAAATATGGATCAAAAGATTATCTATATGAATGAAGCAGCAGAGAGTATTTTGGAAATAGATGCGAATCAGGCTACGGGGAAGGATTTTGACCAAATTGTCAGACTGTGGAATGCACAGAGTAATATAAAGATAGAAAGTCCTTTAAAGGATGTACTGAATGGTGAAAAAATAAAAGGGCTTAAAAATAATACTGTAATAAGAACAGATAATAGTCATGAGAAATACATATCGGCAACCTTTTCCCCTATAGTGGATCAGAAATCACTTGTAAAAGGGGCAGTTGTCACAATCAGAGATATTACCAGACTGAAAAATTTAGAAATTGAGAATCTGAATGAAAAGAATAACCTCAAGGAAATCTTTGATTATGCGGCTGTTGGTATGGTGGTTTTAGACCGGGATTACATTATAACACAGATAAATGATACAGCTCTTGCGTACTTGGAGCAGAGCAGGGAGAAAATTGTAGGAAGTTTTTTCGGCAGAAAGTTTCCCTGTGTCAGCGGCATAAATAATTATCAGTGCGGTAAAGAAACTCAGTGTGAATACTGTGAATTCCGCAGAGCAGTTCGAAGAGCCATTGAGGAGGGGATAGAAACCGGCAGTATCGAACAGAGAAAAGCCGTGGTTTGGAACGGATTAAATGAGGAACACTGGTTTCGCATCAGCACAGCACCGTTACGAATCAACTCCTCAAAATACTGTCTTGTTACTATGATTGATATTACTGAGAATAAGAACAAGGAAAAAGAAATAACAGTTGCAAGGGATACCTGTAAGAATATTCTGGATCAGCTTCCCTCCCTCATTTGGAGGACAGATACTAAATTTGCGTGTACCTATGCCAATAAGACCTGGCTTGATTTTTATGGGAAAAGTCTGGAGGAGGCATTGGAGTTCGGCTGGTATGAATCCATACATCCGGATGATCTGCCTCGATACAACGAACTACGAGACAAAGCAATGAAAAACCAGGAATACTTTCAGCCGGAAATCCGTATTCGAGGAAAAGACGGGGCATATTACTGGTGCATTGTAGCACATGCACCGTACTATAATCTTAATGGAGAATTTGAAGGTTATCTGGCTTCCATCCTTAATATACAGGAGCAAAAGGAAGCCGAGGAGAATCGGGAACGTTACCGGATGATTTTTGACAATGCAAGGGATATTGTTATAATGATGGATTTAAACGGGAGAATTCTGGAGGCAAATAAATCCGCAATTGAGACTTATGGGTATTTAAAAGATGAGTTGATAGGTATGGATATAAACAAGATTTGGCTAAACAGCACTGCTATAAGAGAACAGATTAAAAAGAGCGTACAAAAGCAGATTTTTTTGGAAGCAGTTCATAGACGTAAGAATGGGAGCATCTTTGTGAGTGAAGTCAGTACGCAGTTAATTAATATTGGAGAGAAGCAGATACTGTTTAGTATTATAAGAGATATTACAGAGCGAAAGCGGGCCGAGGAAGAATTGCATGTAAGCAGAGAACGAGCAGAGGCCGCCAATCGTGCAAAGAGCCAATTCTTAGCAAGTATGAGCCATGAAATCAGGACTCCTATTAACGGAATGACCGGTATGATAGACCTAACGCTGTTGACTGATCTTACCAAAGAGCAGAGAGAGAATCTGATTACAGCAAAAGCATGTGCAGACTCTCTGCTTAATATTATTAACGATGTTTTAGATTTCTCTAAAATGGAAGCCGGTAAGCTATCTATTGATGAAAAAAACTTTGATCTGAAAGAGCTGACGGAAGAATTGCTAAAACCTTATACCCTGCGTGTGAAAGAAAAAGGACTGTTCTTAAAGTACACGGTTCCGGATAATATACCCAGGTATCTTGTGGGGGATCCGGGGCGTTTACGTCAGATTATCGATAATCTGATGGGAAATGCCGTTAAGTTTACGAATCAAGGCTTCATCAATTTTGAAATAAGTAAGACCAGTGAAGCCGACGGAATAGTTGAATTATTGTTTCGAATATCGGATACCGGGATTGGTATCTCAGAGGATAATATTTCATCTTTATTTACGAGTTTTCACCAGGTCGAGAGCAGCTTCACCAAGAAATACGGAGGTACAGGCCTTGGTCTTGCTATTGCAAAGAGACTGGTGGAGATAATGGGAGGCAGTATAGGGGTAGAGAGCAGCAAGGGAAATGGCAGCTCTTTCTACTTCTTTCTAAAATTTAAAGAAGGAAATTTGGCGGTTTCTACGGAAAGAAAGGCACTTGAAACGAAGAAGACAGATAATCCACTCATGATATTACTGGTAGAAGATGATGAGGTTAACCGTAAAGTAATCAGTAAAATGCTAAAGGAGCGGGGACACAGGGTTGAATTTGCATACAATGGAAAAGAAGCAGTCGATTTGTTTCAGATGAAAAAATACGATATCATCCTGATGGATATCCAGATGCCGGAAATGAATGGAGTAGAAGCGGTTAAAAACATCAGGACAAAGGAACAATCCGGAAGTCATATTCCAATAATAGCACTAACAGCCTATGCTTTGAAGGGGGATGAAGAAAATTTCCTGCAAGCAGGGATGGATGGATATCTGTCAAAACCCATTAACATGAGAGGGCTTTATGAGGCGATAGAAAAAAGCTGTTATCCGAGAGGTGCCCGTTTGGATAGCAACGGAGAAGTAAGGTATTGTACCTATAGTGATAGGAATGAGGTATCCCATAAAACGGAAGAACTGCTAAAAAAGATACCCTTAATGATAATTGAGCTTGATCATGCAATGGAAGAACGGAATTTTAATAGGATAGAGAGAATAGCACATCAAATAAAAGAGCAGGCTATCGAAGCTGATTTTATAAACTTAAAAGATTTCTGTTTTAAACTTGAACTGTCTGCCAGGAAGGAAGAGATGGATACAGTCAAGAAATACTTTTTGGAAATGAAGGAGGAATACTATTATATAAAACAAAGGTTCGTGTGAAAATTAAAATTTTCACTTTTTATTTGAGTATGCGCTGAAGCGCATCACATGGAGGTTAGGTTGAAAAACAAAAGAGTTTTTTCAACTACTGATTAACGAATATCCAATCAAAGATTGGATATTCAGGAAAGAGGTCAGTGTGAAAATTAAAATTTTCACTTTTTATTTGAGTATGCGCTGAAGCGCATCATATGGAGGTTAGGTTGAAAAAACAAAAGAGTTTTTTCAACTACTGATTAACGAATATCCAATCTTAGATTGGATATTCAGGAAAGAGGTTAATATGAGAATATTAATTGCAGAGGATGATTTGGTAAGTAGAAAGTTCTTATATAAGTTTATGGGCAGATATGGGGATTGCGATTTGGTAGTGGATGGTTTGGAGGCAGTGGAAGCGTTTTTAATGGCGGTGAGAGAAGACAGGCCCTATGATCTGATTTGTCTGGATATCATGATGCCAAAATTAGATGGTGTCAAGACCTTGAAATCAATCAGAGAATTGGAGGCACAAAAAAAACTGGAGCCGGAAAAAAGAGCAAAAATTATTATGACAACAGCTCTTGCTGATGCTGGTATCGTTCAGAACGCAATGAATACCGGTTGTGATGCCTATGCGGCTAAGCCTCTTGACATCCATAAAATGGCGAAGGTATTAGAGGAATTCGGATTTACCTCTGTGTCATAAACAGGAAGGAGAGGCTTATATGGAGGATATGGACAGATTTTTGGAAGAAGAGGAAGATACGCAAAAGGATAGGTATTTGACATTTTTGATTGGCAATGAAGTATATGGAATCGAAATAAAATACGTAACAGAAATAATCGGAATACAACCAATCACAGAAATCCCGGAGCTTCCTGACTACATAAAAGGAATAATTAATTTAAGAGGAAAAATCATTCCTGTGATGGATATCAGGCTGCGGTTTAAGAAGGAGCCCAAAGAATATAATGACAGAACCTGCGTAATCGTAGTAGAAATGAATAGCTTGTCCATAGGTCTGATTGTAGATGGAGTGGCAGAAGTATTAGCAATTCCCGAAGGGGATATTGTAGCTCCGCCTGAGGTGAAAAATGGGGGAAACCGGTATATGAAGGGTATCGGTAAGGCTGGGAATGAGATTAAGCTGATATTGGATTGCGAACATTTACTAAGTGAACAGGAGCAGGATGATTTAACGAATCTATAAGAAAGCACAGTCCGGATGAAATGAAGAGGGAAAGGATGCCACGGTACATCTTCCGAACTATATTTTGTGGCGATACTTAAGGCACCGTCTTAAGGGTATTGGTACGTAAGGGATGAAATTTAAAAATTTTAAAATAGGAACAAAACTAATTCTGGGATTTATATTAGTAGCAGTAATAGCAGGCGTTGTAGGGGGAATCGGAGTATATAACCTTTATAAGACGAATCATCAATATAAAGAGCTATATGATAATTATGGAACTCCTTTAGGTGATATTGCGGATGTCTCTGTGGCTTACCAGCAGATTCGTGTTAATCTCCGTGATATATTACTGGAAGTGGATCATACAAAACAGCAGGAATATGTAAAAAAAATAAATACCCTTCAGGAAGAAATGGATAAATCTCTTTCCATATTTGAAAATTCACTGCAGACAGAACAGGGGAAGGAAGTGTTTGCAGATCTGAAGGCAGATTTAAATAATTACAAGCCCCTCCAGGAAGAGATTACTCAACTTGCGCTGGCGGGTAAGAGTACAGAGGCTCTCAGTTTAACAAGAGCAGATACTTCCGCTAAGCTTGTTGCCGATATTATGGAAAATATTAATGAGCTTTTCACGCTTAAGAATGATGGTGGTAACGAACTGGCGAAGCAATATAGCAAGGAATCACAGAATACGATAATGATAGTAGTTGGTATTGTGGTAGTAGGTGTTATCATTGCGGTTCTTCTGGGAATCTTGCTGTCCCGTATCATCAGCAAGCCTGTTATCAGAATGGTAAGGGTTGCTGAAAGAGTTGCAGAAGGAGATCTGGATGTTGAAGTAGAGTATCAAGGCAAAGATGAGATCGGGGTACTTTCTCAGGCTCTGCGTAAAATGATTGGTACCTTGAATGAAGTCATGACAAGCATCCGTACTGCTGCCCAGCAGGTATCTGTTGGTTCTTCCCAGCTTTCTGATTCAAGTATCGTACTTTCTCAGGGAGCGACTGAGCAGGCTAGTACCATTGAAGAATTATCAGCTTCGGTGGAGGAAATTTCAGCTCAGATTAAAACAAATGCAGAAAATGCAGATAAAGCAAATTCCATCACGAATCAGACAAAGGTCAGTGCAGCAGAAGGAGATACCCAAATGCAGGAAATGCTTCGGGCAATGGAGGATATCAACAATGCTTCCATGAATATCTCAAAGATTATTAAAGTAATTGATGATATAGCCTTTCAGACCAATATTCTTGCCTTAAATGCAGCGGTGGAAGCAGCAAGGGCCGGACAGCACGGGAAGGGCTTTGCAGTCGTTGCGGAGGAAGTTCGTAATCTGGCAGCCAGGTCAGCTGATGCAGCCAAGGAGACTACTGCAATGATTGAAGGGGCCATTAAAAAGGCAGAGAGCGGTACCAGAATTGCCAATGACACAGCAGCTGCTCTAAAGAAAATTGTAGGAGAAGTTGAAAATGCATCAACCCTGATAAACAATATATCCATAGCTTCCAATGAACAATCCATTGGAATCGAACAGATTAATCAAGGAATAGTGCAGGTATCAGCCGTTATACAAACAAACTCCGCTACTTCTGAGGAAAGTGCGGCAGCCAGTGAGGAACTAGCCAGTCAGGCAATATTATTAGAAGATCAGGTACAACGGTTCAAGCTAAAGGACCAGAAAGAACATGGAGTTCAGAAAGAAGTGTTTGCTTATGATAGTAAATCCAATAACCTGAATAGTTCGAGAAAAGCAGATGGAACCCGTAATCCAAATAAGATAAAAAAGATTATGCTAAGCGATGAAGAATTCGGAAAGTACTGAGAGTGATTTCTTATGGTCGAAATAACAGAGAAGGAATTTATACAGCTTGCAAAATATATCCATAGCAACTATGGAATTAATCTAAAGCAGGAAAAGATGACCTTGGTAAATGGCAGGCTGCAGAATATTCTGTGTAAGTTGAATATGCAAAGCTTTACAGAATATTTTACATACCTGACTCAAAACAACAACACAGATAACAGTATAATTGAAATGATAGACAAGCTCACAACAAACCATACCTTTTTTATGAGAGAAGCTGATCATTTTCGGTTTTACCAAACTCAAGTACTTCCGGAACTGAAGAGTTCAATAAAAGACAGAGATCTTCGAATCTGGTGCGCCGCCTGTTCCACCGGTGAGGAAGCTTATACTCTTGCAATTCTTAATAGTGAATTTATGGGGAAAGAGAAATTGTGGTGGGACACCAAGATACTGGCCACGGATATTTCCCTAAGCTCCTTGGAGGCAGCCAAAGCAGGTGTATATACAACAGAGAGGATAACCCCTTTGCCGGCGAAATGGAAACAGGATTATTTTCAATTAAGGGAAGACGAGTTGTGGGAAGCAAAGGATATCATAAAAAAAGAAATCATTTTTCGCAGATTCAACCTCATGGAGGAGGTATATCCCTTTAAGAAGAAATTTCATGCCATCTTCTGCAGAAATGTAATGATATACTTTGATCAGGAGGATAAAAACAGACTGCTGCAGAAGATTTATAGTAATTTGGCAAATGGCGGTTATTTATTCCTTGGGCATTCTGAGGCAATTAATAAAGATAAAAGTGGTTTCCGATATGTTATGCCTTCGGTATACCGGAAAACAGAATAGAGGGTTTATGGTGGGAAGTAGAATTAAAGTATTGGTTGTAGACGACAGTATCGTGTTCCGAGAAGCAATTATGCGAGGAATTAGTCAGGACAGACAGATAGAAGTAGTAGCCGGAGCAGAAGACCCCTTTATAGCCAGAGATAAAATTCTTAAGTATGAACCGGATGTCATGATCTGTGATGTGGAAATGCCGAGGATGAATGGGATTGAGTTCATCAGGCGGCTGCTGCCTCAGTATCCGCTGCCGGTAATTGTAGTGAGTGGCAGAAGCAATGCTGTCTTTGAAGCATTGGATGCAGGTGCAGTGGATTTTATTCCGAAACCTGAGGAGAAGACTGCCCTTGCCATGAAACATTTCATTGAGGAATTGCTTCTGAAGATAAAAATGACCGTAGGAGCAAAAGTGGTCGAACAAAAGGAATTAACGGGAGCAGAACTTCCCCCGGATATGATATTCCCGGAAGGCAGGATAATAGCGATGGGAGCATCGACCGGAGGAACAGAAGCCATTTATCAGATTCTAAAGCTGTTACCGGCCGGTATACCTGGAATTGTTATCACACAGCATATACCGCCCGTATTTTCTGCCATGTTTGCAAAGCGTTTGAATGCACAGACTGGTCTTGAGGTGAAGGAGGCAGCTTCCGGCGATGTTATCAGAAAAGGCAGTGTTCTGCTGGCACCGGGTGACCGTCATATGAGAATTCGAAAATCAGGAAAAGACTATATTACTGAAGTATTTGAAGCTGAAAAGGTGAATGGTCATTGCCCTTCCGTAGATGTACTTTTTGATTCTGTGGCTAGAGAAGCGGATAGAAAAGCAGTGGGAATTATCTTAACCGGCATGGGGTATGATGGGGCCAGAGGTCTCTTATCTATGAGAAGAAAAGGTGCCAGGACTATCGGGCAGGACGAAAGGACTTCTGTTGTTTATGGAATGCCCAAGGTTGCCTATGACCTTGGAGCAGTAGAAAGGCAGACAGCGCTGCAAGCTATACCAAAGGTACTGGCAGAGATGCTGCTGGAATAATCGATACCTTACCAAAAAAGTTGAAAGGCTCAAGGCATGAAAATGTGCTTTGGGCCTTATTGCTTGTAATTTCCTGTTTTTGGGCTTAAAATAAGTACATCTGACTGAAAGACTTTATTTATAGGAGAAAGGGGAGGAAAGACTATGATAACAACAATTAATAATTATAAAGATTTTGTAACAAATCTTGCTATAGCTGGAATGAGTGTAGGTGGAGCAAATAATGAAGGTGTATTTTCCCTTTGTGATTACTATGGGGACACCATCATATGGCACACAGAGAAGAAAGAGACAGACCCTTGGGAATGGAGAATGCGGGTATTGAACGAAGAGAGTGATATAGCCTATGGTAAGTTCTTTTTTAAGAAGAGTGGATATATTACGAAGGAGTGGTATCCCTATTTTTATGCTATCAGGAGAGGAGACAGACAGCTGACAGAAGAGTATGAAGCAGGAAATATCAGTCTCTATGCCAAAAAGATATATTGTCTGCTTGGAGAGTATAAAGAACTGCCTCTTCATTTGATAAAACAGTATGGAGGTTTTGGAGGAGAGGATAAGGGAAAGTTTGACGCGGCTATGACGGAGCTTCAGATGAAGTTCTATATTACTATGTGCGGAAGAGCCAGAAAAGTATCAAGAGCCGGGGAAGAGTATGGCTGGTCTTCCACAGTTTTTTGTCTGACGGAAGATTTCTTTGGAGAAGAAGTGATAAATGCAGCATTGGTAATAAAGCCTGAGGATGCCTATAATAAAATATCTCAATGGATCAATAAACTAAATCCGAATGCGAATCCCAAAAAGGTTAGCAAGTTCATCAACGGATAAAAAAGAAATTATATAATGTAAGGAAGAGAAAGAGGAGAAGCAAGAGAAAGAGGAGAGAAGTAAAAGAAAGAGGAGGAGCAAAAGAAAGAGGAAAGAAGCAAAAGAAAGAGGAGAAGCAAAAGAAAGAGGAGAAAAGCAAAAAAAGAGAAGAAAAGGAAGGAAAAAAGGAGAAAAGAAAGAAAAAGGAGAATAGGGTGGAAAAAGGAGGGAAAATGGGGAGAATGAATAAGAGGATAGTTAAGAAATTAGGGGTACCGGTCTTAATACTACTGCTCGTAATTACCAATATTCAATTACTGGAAGTTAAATCAGAAAGTAAAAGCCAACAGAAAAAAGCGGATATTATCTATTTTAAAGCTATTTCAGATACCATGGAAGGAATAAATCTTAATTGCAGTAATGTAAGCAGAGAACAAAAAATACAAGGCTTCTATCAAATGTTATACAATCTAAAAGATGCCATGGAGGTGTTCTTTATAACCTCTTATAAGGAGAATGAAGACTTATATGGAGTACTAAATAAATTATATATATACTTGCTGGAAAATTATGTCCTGCCGGCTGAAGGAGAAGCGAACATGGGAAAAGGAATTCAAAATGATTATGTAATTGAGAACAGCCTGTCTATTTTTGAATATCTTGGTAAGATAATGGTTTATCCAAATGATAAGCAAGTAATCGCAGACTTTAATGAGTTTTTGGATGGGAGAAAATCAAAGAGCCGGTGATTAGCACCAAAATCGTAGAGATTAGCTGTAGAAAAGCTCCCCAATGTGGTAGTTATCCATGTGGAGCTTTTTTATCTGTAAAAAAATTAAAAAAGTTTGTAACGAATGGGGGCTTTAATGGTCTAATCTATGTAACAGGAAGAAAAGAGGTGATAAAAAGTGGAGAATTTGGATTTCGACCGGATCTATAAGGAGTATTTTAAGACCGTATATGCCTATATTCTTGGTATGTGCGGCAGCCAGTCTATTTCGGAAGAAATAACCCAGGAGACCTTTTATAAGGCATTAAAAAATATAGACCGGTTTCGGGGAGAATCCAGAATCAGTACCTGGTTATGCCAGATTGCTAAGAACAGTTACTTTACTTACTGTAAAAAAGAAAGATTTGAACCCTTTGAGGACTTGGAACAGATCCCGGATAGTAAAGACTTCATTATTAAGCTGGAAGACAAGGAGATGGTATTTGCAATTCATAAACATCTTCATGGAATGGAAGAACCATATAAGGAAGTTTTTACCTTAAGGGTATTTGGTGAATTATCTTTTTTACAGATAGCAAATTTATTCGATAAGACAGAGAGCTGGGCCAGAGTCACTTTTTATCGCAGCAAAAAGATGATTAGAACATTATTGGAGGAGCCTGAAGATGGAAAAGACCTGTGAGATTATAAAAGACCTGCTGCCTCTTTATATAGATGGCGTATGCAGTGAGGATAGTAAAAAAGCGGTGGAGGAGCATATTAAGACCTGCGAGGACTGTAAGAGGGAACTGGAGGATTATCAGCGAGAGATATCAGCAGTGGAAAGACAGGAAGAAGAAGTAATAAAAAAGATATCTTCCCGCTGGAAAAAATCAAAGACCAAAGCTTTATTCTCAGGAATATTCATTATGGCGATGATTGGTATATTGGGAATAGCTGTGCTTTGTTATTCTTTTACCACCAGAGCAGTGAAATACGAGGAGATAACAGTTGGGAACCTAAGCCAGTTGTCAAACTCTAATGTATATTTTACCTTGAAAGTCTCCGAGGAAATTAATGCAAAGGGAGTAGACTGGTTTGAGTATAAGGGTAACATCTACATCACCCTGAAAACAAACAAGCTGCAGCTTAAGCAGAAAACGGTGGAAGGTGACTTTACAGAAAGTACGAACAATTACAGTCGATGGGAATTCGATACCAAGATGAGCGGCATTAAGAATATATATCTGTATGAAGGACTTACCGGGTATGATGATGGGCAGGCTAAAAAGACCTTAATCTGGAGCAGCAATAAAGAACTGACTGCTGCAAATACAGAGGCGGAGACCTGGGTAAAGACCTATCAGCCATGGGGAAATACAGAACCCGGTTTATTAGCGAATACGCTATTTAAACATAAGAATCCCTATGTAGGGGATATCTCTTCTGATGGAAAGATCTTAATAGATCTTAGAGTAGCATGGGTTCTGGGAAACTTTAAGAATGAATTACAAACAAAGTCTGAACCCTATGGCTACACATTACTATTTGAGGATGCTATCAAGAAAGAACATCAGGCTGACTTTGATGATACTATGAAAAAATATGCCATGTGCATGCTGGCCTTAATTGATAATCTAAGTGAAGTAAGTTGGAAATACACGGTAGTAGATAATAAACAGGAAAATATGGTAATAAACAAGATAACCAAAGAAGATGCTTCGAAACTTCTTGGCAAAAATATTAAGAGTTATGCAGACTCTGCAGCGGAGGTACAGGCGCTTCTATATACCATAGGCATAGAACAGTAAGAAAAATTAAGAGACCGAAAACCTTTATTTTTAGATGGTTTCCGGTCTCTTAAATATTTTATTAATGGAAAGATTGAAACCTTTATTCTTCAAGGCATACAGTTTAGTCTGTAAATCTTCCTTGTAGTCAAAGAATGCGGGCTCTGTAATTTCAAGTTCTATGTACGTAGGAGGTACTAGATACTTTTACGAAAGATGAATCAGCTTTTCCATAAAATCAGAATTACTGAAATGTATACGAGATAATTGATTGATATTGGTACTGTCGGGTAACTTCTTTCATCCAACCAGCAATCGTACGAAATGCCTGTTCCTAAATCCATTCTTCTCAAAAAGATGAATAAAGCTTTCAGATGGTAAATGCTGGATTTTACTTGACATGACATTACTATTACAGTAGTATATATTAGTAATAAGGCATAAAATGGAATTATATTTATAGAGGGGTTATAAAAATAGTACGATTTTATGCCTTATTATAAATATATTATAAGTGATACTTATTTAAAATGGAAATTTATAAGAAGTATCTTTAACTTAGTGAAATTATAACACTTTGTAGTGTAGAAATAAATGGACATTTATGTCCTCATTTCTTGAGGTGAGACGTATGAGTTATGAACATTTTGGTGTATTTTTAAGAGAATTAAGAGAATCCAGAGGTTTGACGAGAGAACAGCTGGCGAAGGATATTTGTACTCCGAAGCAGATTTACCGGATTGAGAAAGGGGATTTTGAGCCGTCTCTTTATTTGTTGAACCAATTATCAATAAAGTTTAATATGGATCTTAATGAATATTTTAAAACGTATTTTTCAGTAAAAACAATTATTGGGTTTGAGGGTAGAGAAGAATTTAACAAAGCAATAGAAGCAATGGATATTAATCTATTAAAACGACTTATTGAAAAGTATGAAAAGCATAAGGATTTTAGTTCAGGTGAAAATTTTCAGCGTATCTGTTATGCAAAATCTCTTGAGGCTGCTTATGAACAGGATTATACTACTTCATTAAATCATTGCCTGAAGGGAATTATGGTAGAGGACCCTGTGTTTTCATTGGATACCATAACTAAGAGTACCTATTCTAATGTTGGATTAGCCATTTTGAACTGTATGGGATTGGATTATATTTCGCTGGGCAGAGAAGATATTGGAAGCAAGATATTATTTGATTTGTTGTATGTGGTGGAAAACTATGTTCTGGCATCACCGTATCCTATGTATCAGGCCTCACAGTTTTCAAAGAAGGTGTATCAGAACACGCTTTACAACATAAGCTATCAGCTTTTTAATGAAGAAAAATTTGAAAAAGCGGAACAATTGATTGAAAAAGGTATTAATTTTTCCATACGGGAAAATAGTCTTCGATTTTTACCAGGATTGTATTTTATGAAATTTAAATTACTTTATAAAAAGGAACATTATGAAGAGGCAAAAGAGATTTACAACCAGATGCGCTGCCTTTATGCGATAACCAAGCAGGATAAGGTACTGGAAGAAATGGATAAATCAGTAGGGGAAGATTATCCAAGGATTTTTGAGGAAGAGGATAGCAGTAGTTCTACTTCAGATATAAGTATGAAAGAAGTTGCAGCAGCGAAAGAAAGTATTTAATATATGAAGCAGATATCAATCAGAAATAAATATAAAAGCTCCGAATTGAGATGTAAAATGTTCAATTCGGAGTTTTTTCACTTAGCTGATTGGAAATAATATTGTTAATATTTTATTTTATATTTATATTGGAGAAGATAGGAGCAGCTTCAATTGAGGTGGTATTAATACTGCTCCGATATAAAATAATAATTAATCTGCAAAAAGATAAAAAGTGTATACACAATAATTCATTTTAATTTGTTAAAAATTAAACAATTAGACTAAAAATTTCATATAAAATCTTAAAATTTTATGCAAAAAGTAAACAATATCTTTGCATTGTAAAGTGAATAGGTGTATAATTAGACATAATCACGTATAAAGTGATGCAAAAAGGGAAGTTATAGTAAGAGGTGCGTTATAACTCTGTTTATTATGACAGGCCCAAAAAATGACGACAAGGTGACAAATATGAACTTAATTACCACACTCATTTTATTTCCATTAGCAATAGCTGTTTTAACCTTTCTTATTAGAAACGAAAAAGTAAGAGGTGCTATTGTTACACTCGGGGCAGTCTGTGTCGCCCTGTTATCCGTACTGGTTACGGTAAAATATTTCCAGAACGGAATTACCTTCTCTTATAAGGGAGAAGAGGCAATTTCATACCTCATAATGCTTTTAGAAGTTCTGATAGCGGTATATGTTATCACAATAAGTATCAGAGATAAGAAATACCTTGTAACGGTATTCTCTATTATCCAGACACCTCTTACTTTGTGGTTCGAGCTTACCAAAGGACATGCAATAGAGGTTGCAAACGATATGGTTTACGATAAGCTGACCGGAATCATGGTGCTTATTGTAGGAATCATTGGTAGTCTTATTTGTATCTATGCAGTTGGCTACATGAAGGATTACCACCATCATCATACGGAATTTAAGGAAAGAAAATCTTTCTTTTTATCCGTGTTATTCTTATTTTTAGGAGCTATGTTTGGCCTAGTAATAAGCAATAACATGACCTGGCTGTATTTTTGCTGGGAGATTACATCTCTTTGCTCCTTCTTGCTGATCGGATATACGAGAACAGAAGAAGCAAAAAACAATTCATACCGTGCACTTACCATAAACTTAGGCGGTGGAGTTGCTTTTGCTATCGCAATTGTATTTGTAGGAATTCACTATCAGACAACAGAATTATCCGTATTAACATCCATGCAGCCGGAAGCTGCGGTTATGATACCGGTATTTTTACTTGCGCTGGCAGCTCTTACAAAGTCCGCACAATTTCCTTTTTCCTCCTGGCTTCTTGGAGCCATGGTAGCGCCAACCCCTTCCTCTGCTTTGCTTCACTCAGCAACCATGGTTAAGGCCGGTGTTTATCTGATTATCCGATTAGCTCCTTTACTTGGAGATTCACCCGTTGGAATAGCTGTTACAGGCATTGGATGTGTAACATTCCTGCTTAGTTCCTTAGCAGCCGTAACCCAGAGCGACGGTAAGAAGATACTTGCTTACTCAACAGTAGCAAACTTAGGACTTATTGTTATCTGTGCCAGTATCGGCAGCCAGGAAGCTTTATGGGCAGCTATTCTGCTTATCATATTCCATGCATCCTCAAAGTCCCTTATGTTCCTCTGTGTTGGCTCCATCGAACATCAGATAGGAAGCCGTAATGTAGAAGATATGGGCACTTTGGCAGAAGTATCCAGAAAATTAAATTTGTTTATGTTTGTAGGAATAGCCGGTATGTTCTTAGCTCCTTTTGGTATGTTAATCTCCAAATGGGTTGCTATGAAAGCATTTATCGATTCCAAACATATATTATCCGTTGTAGTAATTGCTTACGGAAGTGCTGTTACCTTATTCTACTGGACAAAGTGGATGGGAAAACTGGTTTCCGGATCCAATAAGAAGCATCAGAAAGATCATAAGATTTCCTTGCATGAGGAACTTCCGATAACAATTCATGCATTATTAGTAGTAGTATCCTGTTTTGCATTTCCATTTATATCAGATTATGCATTAGTTCCTTATCTTACAGACCTCTTTGGGAAAAATGCAACGATACCCATTGGTACCAGCGACATAAACCTCATGATGATAATGCTTGCTATGTTAATTATCATACCGATTAGTTTCATTCCCCTCTATAAAAAAGATAAGAGGCGTATCGTACCTATCTATATGGCAGGCGAAAATACCGGAGACAATGAAACCTTCCATGGCAGTCTGGGACAAAATCGTAAGGTTGAATTGCGCAACTGGTATCTTACCGAGTATTTTGACAGTAAGAAGATGCTGTTTTATGGAAATATCATAGCTGTTCTTGTCCTTGTATTTGGTTTAATACTTCTAATCGGAGGGTTTGCAAAATAATGTTAATAATTAAAATTTTAGCCATAATAATATTAGCACCTCTTGTAGGTGGATTGCTCACCGGTATTGACCGGGTAATAACTGCAAGAATGCAAGGCAGACAAGGCCCGCCGGTTCTTCAACCCTTCTATGATGTATTAAAGCTTTTACAGAAGGAAGCGATTGAAGTTAATCTTATGCATAGATTCTATGTATACCTGTCATTGATATTTGTCATATTGACTACTGTTATTCTCTTGGTAGGAGGAGATATCCTGCTTGCAGTATTTGCATTAACGCTTGGGTCCGTTCTTTTTATCCTTGGCGGTTATGCATCTAACTCACCTTACAGTCTGGTGGGTTCTGAAAGAGAACTGTTACAGGTAATGGCATACGAACCTATGGTGCTTTTAACTGGTATTGGTTTTTATCTTGCAGATAAAAGTTTCTTTGTATCTGACATTGTAAAGAGTGATAATCCGGCAATTTTATATCTGCCCGGTATGTTTATTGGTTTTGTATTTATTCTGACCTTCAAATTAAGAAAATCTCCTTTTGATTTTAGTATGTCTCATCACGGGCACCAGGAGATTGTACAGGGTATTACAACGGAATATTCCGGCAGGGACCTGGCTGTGATTGAAGTAACACACTGGTATGAAGAAATCGTAGCCCTTGCATTTGTATACTTGTTCTTTGCTACCAAAAATCCTATCAGTATTGTAGTCGGCATCGTTGCCTGCTTACTGATATACTTCCTGGAGATTTTAATCGACAACGGATTTGCCAGAGTAAAATGGAACATTGCATTAAAATCAGCATGGCTGGTTACTGCCATTTTAGGTTCCCTGAATTTAATCATACTGTCTTATTTTAAATAACAGATAGAATATTGTTAGTGCAGCATTTCATTTATCTTGAAACGTATAAAACGCTGCACGAATGAAAAGAGAGGTTCTTATGAATTTTGTTAAGAAATCACCGTGGATATTACATTATGACGGCTCCAGCTGTAACGGCTGTGATATTGAAGTGCTTGCCTGTCTTACCCCTCTGTATGATGTGGAGAGATTCGGTATTATAAATACCGGTAATCCCAAACATGCAGATATACTCTTAATAACAGGAAGTGTTAATGAGCAGAATATACCTATTGTTAAGCAGCTTTATGAGCAGATGCCTGAGCCTAAGGTTGTAGTAGCAGTTGGTATCTGTGCTACCTCCGGAGGGATTTTTGCTGACTGTTATAATATTGTTGGCGGTGTAAACAAGGTATTGCCTGTTGATGTATATGTACCTGGTTGCGCAGCTCGTCCTGAATCCATTATTGACGGAGTAGTAAAAGCCCTGGCAGTTTTGGAAGAGAAGCAGAAAGCTCTGAATGAGAAAAAGGTTACAGCAAAGAAATGAGGTAAAAAATGGAACAGAATATAAAAGCGATACAGACCGGAGATCTCCTCTCCCATGCTGTACAGTTAAAGCATGAAGGATACCGCCTGGTTGCGATTTCTTCTACCGTAAAAGCAGAAGGCATAGAACTTACCTATTCCTTTGATAAAGAATATGATTTTATTAATCTCAGATTAGAGATTAATAACGAAACTGAAATGGATAGTATCGGCTCTCTATATTCCTATGCTTTTATCTATGAAAATGAAATTAAAGAATTATTTGGTGTAAAGTTCAGAAATATGTCCATTGATTTTAACAATCAGTTTTATAGGATAGCGGTTGAAACACCATTTGCGAAGAAGGAGGAGAAGGCATGAGTGAACGTACGATAATCCCCTTTGGGCCTCAGCATCCGGTATTACCGGAGCCGATTCACCTGGATCTGGTGTTGGAGGATGAGACTGTTGTAGAAGCAATTCCGCAGATCGGATATATCCATAGAGGTCTTGAGAAACTGGTAGAGAAGAAGGATTTTCAGCAATACACCTATGTTGCTGAAAGAATCTGCGGTATCTGTTCTTTTATGCATGGAATGGGATATTGCATGTCTATCGAGAGTATAATGGACGTTAAGATTCCTGACAGAGCAGAATATTTAAGAACTATCTGGGCAGAACTTTCCAGAATGCACAGTCATCTTTTATGGCTCGGACTGTTAGCAGATGCTTTTGGCTTTGAGAGTCTTTTCATGCATTCCTGGCGCTTGAGGGAACGTGTGCTTGATATATTTGAAGAAACCACCGGCGGAAGAGTTATTTTTTCCGTATGTGATATCGGCGGTGTCAGAAAAGACATCAGTAATGAGACATTAAAGAAGATAAATGAAACCATGTATATAATCGAGAAGGAACTTACAGAACTGGTGACAGTATTCTTTAAGGATTCTTCCGTACAATATCGTACAAAGGGTGTAGGCGTGCTTTCCAAGCAGTTAGCTTACGACCTTGGAGCGGTAGGACCTATGGCAAAAGCCAGCGGTGTTTCTATCGATATGAGAACTCAGGGCTACGCAGCTTATAAGTATTTGAATTTTCAGCCTATTATTGATACAGATGGTGATTCCTATGGAAGAACCACAGTGCGTATCAAGGAGGTATTCCAGTCTATCGATTTGATAAGACAGGCAATCAGCCTGATACCGGACGGGGATGTTAAGACAAAAGTAGTAGGAAATCCCAATGGAGAGTACTTTACAAGAATAGAACAACCAAGAGGAGAGGTAATTTATTATGCAAAAGCAAACGGTACAAAATTCCTTGACAGAGTAAGGGTCAGAACACCGACTTTTGCAAATGTACCGGCACTTTTGGAAACCTTAAAAGGATGTGCTCTTGCAGATGTGCCTATCCTTGTCCTTACAATAGATCCTTGCATAAGCTGTACAGAGAGATAATGTGAAAATTAAAGTACAATTTTCACAGGCAAGTATGTGCCTGGGAAATCCTCGGCACAAACTTGCGGTGTATTGAAAAGTGCATAGTTATTAGAGTGACTTATTGAAAGACATAATTCACAGACAGATTGTGCTTTATGCAAGTGAACGAATGATTAGGAATCAAAACAGAATGGAGTGAATTATATGGCCATACTTAATATGTCAAAAACCCTGTTTAAGAGCTTGTTCCATGGTCCTTATACGACTTTATATCCAATAAAGACAAAAGAGAAGTTTGAGCGCACCAGGGGAAAGATAGATATTGATATGCCGCAGTGTATTTATTGCGGTATGTGCCAAAGACGCTGCCCAACAGGAGCTATCCAGGTTGATAAAGCTTCGACCGCCTGGGGGATTGACAGGTTAAAGTGTATACAATGCGGCTATTGCACAGAGGTATGCCCTAAGAAATGCCTGGATATGAATAATAATTACACAGTGCCGTCCTATGGCGAATCAAAGGATAAGTTCAGCAATGCATGAGTATCCCATTACACAGCACATTATTGAAATGGCTGAAAAATATGCAAAAGAACATGGTGCAAGCCAGGTTGAGGTCATTAATCTGGTAGTAGGTGATTATTCCGGTTATGTAGGGGATTCCATTAACCTGTACTTTGAGATTATTGCAGAAGGCACCCTTTGTGAGAAGGCAGTACTTAATATCGAAAGAGTAAAACCGAAATTAAAGTGCGCTTCCTGTGGGGAATATTTTGAGAGAAAGCCTTTTTCTTTTGAATGTCCCAATTGCAAGGGTGAAGGAGAACCTACGGAGATAGGAAAGGAATTCTACTTAAAATCCATAGAGATAAGTTAAGTAGTTAACTAAGTGAAATACTTAATTATTCTAAATTGAAAAGCAATCAAGGAGGTGCGGCGGGCTTACTGTCTGTTGGGGTATTCCCGGCAGGCAGAATACCTGCAGCACCGATTGTGTTTACATGAGCATGGAGATTAATAAGAAAAATAGAAAGCATTTTTCTTACTTAGCAGTTTGGAGGTTGTGATGGTAGAAACAAAAGAAATTGAAATTATGGAAGCAGTTTATGATAAAAACGATGAAGTAGCTGCTCAGACCAAGGAAAACTTCACGAAGAAAGGTATCTTTGCGGTGAATGTGATGGGAGCACCGGGTGTTGGTAAGACTTCTTCACTGGTTCAGATTATAAAGGGCCTGTCCGGAATTACTTCTTATGTAATCGAAGGAGATATTGAAGCTGATTTTGACACAAAACTTCTGCAGTCTCTTGGTGTGGAAGCAATTCAGATCAATACCGGAGGAGCCTGCCATCTGGATTCTCCCCTTATTGAGAAGGCAGCCGGGGAATTACCTTTGGAATCCGGAGTATTATTTATCGAGAATATTGGTAATCTTGTGTGCCCTGCGGAATTCCAGATTGGAGAGCATGTCAAACTGTTAATTTCCACTGTGACAGAAGGCAGTGATAAGCCCTATAAATATCCTCTGGCTTTTGAAAAAGCAGATATTATCCTGTTAAATAAGTGTGATTTAATACCTTATGTGGATTTTGATGAAGAATTCTTCTTAAAAGGCGTTCGTGCCCAGAATAAGACCGCTCCTGTTGTTAAGGTATCTGCAAAGACCGGAGAAGGTTATGAGGAAGTTGTGAAGTGGATAAAGGAAAAGAAGGAAAACTTATAAAGCGTTTTTTAGTATATGGTCTGGTACAAGGGGTGGGATTCCGCCCTTTTGTACATTCATTGGCAGTTCGGCTGGGAGTGGAAGGAAATGTCTGCAATCTAGGTGGAATTGTTGAGATTATTGCGAAAGCACCGGAAGAGGTTCTTAGTCGATTCCTGTTAGAACTTAAAAATGATAAGGATAAAGATTATGAAATTCATGGAGTGGAAGAAGAGGAGCTCAAAGAAGAGGAGCTTTCGAAAGAGAATCTGAATGAGGGATTTGTTATTAAAGCAAGTGCCAGTAGCCTTCATACCTTTTCTCTGACACCGGATATCGGACTTTGCGATAAGTGTGCGAAAGAAGTGCTGGATGAGAAGAACAGAAGATATCGGCATCCCTTCATTAGCTGCGCAGCTTGCGGACCCAGATATACCATATTGAAACAAACACCTTATGACAGGCAGACTACGGTAATGCAGGAATTTCCCATGTGTGAAGAATGTGGGGAAGAATATACTTCACCGGGGGAAAGACGTTTTCATGCTGAAACTATTTCCTGTAAGGCCTGTGGCCCTCAGCTCTTCTGGAAAGCTGCAAAGAGCAAGAACTTGTGCGGCAGCATAGAGAGTGGGAAAGAGGAAAATGCTTTTCAGAATGCAGTGGCTGTGTTGAGAGACGGCGGTATTGTTGCAGTAAAAGGAATCGGCGGATACCATTATGTCTGCTCACCCTTCTTACCTGAGACAGTAAAAAGACTCAGACTGCTAAAAGGCAGGGAAAAGAAACCTTTTGCCCTGTGCTTTCCGGATATAAATATGGTGAAAGAATATGCAGAAGTTACCCAAGAAGAAGAGCGACTCCTACTTAGTAAAGCAAAACCTATTGTACTCCTTTATGAAAAGAAGCGTAAAATAGCGGACGAGGTCAGCGGTGAAAGTATTTACCTGGGGACTTTTCTTCCCTATACCCCTATTCAACTGCTTTTAACTAGAATGCTTGGACCCCTTATAATGACCAGTGCCAATGATTCCGGCAAACCTATCATAAAAGAGGAGAAAGAGATATTTGAAGTTGGAAGTGAATATTTGGACGGTATTTTATATCATGACAGGAAGATACTTCGCTCTGTGGATGATTCTGTAGTAAAAGTAACTATGGGAAAACCTCAGATAATTAGAAGGAGCAGGGGATACGTGCCTTTTCCTATTTTGATGGAAGGACAGGGGCCTGATATTTTTTGCGCTGGTGGTGATTTAAAAGCAGCTTTTTGTTTTTACAAAGAAGGCAGAGCGGTGGTTTCACAGTACTTCGGGGATTTAGAAGAGTATGATATTCTGAAGGAATATGAGAACTCCTTCGTGGATTTAAAAGAACTTCTTGGTATAGCTCCAATGCTGGCGGTTTGTGATCTGCACCCGGGTTATTTCTCTTCTGAATTTGCCAGGAGGTTAAAGCTTCCCCTGTTACAGGTGCAGCACCATCATGCTCATATAGCATCGGTTATGGCTGAACACCGCTTAAAGGGTAAAGTATTAGGAATTGCTTTTGACGGCACCGGCTATGGTCCGGATGGAAATGTATGGGGCGGTGAGTTTCTGGTTTGTGAAGGCGGAGACTTTACAAGGATAGGACATCTGCGCTATACTTCTCTGATAGGAGGGGATGCCTCCTTAAAGGATGCTAAGAAGCTTGCCCTGTGCTATCTGTTACAGGAAGGTCTTGAGACTTCTCTGCCCGATGAGCGAACAGCGGTTATAAGAGCAGCGCTAAAGTCAGGAACGAATACCTATCTCACATCCAGTATGGGAAGATTGTTTGATGGAGTATCAGCGCTTCTTGGAATCTGCAAGGAGAACCGGTATGAGGCTGAAGCCGCTATAATGCTGGAACAGGAAGCAAGAAAGGCTCTTATCAATGGGATTGAGCCTGCCTGCCTGCAATTTGCAGTAACGAAGGATGAAGAAATGTACCTGCTGGATCCGGCACCTGTTCTCAAAGAACTGGTGCGGCTAAAGGAGTATGAAAAGAAAGAAGCACTGGCTCTGGGCTTTCATTATGCCGTTGCAGAAGCGATTCTTACTCTATGTAAAGAAGTAAAGAGAAAAGAAAATATAAATGACATAGCATTAAGCGGAGGGGTATTTGGAAATACGCTTCTCTTAGAAAAGGTTACGATGCTATTGGAAGAAGAGGGTTTTAGTGTCTATCGCAACGAGGCTGTTCCGCCTGGAGACGGCTGTATCAGCCTGGGACAGACCTTTATAGGGTTAGAAAGGGCTGCCAAGGGTCAGCTTTCATAACTTAACGCAGAGGTTGTACCTGTTTAACCAGCAGCAGAAACTTAATATATAGCAAACAGGCTTGTAGATATTGTGCACCTATAAGTGTTTATATACGGCAATAAGCGCAGAATCGGAGGTAATTATGTGCGTAGCAATACCGGGAAAAATAATTGAGATACATGGTGATACTGCCAAAGCAGATATTATGGGTAATGTATTTGAGGCAAATATCAGTCTTGTGGATGCCAAATTAGGCGATTATATTCTTATCCATGCAGGCTTTGCCATTGAAGTGGTTCAGACAGAAGCAGCACAGGAAATGATAGATATCTTTGCAGAATTAGAAGAGGTTATGAGAGATGACGCTGGAACAGGTAACGAAAGAACTTAAAGGTTATAAAGGAAGAACAATCAAGATAATGGAGGTATGCGGAACTCATACCGCAAGTATTTTCAAAGCGGGAATCCGTTCCATACTGCCGGAGGAAATCAGGCTGATATCCGGTCCTGGCTGCCCTGTATGCGTAACTCCCTCGGCTTATATTGATAAGCTGGTAGACTACTCTTTAAAAGAAAATTATCAGGTGCTTACCTTTGGGGATATGATGAAGGTACGTGGGAGTAAATACTCTCTTACACAGGCAAAAGCGTTAGGCGGGAAGATAAATTATCTCTACTCCCCTCTGCAGTCTCTTGCCCTGGCAAAAGAAAACCCACAGATAAATTATATTTTTGCGGCAGTCGGATTCGAGACAACGGCACCTCTTTACACCATCCTCCTAGAGGAAATGGAAAAAGAAAATATACAGAATTTAAAGCTTCTTATCGCAGTCAAAACAATAATTCCTGCTCTTTCCTATCTTTGTGAGCAGGAGGAAATTGATGGCTTTCTATGCCCTGGGCATGTGAGTGTTATTATTGGCAGTAAGGTGTATGAACCTCTGGCAGAAAAATATGGGAAACCTTTTGTTGTAACCGGCTTTGAGGGAGAGCATATCCTGGCTTCTGTTTATGAGATCATGACTCAGATAACTACCGGGGATTTCAAAATGAAGAACCTATACACCAGTGCTGTAAAGGAAGAAGGAAATGAAAAAGCTTTTGGTGCTGTAATGAAATATTTTGAACCCTGTGATGCTTATTGGAGAGGAATTGGTACAATACCGGGTTCCGGGCTTAGGCTCAAGGAAGAGTTCCAGAAGTACGACGCAGGAAGTGAAGAAGCTTTTGTAGAAGAAACTTTACCGAAGGGCTGCAGTTGTACAGATGTTATATTGGGAAGAATCCAGCCGATAGAATGCCCGGCTTTTGGTAAGAGATGTACACCGATGGATGCCTTGGGTCCTTGTATGGTATCTTCAGAAGGAGCCTGCGGTATTTGGTATAAAAACCGTTAATTCATATAGAGAAGAAAAAGCTGTTTTTCAACTACGGCTTTGAAAGGGGTTAAAATGCATATTGATATGTCCTATGGAAGCGGTGGCAAACAGACCACTAGTCTCATAAATGAAGTTTTCGTAAAGCATTTTTCCAATCCGACTTTGGAAAAGATGGAGGATAGCGCAGTCCTTACGGTAAAAGAAAAGATTGCCTTTACCACGGATTCCTTTGTAGTAACCCCGATGTTTTTTAAAGGCGGAGATATCGGAAAGGTTGCAGTCTGCGGGACGGTTAACGATCTTTTAATGATGGGAGCCAATCCTAAATACTTAACAACCGGCTTTATTATAGAAGAAGGGGCGGACCTTAATGAGTTGGAGCGGATAGCTGCTTCTATGGCCATGACAGCTAAGGAAGCAGGCGTGCAGATCGTAGCGGGAGATACCAAGGTGATTGAAGGAAAAGGAGGTATCTACATTAATACCTCGGGCATTGGTGAAATAGAAAAAGAAGGCATCAGTATTTCCTCCTGCAAGGAAGGGGATGTTATTCTTCTATCCGGTAATCTGGGAGAACATCATGCGGCTATTATGTCACACCGTATGGAAATAGAGAACGACATTAAGAGTGACTGCGCACCCTTAAAAGAAATTGTTTTGAACTTGATAGCAGCTGGAATCGACATTCACTGCATGAGGGATGTAACCAGAGGAGGTCTTGCTACTGTTTTAAATGAAGTTTCCTCTTCTTCTGCTTGTAAAGTAGTAATAGAGGAGAAGGCACTTCCTGTCAGCCCTCAGGTAGAAGGCTTTTGTGATATACTTGGTCTTGACCCTCTTTATATGGCAAATGAAGGAAAGTTGATTGCCGTGGTTCCAAAGGCGGATGCCGATAAAGCCCTGCAAGTAATGAAAGCTTCTAAGTATGGTGAAAATGCTGCTATCATCGGTAAGATAGAGAACGGCACCAAGGTTATAATGGCAACACCCTTTGGAGGAAATCGTGTGATTGATGTGTTGTATGGAGAAGGACTTCCAAGGATTTGTTAGAATAGAAATTTCAGAATTGACCTCCCATATCGGGAGGCCTTTTTTTGATTAGCTGCTAAAAGTGTATGTCTTATAGAGAAAAGGGTAGTTCTTAAGGAGGGCTGTGGGAGAAAACCATAGCTGCAAAGATTCAGGCCACTAATAGGAGAAGAATTCAGGCAGAAATGTGGAGAGAATTTGCATGTGATAAAAAAGCTGTTATAATGTTCTTAAGTATGGGATTGAATACCCCTCATGTCTGGCAGGGACGATATTCTATAAAATAAAGTAACATGCACGGGTTGGAAACAGAAAGTATTTTAACTATGGATTCAGGAATACTAAGATTTGTTTTTATAAAAGTATTAAACAGGAGATAGAGTATGAAGGTTGTAGTTGCAATGGATTCCTTTAAAGGAAGTCTGACTTCCCTGCAAGCCGGAGAGGCGGTACGGGAAGGAATAAGAAAAGTCCGTGAGAATGCCGATGTGGTTGTAAAACCCCTGGGGGACGGCGGTGAAGGAACAGCAGAGGCGCTGATCAATGAATTAAAGGGAAAACAAATTCGTGTAAAAGTAACCGGTCCCATGGGAAATCCCATAGAAGCAATGTACGGAATTCTTCCGGATGGTAAAACAGCGGTTATGGAGATGGCACAGGCTGCAGGCATTACTTTGTGCAAGGATAAGAACCCACTGGCAGCTTCGACCTTTGGTGTTGGAGAAATGATTATAGATGCCATGAAAAAGGGATGCGTAGAGTTTTTGATAGGAATTGGCGGCAGTGCTACCAATGATGGCGGTATCGGACTGTTAAAGGCCTTAGGGTATGAATTCTTTCAAGAAAATGGCGAATTGGCAGGAGAAGGCGGAGGCAGTTTAATAAAGATCGCCAGAATATCCGGTGAGAAGGTACTACCTCAAATAGCAGAATGTCATTTTCATATAGCCTGTGATGTAAATAATCCTTTATGCGGCCCTCTTGGTGCAACTTATATCTATGGTCCTCAAAAGGGAGCCACCGAGGATAACTTAAAGGAGCTGGAGGCAGGAATGAGAAATTATGCGGCTCTTACAAAGGAATATACGGGTAAGGATTATTCAGAGCATCCGGGAGCGGGGGCAGCCGGAGGGTTAGGCTTCTGTTTCCTGGCTTATTTAAAAGGACAGCTGATGCCTGGAATAGAGATGGTTATGAAAGCGGTGAATCTGGAAGAGGAAATAAAAGAAGCAGACTATGTAATAACCGGTGAAGGACGCCTTGACGGACAGTCTGGCATGGGAAAGGCTCCAGTGGGAGTGGCCGCCTTAGCAAAGAAGTATCATAAGAAGGTTATCGCCTTCGCCGGTAGTGTTACCAAAGAAGCAGCAATATGCAATTTCTTGGGAATCGATGCATTTTTCCCTGTTGTAAGAGGCGTTACTACTCTGGAAGAAGCTATGGATCCTGTTAATGCGACAGAGAACCTGAGAGATACCACAGAACAGGTATTTCGGCTGCTGGAGAAACATGTGGAGTACTAAAGATTAAGAGTAAAGGGCTGTGCAAAATAGCCATAATAAACTTTATAACAGGACTGGGTGTATACTAATACATTTCGCGTAGACTGGCCGAGCTCTTCTTGTGAAGCGGAGCGTTTTGAACGAGCGAGGGAAATGCAGCCAAATGTATTAGTATACACCCAGTCCTTTCAAAAGAGTAAATTAGCTATTTTGCAAGAGTCCCTTTCTAATCTTTCTTATAGTTCATCCGGTATTGCTTCGGACTGATACTCTTTAAATTCTTAAACTGGCTGATGAAATAACTGGAAGTTGTAAAGCCGGTCTCTAAAGCAATCTCGGTAATGGAGCTATTGGTGCTGATTAGTAACTTTTCAGCCTTGGAGATACGTACATAGGTCAGATATTCCTTAAAGCTTTTCTTCATAATCTTCTTAAACATTCTGGAAAAATAACTATAGCTCATATTGCAGTACTTAGCCATTTCTCTTGCTGTAATATCTTCCTGATAATTTTCTTCCATATAATCAAAGACCTTTTTTAACTGCTTTTCCATCTCCTTGTTAATGGGCACATCAATATTAAGGTCGATATTATGAGCATGCCAGTTTCTTAAAATATATAGGAATAAGTTCAGGATATCTGCCCTTATGGCAAGCTCGAAGCCGTAACGGGCTTCTGTATATTCCGTATTGATATTGTGTAGAATGGAAGGGAGGATAGTTGCTTTGATTTCTTCTTCCGTAAAGATCTTCTGGTGGGTGGACTCGTTTAGTATAAATGGCATCAGATACTTTATCTCCAGCAGAGATTGAGAAGTATAGAGCATCTCAGGTTCAAATTTAATACAGATATATTGATTCAACCCTTCATCCAAGGCAAAGACATTGTGTATCTCATTGGAGTTGATAAGCACCATATCACCGGCAGCAAAAGGATAATCCCTGCTGTTTAAAAGAATATGAAACTGGCCGGCTTGTGCATAAAGTATTTCGATATAATTATGTATATGGGCATTGACCATCACACCGGAGCCGATTTTTTCCTGGGTATGTACGCTGAACTGCAGAGGAAGCTCGGCATTGGGATTACGTTTTTCTATATAATAAGCTTGTTCCAAAACTGCACTCCTTTTTTTATGGTTAAATTAATTAGGACAAATTTTTGATATTTTTTTGTGTATTTATTATATCATGGATAATGAAGTTATGCTATATTTAAGTAAAATCAACAAATATAATTTAAATAAAGGAGAACTAAGATGGAGAGAAAAGTTAAAGTTGGAATTATTGGCTGCGGCGGCATCGCAAATGGAAAACATATGCCTTCCTTAAGCAAATTGGCCGATGTAGAAATGGTTGCTTTTTGTGACCTTGTAGAGGAAAAAGCAATTAAGGCAAAGGAGAAATACGGCACACCTGACGCTAAGGTTTATACGGATTATCAGGAACTGTTAAAGGATACGGAAATCGAAGTAGTTCATGTTTGCACCCCTAACCGTTCCCATGCACCGATATCTATCGATTCCCTTCATGCAGGTAAGCATGTAATGTGCGAGAAGCCTATGGCAAAAACTGCAGAAGATGCAAGAAAAATGGTTGCAGCAGCAAAAGAAACAGGCAAGAAATTAACCATTGGATATCAGCACAGACATAAACCGGAATCAATCTACTTAAAGAGTGTTATCGAAAGAGGAGATTTAGGAGAGATTTATCTTGCGAAAGCCTATGCCGTAAGAAGAAGAGGAACACCTAATTGGGGTGTATTCTTAAATGAATATGAGCAGGGCGGCGGACCTTTAATTGATATCGGAACCCACTCCCTGGATGTAACTTTATATCTTATGAATAACTATGAGCCTAAAATGGTTGTAGGAACAAAGTATAAGAAAGTAAACAATCCGGAATGCGGCAATCCTTGGGGCGGCTGGAAAGAAGGAGAAAACACCATGGAAGATTCCGCTTTCGGCTTTATCGTAATGAAAAACGGAGCAACTATCATCCTGGAATCCAGCTGGGCATTGAATACCATTGAGCCTATTCCGGAAGGTAGTACCGTTCTTTGCGGTACAGATGCAGGAGCACAGATTAAAGGCGGCGTTACCATTAATAAAGGTGAGTTTAACAGATTAGTTGAGATTAAGCCGGATTTATCCAGCGGTGGCGTAGCTTTCTATGAAGGTATCTCCGATAATCCTGCTGAAGTAGAAGCAAGACGTTGGATTGATGCTGTTAAGAATGATACAGAAGTAGTTGTAAAACCCGAGCAGGCTTGTGTAGTTTCTGAAATTCTGGAAGCTATCTATACCTCCGCTAAGACTGGTCAGCCGGTATACTTTGATTAAGGATTAATTGAAGTGTAGCGTATACTGCTAGCGGGATGAATAAGATACTGTGATCAGAACCTTCTTATATTATATATAGAAGGTTCTGTTACTAAATCCGATATGAGGAGAGAGGTTGTTAAAATGAATATAGCAATAATTAGTTACTGGCACGTTCATGCAGAAGGCTATACCAAAGAAATAATTGAAAAGACTGACAGTAAGGTTGTAGCTGTCTGGGATGAAGAAGAGGAAAGAGGAAAGAGCTATGCCGAAAAGTTCCAGGCAGCTTTCTATAAGAACTATGATGAGCTTCTGGCAAATAAAGAGATTGACGGTGTAGTAATTACCGCTCCAACCTCCATGCATAAAGAACTTATCATAAAAGCTGTAAAAGCGGGAAAGAAAGTATTCAGTGAGAAAGTTCTTGCTCTTACCACCGCAGACTGTTTGGAAATAAAAGAAGCACTTGACAGTCAGGGCAGTGACATCACACTTTCTTTAGTTAAAAAGTGTGATAGCAGCTTCCGATTTGCCAAAGAACTGGTTGAAAAGGGAAGCCTTGGACGTATTACCTATGCCAGAATGAGAAATGTTCATGACGGAAGCATTGGCGATTGGCTGCCGGAGCATTTTTATAACAGGGAACAGTGCGGCGGAGGTGCCATGATTGATTTAGGTGCTCATCCTATGTATCTATTAGCATGGATTCTTGGAACCCCGGTAAGCGTTCAGTCACTCTTTACGGAACTGACAGGACATGGTGTGGAGGATAATGCAGTTTCCTTAATAGAATTCGCAGATGGGGCTATTGGTGTCTCAGAGACAGGTTTTGTATCCCGTTACACTCCTGCTATCTTAGAAATCAGTGGTACAAAAGGAACTCTTATCATTGGAGAAAATATCCGTTATGCCACAACAGAGACAGAAGGCAAATGGGTTACTCCCGAGCAATTACCTGAAACACTTCCTTCTCCGTTAGTTATGTGGGCAAAAGGCCAGACAGAGGGTATGGAGGATTTCGGTATCGAGTCATCCATTACTCTTACAAAGATGATGGAAGCAGCTTATGGATCACAAGCTACCGGAAAGAAAACAGCTATAAGCTAGGATTTACTAATATAATTTACAGAAAGGATGGAGTGTATCTATGGATATTGCAATACAGCTTTATTCTGTTCATACAGAGACAGAAAAGGACTATAAAACAGCAGTAGCTAAAGTGGCAGAGGTTGGTTTTCAGGGCGTGGAATTTGCAGGTTATGGCGGATTGTCAGCTGATGAGATGGCAGCTTTCTTAAAAGAGAATAATCTCTATTCCGTGGGAGCACATGTTGGTGCTGAAAGGATTCGAGACAGCTTCTTAGAGGAACTGGAATATCACAAGACCATTGGTTCAAAATACATTATATGCCCTTATGCCCCTTTAAAGAGTGTTGAAGAGGTCAAGGAATTGGCAGAAGTATTAAATAATGCGGCAAAGCAGGCAGCAGGCAGCGGCATTAAGGTAGGCTACCATAATCATGCCCATGAGTTTGAAGTACTTGATGGAAAGTATGCTTTAGATCTATTAGCAGAGTACACTAACGATGATGTTATATTGGAACTGGATGTATTCTGGGCCGCCTATGCAGGAGTAGATCCCCTTACTTACATTAAAAGGTTAGGCAAGAAAATCGAGCTGATTCATATGAAGCAGATTAACGAAGCAAAAGAAAATGTTGATATGTCTGAAGGCTGCATTGATATGAAAGCAATCAAAGACACAGCAGAATATGCAACTCACTTTGTACTGGAACATGAGGAATATGACAAACCTATTTGGGACAGCATTAAAAATGACTATGATTTCTTAAGCCAGATATAAAGATATAACAGAAAAGCAACTTACTTTTAACCCCATGAGTTTACTGGTAGTATTAACAGAAAGCTCATGGGGATTTTTGTAATTTAAAAGTTTGGATATATTTACTTATATCATAAAGATTCCAAGAATTATTTATAAATAATTTAAAACAAATTATGTATTGCTGTGCTAAAATTTGTTAAATAATTATAAACTAATGATATAAACATTGTAACAGCTGTTTAATTATGCTAAGATTAAAGTGATATACACTAACCTTACCAGTATATATTTAATGGTATTCCATCCTATGAAAGGAGTCAAAATATGGTACGAAAATTAAATAAATATGTAGATATTTTGCGAATAGAATTGAATGACCTAATAAACGAAATCAATGAACATATTGATATCTCTCACAAGGAACATAGCGAGAGAGTAATTAAGAATTTTACCTACCATGGAAACCTGACAATTTATGAAAAGCAGCTTGAGGGTATCAAACAGACACTCAGTCTACTGGAAGAAATAAGCCTTTCTGAGTATAATTCCGTTAATGAGCTGGTAAAAGACTTAAGTGAGCGAATGAAAGTCTATTTTACGACCAGAGGAATCCTGGAAGGGGGATATCACTTAACGCTTAGCAGAATAGAAGATGCTAAGAATTATGTGTTGAGAACGGAGAGAAATACCAGATATTCGGCATAAAATTAGACGGAATATCAAGATTTACCTTGACAGATTTTCATAATGAATCATAATAAAACATAATAATATGCATATTAAGCCTGCACCTTTGATGGAGATAAGTGTAAAGGCACCACATAGTTTCTTTCGGATATGGGGTGCATCTCCTTACAATCGTGTAGGCTTAAATTTGCCTGTGAGATCTTCGGCCTGAACATGATGTGTGTTGGAAAGGGCATTAATATATTATCAAAAAATAATAACAGATATTTCATTTGTTAGGAAAGGCTTGGTGGTTAGGATGAAAAAGGGACTAATTCATTTATATTGTGGTGAAGGAAAAGGGAAAACAACAGCAGCAGCAGGTCTTAGTATACGGGCAGCCGGATGTGGTATGAAAGTTGTATTTTTGCAGTTTTTAAAGGCAATGGAATCCGGTGAAATTGAAATCTTAAGAAATATAGATAATATGACTGTAATTCGAAATGAAGAAGATTACGGATTCTTTAACCGGATGACAGAGGAAGAGAAGGAGGCTATAACAGAGCTTCATAACAATAATCTAAAGCAGGCTCTTGCTTTGGTAGATAAAGGACAATGTGATCTGCTTGTTTTAGACGAAGCCTGTGCCGCTTATAACCATAACCTGTTAGACAGGGCTTTAGTGGAAAACTTAATTCAAAATAAAAAAGAAGCCCTTGAGCTGGTATTGACAGGACGGGACCCGGCTCCATTATTCGTGGAATATGCGGATTATGTATCAGAAATTCGCAAAATAAAGCATCCTTATGATAAAAATATAATTGCCAGAAAAGGGATTGAATATTAATTAGTATTTCCGGTAATTGATTAATTCTTAAGACGTCTTCATAATTATTAGGAAAATGTTAAGAAAATTATAAAGAAGTTTAAGGATATAGCGAATTGATAATTAACTTTATATATGATAAAATCCCTCTTTGTGATAGACAGAAATGAGACTTTTCTTCAGTCTTCTCACCTAAAAGGAAAAGAGGCGGGTTGTCATAAAGGATAAAGCAATTATCAGAAATGTAGAACATATACAATTTAATATTAAAACGAAATCAATTGAAGCTGTTTTAACAGACAGTAATTTAATTATGGCTGCGGCAGCATCTATATTTCTGCCTTATATGATATCCGGAATCATATTGGTTTCAATAGCTATTTATATAGCCATAAATAAACAGACACGAGAAGTATGCCTGGAGCATAAAGAATTTAGAGCTGTCTTAGGCTTTCAGTTATTCTTTCAGGTGATATCTCTGATTTATGGTAACTGGATGGGTGTTTTAGGGGGCTTTGCCTTTACACTGGCAGCGATACTTGGAATCTTTCAGTACCATGTTATGACTGCAAAACTCTATGAGAAGTGTTTAAACATCATGTGTGTATTCAGCTGCTTTTCAACAGTCTATGCATTGGTTGAACAGGTATTGATAAATAATCATGAGCTTCATTATGAACGAGTATGCAGCTTATTCTTTTATCCGAATTATTTTGCAACGATATCAGCTACCATTGTATTAATCTGTGCTTATAAATTACTTACAAAACAAGGAAATCCATATATATTTTATATTGCAATCGTGATGAATCTGATTAACATCTATTTGAGCCAGAGTATGTTTGGATGGGTGGAAGTATTAGCAGGTGTTTCAGTAATGCTGCTGGTGCTTCGTTATTACCGTTTGCTGGCATCCTTTGTAGGTGTTGCAGTTCTTGGTATTGCGGCTATTTTGTTTGTGAATCCGGACATTATACCAAGAGTATCTCAGGCCAATCTGACACTCAGCATGCGTTTTCAGATATGGCAGAACGCTATTGCGTACATCAAAGAAGCACCTTTATTCGGCAAAGGAGTTTTAACCTATGCGTACAGTACCCTTCAGACAGGAAAGATTGTTGCGCATTCCCACAGTATTGTACTAGAATCTCTGTTGAATTACGGATTCCTTGGAAGCGCTGTTTTAGCCGCAGCCGTAGGAAAATACCTTATGAGTATATTAAAGAGATGCTACTACCAAAGAAATACAAAGATTACTTCCCTTATACTGGGAGTAATGGGAGCAGCCCTTGTTCATGGTCTCACAGACATTACACTTATGTGGCTCCAGACTCTCCCCTTGTTTATATTCCTGTTAGCAGGAGCAGGTGCCTTCAAGGCAGAAACCGCTGCCGTTAAGAAAATTGCAGCAGTTGCAGATAGCAGTCTATATGAAAGAATACCAGGATATATGGTTCAGAAAGTCACACCAGTAATTGTCTACTGCAAAAAATCCTGTGATAACTCCAAGGAATTGCTGATAAGCAAGGAAAATGTAAAAGAAAGAGCTAGCGCCTAGTAGGAAAAATTGAGAGGCATTTTTCCTATGCGTTGGGGGGGCGAGGAAAGAAATACTATATATGATTTCTTGGCAGTGGAAAAACTCGTTACAAATTGGAGGCGCGTTGGGGAACATGGAAAGAAACTTTATATATAAGTTTTTACCAGCGAAACCCTTAGATATAATTAGGGCACAAAATGAAGCTTTATTAACAAGTTCCTGCCAGCGAAACCCTTTGCAATATATTTGAGCCACGTTGAGGGAAGCAAGAAAAGAATTTAGATACAAAAGTTTTGCCAGCGAATATCGGCAGTATAAGTGTAATTGAAGAAATAACGGATGCAGAAGAGGTTGATAGAAACTGTAATAGAAGGGTTTCTTGATAATTAGCTTCTGCATTTTTAATAGAGCTATATAGATAAAAATTAGGCAATAGATGGCTTCAGGTTCTTGCCGATTCCAGTTTACTTTAATTTTGCCAATAATATTTATAGCCAAGTACAGGGGATTACTGATTCCATTCAGGCATTTTATATAGAAGGGCTGCGTATGACACTTAAATGGCAGCAGTTATGACTAGGTAAAATTACACCAGTGTCTGAGCACTCAGAGTTACATATTCAATAAGTCAGAAGCGAGTTTGGTGTAATTTGACCTTCCAGGAATAACTGCTGGCATTTTAGTGGAATTCGCAACCCTGAGCCAGAAAATGCCTGAATGGAATCAGAAATCCTCGTCCGTCCCCAATAAATAAATTTAAAGTAAACCTTAACTGTTACCTATGCCACTTATATCCCAAGTGAATGAATTGACAGAGTACAGTTATTTTGCTATGATATCCAGGTATGAGCATATAATTTACATAAACTCCACTGAAGAGGTTACTTATGTCACTAGCAGTAATTGCATTGAATCAAATATTAATTATGTTTCTAATTATGGTTTTGGGTTTCTTTTGCTATAAGATAAAGATAATAAATCAAGAGACCAATAAAAAGCTTTCTGACTTTCTGCTTCTGATTGTAAATCCTCTTTTAATCTTTAATTCCTATCAAAGAGATTTTAATAAAGAATTGCTTAATGGATTAGCCATATCCTTTGCATTGGCAATTATCAGCCATATAGTTGCTATTGGTGGAGCATGGCTGTTAGTGAGAGGAAAGAATAAACAAGATATTCCCTTGGAGCGGTTTTCTTGTATTTATTCCAACTGTGGTTTCATGGGAATTCCTTTAGTTAACAGTCTGTATGGAAGTGAAGGTGTTTTTTATCTGACAGCCTATATGACTGTATTTAATCTTTTGGTTTGGACTCATGGCGTCATTCTTATGACCGGGCACAGGAATCTGAAAGCTTTGGTTAAGACATTGATTTCGCCGACGTTTATTGCCAGTATTGCAGGGCTGATTTTTTTCCTTCTTACCATCAGGACTCCGGGAATACTATTTCACTCTATGGATTATGTCGCATCAATGAATACGCCTCTTGCTATGTTAATTGCAGGAGTAACTCTGGCACAGTCTGAAATTAAGAAAATATTCCGAAAAGGAAGGATATATCTGATTATTTTTATCAAACAGTTTGCTATACCCTTGGTTTTACTTTTGATGTATTTTAGACTGCCTTTTGACCATAAGGTTATTACAACGGCCGTATTAGCCTCAGGCTGCCCTGTAGCTGCCACAGGCACACTGTTTGCCCTTCGCTATAATAAGAACCATCTATACGCCTCTGAGCTCTATTCAGTGAGTACCCTGGCAGCGATTGTTACAATTCCTATCATAATGTTGATTGCAGGTTTCATATTAAAATAGTTTTTTAGGATTTGTAAAAATTAGGTTGACACTTACCGCTTATCGTGCTATAGTTGTAAAGTAATCAAATAAATTATTATGTTGACCTGTATTACAAGTCATTATTTAAATGATTTGGAGACAAGTCAATTTTTTTTATATTGATACGAATAAGAAAATGGAGGTACTAATCATGAACAATGGTATAGTAAAATGGTTTAATTCACAAAAAGGTTATGGCTTTATAACAAACGATAATGGCGGAGATGATGTATTCGTACACTTTTCAGCAATTGAATCCAATGGTTTTAAAAGTCTTGATGAAGGTCAGAGAGTAACCTTTGATATTGAAAAAGACCCTAAAAACAACAAGATCAAAGCTTCTAATGTTAGAGTAGCATAAGATCTGATTGAATAAAATAAATTAGCAGATGTACTGATTAAGAATCCATTCGAAGATTTGTGTCATTCCGATAATTTAAATTTTTGCAGAGTAGAATTTTTCTACTCTGTTTTTTTATTTTTCTTTATAGGTGCGGTTTTCAACTGTTCAACAAATGTATACTATGTTATAATCCATAATTGAATAAATAGAAATTCGTGGGGTAAAAGAATTATGGAAGAAGGCACCAAGAAAGAGAGATATGTATACATCGATAATCTAAGATTATTAATGATTGTTTTTGTCGTAATAATGCATTTGGCGGTTACTTATAGCGGAATGGGCGGTTGGTACGTGATAGAATCAAAAGAGCTGGGCGCATTCCAGACTGCATTTTTTGGACTTTATCAATCCTTTACTCAAGCTTATTTTATGGGATTCTTATTTTTAATATCTGGTTATTTTGTTAAGAACTCTTATGATAAGAAAGGCTTTGGGCAGTTTATTTATGAACGATTTGTACGGTTGGGAATACCCACTCTGATCTATATGCTTCTTATCAATCCATTTATAATGATTGTTTATTTAGGTTATCGGGGGGAAGGAGAGGGCATTCTAAAAGCCTATATTCATTATATAACAGGCTTTCAGTTTATCGGTTCAAGCGGGCCGCTTTGGTTTGCTTTTGCATTATTTATTTTTAATACTGTTTATGCCTGTCTGCGTAAAGGAATAAAGTTACAGGAAAAAAGAGAGAAGGAGCTGCCGGGCAGAAACGCGGCTGTTCAAGTTATTTTTTTGATTGCAGTCTGTACATTTCTAATAAGGTTGATACAACCGGTGGGCACTAGTATTCTAAATATGCAGCTATGCTATTTTGCTCAATATATTATATTATTCATTGCAGGAATAACAGCAGGGAAATATAGATGGTTTTCAAAACTTACATATCGTGACGGACGTAAATGGCTTTTTGCAGCATTAGTTCCTGGAATTGTATGCTGGGGTATCATGATGATTGCTGGTGGAGCTTTAGATGGGAAACAAGATTTATTGAATGGAGGCTGGTACTGGCAGAGTGCGGTGTATGCATTATGGGAATCCTTCACGGCAGTGGCAATGTCAATTGGGCTTCTTGCTGTATTTCGGGAAAAGTACAATAGACAATCAAGATTGGTAAAAACACTCTCGGATAACTCTTTTGCAGTTTATATGTTTCATCCGTTAATTATTATACCGATTACGTTTGCTCTAACAGCTCTACCAGCAGATCCGGTAATCAAATTTCTGATGGCTTGTATTCTTGGGGTTCCTGTAAGTTTCCTCTGTACCAATTATATATTCAGAAGGATACCAATATTAAATAGAGTTTTATAAAAAATTAAAAGGTTATTAATTTCATAATAGAAAAGCATTCATAAGAAAACCGTTCAAAAGAAAAGCATTCCATAATAAAACTACTTAATAATAATAGGCTGTACACCATCGCTAATCGATAGTGTACAGCCTATTTGCATGCTTTATATCGGCCGTTTTATATTAATTAAGAATTAATCTTCCCAGGAAGCAAGACGTACAAGTTTCTTGTACTTAGCTTTTGCACTGGCTTCAGATCTTTCAAACAATTCTTTTGCTCTATCCGGATTGGAACGTGCAAGAGAGCTGTATCTTACTTCGCTTGCAAGGAATTCCTGATAATCAGCAGTAGGCTCTTTGGAGTCTAACTGGAATGGATTCTTGCCCTGAGCTTCAAGACGAGGATCGAAACGGAATAAGTGCCAGTATCCGCAAGCAACTGCACGTTTCTCTTCTGTCTGAGCGCCCTTCATACCACCTTTGATACCATGGTTGATACAAGGAGCATAAGCGATAATAATGGAAGGTCCGTTATAGCTTTCAGCTTCTACGAATGCTTTTACACACTGGTTGTAATCAGCACCCTGAGCGATCTGTGCTACGTATACATAACCATAGCTCATTGCGATAGCAGCTAAGTCCTTCTTCTTAACTTCTTTACCAGCAGCAGCGAACTGAGCGATAGCGCCGGTAGGTGTAGACTTGGAGGACTGTCCGCCTGTATTGGAGTAAACTTCTGTATCGAATACTAAGATGTTAACATCTTCACCGCTGGCAATTACATGGTCTAATCCGCCGAAGCCGATATCATAAGCCCATCCGTCACCACCGAAGATCCACTGGGATTTCTTGGATAAGAAATCTTTGTTTGCTAAGATATTAGCTCTGTCTTCGTTATCACAGCTGCAGCTCTCAAGAGCAGCGATTAATTCTGTGGAAGCAGCTCCGTTTAAAGCTCCGGTATCTTTTGTAGCAAGGTACTGCTCGCAAGCAGCTTTGATATCTTCTTTTTCAACAACAGCAGAAAGTGCTTCTACAGAAGAGATAAGACGTTTTCTGAGAGCTTTCTGTGCAAGAGCCATACCATAGCCGTACTCTGCATTGTCTTCGAATAAGGAGTTAGCCCAAGCGGGTCCTTTGCCTTCTTTATTTACGGTATAAGGAGTGGAAGGTGCACTGCCGCCCCAGATTGAAGAGCATCCGGTAGCATTGGAGATGTACATTCTGTCTCCGAATAACTGAGTAGCAAGTTTTGCATAAGGTGTTTCACCACAGCCTGCGCAAGCGCCGGAGAACTCAAGTAAAGGTTTCTTGAACTGGCTTCCCTTAACGGTTGTTTCCTTAAACTTAGTAACAACTTCGTCAGGATATCCAATTTCAACACCATAATCAAATAATTTCTGTGATTCTAACTGGCTGTCTAAGCTTTCCATTGTAAGAGCTTTTTCACCCTTCTTACCAGGACATACATTTACGCAAGAACCGCAGCCCTGGCAATCCAGTGCAGATACGGAGATAGCGAATTTGAATCCGGGCATACCTGTTAAATCAACATTAACAGAACCTTCAGGAGCATTAGCAGCCTGCTCTTCTGTCATAGCAACAGGACGAATGGAAGCATGAGGGCAAACATAAGAGCAGAAGTTACACTGGATACAGTTTTCCGGATGCCAGCTAGGAACATCTACAGCAATACCACGTTTTTCAAATGCAGCAGAGCCAAGAGGGAAGGTACCATCAGCTGCTTCAACGAAAGTTGAAACGGGAAGGCTGTAACCATTCTGGGAGTTTACTACGTTCTGAATGTTATTTACATAATCTACGATTTCTTTTCTGGAACCTGTAGCAACGCTTACGATACTTTCATCTTCTGCGTTAGCCCAGGAAGCAGGAACCTGTACTTCTTTTACATCAGTGATACCACGATCGATAGCATCATGGTTCATCTTAACAACAGCTTCACCCTTCTTGCTGTAAGAAGCGGTAGCAGCTGCTTTCATGTATTTAACAGCATCATCTACAGGAATGATGTTAGCTAATTTAAAGAAAGCTGCCTGTAATACGGTGTTGATACGTCCGCCAAGACCGATTTCTTTACCGATGCTGATACCGTCGATGGTATAGAACTTAATGTTATGTTCAGCGATATAACGCTTAACCTGTCCGGGTAAATGAGCTTCGATTTCTTCCATGGTCCATCCGCAGTTAAGTAAGAATGATCCGCCATCCTTTAAATCCTGAACCATGTTGTACTTTCTAACATAGGATGGATTGTGGCAGGCAACGAAGTTAGCCTGGCTTACAAGGTATGTAGACTTAATAGGAGCTTTACCGAAACGTAAGTGGGAAGTAGTGATACCACCGGATTTCTTGGAGTCATAATCAAAATATGCCTGAGCATACATGTCTGTATGGTCACCGATAATCTTGATGGAGTTCTTGTTAGCACCTACGGTACCATCAGCACCAAGTCCCCAGAATTTGCAGCTGATAGTTGCTTCAGGAGTTGTGTTGATTTTTTCTTTCACATCGAGGGAAAGGTGTGTTACATCATCTACAATACCGATTGTGAATTTCTTCTTCTCAGCGTTTTTGTAAACAGTAGCAATCTGAGCAGGTGTTGTATCCTTGGAACCTAAACCATAACGGCCGGAGAATACAGGGATATCTTTGAATTTCGTTTCCTTTAAGGCAGCAACAACGTCTAACCATAAAGGCTCGCCAAGAGCGCCGGGCTCTTTTGTTCTATCAAGTACGCTGATCTGAGTAACAGAATCAGGAATAACATCTAATAAATGCTTTACAGAGAAAGGTCTGAAAAGTCTAACCTTGATTAAACCAATCTTTTCACCCTTAGCTGTTAAGTAATCAATTGTCTCTTCAATGGTATCGCATACGGAACCCATAGCAATGATTACATGAGTTGCATCAGCAGCACCATAGTAGTTGAACAGCTTATAATCTGTTCCGATCTTTTCGTTAACTTTATTCATATAATCTTCTACAATACCAGGAATAGCATCGTAGTAAGGATTACAAGCTTCTCTAGCCTGGAAGAAGATATCAGGGTTCTGTGCAGTACCGCGGGTTACAGGGTGCTCAGGATTTAAAGCACGTTTACGGAAAGCAGCTACAGCATCCATATCAGTCATTTCTTTTAAGTCTTCATAATCCCATGTTTCGATTTTCTGAATTTCGTGAGAAGTTCTGAAACCGTCGAAGAAGTGAAGGAAAGGAACACGTCCCTTAATTGTGGAAAGATGAGCAACAGCGCCTAAGTCCATAACTTCCTGTACATTACCGGAGCAAAGCATTGCAAAGCCTGTCTGACGGCAAGCATATACGTCGGAATGGTCACCGAAGATTGACAGTGCGTGGCTTGCTAAAGCACGGGCAGAAACGTCAATAACACAGGGAAGTAATTCACCTGCGATTTTGTACATGTTAGGAATCATTAAAAGTAAGCCCTGTGAAGCGGTATAAGTAGTTGTTAAAGCACCTGCCTGTAAGGAACCGTGAACGGTACCAGCAGCGCCTGCTTCGGATTGCATTTCGGTAACCTGTACTTCATGTCCGAATATGTTCTTTCTTCCCTGCGCAGACCATGCGTCAGTAACTTCAGCCATAACTGAAGATGGTGTGATTGGATAGATGGCCGCAACATCGGTAAATGCATAGGAGACATGTGCCGCAGCATTATTTCCATCCATGGTTTTCATTTTTCTAGCCATGTTATAATATCCTCCTTGATAGTCAGCAATCGAGAAAAAGAAATGAACACAAAAAGAATGAGTCACCTCACCGTGCGCCTCAATTACTGAACATTGTTAATTATGTAACTAGCTGTATTTGGTAAATGACAGTTTCTAATAATATTTATTATTAGAAAGCATAACAAAATACCTATAGTAGAGAATAACACTATTCGACAGAAGTGTAAAGAGTTAATTAGCACTTATTCAAAAAATTAATAAATGATTTTAACCTGTAAGAAACAAGTAATAGCTGGCAGCAGAAGGCTGAATCTACTCTTAAAAACAGGGGATAATATATAAAATTAAGCAGTGTTTGTAAGTATTTGTAACAAAGAAAATTAGGCAAAAGCATAAAAATATGAAATAAATCGTCCCGAAAAGTTTCTGAAACAGACGGAATATTTTTGAGGGAATCTTGATAATATATTGATGAAATATAAAGTAGCTTCAGCGGCCACGGCAAAATTATTGACAACAAACGGGCGATAAGTTATAATACTTTGAATGTATCGTTAATACGATTTGAAACGGAGGAAGGGTGTTTAAATATGGCAGATAAGAAAAACATTTTGACCTATGAGGGACTGAGAATTCTGGAAGAAGAATTACAGGATTTGAAAGTCAATAGACGTAAGGATGTAGCACAGAAGATAAAGGAAGCCAGAGAGCAAGGAGATTTATCTGAAAATGCAGAATACGATGCAGCCAAAGATGAACAAAGAGAAATCGAGGCTAGAATCGAAGAAATAGATAAAATCCTAAAAAATGCAGAAGTAGTTGTAGAAGATGAAGTTGAAGTTGACGTCATTAACATCGGCTGCAGAGTAAGAATACTTGACATTGAATTCGAAGAAGAGATGGAATATAAAATCGTAGGATCTACGGAAGCAAATAGTCTTAAAGGAAAGATCTCCAATGAATCACCGGTCGGAAAAGCATTGATTGGTGCAAGAGTTGGGGATATTGTTAATGTTGAGACTCATTCCGGTGTATTACAGTACAAAATACTGGAAATACAAAAGTCCAATTGATTTCGTAAGAAAGGATGAAGAAAAGTGGCTGAGGAAAAGATGCAGGCGCAGGAAAAGGTACAGACAGAGCAGGAGCTTAACGAACTATTAAAAGTAAGAAGAACTAAGTTAGCTGAGCTGAAAGAGAATGGTAAAGATCCTTTTCAGGTTATGAAATATCAGGTTACACATCACTCGAAGGAAGTAGAAGAGAGCTTTGAAGCTCTGGAGGGAAAAGAAATATCCGTTGCAGGACGTATTATGTCCAAACGTGTTATGGGTAAAGCTTCCTTTATGAATCTTCGCGATATTAAAGGTGATATACAGGCTTATGTGAAGAGAGATGCCATAGGAGATGAGCTTTATGCAGAGTTTAAAAAATACGATATCGGTGATCTGGTAGGATTGACCGGTGAAGTATTTAAGACTCATACAGAAGAAATCTCTATTAAAGTTACGAGCATTGTTCTTTTATCAAAGAGCCTTCAGATACTGCCCGAGAAATACCACGGACTTAAGGACACTGATGTAAGATATCGCCAGAGATATGTGGACCTTATCGTAAACCCTGAGGTAAAGGATACTTTTGTAAAACGCTCCCTTATCATAAGAGAGATACGTAAATATCTGGACGGCAAGAATTTCATTGAGGTTGAGACACCTGTTCTTGTTCCCAATGCCGGCGGTGCTGCAGCAAAGCCCTTTAATACCCATCACAATGCACTGGATGAGGATCTTCATCTGAGAATTTCACTGGAGCTTTATTTAAAGAGACTGATTGTTGGCGGTTTAGAGAGAGTTTATGAAATCGGACGTGTATTCCGTAACGAAGGTCTTTCTGTCAGACATAATCCTGAGTTTACATTACTGGAACTCTACCAGGCTTATACCGATTATTACGGCATGATGGATCTGGCAGAAGAGCTTTTCCGTACAGTAGCACAAAATGTACTGGGAACCACAACCATATCCTATGACGGTGTTGAAATAGATTTAAGCAAGCCTTTCGAAAGACTCACCATGTTAGAGGCTGTTAAAAAATATTCCGGCGTCGATTTTACACAGATTAATACGGAAGAAGAAGCCAAGGCAATTGCTAAGGAACATCATATTGCCTTTGAAGACAGACATAAGAAAGGTGATATCATCAATCTTTTCTTTGAAGAATTCGTGGAAGAGAACCTGGTGCAGCCTACCTTTATTATGGATCATCCGGTTGAGATATCTCCTCTTGCTAAGAGAAAGCCGGAGGCACCTGATTTTACGGAGAGATTTGAGTTGTTTATTACAAAGAGAGAGATGGCAAATGCTTTCTCCGAGTTAAATGATCCTATTGATCAGAGAGGACGTTTTGAGGCTCAGGAAGCGTTAAAAGCTGCCGGAGACGAAGAAGCAAACTCTATGGACGAAGATTTCTTAAATGCACTGGAATACGGTATGCCGCCGACTGGTGGTATTGGTATCGGCATTGACCGACTTGTAATGCTACTTACGGATTCTGCGGCTATTAGGGATGTGTTGTTGTTCCCGACGATGAAGAGTAGGGAGTAAGAAGAGGGCAATAAAATTGGGATTGCTTATATGTACGCCCAAGTAAAAAAATTCAGAAATTTGACTGACTTTAAGACCATAGAGTTATTCTATGGTCTTATTTTTGACAATCATGAAAGGGGTATTTAATAAGCATATAAAATAGTTGTTTTTGAAGTTCAGAGTGAGAGCAAATCGATTATAAGGTGTACTATGATATGAAAAGAAAATTCATCGAGTTAAAAATTAAGACCGACGATAAAAAGATGTCGTTAATATTCATAAGATGACGGTCAGTACAGCTGCAGGTGTCCATTGCGTGGATTATGATTCAATGACAGATAAATAATTCAAAGCAAAAAATTGAAACGACGCAAATTTTGGAAGTAATCAGATGGGCATTCTTTTGGCACAGAGAACAATATGCTTATGTGAAGTAAAGCATAATGTAATAATACAACCAAGCTACCTGAAGCCGTACTGACAACGAAGAGTTTGAATTAAAAAACCAGTAAAATCAAAACTTGCAGAAACTTTATTACAATACTTAAGATCAACATACGACAATCGCCCTCTTCATTGGGGGCTTTTTTATGTTTCAAAAATACTATTATGCTTTCTCATAAGATTGCCAGATAGTATTGTTGCAGAACGAAATGAATCTTACAGAATGAAATATAATGAGAAAAGCAGATAAAGAGAGAATTATGAATGGGGTTACTGTAATGGTAGTCCCTGTTCCTTTTACCCATATAGATATAAAGAGTTACAGTTAATGTATTTTATCAGGAGAGGTTGAGTAACAGTCAAATTGATTTGTGAGCTTAAATATTTTTCAATGTAAGAAATCGCAATAGTAAAAGTTATGAAAGCCGTATTAATTCCAAATATAACTTGTTATACTGACGAAATATGGTAAAATATATCTGTCAGGCTCTATATTATTACACAAATTTAAACATAATAAATTATGAGGAAGTTCAGGCGATATAAATAAATAGAAGTTTAAAATTCCTGCTAAATTCACAATGTCTTATTATTGATAACATTACAAAATTAGGAGTAACAACTCAAAGTAATTTATAAGCGATTTTTTTAATATGTGGATCTACATTGGCTTGCTTTCAAAAAATAGAGAAATAAATAAGTATTAAGTGATACATTCCGTACCGGAGTTCTTCGGGAAATATGGATGGAAAACACAAAAGTAACTTATTGTTATACCTATTATGATAATCATGAATAAAGATATAATAAAAATAAACATTTAGCTGATATAACGGGTCTAATATTAGAAGTGTAGGTGATGATATGGCTGAAAAACAGTATGAGGATTTTGCTTATATCATAGAAAAATACCAGAATACGATATATGAGATAACTATGTCGGCTAATGCATAAGAATGTATACTAATATAGGAGGATAACTATGCCTATCAGATTATGGCCTTCCGATTATGAAAAAAAAGAACATATTTCAAAAGAAGAGAAAGCTTTGTTACGTAACGCAGCTAAAAATTTTAATGAAGGACATATAGTAGTCGGAATAGATCCAGTAGGTATGAGTAGTGACTCTGCACGGATGGGAATGTATATTTCACCTAAAGAAGGATTAGTGACATTTACTATTCTCAATGGTTCTATTGAAACAAAAAACGTTGATGCTTATGCCGCTGGGGTAAGTATAGTTGAGACTCGCATATATCAAAGACTATTAGATTCTAAGTCTTTGATTGTAAAAAATAGTAACTATAAAATTTTAAAATTCCCTTATAAGCATATATTCATGTTCTATGACCAAGAATTGAGTTCAATTAAGCTTACAGAAGAGCAAATTGATATAATAGGAACAAAAGTAACGGGAAAATTTTTTACCCCACTAACATCATACGGAAAAGTGAAATACATTTCAGACCTTAACATATTTAAAGGTATAGAAAAGGATTTCGACTGCAGTTTTAATGAGCTTACAGATATGGAAGAACGGGCAATATTTGAAAGACTTGCTCCTGAATATACTGTGGTTATGAACGAAATAGAGAAGGTGACAATTAAAGAGACTAAGGCTCAAATATCTGAGGATGATTTAAAAATCACCGGAAAAGAAATGGAATATAAGACTTTCTTTTTAGATGAATTTCAAGTTGCTCTTGTCAACGATATGGGAAAAGGACATAGAGTATTACTTGCAAATCCAGGTTCGGGAAAGAGTGTTTTACTTCTCTCAAAGGCATTTAAGTATGCCAGTTTATATAAAGACGCTAATGTTTTACTGACATGCTTCAATGATAATCTATCTGATTCTTATATTTTCAAAAGAAGTTGTGCGGATTTTGGATTTAACAATAACTTGCATATAATGACATTCCATAAGCTGGTAAAAAAGATATATGAAGAATGTTTACATTCTCGCTGTGAATCTCATATAGCAACGGAGGAAGAAATAAGATATTGCATCGAGTGTATAAGGCAAGGAGTTATAAAACTAAGTTTTAAAGCGATTTTTATAGACGAAGTTCAGATCTTTGATCCTCTTTATTTAGAATTGTGTTATTTACTTTTAAATAAGTCTGAAGATGGTGTATTCTTAATGGCAGGTGATTTGAACCAGACAGTTCGATCACAGAGTAGACGTGGAGACGCCCCATGGAAAAAAATAAATACAGTTAGTTTGGACTTTACAGGAAGAGTTAGATACATAAAGAAAAACTATAGAAATAGTAAACGAATTGGTGAATACCTTAATAGAATGTTGTGCCATATGAATAAGCGTATGGATATGTTGGATATGATTGTTCTCAAAGAATATGATTATGATACTTTTACGGTGGGAGACAAACAGACTCTCGCGCTAAAAATTGAAACAGGAGTAGATAGATTTGTAATAACAAATAAAGTTGTTGAAGCTATAGTAGAAATAACGCAAAAACATAAAATTAGCTATTCAGATATAGCAATTCTATTCCCTTATAGACAATACAAATTGTTAAAATACTATTTTTTATATTGGGTACAACAAGCACTTGATGATAAAGGAATACCCTATTCCATGATAATCAACGATGGTATAGTTACAAAAAAGAAATATAGTGATACAAACGGTGTTGTATTATCCACAATAGATTCATCGTTGGGGTTGGATTTTAAGGCGGTTATTGTGGCAGGGCTTTATCCATATAATTATGTTTTCGATGACAAACTAACTAAAAAGAAAATTAGCTCCTGGAATACTATTAGCAAATTAAGCCCAGATCAGCAAGAAAAAGTTCAAATACACATGCGAAAGGTATATACGGCATGCTCAAGGGCAAGAGATATTTTGTATGTTATTAGTGATTTAGAAACAGAGACTCCATTAGAAGAAATATTAAAAGTATAGAGGAGAGTTGACAATGGCGAATGAATATAACATTATGGCTAAGCACATTGTATCACAGTATGTAGATAGAATATCGGGAAATGATATATTCGAATCTTTTACAAGTGATGAAGCTCCAGATAGGCGTGTAATGGTAGGGATGCTTGCAGAAAACCGCGTGAGTACAACTTTTGATGGGGGATATGTTGAAAATAATTCAACACGATTTGAAAGTGTACCTTCAATCAGCATATCATTTGTCATTGAAAAAAGAGATAACTGTGTGATTAACGTTATCCCTACTGGTATGTTTTTCTATACAATTAGGCCCGTGTATAGCGCATGTGTAGATTATATTTTACGAAAATATTCAGAAAAGGATAGGACCATTTATACAAGTATTAGCGAATTATGCGCGTTATATCCAACTGAACGAATTCCAGTTCCAATGACATACAAAAAAATTAATCTCGAATCTGTAATGGGTAACGGAATAGATATAGACATTAGCAAGATTGAGAAAAGGTTTCATTTAGAGCACCAGATTACTGAAAAATTGTCAGTTTTATCAGATCAGATAATGGATGAAATCTGTATAATAAATGATACTTATGTATGCTTTGGTGATTTAGTAAATGAAGAGCGTTTCAAAATTGCTGTGACTATTAAAGAAGAAAAAGCATGCCCTCGTTGGGATATTGATATTTTATGTAAAACCTTCATTGAAAACAATAATATTAGGTTTATTATGCAAATGGTAAACAAAACAATGACCACAGATAGAAAAAATGTAGGTTATATGCCTGTTATATTCAATGCAGGAATGAAGGTTGTAGGAAATAATGAAACCAAATTTATAGATATAAAAATGAAATCATTTCTGAATAACTATAAGGAGCATAAACCGGTATATGCTGTTGCGGAAAATATTTCAGTTGATTATAACTCAAAATTAAACGAGATAAAAACAGAAAATGTTCCTCTATATTTTCAAAAGAGATTAAAAACAAAGGATGACTTAACGGAATACGTTACATTTGATAAATTAATCGAGAACCCTATAAGTAACCTTTCAATTATTTTAAGCAAAATGGAAGATGATTATATTGCTTGTCAGCAGGAGTATGAGCAATCATTTGAGCTATCTGAAATCGCAAGAATCAAATTCAAAGACTCGTTAGACGATTACCGTAGAGAAATTGACAGATTTGCCACAGGAATTGAACAAATTAAGTACAAGGATCTGGTTAAGAGAGCATTCTCTTACATGAATGAGACATTCAGAGTTCCATTAAATGAACAACGAAATATAAAGGGGTGGAGATTATTTCAGATAGTATTCATTGTTTCAATGATATGCGAGGTTATTAGAAGCGAGTACAAAGACGATATGACAATACGTAAAGCGGATATTGAGGCAGCTAATCTGTTATATTTTCCAACAGGTGGAGGTAAGACAGAGGCGTTTCTAGGGGTTACAGTTTTCTCTATGTTCTTCGATAGATTACGAGGAAAAACGGAAGGTGTTACTGCTGTACTGAAATACCCTTTGAGACTATTGGCAGTTCAACAGTTGGATAGAATTTTGACGATAACTGTGAAGGCTAACATAGTATTGCATAATAGCGATGAGTTAAAAAGTTTAAAAGACTTTGAAACTGGTTTTTATGTAGGTAGCACCAATACACCAAATAAGATAGATGTACAAGAGCACTTAAGCGATAGAGGCTCTAGGGTAAAGAATAGTGGGTTGATATTGGATAGTGATACTAATACATTAAATGAATACTATCGCTTTATTGATACATGTCCGGTTTGTGGTGAGAAACATGTAAACGTTAAGTTTAATACAGAGCGTTGGATGTTAGAACATGTATGTGATAACTTAAAATGCTCAATGAATGTGTTGCCAATACTGATAGTTGATAGCGAAATATATCGATATTTACCCTCAATTATTGTATGTACCATCGATAAAATGGCTATGGTAGGAATAAGCAATGAATTTAAGATGTTATTTGGTCAAGTAAAATCACAATGTAATATTCATGGTTTTTCAAATAAGTCTAAATGCATGTGCGATAAGTGCATTGGTACGGTTAAAACAATTCCATTGCTAAAAGATCCTATCCCGACGCTTTTTATACAAGACGAATTACACTTGGTTAAAGAAAGTCTTGGTACGTTTGATGCTCATTATGAATCTTTTATCGATTACTATGCAAAAAAACTTGTGCCAGACGAGCAAAAAAAGCAGATCAGATTCATCGGTGCAACTGCTACTATATCTCAGTATAAAGAGCATATTAACCATCTATATCATATGGAAGCAAGACGCTTTCCTTGCGAATATCCATCATCAAAGATTGGGGAAGATTTTTATTCCTATACGGATGAAACAGATATTACTAGAATTATTTGTGGATATGCTCCATATGGCCGATCATTGACAGACGGAATGTGGGAATCGATTTATGTTATGAGACAGGTGGTATTTTCAATGATGCACGATTCAGATTTACATTATAAAGTATTATGTAAAATTGGATTCACGGCAAGTAAAGAAGAATATGAGAACATGCTTTTTGACTATTGGATTGAGCTGGTTTATAACAATCGAAAGCAAGATGCACTTGAGTTAGAAAATGCTCTCCAAAACCAGGGGAATAACAAAGCAGAAGCACAACAAATCCCGAAGTTTGTAATTGAGCAAATGACAAGTGATGTCGATTTTCAAACTGTTCGAAAGACGTTATTTGATATTCAAGCAAATAGAAAGAATGTAGAAAGTACTAATACTATATTAGCTACAAGTACAATCTCTCATGGCGTAGATGAGGATTCGTTCAATGTAATGTATTTCTTTGGAATGCCAAATAATAATGCAGAATATATTCAGGCATACTCAAGAACCGGAAGAAAGTATACAGGAATCGTTATAGACATTATTAGACTTATGAGAGTTAGAGATAGATCATATCTCAAAAATTTTGTAGTATTTCATCAGAACAAAGATGAGTTAGTTGAATCCGTTCCTATAAACCGGTGGGCAAAAAATGCTATTTATAGTACTCTTCCAGGAATATTGGCAGCGCTTATTTATCAGTATTACACGTTAATCACTAATGAAGAAAACCTCTATCATACGATAAATGTCAAAAAGCTACTTCTTAATAACAAAATTGAAGTATATGATGCAACAGAGAAGATAGTTCAAGCATATGGATGTAATAATCATGAAAAAATGTCAATCGCATATGCAGAAATTATTTACGAGGAAGTTTCAAATATACTTGCAGGTATTAAAAATGGTAACTTCATGAAAACTGATAGGATAGCCGATTCAATAGCTAAATATTCGCATGGGCGAAAAAAGCCTATGACTAGCTTAAGAGATACTGAAGAACAGATAGAAATTAAAATTTAGGGGGATTATATGAAAAGAAGTAAAAATCAAGCAGTATATAAATTCCTTCCGGAAATGTGGGTATCTGAAAAATCTGAATCTGATGGTGGCCGTACGGTAACTGCGAAAATTACAAACTGGAATTATCAAAAGATGGAAGGTGTTTATGAAAGTTTTGTTGAGAGTGAAATAAAGCGTCAAATCCGGTTATTTGCATATCGTGGCGGAGATACAAGTTTATATTGCCTTGACGACAATATTCAATCTTTTTGTATAGTAGAGCCAGTGTGCAATGAGGGATTTCCAGATATTGTGGGACAACTATCTCCATTGGTATTTTATTGTAGTTCCTGCCAAAGTAGTTTTGAATTACTTAATGCTAACCAAGTTGATAAGTATACTTGGAAATGTAAAAAATGTGGAAAGATGACTGTCAAACAACTTCAAATGGCATATACCTGTGCATGTGGGTATGCACAGCCAATAAAAATTCCGTATGTAAAAGGTATTAGCGATTTTTACTATAGACCTAATGAAACAGCTTACAAAATGTTTTATAAAAGTGGAAACATGACAAAACCAGCTGAGTTTGTACAGATTTGTCCAACATGTAGTACAAGGCTTGTCCCGGATAATGCAATTTCTGGGAAAAACTATAAACCTTTTACACTTCGTATTATTAATTTAGTGGATGATAAGAGTGGGACTTTTTTTGAGAAAGGTATAGAGGCTCAAAAGATTATTGTAGTGAAATGGTTTGGTAAATTGACACAAGAAAACTATGAATATATTTTAGATAATGTTGAGCTTGTTTTCAGTCAAAGTATGCGAAATGATGCTCAGCGTAAAGAAAAAGAAGAATATGTTAGGGCATTAATTGAAATAGGTTTGGTTAAAGAAGAAGACTTTGAAACTGCAGTAAATAGTATGCTGTCTAATGATGCAAACAAGGTGTCGGTTGAAAATTATGTTTCAACTTGTGATTCCATTTTCTCAAAGAAAAAAAATAAAGACGTTTATAAGTATGAAGAATGGATCAGACATTATTCATTTAAACTTATGCAGTATAATACAATAAAATATGCAAAGAGGATCATCACATTAGAAGACTCAATAAAAAGGCAAATAGAAATGGAGTTTATTGATTTGCCCGAAGAAGTTTTTGAGATTAACAAAAAACTTGGAATTATTAATATGCAGGTGTCTTGTGATATCCAAATTATTAATTGCACTTATGGATATACAAGAAGGGTTTCTGACCCTAAAAATAATCAGAATAAAAACTGTAGGCTGAAACTCTGTGCATTTGATAAAGCAAAAAATAGTAATGCCAATCTGGTTTATGGAGCAAAGCTTAATACAGAGGGAATCTTGTTTGAAATTAGTCAGAGAAAAATAATAGAGTGGCTGTTCAGTAATAAAGTCATCAGAGAAGAACAGTTACCAGATCTTGAAGATGAATTTGCAGTGAAACAGTGGTTTGCAGAGTATGTGCACAGCGATATGATTTCCATTTTTGGAGAAGTTGATCAAGGAGAGCTAATAACAAAGAATGTCTTTGCATTGTTACATTCTATGGCACATGCGTTTATAAAAACAGCAGGTGAAATGAGTGGATTGTCTGAGACATCCTTAACTGAAATAATAATTGTAGAATCAGCAAGTATTTTTATATATGCGCAAACAAGTCAAGGGATTCCTTTGGGTGCACTTTCAGGTTTAGTAGAAACAAGTTATGCAAAGTTTTTAAAGAAAGTCTATGACGATTCAAGGAATTGTATTTTTGATCCGATTTGTACTGAAAAAGATACAGCTTGTCTGGCTTGCTTAATATTACCTGAAGTTTCTTGTAATCATTTTAACTCAGAACTGGGAAGAAAATATTTATACAATATTGAGAATGAAAATTTCAGTTCTGTTGGATTTTGGGAGATATAAGAATGGCCATTATGTATCCAAAAAGTATAGCTGAATATATGCCAACCGAATCGGAAAGGATTGTATATCAAGAATTAAAAAATCAATTACCTGATTCTTTTTCTGTATTCTACTCAGTGGAATGGTCTACATATAAAAATGGGAAGTTAGTTAAATCAGAATCCGATTTTATTATTACTAGCCCAGAATATGGATATCTATGTCTTGAAGTAAAAGGCGGAAATGGAATTCGAATTGAAAACAATGTTTGGTATGTAAAAGACAATAAACATGGTGAAAGACGTTTGAATTGTACGCCTTACGAACAAGCAGAAAAGAGCATGTATTACTTTAAAGATTTCTTTTCCAATACATACCATAGCAATTATCAAGGAATATTTGGAGCCGGAGTGATTTTCCCTTTTTACACTGTTGAAGAAAAAGAGACATTTAGCAATCGAAACAAAGAATGTACTATAGACAGCAATGACATAAATAATATATATTCTTTTATAAAAAGAATGTTTAAAATCTGGGGTGGCGCATCATATGGTTTTAAAGTGTATAGAGAAAGCCAACACAAAGCTTTTTTAGAACTATTGAGAAAAAGAATTGCAATTTCTGCAGCTGCTGGTGCATTGATTAAGTATAAAGAGCAACAATTAGATGTAATTAACAGAGTTCAAGATAATTACATCTATTTTATCAAGAATATAAAACAGTTTTATATGTGTGGAGGAGCAGGCACTGGAAAAACGTGGATTTCTATGAAGATGGCAAAATATGAAGCTGCTGTAGGCATAAAAAGTGTTTTGTACATTTGCGCATCGAAATATCTTTCTTCAATGGTAAAAAAACAAATTGGGGATGTAGTTGATGTATTGGATATAGAAACAATGTTTTCGAGTATAATAGAAGACTTTGAAATATTTGAAGCACCTCTTTATGAAGGAGTAATAAGAAATCTTAAGACATCATTTAGTAGATATGACGCAATATTTGTTGATGAAGCACAAGATTTTACGGAGGAGTGGGCTAAAATTATTCGAAAACTGCTAAAGAACCAAGACGAGGGGCGGTTGGGGGTATTTTATGACGATATTCAAATTCTTCGAGAATATAGCTTTGGAGAGGGGTTTGGAATCGAAGCAGAACCATATCTTTTGAGAGAGAATATACGCAACACAGCCAATATATATTCATGGGCATCATCTCATACCAATTTAGGTACCGATGTGATTGCAAATCCTGTAGAAGGACCTACTCCTATAACAGAGTACATACGAGACAAGAATGCTCTTACACATCGACTTGAAACGCTCTTTAAGGAGTATTTCGATGATGAAGAATTGAAATTTGAATCAATAGTGATTATTTCTGATAATACTAATGACTTTATGAATTCGTATACGGATGGCATTGCAAAATGGAAGTTTAATAGAAGTACAGAATATATGGATGGTTGTATCAGGGTTGTTTCAGTAGAAGAATTTAAAGGTTTAGAGGCTGATATGATTATTTATATTCATGATGAGACAACAAATGACAATGTGAATTATATTGCATATACGAGAGCAAAGTATTATTTATTAGAATTTGTTTGGAGGACAGAATAGTGCCACAATTTACACCTTTTTTAAGGTGGGCAGGAGGAAAATCTTGGCTCACAGAGTATGTTAAGAATATGATCGAAGGAATTGAAATAAATAATTATTATGAACCATTTTTGGGTGGCGCCGCTATTTTCTTTGCCCTGGAACTTCCGAAGCATGTGTATTTATCGGATTTAAATGATGAATTAGTGAACGCGTATATACAAGTCAGAGATGTTCCGGATGATGTCATAGAGATAATGAGTACATATAATAATACAGAAGATGACTATTATCGAATACGAGCATTAGAACTCAATACAAAAGTAGAGCAAGCTGCCAGATTTATATATCTAAATCACACTTCATACAATGGTTTATATAGAGTGAACAATAATGGAAAGTACAATGTACCATATGGTTATAGGACTTGTGAATATGATTATGAGCGTATACAAGAGGCAAGTAAAGCATTAAAGAAAGTTAAAATATTTCAAGGTGATTTTGCTGATCGAAAGTATACAATAAAGAAAGGTGATTTGGTGTTTTTGGATCCACCATATACAGTTTCGCATAATCAAAACGGATTCATAAAATATAATCAACAACTGTTTTCGCTAGATGATCAGATTCGATTAAAAAAAACCATTGATTACATTAACAAAAAAGGGGCTCATTATATTTTAACAAATGCTGCACATGAAACTATAAAGGAGATTTTCAAAGAAGGGGCAACGCTTATTCCGGTGGAACGCAATAGTTTGATCGGTGGGAAAAGTGCTGCAAGAGGAAAAGTTCAGGAATATATTTTTACAAACATTAAGTAGAGGATTGAATTATGGCAAATACTAAATGGGAAGATATAATAATAGGACAAGAACTGATTAAGAAAAGAAATCTTAGAAATAAGACTTTTGTATTAAAAAAGGAAAAGTCAGAGTTATTACCTCTATTGGTTGATGAGGGCTGGGAAAAGGTTAGAGAATATGAGAACAATAAGTATGTAGGGTTAAAGAAAAATAAGAATATAGAAGAGCAATTTGAAGATCGTATATGGGTAATGCTTGCAAATATGGGTTTTCTTGAAATGAATGGGAGTAGGGAGTTTGAAATGTCGTACGACTTTCATGATCCCAATAAGATGCGACATATTGATGTATTTGCCGTAGATGATGAGACGATTTTATTGGTAGAATGTAAAGCATCTGAAGAGTTACAGGAAGCAAACTTTGATGAACAAATACAGGAGTTAAGTAATAAACTAGAAGGTCTGCGAAGGGAAGCAGTAAAACAGTATCCAGGAAGAAAAGTTAAGTTTATATGGGCTTCATATAATTATATAATGAATAGAAAAGATTTAATGGCATTAGAAAAAGCTGGAATTATCTTTTTTAATAATTCGACTGTTGATTACTATGTAGAACTAATAAAACATATTGGAACATCAGCGCGATATCAGTTGCTCGGAAGTTTGTTTGCTAATCAAGAGATAAAAAACATGGATAATAGAATTCCGGCAATTCAAGGTAGAATGGGTGGGTATATATATTATTCATTTTCAATTGAACCAGAGAAACTATTAAAAATCGGTTATGTACTTCATAGAAATGAAGCCAATCAAAGTATGATGCCGACGTATCAACGCCTGATTAAAAAGAAAAGATTGCAAGAGGTTCGTGAATATATAAATGAAGGCGGTTATTTTCCAAATTCTATTATTATTAGTATTGATACAGGGGGTAAAGTACTGCAATTTGATTCGGCTCAACCTAAATTGGATAATTCTATATCTAAGATTGGTATTCTACATATTCCTAAAAAGTATAGATCCGCTTATATAATTGATGGGCAACACAGATTATATGGATATTCTAATTCTAAATATGCAAATACAAACTCTATACCTGTTGTAGCTTTTGTGGATCTTGAGAGAAGTGAACAAATCAAAATGTTCATGGATATCAATGAGAACCAGAAAGCTGTTCCGAAAACATTACGTGTAACACTTAATGCTGATATGCTATGGGAATCACCTGACTATAATGAGCAAAGGCAGGCGTTGAGATCTAAAATAGCCCAGATGCTAGGAGATGAGCCTACTTCACCGCTATATTCGAGAATTGTAATTGGTGAAAATGAATCTTCTCCAACTAAGTGCATAACTGTGGAAGCAATTCAAGTGGCTTTAAAAAAAAGTAGCTTCTTCACTATGTTTGGAAAGAAAAATGAGATTGTGAAAGAGGGTACATTTGATTATGGAAGTAATCAAGAAACATGTGATTTGTTTTATCCATTTATAGAATATTGTCTTCTTTATATCAGAGATGCTTGTACGGAGGAATGGGAAAAAGGTGACAGAGATAGTGGGATGCTCACTATGAATCGAGGAATTCAAGCAATAATTAGAGTTATAAATGATGTGGTTAGTATGCTTGTTTCTAAAAGAGAAATCAATCCTAAGACACAATCCGTAGAAGAAATGTTTGATATTATCAGATACTACTTATCACCATTGACAGAATACATTAATAATCTTACTTCAGAACAAAGGAAGGATTTACGAGGATATTTCGGAGGTGGTGCAGATACTAGATTTTGGAGAGCATATCAAAAAGCTATTGCAGATGCGCGTCCCGGTTTTACGCCTGAAGGTCTTGAAGAATTTTGGATAAATGAAACGCAAATATATAATGATGATACAAAGGAAATGATTTTTGAGATAGAGAGAAGAACAAAAGTTTTAATTTCAGAAAAACTTGAGGATTTTTATGGAACAAATTGGTTAGTAAAAGGTCTGCCTAAGTCAGTATATACCAAGGCAAAAACAATTGCTGATGAAAAAATCTATGAGAGCATAACCAATAATGAAGAGGGGGATGAGATCTCACCATGGAGTTTCGTTACATTGGATGATTGTAAGCAAATAATTATAAGTGGTAAACTTTGGTCTACAATCTTTGAATTTATTTTTGTAAGACCAGAAGAGCAGAGCATTATAGGAGGTAAAGAAGCAAAAACTGCATGGATTTCAAAAATCAACACAATACAGAATAAATTGAGTTTTAACAAATATAGTGTACCAGCAACAGAGTACCAATATGTTAAAAGTATTTATGACTGGTTGACAGGATTATTGGTTTTATGATGTTTCAATGTGAATATCATCATGAGAGGCGATATTAATAATTTTTACAAAGCATTTTAACGTACAGCTTATATGTTTATCGGATATCAATAAGAGCGATGTTATTATTGCTATAATAATGTGATTAAGTTGGTAATTAAAGATCAGAATCTTTCTAATCATGCGATTATGACTCATGAAGGAAATGAGCGTATTGAACATATATACTATAAAATAATGAATGGCCAAATGAGCTTGTTTTAATTGAACTTCAAATTGAAACAATAATAGATTGAGCTAGGAGAAACTTTGTGGCTGATTTAGTCGTAATACTTACTATCTACCATTTACTATGGTAAAAAAGAATGACGGTAAATTTAGTAATATCAATAGATAAAGCCATTGGGTGTAGAAATTACACTCAGTGGCTTTGATTAATATGTTTACAGTAGGGACAGCTGTGCTAAGCTATCCCAAGAGCGGAAGGCTCTGGTCTCTATTTAGGTGGGAATCAGAGCCTTTCTTTATGTCTATCAGCATAGCTGTGGGTTCATGCTGTCAACATATAGAGAAGATTGACTTTTGGTCCACTGGACCAGAAGCAACTTTTTGAATTATTTTTTGAAATGTAATATTATATATCTAACAGACTAACATGAAAGTAAAACTGGTAAAATGCATATTAAGATGAAAGAGGCAATGATGAGACTATTTGATTGGATAAAAAGGAAAACAAGCACAAGCACTAGAACTTTTAAAGGTGAAGAACAAAGAAATGAAGAAAAGCATGAGACGATTGCAACAACATTAGGGGAATTAGCGAAGAATGAACATACATATTGGAAGTTTAGTCAATCTCAAAGTGGTAGAAGTGCAGAGCCTGTGTATATTCAATATATTGCAGGTGAGGTTACAATAGCAGAGGATGATGAAAAATTTTTATCATTTGTAAATGAAGATAATATTGCTAAATGCTATATGTATGGGGATGTATTAACTAAATTTTGTTTTGATATGCAAAATGAAAATTTTGTTAAGATATGCGATGAAAAATATCATTATATCGGTGGTGGATTAGGAGAATATGAAAGTCAAAAGTTATTAGTGGAAGCTAATTATTCACTAAAGGAAATGGATACAATCGTTATGTTAATTAAAATGGTGAAGCAACCGAGTACATTTATATCTTTTTATAAAAGTTTTTATGGACCTAATTTAGAGCAACGATTAAGAAAATATGAATATAATGAAACTGCCGATTTTATGAGTTATATACGAGAAAATCATGCATATGACAGTCTAGAAGGAGCAAAAGAAATAATTAATAAGATTGATGCTATATCAAAAGAGTTTTTAGAAAGTAGATAAATCGTTAGGGTATCCCTAACGCGGACGACATAGGAGTACGGAATTCTGGAGTAAAGTTTATGCAACTTTAGGCGTATCCCGTTATCCTTTTTTATCTCTAGGTATCGGATTGGTCGGCTTTAGGACGGATGTGCTGCAGGTATTGATTTTACTGGATTTTCAATAGTCGGATTATATGTTTCTGAATAATGTTAATAGGTAGATAAATTGTAAAGTGAATAAAAGGCTGGTCGGATATTCCGTCTGTATGGACGGATTGGTCGGAAGGCGCATAAATAAAGGCTTTGAAGCAGGTTAGGTGCTTCGGAGTCTTTTTTTTGCTTGTTTTTAGCAATCAGTATTATTTCAACCCAAATACAATGTAGAAGATTCAATCAGAAGGGAGATGAAAAAATGGATGTGAAAATCTTCGACAGTCTGAGCACGTATTGGATGATCTATTTCTATTTGGCTAGTGGTAGCATGCCAAGAGATGATGTTTGTAAGTACCTCAAAGAAAATGGGAAAGGTGTTACTACTGCAAAGGAACATACAAAGAAAGCAGCGGAAGGGGTACTTAATTAACTGCTGTTCCTGAATCAGCTTATCGCTCTCTTAAAGATCTTCCAAAGGAAGGATTCTATGTGGAAAATACTATGGGAAAATCCCAGATGGTATTAAAGGATGACATTGCAAAGCAGGATGAAGTTATGGATAAGTATAAGGGTGGTTATGAAGTGACTTCCTTTGCAGCAGAGTCCTTTGATGGTGGTGTAAATGGCAGCTTAAGACGTGGCGATATAGTAAATGTTTATGCCCTTGATCCTGCAACAGAATTACTGACACTTATGGCAGAGAATGTGTATGTGGCAGAAGTATATGATAATGCTGGAAAGAAAGTTGGAGAGCCAAAAGAAATCGAAACATCCTTTACTGTTTATGTAACACCGGAGGAAGTGGAGAATATTAACTTGGCGGTTGTGTATGGTGGTATTCAGATGTATTTGAAGACGGAGTAGTGGATATTGAAATATGGAAGTACGGGAATGCACTTACAGTTTTTGTGGGTGCATTTTTAATGTTATGAAAAGAAGAGGTGGTTGCCAAACAAAGCATAATGTGGCGACGAGAAAGAATGCTTATTTAAAATAATTCCTAATTAGACGTGACGTTACAATGAGATAGAAAAAAACAGGAATAAAAAGAATAAATAATTCTTGAACACTTGACGGGAACATTTGCGTATGATAAACTAATATAAGAATAAAACATCAGAAAAATTCTTGAATATTAAAAAAAGAAGCGGAGGATTGAAGAGTGACGGAATATAAACTGAATATGATTCTTGATGGAGGGTCATATAAAATCTCATATACCAAGGATGGGAAGCAGAATAAGGTTACAATTGGTAATGAGAAAAATACTACCGTTATGGCAGCTAGAAAGATTTGCACAGAGGTAGAAGACTTACTAAATTCTGATATGAGTATCGCAAATCTTGAAAAGATGTATGCCATAAATACTGATGCAGAACGATGCGGCTATCATGGCTCGGTTTTAAAGTATCAGAATACATCAATTGAGATAGTTGTTAAAATGTTGTTTCCGGATGAGTACAATAAGTTTATTAACAGTGAGGAATTTAACCAAATCAAGATTGAAGAAAATCCTCTGGAAATTCTTAATGTTGGTTGTACTGGTTCGGGAAAAACCAGATTTATCTTGTGTGCAGTGCTCTCTAAGCAGGCATTAAAGAATTTTGTTCCTGCTTTGACAAGTCTAAGGGAAACTACAGCTTGTTCAATTGTCTATCATTTTAATTCATTATCGGTAGAAATAGATGATGGATGTGATTTTAAGGTTGTAACAAAGCTTAAAGATGAAGAAGAAGTAATTTACAGCATAAAAGCACTAATCGTGGAGGCTGTTGAAGAGTATATTGTTACAATCAAGGAAAACTGTAAAGAAATAGTAGACCTAAAGGAGCTATGTTCGAAATGCAGAAATGCTGTAGAAAAGAGATTGGAAATGAACTATGATAAAACCTTTGGGTTGGGAACGAGAATAATTAACAATGAATTAGCTGCCGCTATTGAGACCTTGACAAAAAATGCTTTGATGGACTTTTATGGAAGTAGCAAATCGATTGATAAGATGTCAAGGGATGATAGTGATTTTATAATAAAGCAGCTTATTCGTGATTATGGTGATGAACAGTTTGATATCAGCAGTGATGAGATAAATTCAATGATTAGTAATTATGATAATGCTGAGATTGTTCAAAAGATATATAATGAACTAATGTTGGATTTGCATAAATATAACGAGCAGTATTCTCAAAATTCGGTTGTTGGAGAGTATATTAGTTATTGCGGACAATCGGAAAGAGAAGAAACGCTTTTGTATCTAAGTCATGTTTTCGGAAATAAGAGTAAACAGAGAAAAGGTGACTTTTACATGATTGAACCGCTTGTAAAGAATGCAGAGTTTTACTTAAAGACTACCAAAATGGCATATGACAGGGAAATTATTCTTTCAGACAGTGTAGGTATTAACCAAGGACAAAAAGATGCAGCAAGAATTAATGAAGTTGTGTTTAACAGAGTTCAAGGATCAGTTCAAACTAGAAAACCTGATATTATTATGTATCATACAAAACTCAATAACAAGGATGACTATATGCTCGATGTTGTTAAAAAGCTTAACGCACAAGGTTATGGTCACTCTACATATATTGTTGCAGGTAGGTTGGATGAAGTTCTTGCCACATATCTTTCTGATAATTATATAGAGAAGGGAGATGTAACAGAAGAGTCTTTCAGTGATTTTATTGATGAAACAAGACAGATATATGTCGAGTCAGATAGTGTTACATTGAATTCTATTATCGGTAAAAATTATATTATATGTGATAAGACAAATAAGCTTGCAGAAGAGTATGAATTTGCAAAAGAGTATGCTTGTCCAGCTGTTTTGGAACAAGTCATAAACGAAAGATTGAATATTGGTGTGAGTAATTGTCTTTACGATGATGTTGATTTTATGGATATTATCCAGAGCAATAATGTTGCAGGAAATGTATATCAGCAATATCTTAATAGCATTCCTTATATGATACCAATGGCATATAGCAAAATGAGATGGAATACGCTCCAGAAGGCAATTGAAGAATTATGTTGGAATAATCTGGGTTTTGATGTATTATATCCTTCATTTAAAATTAAAGATGCTATCGCCGATGAATTGAACAGAGATGAAATCAAAAGCGAATTTGAAAAGAAATTCGATGAAAATGCAGAAGAAATGAAGCGAAGATACCTGCTTGAGGTGGGAGAAGTTGCTCAAATTGTATTGGTAACGGAGTACCGTGCACTTATGAAAAAAATGTTAGATATGCGTTATGATACAGCCCTTAGAACAGATCTTAATCTCTCGATGACAGATGATCGTAAACATAATCTTCAGCGCCTTTACAAGAGTTGTCTTGAACAAGAGGGCATAAAAGGAGCGCATGCTTTGAAAATTGTTTTTCATATTGCGTGGATTAGGACGTTGGAATTTTTTAAGAGACAAGCTCAATTCTCTATACAAGTTAGGCTATAGGAGTGTTATAAGGAGGCTATGAAATGCAGACAGATTTTAGCGTTAATTTAAACGATCTCGAATCCACAGGCATTATTGAATGTCCGTATTGTGGAAAGGGGAAAGCATACATTTATGGAACTACGGGAATGCAGTCTAGTGGTTGCAGTGTTTGCAAAAGAATAGTCTTATGGGATTTTGACAACAAGACTGCATACAAAGCTTCTGCAAAGAAGTTTGCAAGTTAATATTGATGCTACTTGAGCACAGGGGCATTTAAGCCACCACTTAGCCAGGGCAAATTAAAGTTAAGTAATTTAGTATTTAACTTTGATTTGTTCTGGCTTTTACTTTTATCCTGTCATTTTTAAAGTGACATTTACTATAAACAGAAAGTTGGAATTAGAAATGCGTACATATGTTCGGTTTCTATTGCAAAAATCTTTTTATGATGGTATATTAATACCAGAACATCAGTACGTTTATCAGACTGATGTGATCAGCAAAGAAGGTGTGCAGTAGCGGTACGGACTTCGGTACTTTCGGAAACGCTACTTCATTAGCCGATGGATCAACGGCTATAGTAACTACTTGCGGAGGCAGCTGTTTAAATCACGTTCCCCAGAACGAGATAACGAGCAGTTTGTTTATAATGTTGATTTGGATTTATTGTTAAATAACTACTTCCCTAAAGCTGTCGATTGCATAGGTGGTGCATTGTATCGTTCAAGAGGAGAGAGAGTATTAAAGGAAGATATGGAAAACGTAAAGTATTGTTTGGAATTCATTCTTGGAATTATGAGATTGCGTAATTTGAATGATTCAATGATAACAGACAAGTACCTATCATTAAATAATCCGAAAATGCAGGAACTATATAAGTATCTTGAGAGGATGTCTGATAACAATACGAAGATATATTCTTTCTTGAAATTGGAAATCACATCTAAAGGAATTTATGAAAAATTATGTGATTTGTTATATGTTTTGTTTGTATATGTTACAGGCAATAATACAGAGGGAGAAATTAGAATCTCGCTTAATATTGATGAATAAATACGTGAGAATCATAAAACTTTTTTCTGCATCATTAGAGCATTGTCCAAAAAGTTGTGAAACAACATTTAATAAAATGATGACAATAATAAAGGCTATTTATTAGATCTACATATTTAGAATTATAATTTCTTTTTAGGGTGCATATATAATTTTTATAATTTGAATTTAGCAATCAGAATTTTTTCAACCCAAATACATTATAAAAGAACCGGTAGGTTTTCTAATCTGTAGAAGGGAGAAAAATACTATGGCTGAAAAGAAAGTGAACTTGGCAGATCCGGCAGTAAAAAAGAGATTTATTACCTATAAGGAAGCAGCAGAACTTTACAGCATGGGAATTACAAGAGTAATGGAACATGCAAAGTCAGCAGGAGCTACCTATAAGATGGGAAATAAGGTGCTGGTTAATACAGATATTTTTGAAGCATACTTAGAGCAGTTTCGTATTCCGGGAGAGTATGAGGGAATGGCAAGAAAATTCATCCCTGATATGGGTAAGTTGTATTGTTAATCAAAGAATTAGTTGTACATAAACTGGTATATTGTATTTAATACCATATCTATTTTGACAGATGCTTTTCAATATTTTGAGCTGTTAGCTGTGCCATTTGCTTTGGAGGTTCCACTCTGCCGTTTTGAATCCATAAATTGGTAATGGCATCCATGCCTGAGATGATAAAGGCAGCTGTATAGGCATCAATTGATGAAGGAAGCACGGTCATTATATCGGAAGAATAAATAGTTCGAAAAGCATCAAACAATGCTTGTAACTTATTTGTTTTATAAAAGTGTTCGATATTTGGTGATTTATAAATTAGCTCATATCTGAATTCCATGAGCGCAAGCAGAGAGAGCTTTTTATCTTGAAGTTGGAGTCTTGCAACTTCATAATACTGCTGAACTTTGTAGAGAAGGATATCTTCTTTTTCTTTAAAGTGCCGGTAGATTGTCATTCGGCCAACTCCGGCAGTTTCAGCTATCTCAGTTAAAGTAATATCTTCCTCTTTCTTTTCTTTTAATAATTGCATATACGCCTCAAAGATCAGTTCCTTTGATTCGTTTATTTGTTTTATTCTTTTCATGATGCATATTCCTCGCGTTCGTATCAGTTAATGATATCGGATTGATTAATCATTAAGTCCATTATATAATACATGTACAAATGATACAATGTATCATTTAACTAAAAAGGATGATAGGTTGAAAAAATAATGAGATGTTTTTTCAACTACAGATTAATGAATATCCAATCGAAAATTGGATATTCAGGAAAGAGGTTATTATGAAAAATATCTTAACGAAGAAAGTTTTAATTGGTTTAGTTATTATAGTTTTAATTGCTGCAGGCGTGCTACTATATCTGTTTGGCGGCAATATGAATGAGTTCGCAAATCGCATTCCGGAAGTAAAGAAATCCCAATATATGGATGATGTTAAAGACAAAAGAGATTTACGCTATGGAGAAATAATTCCGGTTTTTTGTAAAGGTGCAAAGCTGTATGTAGAAGTCTATAATACCATGGGCTCTAATGAGTTGCCTCAGGAACTGTGGGATAAGCTGGATGCTGATGAAATGGCAAAAACATATGGTGCAAAGAAAGTAATATTAAATGGTCCGAGATATTGGGTGTTAAATGAAATCGTTGGTGCGGGTCAAACTGCTGAAGGGAAAGTGGCTGATTTCGGAGGAATCGAGATGACTCAACGTGCTGTTCTGCATTCGAATATATTCAGCGGTACAGTCGGTGGTAAGACATATAAAGAAAATGTTGTAAACCGATCGACAACATATGAATACTGGAAAGGCAACATGGTCTATGAGCTAACAGCTCCGGATGGATCTGTATATAGAATGCAGTCTTATTCACAGCAGATAGATCCAACACTAACAATTGATGATCTTGAAACTCTTGGATCAAGGCTTAAATTACCTGAAGGGTGGAAGTATAGCGCCAGAATTTTAAAAGAGGATTCGATTTTGAAGGCGAATGGTAAGGCCTTTGTAATTAATGATGATTTAGGGAGTTCCTATCAAAAAATTAATAATTAATAAGGGGGAGGAAAGGTTGAAGAGAATATTGATAATTCTAGTTATTTCTATCGCCCTTGTAGGCAGTTTAAGTTATATTGGGTTTAGCATGTGGGCAAAAGGTAAGCCGAATAAGGAAAATGTTGAAGGAGAAACAGAAAAAATAAATGATATTACTATAACTCATCATTTTGCCGAGGCAGCAGGATTAAAATGGCATTATATAGAAGCGGGTGATTCTACAAAAGAAACGATTGTCTTTGTTCATGGCGTACCCGATTCATGGTATGGTTGGCTAAATCAAATTTTGGCTCTGGCGGATGATTATCATGTTATAGCAATAGATATGAAAGGGTTTGGACAATCAGATAAAAAAATAGATGGAATGAATACAGAAGCAGAGATAGCACAACAAACAGCAAAACTGTTTGACGTGATTGGTATTAAATCATATTACCTAGTCGGTCATGATTGGGGAACTGCAATAACCGATGTAATTGCAGCCACAAACACAGAGAAAGTGCTAAAATATGTTCGCATTGAGGGTGCCGGATTAGAAGTGGATTTAGGTAGAACCAAGCAATTGGTTAAACTTAGAGATCCGAAGGAAGGGGTGAAATTATTAAGTAAAGCACGGCTTTTAGTTCAAAAAGCATATAGCAAGCTAACAGTACAGGAAGTACCCAAGGAAGCTATTGATCATGCCATTGGTGAATTCAGCAGGAAAGGAACTGCTGGAGCAGTTCAACAGTACTATATTGGGCTTGATATCAGTGAAGAGAATATTGATGAAATTATCCAAAATAAAAAGGAAAATTTTGCGAAGATGACAATGCCGGTTCTATTATTGCAGGCTGAGAGTGACCCGCTTCAACCTATAGACTCTTTAAAAGGTTTAAATGAAGCCTTTCCTGATGCAAAATTGCAAATCGTAAAGGGGGCAGGACATTTCCCCCAGCAAGAATGTCCGGATGTAGTTACTAATGCAATTGTAAGCTTTATTGAGTAAGAATAAAGAATAAAGTTTAACTGGATTTTGTATCGCATGTATCCGTTTATTCGAGTTGTACCATTTTTGTAGCTTTTAAAAGAAATCAGGTTTATTATCATCATAGAAAAAGAGCATGGAAAACAAAACGGCTTTCTTATTCCTCCTCGTAATGACAGCAGAGGGGCTCAGTATGCTGAAGACAACTATTTTTGTTCGTTTTCAGCATACTGAGCCCGTGATGTTGTAACTTATAACTTATGTCTGATGGGAGTCTCTTATCCTTTTATTAAAAGCATCAAGTGATTGTACGACACTCAATAAATAACCCTAAAACTTGCTAACTTCCGGTGTGATGAAAAAACTTAAGTCAAACTCTTTTTCATTGAATTGATACTCCTCTAATAAATACGGCCCACAGCTGGCAGAACCGATGCCCGATTGTTTATAATCAACACATAGAATAGAGTATCCGGATTTCTCTAATTCATAGTTATGTGCTTTATTTGACAGTTCTTCTTGAGAATATTCGGATGCATTGAATGAAAAATCCTTTTCAGATTCAATTTTAATACACAGATCCTTCGTTCCGATTTTTACATATTCACAGCCGAAATGGGAGGAATTTTCCTGAGGTTTAATATAGTCTTCATGCATTTCCCATATTTTTTGTGTAAAAATTCCCTTATAGGAAGCTCTGTGTTTATCACTATAGCTTTCATAACTACCATATCCATAATATTCTACATCAGAAAATTCATTGTTCATAAATAGCCTAAGTCCAAAACGAGGGAGATATGGACGCTTATCCACTACCTTTATATTACTTTGTAACCGAATCTGGCCGCTGCTGTATACCTGGATAGTACTTTTTAATTCAAAGGTATTATGGTAAGCATACCAACCCAAAGCCATATGGCTGGTTATTGTGATGCAATCCTCATTTTTTGTTGCATTTATAGAATATACTTTTGTAATCAATTCATTTAGATGGAACTTATACCAATCACCTTTGACAGCACAATCGTTGTCCGTGGGTGCTCTAAATGCATTAAACTCCATAGGCTTTTCAATCAGGTCTTTCTGATTGAATTCCAACTTACGAAATAATCCCGTATGCTTATCAAGATGATAAGTAAAATCCTTACCCTTTATTTCTATCAGATGCTTGCTTTCACTAAAATCAATCTGGCTTTTAGACTCAATGGGGATTAATTCCCTGATGGTTTCGCTTATAGTAAATTGTTCGAAGCCTATTTCAAATCCGCCTTCAGCCCATTTACTATCGTACTTTTGGGTAAATATAAATCTGACATATAAGCTTTTACCGGATATCCCTGCTAATGCTGGTATTGTTATTATCTTTTTTGAATTAGCAGGTAAATAGATCTCAATATCCTCAGATAGTATTAAATTACCGCATTCCGTTACCTCATATCGGCAATTAAGAGCTTCTGACAGTTCCATAAAACCATAAGTATTTACAAACTCATATACACCTTTGTCAATCGCGATTGGATTAATTCGTATGGGACGATATACATTTTTAACCTCCTTTAAACCAGTGTGAGGAGTACGGTCTGGATAAACCAGTCCATCAATGCAAAAATTTGAATCATGTATTGGCTCGTTATGGTCTCCGCCATATGCGTACATGGTTTTACCATTCTCTGCTTTACTCATCACCACACTATGATCGCACCATTCCCAAACAAAGGCTCCGGATAATCTGTTACTGGTATACAGGGATTTCCAATAATCTTCTAAATCCCCTGGTCCGTTGCCCATAGAATGACAGTATTCACAAAGAACTAATGGCCTTTTTTCGTTTTGGTTTGTCAAAAAATTCTTTGTAATCCAATCAGTACCGGGATACATCATGGAGACCACATCCAACGTTTCTTCATTGTTTATCGCTTTTTCAGCGCCTTCTAATTCATGCATACTTTGATAATGAACAAGTCTGGTAGAATCAACTGACTTAATATATCTTGCAACTCTTTCCAATGCTTTACTATACCCGGCTTCATTACCCAAAGACCATAATATTACAGAAGGACGATTGATATCTCTTGAAACCATTAAGTCTGCCCGGTCAAGGATTGCCTTCTCAAATTCTTTTAAGTTTGCAATTAATGCAATACCCGAATAATCACCATTGTTGTCCGGGGTATGAGAAGCTTCAACACTGCCATGTGCCTCAAAATCAGCCTCATCAATTAAATAAAAGCCAAGCTCATCGCATAGCTGGAGAAATACCGGAGCATTTGGATAATGGGAGTTTCGGATGGCATTAATATTATGCTGCTTCATTAAGTACAAATCCTTCAACATATTTTCTTTCGAAACATATGCCCCGGTTACAGGATTACTGTCATGTCGATTTACTCCTTTGAATTTAACAGCTACTCCGTTGATTAAGATACATCCATTCTCTACTTTAATTTGCCGTACTCCGATTTTCTCACCGATAGTCTCCTGCTCAGTAAGCAGAATAAGCTTATATAAATAGGGAGTCTCTGCATTCCAAAGCTGAGGTGATTCTAATAGAAAGCTTGCTTTATCTGCCTTCACCAAGGTTTCCGATAACAGGTTTTCTTTTGCATCATATAGTTTCGCAATAACAGCGGTGTTAGCTTTTATTGAAAGTTCGATGTTTACTTTATCACTTTCAGTATCATAGTTAGTAACTACCCTATAATTACTGATTCTTATCGTAGGTCTTGCTAAAAGGTAAACATCCCTGAAAATCCCGGATAATCTCCATTTATCCTGACATTCTAGATAAGTACCGTCACACCACTTTAGCACCATAACAGTAATCACATTTTCACCATCAACAAGATAATCCGTTACATTAAATTCACTTGTCATATGAGAAACTTGACTATAGCCTACAAATTTGTGATTAATATATAAATAAAAACAACTGTCTACTCCTTCAAAATTTAAAAAATGCTCAAAGCCACCTGACAAATCCACATTAAATTTTCTGTTATAAAGCCCAACAGGATTTTCATCCGGAACATAAGGGGGATTATAAGGTATCGGATACTTAATATTCAGATACATTGGTTTATCATAACCATGTAGCTGCCAGTTTGATGGAACTAGGATAGAATCTGAAAAGCTTGTATCCAGAAAATCATCTTCTATCTCAAAAAAACTATTATAGTACCGAAAATTCCAAGTGCCATTTAAAAGTTGAAAACGATCCGATTCTTCTCTAGCTTTGAAGGGATCTGCATTTGGTGAAAATGGTATAAAATAATTTCGGTTAGGCTCAGTGTTAATATGTAATTTTTGGGGATTTTCATGAAATAAAATATGTTGTTTCAATTCTTGACCTCCTTTAATTATTAAAAATATGAGAATAATCATTAATGCACGAAGTTTACAAATGTCTCTTATAAATATATTAACTTCGGACATGACTATTATAAATTTGGAATTGAGCCATAGTCAATCATATGATATTATTAGATATAAATATATGAAACAGGAGGAAAGCAATATGAGTTATTCGATTTATCCAATAAAGCCTCCCAACTGTGATTTACCGGTTTATGTTTCAGGAATAGGTTACGAGGATAATCAACCCCATGTCATGAGAAAAGAAGGGTTTCCATTACCTCATATATTTCTTTGCATAAGCGGGACGGGAATTTTAAAGGTTAACGAAATAGAATATAAGATAGAAAAAGGAACTATGTTCTATTTAGCCCCGAATATACCTCATGAATATTACGGAATCACGGATAGATGGGAAGTTGAATGGATTACCTTTAACGGAAATAATCTGGGTCCGATACTAAAAGAATTAAATCTAGACTGCACGAAAGTTATTAAGCTTAGCAGCATTGATAAAATGGAGTCTTATTATAAAAAAATTATGATCTCTCTAAAAGCCAGTGATAATCAAGGAAGAGTTATTTCTTCTGGTATTTTGTATACAATGTTGGTGGAATTTTATACTTTCCTACATAAAACAATGGAATATGAAAATTCAGAAGGAAACAGAGCTATTACCATAATGAAAGATTATATTGATCTTCATTACAATGAGACTATAACATTGGAAGAGCTTTCAGACCAGATACATGCAACGCCTCAATATTTATGTAGAATTTTCAAAAGATATTTGAATGTACGCCCCTTTCAATATATAGCAGTAAAAAGAATACAGCACGCTAAAATATTATTATCAGATAGTGATTTATCTATCAATGATATCGCTCATCGTGTTGGATATAATGACTGCAGTTATTTTTGCTCAATTTTTAAAAAATATGAAATGATATCTCCATCTGAATTTAGAGGATTAAGATTAAGGTAAATAAGTGAACATCTATCAATTGAAAGCTCTATAGGATTGGAATCGTTTTATTTGAAAGAAAATCTTTTTCCAGGCAACATTCAAATAAATATATGAATTTTATACATACTCACTAATAAACTAGCTATTAAAGCTAAAATATATTATAATTGCACTAGAAATTTAAAATGACGGAATGAAAATAGTAGCTTTTAAATCCATTAAAGCTATACAAGATAGAGTTTAGTTGTTACAGGTGTATTTTACGGGAAGGTAGTGGAGTTGTGGAAGAGTCGTTACAATATTTTTATAACAAATTTTTTGATGCGGCTTGGGTTATACAGCTTGTAGTGCTAGCACTGTCCTGGGTATTCCTTTGCAATGGCGGCGTGTGGAAAAAAGAGATCAGGTTCAGAGTTTGTCTGGAGTTTCTGATTCTGTTGGCTGTGCTGATGGGGTGTAATGTGGGATTTTTTATGCCCAGACATGCTTTCATTATTATTTGGAATGTTGTCCATGGAATCGTATCAGCTATCTATTTACGTATTTGTTCCAAGTTTAATAGCAAGGCCAAAATCGTAATGTGGTGTTCTATGTACGCCAGTATAATATGTCTGAGTGCCATTGCCGGGCAAATCAGTTTTTTAACAGGAGAATTCCTATCGAAAGGTTTGGCAGAGGGAGTTATTCGCTGTATTATTTACCTTTTTATAATACCCGTAGCCTTTTATCTAAGGGCATTCAATTTTGATGAGTATGAGGACATGCCCAACAGCGGTCTGGCACTGATCCTTTTGAGTGATTTTAGTATCCTGGTTTTATCCTCCGTAGAAACCATATGGTTTGGTATAGATTATCGAATTGAAATATGTCTTCTTGCTTCCTACTTCTGCATTTTCATTATAGTCGTCGTGGCGATTTATGCTATGTATGCAATGTGTAAAGAAAAGGCGGATACAATTGCACTTCAGGCAGAAAAGCAACGACTTTTAAGTGAACGGGAGCTGGCAATTATGACGGAATCAAATCTGGAGGATCTGCGCTGTATTCGCCATGACTTGAAAAATCAATATGCTTATATGCAGATACTATTAAAAGAAACGCGGTATGAGGAGTTGCAGCATTATTTTCAGCAGGTTGCAGAAAACCTGCCGTTTCAACTAAGTTACATCGACTGTGGTAATCAAATCATTAACACCATCCTGAATATAGAGTTAGTAAAAGCAAATAAAGAGCTGATACCTGTGGAGCATCAGCTGTTGGTGCCACCGGTGCTGCCATTCAGTGAGGATGATTTGTGTGCGATTATTACCAATCTGATGGATAATGCCATTGAAGAGTGTCGGCGTTTGCGTTTGGAGGGAAATGAAAACACCGGAATACGAATAGAGATTTACCCGCAAAAGAGTTATCTATACATCATGTGCCGCAATACCACAAGCAGGAAACAACTGAATCACTGGCGAAGCGGTTTAAGGACAACGAAAAAGGATGAGCTGCTCCATGGCTTTGGCACCAGAATTGTGGTCAGGCTTGCTGAAAAATACAATGGTTGTGCAGAGTATAGCTTGAAAGATGGACAATTTATAGCGAAAGTTCTGCTGGATCTGATGAACGAGGAGGGAAATTTGTGATAAAAATAGCCTTATGTGATGATGATAAAAAAGCGCTGCCGATTATTGCCGGAGCGGCAGAATCCACTTTTCGTGCACAGAGAATCCACACGGAATTACAATGTTTTCTGAATGGAGAAGAGCTACTTAAAGCCATGGAACATACGCACTTTCAGATCGTACTACTGGACATTGATATGCCTGGATTAGATGGAATTGAAGTGGGTAAGCGAATCAGAGAGGGTAATAATAACACCTGTATTATTTATGTCTCGGAATGTGAGAACCGTGTTTTTGAATCTTTTGCAGTCCAGCCCTTAGGCTTTGTAAGAAAGAGCAATTTCCTCAACGATATTGCCGCTGTAGTACAGTTATACATCAAAAACTGTATGCAAGACCAGAATGTTGAATATATCAAGTTTTCCACCCGTAACAGTATTTTAACATTAAAAAGTAATCAGATCCGTTATATTGAAGGGAGCAGAAACTATCAGAAGATTTTTCTGACCGGACAGCAGGAGCCTATGGAGATTAAAATGACTATGGAAAAATTAGAATATCTTACGGAGCCACATGGTTTTATAAGGATTCACAAAGGATATCTGGTCAACTATCTATATATCCAGCGGATCCAAACGAATCATCTGATACTGCAGGATGGCATTACTCTTCCAATTGGTCGTAGTAAGATGGGAGAGGTGAAAAGCAAATTTATTTCAATGCTTGGAAACTAAGGGTATCATAAAAACTACTATAAGCAAAGCTGTTTTTATTAACAAGGCTGCAAGGTTTATTAATGGATTCATATACTGACTCACCTGTAAAACAGGTGAGTTTTTTTATATACAAATATAGCTGCTGTTTGTCCTTGGACGAATGGCAGTTTGTTGTTTTATTATGTAATTCATCTAAATATATAAGATGTATTACTCTGCATTTTGACGAATATCCAGTCGGTATTGAATGGTTTTTTGTATACATTTATTATAGACAATATCTTAGAACTTACTTTGGAGGAATAACGGATTTAGAAATGCGGACGATGTTATTTAATAAAGCTGGTTAAGATGGATAGGGAGTGGAACCATTACAACGATGTATATGAGAAATTGCGAGGGATAAAGGAGGCAAGGATTATGATTCGCATTGCAATTGTAGAAGACGAGCAGAACTATATTGATCAGTTGACAGGATATATAGAAAGATATGAAAAAGAGGCGGGAGAGGAATTTGGCATTGCAACTTTTCGTGACGGCGATCAGATAGTAAATGGCTATAATGGCAATTATGAAATTATTCTCATGGACATACAAATGAAATTCATGGATGGAATGTCAGCTGCCGAAGTAATCCGTAAATTGGACAGCGAAGTGATTATTATGTTCACTACTAATATGGCACATTTTGCAATCCGTGGCTATCAAGTGGATGCACTGGACTATATGGTTAAACCCATAGAATATTTTTCATTCTCACAAAAACTCAATAAGGCAATAGGAAGGTTAAATAATAGAAATCTTCATTATATGGCCGTACCGGTAGAAGATGGAATGCAAAAAATGGGAATTGAGAATATAACTTATGTGGAAAGTCAGCGCCATGTCTTGATTTATCACTATAAAGGAAATTGCATAAACTCTCATGGAACAATGACTGAACTTGAGAAAATGTTGGCACCATATTTTTTCTATCGAAGTAACAAAGGGTATCTTGTGAATCTAAAGTATGTAGAAGGCATAAAAAATGGCTGCTGCATTATTGGGCGGGAGCAGCTAGTAATAAGCCGTTCGAAACAGAAGCCTTTTATGGAAGCATTGGTCAATTATATGGGTAGGGTGATTAAATGAATACAGATTTTCCTAATATCCCCAGACTGTTTACTGCTATTGCAGAATGCGGAGCATGTATGGTTTATCTATGCATGCTGCAGAAGAGAAAAGGGATTATTTACAATGCATTAATTTCAATCATAGTTGTGGTCGCGTCGATTGTCTTTCTTATAAGTACAGGCAATGCAAAAGGTGCTTTATGGATCTTCTATATGATTTGTGCATCTTTAATAATGCTTGTATATATCGTTTTAAGTTCAAAAGAGAGAGTCGTAATTAACGTTTATTGCTGGGAAAAGGCATTTTTATTAGCTGAATTTACTGCATCACTGGAATGGCTGGTTCAAACATATGCGGCACCGGCAATGATGGGACATGACAATATATTTATATATATTTTTATGATAATTTTCTATGGCGTTATCTTTGTATTGGCTTATTATGCTGAAAGAAAAGTGATAATACGACAACCGTTACAACAGCTTACATCCAAAGAGATCATGACAGCAGGAATAATGGTGGTGCTTACTTTTGCTATCAGCAATTTAAGTTTCTTACTAAAAGCTTCAAGGTTCAGCAGTGGGTATCTTCCGGATATTTATTTGATCCGTACATTAGTTGATTCGGCAGGAATTTTTATTCTATATGCATATCAAAGCAGAATTAATGAGTTCGTTATTGAAAAAGAAAATGCGGCTATACATACCATGCTGCAGAGACAGTATGAACAATACAGGCACTATCAGGACAGTATGGAAATGATTCATATCCAGTATCATGATCTGAAGCACCAGATAGCAGGCCTGCGTGCAGAAACAGATGCAGAAAAGAGAAAAGAATGGTTGGATACAATAGAACGGGAACTGGATTCTAACGCACTTGCTTCACGTACAGGAAATGAAACACTGGATGTAATTCTTGGAGTAAAGATTCATCAGGCAAAAAGAAATGACATTCGTATAACCTGTGTTGCTGACGGCAAGTTGTTAAATTTCATGCATGTTACAGATATTTGCTCCATATTCGGTAATGCACTTGATAATGCATTAGAAAGCGTTATTTTCCTGCAGGATCCAGAAAAAAGAATGATACATGTGTCGGTTTCTTCTCAGAAGCAGTTTATCTATGTAGGCATTTCAAATTACTGTGAGGCGAAAATTGACATCTCGGATAACAAGTTCCCTGGAACAACTAAGCCTGACAAGGCAAATCATGGATTTGGTCTTAAAAGTATTAAGCGATCAGTGGAAAAATATAGTGGGACATACACAATTGAATTGAAGGGTAACTGGTTTGAGGTTAGAATGCTGTTTCCCAAGCAGAATTAGAGGGATAAAGCATATTATATGATTCCTGCAGCGGGTGCAGAAAAAGACAACAGTTGGTACAGAAAAGACAACAGTTGGGGCAGAAAAAACAACAGTTGGGGCATATGGATTTATATAATAAATTTCTATGCTACGATATAAACGTCTTTCTGATAACAACTATTCTATAATTTAAATGGAGGAAGGAAAAAATGTTTAAAAGAAAGTTTATGAATCAGGCTATTTCATTAGCAATCGCAGTGATGATGACAGCAGGAATGATGACTGGCTGCAGCAGTTCTTCATCAAAGAATGCTGTAGCACCCAACACTGCAGAAAAGGCAGCAGGAGGAGTAACGCCAACAGCAGAAACGTCAGCAACAGGAACACCAGAAGCTACAGTTTCGGATATTGTATCACCTATCACACCTGAGGAACTTGGCTCTGGTAATAAAAAGTGGTCAGAAGAAGAGACCGCTGATAGTTGGATGAAGGTTACGAATGATGGCGGCGCTACACTTGGTTATACGAAGGATTCCGGTATTTCTCTGATACAGGTTGATGGATATGCGTTCAAGGATCTTGACAGAGATGGTAAGCTGGATGGTTATGAAGACTGGAGGCTTGATAACGAGAAGCGTGCAAAGGATCTGGCGGCACAGATGACTGCTGAGGAGATGACACCTCTGTTTACACATGGTGGATGGACATCCTTTGACGAAAAGCTTGGAGATGATGATAAGGCATATATTGATGGTGGCGCACGTGCCGGTGTTACACGTTCTGCAGCTACAGAGGGTAATACAAAGTTGGCTGTAAAGTGGTCCAATATGCTGCAGAAGACCTGTGAGAGTACAGGTAAATGGGGAATACCTGCAACAGTAAGTGTAGATCCCAGTAATATATCGGGTCTGCTTGATCAGAATGGATTGGGAGCTTCCATGGATACTGACCTTGCTAAGAATGATGCAAAAGAAGCAGCAAAAGAATATAGAGCGGTTGGCATTACCATGCTTCTTGGACCGCAGGTCGACATTGCAAGCAATCCTCAGTGGTGCCGTGCCAGTGGTACATATAGTGAAGATCCTGCCTTAAACAGAGATATGGCTAAGGCATATATTGACGGACTTCAATCTACATATGACGAAAATGGTAATGATCTGGGATGGGGAAAAGACAGCGTAGTGGCTATCGTTAAACACTATGCCGGTGCCGGTGCTTCCGAAGGTGGAAGAAACGATCACTTTAAAACGGGTGAATACACAGTATTCCCTGGAAACAACTTTGCAGCACACCTGATTCCATTCTTTGATGGAGCTTTTAAGCTGGAAGGAAAAACAGGCGCAGCAGGCGGTTTAATGCCAAATTATGCAGTTTCCTATTCAGAGGATGGATCTCTTGGTGATGAAGTTGGTGGTGCATATTCAGAATATAAGGTGAAACTTCTGAAAGACAACGGTTATGATGGATTTATTCTGACAGATTGGCAGGTTACAGATGATGATGCTCGTGATTATGGTGTAGAAGATCTGAAAGTTGGCGAGCGTTTCTGTAAACTTTACGAAAATGGTGTAGACCAGGTTGGCGGTACTTCTGACTTGAAAGCAGCACAAGAAGGATATGATCTTCTCGTAGAAGACTGGGGAGAAGATAAGGCTATTGCAAGACTTCGCGACGCAGCAGCATCATTCTTTGTAACACAGATGGAAACAGGGCTTTTCGAGAATTCATATCTTACAACTGATGAAGCCGTAAATGCAGCATGGACTGATAAAACAAAAGCATATGGTGCGGAAACTCAGGAAAAAGGTATTGTAATGATTAAGAATAAAGATAATGCCATTCATAAATCAGATGCTTCACAGAAAAAACCCACGGCATATATCCCTCTTGTCTTTAAGGATAAAGCTGATTTCTTCTCTCAGTTAGACGGAAAACATGATTATAAATGGGAACCTGCGGTTAATGTTGATGAATATAGCAAGTATTACAACATAGTAACGGACACCTTGGGCGATCCTAGCGGCAAGAAAGGCGCTTATACCGAGAAGGATGTTATTAGAGCAAGTGCGAAACAATTAGCAAAATGTGATTATGCAATTGTTAAGATGAACAATCCGTATACAAATAGTACAACCGATAAAGATGGAAATTACCTTCCGAATTCACTTCAATATGCAGCTTATACTGCTGATACAGCAAAAGAAACTGCACTTGCAAATGGAAAAATTACAAAGGAAGTAAAAGATGGATATTATGGAGCCAAGACGGAAACGGTAGAGGAGAATCGTTCTTATAAGGGTAATACGGCAGCGAAGGCTACAAATTATGCTGATTTGGAAACTCTTCAGTATGTATCCAAAACAGTTCCTAAAAATTGCAAAGTAGTAGTTGCTATGAAGATTAGCAGTAGTGCTGATATGGTATGGTCCGAGGTTGAGCCTCTTGCAGATGCAATTGTTATATATTACTCAGGAAGTATGACAGAATTGGCTCAGCAAGAAGAGGCAGTAACAAAGGTACTGACAGGCCAGGTTGAACCTACAGGTCTCCTTACGATGCAGCAGCCTGCAAGCATGAAGGCTGTAGAAGCACAGAAAGAAGATGTACCGCGTGATACTGAATGCTATGTAGATTCCGAAGGAAACAAATATGATTTTACATTTGGTATGAACTGGTCCGGAGTTATTTCTGATGATCGTACGACGAAGTATAACGCAGCACCTCTGACAACACCTGAAACAATTTCCTTCTCTTATGCGAAGTAAGAAAGGCGAATAGTACATTTTTAAATATTTACTACGCCATGGTGCCATATACTGTGGCGTAGTTTTTCTTAAGAAGCCGTTAGCATATGTATAGCAGCTTAAATTGGATTTATGAAAGGGTAGTAAACAGTTGGGGTACAAAATAGCACAGTTGGTGCGATGGATAAATTCGACGGTTTATTTCTGATAATCTTTAATTAGAGTAAGAATCAATTTTATAGTATTTGAATTAGTAAAGGGACGGAGGAAAAAAGAATGATATCTCTACTGGAAAAAATATTAGCACCTTTTCTTAAACCGATGGGTGTCAGTTCAGCAGATCTTCACAGTTACTTGACCGCAGTCAAAGGATACATTTACTTGATTGTAATCGCCCTTGTTGTGATGATTGCTGTTCTTATTACAGCTCACTTTATCAAAAAAGGTTGGAAAGCCTTTGTACGCATTCAGGCTGTTCTTGCTTTTTTACTTGTTATTGTCGTTTCTGTCAACGCCATCTGCTATGGTCCTTTATACAATAACGTTTCAGGTTTTCTGAATGCTTCCAAGGTCGTGCTGGCGGATGATACAGTATCACAGAGTTTGGATACGGTTAAGAAAATTGCAGAAGAGGGTATGGTACTTTTAAAAAATGATGGTACGCTGCCTCTTGGGTCAGATAAAGCCAAATTGAATGTCTTTGGCTGGGATTCCGTTAATCCGCTGCTTGGTGGAACAGGTTCAAGCTCTTCTAACGCAGCCGCCGCTACGGATATTCTGACCTCCTTAAAGGATGCCGGCTACGAAACGAATAATGATCTTACACAGATGTATAAAAACTATCGTAAGGATCGTCCTGTACTTGACATGCAAAAGCAGGATCTGACACTACCGGAACCTACTATGGATTATTATACAGATGACATTATTAATAATGCTAAGAACTTTTCAGATACAGCAGTTATCGTTATCGGACGTCCCGGTGGAGAAAACTATGATCTTCCGACCGATATGTACTCTGTAATTCACGGTACCTACAATGTTGCAAAGGATGTTTCCAGTGCACCTGATAATTACAATTACTTAAATGCCTCTTATACCAACAATGGTGATTACGATGATTTTGATAAAGGCGATCATTATTTGCAGCTTTCCAATACAGAGGAAAAGCTTGTAGATCTCGTCTGCTCCAACTTTAAAAAGGTAATTGTTGTAATTAATAGTACTAACACAATGGAACTTAACTGGGTTGATAAATATAAACAGATCAGTGCCGTCCTCCTTGCGCCGGCTCCCGGGGCTAATGGCTTTAAAGCTCTTGGTGAGATACTAAAAGGTACTGTGAATCCTTCCGGAAGAACAGCGGATACATTTGCAAAGGATCTTTTGAAGACACCTTATATTAACAATATCGGCAACTTCAACTATAAAAATGTCAATATGATGACGAAGTCACTGGCTAAAGATGACGGAGCATATCAGGGAACGATGGCATTCCTTCATTACGTAGAAGGCATCTACGTGGGTTATCGTTTCTATGAGACAGCCGCAGAGGAAGGTTTGATTAATTATGAGGACGCAGTACAGTATCCTTTCGGCTACGGACTCTCCTATACAACTTTTGATCAATCTATAGAAGATTTTAAAGCCAGCAAGGACTCCGTATCTTTTAAGGTGAAAGTAACGAATACAGGTAAAGTAGCTGGTAAGGATGCTGTGGAAGTTTACTTCACTCCGCCATATACAAATGGCGGCATTGAAAAGGCTTCTGTTAACCTGATTGATTTTGGTAAAACAAAAATGTTGGAGCCGGGAGCATCAGAAGAAGTTGAATTTACCATCAATAATGAAGATCTTGCATCCTACGATTCTGATGGAATCAAGGTGAAAGGTGGTGGGTATATTCTGGAAGCCGGTGAATATGCAATCTCCATCCGAAGTGATTCTCATACAAGTATTGATGAGAAGAAATTCACTGTAAAAAATGATATTTCCTACAACGAGACTTCAAAGTCTACGGATAAGGTGCCTGCAACAAATCATTTCCAGGATTACTCCAGAGGTGATTTCACACAGCTTTCCCGTGCAGATGGATTTGCAAACTATAATGAAGCAATTGCAGCACCTAAGGATTCCGCATATGAAATGAAGGATGATACAAAGGCTGCAGTCAAGGCGATTACTGTAAGTGATTACGATAGTTCTGCATATGACAAGGACTCGGATAAAATGCCGGTTACGAATGCAGATAATGGACTTAAGCTTTCTGACATGGCAGGGGCCTCCTATGAGGATAAGAATTGGGATAAACTTCTGGATGAAATGTCAATAAAGGAGATGAATGATCTGATCAATGTAGGTGGATGGCAGACAGCAGCGGTAGATTCCATCGGTAAGATAGCAACCAGTGACTGTGATGGCCCTGCCGGCCTATCTAATTATATTACAGGTGCTAATGGAACTACTTATCCTTCAGAAGTTCTGATGGCCCAGACCTGGAGTAAGGATATTGCAGTTGAAATTGGTACCTCCATGGGTTCAGAGTTCGCAGCAGCCAAAAATTATGGCTGGTATGGACCGGCTATGAATATTCATCGTTCTGCATTTGCAGGAAGAAACTTCGAATATTATTCCGAGGATCCTTTGCTTTCCGCATATATAGCTGCAGGTGAAACACAGGGAGCTGCACAGTTTGGTGTATACCCCTATATCAAGCATTTCGCACTGAACGATCAAGAGACAAACAGATGTGCAATTCTTCTGGAGTATGCATCTGAGCAGGCCATCCGTGAGATTTATCTGAAACCTTTTGAGAAGGTGGTAAAGGAATACCAGGGAAAAAACCTGGCAGTAATGTCCTCCTATGTATGGATTGGTGATAAGCCTTGTTACGCAAACAGTAATCTCTTAAACTCAGTACTTCGTGATGAGTGGGGATTCCAGGGTATGGTTGAGACTGACTATGATGGCTCCTATGGATACATGATTACAGATAATGCAATACGCAATGGTGGGGATTTAATGCTTGGTTATGGCAGTTTTGATTCCAATAAACTGAATTCCGAGAGTGCAACTGTTGTAATTGCAATGAGGCGGGCTTGTAAGAACATTCTTTACACGATTGTAAACAGCGGATATTATTCGGAAGGCAGCCCAATTCCTACAGAAAACAAGATGGATAAGTTATTCAGAAATATTAATATAGGCGCCGGCATTATCTTTGTAGCAATTGAAGCATTGATGATCGCTCTTCTTCTAAAAAGAAGAAAGAGCAAAACGGTGATTATAGTTGATAAGGAATAATCATACAGCACGAATGTGTTTTTCATAATATCCTTCTGTGTATAAAAATTAAAAGGAAGATCAGATGAAATATAAAGATATTATTAGTAAAATGACACTGGATGAAAAAGCATCCCTTATGTCAGGTAAAGATTTCTGGCAGACTCAGAACATTGACCGTCTTGGCATAGATAGTATGTTTCTTGCAGATGGACCGACTGGGTTAAGAAAACAGGCAGCAGCAGCGGATCACCTTGGACTCAATCCCAGTATCCCTGCTACCTGTTTTCCGACTGCTGCAACAGTTGCCAATTCCTGGAATGAAGAATTGGGAGAATTAATCGGAAAAACTCTTGGAGAAGAGGCTGTAGCACAGAAAGTCAATGTACTACTGGGACCTGGCGTTAATATGAAGAGAAACCCGTTGTGTGGAAGAAACTTTGAATATTTCAGCGAAGATCCATATCTGGCCGGAAAGCTTGGAGCTGCCTATATCAGAGGGATCCAGTCCCAGGGAGTAGCAGCATGTGTAAAGCATTTCTGTGCAAATAATCAGGAAGAAAGGCGTATGTCGATCGATACGATTGTTGATGAGAGGACTCTGAGAGAAATCTATCTGACTGCCTTTGAGATTGCCGTTAAGGAAGGAAAGACCAGATCTGTCATGTCTTCCTATAATAAATTAAACGGTTATTATACCAATGAGAATATTCATCTCATGAGGGATATTCTACGGGATGAATGGGGCTTTGACGGGTGTGTCATCACCGACTGGGGTGGCAGTAACGACCGAGTAGCAGGTTTATGTGCCGGTAATGAACTGGAAATGCCAACCACAGCAGGAGAGACGAACCAGGAAATTATTCAAGCTGTGAAAGCCGGCAGGATAAAGGAAGAGGAGCTGGATGAATGCGTGGATCGTCTGCTTGATCTGATCTTTGTTACCGGTGAAGTATATCGGAGGCCTCATAAAAGTGTACTGGATGAGGAGGAACATCACATGATAGCCCGGAAGGCAGCAGAGGAGTCCATAGTTCTCCTTAAAAACGAGAACAATATACTTCCTCTGGAACAGTGCGATAAAGTTGCAGTGATTGGTGATTTTGCGCGAAAAGCCAGGTATCAGGGAGCAGGTTCCTCGATTGTAAATCCTACAATCCTGGAAAATGCACTTGACTGCCTGGAGGCCTCAGGAATTGAAAATATCGGATTTGAGCCTGGTTATGACCGATACGGAAAAACCAACAGAGCCCAAATACTAAAGGCATGCAGCCTGGCTGAGAAAGCCGATGTTATCCTCCTGTATCTGGGACTGGATGAAGTTACAGAAGCGGAAGGACTTGACAGACAGAATATGAAGCTGCCGAAAAACCAGACTGATTTATTAAATGCCTTGTATGATGTAAGTCCCAATATTGTGGTTATACTCTCATGCGGTTCGGCTATAGAGATGCCATGGATTAATAAGGCAAAAGCAGTGCTGCATGGTTATCTGGGTGGTCAGGCGGGAGCAGGAGCTATGGTATCCGTCTTAACCGGCAGGGTAAATCCTTCGGGTAAACTGGCGGAAACATATTCAATTGATTATGAAGGCACACCCTCCTACCATCATTTTCCCGGTAAGGAAGTCAGCGTGGAATACAGGGAGAGCATTTTTATCGGGTATCGTTATTATGATACAGCGGATATTAGTGTACTGTTTCCCTTCGGATATGGCCTGAGCTATACCACCTTTGCATACTCCGATATTCAGGTTACTGCTGACAATGTTACATTTAAGGTCCGTAATACCGGGAACATGCCGGGAGCAGAGGTAACCCAGCTCTATGTCGGATGCAAGTCAGATGCGATATTCCGACCGAAAAAGGAACTGAAGGGTTTTGCTAAAGTAACGCTGACTCCAAATGAAACAAAAACAATTACAATCCCTTTTGATGATAAGACATTCCGGTATTTTAATGTAAAGACAAATCAATGGGAAATAGAAGAAGCAGAATACGACATTATGATTGGCGCATCAAGTGCGGATATCAGACTGACAGGCTCCATCGATCTAAAGGGTTCAAAGGCACCGCTTCCCTATGATAGGAACAGCCTTCCCTCTTATTATACCGGGAAAGTGTCAAGGGTAACTGACCTGGAATTCACGAATCTTCTGGGCCATGATATTCCAGGTTCCAAATGGGATAGAAGCAAGCCGCTGGATTATAATGATACGATTTCCCAGTGTCAGTATGCAAAAGGATGGGTTGCCAGATTTGCTTTCCATGCAATTAATTTTGCATACTGGTTCCTTAGAAAAATAGGGAAACGAAGTACTGCTAACATCATCCCCATGTCCATTTATCATATGCCCTTCCGGGGAATAGCAAGAATGACGGGTGGTGTAGTGAATATGCCGATGCTGGATGGAATCCTGCTTATTGTAAATGGTCAATTCTTTAAGGGAGTACGCCATTTGCTAAGGGAAAAAAATAGGTTGAAAAAACAAAAGGCAGTTTTTTCAACTACGGATTCAGGAGTATCAAATCGAAGATTTGATACTCACGAAAAGGATTAGATTGAAAAAACAAAAGGCAGTTTTTTCAACTACGGATTCAGGAGTATCAAATCGAAGATTTGATACTCACGAAAGGGATTAGATTGAAAAAACAAAAGGCAGTTTTTTCAACTACCGATTAACAATATCCAATCAGAGATTGGATATTCAGGAAAGAGATTAAAATGATAAAGTATGCAAAGAAACAAGTATAAGATTATGGGATGAAGGAGTGAAATAATGAGTAAAGCTAATCAGAGGTTCGGTAAAATCGGCAGCTTCTGGATGCGGTTTAAGGATACACATCCGAATATATCGCAGTTTCTGGTATTCTTTATTCTGAGTAATGGGATAACAGTTCTACAGATGCTGTTGATGCCTTTACTGAAGGAGGCGTTTGATCATACGTCTCTGGTGAATACGAATTTTCAGATTCTCCAGTTTGGACACAACTTGGACGGAAGCAGTTATTATGTATTCAATTATGCAGCGGGCTCCATTGTATCCGGCGGGGGCGGAGGACTTGCCTATTTCCTGGCAGTGCAGATTACACTTGGAATTGCACAGATTATTAATTTCTTTGCACAGAGAAATATAACATTTAAGTCCAACAGTAATATATGGAAAGCGGCTTTCTGGTATGTAGCTGCCTATATTTTGATATCAATTGGTGCAGCTGCACTTCAGGGACTCTATAAGGCGCCTATCTATCATCTGTTCATGAATACATGGGGTATGGGTTCGGCAGGTGAGACTCTGGCAGATGTAATTACTATGTTGATTAACTGTGCAATTTCATTCTGGGTGTTCTTCCCCATTTTTAAACTGATATTCAAAAATGAATCAACAGGAAAAGTAAAGGAAAGTTGATATGAAACTATTATCTATTGCAATTCCATGTTTTAATTCGCAGGAATATATGCGGCATTGCATAGAGTCTCTGTTGCCCGGAGGGGAAAAGGTCGAGATACTAATTATTAATGATGGTTCAATGGATAAAACAGCTGAGATTGCAGAGGAGTATGCAACAGCATATCCCACGATAGTAAAAGCAATCCATCAGAAGAACGGAGGGCATGGGGAAGCAGTTAACACAGGATTACGTAATGCCACGGGGATATATTTTAAAGTTGTGGACAGTGATGACTGGGTCGATCGGAGTGCATACTTAAGAATCTTAGATACACTGGGAATGCTGAAAGTGGAGAATACTCCGATTGATATGCTGATAAGTAATTTTGTCTATGAAAAAGAAGGGTCACACCGGATGTCGGTGATGCATTATGAAAATGTATTTCCCGAGGGACATATTTTAACATGGAATGATATTGGACATTTTCATAAAGGTCAGTATATCCTGATGCACTCCGTCATTTACAGGACGGAACTGCTTCATGAGTGCAGAATGGAATTACCGGAGCATACCTTTTATGTTGACAATTTATTTGTCTATATCCCGCTTCCCTATGTTAATACAATGTATTATCTGGATGTGAATTTTTACCGGTATTACATAGGCCGTGCGGATCAGTCCGTCAACGAGAAGGTGATGATCAGCCGGATTGACCAGCAGATAAAAGTGAATAAACTAATGCTGGAACTGGTGAATCTGGAAAAAGTAACGAATCTGAATAGACGCAACTATATGTTTAATTACCTGGAAATCATCACAACAATATCCTCCATTTTGTTAATACGCTCAGGAACAGAGGATAACCTTCAGAAGAAACAGGAATTGTGGCAATATATCAAGGACAGAGATAAAAGACTATATTACAGACTGCGTAAAGGAATACTGGGAATGACAATGAATCTGCCGGGAAGAACCGGACGGAAGTTATCGGTGGCAGCATATAAGATATCACAAAAGCTAGTTGGATTTAACTAAATATTATTACATTATAAACCGCTTCAAAGTTATGGTTAACTTGGGAGCGGTTTGCTTCATAAATGAACTATTTTTATGATTAAAATACTTATGGTAACTTTACTTGGATGCATACAGACAATTGTGTATTGATTTTCATAGAACTTCACGTAAAGAGGGGGAAGACACATTTAAGGCACATCTTCATCATGTTCTATGGACTACGGTGTATTTGCTGCCATACATTCCTCTTGTTTTATTATATTGATGCAAAATAACACGGATATACGAATAATCATAACTATATTTCAGTAATAAATTACCCACATACAATAATTATCACAAAAGATGAATAAAAAACAAAGATTAATTATACAATTCTACGTATTGTATCAAAAGGTTTTTTCTATTAATATAATCCTAACATTTTACAATGATGTTGCAGAAGTTCAAGTGGCATATTCACAAAGAGGTGGCTTTTTAATCGGCGCTATTAAGCGGATTAAAAAGCCATTTTTCGTTCAAAGAAACGGAGGGATTAATATGAGGCAGGTTGCTATTTACGGAAAAGGCGGAATCGGAAAATCAACTACAACACAGAATCTGACGGCAGGTCTGGCTGACCTTGGAAAGAAAATTATGATAGTGGGCTGTGACCCGAAAGCAGACTCCACGAGACTGGTGCTGGGAGGTCTTGCACAGAAGACGGTCCTTGATACCCTGAGGGACGAGGGGGATGATATCGAACTGGATGCCGTTATGAAGATGGGATTCAAGGGAATTAAGGGTGTTGAGTCCGGCGGTCCGGAACCCGGTGTCGGCTGTGCAGGCCGTGGTATCATTACATCCATTAACCTTCTGGAACAGCTTGGTGCCTATACGGAGGACCTGGATTACGTATTCTACGATGTACTGGGGGATGTTGTATGCGGCGGCTTTGCAATGCCCATCCGTGAAGGTAAGGCCCAGGAAATCTATATTGTATGTTCTGGGGAAATGATGGCACTTTACGCAGCCAACAATATCTCAAAAGGTATCGCCAAATACGGCAAAACCGGAACGGTTCGTCTTGGCGGCCTGATCTGTAATTCCCGTAAGGTTGACAGAGAGGCGGAGCTGGTTCAGGCGGTGGCAAAAAAACTTGGCACACAGATGATTCATTTTGTCCCTCGTGATAATGCGGTGCAAAGAGCCGAAATCCATAAAAAAACAGTAATTGATTTCAGCCCCGAGGAACCTCAGGCAGATGAGTACCGGGAGCTTGCAAGAAAAATCGAAGGAAATGATATGTTTGTTGTTCCAAAGCCCATGTCGATTGATGACCTGGAAGAAATCCTGATGGAATACGGAATAATGGATTAAGGAGGAGAATTCATATGTTGATGGTTCGTGCAATTGTAAGGCCGGAAAAGGCAGGGCAGGTAATGGCAGAGTTAGCAGAGGCAGGATTTGCCGCGGTTACGAAGATGGATGTCTTTGGAAGAGGGAAGCAAAAGGGAATCATGGTGGATGAATACTGCTATGATGAGATTCCGAAAGAGATGCTGCTGATTGTCTGTACAGAGGAAGACAAGGATACTATTGTTAAGATTATTCTGCGGACAGCAAGAACCGGTAACGGTAATTACGGAGACGGGCGTATCTTCGTATCAGCGGTGGAGGAAGCATATACGGTTAGTACCGGGAAACCGGGACTTTAGACGAAAGGCGGTACTAAGATGAAAGAAATTATGGCTTTTATTCGCCCCAATAAAGTAAATGCAACCAAGCAGGCGCTGGCAGAAAGCGGGTTTCCGGCTTACAGCTGCCGTAAATGTATGGGCAGAGGCAAGAAAATGATTGATCCTGAACTTTTAAAGCTGGTAATGGCTACCGGTGAGCTGCCGATGGATTCCCAGGGCGAGACCCTTACGGAAGCGGTAAGGTTGATTCCGAAACGGCTTTTTATTGTAGTTGTGGATGATGATAAGGTAAAGGATGCGGTGGAGGTATTTATTAAGACGAATCAGACAGGGCATCCCGGAGACGGAAAGATCTTTGTTGTTCCCGTCCTGGATTCCTACAGGGTCAGAGACGGTGCCGCAACTACCGATGCATATTAGGAGGTGTGTATAGATGAATGAAAGAGATTTGCTGCTGGAAAAGTACTCCTCCCGAGTCTTTAAAAATAGAAAAAGTCATATCTCCCAGCTTGAAATGAGTGACGAGGCAGATACCATCACAGCGAATACCAGAGCAATTCCCGGTATTGCAACGGCAAGAGGCTGCTGTTATGCAGGGTGTAAGGGTGTTGTTGTGGGACCTATGAAGGATGCCGTCACCATTACCCACGGACCTATAGGCTGTGCCTTTTACAGCTGGGGAACCAGAAGAAACAAGGCAAGGACGGAAGAAGGCGGACAGAACTTTGTTCCTTATTCCTTCTGTACGGATATGAGACCGACAGATATCGTATTTGGAGGAGAGAAGAAGCTGGAAGAGGGAATTGATGAGATTATGACACTTTTTAATCCGAAGTGTATCTTTATCTGTTCCACCTGCCCTATCGGATTAATCGGAGACGATGTTCAGGCTGTTGCAAGAAGAGTGGAGAAAAAATACGGGATCAAGGCAGTCGGCTTCTCCTGTGAGGGATACAAGGGGGTTTCACAGTCCTCAGGACATCATATAGCCAATAACGGGCTGATGAGGCAGATTATTGGTACCGGTGACAAAAAGCCCATGGGTAAATATTCACTGAACATATTGGGGGAATACAATATCGGCGGTGACGGCTGGGAAGAAGAGAGAATACTGAAAAAAATCGGATATGAAATTGTATCCGTATTCACCGGAGATGGAAGCTATGAAACCATGAAGAATGCCCATCTTGCAGATTTGAATCTGGTCATGTGCCATCGCTCCATTAATTATGTGGCAGAGATGATGAAAACGAAATACGGCATAGACTGGCTGAAGGTTAATTTCATCGGTATTGGCTCGACTTGTAAGACTCTTCGGATGATTGCAGAATATTTTAAAGATCCGGAACTCCTTGCCAGAACGGAAGAGGTAATTGCAGAGGAGCTGGAGGCTGTTTCCGATGATATGGAATATTACCGCTCTATGTTAAAAGGCAAGACTGCTGGCATCTTTACGGGAGGTTCCCGTTCCCATCACTATCAGAGCCTGCTCAGAGACTTGGGAGTGGAAACTATCATTGCCGGATATGAATTTGCCCATAGGGATGACTATGAAGGGCGGGATATTATTGCAGAGATAAAGCCCGATGCCGACAGCAAGAACATCGAAGAGATTACCGTTTCCCCGGATGAAGCTTTCTATAAAGAGCGTTATAGTGAAAAAGAATTGGAAGAACTGAAGGAAAAGGGAATCGAGATTGATACCTATGACGGAATGTTCCCGGATATGAAAAAGGGCTATATGGTAGTGGATGACTACAATATGTTTGAAACGGATGAGCTGATACATTCCATGAAGCCTGATATCTTCTTCTCCGGAATTAAGGATAAATACTCTATCCAGAAGCAGGGTGTAGTATCCAGACAGCTTCATTCCTATGATTATTCCGGACCTTATGCAGGCTTTAACGGTGCTGTCATATTTGGCCGCGATGTTACAATGAGTATTTATACCAAAGCCTGGGTGCTTACCACTCCTCCCTGGAAGACAGCCGCATTACTCGGAGGAAGAATCGGAGGTGAAATGAATGCTTGAATTGACACCGAAAGAAATTATGGAGAACAGACATATCACCATTAATCCCTGTAAGACTTGCGAACCGGTAGGAGCAATGTTTTGTGCTCTTGGGGTAGAGAATTGCATGCCTCACAGCCATGGTTCCCAGGGATGCTGCTCTTATCACAGGACTGTATTATCCAGGCATTTTAAAGAGCCTGCAATGGCTACCTCCAGTTCCTTTACGGAAGGAGCTTCCGTATTCGGAGGCAGAAGCAATCTAACAACAGCGGTTAAGAATATATTTGACATTTATGATCCTGAAATTATAGCAGTTCATACTACCTGTCTTTCAGAGACCATCGGTGATGATGTGGGAAATTATATTATGGATCTGGAGGTCCCGGAGGATAAGACAGTTCTTTATGCAAGCACACCCTCCTATGAAGGCTCTCATATTCAAGGCTTTTCCAATATGATGATAGGTTTTATGAAGTATATGACACAAAAGGCCACAGTGAAAAGTGACCGTGCCGCTATCTTTCCCGGTTGGGTCAATCCCGGGGATGACAGGGAGCTTAAGCGGATTGCAAAGGTGATGGGAGTGGATTATATCTACTTTCCGGATCATGAGGGAATTCTGGAAACACCCATGACGGGTAAATACAAGTATTTTCCCAAAGGAGTGGGTACCCCTTCGGCAGATATCAAAGCACTTGGGGCAGCCAAAAAACTTATTGCCATGGGTATGTTTACAAGCCTTGAACCCGCTGAATTTCTTGACAAACAATTCAAGGTTCCCTTTACCCTGATTCCAATGCCTATCGGTGTAAAGCTTACGGATAAATATCTAATGGCACTCCGGGAAATCTCCCGTCAGGAGGTGCCTCAGGAACTGGAGGACGAAAGGGGAAGGCTGGTGGATCTGATGCTGGATTCCCATGCTTATACTTTTAATAAAACAGCCGCCATCTATGGAGACCCTGATATTGTCTATAGTTTTACTGCTCTTTGCCTCGAAATGGGGATGGTTCCAAAATATGTGATAACAGGGACGCCAAAGGAAGAATTCACAAGACAGGTAAAGCAGCTCTTTCAGGATTACGGCATGGACCCGGGCAAATGTATTATCAAAGCAGACACAGATTTGTTCTATCTTCATCAGCTGATAAAGAACGAACCTGTTGATGTTTTAATTGGCAGTTCTTATGGAAAACAGATTGCAAAAGCAGAGGATATACCGATTGTCAGAATGGGATTTCCAGTACTTGACCGCTATGGTAATACGATCCAGGCGTCGGTTGGATATGCAGGGGCTATACGTTATGTAGAGAAAATCGTAAATGCATTGATGGATAAAGTGGATGCAGAGGCAAAAGATGAGGATTTTGATGTAGTAATGTAAAACTTGCTATCATTGAGTCTGGTATGAAAGGTAAATTTTAAGGGGTATGACCTGTGAGCATGCAGGGTTAGACAAACAAGTCCTTTAGGGATAAGGGTCAACCGTGCATGGGGCAGGTCATACCTCTTAGAGCTACATTTTGATATACTCCGTGCAGGAAGTGATGATTGACGAAAGGAGTGATTCTTATGGCTGAAATACAGCAAAGAAATGTCTTAGGAGAAAGGGAAAAATCCATTCTGACCAAACAGGCGGGAGTCTGTTCCGGTACGGGGATGAAATGTGATACGGATTCCGTATCGGGTTCGGTAAGCCAGAGAGCCTGTGTGTACTGTGGTGCAAGAGTTGTGTTAAATCCTATTACAGATGCCTATCATATCATCCACGGACCCATTGGATGTTCAAGCTATACCTGGGATATCCGCGGAAGTCTTACCAGCGGGGAAGATATCTATCGAAACAGTTTCTGTACGGATCTGAGAGAAACGGATATTATCTTCGGCGGAGCTGTAAAGCTTGAGGCTGCCATAGAAGAATTGATATCGAAAAACCATCCCAAGTTAATCTTTATTTACTCCACTTGTATTGTAGGGGTTATCGGCGATGATGTGGATGCTGTCTGCAAGAATATGTCTGAAAAATACTCCATCCCGGTGATACCTGTGAAATCACCCGGGTTTTCGGGAAATAAATCCACCGGTTACCGGATGGCCTGTGATGCAATCATGCAGGTTATAGGTCCTCATAAGGCAGAAAAGCGAAGAGAGGGAATCAATATACTAGGTGATTACAATTTGGCGGGAGAAATGTGGATTATTAAGAATTATATGGCCAGAATCGGTATTCCTGTGGTGGCTTCCTTTACCGGAGATGCATGCTATGATGAGATGATAAAGGCTCCGTCTGCTTCTCTGAATGTGGTTCAGTGCGCCGGTTCGAGTACTTATCTTGCCAACCGGATGGAAGCGGAGTTTGGTATTCCTTCTATCAAAGTAAGCTTTTTTGGGATTGAGGATACGACGGCTTCCCTTATAAGAATTGCGGAAGCACTGGGAAATGAGGACGCAAGAGAGAAGGCTATCCGGTTCTGCGAAGAAGAGACAGAGAAAATGCAAGGCTTCCTTAGCAGGTACAAAAGGAATCTCGAGGGAAAAAAGGCAGCTATCTATGTGGGTGGAGGCTTTAAAGCAATTTCGTTGATCCGCCAGTTTGCTTTTCTTGGAATGAAAACCGTTGTCGTAGGAACCCAGACCGGGAAAAGAGAGGATTATGAAATAATCGAGAGTCTGGTAGAGGAGGATACCGTCATTCTGGATGATGCAAATCCTGCGGAGCTGGAGTCCTTTATGAAAGAAAAAGGAGCGGATATTCTGGTAGGAGGTGTGAAGGAACGTCCGCTGGCGTATAAATTAGGAATTGCTTTTTGCGACCACAATCATGAGAGAAAGCATGCACTGGCGGGGTTTGAGGGAATTATCAATTTTACCAGGGAGATTAATGAGAGTATCAACAGCCCGGTATGGGATATTATGAAGGAGTGCGGCCTATGAAAACAAAAATAAATCCTCTGGTTAATCTGAATGTAAACCCCTGCAAGATGTGTATGCCTATGGGAGCCGCTACGGCCTTTTACGGAATCAGTAAATGTATGACTATCCTTCATGGTTCTCAAGGATGCGCTACTTATATCAGAAGACATATGGCTACACATTATAATGAGCCGGTGGATATCGCTTCCTCCTCTCTCACAGAGCAGGGGACAGTTTATGGGGGGGAGAAAAACCTAAAAACCGGCCTTGCCAACTTGATCAGCCTGTATAACCCAGAGGTAATCGGAGTTATGACGACCTGTCTTGCCGAAACGATTGGTGAGGATGTTGCGGGTATTATTGAGACGTTTCGGGAGGAAAACCCAGCCTATAAAGAACTGACAATCATTCCGGTTGCTTCACCCGGATATGGCGGAACCCAGTATGAGGGCTATATGGCGGCACTCAATGCAATTGCAGAGAAGCTTGAGATGAATGCAGAGAAAAATAATAAGGTCAATGTAATACTACCCCCTCATAGCCCAGCGGATATCCGTTTTATAAAGAGTGCATTCTTACAATTTGGAATAGATGCAATATTTCTGCCGGATATCTCCGGAAATCTTGATAGAGGATATGAACCGGATTATACAAGGCTTCCTGAGAAAGGCACCCCCATTGGCGATTTAAGAAGAATGGCGGGAGCGAAGCTGACCATAGAGATTAGTGATGATACCACCACCCAATCCCCTGGGAAGACACTTTTTGAGAAATACGGGGTGCCTTGCCGGCAGATACCATCCCCCGTGGGTCTAAAGGCTACGGATTTGTTTTATAAGCTGCTTTCAGAAGTATCAGGCCTTGAGGTACCGGGATATCTGAAAGAGGAGAGGGGACGTTATCTGGATGGCATGATTGATTCCCACAAGTACAACAGTGGGGGAAGAGCGGTGATATTTGGAGAACCGGAATTTGTTATCTCTGCGGTTCGAATATGTACGGAGAATGGAATAATGCCGGTGGTCGTAGCAACCGGAAGTGCTTTCCCTTCCTTAAAGGATTATGTGGAAGCAGCTGTAAAAGAGCTTGGGTCACGATATTTTGTAGATGGTTATGCCATTATGGAGGATGCGGATTTTAAGGAAATAGAGGAAGCAGCACTAAAATATGGGGCCAATCTTATGATAGGTAATTCGGATGGACGCAGGATGGAGGAAAGCCTTGGGATTCCCCTGGTCCGCAGGGCATTTCCGATTCATGACCGGGTAGGCGGACAGAGACTTCGCATGCTTGGGTTTGAAGGAAGTCTGACCTTTCTGGATGATATCACCAATGCTCTGCTGAAGGTTACAGAGACTACCTTTCGTGAAGTGGTTTATGATGAATATTATAAAGACAGCAGTCTTGATAAAAAGAAGACAGTGGTAGAGGAAAATAATATACCGGAGGATATGGGTATATCGGAGGATATGCTGAAAAAGACAATGGAGCATCCCTGCTACAATTGTGCGGGCCATAAAAATGCAAGAATACATCTGCCGGTGGCGCCTGCCTGTAATGTTCAGTGCAATTACTGTGTGAGAAAGTTTGACTGTCCCAATGAGAGTCGTCCGGGGGTTACCAGCTCTATCTTGACTCCGGAGGAGGCATTGGAGAGGTATAAAATAGTAAAAGCGAAGCTGCCGAATCTTACGGTGGTGGGAATTGCAGGACCGGGAGATTCCCTGGCGGATAATTATCCTCAGGTGAAGCGGACCCTTGAATTAATTCGGGAATACGATAAGGACGTGACCTTTTGCTTATCCACCAACGGGCTGATGCTTCCCTTCTATGCAAAGGAGCTGGTCAGCCTTGGAGTCACCCATATTACTGTGACAATGAGCGCGGTTGACCCGAAAATCAGCGGAAAGATATATCAGTATGTTAAGTATATGGGCGGAATTTATGAAGGGGATGCTGCCGGGGCTATTATGGTATCGAATCAGCTGTCTGGATTACGTCTGCTGCTGGCGGAAGGAATAATTTGCAAGGTGAATATTGTAACACTGAAGGGAATTAATGAACAGCATATTCCGGAGGTGGTACGGACCTGCAAGGAAATGGGTGTGTATATCACAAACATTATGCAAATGGTTCCGGTTAAAGGAAGCGCTTTTGAAAATCTTCCCTTGGTGAGTAACCTGGAGATCGGGAAGTTAAGAACAGAGTGCGGAACCATCATGAAGCAGATGCTCCATTGCAGGCAGTGCCGGGCGGATGCCATCGGGACCCTTGATAATGACCTCTCCCTTGACCTGGCTGGATTTACCGTGGAAGAGAAAAGGGAAAAGGAAAAGAAGAAGATAAAAAAATATCTGCTGTTTGCGGTGGCCTCTAAAAGCGGAATTAATGTGGATCTGCACTTTGGGCATGCAAAGGAATTTTATATATATGAATATTCGGACGGTGACATTCGTTACCTTGAGAAACGTGATGTAGAGAAGTATTGTTCCGGTAATGCCTATTGTGGTGAACAGGAGGATAAATTTGCAAAGATACTTGGTACACTCAGTGACTGTAACGGTGTCATTGCTATGAGAATCGGCGACTCTCCCAAACGCAGGATGGAGGATAAGGGGATACTTTCCTGGTCTGCTTTTGATAGAATTGAGAGTGCAATTATAAATGCTGCAAAGCAAGTATAGAAGGAGGAAGGATTATGGTTCAGCCCAAATATCATGTATTTATCTGCACAAGCTGTAGGATTAACGGACAGCAAAAAGGGTACTGCTTTCAACAGGGCAGTGTTGATCTTGTTCAGGCATTCATGCAGGAGATTGAAGAACGGGAGCTCTCTGGTGAGGTTGTCCTGAATAATACCGGGTGCTTTGGTATCTGCGAAAAAGGTCCGGTGGTGGTGGTTTACCCGGAAGGAGTCTGGTATAAAAATGTTAAGAAGGAAGATGTAGAGCGGATATTTGATGAGCATTTTGAAGGTGGGAAGCCGGTGAAAGATCTGATGATCTGATTGTAAGCTTCAGGAAGATCTGATGGTCTGGTCGTAAGAGTCATGAGAAGAACAGGGAGGTATGTCTATGATAAGAATTATAGATGGGACACTAAGCCGGCTGGATGACTATAATTTGACCCGGGATGAGATATACTGTTTCATTGAACTCATGGGAGAAATCGGTATCAAGGATATCCAGCTTTCCGTCAATGTTTACTATACAATGGAGGGAGAGCTTCCGGAGGGTTTTCATTATTATCTCGAGGTGGATACAGCTGCCTACATGAAGGGTTTTTATCCGGAGAAGGATGACAAAATCAAACTGTATTTTACTCCAAAACAATATAAGAATGATAAGGAAGTCCCTTCTTATCAGGTCAATAGCCTGGAGGATAATACCGGATATGATTTGCCGGATAAGAGTAAGCTGATGAAGGTGACCGGTCTTGATAACCTTATCCTAGGCGGCTGCACAGTGGGAATGGAGGTGTTAAAGAAGAAATTCTGCCTTGAACGGTTGATACTTTGTCCGGAGAATACCTATCATTGTGCAACCGCTATCGCTTCTTTGTTCCTGCAATATAAGGGTTATGCGGTAGTCTCAAGTATGATGGGGGTAGGAGAATATGCGGCAACAGAACAACTATTATTGTCCTTGCATGTAATGGACAGATACATGGTCAGCAGGAGCTTTCGGAGTTTCCTGGATTTACGGGGATGGATGGAAAATGTGCTGGGAGGGACCGTATCGCCCATAACACCGGTATTGGGAAGACGAATTTTCTATGTAGAATCCGGTGTGCATGTGGATGGGATATTAAAAAAACCTACGAATTATGAGCCCTATGAACCAGAATTGGTAGGCCTTCAAAGAGAAGTAACCCTTGGAAAGCACTCCGGAAGAAATTCCATCCGTTATAAGATCGAAGAGCTACGACCGGGAAGTCCTGCCCTGGAACAGATTGATGAACTTCTGGAAGAAGTGAAGGGGCTTAGCAGAATAACCGGAGAAGCCGTTTCAGAAGATGATTTCATAAAAATGATTGAGAGGTATGAACGGAATGAAAAACACTCTTAAAATCGTAGACACCACATTACGGGATGGGGAACAATGTTCTGGGGTCATCTTTCTTCCGGAGGAAAAAATTAAACTTGCCCTGCTGCTCGACCAGATTGGCGTATATGAGATTGAGGTAGGAATTTACGACCGAAGGACTGAAGGACGGGAGTATCTGTCTCAGATTATGGCTAAGAAAACCCAGGCCAAAATATCAATCTGGTCCAGGCTAAATCCCAAGGATGTCATGGAAGCCTGCCATCAGAAACCGGATATTATCCATATTGCAGCGCCGGTCAGCTATGTGCAGATTTATTCCAAACTGAATAAGAACAAAGCCTGGGTCGAAAAGCAGCTTTCAGAATGCATGGAGATTGCCAACAACTTTCATGTAGATGTAACACTGGGGTTTGAAGATGCTTCCAGAGCGGACATTGGATTTATGTTAAAACTTGCTGCATTGGCAGAGAAACTTGGGGTAAAAACCATTCGCCTGGCGGATACGGTTGGGATTTTTACACCGGTCAGGGCCGGTAATCTTGTAACTGAGATAAGGTCACATTGCGGGATGGCAATTGAAGCACATGAACATAATGATTTTGGTATGGCAGTTGCTAATTCTTTGGAAATGGCAAATAGGGGAGCGGATTTCATAGATTGTACCTTATATGGAATCGGTGAACGTGCCGGGAACTGCAATATGTATCACTTTGTGCATGCTTGCGAATCCGGGTTTCAGACCGGTATAGATAAAAAGAAGATTCTGGTTTGTATGGAGCAGCTGAAAAGTATGCTAAAGCCTAACTTTGAAAATTTCATATAGGAGAGCATAAATGAATATTCGTTATGTCAAGCTGAAGGAAGGCTTTATATTAAGAGAACTGGGCGGGGAATTCTGTATCTTCCATGCAGAAGACAGTGACAATGGCTCTTTACTGGGGCTGCCCTCAGTGAATGAGGCATGTGTCTTTCTCTGGAGTCAAATTGAGAAAGGGGCAGATGTCAACTGGCTGCTGGAGGCTGTGGCTGAAAAGTACGGTATGGAGGATGAAGAGGCAGAGTATGAGGTGGCTGAATTTCTGGCAAAATTGATTCATGGGAATGTTGTGGAGGTAGTGTGAAAAATGCGCGCTTTGGAAAGGGTGTGGTTGCATAAATGGATAAAGCTGTAGTTTTCTACAATCAGGAAAAGAAAATGGCTGATTTCTATCAGTGCTGTGGGTACACGATTTATGAAAAGGAACAGGAAAAATTAATAATAACAGAAGAGATTGTTTTTAAGCCAATAGAACCCTCCTCACCGGCGGTTGTTCGAGCAAAGGTAAAGGAGCTGATTGAGGGACTTGGAGATTGTAAAACGGCAGCCTTTGGCAGTATTTCCGGGATTCCCTATTCTGTCTTTGATATGGCGGGCTTTTGTATTTTTTTGCTGGCGGATAATAACAGAGAGAGCATAGAAGGATTATTGGAAGAATTGAGACAGTTTCAGGAGGAGCAAAACAAGGCTTCACAGGTAAAGGCGGTTCCGGAAGAAACCGGTGTAGATGGAGTCTACCATTTTGACTTAATCAGGGCACAGAAAAAAAATCCGGAATTGAGCTCCAAAAAGGCACTGTTTCCTTTCTTTGAGTCCACACCCTTTGTGGAACTTAAGGTCATTTGTACACATATACCACCCTGGCTGGAGAAGGATAAAAGGTTCCTTGTCAGAACAGAAAAGACGGCAGCAGGTCAAATAGCGGTGATTACCCACAGGCAGTGTGAAGGAGGTTGATTACATGGTAAACTATATGGTAGTGGATGACAGTCATATTCAGATTGCAAACGGGATATTCGGGGAGGTAACTTCCTTTCAGACTTATCCGTCAGGAGAACTTGAGAGCCTTAAGCTGGAAGGAAAAAACATGGTCGTAACCCATGCGGGGGAGCTTATTCCGGCATATACAGAGACGCCAAGGAGAAAGAATACCCCTTCCGTTGAATTTTATAAGAATGGAATGATGAAAGCCGTTATGCTGGAGGAGCAGTCGGAGGTAGTGACACCGATTGGAGAGATTCCGGCTGAGAAGATAACCTTTTATCCGAGCGGAGAGGTACACCGTGTGTTTATTACAGACGGAAAAATAAGCGGCTTCTGGACCGAGGAAGAAGAAAAAAATCATAATATTCCATTGACCTTTGAATTTGATTTTACATCTTTTACGGCATATCTTTCTGCCATTAATTTTTACCAAAGCGGTGCTGTTCGGAGTATTACTCTGTACCCCGGAGAAAGGGTATTGATTAACACTCCGGCTGGGGAGATGGAAACTGCTATCGGTTTTTCTTTGTATGAATCGGGGGAATTGGAGTCGGTGGAACCGGCAGCTCCCGTAAGGATAGCAACACCAATCGGATACTTGTCAGCATATGATTCCAATGCCCTTGGAGTTCATGCAGATGAAAATTCATTAAAATTCAGTGCGGAAGGAAAGCTCTTATCCATTAAAACAGAGGAAAACCGGATAATAATTCAATCGGATAAGGGAAGTCAAGACAAATTCTACTCAACAGAGATATGGAAACCGGTATTAAAGCCCCATCCTTTACATGACGACGTAATGACCTCTGAGGCGATGAAAATCAGTTTCGACTGGGAGCAGGATACAGTGACGCTAATTTCAGAACAGGAAGCTACCTATCCTATTCAAGGAACCAGATTTGTTGTGGGAAAGGCAGATTCCGGACAGATGGGCTGCACTCCTTCAGACTGTGGGTCCTGTTTTCTTTGCGGGGAGCGGAACACAACGATGAAATAGAAGCAAAAAGCTGCTCTTAAAGCAGCCGCTTTCCCATATCGGTTATATTATAAAGACCGATGGCGTTGATTTCATCGGCAAATTCTCTGGAACGGAGTACTTTAATCAAAGCGTTGATTTCAGGACGGCCGATATCGGCTTCCTTGATAACAAGATCATACTGCTCATCACGCAGATACAGAAAATCAATACTGGGCATCTGAAGTGCGGTGCTCTTGTTGCCGAGGGCACAGTCAGCGCCGCCTTTTGCAACAATTGCCGCCGCAGCCAGATGAGAGCTTACTGCCTTGTCATAACCCTTTACAGAGGAGGGAGAGATACCCTGGGACACTAGGAGGGAATCTGTTAAAATCCGGATGCCGCTTCCTTTTTCGCGGTTTGCGATATGAATGTCATCCCGGGCAAAGTCTTCAATGGAATGAATGTTTTTTGGGTTGCCTTTGGCAACATAAAATCCAATGGGTCTGTTCAGTACATGGTAGACTTGGACCTTTTCTCCGGGAATCAGATAACTGATATAGGGAAGGTTGTAGGAACCCGTCTTATAGTCCCAAATATGTGCCGATGCAACAGATACCTCGTCCTTGTATAAGGAGAGCAGCCCATTATAGCTTCCTTCATAGGAACGGATATAACGGGAAGATTTACAGAGGGAATGTGCTGAAGAGCATAGCATATCCAGGACGATATCCTGGCCGCAGACAATAATATCCTCAGGGCGGTCCAGTGGATAGCCGGAGGATATGATATAATCATTCTCCTCTGTTTGGTTATTGCCGGAGGTGATAAGCTGATTCAGATCACTTTCTGTAATACGAAGCTGTTTACCCATCTTTGTGGCCTTTAGAGTACCGCGTTTAATCATTTCGTAAACGGTATTCTTTTTTATTTTTAAAATCTCTGCCGCTTCCAGCGGTGTATAAAGTTTTTCATTCATTTTCATCACCTGTTTTCTTTTGACGCTCAAATTATTACATAAATTATAACAGAAACAAAAGGATAAGTCTATATCATGTGGAGACAAAACTAAATAAAAAATAACTAAACATATTAATACAAAATAAAAAGAAACAAAACATAATTATTACTGAACGAAATCGTATAAAAAAGTATTAAAATATAATCTATAATGTTGATAATGCTGAAAATAAAGAATAATATTGACAATAGTCAATTAATTATATATCCTATGAATCATAATACAAAACAACAGTTGGTTACAACATAAAACAATAATAAATAAAACAGTATGATAATAAATAAAACAGTACATAAGAAACAAAATATTAGAAACCAGTAAACATAAAAACTATAAAGATAAAATAAGCCATGTTGTTTTGGATTTGAAAAGGAGGATAAGAGTGAAAGATAAATCTTTTACTCTCCCCTGGTACGCGTACAGCAGCACCTTTAGGTACTAATAAGCACCAAGGTGCTACTAAGAACTCAAAGGACTAAGCATGCAGAAGGGAGCTAAATATGAAAAAAAATGTTATGAAACGAGCACTGGCAATAATTCTTGTGGGAATGATGTTATTTACTGTAGCGTGTAGTAAGTCAGACTCTCGGCAGACAGAAAATCCGGACGCTGAAGTAACTGCTACAAACAGTGTGACAGAAACTGTGACCCCAACCCCGGAAGCAACTGTGACAGATACGGCGGGGGATACAAAAGCAGAAGAGGGAATTACAAGCTTTGAAGATATTGGTACCGATAAAGTGAAGTTGATAGCCCTGGGGAATTCGGATGTACCGGTGGGGCAGTATTCCCAGGAGATTTTTGAAAGCCTTGGCTTTTGGGAGAATATCCAGAGCAAGATTTCCTTTGGCACCAATGTAAAGGAGGTATTGTCACAAGTAGAAGAAGCTTCTGTGGACTGCGGTGTTGTATACGCAACAGATGCGGCAACTGCTACAGGAGTTAAGGTTATTTGTGAAGCACCGGAAGGTTCTTTAAAAACACCTGTGGTATATCCGGTGGCAATGCTTTCCGGATCGAAAAATCCGGATGCCGGGAAGGTATTTCTGAATTATATCGCGGCGGATACTGCGCTTTCAGAGTTTAAAAAAGTTGGTTTTAGTGTGGCGATTGCCACTCCGGCAGCAGAAACAGAATATACGGGGAAAGCATGTACCTTGAATGTATTTGCGGCTGCAAGTCTAACGGAATCGCTTTCTGCGATACAGACAGCCTTTGAAGCAAAATATCCTGCTATCAAACTGGTGTTTAATTTTGATTCAAGCGGTACGCTTCAGACCCAGATTGAATCCGGAGCCGAGGCAGATATCTTTTTCTCAGCGGCAGCAAAACAGATGACGGCACTCAGCGGAGAAGGCTATATCGCGGACGATACAAAGATTGACCTTTTGGAAAACAAGGTTGTATTGATTGTTCCGGGGAAGTAAGATCATAGCTTAAAATCATGAAAAAGGAGGTGGTCAGGTGGAATTGTTCCCTCTATGGAATTCACTGAGAATTTCCCTTATTGCATCGGTAATCACATTTTTTCTTGGAATTTTCATTGCGAATTATGTGGCAAAACTCCCTAGCTTCCTAAAAGGGGTACTGGATGCTGTTCTTACAATTCCGATGGTGCTGCCTCCGACAGTAGTAGGCTTTTTGATATTAAAGGCGATTTCTCCAAGAAGCAATCTCGGAATACTGGTGAAAGAATATTTTAATGCGACCCTTACCATGAAATGGCAGGCTGCGATTGTTGCCGTGGTGGTGGTTACCTTTCCGTTAATGTACCGGACAGCAAGAAGTTCCTTTGAGGCCTTTGATCAGAATATCATTGCAGCCAGCAAGACCCTTTGCTTATCCAATGCTTATATTTTCTGGAAAGTACTGCTTCCCAATTGTAAAGAGGGAATTCTTGCCGGCGTGGTGTTGGCCTTTGCCAGAGGACTTGGGGAATACGGTGCGACAAGTATGGTGGCCGGCTATATTTCGGGCCGTACGGCTACCATATCAACAACAGTAGCTTATTTCTGGCAGACCAATCAGGACGAAAAGGCCATGCAGTGGGTCATAATTAATCTGGCAATTTCTTTTACGGTAATGCTCTGTGTTAACATTTTTGAAAAACGAATTTCCTTTGGAAAGGGGAAATAGAGATGTCTATTTGCTGCAGAATAAAAAAGAAGATGGGAAAGTTCAACCTGAATATTGATTTTCAAGCTGAAAATGAAACCGTAGCACTTATGGGAGCTTCCGGCTGTGGAAAAAGTATGACCCTGCGCTGCATCGCGGGAATTGAGAAACCGGATAGCGGACGGATCATCCTAAACGGCCAGACGGTGTATGATTCTGAAAGGGGCATCGACCTGGCTCCGCAGAAACGCAGGGCAGGGTATCTTTTTCAGGATTTTGCACTGATACCCAATATGACTGTTAAGAAGAATATTATGGTCGTAATGCCAAAGGAAAAAAAGGAGATGGTCGACGGTGTGATAGAGAGGTTTCATCTGGCTGGACTGGAGCATCTCTATCCCGCTCAGCTGTCAGGCGGACAAAAGCAAAGATGTGCCCTTGCCAGAATCATCGTGTCTGAACCGCAGATAATTATGCTTGATGAACCCTTTTCAGCGTTAGACAGCTATCTAAGATGGCAGCTGGAGCGTGAAATTATGTCGGTTATTCGTGAATTTGGGAAGACGGTGCTGTTTGTATCCCATGACAGAGATGAAGTATATCGCATCAGTGACAAGGTAGTGGTAATTGAACATGGGAGTAATGAGCCTGTCTGTACAAAACAAATGCTTTACCAGAATCCGCAGACTTATGTGGATGCGCTGTTGACGGGGTGTAAAAATATTTTCCCGATTATACATGAGAAATCAGCGGTCTTTGTTCCTGACCTGGGATTAAAATTTAAGTTCCGGGAGAAATTTGAAGATTCTTGTTTTCTTGGTATAAGGGCAAATCAAATCCTTCCGGAATTTATGGTTGAGGATAAGAATAGTGCTGTTTTTGCACGCTATACAGTTGAACAGATTACAGAAGCTGTATTCAGTATGATATTAATGGTCTCGTTGGAAGATGGGCACGGATTGGTTCGTTGGGAGATGCCCAAGGAAATCTATCGCAAGCTCTCTCTTTATCCTCCTGTACTTGCTATACCAAAGAGAGAAATTCTATACCTGAAATCAGACAGAAAGATCTTGGCGTAAAGTATTTAATCTTTTTGGAGGAATGGGATATAGAAGTTATAAAACTGAATAAATAGGAGCATTATTTAAAGAACCAGGTTAATCCTTTGGTTCTTTTATTTTGAAAATAAAGATGTTGATTTGGTTAATGGAATAAAATACAGGGAAAACCAGAAAACTTGTAAAATAAGGCTCGAAAACATCCAAGCTATATGATATAATAACAGTAACTATCTGGTGTTTTTATAAGCAGCTTTTGCACCAGAATCAGTTTTGATAGTGAAAGCGAGGAACAAGATGTTAGATAATAAAAAAATAAAATTAATGACAAAGCTGGCTGCTTTTGAAGATGGAAAGGGCAAGGAAGATATTAAGATCAGCAAGTACTATAAGACTGATTATGTCAGATACCAGGTAATTAAGACTGCGGTAAGCATTACCCTGGGTTATTTACTGGTGCTGCTTTTATTCGGCATGTACCATGCGGAATATATCATCAGCAAGATAGTAACCTTGAACTTTGTACGGATTGGCCAATATCTGCTTGGCTTTTATATTATCTTAATGGCTATCTATATTACAGGGGCATTCATAGGGTATTCCATAAAATACGATCATTCCAAAAAGAATCTGTCAAGATACTATAAACTTCTTAAAAGACTGAACAGAGTTTATCAGGAAAACGATGGGGATGAAAAAGGGGAGGCATTGAAATAAAAATGATGACTTTGTTAGTACTTCGAACCAGGCTGCAGAGCCTATACCAAAAGCATGAGATATATCTTAAACCTATATTTAAGTTTATTATAGCACTTATTGTATTTGAAACCATTAATATGAACTTGGGTTACGATTCCCGCTTAAAGCAAATGCCTATTGTTCTTGCTCTTTCACTGCTAAGTGCATTTACACCATCCGCTGTTTTGCTGCTGCTTTCAGCTTTGGTAACCTTTTTGCATATTTACTCGGTATCAGTCATATTATCCGCTATTATTTTAATACTATTTATTATAATGTATTGTTTATTTCTTAGGTTCACACCCAGACTTGGCTTAGTGGTTCTTGCGGTTCCTATTTTGTTTTATTTAAAGATACCTTATACCATTCCTTTATTACTGGGAGTGTTTTCAACACCGGTTGCTATTATACCTACCTGTCTCGGAGTAATGGTATACTATCTTGTGTATATTATAGAGCAGGCAGCAGCGATACAGGTGAACTTAAACCTGGAAGATACTATGACGATATATACCTATGTGGTGAATGGAATTAAAGACAATAGCCAGCTGTTAACTGCCATGATAGTATTTTCAATCACTATCTTAATTACCTGGCTGGTATGGAAGATGAAGTTTGACTACGCCCATGAAATTGCTGTTGCGGCTGGATGCTTTACTACAGTATTCGGGTTTTTAATAGCAAGTCTGAAATTTGATACATCAGAAAAGATTGGTACGATGATAATCGGAACTATCATTTCAGGTCTTGTGGTCGTTGTAATACAATTCTTTTATCTGTCATTAGATTATTCTGCAGCAGAACATGTACAGTTTGAAGATGATGATTATTACTATTATGTAAAAGCAGTACCTAAGATCAATGTTACGACTCCTCAAGTAAATGTTAAGAGGTTTAATACACAAAAGACACAGATTCCCGGTGAACAATTTCCGGATGATTCCTTCCCTGATGAGGAAGACTATGAGGATGAAGATAATTAAAAGTACGCTAAATTACAGTAAAGCGGGTGAGCTTTTATGGAGACAATCATAAGGTTTTTTAAAGACTATATAAGCTGGAATTCACTTCCTAAGATCAGGCTTACAGACTTCATTGAAATTCTGATTCTGACTTTTGTTATCTACAACGTGATTGTATGGGTAAAACAGACAAGAGCCTGGATACTGGTCAAGGGACTTATTGTGTTGCTCATTCTCTGGCTTTTTGCCTCCATTTTGAATTTAAGCGTAATACTCTGGATATTCTATAAATGTCTTAATGTAGGGATTATCGCAGTCATTATAGTATTTCAGCCAGAATTCAGAAAAGCTTTGGAACAGCTGGGGCAAAATCATCTTGTTACACCTTTGTTTAATTTTAATGACTCCAAAGATAAAGGAGACCGATTTTCAGAAAAGACGGTCGCAGATATTGTAAAAGCCACTTTTGAGCTTGCCAAGGCAAAAACAGGGGCACTGATTGTGATAGAAAAAGAACTTTCTTTAATGGAATTTGAAAAGACGGGAATTGCTATAGATTCACTGGTAAGCAGTCAGCTGCTGATTAATATTTTTGAGCATAATACTCCTCTTCATGATGGAGCGGTTATCATTAAAGGAAATAGAGTCGCAGCGGCAACCTGCTATCTGCCTTTGTCAGATAACATGCACCTAAGCAAGGAACTTGGTACAAGACACAGAGCAGGTATCGGAGTCAGTGAGATTACGGATTGTCTTACTGTTATCGTATCAGAAGAAACCGGAAAGGTATCTCTTGCTATGGGCGGCAGCCTGATACGTAATGTAGACGGGGATTATTTAAAGAATAAGATTCTCAGTCTTCAGAGTAAGGCACCTGATAACAAGAAAATTAAATTATGGAAGGGGAGGTCTAAGAATGAGAGAGAAACTGACTAGAAATCTTGGACTTAAGATACTGTCCCTGTTTATGGCTATTTTTATCTGGTTGATAATCTTGAATATAGCCAATCCTGTAATTCAGAAATCCTATTATCATATACAGGTAACTAAAATAAATGAAAACGTCATCGCTCAGAAAGATAAAGTCTATGAGGTAGTATCCGGTGATACGGTAGATGTTACTATAAAGGCGAAACGTTCTGTAATAGAAGCATTAAAAACCACGGACATCAAAGCAGTAGCAGACCTATCGGAACTGTCCCTTGTAAATGCTGTTCAAATTAATGTAAGCGTACCCGGACATGAAAGAGACATTATGGAGATTACGCAGGATACTTCCACTATGAAGGTCAGCCTGGAAAATCAAAAAACGGAGCAGTTTCGCATTAATGTTGTAACTCAGGGGGAGGTAGCGTCCGGTTATTATATCAAGGATAAAACTACAAGTCCTAATATCATACAGGTCAGCGGTGCGGAAACGGTTATAAACCGCATCAAGGAAGTTGATGTGGAAGTTGCGGTAACGAACCAGCGTCAATCCTTTGTAACCAGTGCGGTTCCAAAAGTATATGATAAAAATGGAAGCCTGATGGATTCCGATAAGCTGACATTTAATTACGATACAGTGGATGTGACGGTTAATTTATTGCAGACTAAGACCGTGAATCTTTTCATAGAAGTTACCGGAACACCCTATTCCGGTTATAAATATGTAGATTTTGAATATGAACCCAAACAGGTAGTTATTGCAGGAGAAAAGGACGAACTTGACAAGGTTCAATATATTATGGGTGAATATAATATTGACAACCAAAAAGAGGATATCGAAGATCAGGTTAACATAGCGGACTTTATAAAAAATGATGTTATATTAATTGATGATAATCAAACAGCGGTTATTAATGTAAAGATAGAAAAACTCGATACAAAAGATTTAAGTTATGATGCCAGTGATATCGAGTTTAGGAATGTTCCCAAGGGTGCAATGGCTACTTTGAATTCCAATATTTTTAATGTAGTATTGTATGGAAGTACTGAAGTATTAAACAGTGTGAATAAATATAATTTAAGACCCTATATTGATTTAAAGAAAGCAAAGGTTGGTACGAATACTATGTCTATAGAGTTTAATTCACCGAATGGCGTCACACTGGTTAACCCCAGTGTGGTGGTAACCCTGAAACATACCGGAGGTTAACATAAGTATTCCTACATAAAGGAACAGATAAAATATTCACTAAAAGTGGATATTCGGAAAAGAGGTTGAAAATGGTAAGCAGCAAGATAGTAGTTAAAAATCCAAATGGATTACATCTGAGACCGGCGGGATTATTTTGTAAGATCGCAATAGAATTCCGTTCTAAGATTACGATTGCCATAGAAAATACAAGGGTTAACGGAAAGAGTGTACTTAGTGTGTTAGGTGCCTGTATAAAAACAGGGGATGAAATTGAAATCATTTGTGAAGGTGAAGACGAAGAGAAAGCACTTGCTGTCATAATCAAAGCCGTGGAAGGCGGCCTTGGAGATGAAATCTGACCTAATATCGCCTGCATAAATATTCGGCGGAATGTTTTAAATTAAACTTGTAATCCTTTGGAAGGTTTGCTATAATGTAAAACAAAATTATAGGCAAATAACGAGAAAAGGAATGATAGGGATGGGACTAGAGTAGACAACACCAAATTATTTATCATAAAAAAATACAGTGTGATTTACCGACTCCGTAGCATGGTATAAAGTTTAAAACTATTCAGAAAGCATTGTGACAAGATTGGTTGCAGTGGAGTAGCTATTATGACAATAACATGTGAATATTAGGAGGACGGATTATGTTAAATTATAAGCGATATAAAAGTGCACCTGTTGTGGAATTTAAGGATAGAACCTGGCCGGGAAAGCAGATTTTGAAGGCACCTGCCTGGTGCAGTGTGGATTTAAGAGATGGCAATCAGGCCTTGATTGAGCCTATGGTAGTTGAAGAGAAGATTGAATTCTTTCAGCTGCTGATAAAATTAGGCTTTAAGGAAATTGAAGTTGGATTTCCTTCTGCCTCTCAGATTGAATTTGATTTCCTGAGACAGTTAGTAGACCGTAAGCTGATACCGGATGATGTTGTGGTTCAGGTACTTGTACAATGCAGGGAACACTTAATCGCGCGCACATTTGAAGCGTTACAAGGTGTTAAGCAGGCAATCGTCCATATCTACAATTCTACCTCCACGCTGCAAAGAGATGTGGTCTTTGGCATGGAGAAAGAGGCTATCAAAGAAATCGCTGTTACCGGTGCCAAGCTGGTGAAGGAATATACCTTGAATTTTCCGGGAAAAATAGTACTGGAATATTCTCCTGAGAGCTTTACTGGAACAGAACTTGATTTTGCACTGGATATTTGTACAGCAGTACAGGATGTCTGGGAACCGACCCCGGATAATAAGATTATTTTTAATCTGCCAAGTACTGTTGAGATGACTACTCCTAATGTTTATGCAGACCAGATTGAGTGGATGCATACCCATTTTAAAAACAGAGATTCTATCATTTTAAGCATACATCCCCATAATGACCGAGGCTGCGGCGTAGCTGCCAGTGAACTGGCTTTGCTTGCGGGAGCTGAACGTGTGGAGGGAACTTTATTTGGCAATGGTGAGAGAACAGGAAATGTTGACATTCTTACCATAGCTTATAACATGTTTTCTCAGGGAATAGACCCTGAGTTAGAGCTTGAAGATATCAATGAAATTATAGAAGTATATGAACGGCTTTGTAAGATACCTGTTCATGTACGACATCCATATGGCGGAAAGCTGGTATTTACTGCATTTTCCGGTTCTCATCAGGATGCCATTAATAAGGGTGTAAGAGCCATGATGGAAAGAAAGAAGGAGATTTGGGAGGTTCCATATCTGCCCATAGATCCTGCCGATATCGGAAGAAAATACGAACCTATCGTACGTATTAACAGTCAATCCGGTAAAGGTGGCGTAGCCTTTATTATGGAAAGCTATTTTGGATTTAAGCTGCCGAAGGGTATGCATAAGGAATTTGCCGATATCATCCAGAAGATATCCGAAAAACAGGGTGAAGTCGCTCCTGAACAGATCATGAAGGTATTTAAGGAAAATTATTTAGAGCAGAAGGAACCTTTGCATTTTAGAAGAAGCCGTTTTGAAGATTTGAATGATACGGATAATACCTTTGATACGATAGCAAAAGTTGTTTATACGGATCAGGGAAATGAAAAATCCTTTGAAGCAACCGGTAACGGACCAATTGATGCTGTTCTTAGAGGACTTGAAAGAGAACTTGGTATTAATATTAAGATTCTTGACTATAGTGAGCATGCTCTTGGTGAAGGTTCCGGTGCACAAGCTGCGGCATATATACATTTACTGGATAAAGATACGGCTAATACCATATTCGGTGTTGGTATCAGCTCTAATATTACGAGAGCCTCTATCAGGGCAATCTTCAGCGGCTTGAACAGGTTAAAGAAATCATAAGAAAGTTTAAGTGAATTTTAATACTATAATAGAAAAAGATATGTTAGGTTTAAATAGAGGATACAGCACAATCAGAAATTCTGCTTGTATGTGTCCTCTGTTCTTGCATTAATAAACATTAATAAAGAAGATGCTTTAGCTTTAAAATACCGTGTTTTACTGTTTGTAAAGTTGAAAGAACTAAAAATTAATATAAATTAATCATAGAAAGGATGCCGCTGATAATAATAAAATGCTTATCCGCGGTGAGTGGTGCAAAAGTGAAAAAGGTAATTACTTATGGAACGTATGATTTATTGCATGTTGGACACATCAATCTGTTAAGAAGAGCAAAGGAGCAAGGGGACTATCTGGTGGTTGTTTTGTCTTCAGATGAATTTAATACCATTAAGCATAAGACTGCTTATCATTGCTATGAAGACAGAAAAACAATATTGGAAGCAATACGTTACGTTGATGAGGTTATTCCTGAATATACCTGGGAACAAAAGATTAAGGATGTAGTGGACAACCAGATAGATGTTTTTGTTATGGGTGATGACTGGGAAGGCCAGTTTGATTTTCTAAAAGATTACTGCGAAGTAGTATATCTTCCAAGAACTGAAGGAATCTCCACTACTAAGATTAAGAATGACCTGAATTTAGGGGTAAAAAAATAAAATAACGGAGTTGCACATATGCCCCAATTAAAAAAATCATTGCGTAAATGGAAAAAAAAGATAAAAAAAGTCGGTAAAAAGATTGTCATGCTTTTATACCGGATAGAGACAAGGATTGTTCCTATTAATAAGCGGGTAATCGTATTTGAAAGTAACATGGGAAGGAATTATACCGGTAATCCCAAAGCGATTTATGAAGAAATGGTAGCACAGGGATTGGATAAAAAGTACCGTTGTTATTTTATGTTCGATAATGTGGCAACCTCCATACCGGGCAGCGCGATAAAGATAAGAAGAACCAGAATACGTTATTTCTTTCTGTTGGGTATTGCAGGTATCTGGGTAAGCGACTCCAGAATGCCAAACTATATTAAGAAACGTAAAGGTGTACACTATATTCAGACCTGGCATGGCACACCTCTTAAAAAGCTGGCGCTGGATATGGATTCTGTCAACATGGCAGGAGAAACAAATATTGAGAAATACAAAAGAAGCTTCTTTTTGAATACAAGAACCTGGGATTACCTGATTTCTCAAAACAATTATTCCAGCGAAATCTTTAAAAGGGCTTTTGCCTTTGATAAAACAATGCTTGAGATTGGTTATCCCAGAAATGATATACTGTTTAAAGGGAATACACCAGAATATATTCATAAGCTGAAAAAAGAAATGGGACTTCCTCTTGATAAGAAGATACTTCTATATGCTCCTACCTGGAGAGATAACGAGTATTATGACAAAGGGGCTTATAAATTTAATCAAGCTATGGATTTTTCACTTCTGAAAGAGCAGTTTGGCGATGACTTTATCTGTATAGTGAAATATCATTACTTGGTGAAAGACAACATTGACTGGTCTACATACGGCGGCTTTGTTTATGAATTCAATATGTGTGAGGATATCTCTGCCCTTTATCTTGTGGCAGATATGCTGATTACGGATTACTCCTCCGTTATGTTTGACTATTCCCTGTTAAAGAGGCCTATGTTTTTCTTTACCTATGATTTAGAGGATTACAGGGATAATCTGAGAGGCTTTTATTTCGATTTTATCGAGGAAGCCCCAGGACCTATAGTAAGTACCACCAGAGAGCTGGTGGATTCAATAAAGACCTATAGCGAAAAAGAATATGAAGAAAAGTATAAGGCATTTTACCAGAAATACAACCATGCTGATGATGGAAAAGCTTCTGCTAAGGTAGTAGAAGTAATTGAAAAAATAACAGCAGGAGAAAGGTAACAGCTTCTTATGATTAATAAATGGAAAAGTATCCTTAAGGTCAAGGTGAAAGGAACTCTTCATAACATTCAGGCTAAGGCTGAAAAAAAATCAGTTAACTACCGGATTTCCAATTATGATGTGTCCGTCATTCAGAATGAGAAACCAGAGAAAACAAAAAAAATACTTTTTGTTGTTGAGAGAATGGCAAAGTACAGCGGCGGGCAGACGTCTCTTTTGCGCCTTGGCACTGAACTGGCCAAGCTTGGTCATGATGTGGGGTATACAGTATATAAGCCGCAGACACAGTCCGATATGGAGGAGTGCGCTTCTTCGAACTTATCCGGCTATCTTGGAAAGATGTACACCAATAAACAGCTTCCCGGACTGAAAGCGGACATTGTAATTGCCTCCTCTTGGGATACGGTTGGTTTTGCAAAGAATATACCTGGGTATAAGATGTACTTTATCCAGGATTATGAACCATACTTCTTTAGCTTTGGTGAATTGTTCTTAATGGCAAAAAAGACATATGAGCAGGGCCTTCATATGGTCAGCCTTGGTGCCTGGAACAAAGAAATGATAGAAAAGAACTGTCAGCCGGTATCACCGGTGGATGCAGTGGACTTTCCTTATGAGAGCCGGGAATACCCATACCATAAGAGGAATTTTGACAGCTATAGTGCTAAAACAGAGTTTATTATGGCAGTTTATCTGAAATATTACGGGAAAAGGCTGCCCAATATTACACAATATATGTTAAAACAGTTAAAGGCCAGATTCCTGCAGGATGGTATTAAGCTTCGTATTCTTTATTACGGAGAAGATAAAAGCTTTCAGACAGAAGCAGGTGAAAACTTAGGAATGTTATCAAAAAAAGAGCTGCTTTCTCTTTACCGAAAGGCTGATTTTGGAATGGTAGCATCTATGAGTAATGTCTCACTTGTACCCTATGAGATGTTAGCAACGGGATTGCCATTAATAGAGTTTGAAGACGGAACCTTTCCTTATTTCTTCCCGGAAGGCAGCGCCATACTTACTTCTCTGGATTATGAGGACTTATACCGGAAGATGAAAATGTCCATTCAGAATCCTGATATACTTAAGAAGAGGGATGAAACCGCCAGAGAATATCTGGGTACCCTAAGCTGGGCAAAGACCGCAAAGCAGTTTGATGACATTATCAGCCATGCAGCTAAAAACGAGACTACATTATGAGAGAACGGTTAAAACGCTTAGCTCCTAGCTGGGCATTAAAACTATACCAAAGGTTAAGATTTATCCTAATAACATTCCTTTTCCAGATATTTCGGATAGCCTCTATTAAACCCTTTAGAGTTGTATTATGCAACGTATGGGGTTTCGGAGACAATGCCAAATATGTGACGGAAGAACTGACAAGGAGAAATCTAAAACAATTAGAAATAATATTTATAACCAATCATCCGGAAGCAGCCGGAGAGGTAAAAGGTGTAAAACTATATAAAAGCAACACCATAAAGGCTGTCTATGCCCTTGCTACTGCCAGAGTATGGGTGGATAACAACAGGAAAGAAAGCTATATACGAAAAAGAAAAGGTCAGTATTATATCCAGACCTGGCATGGCGGAATTGCTTTAAAGAAGATTGAGAAAGATTACGGGGAACACCTTGGCAGAGCTTATGTTAAGAATGCGAAAAGGGATTCTGCCATGACAGACCTTTATATCTCAAATAGTGATTTTTGTACCAGAATGTATAAGAAAAGTTTCTGGTATAAAGGTGAGATCTTAGAGTGCGGAAGCCCAAGGAATGATATCCTGATACAGCCTAAAAAAGAAATTAACGAACAGGTAAGAAAAGCACTTGGTATTAATGAAGATATGAAAATTGCTCTTTATGCTCCCACCTACAGGGAGGGAAAGGGGAATACACAAGTATATAACTTGGATTATGAGAAGCTTTTACAGGAATTGTCTAAGAAGTTCGGCGGTGAATGGATAGTGGCAGTCAGGTTACATCCTCTGGTATCAGCACAAAGCGATGCTATGGGTTTTAGCAAGCGAGTGATTAATATGACTCATTACAGGGATATTTATGAGCTGATGTCCGTCAGTGATGTGTTGATTACAGATTACTCTAATATTATGTTTGAATTTTCTTTTCACTATAAGCCGGTTTTCTTATATGCGGCTGACAGGAAGGAATATGATACGGACAGAGGATTTTATTTTGATTACGCTTCATTACCGTATTATAAGGCAGGCAATATGGAGGAATTAATAGCTGGCATTAAAGATTTTAACAAAACCTCCTATGAAGCATCTGTAAAGGAATTCTTTGAAGGATTGGTTCTATATGAGAAAGGGCAGGCTTCAAGGACAGTGGCAGATAAGATAATTGAAGTTATTAGAACACGCTGAGAATTAGGGAATAAGAATTTAATGAGTATCTTTAGATTAAAACTTAGATTGCAGAATTAGATTGCAGAACGTCAAGCATAGGCATTTAGATATATAACAAACAAGGAGCCTGGATAACTCGTATATAAGAGTGTCCAGGCTCCTTGTTACTATCAATTTATAGATCGTAAATACAATTCTAATCAGTTTAATTATTATCCGTTATTTCCTTTAGCTTAGCACTGATTTCCTTCACTTTTTCTGTCGGAGCGTAGTCCGTTGTTCCATATAGGAATTGATGCAGCTTTGTAACATTTGCGGTCAGGTCCACCGGAAATACATAGGATACCCTGTGATAGGTAAAAGCTCTTTTCTCATAAGGAAAACCAGTCTGATCCGTAATATTATAGGAAAGTATATCTTTTGCAAGAGATAGCATTTCTACCGAATCGATATTGGTATAAATCTTAGGAAGTATCTCATTTAAGATAGAGTTAAGGGTTTTAATATCTGCTTTTTTGGCTTTTTCAAAGATTTTCTGAATAACGATACGCTGTCTTTCCGCTCTCTTAAAATCATCGCCTTTGGTATAGCGGATTCTGGCATAAGCAGTAGCATGGGTTCCATTAACAACCTGGGTGCCGGCATGTTTTAATTTGCCTACCTTTGTTCCGTTTATCTTGTTTAATTCCTTGGTATAGCCATTTACATACTTTAATTCTTCCGGTGTGATGTCCAGGCTGACACCCCCAAGTAAATCTATTACTTTACATACGGCATCAAAATTCACGGTGACAAAATCTTTCACATCCAGGTCAAAGTTCGTATTAATTGTACTGAGGGCCAGGGAATAGCCACCTTTAAAGTATGCAGCATTAATTTTATTAAATGCATTATCATCATTTGGAATCAAGGAGTAAGTATCACGGTAAATCGATGCAAGCTTAACATCCTTCGTCTTTCGGTTAATACTGACAATTACAATCGTATCGGAATGGGTATCCGACTTTAAAGCATTATCCCTGGAATCTACTCCAAAGATACCAATATTTCTGTAACCCTTCATGTCCTTATCATCCAGGACATTTGTAACAATGGAAGAATCAGCAGATTTATCTACCTGCATTTTGGATGCCATTACAAAATAATATCCGATGCCCAATGCCAGAATAATAAGTATTAAGTCAAATATCAGTACAACCTTTGTTTTAAAACGTCTTTTTTTACTTTTTGTAGCCATTTTAACTCCTTTAAAGAATACATAGTTGGAAAATTGCCTTTGATTCTTCGGCAATTTCTATAGTGAAACATTGTTTAAAACTGCTTTATCATTTAGAAATCTATTACTTAACCATATCTAATTTAATATGCGTTCTTATTAACAAACCCCCTGAAGAAGGTTAAAAACAATATCTTAAAGTCCAGACTAAGGCTCCAGTTCTCGATATAATATAAATCATAATCAATTCTTTTTCGGATAGAAGTATCGCCTCGATAACCATTCACCTGTGCCCAGCCTGTCATACCGGGAAGTACCTGATGCTTTATCATATATCGGGGTATTTCTTCTTTGAACTTCTCTACAAAGAAAGGACGTTCCGGTCTGGGACCAATAAGACTCATATCTCCTCGCAGTACGTTAAAAATCTGAGGAAGTTCATCAATACTGGTTTTACGAATGAATTTACCTATCTTTGTTACTCTGGGATCATTAAAGGTTGTCCAGGCTTTCTTTTCTTTTGATTCCTGCTGTATTTCCATGGAACGGAACTTATACATCTGAAATTCCTTGTTATGCTTCCCGATACGAACCTGCTTAAAGATAATAGGTCCTTTGGAGGTGGTTTTAATGATGATAGCAACAACAATCATAGGAATGGAAAAAAGTATCAGGGCCACCGTAGCGCCAAAGATATCAACAGCTCTTTTCACCATACGGTTAACGAAGTTGGTAAGAGGTACATTACGAATATTTATTACAGGGAGCCCGTCCAAATCTTCCGTATAGGGAATGGTAGGCAGAAGGTCTTGATAATCCGGAATGAATTTGGTATGTACTCCGGACTTTTCGCATAAATTCACTATCCTTGAAAGCTTTGAATACTCATCGATGCTTAAGGTAATACCTATTTCTTCAAATTCATTGGACTGCAGGTAATCAGGCAGCTCCTCAATAGAGCCAATGACTTTTATTCCCTTATAGGCAGTATCAATGTCAACATTGTCATCTAGAACACCGGCAATCGCATAGCCCCAGTGCGGATTAGCAAGGAGTCTGTCTATGTAGGATTGGGCTGTACGGCTGTAACCTACCAGTAGTACGGGTTTTCTGTTGTAGCCTTTCTTTCTTGCAGTTCTTTGAATACTTCTTACAATAAGACGGAAAATCAATTCTAAAATAACATTTATAATAAAGAAGATAAAAATAAGATAACGGGAATAATTACTTTCGTTGGTTGCGTATAGTATAAAGGTAAAATAAAGAGTACCAAATAGGTTGGCCTTTATTAAATTCCATATAAGCAGTCTCTTAAAACGTACCGGACCCAGCCCGTATAGACCGCAGTAATAATAGATTATCAGATAACCGGGGACTAACAGATAGAGTATCCCGGAATAAGTTATCAGATCATAACGGCCTGCATTGGGATCGAAGTGTATAAGATAACGCAGGGGCGAGTAAAAACGTAAAAAATAAGATAGAATATAGGAAAGTACCAGCAGAATTCCATCTGCTACAACATGAATACGGTTAAGTGTCTTTTCATTGTCTTTTATCATCGAAAACCCCATTGCCAAACGGCATCTTTACTGATTTCTTTACATTAATTTTGTCCTTAAATGACAATTCTATAATACATGATTGAAAGAATTTCCACAATACAAAATTTTCTTAATATTTAACAGAATTTCTTAAGATACCTTCAAAATTAATTCTGTAAATTTTCACAAACTCTACACAAAATACTGTTACAATAATGAAGTAATGAAAAATTAGGATGTAAATGATATACTACTATAGAAAGAGGAACGTATAAGGGAAGGTGAATTTATAATGTCAGATGAATTCTTTGGAAGAGAAAACGATCAAAAAGAAGCTGCTGATATAGACAGCCGTATGAAGGATGCAATTAGCGGAACACCTGTAAGTGAAAATCTGAGCGGGCAAGAGAGTATCCCAAGAGATGATGAACACTTTGCCGGAGCAGATACAGAAAATCACAAATCGGAAGAGGCAAATTCGACACAAGGATTTACATCCGGTTCTGAAGCAACAGCAAATAATGGAGATGGTCAAAACAGTATTTACCGATTAAGCAAACCATCTGCAAACGAAGAAAATGGAAGTTCCTATAGCTTTTGGGCAGAACAGGTGTCCGGACCCAGAATGGGACAAACTTATGAGGATTACAATCAATTCAAGGAAAGCAGAGGAGTTGATACATCTGCGGCCTCTTATTATCAGAAAGCAGAAGAAGCAAGACTTGCCGGAAAGGAAAAGAAAAAGGACGGATTCTTTAAGAAGGCAGGAAAGCTGGTAGGAGCAGCGGTTATATTTGGATTGGTAGCAGGATTGGTTTTTACCGGATTCAATCAAGCTTATTATAAGATTAATCCGGATGCGGCACCAGTTAAGTTCAGTCTTGGAGATGGTTCCTATAAGCTTTTATCTTCCACAGCTGTTACAGATGGTAATATTACTCAAAAAACGGATTTAACAGATGTGATTGATAAAACGATGCCCTCTATCGTTCAGATTACTACCACCTATAACCAGACATACAATGACTGGTTTGGTCAGGAATACAATCAACAGAGCGAAGGCGGCGGTTCCGGTATTATTGTCGGAAAGAATGATAAAGAGCTGCTGATTGCCACCAATAACCATGTAGTGGAGGGAGCAGATCCCATTAAGGTTAAGTTTATCGACGGAACAGAAGCAGAAGCTATTATAAAAGGTACAGATTCTGTAGCAGACCTTGCCGTAGTTTCCATTGATATAACCAAGATTAAAGCCGATACTCTAAATAAAATCTCTATTGCAAAGCTTGGAGATTCAAATTCCGTAAAGGTAGGAGAGATGGCAGTCGCTATCGGTAATGCTTTGGGTTACGGACAGTCTACAACAGTCGGATATATCAGTGCTAAAGACCGTGAAGTAAAGGTAGACGACAAAACTATGGTATTGCTTCAGACCGATGCAGCTATAAACCCCGGTAACAGCGGCGGAGCTCTTTTGAACCTAAAAGGAGAAGTAATCGGAATTAACACTGTAAAATACGCATCCGATGAAGTGGAAGGAATGGGCTTTGCTATTCCGATCTCAAGAGCCACACCAATTATTGATGAGCTTATGAGCAGAGAAGTTCTGACCGAAAAAGAGAAAGGATACTTAGGGGTATATCCGGAAGATGTAACGGAAGATATCGCGACCATGTACAACTGGCCGGTAGGTGTCTTTGTAAAACAGGTAATAACAGGCGGAAGTGCTGATAAAGCAGGTATTGTAGCAGGTGATATCATTACGAAGATTAATGACACAGAGATTACCGCAAGCACACAGTTAAGGGAAAAGGTGAATTCCTATCGTGCAGGAACAAAGATTACAGTAACTGTAAAACGTAATGAGAATGGCAAATTCACAGAAAAAACCTTCAATGTTACACTGACAGCAAATCCGGAATCCAATACAAACTCTAATACTACTCCCGGTACAAATAAATAAACCATGCAACAAAAAAGCTGCTGCGGAAGGGCTGATAGGATATTAGCTCATCTGCAGCAGCTTTTTTTACTCATTTTCGTAATAATAATTTTAGAAAAATTTCAATATTATGCTATTGTAACCCATACCCCCCTACGATATAATTGGATATAAACTTAAAATTAAGTTTAGCAGCTTACTTAATTGCAATAAGCAAAGGCCTTAAAGTTACTTTAGGGAGAAGGAGATAACAATATGAGCGATGATTATAAAGAAAAGGATAATATCCTGGAAGATATAGATAAAGAAAAATCAGAGAAAGAGAACAAAGAGAAAGACAGTTATGAGGAAGTATGTTATATCTGCAGAAGACCGGAGAGCAAGGTAGGCAAGATGCTTCGCATACCCAATAATATCTGTATATGCTCTGACTGTATGCAGAAAACCTTTGACACCATAAACAGTAATGGTATGCCCTATATGGATCTTATGGGTTTAAATCCTAATATGATGAATCTGAACAACATTCAAAAAGATGTTCCCAAGAATCAAAAATTAAAGAAAAAGAAAACAGAAGAAGAAAGAGCGGAAGCACCTAAGACCTTCGATATCAAGAATATTCCCTCCCCCCATGTAATAAAGGGGAAATTAGATGATTTTGTTGTAGGACAGGAACAGGCCAAGAAGATACTTTCGGTTGCTGTATATAACCATTATAAAAGAGTTGCAACGGATACCATGGATGATATCGAGATAGAAAAATCCAATGTTCTTATGATTGGACCAACCGGAAGCGGAAAAACTTTTCTTGTAAAAACCCTTGCGAAGCTTCTGGATGTACCTTTAGCAATAACAGATGCTACTTCGTTAACGGAAGCCGGATATATCGGAGACGACGTGGAGAGTGTTGTATCAAAACTCCTGGCAGCGGCTGATAATGATGTGGAAAAGGCAGAAAACGGAATTATTTTTATAGATGAGATTGATAAAATAGCCAAGAAAAAGAATACCAATAACAGGGATGTAAGCGGAGAAAGTGTTCAGCAGGGACTCCTTAAGCTCCTGGAAGGCAGTGAGGTGGAGGTGCCGGTTGGAGCCACCAGTAAAAATGCCATGGTGCCTTTGACTACAGTGAATACGAAAAATATCTTATTTATCTGCGGTGGTGCTTTTCCGGACCTGGATACGATAATTAAATCAAGATTGAATAAACAGTCCTCAATCGGTTTTAGTGCTGATTTAAAGGACAAGTATGACAGTGATCCCAATCTGCTCTTGAAGGTTACGGTTGAAGATCTGAGGGAGTTTGGTATGATTCCGGAATTCCTGGGGCGTTTACCGATTATGTTCTCACTGGAAGGCTTAACGAGGGACATGCTCATAAAGATATTAAAAGAGCCGAGAAATGCCATATTAAAGCAATATCAGAAGCTGCTTGCATTAGATGAAGTATGTCTGGAATTTGATGATGCGGCTCTGGAAGCAATTGCAGAAAAGGCTATGGAGAAAAAGACCGGAGCCAGAGCTCTTCGTGCTATTATTGAAGACTTTATGCTGGATATTATGTATGAGATTCCCAAGGATATTAATATCGGTAAAGTTACGATTACCAGAGATTATATTGAGAAAAAGGGTGTGCCTCAGATTGAGATGAGAGGCAGCCACTACAGTAATTTCCTATTAGAAGGTAATAATTAATATAAAAAAATGAAGGCGGGGATGTGATAAAATGGAGGAAAAATATCAACCTGAAATTGATGGGAACTTACGCAAACATATGGTACGGGTACCAAAAGCAATTGAACAGGCAAGCGGCATCCGGATATTTGGGAAGCTGATTAAGTCATTGGTTTTCACAACGGATGTAGCTATCATAAGAAACTGCAATGCCAATGCAGTGATTGCTGTCTATCCATTCACGCCCCAGCCTATTATAACCCATGCTATAATCAGTTGTTCCGATGTACCGGTATTTTGCGGAGTAGGCGGCGGTACCACAAAAGGAGCAAGGGTTTTAAATCTTGCAGAAGATGCTGAATTCCAGGGAGCTGTTGGTGTGGTTCTCAATGCACCTACACCAAACGAAACCATTCAGTACTTAAAAGAAAGAATTGATATCCCGATTGTTATTACCGTCGTATCAGAAAAGACCGATATTAAGGCAAGAGTGGAGGCCGGGGCGGATATCCTTAATATATCCGGTGCCGGGAATACCATATCAATCGTAAAGCAAATCAGAGAAGAATTCCCTTATCTGCCGATTATCGCAACAGGCGGACCTACGGAAGAGAGTATTATTAAGACCATAGAAGCCGGGGCCAATGCGATTACTTATACACCACCAACAAACGGTGAGATATTTAAGAAGCTGATGAATAAGTACCGGGATGAAGATTCCATTATATAAGGAGGCGTCTTACTTTGTTTTTTAGAAAGCTTTTTAAGGGAAATGAAGATAACGGCAAGGAAAATAAAAGTTACAGGGAAGTAACGGTTAAGAAAGATGCCGTTAAAAGTAAGGAGAATGAAACTCTATCCGGGCAGGAGGAGTATGAGATTGTAGAGAAAGAAATCTTGCCGGAGAAGATGATATGCCCTGATTGCGGGGGGATTACCCTTGTAGGATTGGATTTTTGTGATAAATGCGGTGGAGAACTTGGAAGTTATGAGAATTATTAGTATTCTATAATTTTTGTTGACAAATAGAATTGACAATAGTAAGATAGATGCAGAACAAAGGCGTTCAAGGTATACGTGTATTTTGGACGCTTTTTTGCTTATTTTTTTATAAGAAAATGTAGTATATATGCACGTTACACACTAGCTTATAGTTATCCGATAAGCTTCTGTTTTTACTATGGCACTTTAATACATTAACAGGCCAGCGGTTTATAGCAAAGAATTATTGGATGCTAATATATTAGAAGGAGGGTATTTATGAAAAAAACATTAAAAAAAGTTGTCAGTCTTGGGTTATTAGGAGCCTTGACGGTTGCATCATTAGCAGGATGCGGAACAAAGAATACAGGTGCAGGGGACGGAACTTTCTTAATCGGTGGATTAGGACCCTTAACCGGAGCAGCTGCATCCTACGGCATATCCGTTAAGCAGGGAGCCGAAGTTGCAATTGATGAAATCAATGCTGCCGGAGGCGCTAAGGTAGGAGATACTTCCTTACAGTTAAAACTTCAGTTTGAAGATGATGAAGCAGACGGCGATACCGCTTCAGCTGCTTATAATACCTTAATGGATAAAGGTATCCAGGCTCTGCTTGGAACAGTAACCAGCGGTGCAGGACTTGCAATTGCTGACCAGACCAATGCGGATGGAATCCTGCAGATTACCCCTTCCGGTTCTGCAAAAGACCTGACCAAGAACCCCAATGCATTCCGTCTTTGCTTTACAGATCCTCTTCAGGGTGAGACAATGGCAAAATATGCGGTAGAAACCTTAGGACTTAAAAAAGTTGCTTTACTGTATAACAATTCAGATGATTACAGTACCGGTGTTGCTGAAGCTTTCGAAAGTAAAGTAAAAGAACTGGGCGGTGAAGTTGTTGCAAAGGAAGCCTTCGTAACAGATGCCGTAGATTTTAACACACAGCTTACTTCCATTAAAGGAACCGACGCTCAGATTATCTTTGCTCCTGTATACTATCAGGATGCAGCTTATATTACAACACAGGCTTCAGAGCTTGGTATGACACTTCCTTTCATCGGTTCTGACGGATGGGACGGAGTACTTGATAAGGTAGTTGATAAGAAAGTATTGGAAGGCGCTGTATTCTTAAGTCCTTTCCTTGCAACCGATCCGGATACAGCAGTACAGTCCTTTGTAACAAAATACAAAGAAAAATACGATGCTACACCTGACCAGTTCGCAGCAGATGGCTATGATACCGTATATGTTATCAAGGCAGCTCTTGAAAAAGCAGGAAAGACAGACAGTAAGGATTTAATTAAAGCGATGACAGAGATTGAAGTGAAAGGCCTTACCGGAACAGTTACCTTTGATGCAAGCGGTGAACCCAATAAAGGTGCTAAGTTTGTAGAAATCAAGAATGGTGAGTACACTTCTAAGACAGTAGAATAAAAGTATTATTTTTCACTTATAATGAGGTTATATTAATGTGAAAGATTTGGACTGAGGTTATTTTTATGACTTTGGTCCAAATTCTTTCTATAAGAAATACAAAATCAGACTGAACTTATTCGCTTTTTTCGGAAGTAAAGGAGAAGATTCCGGAGAAAGCGAATTAGCTTATGAAGATATTAAGGAAAAAGGCTGGTTGGGGGAATATCGAATTTATGATTTGATATTCACGAAAGGAGTTAGCATGGAAAGTATTATTGAACAGTTTATAAACGGCCTGCGGTCGGGAAGTATATATGCTTTAATAGCCCTTGGTTATACAATGGTTTATGGTATAGCCAAGATGATAAATTTTGCCCATGGAGATATTATCATGGTAGGTGCTTATGTTCTTTATGTGAGCATAACAGATTTTAAAATGCCGGTTATAGCAGCGGTTATATTTACTATAGCTATATGTGCCCTGTTAGGTATTTTTATTGAAAAAGTTGCTTATAAACCTTTAAGAAAGGCTCCGCCCTTAGCGGTATTAATAACTGCCATAGGTGTAAGTTATTTACTGCAGAGTGTGGCGCAATTAATCTTCACAGCAAATTCCATAACCTTTAAATCAATTATCAATCTGGAAGCTGTTCATATCGGGGGCATTACTATTCCTGGTATTACCATTGTAACGCTGGTTGTAACGTCTGTTTGTATGATAGCACTTACACTTTTTATTAATAAGACCAAAATGGGAAGTGCTATGAGAGCAGTTTCAGAGGATAAAGCAGCAGCTCAGTTGATGGGTATTAACGTAAATCGTACGATTTCAGTTACCTTTGCTATCGGTTCTGCTTTAGCAGCCGTAGCGGGAATTATGTTCATATGTCAGTTTCAATCTATAAAACCTACCCTTGGAGCTTTACCGGGTATTAAAGCCTTTGTTGCAGCAGTTCTTGGCGGTATCGGAAGCGTTCCGGGTGCTATGCTTGGAGGAGTGCTTCTGGGTGTCATCGAAAGCTTATCAAAAGCGTATCTTTCAACAGAACTATCTGATGCCATCGTATTCGGTGTATTGGTTATTGTTCTCCTGGTTAAGCCATCCGGACTTCTTGGAAAGAACCGTATAGAGAAAGTGTAGGAAAGAAGTAGTGGGAAAATTAAGAAAATAATTTTCACACACATGCTTGTACTTTGGAAATCTTCGGTGCAAACATGAGGTGCATTGGAAAGGACATGGTTATTTATATGGGAAAAAATATGAGTAGAAAAGCGCAAAGCATTTTTACATTGAGTAATTTAATAAAATTATTGGTCATTATAGCAATCTATCTTGTTATTATGGCGGTTATGGAAGGGGATTTTGCCACCAGACATTTTAAATCCCTTCTTGTACCCATCGGTATTAATATTATTTTAGCGGTTTCATTAAATATCACCACCGGTTTCTTGGGTGAACTCTCCTTGGGACATGCCGGTTTTATGGCTATCGGCGCATATTCCGGAGCATTATTTACGATCTTTGCCGAGAACCACACAGGACTTCCGGCACCACTTGCTTTCCTCTTAGGTATTATAATCGGAGGTATTATGGCTGCGGTATTCGGCGTAGTCATCGGAATCCCGGTTTTACGTCTAAAAGGTGATTATCTGGCTATTGTTACACTGGCATTTGGCGAAATTGTCCGTGCCATTATTAATTTCTTAGGGGTTACAGGGGGAGCCAAAGGTTTAAATGGTATTCCCAGATACACCAATTATAAGTGGACTTATGCATTGGTCATCATTACAATCATTCTTTTATCCAATTTTGTAAAATCCCGTCATGGCAGGGTTATCAGTTCTATCAGAGATAATGCTATTGCATCGGAGTCCATTGGTATCAAGGTAAGTAATTATAAGATAATGGCCTTCGTTATAGCAGCTTTCTTCGCCGGAGTGGCAGGTGTTCTTTTCGGGTCTAACTTAAGTATACTAAAGCCTGGTAATTTTGATTATAATAAATCTATTGAGATATTAGTTATCGTAGTTCTTGGCGGTATGGGAAGCATTAAAGGTTCCGTTATCGCTGCAATTGTACTTACTCTGCTACCCGAGTTCTTAAGAGGAGCCAGCAATTACAGAATGCTCCTTTATGCATTGGCACTTATCATCATAATGCTGTTTAATTCTTCTGAGATTCGTCAGAGGCTTGAGGATTCCGGGAAGCTTCCCAGATTACCGAAGTTAAAAGCAAGAGTGAAATAGGAAGGAGAGGATAACTTTGAGTTTATTAGAGGTAAAGAATTTAGGAATCTCCTTTGGAGGCTTAAGAGCGGTAGACAATGTGAACCTTTCCATTGAAAAGGGGCAGCTCTATGGATTAATAGGACCAAACGGTGCCGGAAAAACAACGATATTTAATCTGCTAACCGGTGTATATAGACCTACAGATGGAGCCATCAAACTGGATGGTGTGGACTTAGTAGGTAAGATGCCTTCCGAAATCTGCAAGGCAGGTATTGCTAGAACTTTTCAGAATATACGTTTATTTAAGAAAATGACGGTTTTGGATAATGTAAAGACAGCCCTTCATAACCAATGCCATTACACACTGGCAGAAAGTCTTTTTCATCTGGGTTCTTATTTTAAGAAGGAACAAAGTATGGATGAAAAGGTACTTGAAATTCTTAAGGTATTCGATTTGGACAAAGAAGCTGACTACATGGCCGGCAATCTTCCCTATGGTAAGCAGCGTAAGTTAGAAATCGCCAGAGGTCTTGCCACCAATCCGAAGCTTTTACTGTTAGATGAACCGGCAGCCGGTATGAACCCGAATGAAACAGCAGAGCTTATGGATACCATACAGATTGTCAGGGAACGCTATGGAATTACCATATTATTAATTGAACACGATATGAAGCTTGTGTCAGGAATTTGCGAAAAGATACTGGTGCTGAATTTCGGAACAGAATTGGCAGCAGGAACACCGGATGAGGTCTTAAATAATCCGGAAGTTATAACCGCATATCTTGGAGAGTAAAGGAGAGGCACCATGGCAATGTTAAAAATAGAAGACCTGAATGTATATTATGGAGTTATTCAGGCGTTAAAGGGAGTATCCTTTGAAGTGGAAGAAGGGGAAGTAATTGCCTTAATCGGAGCAAACGGTGCCGGCAAGACAACAATTCTTCATACAATTACAGGGTTAATCGGAGCAAAGTCTGGACATATCCTTTTTGAGGGTAAGGAACTTACGAAAACTCCGGCTCATAAAATTGTAACAATGGGAATGGCTCATGTTCCGGAAGGCAGAAGAGTATTCCAGGAATTGACCGTTTATGAGAATCTTAAGATGGGAGCCTATACCAGAAAAGACAAAGGGGAAATTGAAAGTACCCTTGAGAAGGTTTATAACAGATTCCCGAGGCTTAAAGAGCGCAGAAATCAGATTGCAGGTACCTTAAGCGGTGGTGAGCAACAGATGTTGGCTATGGGAAGAGCATTAATGTCGCAGCCCAGAATTATTCTAATGGATGAACCCTCTATGGGGTTATCCCCCTTGTTTGTGTCTGAAATATTTGATATTATAAGAGAAATCAGTGAGAGCGGCACAACAGTCCTTTTGGTTGAACAGAATGCAAAAAAAGCATTATCCATTGCTACCAGAGCATATGTTTTAGAGACAGGTAAAATAGTGCTGGAAGGAAAGGCAAATGAGCTTTTAAATGATGATTCTGTAAAGAAAGCATATTTAGGCGAGTAAGCTGGGAGAAAAGTATATTCCCACACACTGAGAAGCATGTTCGCTCGTGTTTTAAATGCGCCGGCAACATAAAAGGTGAAGGAGGAATTTATATGGAGAATATTGTTATTACGATAGCCAGGGGCTATGGCAGTGGTGGCAGGACCATGGGGCAGATGTTAGCGGAGGAACTGGGAGTCCACTACTATGACAGAGAGCTGATGCGGCTGGCATCCGATGAAAGCGGTATTAATGAGGAGCTTTTTGGGAAGGCGGACGAACAGCTGAAACAGAGCCTGCTCTATCGCATTGCCAGAAAAGAATATAGTGGTGAATTGATTCCGCCAGACAGAGAAGATTTTGTTTCCAATGATAATTTATTCACTTATCAAGCCAAAGTAATCAGAAAACTGGCAGAGGAAGAATCCTGTGTCATTGTTGGAAGATGTGCGGATTATATATTAAGAGATCTGGATAATGTGGTAAAGGTATATGTTCACGCATCTTTAGAGGATTGTGTAAAGAGGCTGGAAGGCATGTCCAGTCAGTCACCGAAAGAGTTGGAAAAGAAGATTCTGGAAACAGACAAAAGGAGAGCCGCTTATTATCGGTATTACACAGGCAGGGACTGGGAGAATGCCGGAAATTATGATCTATGTTTAAATAGTAAGCGCTTAGGCTTTGATAAATGTGTAAGGATTGTAAAAGATTATCTGGATATTCGATTTGGAAAATAATATGGAAGGAGCAGACTGACTTTCCGGAGTACACTAATACATTTTGGTGTATGAGGGGAGCAGGCTGCTCTTTTTATATTTACATGAATTTTTATGAAAAAAAATGAATTAGTACGTAGGCATGACTTGTAATGAAAGATGGCATTATGCTATACTGATAAAAATAAAAATTAAGATATGAGAAAGAGATTGTTTCAATGAAAAATACCTCATTGGAACGAAGAAAGCTGGATTGAAAGACAATATAATACTTGAAAGGACGCCACATAAGTGGCAGTATTGCAGGTCAGACTGCGATTCAAAGGGTGCTAAGTATGATTTCTGAAAAGATGAGTGTTATGGTAAAAAACAGTTCAATAACCAGGGCTATGTTTGAAGAAGGTAAACGTCTTGCAGCAATTTACGGCAAGGAAAATGTATATGATTTTAGCCTTGGCAACCCTAGCGTACAGCCGCCAGTTTCCGTAAAAGAAGCTCTAATTGATATAATTTCAAATGAAGACACTACTTTTGTTCATGGATATATGAACAATTCAGGATATGAGGATGTAAGAGAGAAGATAGCAACAAAGCTGAACCAAGTACATGGTACCTCCTTCCATACCAATAATATTATAATGACAGTGGGTGCTGCCGGCGGACTGAATGTAATCCTAAAGACGTTAATCAATCCCGGTGATGAAGTGGTTACCTTTGCACCTTTTTTTGGTGAGTATAAAAATTATGCCGATAATTATGATGCCAAGCTTGTAGTAATCAGTCCTGATAAGGAAACCTTCCTGCCGAACTTAAAAGAATTGGAAGAAAAGCTTACGAAAGCCACAAAAGCAATTATTGTCAATACACCTAATAATCCTACCGGTGTAGTATATTCGGAGGAGACTATTATAGAACTTTCAAAAGTACTGGAAAAGAAGCAGCAGGAGTTTGGAACAAACATCTACCTGATTTCCGATGAACCCTACAGAGAACTGGTTTATGGGGATGTCTTCGTTCCTTATATCACAAAATATTATAGAAATACCATTGTCGGTTATTCCTACAGTAAATCTCTTTCATTACCCGGTGAACGTATTGGTTATCTTGTAATACCTACGGAAGTGGATGATTATGAAGAGATTTTTGCAGCTGCAAGTGTTGCCACCAGAATTCTGGGATATGTAAATGCACCTTCCCTTATACAGAGAGTAGTCGCAAGATGCCTGGATTCAGAAGTAGATGTATCAGTATATAATGAGAACAGAGAACTGCTTTATGGCAGCCTGAAAGAATATGGTTATTCCTGTGCCAAACCGGAAGGAGCTTTTTATCTCTTTGTAAAGACTTTGGAAGAAGACGATAAAGCTTTTTGCGAAAAGGCAAAAAAGCATAATATCCTTATAGTGCCAGGTTCTGCCTTTGGCTGTCCCGGATACTGCCGTATTGCTTATTGTGTAAGCAAGAAAACCATAGAAGGGGCATTACCCCATTTTAAGAAGCTATACGAAGAATATAAGGAAGCAGAAGCCAAATAATCAGAGTTATTTGTTAAGACAGAAAAGAGGTTATTATGAAGCAGTGGGAAGAGAATTTCAGGAAAGTTGTTCCATATGTCCCCGGAGAGCAGCCGAACCAGCCTGGGATGATAAAGCTAAATACCAATGAAAATCCATATCCGCCTTCACCCAATGTGAAAAAGGCTATGGATGAATTTGACATGGACAAATTAAGGTTATATCCGGATATTTCTTCTACAATATTAGTGGAAGCTCTTGGAGAAACTTATGGGTTAAACAAAGATCAGATTTTTGTAGGGGTCGGATCAGATGATGTTCTGGCAACCGCTTTTTTGACTTTCTTTAATGGGACAGAGCCGATTCTTTTCCCGGATATCAGCTATTCCTTTTATGAAGTCTGGGCACAGCTTTATCATATTCCTTATGTGACTCCTTCCTTAATGGAAGATTTCACAATAAAAAGAGAGGATTATTATAGAAAGAACGGCGGTATTGTGATAGCAAATCCCAATGCTCCAACTTCTCTTAGTTTAGGAATTGATGCCATAAAGGATATTTTAGAGCATAATAAGGAGTCTGTTGTTATCATTGATGAGGCCTATGTGGATTTTGGCGGTGAGAGCTCGCTGCCCTTATTAAAGGATTATGAAAATCTTTTGATTGTACAGACCTTTTCGAAATCCTACTCTATGGCTGGAATACGGATAGGCTATGCCTTTGGTGCCCCTTCTCTAATCAAAGCGATGAATGATGTGAAGTATTCTTATAATTCCTATACCATGAATCAGCCTTCCCTATATTATGGAACAGAGGCGGTAAAGGATACGAAGTACCATAAAGAAACCCTTGAAAAAATAATGAAGACAAGAACCTGGGTGGCAGAAAGTCTGAAGAACCTCGGATTTAAGGTTATACCCTCCTCTGCCAACTTTCTCTTTGTCTCCCATGAGGAAGTACCGGCAGAAAAAATCTACGAAGAACTAAGAGCGAAGAAAATATATATCCGCCATTTTAAGAAACCAAGAATCGATAATTATTTGAGAATAACCATTGGAACCGATAGAGAAATGGAAGTTTTCCTTGCTGCCATTACAGAGGCTATATAAACCTCTATTTTGACTATTGCTTGTAATTGTGTTATGATATACATTAATTTGATTATTAAAGGAGGACCCAGCCATGGATATGGAGACAGGCAAAATAGCTGCAGAGAATGGCAGTGATAATAATCCGGCTGATAATGAGATCATTTCAAAGAATTTTATTGAACAGATCATAGAGAAAGATATAAAGGAAGGACGTTGTACAACAGTAGTAACACGTTTTCCGCCAGAACCCAATGGTTATCTTCATATAGGACATGCCAAATCCATTCTGTTAAATAACGGACTTGCCAGAGAATATGGCGGCAGATTCAATCTTAGATTTGACGATACGAATCCTACCAAGGAAAAGACAGAATTCGTTGAATCCATTATTGCCGATGTTAAGTGGATTGGCGGAGAGTTTGAAGACAGGCTGTTCTTTGCATCCGATTATTTTGACCAGATGTATGAAGGGGCATTAAAGCTAATAAAAAAAGGAAAAGCCTATGTCTGTGATTTAAGTCCTGATGAAATCAGAGAATATAGAGGGACTTTAACAGAGCCCGGTAAGGAGAGTCCTTACAGAAATCGAAGCATAGAAGAGAACTTAAAGCTGTTCGTAGAGATGAAAGAAGGCAAGTACGAAGACGGTTCTAAGGTCCTTCGGGCAAAGATAGATATGGCATCACCCAATATTAATATGAGAGACCCCATTATCTATCGTATAGCAAGGATGACCCACCATAATACCGGTGATAAATGGTGTATTTATCCTATGTATGATTTCGCTCATCCAATAGAGGACGCTATTGAAGGAATTACACATTCTATCTGTACCTTGGAATTCGAAGATCACAGACCTCTTTATGACTGGGTTGTTACAGAACTGGAATATGAGAATCCTCCGAAACAGATAGAATTTGCCAAGATGTACCTGACCAATGTAATAACCGGTAAGCGTTATATTAAGAAGCTGGTAGAAGAGGGCATTGTAGATGGCTGGGATGATCCAAGACTTGTTTCCATTAGTGCCTTAAGAAGAAGAGGCTTTACTCCGGAATCCATTAAGATGTTTATGGAATTGTGCGGAGTGTCAAAGAGCCAGAGTTCAGTGGATTATTCCATGTTAGAATATTGTATCAGAGAAGACTTGAAGCTGAAAAGACCCCGTGCTATGGCAGTTTTAGATCCGGTCAAGCTGGTAATTACCAATTATCCGGAAGATATTACTGAATTTATGGAAGTTCCTAATAATCAGGAAAATGAAGAGATGGGTAATAGGGTAGTACCTTTTAGCAGAGAACTATACATAGACAGAGAAGATTTTAAGGCCGAGCCTCCCAAGAAATATTTCAGATTATTCCCGGGAAATGAAGTAAGACTTATGAATGCTTATTTTGTAACCTGTACCGATTATATAGCAGATGAAAATGGAGTTGTAACAGAGATACATGCCACCTATGATCCTAAGACCAGAAGCGGGTCCGGTTTTAACGAAAGAAAGGTTAAGGGAACCATTCACTGGGTAGATGCAAGAACATCTGTTAAGGCAGAAGTTAGATTATATGAAAATATTGTTGATGAAGAAAAGGGCGTATACAATGAAGACGGCAGTCTTAATCTGAATCCCAACTCCATCACAGTACTAAAGGACTGCCGCATCGAACATAGTGTAGAAGATGCAAAAGCCTATGACAGTTTTCAATTTTTAAGACACGGCTATTTTTGTGTGGATTCGAAAGATTCTGCCAAAGACCATCTGGTATTTAACAGAATAGTTTCGCTTAAAAGCTCATATAAGCCTGATTAATACATTATGTGAATGATTTTTATTTGAAGGCGCTCGGCGCCACATGGAGGGATAAAATGGCCAATATATTTTCAGGACTTGAAGAATTCGGACTTGGAAAAATGTCCAATATGGATGTATACGCAACTGATGATAAGGGGAAAAAAACAGAACAGTCAGGAACAGAAGAAAAAGCACAGGTAGTTGAGTCAGATTTTATTTTTGATAAAACCTATACCTGTCCGGTTTGTGATAAGGGATTTAAGACGAAAACAGTAAAGACCGGTAAGGTGAAACTGATATCCGCTGATACGGACTTAAGACCGAAATACCAGCATATGGATTCACTAAAATATGATGTAATAGCATGCCCTCACTGCGGATATGCTGCCTTAAACCGATTTTTTAACTATATGACCTCCCAGCAGGCGAAATTAATAAAAGAAAATATCACAGCTTCCTTTAAAGGAATGGCTCCGGAAGGGGAGGTCTTAACATATGATGAGGCTATTTCCCGTCACAAGCTGGCCCTTGTTAATGCTATAGTGAAAAAGGGAAAGATAAGTGAGAGAGCTTATACATGCCTTAAGACAGCCTGGCTCCTTCGTGGAAAAGCAGAAGCTTTGGCAGAGCAGGAAGAAACCGATGAAATCAGAAAAGAACGTAAGAACCTTCAAGAGGAGGAATTTGAATTCATAAAGAATGCCTGTGAAGGCTTTATGGAGGCATTTTCGAAGGAATCCTTCCCTATGTGCGGTATGGATGAAAATACTATGATGTATTTAATCGCAGACCTTGCCAGAAGAAGTGGCAAGATTGATGAGTCCAGCAGATGGATTTCCAGAGTATTAATCTCAAGGGATGCCAATGAGCGTATTAAAGCAAAGGCTAGAGAGTTAAAGGATTTATTAAAACAGGAATAGTATGAATTATAAAGGACATAATTCATACACAAGAATGCGCCTGCGAAATCCTCGGCGCATTCTTGAGGCGCGTTGGAAAAGAGCATGTTGATAGTATGAATAATTGAAAAGAATAATTCATAATAGGCAGCTATAAGAAGGGTGATATTAATCTTATGGCTGCCTTAATGTATTTATAGAAGATTAATTTCCTTTTTCATAGACGCTGTTAGTCTTTGTCATAGCTCTTGGAAGAGCATCTTTTGAATTTTTCCAGGGTTCATTTACATAACGGTAATCGAATTTATCAATAAACCATTCCAGATCATCCCGTACCCGCTTCATATTGTCAAAATATATCTTGTTTAAATCCTTACGAAAACTCTCCGCTTTCTCTCCGCTAAGGTGCTTGTCCGCTTCCTGGAATAAGAGGCCATAATGCTCGGTACAAAAGCCTTTGGAAGCTTTTAATTTATCAATAAAGGCACTGTCATGTTCAAAGAGGTAGAATACGGTTGTAATGTAAAGATTGAACATGTTATCAATCTTATTGCAGACGTAGCAGGAGCTTACTATATTATCTGTATATTCTTTTACAGGAGTAGTCTCCGTATTCTTTTTAAAAAGAGAAGGCCCTTTACCTTTCTTAGCGGAAAGGCCCTCTAAGTCCTTAATCGTCTTATCCATGTGGGTCTTTAGCATAAGGGCCAGCCCAAGACGGTTCTTATTCTCATAAAGCTTACCCAGATGATAATTGCAGAATCCGATTTTATCCGTTTCAGCTCTTACATCATCTTCCATGTAGCTGGGACCCATGGTGAATTCCACCGCATTGTTTTCAAGTGTTTTTTTCATAAAACATATCGGGCATTCGCAGTCACTGTCAAAAGCATCATTGACCGGTATGGTGTACAATTTTTCTTTCATTTTATATACCTGATAATCCTTTCTGGTATTCATAGTTCCTATTGCAATAAGTATAGCATGGCCCAGTTAATTGTACAATGAATTATTCATTCCCCCAGGTATAACAAAGAGTAAATATTCCCATATTAAGTAAGGTGAACTTCTGCAGAGTAAATATATAGTTTTAAAGTATTTGTTATATTGTAACTATAAAAAAGTGAGAAAAAATGAGATATTAAGAATAAAATGGAGCTAAAGTTAAATATTATCGAAAATAAAGCGTATTTTAAAGAAAAGTATGGTTGCATAATAAAGGCAAATTTACTAATATATCTTTATCGGTTAGCACTCAATTCGAGTGAGTGCTAATAAAATTCAAAAAATGCCTTTTTAAATGAAATATTGATATCATAAGGAGGAAATAAAAATGAAGTTAGTACCATTAGGAGACAAAGTGGTTTTAAAGCAGCTTGTAGCTGAAGAGACAACAAAGTCAGGTATCGTATTACCTGGTCAGGCAAAAGAGAAACCCCAGCAGGCTGAAGTTGTAGCAGTAGGTCCTGGCGGTGTTGTAGATGGAAAAGAAGTAACCATGCAGGTTAAAGTTGGAGATAAGGTTATATTCTCCAAATATTCCGGTACTGAAGTGAAATTAGAAGAAGTAGAATATATTGTTGTAAAGCAGAACGATATCGTTGCTGTTGTTGAAGATTAGTTTGAATTATCGAGAAGTATAGATCATAACTGTGTCTGAGAGTCTAGACCCAATGATTCGCGGGAGGAAAAGACATAGCAGTTTACGGAACATTAATTTAAATCAGGAGGTTATAAAAATGGCAAAAGAAATTAAACATGGTGCAGAAGCCAGAGCAGCTCTGGAAAATGGCGTTAATTTATTAGCAAATACAGTAAAAGTTACTTTAGGACCCAAAGGAAGAAATGTTGTATTAGATAAATCCTACGGCGCACCTTTGATTACAAACGACGGTGTTACGATTGCAAAAGAAATTGAATTAGAAGATGCTTTCGAAAATATGGGCGCTCAATTAGTAAAAGAAGTTGCTACAAAGACAAATGATGTAGCTGGTGATGGTACAACAACCGCTACTGTTCTTGCACAGGCTATGATTAATGAAGGTATTAAGAATCTGGCTGCCGGCGCAAACCCTATCATCTTAAGAAAAGGTATGCAAAAGGCAACTGACAGTGCAGTAGATGCTATCTTAAAGATGAGCTCCAAGCTTAACGGCAAGGCACAGATTGCAAGAGTAGCTGCAATTTCTGCCGGTGATGATGCAGTTGGTGAGATGGTAGCTGACGCTATGGAGAAAGTTTCCAATGATGGAGTTATCACAATTGAAGAATCCAAAACAATGAAGACAGAGTTAGACCTGGTTGAAGGTATGCAGTTTGACAGGGGTTACATCTCCGCTTACATGGCTACTGACATGGACAAAATGGAGGCTAATTTAGACAATCCATATATCTTAATCACAGATAAGAAGATATCCAACATTCAGGATATTCTCCCTGTATTAGAGCAGATCGTTCAATCCGGTGCAAGACTTTTAATTATTGCTGAGGATGTGGAAGGCGAAGCTTTAACAACTTTAATCGTAAATAAATTAAGAGGAACTTTCAGCGTAGTTGCTGTTAAGGCTCCCGGCTATGGTGACAGAAGAAAAGAAATGCTTCAGGATATCGCTGTTTTAACAGGCGGTACTGTTATTTCTGATGATTTAGGTCTTGACTTAAAAGAAACTACACTGGATCAGTTAGGACGCGCAAAATCTGTTAAAGTTCAGAAAGAGAATACAATCATAGTTGACGGTGAGGGTGAGAAGAGAAATATTGATGCCAGAATCGCACAAATAAGAGCACAGATAGAAGAAACAACATCTGATTTTGATAGAGAAAAATTACAGGAAAGACTTGCGAAGTTAGCAGGCGGCGTTGCTGTTATCCGTGTAGGTGCTGCAACTGAAACAGAAATGAAAGAGAAAAAACTTCGTATGGAAGATGCTCTTGCAGCAACAAGAGCAGCTGTAGAAGAAGGTATCGTAGCAGGCGGCGGTTCCGCATACATCCACGCATCCAAGGAAGTTGCTAAGTTAGCAGCTACTTTAGAAGGTGATGAGAAAACCGGTGCTAACATTATCTTAAAAGCTCTGGAAGCTCCTCTTTACTGCATCGTATCCAATGCAGGATTAGAAGGTTCCGTAGTAACCAGCAAGGTAAAAGAGAAAGATCCCGGAGTTGGTTTCGATGCTTTAAAAGAAGAGTATGTAGACATGGTAGCTGCAGGAATCTTAGATCCCGCTAAGGTTACAAGAAGTGCTCTTCAGAATGCTACCAGCGTAGCATCCACATTATTAACAACTGAGTCAGTGGTTGCTAATATTAAGTCCAATGAACCTGCTATGCCTGCAGGTGCCGGCGGAATGGGCATGATGTAATTTTGAAATGAGCTAATTCCTAAAAGGGAGTCTGCATTTGCAGATTCCCTTTTTTCATAAGATTTTTATAAAGATATAAGAATTATTTTGGGAATAAGGCTTTTCCTTTCCTGGTTTTTTTAGTATAATACTCTTATAAATATGCCAATTCAGAGAATTGTCAGACGGCTGTCTAAAGTTAGCTATTCTTATGTTGTGTATTAGCTTACAGATCAAACTGCCGGGACAAAATAATACACTTAAATAAATTGGCATAAAATCAGGTCAGGAGGCAAAAAAATGAATGAGTTATATGCAGAGGCAGGAGTGAAACGGAAGGATACTGCCGGAACATATGCTTTAAGATTTTTATTAATATTTGCAGCAATTGTATTATTTTTCTTTTCTATGCGCAGCCAAATTCTACTGTTCATAGCAGCAATCGTAATCGTTGCAATTTTTTATTTTTTCCCAAGGCTTAGTCTGGAATATGAATATGTATTCTGTGACGGACAGTTGGACTTTGATAAGATAATGGGAAAAGCAAAGAGAAAGACCGATTTAAAGATAGATTTCGAGCAGGTTGAGGTAATGGCCCCTGTCGGTTCTCATGCATTGGATAGTTTCAATAATGGAAAATATGCAGTAAAGGATTATACCTCAAGAGATAAAAATGCAAAGCCCTATGTAATAATATATCGTCAGGGTGAAAAAAGTCTTAGGATTTTATTTGAGCCAAATGAGAAGATGTTAAGTTGTATAAAGATGAAACATCCCAGAAAGCTCGTTCAATATTAAAGATTAGAATAAAGTATAAGGGGATTATCTGTAAGCGGGACCGCTTCAGATAATCCTTTTTTTAATACAAAAAATAACATTGTATTATAATGAAAGACGTATGTTTATTCTGGAAAGACATCTTTTGAATTCTGTATGCTGTTGAGGGACAAAAACTGATTTTACTAGTTGACAAGCGGTATCTAATTGGTTATACTTTTAAAAATTAACAAAAAACCGAATAAATTATCAGAAAAGAAAGTGAGGAAAATAAGATGGGAACTATTATCGGTGATGGCATTACCTTTGATGACGTCTTGCTGGTACCTGCCTTTTCAGAAGTGATACCTAATGAAGTAGATGTATCAACTTATCTGACAAAGACAATTAAACTTAACATTCCTATGATGAGTGCAGGAATGGATACGGTAACAGAACACAGAATGGCTATAGCAATGGCCAGACAGGGCGGAATCGGTGTAATTCATAAAAACATGTCCATTGAAAAACAGGCAGAAGAGGTGGACAAGGTAAAAAGATCCGAGAACGGTGTTATTACAGATCCCTTTTATTTATCTCCGGAGCATACTTTGGAGGATGCCAATGAACTAATGGCAAAGTATCGTATCTCCGGTGTTCCTATTACAGAAGGTAAACGTTTGGTGGGTATTATTACAAACCGAGACCTTAAGTTTGAAACAGATTATTCTAAGAAAATTAAAGAGAGTATGACCTCAGAAGGCCTTATAACCGCACCTGTAGGAATTACATTGGATGAAGCAAAGAAAATACTTGCTTCCGCCAGAAAAGAGAAACTTCCTATAGTTGATAAAGACGGTAATTTATCCGGCCTTATTACCATTAAAGATATCGAGAAGCAGATAAAATATCCTTACTCTGCAAAGGATGCTCAGGGAAGACTTCTCTGCGCTGCGGCAGTAGGTATTACTGCAAATATCTTAGAGAGAGTAGAGGCACTGGTAAAATCGAAAGTAGATGCTATCGTTATTGATACAGCTCACGGTCATTCCGCTAATGTATTAAAAGTAGTACGTATGGTTAGAGATACTTACCCGGATCTTCAGATTATTGCCGGTAACATTGCAACCAAAGAAGCTACAGAGGATCTGATTAAAGCTGGTGTTAATGCCGTTAAAGTGGGTATCGGACCTGGTTCAATCTGTACTACAAGAGTAGTTGCGGGTATCGGCGTTCCTCAGGTAACCGCTATTATGGATTCCTATGAAGCTGCTAAGAAATATGGCATCCCGGTAATTGCAGATGGCGGCATTAAGTATTCAGGAGATATCACGAAGGCAATTGCAGCCGGAGCTAATCTCTGTATGATGGGAAGTATTTTCGCTGGCTGTGATGAAAGTCCCGGTGAATTCGAATTATTCCAGGGAAGAAAATATAAGGTTTACCGCGGCATGGGTTCTATTGCAGCGATGGAAAACGGAAGCAAGGATAGATATTTCCAGAGTAACGCTAAGAAGTTAGTACCGGAAGGTGTTGAAGGAAGAGTGGCTTACAAGGGTACGGTAGAAGATACTGTATTCCAATTAATCGGAGGACTTAGATCCGGTATGGGATATTGCGGAACTAAGACAATTGAAGACTTAAAGCAGAATGGAAGATTTGTAAAAATTTCTGCAGCTTCTCTGAAGGAAAGCCATCCTCATGATATTCATATCACAAAGGAAGCTCCTAACTACAGCGTAGAAGAATAATGTGAAAACCCTAATGCGTACCACAAAGGGAGTTAAACAATCATAATGATTAATATAGAAAAAGAAGCCTCAGCCTAATTTGGCTGTGGCTTCTTTTTCTTTTAAATAAGCAATAATATTATCTTTCAAGGTCTCCCAGGCATCCTCATGTTTTACATAATATAAAGGACATAGTTTTCCGGTTATATCATAGTGTCTTAATATATCTTCTCTATCCAGTCTAAATTTACTGCAGAGCCAGGCTGAAAGCGCCAGCAGGGAATCATAGGTCTTCTGGTTGAACTTACCGGTTGCATCCGGGTGGCAGCATTCAATGGAAATGGTGTCATTATTCCTATCATTGGATGCAAAGGATATTTCATCTAAAGGAATACATTGTATAATCTCGCCTTCCAATCCGATTACGAAATGACTGCTGGCAGAGATTTTAGTCTGAGACTTTAAATTCTCAAAATAATTCCTGTTTGCTTCTGCGGAAGTCCCGGGATTAGCAGTATAGTGAATTACAATTCCCCGTACCTTTTTCAGTGGTTCCTGGCATCTTGAATAATCGTTTGGTGTAAGCAGGTCTGCTGTTATGGGTGGAGGATCTATCGTGTAATAAGCGAAACCATAGAAATCTCCTCTTTGGTGTTTGATTACAGAAATCAGCATTACAGCAACAATAGCTGTCATTATCATACCTAGGCTGGTAACTACAGTGATGCGGAGCAGCCTATTCCGATGCCTTTTCCTGCGGCGTTTCTCCTTGGCAGTCATAAGTCAGAATTCCTTTAACTTTCTAGTGTTAATTTAGTATATATAGCATTTTCATTTTTTATTTTCATTACTCACAAGAAAATACAATAGATTTTAGAGAGAGATGGTAATTTCGCGGTTGATCGGCTGATACTTTCGGTAAGTGGTTCCGGTCGCATCTAGCATCTTTTTCGCAGCTCTTGTAGCATCGGTATTGGCATACTTGTCCGATAAGTAGATAATCTCTGAAATTCCCTTTTGAATAATTGCTTTTGTACACTCATTGCAGGGAAATAAGGTGACATAAAGCTTTGCACCCTTCATATATGGACCGGTGTAATTAAGAATTGCATTCATTTCAGCATGGCACACATAAAAGTATTTAGTGTCAAGAGGGTTTCCTTCCCGTTCCCAGGAGAATTCATCGTCAGAACAGCCAATTGGCATACCGTTATAACCAACAGAAAGTATTTTGTTATCTTCACTTACAATACAGGCACCTACGCTGGTGCTGGGATCTTTGCTTCGTTCAGCAGAAAAAATCGCAATGCCCATAAAATATTCATCCCAAGTTATATAGTCTTGCTTTTTCATTCCCTTATCCTCCTGTGACGCTCATCAGTTATAGAGTTATTTTAACATAGGGGGGAGGCAATGTAAAATTAAAATGTAGGTATTTAACTAAGATAGGTCTATGGGGGCGGACGATGGCCAGGGGAGATATTTTTAAGTTTTTCCCTCGGGAACCCATATTCCACTAAAGGTTTAGAAAATATAACTGACAGATAAATCAGTGCCAAACTCGCTGTGTTGATGTGGCTGTGGAAGTTTATAGCCGCTCAGACAGTGGCACTGGTTTATCTAGTTATGTTTTCTAAGCCTTAAGTGTCATAAGGAGCCCCTCGAGGAAAAACTTAGAAATATCTCCCCTGGCCATCTGTTTATATTCATATAATTTTGTAGGATTGGTTTATAAGATATCATGAAGGAGAGCATAGAGATGATTATAGAGCTATGGTTTTCTTCTTCTTCTTATTATTACGTTTCATGCAATGAAACGTAATGTGTAAAGGAAGAAAAAATATGGCGAAATAAAGGGTAAAAAAATGAAGGGGAGTCCGGTTATTTCAGTGATTTATTTGTAAAAATAGTACTAGAAGTTCACATTTTGCCCATTTTATGCGGCTTTTATGACTTTACAAAAACTTTACATTCAAAAAATATACCGATTACATAGGCATAGTAGAATGTAACCTGTAAGTAAGACAACTAAGAAACATAACAGGGGGATTCCCAATCAAGGAGGAAAAAATAATGAAGCTAAAAAATAAGGCTTTGGCAGTTCTTTTAACAATTGCACTTGTAGGTATTCTTGGAGGATGCGCTAAGACAAATAATACATCAGATTCCAATGCAACAACTCCTACAAAGGAAGCTACAGATACAGCAACCGATACACCTGCAGCAACAGATACACCTTCTACCGAAAATTTATCCGGTACAGTAACCATAACAGGTTCCACATCAGTTGATAAGATTTTAAATGATATGATTGATGAATTTACAGCAAATAATCCTGACGTAACTATTAATTATACAGGAACCGGTTCTTCTGCCGGTATTGCAGATTCCATTTCAGGAGCAAATGATATCGGTGCTTCTTCCAGAAATTTAAAAGATGACGAGAAGTCAGCTGGTTTAAAAGAAACAATATTTGCTTATGACGGTATTGCAATCGCAGTTAACCCTGCAAACCCCGTAACAGACATTTCTACAGAAAATCTTGCTAAGATATTCTCAGGCCAGATTACTAACTGGAAAGATGTTGGCGGAAATGATGCTAAGATCGTTGTCGTATCCAGAGAAGGTGCTTCCGGAACCAGAAGTGCATTTGAAGAACTTGTAAAATTAGAAGATGCCGGCGGATTAACCGAGGATGCTACAGTTGCTGAAGGAAATGGTAATGTTCAGACGGCAGTAGCCGGAAATGAAAATGCTATCGGATACGTATCCTTCTCCTTTATTGATAACACGGTAAAGGCGCTTACTGTAAATGGTGTTGAAGGAACTCCTGAAAATGCGAAATCCGGTGAGTATGTACTCTCAAGACCATTCTTATTCGTATACAATGACGCAAAAGCATCAGCTGCTGCAAAGGCCTTTGTAGAATTCGCATTAAGCGATGATGGTCAGGCATTTGTAGAGAAACACGGAGGAATAAAATTAGATAAATGATGAGCAAGAAAGTAAGCAATCAAAACAAGGCGGGCAAAGCAGTAGAATATACAGAAGTACTATTTCGAGTGATTTTTCTCCTAAGTGCGTTAGTCAGTGTTCTGAGCGTTGTTGCAATTATCGTCTTCGTATTCGCAAAAGGTTTAAAGCCTTTCTTCGGAAAAGATGCTTACAGCTTTCTCCAGTTTATAACCGGATTAAAATGGGATCCGAACAAAAATCTCTTCGGAATACTCTATATGATAGTAGGATCCTTGTTTGCAACCCTGGGCGCAATAGTGCTCGGGGTTCCAATCGGTTTATTGACAGCTGTATTTATCGCCGAGTTGGCACCTAAAAAGTTAGTTTCAGTTATTAAGCCGGGAATAGAATTATTAGCCGGCATTCCGTCCGTTATATACGGAGCCTTTGGCCTTGGTGTTATCGTACCCTTAATTAATAAAATATCCCCTACAGGACAGGGACAGTCATTACTGGCTGTTATCTGTGTTCTGACAATCATGGTACTGCCTACAATTATATCCTTAAGTGAGAGCAGCATTCGTGCAGTACCAAAATCATACAGAGAAGCATCCTATGGTCTGGGCGCTTCTAAGATACAGACAATCTTTCAGGCGGTTGTACCGGCAGCCCGTTCCGGAATATTAACCGCTACCGTCCTTGGTATTGGCAGGGCTATCGGAGAAACCATGGCAGTAATGATGATTGCAGGAAATAATATCGGCGGTCTGCCTACCAGTATTTTCTCGAAAGTAAGACCTTTGACCACAAACATTGCCATGGAAATGAGTTATGCTTCCGGAAGGCATCAGGATATGCTTTTTGCGACCGGAGTAATCCTTTTCACTTTCATTATGGTCATTAATTTTACATTAATCCGGCTGACAAAAAGGCTTGGAAATGAAGGCCCTTTAAGATAAGTACTTATTACGCCTGGGTAATCCCCGGTGTAAACTGGGGTGTTTAAAAGGTATGAAGGGTAGGTTGAAAAATAATTTTAGTTTTCAACCAGCGATTAAGGAGTCCAATTATTAGTTGGATATTCAGGGAGAGGTTTGGTCAAATGAATAATAAAAACTGGAACAATAGAAAAATGAAAGATGGTCTGCTAAGAAGTTTAATTTATCTGTCCACCGGAGTAACAATAAGTATCTTATTTATTATTATCGGTTTTGTCCTTTATAAGGGTTTACCAGGAATCAATGTTAATTTCCTGACAAGAAACTGGGAGGATAAAACTACTTTTGTTAACGTAAAAGCAGATGCTTCAAAAGCCGGAACAGACAACCAGGATTACATTGCTTCTCTCGGTATTACCGTAAAAGAAGGGGAGAAGAATCTGATTATCACAAAGATTGATAAGAAATCCGCAGTTCATAATGCAGCAAATTTAAAAAATGAGGCGTATGGGCTGAAAAAGGAAGACATTATCAGTAAAATAGGCAGTGATAACACAGCAGATATGTCCTACGCAGATGCCTTAAAGCTGTTGAAGGAAAGTGGCGGAACGCTGCGATTGAAAGTTGTTAGGCCCGGCGGTGGTATAGTACCAATGTTTGTTTCTACTATCTATATTATTTTGTTATCACTTGCAATTGCAGGACCCGTTGGTATCAGTGCGGCAATCTATCTGAATGAATATGCAAAACCCGGCAGAATATTAAACAGCATCCGTTTTGCGATTCAAAACCTGGCAGGAATACCTTCTATTATATATGGACTTTTTGGTATGCTCTTATTTGTGCAGACCTTAAAAATGCAGTATTCTATCTTAGCAGGCTCCCTTACTTTGAGCATTTTACTTCTTCCAACGATTATTTCAACCACAGAAGAAGCATTAAAAGAAATACCCAGGTCTTACAGAGAAGGTTCCTATGGACTGGGAGCAACGAAGTTGCAGACAATCGCAAAAATTATTCTGCCCGGTGCATTACCCGGAATTCTGGTTGCAGTTATTTTAAGTATCGGCAGAATTGTCGGAGAATCAGCAGCACTTATTTTTACAGCAGGTACGATTGCACAAATACCGGAAGGCCTGGTCGGTGGAAAGTCATCGGCTGCAACCTTAACCACCAAGATGTACTGGCTTATTAAGGAAACAGGTGATTTAAGCTCTGCAAGTTCAATCGCTGTAGTATTACTGATTCTTATCATTCTTTTAAATATCGCTTCAAAGATGATAACAAAGTCATTTTTAAAGAAAACCGGAAATGCCTAATAAATTAGAATTTTGACTATAAATAAAAGAGTGTTCAATTGATGATTGAATATTCAGAAAAGAGGTTATTTTGAGCGAAAAAGTGAAATTTACAGTCAGAGACCTGGATTTATTCTATGGAAACTTTCAGGCCCTTAAGAACATAAATATGAACATAGAACAGGGCAAGATTACAGCTTTTATAGGACCGTCAGGCTGTGGAAAATCTACCTTTTTAAAAACATTAAACAGAATGAATGACTTGGTTGAGGGAGTTAAGATTAATGGAGAAGTAACTCTTGATGGTGTGGATATCTATAAGGATTTTGATGCTATCATGTTAAGATCCAGAGTTGGTATGGTATTTCAGCAGCCCAATCCATTCCCAATGAGTATTTATGATAATGTAGCCTATGGTCCGAGAATACATGGAGTTAAGAAAAAGAGCGCTTTGGATGAAATAGTAGAGAAGTCTTTAAGACAGGCAGCTATTTGGGACGAAGTGAAAGATAAGTTAAAGAAAAGTGCTTTGGCAGTGTCCGGCGGACAGCAGCAGAGAATCTGTATTGCCAGAACACTTGCAATTGAACCGGAAGTTATTTTAATGGATGAACCGACTTCAGCACTTGACCCTATCTCAACTATTAAGATTGAAGATCTTGCTTCAGAATTAAAGAAGAACTATACTATCATTATAGTAACACATAATATGCAGCAAGCAGGACGTATATCGGATAAAACAGCCTTTTTCCTGACAGGAGAGGTGATAGAATACGGTGATACGGAGCAGATATTTAACAAACCGGTAAATAAAAAGACAGAAGATTATATAACAGGAAGATTTGGCTGATTCCATGAATCGTCAAACAGAAGCCGTCCGAAGAGAATACAAAAGTATGGATTTTAAGGATTTTGATAGAAATAATTTAAATAAATTTTACAGAAACTATAATTTACAGGAAATATTATAGCGTATAATCAAGAGGAATTTACAGAAGCCTTAATTAACTGGAATAATTCCATGAGATAATTTACAAAAGCAATAATTTCCAGGAATTAAATAGGACTTTCGGGACTTTAATTTTAAGTAAAACCTTTATATCACTTAAGATTAATAGAATCTAAGTAAAGTGTTCTTAAAAGACTTGCAAATATATACAAAAATGCTATGATATTGATAATTAAATTGCCCTATGGGCGGATAGGAGCTGAAATAGAATGAGGCAGACTTTTCTTGCACAGTTGGAGGAGCTAAATAATGATGTAATAAAGATGGGAAGTATATTGGAACTGTCAATGAATGAAATGATTGGTGTTATTCATGACAAGGATGTTGAAAAGGCAAAGAAGATTATTGACCGTGATGATGAGATTGATTTGCTGGAACAGCAGATTGAAAAAGAGTGCATCAATATCATTGCGAAGCAGCAGCCGTTGGCATCTGATTTAAGAAAGATAACTTCCATTATGAAGATAATAACGGATATTGAACGTATTGCAGATCAATGTGCCGATATTTCAGAGTATGTAATTAAACTGAATAAATATCCCCAGATGGAAGCACCGAAATCCTTGGAGTCAATGATTGAAGCAATGAAAAAAATGGTTATTAACACCATTGACAGCTTTGTTGAAGGAGATGTGGAAAAAGCAAAGTCTGTTATTGAGGCAGACGATGAAGTAGACGGTGATTTTGAAAAAATTACAGATGAGCTGTCCTTTACCATGCAGAACAAACCTGAGTTAGTACCCCAGTGTATCTGCTATTTGATGATGATTAAATATCTGGAGAGAATGGCGGATCATGCTACCAATATAGCGGAATGGATAACCTATATTGTTACTGGAAATCTAACGGTTGGTTAAAGTTCACGTAAGGGGGGATTTTCATGAAAACAATATTAGCAGTAGACGATGAAGAACATATCTTGGAATTACTGGCTTATAATTTGGAAAGAGATGGTTATAGAGTTCTAAAGGCTGAATCCGGTGAACATGCCCTTGAAATACTGGCCGCCGAAAAAGTTGATATTGTACTGTTGGACTGGATGCTTCCAGGAATAGACGGAATTGAAGTACTGCGTAGAATTCGATCAGATAAGAATTACCGCAGTATTCCTGTTATATTTCTGACTGCAAAAGGGGATGAAATCAGTAAGGTAGTGGGTCTTGAGGTTGGTTCCGATGATTATCTGGTGAAACCTTTTGGAATCCATGAGCTATCTGCTCGTATCAAAGCAGTACTTAGAAGGACAGAAGGAATCACGAAAAACACTGATGAAAAGGATGATAGGGAAGAAAAACTTGTCATTGACCATATGGAAATTAATCGTTCCAGAAGAACTGTAACCCTTGATGGGATTCCAATAGAATTATCCTTTAAGGAATTTGAGCTCTTATATCTTCTTGCGAAAAACAGAGGGATTGTATTTACCAGAGATAACCTCTTAGAAAAGGTCTGGGGATATGATTATATCGGTGAGACCAGGACTGTGGATGTTCACGTAAGCAATTTAAGAAAGAAGATAGAAAAAGATGAAAGTCATCCTATCTACATCAAAACAGTAAGAGGAATAGGTTACAAGTTTGCTTAAAGCAGGGTGTGATTTCAATATGCGTACGCCCATAATATGGAGGTTAATATGCAGAAAAAGCTTTATATTAGTTACCTTGCGACAATTATTCTGGCGCTTGGAATAGCAGGAGTCTTAATCTGGAGTGAGACCTCGGATTATTTATATAAGAATAGTGAAGATCGTTATCTGGTTCAGGCACAGATGGTGGCAGACATTTTTACTATGACTGGCTTTCAATCGGACCAGGATTATGAAACTTTCGTTGATAAATACGGAAATAAATACAATTGCAGAATTACCATTATAGATAAAGATGGTAATGTTATTGCAGATTCTACCACAGACGAAAAATTGGAAAATCATAAATCCAGAGAAGAAGTGAAAAGTGCCTTAAATGGTAAGAGTGCATCTGTAACTAGATATTCCAACACCATGAAGCAGGAATATTCCTATAGTGCAGTGCCTGTAAATACCGCCGATTTTAGTGGTGTCATCCGAATATCTCTGCCATTTTCATCAATAAAAAGCCTTACTGACAAGTTAGAGGGAACACTTGAGCTTACGGTGTTTTTATGTCTGTTGTTAGCTATGGTTGCAGCCGCTGTATTTACAGGATTTTTAACCAAGCCTATAAATGAGGTGGCAAAGGCAGCAGAGAGAATATCCAATGGTGACTATAATATTAAGATATATACAAGAGACAAATCAGTCGTAGGTAAACTTGCGGCTTCCTTCAATACTATGGCAGGAAATTTAAAAACTACAATAGCCAGCCTGACACACAGAAATGCAGAGCTGGAGGCTATGTTAAGCAGTATGGAAGCAGGCGTTGTTGCCATTGATGACAGCAGTGATGTGCTCTTTTTTAATAAATCCTTCGAAAAGATAAATCATGCAAAGAAATCCATAGCAGTAGGGCAGTCTTTATATTCTATTTTTAGAAATGCTGCAATATTTGATGCGGTGGATGAAGTAAAAGAAACGAAAACAAGTGTTATGAAAGAGGGAACCGTATCAGGTCCATCTTTGCGTTATATTAGAGTTACCGGTACCCCCCTGGGGCTGGATGGAGAGAAGTCCTTTGGTGTCCTTTTAATTATTGAGGATATCACCCAGTTAAAGAAACTGGAGAATATGCGAAGAGATTTCGTATCCAATGTCACCCATGAATTAAAGACACCACTAACCTCAATCAGAGGATTTATTGATACCTTAAAAAATGGAGCCATAAAAGAAGAAGCAGTAGCAAACCGCTTCTTAGATATTATTGATATTGAGGCTGAGAGACTCTTTACACTTATTCAAGATATCTTATTGTTACAGGAAATTGAATCCAAAAGAGAGTTTGAAAAGCTTCCCTATGATATCAACGAGTGTGTAAAAGCAGTAATTGAACTGCTTGAGCCAAAATTAAAAGAGAATCTTAAAATAGTCTTTGAGCCCGAACCCTATCTTAAGCCTTTTTATTGTAATCCCGACAGGATGAAGCAGCTTTTTATCAATTTATTGGATAATGCTATAAAATACACGGAAGAAGGCATTATAACCATTAGTTTAAAAGAAGAGGATGGTAATCTGGTGCTTGGGGTAAAAGACACGGGAATTGGCATTGAGAAAGAGTATCTGCCCCGAATTTTTGAACGTTTTTACCGTGTAGACAGAGGCCGCTCCAGAAAGCAGGGCGGAACAGGCCTTGGATTATCGATCGTAAAGCATATCGTAGAGCTTTACGGAGGTAACATCCAGGTTAACAGCACTTTAGGAATGGGAACGGAATTTGTTATTGCCCTTCCTTACGAGTCTGGAAAAAAGAATTAAGCATAGACTTCCTATAAGGATTATACCTATTATAAGTATGAGGCAGTGCATAAAGAAGGTATCCGGGAGCAGATTAATAATCGGATCGGTAGCCGGGTCAAACAGCCAATAATTATTACGGAAAAAGATCTTATGAAAAACAATAAACAGCCGGTCAAAATTAACAGCACAGGCAATCGCTATTAATAGCGGCAGCACCAATACTGTTATGCCCGAGGGGAAAAGATAACTGTAATCTTTTCGTTTTCTCTTGTAGAGGATAGCTATAATCAGGAGCAGGGCAGTTACAGCACAGATATAATAAAAGGAAACAAAGATATGTTTCACTTCCTTAAAATGTTCCAGGGCTGGAGCGGATGAGGGAAGGGTTGGAAACACCAGCTCTCCTTTATAAAAAGGAGAATTATAATCAATCAGAGCATCATAATTTTCCCTGATCACGGAGGCCTCTACACCAGAGGTCTTTTCTATATTAAGGTGTTTTATATCATAATAATAAAGCGGTCTGAAATTCACTGCAAGTATAACCCCTGCTGATATAAAGAATAGGGTAAATAAAAGACCGATACCAAGATCTGTAATTTTTATCTTTTTCATATTCATAATCCTTTCGAAATATTCCTAATAATCCCATGGCAGTATGAAATTACCATAATACTTATTCTAAGTACATATTATAACTTTATACATGAATTTAAGCAAATAGTTTATAATGCTTATTCTATTTTCTGGAAAAATCAACAAAGTATATAGACAAGCCTACCGTCTTTTATGATATAATAAGCGTAATGAGCATATGCAAGCTTGCTTGCAATTTGTGAGTGGAGCAAGCTTACTTTTATCGAAGGCTGTCCGGTCGCTATGAAAAGGAGAGAGTATCTGGTGTCGTAGAGATACAGAGTTTATAAAGGAAAGATAGTTTCTTGCTCCATAAATAGATGGACCGAGAGTCAAAATAATAGCATGGAAAGGGTATGGTGGATAGTATGTTTCAACCGGGAACTGATTGGAATCCCAAGCAGGCACAATTAAAAGAATTACTGGCAAAACCTGAGAGATTTGAAGAGGCAAAAAATCTATGTTTGGAAATGCATTCGATGCTTCACTCCTCTGTAACCCAGGGGTCAGGCAGCACCCTTATGGATGAAGTCTGGGAGGGATTAACGGATAAAGCCTTTGTAACGATGCCTACAGTAAAGGATGTAACAGTTGCCTGGAATATCTGGCATATTACACGAATTGAAGATCTTACGGCAAATATCCTGATAGGCGAGAGAGAACAGGTACTGGATGAGTCTTGGCTTAAACGTCTGGGGGTACAGGTGAAAGATACTGGAAATGCTATGACTGACGATGAAATTCTGGAACTAAGCAAAAATTTAAAAATGGATGAACTAAAAAATTACCGTGATGCTGTAGGAAGCCGAACGAAAGAGCTCATAGATAATCTTACATTACCTGACTTGAAGAGGAAGGTCAGGAAGGAAAGCATCGATAGGATTCTGGAAGAAGGCGGGGTAACCAAACAGGGGGATTCCATCTGGCTCCTTGATTTCTGGGGAAGGAAGAATATCACCGGAATTCTCTTAATGCCGATCACTAGACACCAGGTGGGGCATTTGAATGACAGTCTGAAACTGAAAAAGAAATTACAGAAGTGAATTTAAGGTACTTTATCTTAGTCAATAATAAGCAGATATCATAATATTTATAAGTAACCGGGGCTTGCCATAGGGTTTTAAATATTGTAAACTAAAGATAGATTTTGTATGACTGGCGGAAATGGGAGCTTACCCATAGGGAGTACAAAAATACGATATGCCGACCGCCTGGGCAGCTTTGGTAATAGGAATATTATCAGGTTACCAGGGCGGTTTTTTGCTGTCTGACAGTGGCTTTATATTTATTTAGCGAGTTAAGAAAAGGAGAACGAAGATGAGAGCATTAATCAGCGTATCAGACAAAACAGGGATTGTGGAATTTGCAAAAGAGTTGGAGGCATTAGGCATTCAGATTTTATCTACCGGCGGAACCTATAAAAAGCTGATGGATGAAGGCGTTGCGGCAATGGAAGTGTCAGAAGTAACAGGATTTCCTGAATGCCTGGACGGAAGGGTAAAGACACTGCACCCGGCGATTCATGCAGGACTTCTTGCCATGAGAGGGAAAGAAGAACACATGAAGCAGCTAAAAGACCTTCAGATCGAGCCTATAGATTTTGTTATTGTAAATCTTTATCCTTTTAAAGCAACAATCTTAAAAGAGGATGTTACCAGAGAAGAAGCAGTTGAGAATATTGATATCGGCGGACCTACTATGCTTCGCAGTGCGGCTAAGAATTATCAGGACGTTGCTGTGGTAACAGACCCTGCTGACTATAATAAGGTGCTTAACGAATTAAAGCAAGAGGGAAAGGTCAGCCTTGATACCAAGTTCTATTTAATGCAGAAAGTATTCATGCATACTTCTAATTATGACACGATGATTGCGGATTACCTTAAGAAAGAAAGAAAAGATACCAGCCTTCCTGAGACCTTGACCCTTACCTATGAAAAGGTGCAGGATATGAGATATGGTGAAAATCCACATCAAAGGGCAGCCTTTTACCGTGAAATCGGAAAGAAAAAGGGTTCTATTGTAGATGCCAGACAGCTTAACGGTAAGGAATTATCCTTTAACAACATCAATGATACCAACGGAGCTTTGGAATTATTAAAAGAATTCAGTGAACCTACGGTTGTTGCCTGCAAACATGGAAATCCCTGCGGAGTAGGAAGTGCGGCTACTATTGATGAAGCCTGGGACAAGGCTTATCTGGCAGATAAGGTATCTATCTTTGGGGGTATCGTAGTTGTAAATCGCAAGGTGACAGCATACATGGCAGAAGAGATGAGCAAAATCTTCCTGGAGGTTATTGTAGCTCCCGACTTTGAAGAAGCGGCGCTTGCTATATTAAAAGGTAAGAAAAATGTTAGAGTGCTGCAGTTAGCAGATATCGAAGTGCCTCAGGATGAAAATGCTTATGACTTAAAGAAAGTAAATGGCGGACTTATCGTTCAGACTATAGACAGCAAACTTTTGAATCAAGAAGACATCAAGGTAGTAACGGATAGAAAGCCAACGGAGAAAGAATTGGAAGACATGCTTTTTGCTATGAAAGTTGTTAAGTTTGTGAAGTCCAATGGTATTGCCTTGGCAAAGGATAAGCAGTCTGTAGGAATCGGGCCGGGACAGGTAAATCGTATCTGGGCTGCGAAGCAGAGCATTGAACACAGCAAAGAGTTAATTGGGCAAGAAGCTTCCTGCGGCGCAGTTCTTGCTTCTGATGCCTTCTTCCCTTTTGATGACTGCGTAGAAGCTGCTCATGAAGGTGGTATTACAGCGATTATTCAGCCCGGAGGTTCTGTTCGTGATGAGGACTCCATTAAAAAATGCAATGAATATGGAATCGCAATGGTATTTACCGGAATGAGACACTTTAAACATTAATACCCTGTATTTCTTAAGGTATACGAAACATCATCTTAGGTAATAGATTACGAGGTGCAGAAAGTGGCACCTGATAACTCAAACAATCCAGGCCATATTTATAACTTTTTAAAAGAATAGAAGATACAGTTTGGCAGTTCTGACAGCAAAGAAGAGTATCCTTTGCTGCTGGCACTGCCATTTTTTGACCTTACTATTGGTTAGTAATCTATTAGTAGTTAGTCTGAAGCTGATTGGACTTGCTTTCATCAGTGTATATGAATTATGATATTATTATAACCGAATGAGTATATGAAAACCTGTGTACAAGATGCAAAGAGCGTAAAAGCTAATAGTTGTGTATAAAGTTTTCGAGCTAAGAGGAGAATGTGGATGAAAGGCAGAGGTATAGATAGCGGTAAAGGAATATAGTGCTTAAAATTCTGGCTGCAGTATGTAAGACACGGCTGTTTATTGGCAGGTAATTGGTTAGGATAGCGGGGGGCAAGTGATATGAAGGAACGAATAACGAAAACAATTGCGAATCTAGAAAAAAATAAGATGTCAGGATATTATGTAAAGAACCGGGAGGAACTGCTTCTGCTTTTGTCCAAACTGATTAAAAGAGGTGAAACAGTAGGATGCGGAGATTCTGTTACTTTAGAGGAGACAGGAGTATTTGAGTATCTTCGAAGCGGAGATTATATATTTTATAATAAGCATCAGCAGAACTTGACTTCGGAGGATAAGCGTGCACTCTATTTAAAGAACTTTGAAGCAGATACTTTTATAACCGGTACCAATGCTATAACCGAGGATGGAGAGCTGTTTAATATAGATGGAAACGGAAGCCGTGTTGCTCCAATGATTTATGGCCCCAGGCAAGTAATTGTAGTTGTGGGTACGAACAAGATAACAGAGAATGCGGAGGAAGCCATAGTACGTACCCGGCAGATAGCCGCTCCTCTTGATGCTAAACGGCTGGGAAAGGACACACCTTGTACAAAGTTAGGAAAATGCATTGATTGCAGCCATCAGCAAAGAATATGCAATGACTTTGTGTTGATAACGGGTCAGCTGATAAAGGACAGGATAAAAGTTGTTATAATAGAAGGAAATTTTGGCTTCTGATATAATTACATGTCCTGTATTGGGAAGAAATAAAATAATAGGTATGCTATAATAACATCATGTAACTACAGATAGATTGCTTTAATAAATAGCAGAGCAGTGTACTTCCGCCTGCGAAGAAGGATGATAATACAAAGAGGATTAAATTATGCAAAATGGCAATTTGTATTTTGAATATAGCGAAGATGCAGTAAAGTATCTGAAGAACCGGGATAAAAGGCTGGGAGCTGCCATTGATCTGATAGGTCCGATACAGAGGAGAGTCGATAGGAACTTGTTCTCTTCTATAATACATCATATTATTGGACAGCAGATATCTACTCGTGCGCAGGAGACAATCTGGATGAGGCTCTGTGAAAAACTGGGCAAGGTAGATGCAGAAACGATTGATGGGCTTTCGGAAGCAGAATTGCAAAGCATTGGCATTACCTATAAAAAAGCAGGATATATCAAAGATTTTGCAACAAAAGTAAAGAAGAATGAATTTAAAATAGAAGAACTAAATCAGCTGACAGACAGTGAAATAATCAAAGAACTTTCGGAATTAAAGGGCATTGGTGTTTGGACGGCTGAAATGCTTATGATATTTTCCATGCAGCGCCCGGATGTGGTGAGTTTTGGGGACTTGGCAATCCACCGCGGAATGCGGATGCTATATCATAAGAAAAATATTGACCGTAAGGAATTCGCCAAATATGCCAAACGTTACTCACCCTATGGAACAGTAGCAAGTTTATATCTTTGGGCAATCGCCGGAGGAGCTTTACCCGATATGGCAGATCCCGCAGCAAAGAAAATTGTAGCACATAAGGAAAGCATTAGTGACGAAAAGCAGAGAAAGGTAAAAGAAATAGAGGCAAAGGAAATAAAGTCAAATGCATCAGTTGTTAAGCAATTAAAAGTAAGACAAGCGGACAAGGATAATGTTGAGGTAAAAAAAGCAAATAAATATCAGCAAGATGATATGTGGAGGGCGGTATATGAAAGCGACCCATCCTATGATGGAATTTTCTTTTATGCCGTCAAATCCACCGGAATATATTGCCGCCCCTCCTGCAAATCTAAAGTACCAAAACGGGAGAACATCTGCTATTTTGATACGGCGGAGCAAGCAAAAGAGGCGGGCTTTCGTCCTTGCAAGCGCTGTAGAAGTGACCTTTTTGATTATCAGCCCATGAAGGAAATTGCAGAAAAGGTGAGACTACTGCTGGAGGATTCCTATACAAAGAGGAGTAAAACTAGTCAGGAATTAAAGGAAATTGGTTTATCAAAGCATCGGGTCGGTGAAATATTTAAGAATGAATATGGTATCACATTGTCAGAATATACTGACAGGCTGCGTTTGGAAAAGGCAAAAGACCTCTTGTCTTGTACCGGTGAAGATATAGTTGATATTGCATATTCTGTTGGCTTCGGCGGAATGTCTTCATTTTACCGCTTCTTTAAGAAAGAAACAGGACAATCACCTGCAGCATTCAGAAAGGAGTGCCAATTATGATAAAATATGCTTATTATAATTTTAAATACGGAATTTTAAAAATCGGTTATAAGGAACAATCGGTTGTTTATTTAAAAAGAGCAGACAAGATTGATACGAAAAATGAACCCTCTGCACTTTCTGATAATGCTTATAAACAGGTGTGTGAGTATCTGGAGGGAAGGAGAGTGATATTTGATTTCCCGTATCAGCTGGAAGGTACAGAGTTTCAAAAAAAGGTATGGGATGCGCTTTTGCAGATTCCCTATGGAACAGTTTGCACATACAAACAGGTAGCAGAAGCCATTGGCAGTCCAAGAGGAAGCCGGGCGGTAGGATTAGCAAATAATAAAAATCCTATTAATATTGTTGTGCCTTGCCACCGGGTAATTGGTACAAATGGCCGCCTTGTTGGCTATGCCGGTGGTCTTGCAATGAAAGAAGCGCTGCTTCAACTGGAGAAAAGACCAGTAATTAATTGACAAAGTTAAAATCTCATGCTATTATGGGAGCCATAATAGAACTTATCAGAACTTATTTTCAATTTTCTGATAAAAGCGGTGATTTATCCGCCGTGCATTTGCTTCAGGAATAGCTTTCTGTTCCTATAGTATGTATTTAGAGGAGATAAGCCATGAGCTTTTATATAACAGATAAACTAACACGAAGACTTGGCTCTGTACAATTCAAACCGATGAAACATTGTGCAGAGCTTGACAGGTCCTAAGGAATCCAATCATCGGAAGAAGGAGTAATAGAGCAGGAATTTTCAGATACCTGTTTTTTGCTCTTTTTTCTGCTGGGATTTTTGAGGGAAGGCTATGGACATTGTTTTGTCCATAGCCTTTTGTTATGCAGAGAAAGAAGAAATGCAATCAGCAGAAGGCGGATACAATTAAGGTATCTTTGCTTTCTGCTTTTTTGTTTGAGAAATAAGGCGGTAGGTACCCTAATGATATGACAACAGAGGGATAACGGAAAGGAAGAATATAATTATGAGTTTATTAGAAATAACAGAATTAACCCATTCATACGGAGATAACCGGCTCTATAAAGAGGCAGAGCTGGTATTAAATAAAGGTGAGCATTTAGGGATAGTAGGACAGAATGGTACCGGAAAGAGTACCTTAATAAAAATTTGTACGGAACAAGTTATTCCGGATAGCGGACGTATCCTATGGCAGCCTAAAATCACTGTCGGATACCTGGATCAATATGCCAGTATAGATAAAAGTACGACCATGGGAGATTTTTTGAAAACAGCCTTTAATAAGTTGTATACCATTGAAGAGGCCATGAATGACCTTTACAAAAGAGCTTCAGACGGTGACACACAAGGACTGGAACTTGCAGCAAAGTTTCAGGAACAATTAGAACAAAAAGGGTTCTATTCCATTGATGTATTCATCGAACGGGTAACGGAAGGTCTGGGGTTACTCTCCCTTGGTTTGGAACGCCCTATTGGAGAAATGAGCGGAGGGCAGCGTACAAAAGTTATATTAGCCAAACTATTATTAGAAAAACCAGACGTTCTACTCTTGGATGAGCCGACTAATTTTCTTGACAAAGAGCATGTAACATGGCTTTGCGGTTATCTCACAGGGCTGGAAAATGCTTATATGGTAGTATCTCACGACCATGGCTTCTTAGAAAAAATCACAAATCGTATCTGTGATATCGATAATGAAAAATTAATAAAGTACTATGGTTCCTATTCTGAATTCTTGAAAAAAAAGACCTTTTTACGGGAGGACTATATCAGACAATACACTGCCCAGCAAAGAGAAATAAAAAAGACAGAAGAATTCATAAGAAGAAACATTGCAGGACGCAAATCCAAAATGGCACAAGGCAGGAGGAAGCAGCTTGAGAGAATGGATAAGATGGATGCACTTGCCCAAAAAGAAATAAAACCCGTATTTCATTTTGACAGCTTACCACTGCCGATAACGGAACAATTGTCAGTAAAGCATCTGACAGTAGGATATGACTATCCGTTGCTATCAGACCTTTGCTTTTCCATAAAAGGAGGAGAGAAAGTCGTTATTACAGGATTTAACGGAATCGGCAAAACAACGCTTCTTAAAACCCTATTAGGGCAGATAAAAGCACTGCAGGGAAAGTACTCTTTTTCCGAACAAGTAGTTCCTGGATATTATGAGCAGGATTTTGTATGGAAAGATGGGAATCAGACTCCAATTCAGATTGTAGCAGAAGCCAATCCGTCCTTTTTACAAAAAGACATCAGAAAGCACCTTGCCCGCTGCGGGATATCAAGCGAACACGCAATGCAGCAGATAGGGACCTTAAGCGGCGGCGAACAGGCCAAGGTCAAGATGTGCCTGCTTATGCTTAAACCCTGTAATTTTTTGATAATGGATGAACCCACAAACCATCTGGATGTACAGGCAAAAGAATCACTCATTACAGCCCTGTCAGAATTTTCGGGCACAGTACTGCTGGTGTCTCATGAGGAAGCCTTTTACCAAGATTGGGTAGAAAAGATTATCGATATCGAAAAATTATAAAAAAAGAGAAGTAACTCAACCATCTTATCCTTATTTTATACAACAAAATGAAAGTATAATAAAAATTACAATCTATCTCATTTGATAATCATCTGTAAAATGAAATAAGTTTAAGAACAATGAAACTTAGCAAGAACCCAATATAAAATACAAGACCATAATTTGTAAAACCATAATATGTAAAACCAAAACCGGATTCTAAATATTGGATAAACAGATGAGAGGCGGCTTGTTATGCAGCTATGCATCGAGAGAACCCTTATGACACTTAAGTGGCAGAAAACATAGCAAGGAAAATCAGTGCCATTGTCTGAGCGCAGCGAGTTTGGCACTGAATTGACTGTCTGCTATGTTTCCTGGCGCTTTAGTGGAGTAGGGGTTCTTGAGTCGCATAGCTGCATAACAAGTCGCCTCTCATCGTCCACCCCCAAAAACTAAAACCTTGCCAAAACCTACATATGATATGCCGCAGATTTACCTGTAGTTCCTTAAGACTTACAAGTGGTTAAAATTGACAAAAAGAAACACATTTAGTACAATAATATGGAGAATATTTCTAATCTAATTCTAATTTCTGTGTAATATGGTATTAATAAGAGAGTAGTATGATAGTTTCATACAGGAGGTGTTAAGGTGCTTTTACTATTCCAGGTGTGTTTTTTTGTAGGTATTGCTTTAATAATATTATCCCTTCTGCTGGGAAGTGTTTTTGATATTGCAGGGATTGACGGACTTAATCTGGATTTTGGAGGAAGTTCCCTGGCACTGCCCATAAGTCCTATTGTAGCAGTTCTGTTTTCAACAATTTTTGGCGGAATCGGCTGGGTGCTAATTGAGTATGTTCCGGGTCTGATGTGGTTTATAGACATTATAATTGCAGTGGTAACTGGGTTTATTATCTGCTATTTCATGCAGCATTTTATTGTTACACCTCTTAAAAAGGCGCAAAACACAAGTACACCGGAGGCACATGATCTGATTGGACTCCCGGCATCCGTATCAGAAACGATACCCCAAAATGGGTTTGGAGAGATAAGATACACTATTAATGGGAACAGTTATACCTCACCGGCTAAGACCATTGACGGAGAGGAGTTAAAGGCAGGAGTAAACGTAGCTATCTGCTGGATTGAAGGGTATGTGTATTATGTTACATCAACAGAGAATATCTGATATCAAAGAATAATTCTTGGATATCTGGTATAGATTTGGAAACCACGGCCTACAGGATGTATGGCAATGGAAGTACGTATTAATAGGAGGATTAAGGGAATGTATGAAGGTATTATGATTGCGGGAATTATAGTCGCTGCGGTTGTATTGGTTACCCTGGTAATTACAACAACCTGGAAGAGAGTTCCCCAGGATAAGGCGGTTGTCGTAACCGGTCTTAGAAAAAGAGTTATATCCGGTGGCGGTGGTTTTGTTATACCGTTATTGGAAAGAGCGGATAAGATTTCATTGGAAAATATGAAGATTGAAATCCGCACAGAAGGAGCCAGAACAGAACAGGGTGTTGATATCCGGGCAGACGGTGTTGCTGTCATTAAGGTAAAGAGCGATAAGGATAGCATTCTAAATGCAGTAGAGCAATTTAATACCGGCAGAGAACAGCAGACAATCGAAATTATAAAAGATACCGGCAAGGATGTACTGGAAGGTAAACTTAGAGAAATAATTTCCAAGATGACTGTAGAAGAGATTTATAAGGATAGAGAAAAGTTTGCTTCGCAGGTTCAGGAAGTAGCAGCGATGGGCCTTGCCAGCATGGGGTTAGAATTAAAAGCATTTACGATTCGAGATATTTCAGATAAGAATGGTTATCTGGAGGCCCTTGGTAAACCCCGCATTGCAGAGGTAAAAAAGAATGCAGCTATTGCAGAGGCAGAAGCCCTAAGGGAAACTAAAATTAAGGTAGCAGAAGCAGAGAGATTAGGAGAAGAAGCAAGAATCGTTGCCGAAACTCATGTTGCGGAAGCGAATAAGGAAAAAGAATTAAAGATCCAGGGATACCGTCAAGAGCAGGAAACGGTAAAGGCAAAGGCAGACTCTGCCTATGAAATCCAGAAGAATAAGGTAGATAAAGAAGTTACCGAAACTGCCATGTTGGTAGAGTTAACGAAGAAGGAAAAAGAAGCTGAAATTCAGGATAAAGAAGCTATCAGACGTGAGAAAGAATTGCTTGCTACGGTAAATAAAGAAGCAGATGCTGAGAATTATCGTATCAGCAAGGAAGCAGATGCTAAGAAGTACTCTGAATTAAAGGAAGCAGAAGCCTCCAGTATGGCAATCAAGATTAAAGCAGAGGCAGAAGCAGAAGCTATAAAGATCAAAGGTGAAGCAGAAGCCGCCGCCATCCTTGCAAAAGGTGCTGCAGAAGCAGAAACAATGGTAAAGAAGGCAGGAGCTTATAAGCAGTATAACGATGCTGCTATTACTCAGATGATTATTGAGAAATTACCGGAGATAGCAGCTTCCATAGCAGAACCTCTTACCAAGACCGAGAAGATTGTAATTATTGATAATGGCAGTAACGGAGAAGGTTCAGGTGCCGCTAAAGTGTCCGGATATGTGACGGATATCATTACACAACTGCCGGAAGCCATTGAAGCAGTAACCGGTATCAACTTTATGGATAATATTAAGAAGAGCTTATCAAAAGAAGAAAACAAGGAAGAAAAAAAGGATAATAAGGAAGAAAGTGAAGAGGTAACAGCTGACTATAAAGAGGTATAAGAATAATACAGTTAATGCTGTTATACATTAGGAAGAAGACATACAAAAATGCACCTTAGGATCATGGATTAGTTCCAAACTTAAGGTGCATTTATTACATTATTGTTTTAAGTTTTAAGATTACTGTGCGGATTCTGTAGGGGTTACCTCTGCTTTTTCTAATACGGTAACTTTACAGTAATCATATTTACCATTTCCGATAGCAGCAAAGATGTAGGTTACACCTGCGGCTTTTGCCGATACTCGTCCGCCTACGCTAACAGATGCGATGGAGGAATCATTACTCCAAAATCTGGCCTCTTCTACGGTGTTGTTCGGTTTCAAAATAGCTGTTAAGGAAGTTTTATCTCCTATTACAAGAGTTATTTCAGATTTTGTGAGCTTTACACTTAATGCAGGAGGGCCAACGGTAACTTCACAGTCCAGGGAGGCAGCTGTTTTTGTGCCATCCTTTACAGTTACAGTTACAATAGTTGTTCCAAAGCCAGCTGCGGTAATAAGACCGGAATCATCCACCGTGGCAATTGAGGAATCGCCTGATTTGTAGGATACTTTCTGGCTTTCTGTAACATTATAAAGCTTTAAATTGAAAGTAGAATCTTTTACAAGGGACTTACTCTTAACATTTAATTTAATGCTGTTTTGGTCATCGTCAACGGTTGAGGCACTGGCAACTGCATTACTACCGAATACGGGTGGCAATAGCACAGTTAAAAATAAAAACATGCCAAATGCCAAAAGGCACTTCTTCCATAAATTCGTTTTCATGGCAATATCCTCCTAAGGACAGGCCTTGGTATAGGAAGTAAAGGTGGCTTTCTATAACCTGATAACAAATCGACCTGTTTTCAAAATATCTATGAAATTCGGAGAACTACATAGAAAGATATAAGTGTACTTTATTATGTACAAAAATAAAATAAACTATTAATTTGTCAGAATCATGGCAAAATATTAATTTTTTCTTACGGACATTACGTTTTTTTATAGACTGACTTTTCCACTTGTTTTTAAGAAGGAACCCAGATATAATAAAATGCATATGGAGCGAATTACGAAGACAAAAGCTTAGAGGATATTGGAGGAAAAGAAATGCAGTATATACTAATCGCCGATGATAATCAGGATATAACGGATGTCTTGTCAGCGTATTCCAAAAAAGAAGGATTGGAACCGGTCATTGCAAATGATGGGGAAGAAGCCTTCCGTTTATTCGAAAAATTCAGCCCTTCAGCGGTGCTTTTAGATGTTATGATGCCGAAAGAAGATGGTTATGAAGTATGCCGAAAGATAAGGGCAATATCCAATGTACCTGTTTTGCTGATAACGGCCAGAGGCGAAGATTTTGAAAAAATAATGGGACTTGATATTGGTGCCGATGATTATATAGTAAAACCTTTTAGTCCGAGTGAAGTTATGGCAAGAGTAAGAGCGGTGCTCCGAAGAATGACCAAAACGGAGAAGGAAGTGAAGGCAGGGAATATCATAACCGTATGCGGTATGACAATTAATCTGGATGAATATACCCTACATATAAATGGAAACAAGATGTCACTTACGAAAAAAGAAATAGAAACGATGTGGACCTTGGCAAAAAACCCTAACAAAGTTTTTACCAGGGACAATTTGCTGGACAGTCTGTGGGGATTTGATTATTTTGGAGACAGCCGGACTGTTGATTCCCATATAAAGCGTCTTAGGGCAAAATTGGACGCAATAGAACATCCCGACTGGAATATAAAAACTATTTGGGGAGTGGGCTATAAATTCGAAATAGAAGAGTAATAATGATTAAGAAAAGTTTTACGGGGTAATGAAAATACAATTTATATAATTATATTTTCATACCCCTTTCGTAAATGTTTAATACGAAAGGAGTAAAAGTATAAATGGATAAGAAACTGCAGGGCAAGCCTTTTAACAGGCTTTTTTTTAAGGTCTATATTAATTATGCCCTTGTACTTACTCTTTTTGCCATACTGGTTGGACTTATTTTCATGAATCTGTATGAAAGTGCCACTATGGAAAATTACCGGGAGAAAATGTTAAAACAAGCAATTGTGGTCGTGAAGAATCTTTCTAAAGCCATTACCAATAAGGAAATCGTCAGCTATCTGGACTATCAGAACAATGTCCAGGAGATGGATGATGAAACAGATATCTGGACAATATCGAATCCGGGTGCCAAAAATCCTATGGATAAACAATTTGAGAATTTTTCCCTGGAAGATGTCACTCTGCCAAAGGACTTTGTAACAGTAGTTGAAAAGGCCTTTCAAGGAAAGCATACTAATAAAAGCGGTTATTATGAAGAACTTGGAGGAAAAAATGCGATTCAGGGATATCCGGTAATTATAAACGGAGAAGTAGTCGGAGCCGTGCTTATTTCTACAGAGATTAAGAATCAGGAAGAAATCATCAACAGCAGTACCCACCTGATTTTTTTCAGTGTTGGAATTGCCCTTTCCATTTCCTTTATTATAGCCATACTATTTGCAAGAGGTATCACAAAGCCTATTACCTCTATGAGATCCGCAGCTTTGTTACTGGCTGACGGAAAGTATGAAACCAAATTGGATTTAAAGCGTAAAGATGAGATAGGGGACTTGGCTACCACCATTGATATTCTGGCAGACCGCTTAAAAGAGAACGAAGAAGAAAGGCAAAACAGAGATCAGATGAGAACTGATTTCTTTGCCAATGTTTCCCATGAGCTTAGAACGCCGATTACCGTTGTCAGGGCATATACCGAGATGTTAGTGGATGGAATTGTTACGGATGAAGAGAAAGTTATGCAGTATCATGCAAAGATCCTGGCAGAATGTAAAGGGATGGAACGACTGGTTGGCGACCTGCTTCTTTTATCAAAAATGCAAAACCCGGATTTTGAAGTGGAAAAGGAACCGGTCAATGTTGTGCAGATTTTTGATGACCTGATTCGAAGTTTTCATCCACGGTGCCAGGACAGACAGATAGAAATGATATTCACCAAAGAATATCCGGTGTGTATTATGATGGGAGATTATGACCGTTTAAAACAAATGTTTTTAATAATCTTGGACAATGCCGTAAAATTTTCAATGAATGATTCTAAGATACACATAAATATAGTCAAAACGGATAAACTATTAATATCGGTTCGTGATGAAGGTGTTGGAATTGCAGAGGATGAACTGCCTTATATTTTTGATAAGTTTTATCGTTCAAAATTAAAGCAAAACGAACAGGGATCAGGTCTTGGTCTGGCCATTGCAAAACAGATTTCCTTAAAACACGATGGTGAAATAATGGTAAAAAGTGAAAAAGGAAAGGGTACAGAATTTGTTTTTACCTTTCAAAGCCTGGAAAATTATGTAGAAGAGTTGGACATTTCGTAATATTATCGCAAATGAACCTTGAAATTAATAAAAGTCTGGGTTATAATAATGACATAAAAGATATTTCCTGGGATGTGCGACACTCCTGTTATTTTGAACCTACAACATTTATAAGGGATTCCTAATTTGTAAGATTATGTCAGGCCACCGTTTGCAGTGGAAGACAGAGGCTTGCATGCGGAAACCCACCTAGCTTTTGCTAGGAGTCAAAATACAGGAAACGGCGTTTCGGGGTATTGACAAAAGATAAAGAGGCAGCTTTAGCTGCCTTTTTTTGTTTACATAATAACTCTCTTCTGATAGAATAAAGGATAGATAAAGTTTATAATCATATATAAAGGCGATTTTAGATATAGAAAGAGCTTTGCAGTTTACTTGTGAAATCTATAAATTAGAATATGAAATGTGAAAGAAATTTTAAATGAGAAGTGTGCCTATCGTTTCTTTCACTTGATTTTAGATGGGAGTAAAAGATGAGAGACGGATTTATTAAAGTAGCAGCAGCCACCCCAACTATTAAAGTGGCAGACTGTGAATATAATGGCAGGCAGATAAGAAGCCTTATTGAAGAGGCTCAAAGTCAGGCAGTTAAAGTCTTGGTACTGCCGGAGCTGTGCCTTAGCGGGTATACCTGCGGAGAACTTTTTTTACAGGATAGTCTGTTAAACTCTGCGATGGTTGAACTAAAACAGATTGTAGATTTTACAAAAGGCAGAAAGATATTTGTAACTCTTGGACTTCCTATACTAAGAAATGCGAAGTTATACAATGTGGCAGCAGCCATCTATAACGGAAAGTTACTTGGCTTTGTTCCCAAAAAAAATCTACCGGGGTATTCTGAATTTTATGAAGTCAGACATTTTAATGCCGGAGAGGAAGAGGTATCAGAAGTCACATTTTTTGGGGAGAAAATTCCTTTTGGAATGAATATATTATTCTGCTGTGAGGATTTTGGGCAGCTTATGATAGGAATTGAGATCTGTGAAGACCTTTGGGTACCTTTATCTCCAAGCGTGAGCCATACTTTGGCAGGAGCTACTCTTATTCTGAATCCATCAGCCAGTGATGAGACAACAGGCAAGGATATCTACCGCAGAGAGCTTATCCGTATGCAGTCAGCGAAACTGGTATGCGGATATATATATGCTGCTTCAGGGGAGGGAGAATCCAGTACGGACTTAGTCTTTGGAGCCCATAATTTAATTGCGGAAAATGGTATTTTATTAAAAGAGTCTCCCCGTTTTATTAATGAAATGACAATAACAGAGCTGGATATGGGTAAGCTGGCCAGTGAACGCAGAAGAATGACCACCTACCATGTGGCAGAGCGGAAGGATTACCTGTATGTGAGTTTCGCTTTTGGTGAAGATATTTTATCAGAAGAAACAGAGCTTACAAGATTTATTGACAAAGCGCCTTTTGTTCCAGGTAAAAAAGAGGAAAGAGAGAAACGCTGCGAAGAAATTATCAATATCCAGGCTTATGGATTAAAGAAACGACTGGAACACACCGGGCTTAAGACGGCAGTACTTGCTATATCGGGAGGCTTGGATTCTACGCTGGCACTGTTAGTAGTCTGCAAAGCTTTTGACCTGTTAAGACTTGACAGAAAAGGTATTATAGCAGTAACCATGCCTTGCTTTGGAACGACTGACAGAACCTATAATAATGCTGTAACCTTGGCAAGAGAGCTGTCCGTTAGCTTTTTGGAAATTCCGATAAAGGATGCGGTAAATCTTCATTTTAAAGATATAGGGCATGATCCGCTGGTACATGATGTTATCTATGAGAATGTGCAGGCAAGAGAGCGGACGCAGGTAATTATGGATTTATCCAATAAATACAATGGTCTTGTTATCGGAACCGGTGATATGTCCGAACTGGCTCTTGGATGGGCAACCTATAATGGAGATCATATGTCCATGTACGGTGTTAATGCCTCTGTTCCAAAGACTCTGGTGAGATATCTGGTAGGTTATTTTGCAATGATTACAGATAATGCTGCTCTAAGGGAAGTACTGACGGATATTTTAGATACACCTGTAAGTCCGGAACTTCTTCCGCCGAAGGATGGAGTGATAGCCCAGAAGACGGAAGAACTGGTTGGTCCTTATGAGCTCCATGACTTTTTCTTATATCATGTATTACGGTATGGATATACTCCCGGTAAGATTTTCAGACTTGCCAGAATAGCTTTTCTGGAAGATTATAGTGCAGATGTTATATTAAAATGGCTTAAGAACTTTTACCGCCGATTCTTCAGTCAGCAGTTTAAGCGTTCCTGTCTCCCTGATGGGCCTAAGGTTGGTTCAGTTGCAGTTTCTCCCAGAGGAGATTTAAGGATGCCTAGTGATGCAAGTGCGGCCCAATGGATGAAAGAGCTGGAGCTTTTATAAATATAGCTTTTGCAGTAAATATCTTATTGAATACTTATAATTTTAAGTAGCTTAATCAAAATAGCTGGAAAAATAACAAAAGAAGGATAGTTGCAGCTGCTAAAATCTCCAGCTTAACTTTAGCAGTGGCGCTTTTACAAGCGTAAAGCAAAGAGTATCGTAATGGCATTAAAAATAATCACGGATTCTGCTTCGGATGTACCACGTTCACTGATAGAAAAATATGACCTTCATGTAATACCTACGCCTGTTGTAATAGAAGAAAAGGATTACTTTGACGGAGAGACTATATTTCCGGAAGAGTTTTATAATATCTTAAGAAGCGGGACTGACGTTAAGACATATCACATTAATTCTTTTATGTTCCATAAACATTTTGAACCCTATGCGAAAAAGGGAGATCAGGTCATATATCTGTGCTTTTCAACTGGGATTGCCGGAACCTTTAACGCGGCAAATCTTGCGAAGCAGGAATTGTTAGAGGAATATCCGGATTTTGATTTGACTATCATTGATACCAAATGTGCCTCCTTGGGGTTTGGTCTTGCAACGGAAAAAGCATTAAAGCTTGCGGCAAATAATGTAGATAAGAAAACCTTAGTGGAGGCTATTAATTTTTATTGCAGTAACATGGAACATATCTTTACTGTAGAAACACTGGAATACTTATATAAAGGCGGCAGACTCTCCAGAACCTCTGCCATAGCCGGGGGCTTACTGGACATCAAGCCTATCATAGAAATTACGGATGCCGGAGCACTGCAGGCCATAGAGAAAGTAAGGGGCAGAGGAAAATCCCTAAAACGAATTGTAGAAATTGTGGGAGAACGGGGAAAAGATTTAAAAGAACAGACGATCGGATTGGTACATGGAGACGATAAGAAAACCATTGAGGAAGTAAAGGAAATGCTGAGAGAAAAATACGGCTGCCAAAACTTTCTTGAGAGCTATATAGGATGCGCTATCGGCGCACATACCGGCCCAGGCGTTATCGGTGTAATATTCCTAAGTGAAGAATCACCTTACAAAGAATTAGAAAAAATTCATTAAACTTTATACAAAGCAGAAAGAACGAGTGCGCCTTGGAATCTGGCATGAGTCTTTCTGTTTTGTGTTAATTGCCTCTCATAGAGATAGACTGTACTTCTTGACCCTCATATCATATTCAATAAGGTTTCAGAAGAATTAATAAGTATAAGCATTAATAAAGGACATATTCCATGCCGAATTCTGACCCGGCTGTAATATGTCCCTCTGTGTTATTATTGTACATTACTTGACGGCTCCGCCTTTGCAAGGGTGGACTTGATTGCGTTTACTAAATAATTCTCCGTATATTTACTGTCATTTGAGATCTCGACATCTTTAATATCCGTACCATTGTATAATTGGTCAGCTATTTTTTCAAGGGTGGGTTCAACTAAAGGAAACATAGTGGTAATTGCATCATCAATATTTACAATACGAACGCTATTGATGTGGTCTCTATCTACTATAACTTCAAGATTAAGGGAAGTATCGTTTAGAACGAAGGTTGAGGTATATACTCCCGGTATGTATCTGGCATCCGTTGTTGAATCGGATTTATCGTTGTTTTTGCTTACGAACATAATAACTAATAAGATTATTAATAGTATCCCCAGGCCCGCAAACAGAACTGTATATATGATTTCCTTTAAGTGAAGAACAACTATTTTGGTATTTGCCATGACGCTGCACCATGCCTTTCCTGGTTAATATTTCGCATATTTGACTTAAGAGCCTCCGTAAATCCTTTATATATCTTATTAAATGCAGTAATAAATTATGATTATATTTTGATGGAATAACATGATATAATGAAAGCGCAGAGAGGAACTTGGAGCTTTCTCCAATTTTCCAAAAGGAGCGAAAGAATATAAACGAAAGGACAGAGTCCTTGAGTTTTCAATTTATGTAAATTAGTGTAAGGCAATAAAGAAAGGAAAAGGATAAAGCATGTCATTAAAGTTCATTATGGGACACTCCGGTTCAGGAAAATCCTACAGGCTTTACCATGAAATCATAGAAAAGTCCATGGAGCATCCGGATGCAGGGTATCTGGTTCTGGTGCCGGAACAATTTACACTCCAGACCCAGAAGGATATTGTCACCATGCACCCCCTTAAGGGAACCATGAACATTGATATCTTAAGCTTTATGCGTCTGGCTTACAGGATATTCGATGAAACCGGTAAAGATGAGAGAAAAATACTGGAAGATACGGGTAAAACCATGGTACTTCGCAAATTGGTGGCTAACAAGAAGGAGGAATTAAAGTACTTCTCCCATGATGTGAATAAGCAGGGGTTTACAGAGGAACTGAAATCCCTGATATCTGAAATATGCCAGTACAGCCTGAAGATGGAGGATATCTCCAGGGTAAGCGAAAGCCTTAAGGGTAAAGAGCGGCTAAAGGACAAGCTCCATGACATTAAGGTAATATATGAAGCTTTTCAGGATTATATGGAGAATAACTATATAACGGCTGAAGAGATTCTGGAAGCATTAATTCCCTCCATCGGACGTTCTAAGTTGATTCGAGAGAGTATTATCTGTTTGGATGGCTTTACCGGTTTTACACCTTCCCAGTACCGTTTGCTGACGGAATTAATGAAGTATGCCAAAATGGTAATTGTAACAGTAACAATCGGAAAAGCAGAGTTAAGGGAGAAGGACGAGCCCTACAAACTTTTTCATCTTAGCCGTAAGACCATTGATAAACTCACAAAAATAGCAGCAGAGGAGAATATCCCGGTTGAAGAAACCTTGTTTATGGAGGAGTATTTTAAGGAAAAGGTACCAAGACGCTATCAGAAAAATAATGAGCTTGCCTGCCTGGAAGAAAATATTTTCCGTTATCGTATTCTTCCATTCCAAAAGCCTGTTGAAAATATTTTTCTTTACGGAGCTAAGAATAGGGAAGAGGAGGTAAATTATATTGTCCGCGGTATCAAATCCCTGGTAAGAGAGAAAAATTACCGTTACCAGGATATTGCTGTAGTCACAGGAGATATCACCTCTTATGGCAGGGAACTGCAAAAAGGGTTTGAAAGAGAAGGAATTCCATACTTTTTAGACAGTAAGAGAGATATCCTTGGAAACCCCTTTTCAACTTTGATTCGTAGTGCACTTATGATTGTATATGATAATTTCAGCTATGAGGGAGTCTTTGGATATCTGAGAACAGGATTAACCGGTATCGATAGAGAGGATATTGACCTGTTAGAGAATTATGTGCTTGCACTTGGAATCAGAGGAAAGAAAAGGTGGGAAGAGCCTTTCCTTCGTTTATCCAGAAGGACAAAAGAAGAAGACTTAACCAGGATAAATGCTGCCAGAGAGAAATTCTGTGAGATATTTCTGCCTTTTTATCAGGTAGCAAGTGATAAAAAACTGACGGTAAAGGATTATACCATGGCCTTATATGAGCTTGGAGTTAAGCTCAATGTACCTGGACAGCTCTTGGATTATGCAGAGAATTACTTAAGGGAGAACCGCTTATCGGAAGAGAAAGAATACCGCCAGATATATGCAGGCGTTATTGCCTTATATGATAAGCTGGTAGAGCTCTTAGGAGAGGAAAGGATGCCTATCCGAGAATATTCCCAGGTTCTGGAAGCGGGTTTAAGAGAAGCAAAGGTAGGACTTATACCGCCTGGACTCGATCAGATTGTAATTGGTGATATTGAGAGAACGAGGCTAAAAGACATTAAGGTGTTAATGTTCATGGGAGTAAATGACGGCATTATCCCAAAGAAACCATCGAAGGGTCTTATACTTACAGACAGTGACAGAGAGATACTAGAAGAAAAGGATGTAGAGCTTGCGCCAACAGGAAAGCAGGAAATCTATACGGAAAAGTTCTATCTTTACTTAAATCTTACAAAGCCGAAGGACTATCTCTATATTACATTTAGTAAATTAAGCGAAGATGGGAAGAAAATCCTGCCTGCTTATTTAATCAATGATATCCAGAAGATCTTCCCAAAACTTGATATAGCAGAGGAGGAAAGGGAGGACGTTAGTATAAGCGAAATCCTTAGTATCAAAGAAGGACTTGACTATCTGATAGAGGGGCTGCGGAAGTTTCCTGAGAGCAGAGAGGATCTTTTGTGGCAGGAGCTGTTTCAATACTATTTTAGAACACCAGAAAGACAAAGAGAATTATCACGGCTTATAAGGGCCGTATTCTATATTGATGAAGAAAAAGGACTGCAAAAAGAGGCTGCCAGGCAGCTGTACGGAGAAAAATTATCCGGCAGTGTCACAAGATTTGAGAAGTTTGCGGAATGTGCCTTTGCTCATTTTGCGGCGTATGGATTGGAACTGTCAGAAAGAGAGCAATACCGAATCAGTGCGCCGGATATCGGTAATATCTTTCATAAGGCTCTCGAGCTTTTTGCCAGAGAAATAAAAGATACCGGTTATAACTGGCACACCATTCCCGAGGATGTAAGAGAAAGGCTTAGTGATGCCTGCGTGGAGGAAGCTGTTAAGGATTACGGCAATATGATCTTTACGAGCACCAGGCGATACCAAGCCATTGTTAGGAGAGCCAAACGGATAGTAAACAGAACCCTGTGGGCGGTATGCAAGCAGATTGAAAGAGGAGACTTTGAACCGGAGGCCTTCGAACTGTACTTTTCCGACCGGAGCGCTCTTGACACACTTATAATACCCTTAGGAACGGAGGAGAGTATCAGTCTTACAGGTAGAATTGACAGACTGGACACCTACGAAGAAGTCGATAAATTGCTTCTTAGGGTAGTGGATTATAAATCCGGCAGCACTTCCTTTGATCTGAATTCCCTGTATTACGGGCTGCAGATTCAGCTTGCTTTTTATTTAAGCGCTGCAATTGAATTATATGGGAAAGACAAAAAGGACAAGGAAATATTACCTGCGGGAATTTTGTATTACAACATGGATGACCCTCTGGTGGAGCGGTCGGGAAATGTTGAGGAAAGTATCCTAAAAGCTTTAAAAATGAACGGTTTGGTTAATAGTGACCACGATATGGTAAAACATCAGGATAAGAGCTTTGAGACAGAAGGGGAAGGAGTACGGCCCTCTGTTAAGTCTGAGGTTATTCCGGTGGAATCCAATAAGGACGGTGAGCTGACCAAGCGTTCCCAGGGAGCCAGTACAGAGGATATCAGACTGCTCTTGTCCCATGTCAGAAATCTGGTGGGAAGTATCGGAGAAGGTATCCTAAGCGGAAGTACCAAGGCGGAACCTTATAAGATGGGTAATCATACGGCTTGTGAGTATTGTCCCTACAAAGACGTATGCGGTTTTGATACGAAGCTTGCAAGCTTTGAGTATAAAAAGTTAAAAATACTAGAAAAGGAAGAAATTCTGGAACGAATGAGGAAAGGAGGCAAGGAAGATGGAGTGGACAAGGGAACAGAAAAGGGTAATTGAAGCCAGAGGTAAGAATATCCTGGTATCAGCCGCAGCCGGTTCCGGTAAGACAGCTGTATTAGTTGAGCGTATTATTAACCGTATAACGGATAAAGAGAATGGAATTGATATTGACAGACTTTTAGTTGTTACCTTTACCAATGCTGCGGCGGCAGAAATGAAGGAGAGAATTCGAAAAGCCATTGATGACAGGCTGATGGCAGACTCTGATGATGCTGTTCTCCAGAGGCAGGCAGCTCTTATACATAATGCGCAGATTACAACTATCCATAGCTTTTGCCTTTCGGTTATCAGAGAGAATTTCCAGTCCTTGCCCATTGACCCCTCCTTTCGTATAGCGGAGGAAGCGGAGCTTACTTTGTTAAAGTCTGATGTGCTGGAAGAACTTCTGGAAGAGTATTATGAAGAAGGCAGTGAAGACTTCCTTGCCTTTTCGGAGGGCTTTGGCGGAGGAAAAACAGATATTGGAATGGAAGAACTGATACTTAACATCCATCGGTTTTCCATGAGTGCTCCCTGGCCTGAGGATTGGTATGAAAGACTAGCAAATAATTATGCCATACAAACGGCTGAGGAGCTAAAGGAAGCTTCCTGGCTGAAAGACCTTATGAAGCTGTTAAATCATATGGTAACAGATATACTTGCCATGTGTGAAGAGGCCTTGGCGCTTTGCAGACAGGAAGACGGACCGGCGGCATACTTCCCGGCTGTTAACAGTGATATGGAACAGTTGGAAGGTCTGACAGAAACCTATGACTATTCCTCTTTTGGTGAAAAAATCAGGAATATAGGATTTGCAAGACTTTCTTCCAAGAAAGAAGAGGGAGTTGATCTGAGGAAGAAAGAACAGGTCAAGGGGATAAGAGATAAGATCAAAAAGGCAGTATCCGACATCGTAAATAATTTTTATTTTCAGTCAGAAGAAGACATGGTTTCTGATATTGCTGCAATGAAACCTCATATTGAGGTGCTGATTAGACTATGCAGAGATTTTTCTGAAAGATTTCAACAGAAAAAGAATGAAAAAAATATAGTGGATTTTAATGATCTGGAACACTTGACACTGTCTGTTCTGGTAAAAAAAGAAGAGGGAGAGATTGTCCCTACTGCTGCTGCAGATGATCTTTCGGAGTATTACCAGGAGATAATGGTAGATGAATATCAGGACAGTAATCTAGTGCAGGAAATTATCCTGGAGAGCATAGCAGGGGGACGCTTTGGAAGACCCGACCGTTTTATGGTAGGAGATGTGAAGCAGAGTATCTATAAGTTCCGCCAGGCAGATCCAAGAATTTTCATGGAGAAATATGAGAGCTATCCTCTTTGGGAGCTGGAAGAAGAGGGAGTGAATGAGCGTATTGACCTTCATAAGAATTTTCGAAGCAGAGATGTGGTAATTGGCGGTATCAACAGTATATTCAAGAAGATTATGACAAAGAAACTTGGGGATATCGAGTATGACGAGAAAGCATATCTCTATCCTGGCGCAAGTTATCTGGAGGGAGACGGTGTTTCTGATAATACCGAGCTGCTTTTCATAACTACAACCCCAATCGAAAAGGATAAGGAGGAGAGTAAAAAAGAAGAGGAAGAGGAATATACCGCTAAGGAATTAGAGGCACTGGCGATTGCCCGGAGAATCAAGGAACTGACAGATCCTGAGACAGGAATTATGGTTCAGGACAAAAAAACCGGTGAGCTAAGAAGAGCTGTACTGGGAGATATATCAATATTGCTTCGTTCCGTGACTGGCTTTGCGGATATTTTTGCAGAGACCTTATTAGTAGAAGGAATTCCCACCCATACAGAAACCCAGACAGGATATTTTAAGACTCTTGAGATATCGGCAGCGTTAAATCTCTTACGTATTATTGATAACCCTAGACAGGATATTCCGTTTTCTGCAGTTTTAAGGAGTCCTATGGCGGAGTTTACAGACAATGAACTGGCAAGTATCCGTATGATTAAAAGAAGGGTAACTATGTACGAGGCAGCAAGACTTTACTGCACAGAGAATGAAAATGATTTATCTGAAAAGCTGGCAGTTTTTTTTGAAAAGTTAAATAAGTATCGGGATATGGCAGTGCAACTGTCAATTAATGAGCTTATTATCAGGGTACTGGAGGATACCGGCTACTATAACTATGTCTCTGCCATGCCAGGAGGCAATAAGCGAAGAGCAAATCTTGATATGCTGGTGCAGCAGGCGATTAATTTTGAGAAAACCAGTTACAGTGGATTGTTTCATTTTATCCGTTATATGGAACGCCTTGATAAGTATGATGTGGATTTTGGAGAAGCTAAAGTTACCGGAGAAGACGAAAAAAGTGTAAGGATTATGAGTATTCACAAAAGTAAAGGTTTGGAATTCCCAATTGTATTTGTTGCCGGTATGGGGAAGAACTTTAACCAGCAGGATTCCAGAGCAAAGATACTCTTGCATCAGGATTATGGTGTGGGTACGGACTTTTTGGATCTTACACTTAGAATTAAGGCACCTACCTTACTTAAAAAATTCATTCAGAAGCAGCTTATTCTAGACAGTTTGGGAGAAGAACTGCGTGTCCTCTACGTTGCTTTAACCAGAGCAAAGGAGAAGCTTATTCTGACAGCCGGTGTTAAGGATATGGATAAGTTATTGACGGAATATTCAAATAATATCACGGAGGTTAAGAAAAGTCTGAGCTTTCTCGAACTCTCCGGTGCAGTTTCCTATATTGACTGGTTGATGGCTGCTCTTATTAACCAAAATTGCTTTAACGAACTATTAGCTGCTCATGAAATAGCGAATGATTCCACAGCTGCGTATTTGGAAATTTCGAATTCTTTGAAATCTGAGAATTCTTTGGAATCTGCAAATTCTTTGGAGGAGAGTAGGTTCTCTGTTTGTGAAAACACTTACGAAATGCTCTTATTGAAAGAAAAAATAAATCAGGAAGTGAAAGCCCTGAAAGAAGATATACTGTTAAATAGGGATATGGACACGATATATGATGCAGGATATAAAAGTGAAATCCAGGACTATTTAAATTACAGCTACCCTTATGAGAATGAAAGCAATATCCATGCAAAACTAACGGTATCAGAATTAAAGAAAATGGGTCAAAAGGAGGAAGAGGAAGCCGCTGTAGAACTATTGGATGAGAACAGGCTGAGGGAAGCCGATTATCCGGTGCCGGAGTTTTTAAAAGAAGGAAAAACCGAAAAAGGTGCCGACCTTGGTACATTAATTCATAAGGTAATGGAACTGGCGGAATTCACCAGAATACAAGAGGAAGAAGATGTCCGTGAGTTAATAAATAAACTGGTAGCAGGTAAAAAAATCACAGAAGAGGAAGCCGGAGTTCTGGATGTGAAGAAATTTGGAGTATTTTTTGTGAGTCCCCTGGCAGAGAAGATGAGAAGAGCCGAGAAGGAAGGAAGACTTTACAAAGAGCGGCAGTTCATTATGGGAATGAAGGCAGAAGATATAAGTGAAGAGTATAAAAGTGAGGAATTAGTGCTGATCCAAGGTGTAATAGATGCTTATTATGAAGAAGATAATAAATTGGTGCTCGTGGATTACAAGAGTGATGTTCAGGTAACGGACGAGATATTAAGAAACCGGTACAGCCGCCAGTTGAATTTCTACCGCAGGGCTTTGGAACAGCTTACCGGGAAAAAAGTAAAAGAGAGTATACTTTATTCCTTCTGGCTTGGTAAAACAATAATAATTTGAGAATATATGTAAAATAATTCCTGGGTTTTGGGAATGTTGCACATACCAACACTTAAGTTTTACGTTAAACTAAATAAACAGAAACTGTTTCGAGATAATTTGTTTCATTTTGTCAGGTTTTGTGGTAGTATTATGCTAAATAGATAAAAAACGGGAAAAAAATATGTTAATAGTATGTAATATGTGGATATTATGCCTGTTTTTGTCGACTTCAAAAGTTGCATTTGTATGAAAAGATGCTATCAGGAGGATATGATGAGAGGGAACAAACCAATTTCGGCTAAAAAAGAGAAAAAGGATTTCAGGAATTTTCTAAAATTCGAAAGGAAGAAGAAAAACCTGGAACCAAGGCAGGAGGATGAGATTTTTGGGGAGAATGACCAAGCTAAAGTACATACAAATAAAGCAGTAAGCAAATCCAAAAAAAGGTCTAAAAAATCTGTAAATGCATTGCCAATGGATAAGAAAGCAAGAAAAGAGTACATAAAAGCAAAGAAGCAGGAAAGTAAGTTAATATTTGAAGCCATGTCAGTTGACAAAGGGATTTTAAGTAGGCTTAAGGAAACAAGAACAAAGATTATTCTTGCGGTATTAGTTCCGATTATATTTATGGGTGTTTACGGCGCTATATCTTATACGAAGTCTTCCACTGCCATAACAAGCAGTTACGAAACCAATATGGACAAGACAGTAAGTGCTGTAAGTGATTATCTCAATTTAGGATTTAGCACGGTACAGGATAAAGCAGTGGAATTACTGCTAAGTAAATCAGTTTCTAATTACTATGTAAGGCTGAACAAAGAAGATTCCATTGAAGACTACAATAATCTGAAGGCATTGCAGCAGGAAGTAATGGTCATCAATCAAACAAATCCCTTTGTTAGTGATGCATATATTTTTACCGGTACCGGAAAACCTATTGTAACCAACGGAAAAGCACCGGATGACTTATATGCCAAGTTTTTAGAATCAGAACAGGGAAAAACCTTTTCTGAGAAAAAGATAAGCAATCGATGGATAGGCAGACACTCCTCCATAGATGAAATTCTTGAGAGAGATGATTCTAAATATGCTTTGGCTGTGGTTACAAGAATGACGACCCCCGATGGTTTTATTATCCTCGATGTCAGCAAGAAAGAAGTCATGAGCTCCTTGAAGAATGTTACTACCGTTGCGGGTAGTATTGCAGCTTTAGTAGCTCCGGATGGTTCGGAGACTAATACCACAGAATCAGGCGATGCAGTTTTTACCAGTACTGATTTCTATCAAAAGGCGCTTAAATCCAATGATTTGGATGGTTCTCAATATGTGAAATACAAAGGAAGCAGCTATCTCTATGTATACAATACAATCGGTGATACCGGCAGTATGGTCTGCGCGCTGATTCCAAAAGCAGAGATATTAAAGCAGGTAAAATCTTTAAAAACCTTGAATATATTCTTTGTTGCATTTGCCAGTATTCTGGCGATCTTAATCGGTTATGTCATTGCTGTTGGCATAGCACAAGCTATCAGAAGACTTATGGTTTCTATATCAAAGGCAGCAAAAGGTGATTTAACCGTTGAATTTGATACGGATAAAAAAGATGAATTCGGTATTCTGGCAAAGAGCCTTGAGGATATGACTACCAATATGAAGCAATTAATTGGAGAAGCATATCAGGTAGGTAATAAAGTAACCAGATCAGCAGCAGAGTTATCCCAGACTTCTGACCAGATATTAACGTCTACCAAGGGAATCTCCCTGACAATTGATGAGATTGAGGGTGGTGTTGTACAACAGGCAGATGATACGGAGAAATGCCTTGGCCAGATGGCAAGATTATCCGATCAGATTAGCCAGGTATACAGCAATACTTATGAGATTGAAAAGAAGGCCACCGATACAAAAGTTGTTATCGGCGAAGGCATGGTAACCATTGACGAACTGGGTAAAAAGGCAAAAGACACCTCAGAAGTGACACAGACTGTAATAAAGAGCATCGAAGAACTGGAGTTAAAATCCAGAAGTATCAATAGTTTTGTCGGAATCATCAATGAAATCGCCGCTCAGACGAATCTTCTTTCCTTAAATGCTTCCATAGAAGCTGCACGTGCCGGTGAAGCAGGCCGTGGATTTGCTGTTGTTGCAGATGAAATCAGAAAGCTTGCAGATCAGTCAGTGGAAGCGGTAAGACAGATTCAAGACATTGTAAAGGATATACAGAACAAGACTCTTGGAACCGTAGAATCAGCTAAGATGGCAGGAAATATTGTTGATTCTCAGTCAGAGGCATTGAGTAAAACCATTGCTACTTTTGACAGAATTAATACTTATGTTGGAGGTCTTGTTAGTAATCTGGATAATATTTCAATTGGTGTTAAGAGTATTGAAGCAGCGAAAGAAGATACCCTTGATGCAATCAGAAGTATATCTGCAGTATCCCAGCAGACTGCTGCAGCTTCTGAAGAAGTTAGTGCAACTGCAAATGCTCAGATAGGTGCCGTTGAGAACTTAAGCCATTCTGCTACTGAATTGGAAGAGGATGCGAAGAACCTGGAGAAAGCTATTAAACTGTTTAAAATCCAGTAAATGTCACAGGCACTACCCTTTATGTGAATTATGGGAAATTGTCTTTTAATTTCCACATAATCCTGTATGAAACTTATAGAAGGGGATACACTTTTAATAAATGAATATACAGGGGCTGTTTTAGTGAGAAGATATTTCATTGAAACAGTCCCTTGTTAAAATCTAGAAAGGGTGTATAATTATATGAGTAAGACACAGACAAAAAAGGAAATAAAACCCATAGAAGAGATGGGACCTGATGAAAGATTAAAATATGAAATAGCTAGTGAATTAGGCCTTATAGATAAAGTGAGAGAGACCGGCTGGAAATCCTTATCTGCCAAAGAAAGCGGGAGGATAGGCGGTATTATGACAAAAAGAAAGAAACAAAGAATGATGGAGGGGCAGCAGAAAAGTCTGCAAAATGAGCCATGAAAAATAAGTTGTTGTTTATTTATAATCCCATGGCAGGTAAGAGTAAAATCAAAACCTGGCTTTCCAGCATCGTTGAATGTTTTGGAAGAGGGAACTACGAAATCGTAATTTACGCCACGAAGGGTAAAAAGGACGCTAAGAATATTGTAATAGACTGCTTGAAAAGGGATGACTATGAGCTTGTTGTATGTTCAGGAGGAGACGGAACCCTGAATGAAGTAATCAGCGGTATTATGGAACTGGAGAAGAAACCGGTTATCGGTTTTCTGCCTTCGGGCACTACCAATGATTTCGCCAGTAATCTGAAACTTCCCAAAAGTCTTCCCAAAGCAGCAAAAGTAATTATGCATGGAGAAGTATTTCCCTGTGATATAGGTGTTATCAATGGGAAGTATTTTACATATACCGCTGCCTTTGGTTTATTTACCGATGCTTCCTATGAAACACCTCAAATTTATAAGAATACACTTGGAAGAATGGCTTATATATTAGAGGGAATTAAGAGGCTTCCAAACTGGAAAGCCTATCATATGGAGATTAAATGCGAAGACCGTGTAATCAATGATAATTTTATATATGGAATGGTGACAAACTCCGTGTCGGTAGGAGGATTTAAAGGTATTGCAGGTAAAGATGTCCTGTTAGACGACGGACTATTTGAAGGCATCTTTGTTAAAATGCCTCAAAATGTAATAGAATTTCAAGCTGTTATCAATGATCTTTTAAAAGGAAACCTAAACAGTGATTTCATTTATTCCTTCCTCGTAAAAGAAATTAGTTTACTATGTGAGGAGATGGTTCCCTGGTCCTTGGATGGTGAATACGGAGGGGAATACAATACAGTGGAAATTAAAAACCTCCATAAGGCAATCACGATTATTCGAGGGGTGGATTAGCAGGCTTTCGTTCAAACTAAAAGCTGTTATGGCTCTTGCTTTTATAGTGCTTTATGAAAATCCTCTTTATTATTTAAATTTAGGGTTCTTATACCCAAAAAGTTCTTAATTGCAACGCAGATTCCTCCAAGCAGAATGGAAGAGTCCTGTAACAGGGAAGATTCAATACGTATAAAGCTGTTCATTCTGCTGTTTAAGGAATTTTCAATACGTTTGGTTAGAGCGGGAATGAAACTTGTAAAAGAGCTGTTGATAATGATAATGTCAGGGTTATAAGCATTAAGTACATTATTGATGCAAAGGCCCATTAGTTTTACGAACCGGTCAATGATATCCAGAGCGTCCTTATCACCTGATTCATAAAAGGAGACAAGCTGATCAAAAGTAATGCCATCCAATCCTTTTTTAGCTGCAAAGTCATTTAACAAGGCTCGCTCAGAAACGTATTGTTCCAGGCAGCCATGATTTCCGCAAGGACATTCCTTTCCATCAATTTCAATGATAGTATGTCCGAATTCACCGGCTCTACCGTTATATCCTGTATACAATTCGTTATGAATTAAAAGGCCAAGTCCGATACCGGAGTGAACACTTATATTCGCAATATTCGGATAATCGTGCATAAAGGTTCTTTCACCCAGAACAGAAAGGTTTGCTTCATTCTCGAGGTATATTGAGGTATGAAAGTACTCATTTAACTTGCCCGCAAGGTCATAATCCTGTAGATTATAGTAAGGTGCAAAGGAAACCTTATTCTCATGGACTACACCATGTATTCCCAGTGATATGCCCACTAAACCATAAGGGGTTGTGTCATTCTCAGGCTTTATAGAATCAATAACCTGTATCAGGGATTCCAGAATCGCATCCCTGGTCTTAGGAGTCTTTATTTGCTTTAAACGGCAATTCTCGCCCTGGAGATCCGTCAGCATAACAGAAATGGTATCTACGCCTAAATCCACGCTGATAATATATCCGGCCTTCCTTTGAAAGCTTAATAAGATAGGTTTTCGTCCAAAATCCGTATTGTCACAGCCTATTTCTTCCACCAGATTACGCCCTATCAAATCTGCGACAATTGCAGAGATAGTTGCCTTCGTTAAACCAAGCATTTTTGAAATGTTTGCCCTTGAAATCGGTCCTTGATTAATAATAGTTTCCAGCACCAAAGTACTGTTAATATCACGTATAAGCTCTTTGCTTCCTGTTATCATCTCGTATTCCCTCTAAGGTATCATGTATTTTTACTTATCCACTTGTTCTATATAATATAATAATTATTCTCAGAATGCTTCAACTTGGGAGTGAAATGTAATGCCTATTCCGACATGCCGCAATATTAGGCTTTGGATACAAGGCATATAACATCCCATTGTCCAGGCCATAGCAGCTTCATTACATACGACTGCACGAAATAGATGAATAATCTACTTCACATAATATTTATACTAACATACTTGACTTAAGTTGAAAAGACTCAGGGGTGTGAATTTCGCGATAAAGATTAAAATTGTTTAGCAGCCGGACTACTTTCTGGCATTTTGCTGAATATGGATCATGAGTAAATAATTTCATTGTGATAGATGAATAAATCCAGTTGACAAGTGGAAGAAATACTGGTATGATAAATACATCGATATAGTTTAGTTAATAAACAAAATGGAGGATATCAATATGGCTTATTTTGAAAAGGTTCAAAAAATTGAATTTGAAGGACCGGCAAGTACCAATCCGTTCTCTTTCAAGTATTACAACCCGTCTGAAGTTGTTATGGGAAAGACTATGAAAGAACAGCTTCGTTTTGCTATGTCTTACTGGCATACTTTTACCTATATGGGAAATGACCCGTTTGGTTCAGCAACTATGTTCAGACCTTGGGATAATCATGAGTGTTCCATGGAAGTGGCAAAAGAAAGAGTACATGCTGCTTTCGAGTTTATGGAAAAGGCTCAGATTCCTTATTTCTGTTTCCATGACAGAGATATAGCACCTGAGGGTAAAGACCTTGCGGAGACCAATGCTAGACTTGATGAAATCGTAGCAGTAATCAAAGAAGAAATGAAGCGTACTGGTATTAAATGTCTTTGGGGTACAACCAATGCTTTTGGAAATCCCAGATTCGTACATGGTGCAGGTACCTCTTGCAACGCAACGGTTTTTGCTTATGCAGCAGCTCAGATCAAGAAAGCAATTGAAATCACCAAGGAGTTAGGCGGAGAAAACTATGTATTCTGGGGCGGTAGAGAAGGCTATGAAACACTCCTTAATACGAACACAGAATTAGAGCTTGATAACATGGCAAGACTTCTTAAGATGGCCTGCAATTATGCAGAGCAGATTGGTTTTACCGGCCAGTTCTTAATTGAGCCCAAGCCCAAGGAACCTACAAAACATCAGTATGATACCGATGCAGCTACAGTAATGGCTTTCTTAAGAAAGTACGATTTAATGGATAAATTTAAATTAAACATCGAAGCAAACCATGCAACCCTTGCTATGCATACCTTCCAGCACGAGCTGAATATGTGCCGTATCAACGGAGTTCTTGGCAGTGTAGATGCTAATATGGGAGATCCTATGCTTGGATGGGATACAGACCAATTCCCTACTAATCTTTATGACACTACTCTCGCTATGTACGAGATACTATTAGGCGGCGGATTTACCAAGGGCGGACTTAACTTTGACTCCAAAGTAAGAAGAGGCTCCTTTGAAGAAGAGGATTTATTCCTTGCTTACATCGCTGGTATGGATGCTTTTGCCAAGGGATTGAAAGTAGCTGCCAAATTATTAGAAGATGGCGTATTTGAAGATTTCAAGGAAAACCGTTATGCAAGTTATAAAGAAGGCCTTGGCAAAGATATTGTGGATGGCAAAGCTGACTTTAAGACCTTGGAAGCTTATGCACTTAATAACGGAATAGCTCCTAATACCTCCGGAAGACAGGAAATGTTAGAGTCTATTTTAAACCAGTATATCTTAGAAACAAAATAAAACCAACAGTTAGACATATGAAGATATAAATAGTAAATTTGATGAGGCTATTGCAATTACGGATATTATGATAAAATTGCAATAGCCTTTGAACAGAAAAGAGGTAGGTATGCGCTTTATTGGTGTTGATTTAGGTACCTCATCGGTTAAATTACTGTTAATGGATGAAAAGGGATCTATTAAAAATATTGTAACAAAGGAATATCCCATCAGCTTTCCAAAGCCCGGCTGGTCGGAGCAGAACCCGGAGGACTGGTATTCAGCTCTTTGCGAGGGATTAAAGGAACTAGTAAAAGAGGAAGAAAAAAGTCAGGTTAAGGGAATCAGTTTTAGCGGACAGATGCATGGAATGGTAATTCTCGATAAGGAAGACCGTGTTATTCGTCCGGCAATTTTGTGGAATGATGGACGTACCGGTGAAGAATGTGATTATCTGAATGGTACCATAGGAAGAGAGAAGATATCTGCTTATACCGGAAATATGGCTTTAACAGGGTTTACAGCTCCAAAGCTTTTATGGGTGAAAAAGCATGAACCGGATAATTTCATCAGAATTAATAAAGTAATGCTTCCAAAAGATTATATTGCTTATTGTTTATCCGGAGTTCATTCTACGGACGTTTCCGATGCTTCCGGAATGCTGCTCTTTAATGTAAAGGAAAAATGCTGGTCCAAGGAAATGCTTGATATTGTAGGTCTGCAGGAAGAGCAGATGGCAAAAGTATATGAGAGCTTTGAGATAACAGGTACTATAAAAGAAGAGCTTGCAAAGGAACTGGGATTTCCATTGGATTGCAAGATCATAGCAGGCGGCGGGGACCAGGCAGTTGCGGCTGTAGGAACCGGTACCGTTGGCTCCGGCATGTGCAACGTGTCCCTTGGAACTTCAGGAGTAGTATTCGTAGCCAGTAAGGACTATTCCGAAATCAAAGACAATGCCCTGCATGTTTTTGCTCATGCTGACGGTAAATATCATTTTATGGGGGTTATGCTCTCGGCTGCAGCTTCCAATAAATGGTGGATGGATGAAATACTTAAAACCAAAAAGTATGGGGAAGAGCAGGAAGGTATCATAAAACTTGGAAAAAATAACGTCTTCTTTTTACCTTACCTTATGGGAGAGAGAACACCTCACAATAACCCTGACGCAAGAGGCACATTTATTGGTATGACAATGGATACTTCAAGAGAAGATATGACCCAGGCTGTATTAGAGGGAGTTGCCTTTGCTTTAAGGGATTCCTTTGAAATTATCAAAGCTACCGGTCTTTCTATCGACCGTATCCGTATAAACGGCGGTGGTGCAAAGAGCCCCCTTTGGTGCAAGATTATTGCCAATGTGCTGAATGTAAAAGTTGATAAGATTAATTCGGAAGAAGGACCGGCCTTTGGCGCTGCTATTCTTGCAGCCGTAGGTTGTGGAGAATACAAAACAGTGGAGGAAGCCGCCGGAGAGTTAATACAGGTAACAGAAACTACGGAACCGGAAGCAGAAATTGCAGCTTTGTATGATAAGAAGTATGAGGTATTCAAAGAAATCTATCCTACTTTGGTACCGGTATATTCAAAAATGGCACAAGCACAGGATTAATTGACAAGATAACGAATAGATAATAGAAGTTATAAGCAGCAATAAGATAAGCTGGAAGATAATTCAGCAGAGACTTATTGCTGCTTTTTTGTAGAATGAAAATATATATGGCTGTAAAGTATTAGATGCTTCATTTATAAGTAAAAAAACATAACTTGGACAACCTATAGTTAACTGTAAGTTAATTTTATTAACAGAAGTTAACTATAAATCCATTGTATAATATTCGCAAGGGTACTAAAATAAAAGCATGAAATGAGCAGTGATAGGAGAGGAGCTTTTTCTTATATGAATACTATCAACATAGGAAAAACAATATCAGAAAAACGAAAAGCAAAGGGTATTACCCAGGAAGAACTGGCGGGCTATCTAGGGATTTCAAAACCTGCCGTATCAAAATGGGAATCAGGACAGAGTTATCCGGATATTCTACTGCTGCCCGTTCTGGCTTCTTACTTTGATATTTCAGTGGATGAACTGATTGGATATGAACCTGGAATGTCCAATGAAGAGGTACGTAAGCTCTACCAGCGTTTAGCAGAGGATTTTGCAAAAAAGCCTTTTGAAGAAGTATATGCAGAATGTGAGGGGCTCCTTAAGAAGTATTATTCTTGTTGGTATTTGCAATATCAGCTTGGATTACTATATCTGAATCACTGTTCTCTTGCAGTAAAGCCTGAAAGGACACAGGAAGTTCTAGAAAGGGTAATTGAAATAATGGAGCTTGTAGAGCATGGTAGTGAGGATATCAGTCTTGCCAAACAGGCAAGGCAGCTAAGGGCCTATTGCTACCTTTGCCAGCAAAAACCTGTGGATGCTATAGAAGTATTGGAAAACTTAAGCGAACCACTGATACAGACAGAATCTCTGTTAGTAAAAGCTTATCAAATGAAGGGTGATAAGAAGAAAGCAATGGAATACCTGCAAGGTCATGCTTTTACAAACTTAAATAATTTGCTGGGCACAGCAGTGGACTTCTTTCAACTATATGAGGACCAGCCGGAGCGGATGGATATTTACTATGAGATATTTATCAAATTAATAGATATCTTTAAAATAGAGGAATTATATCCCGGAGGACTTTATACAATCTATCTGGTAGCAGCAGCTACTTATATCGCACAGGATAGAACGGAGAAGGCATTGGATGTATTAGATAAATATGCTGATCTGGCAAGGCGAACATTAGATAAGGATTTTACGCTCCATGCCAGTAATATATTTGATTGTTTGGATGGCTATCTTGCAACAATCGATGTACAGACAAGTGCTCCCCGAAGCGGTGAAGTGATACGAAGAGATATAAAGAATATTATTTCAGATAATCCGGTATTTTCTATATTGGAGAAAGAGGAACGTTTTCAGAAAATAAAGAGAAGTCTGCAAGAGCTTTATAAACAATAGCCGCTTTTGGGGCTGGAAAGAGGGAAGAGTGAAATATAAATCTTTCACTCCCCCCTGATTTTGTACGCGTGCGGTAACACCCTTGGGTGCTACTAAGCACGCAGATGGGAGCCAAAATGAATAGTTTAAATCAACTTAAGGAGTATCTGCCATTTATAATACCGCTTTTGGCAGTTCAGTTCTGTTTAATGATAACAGCCTTAGTGCACATCTTTCGGCATAACAGCTACCGTTTCGGAAATAGGATTCTTTGGATTATTATAACGGTAGGAATTAATACGTTAGGTCCTATTCTTTATTTTACAATAGGCAGAGGTGAAGAGTAATGGAAATTCTGGAATTACAGCATGTAAGTAAGAAATTCGGGGACAGACAGGTAATCGATGATTTGAGCTTTCAGGTTCCGGAACATTCCGTTTTTGGATTTATCGGTAAGAATGGTGCAGGTAAAACTACTACGATGAAAATGATACTGGGGTTTTTGCAGCAGGATAAAGGAGATATTTTTGTATGCGGTGATAAGGTCAGCTTCGGAAATGCAAAAACCAACCGAAATATTGGATATCTTCCGGATGTACCGGAATTCTACAGCTATATGACTCCGAAAGAATATCTGAAGCTGTGCGGGGAAATCACTGGACTGAAAAAAGAAGTCATCTCATCGAAATCTACCGAACTGCTGGAGATGGTAGGACTGAACGGTGTAAACAGGAGAATCAAAGGATTTTCACGAGGTATGAAGCAAAGGCTTGGAATAGCCCAGGCTTTGTTAAATGAGCCGAAACTCTTAATTTGTGATGAACCAACCTCGGCGCTGGACCCGGTTGGCAGAAAGGAAATACTGGATATCCTTTCACTGGCCAGAGAGAAGACCACCATAGTGTTTTCCACTCATATCTTATCAGATGTGGAACGCATCTGCGAAAACATCGGAATATTAGATCAGGGTAAGCTGGTATTAGAGGGAAGAGTGGAGGAGATCAGGGAAAGATACCGCAAAGATATCATTCGGATAGAATTAGACAGGCAATATCCAGGAGAAAGAGCGGCAGAGAGCTTGAAGAAACTTTGCGGAGTTGCAGAGGTGCATCGGGATAACCATGTGCTTGAAGTTCAGATACAGAATGGGAAAGATATAAGAAAAGATATCCTGACATGGATATTAACAGAAGAAATTCCTATTGTAAGGTACGAAATTATGGAACCCTCCCTGGAGAGTGTATTTCTGGAAGTAGTGTGAATTATTAAAAGGACATAATTCACACCCAAGATTAAGCCTGCGAAATCCTCGGAATAATCTTGAGGTTTATAGGAAAGGCATGGCTGTCAGTGAATTATAAAAGACATAATTCACACCCAAGATTATGCCTACGAAATCCTGGACATAATCTTAAAATCTGTGTTGCAGTTTATAGGAAAGGGTATGTAATATATGGGAGGCTTTCTTGCATTTACAAAAAAAGAATTTATAGAACAGATTCGTAATTTTAAGTGGTTGATCATCCTGATGGTTTTCTTCCTTTTTGGTATGACCAGTCCGTTGCTTGCCAAATTAATGCCGGATATTATTTCTTCTATGGATATGGGAGGACTAAAGTTAGAAATTCCGGAACCTACAGTTTTGGATGCCTATACCCAATACTTTAAGAATATGAACCAGATGGGGATTATCGTTGTGCTTCTGGTGTTTGGAGGTACCTTATCCAATGAGTTGATGAAGGGGACATTAGTAAATATACTGGCTAAAGGGTTATCAAGGTCTTCGGTATTACTCTCAAAATTTACCGCAGCTGTTAGCTTATGGTCCGTGGGTTTTATTCTGTCGGCTATTATAAATTATGTCTACACGGTATATTTATTTGAGGACAGCAAAGTCCAAAATTTATTTTTATCACTTCTTTGTCTCTGGTTGTTCGGTTGTTTTATTATTGCTTTGATTCTTCTATCCAGTGTGATAGCAGCCGGTTCTTTTGGTGGATTAATTCTTTCAGCAGCAATATTAGCTGTACTGCTGATACTTAATATCTTTCCGAAAACAGAGAAGTTCAATCCAGTTACCCTTGCCTCAAAAAACATGGCATTACTAAATGGTGCAGAGAAAGCACATTCTATCTATTTGACTATAGGCATAACAACTGCTCTGATAATTGGGTGTATCATAGTATCCATTCAGTTGTTTCGTAAGAAAAGAATATAAAAGAAAATTATTTACGCTATTTGTAGTTTAAATCGAATACATCTATAAGAATTATCTGCTCTGCTTCTAGAGAAAACAGCTGAATACCAGTTGTTTTCTCTAGAAGCAGTTTTATTATTGTAATGTACGGAATGAGTTGTCCCAGACTTTGTGTTTATCTTGTTCAGTGGTGTCCGGGCAGTTGATTGTTTTTCATATCTAGGGTATAATGCTTTTACGCATGTTCCAGCAGGAGGTAAAAATGTCTTTTTAGGAGGAACCGATGAGATTCAGACCATGTATTGACATACACAACGGAAAAGTGAAACAGATTGTAGGCGGAAGTCTGAGAGATGAAGAGAGCGAGGCCAAAGAAAACTTTGTATCTGAAAAGGGAGCGGAGTATTATGCTGCCCTTTACAAAGAGGATGGGCTAAAAGGAGGACATATTGTGCTTTTAAATCCTGCCGGGACTCATGAGTATGAGCTGGACATGCTCCAGGCACGGAAGGCTTTAAAAGCATATCCTGGCGGGCTGCAGATCGGTGGTGGTATTACGGATAAGAATGCAGCTGCTTTTCTTCAGGCCGGAGCTTCTCACGTCATAGTCACCTCTTATGTTTTCCGGGATGGTTTTATAAATTATGAGAATCTGAGAAAAATAACTTGTGAAACAGGTAAAGATAAATTAGTTCTGGATGTTAGCTGTCGCAGGAAGGGTGAAGATTATTATATTGTAACGGATCGCTGGCAAAAATTCACCAATGAAAGGCTTACACTGGAGCTTCTAAAAGATTTGTCCGGATATTGCGATGAATTTTTGATTCATGCGGTGGATGTAGAAGGAAAATCCTCAGGGATTGAGATGGATTTAATCTGTTTTCTGAGTAAATGGCAAGAAAGCCCTGTCACTTATGCCGGCGGGGTCAGTGGTTTTCCTGAGCTTGAGAGTATAAGAGAATACGGTAAAGGAAATATTGATGTTACTATAGGAAGTTCCCTAAGCTTGTTTGGAGGACCTCTTCCATACAAAAATGTAGTGGAATGGTTCACCAATCATGCCGGTTAAAAATCCATCGGGAAAAATTTTCTTAAATGAAAAGTAATCCGGAATGATAGTAACCGAAAATTATGGAATAGAAAGGATGCCATTATAAAACTTCTCTGAAGTGGTGTATAATGGCAGTACCGTAGGTGGAGCGGTATTTATTGGTGTAGGAATGGAAGCATATACAGGCTTTGCACAGGTTTATGACCGGTTTATGGACAATGTTCCTTATGAGGATTGGGCAGCAGATATTAGAAGGATTCTGGTGAACAATGGTATATCAGAAGGGATTCTTCTGGATCTTGGCTGTGGGACAGGAAGCATTACCAGAAGAATGGCAGATTACGGCTATGATATGATTGGAATTGATATATCCGAAGAGATGCTTCAGATAGCGATTGAAAAAAAGTACGATGAGGAGGAGAATATCCCGCCAAACAGTAAAAGAGAAGATATTCTCTATTTGAAGCAGGATATGAAGGACTTTGAATTATACGGAACGGTTGCTGCAATTGTATGTACTTGTGACAGTTTAAATTATATAACCAAAGAAGAAGAGCTTTTGCACATTTTTACTTTGGTGAATAATTATCTGGAAGCAGGGGGAATCTTTCTCTTTGATATGAACACGGAGTATAAGTACCGTGAGATTCTAAAGGACAGTGTAATTGCTGAAAACAGGGATGATTGCAGCTTTATCTGGGAGAATTATTTTGATAAAGAAACAAATATAAATGAATATCAGGTGACTATATTTGTAGAAGCACAAGAACAGGAAATAAGCCAGTCAAAGAGCAAGCTCTATGAAAAGTTCAGTGAAACCCATTATCAGAAGGCGTATTCTATCGATGTGATCAGACGATTATTAGAAGAAGCAGGAATGGAATTTATAGGGGTCTATGAAGCCTTTTCGGAGGAGCCACCAAAAGATACTACAGAAAGGGTATGTTTTATTGCCGGAGAAAAATTCCAAACCGGTAAAGTATACCTATAAATAACATGGAGATTAGGTTGAAAAAACGAAGAGATGTTTTTCAACTACGGATTTAGCAATATCAAATCGAAGATTTGATATTCACGAAAGGGGTTAATATGAAAGATTATATAGTAAGAGCAACCGCAGCAGATAATCAGATACGAGCCTTTGCAGCGACTACCAGGAATCTGGTGGAGCATGCAAGAAGTATCCATAATACAAGTCCGGTAGCGACAGCTGCTTTGGGAAGACTTTTGACTGCAGGAGCCATGATGGGCAGCATGATGAAAGGAACGGATGATTTATTGACACTTCAGATAAAAAGTGATGGACCTATCGGAGGGATTACGGTAACAGCTGATTCCATGGCAAATGTAAAAGGTTATGTATATCACCCGGAGGTTATGCTTCCCCCCAGTTCTAAAGGTAAATTAGACGTGGGAGGTGCTCTAAGGCCCGGAATATTAAGCGTTATTAAAGATATGGGACTGAAGGAACCTTATGTGGGACAGACAGAATTAGTGTCCGGTGAAATAGCAGAAGATATTACTTATTATTATGCGGTTTCTGAGCAGGTACCCTCTTCTGTAGCTTTAGGCGTTCTGATGAATAAGGAGAATACGGTAAGACAGGCAGGCGGTTTTATCATTCAGCTTATGCCTTTCGCAGAAGAGGAAGTAATACAGAAACTGGAGGAAAGAATAGCTGCACTGCCTTCTATCACTACTTTATTAGAGGCTGAAAACACACCGGAGAGTATCCTGACGCTGATTCTCGGGGACATGGGATTGACTTTCCATGATACAATGAATACGAATTTCTATTGTAACTGTACCAAGGAAAGGGTAGAGAAAGCAATTGTAAGTATCGGAAAAAAAGAAATACAGGAAATGATCGATGAAAATGAAACGATAGAAGTAAACTGCCATTTCTGCAGTACAAAATATCATTTTTCAGTAGATGACTTGAAAGAAATCATGAAAAGAAGTAAATAATTTTGATTATATGAACCGGCATTTGTATACAGCATACAGATGCCGGTTTTTTATAGTTTAATGGTACTAAAATTTCGTGATAAATTCTTACTAGTTACTATAATCAATGTGTTATCCGGTGGTTTTTATTATAAAGTAATGATAGGCCCATTTGGGACATTGTAAAAGATGCAATTGATGAATTTGGATAAATATAGTAAAATAAGAGTAGCTCGTATTATCCTACATAATATTATGATAATCTCTGTAAATATAGTAGAGAAATGGTTTGGATACTAAATATTTCGTAAAGAAAAGGAGCACAAACATGAATTACGGTTATTTTGATGAAGCACAGAGAGAATACGTTATCACAAGACCGGATACTCCGGCACCCTGGGCTAATTATCTGGGATCTCCGGAATATGGAGCAATTATCTCCAATAATGCAGGGGGCTATAGCTTTGTAAAGAGCGGTGCCAATGGAAGAATTTTAAGATATCATTTTAACAGTGATGACACTCCGGGGAGATATCTCTATCTAAGAGATGATGTATCCGGTGATTATTGGTCTGCTTCCTGGCAGCCCGTAGGAAAAGACCTGAATGTCTATAAGAATGAATGCCGTCATGGTATGTCTTATACTCGGATTACGGCAGAGTATGAAGATATTCAGAGTGAGGCCCTCTATTATGTACCCCTTCATAAAACTTATGAGGTATGGAGACTTAAGGTTAAGAATAATTCTGAAAAGGATAGAAAGATTTCAGCTTTTGGATACGCAGAATTTACCAATGACAGTAATTATGAGCAGGATCAGATTAATCTGCAATATACCTTATTCATTACAAGAACGTATTTTAAAAAGAATAAAATACTACAGACTATAAATCAGAATGTGGAGAAGAATGAGGAGGGTTCCAACGGACAAGAACGCTTCTTTGGCTGTGCAGGTGCAGAAGTAACCTCCTTTAACGGAGATAAAGCCGCTTTTCTTGGTGCTTATCGCAGTTATAGTAATCCTATTGCTGTAGAAAGAGGGCATTGTGATAATGTTTTGAATTATAATTCCAATGGCTGTGCTGCCCTTCAATCAAGCATTTGTTTAAAACCCGGCGAAACGAAAGAAATAGTATATATCCTAGGCAGGCACAACGACAAAGACTCGGATAAGATATTAGAAAGTTACCAAGACCTGAGTATTATAGAGAAGGAATTGCAGGAATTAAAGAATTACTGGCACGGAAAGCTGGAGCATTTCCAGGTCAACACTCCCAGCAAGGAATTTAATAGTATGATTAATACCTGGAATGCTTACCAGTGTTTCATTACCTTTATCTGGTCGAGAGCAGCTTCTTTTGTATACTGCGGGCAAAGAAATGGTTATGGCTACCGGGATACAGTTCAGGATATACAAGGAATCATACATCTCGATGCCCCAATGGCAAAAGAACGAATCCGTTTCATGCTATCTGCCCAGGTAGATAACGGGGGAGGGCTGCCGCTGGTAAAATATGACCATAACCCGGGACATGAGGATACGCCTGATGATTATTCCTATGTACAAGCTACAGGGCACCCCGCTTACAGGGCAGATGATGCCTTATGGCTCTTTCCTACGATATTAAAATATATCGGTGAGACAGGTGATTCCGGCTTTCTAGAAGAAGTGATTCCATATGCGAATAAAGAGGCGGATACTGTTTATGATCATCTAAAAAGAGCCATCCGGTTTTCTCTGGAAAGGCTTGGCGACCATAGGATGCCGGCAGGTCTCCATGCGGACTGGAATGACTGTTTAAGACTTGGCAAGAAAGGGGAATCCACCTTTGTTGCTCTACAGCTGTATTATGCTATGAGCATTATGATAAGCCTGGCAGAAAGCAGAAAGGACATCGAATATGCAGAACATATGAAAGGTGTTCAAAAGGAGCTGTATGAAATCATCCAGAACCTTTGCTGGGAAGATGACCGGTTTATCCGTGGAATCAAGGAAGACGGGCAGGTGATAGGTTCCAAGCAGAACAAGGAAGCAAGTATGTGGCTGAATCCTCAATCCTGGGCAGTCATCAGCGGTTTGGCGGATAAGCAGCAGGCAGAAGCAGCCTTGGAATCGGTGCATCGTGAATTAAATACACCCTTTGGTGTTAGGCTAATGGCCCCTTCCTTTGCAGACCATGCTTTCCCGGGTGCACTTGCCATTCTTTTTAATCCGTCCACAAAAGAAAACGGCGGAATATTTTCACAGCCTCAGGGCTGGATAATTCTTGCTGAAAGCCTTATGGGGCATGGAAACCGTGCTTTTGAATATTTTAAAGAAAGTTCTCCGGCTATGTTAAATGACCGGGCAGAAATAAGGGTTCTGGAGCCTTATGTGCACGGTCAGTTTACGGAGAGTACGGAGAGCCCGTTTGAAGGCCGTTCCCATGTACACTGGCTTACAGGAACCGCCTCCACTGTTATGGTTGGTTGTGTGGAAGGAATTCTTGGAATGAGACCGGATCTGAATGGACTTCGAGTTGCTCCCTCCATTCCCTCTGAATGGAAGGAACTTACCATGAAAAAGATATTCCGCGGAAAATGTTTAAACATAAGGATTGAAAACAAAGACGGAGCAGAAAGCGGGTTCAGGGAAATGTATCTGAATGGAGAAAGGCTGACGGATAATTATATTTCAGAAGCAGAAATGAAAGAAGAGAATGAAATATTGCTGGTTATGTGATAATACTTTATAAATGAAAGAAAGTGTCTGTCAAACAGAAGGTAATGGAAGGTATATTCTTCATAACCGCTATTTGCATCAGACACTTTCATTTTTGGATAATAACTCCAAACGGTATCGCTCAAGCTCCCTTGTGATTTCGCTGTCTATGGGCTGCTCTTTGTAGAGCTCTATCATTTTTCCTATAATAAGTTCTTTGTTTTCAGTACTTAATCTATCAAAATAACGCAGTATCTTTCGGTGCTCGCTGGTCAGGGTGCTCGTCTGATAATTCGTTGCTTCATTCAGGTTGTTTTGTGAGAGAGTATCCGGAGAATTACTTCCTTCGCTAAGCCCTAGCAAAAAGTCTGTGGAAACATAAAAGAATTTCGCCAGAGACAACAGAGTATCAACGGTCGGCAGTTTCTTGCCGCTTTCATAATATGCGATAGTACTCTGGGTAAGATTCAATTTATGTGCCAAATCCTTCTGGGTTAATCCTTTGAGTTCTCTTAGCTCCTTTAATCTTACATCGAACAATTCTACACCCCCTAACGTTTGTTATTATATAATAAGTTTTAGCAATTATGTAAAAATATAACTAAAGCAAATAATCATATTGACAAATATGACTAATAGTCATATAATAATAAATGTAACAAGCAACAAGCTGGATTTTTGTAGGAGAATTTAGCTTACAGGTTATCATACAAGGTACTATTGATAAAATACCGCAATTATTAGATACTATTCCCCTCAAAGTAATTTTCTTTAATCGGATTTTATCGCTGGTACACAAAAGGTAAGCCTGATCAAGAAAGTCTGCAAGTATAAGAAATTAACTTGCAGACTTTTTGCTGTGTATCTTTCTGGAATTCATACAGCTTTCTATCATTCGAAAGAAAGGGAACTAAGCTAAAATTAACAAAGAAAAAAGCCTGGACTAATAAGAAAAACATAGTGGATTGATAAATATATTAGATGAACTTATAACTATGATTAGTATAAAAATGCCTAATCAGGGCTTCAAATTGCGATTTTTCTATTGCGAATCTAATTTTGTAAGTTATAATAAGAAGAGTAAGACAAGTTGACTTTCAATTTTTAAGTAGTAACGAACTATGTGATAAGAACACAGATAGGAGCCGTATATGGAAAAATTAGAAATGCTTTATGAAGGTAAAGCTAAGAAAGTTTATAAAACAGCACAGGAAGATGTTTATATTGTTGATTATAAAGACGATGCTACTGCATTTAATGGCTTAAAAAAAGGAACCATAGTCGGAAAAGGCGTTATTAATAACCGCATGTCCAACCATATGTTTAAACTGCTGGAAAATGAAGGTGTTCCAACTCACTATATCGAAGAATTAAGCGACAGGGAAACTGCTGTTAAGAAAGTTGAAATTGTTCCTTTGGAAGTTATTATACGTAATGTATCTGCAGGCAGTTTTTCAAAGAAGTTAGGAATGGAAGAAGGTATTAAATTACTTGCTCCCACCCTGGAATTCAGTTATAAAAATGATGATCTGGGTGACCCTATGATTAATGATTATTATGCAATTGCTTTAGGTCTTGCTACAAGAGAAGAGATTGACAAGATTTCAAAGATGGCATTTAAGGTAAATGAAGTTCTTTGCAAGTATTTTGAGGAATGCGGCATTGAATTAATAGATTTTAAGATTGAGTTCGGCAGGAGCAAAGGGGAAGTTATCCTGGCTGATGAGATATCACCGGATACTTGCAGACTTTGGGACATCAGAACCCATGAAAAACTGGATAAAGATCGTTTCAGAAGAGATATGGGCGGGGTAGAAGATGCCTATGCCGAAGTATTAAAGAGAATCGGTCTGGCGTAAGAGTAATCAAGGGTTGCTGCAGGAATAGTAATAAGTACATCTCGTACTGATTTTGCAGCAGCCTTTCTTCATTCGATGGAACAGATACTATAGGTATCTAAAGTGATAGTAGAAAGGATTATAGATGGATAATAACACACAAATTGATACCTGGATATCGGACGAAATTCACGAGGAATGTGGAGTTTTCGGAATCTATGATTTTGATGGTAATGATATTGCTTCTTCCATATATTACGGCTTGTTTGCCCTGCAGCACAGAGGGCAGGAGAGCTGTGGTATTGCTGTCAGCGATACCAGCGGACCAAAGGGAAGTGTAAAGTCCTATAAAGGAATGGGACTGGTAAATGAAGTTTTTACCCCGGAGAGTATAGAAAATCTAACGGGTAATATCGGTGTGGGACATGTACGCTATTCTACCGCCGGAGCCAGTAACAGAGAGAATACCCAGCCTTTGGTATTAAATTATGTCAAGGGCACCCTGGCGCTGGCACATAATGGGAATCTGGTCAATGCACCGGAATTAAAAGCAAAGCTGGCATATACCGGAGCTATTTTTCAGACTACCATTGACTCGGAAGTAATTGCCTATCTGATAGCGAGAGAGAGACTTCAGACCAGGAGTGTAGAGGAAGCGGTTAAGAATGCAATGTTAAAATTAAAGGGAGCCTACTCCCTTGTTATTATGAGCCCCAGAAAGCTTATCGGAGCCAGGGACCCCTTTGGATTCAGACCTCTTTGTATCGGCAAGAGAGGGAATTCCTACGTATTGGCTTCCGAAAGTGCGGCACTTGATACGGTTGGTGCAGATTTTGTAAGGGATGTTGAGCCCGGAGAAGTCGTTATGATAAATAAAGATGGTATTCATTCCGATATGTCCATGGTACAGCCAAGAAAGGCAAAGTGTATATTTGAATATATCTACTTTGCAAGACCGGACAGTTGCCTGGACTCCGTCAGCGTATACAATTCCAGAATTATGGCAGGAAGAATATTAGCTCAGACCTACCCTGTGGAAGCAGACATTGTAGTCGGTGTACCGGATTCCGGTAATGCAGCAGCTTACGGATATTCTCTTGAATCAGGGATACAGCTTGCCACTGCCTTTGTAAAGAACAGCTATGTGGGCAGAACCTTTATCAAGCCCAAGCAGTCTATGAGAGAGTCCAGTGTAAAGATAAAGCTCAATGTATTAAAGGACGTAGTTAAGGGAAAGCGCGTTATTATGATAGATGACTCTATTGTCCGGGGAACTACCAGTGAACGCATTGTACGAATGTTAAAGAGTGCAGGGGCAAAAGAAGTTCATGTTAGAATAAGCTCACCTCCTTTTCTCTATCCCTGTTATTTTGGAACCGATGTACCCTCTGATGATCAGTTAATCGCTCACAATAATACGGTAGAAAAAATCAGAGATATGATAGGAGCAGATTCCTTGGGATATCTGGGAGTTGACAGGTTAAGTGAGTTAATAGAAGGAGACAAAGGCTATTGCGATGCCTGCTTTACCGGGAATTACCCGATCGAACCGCCAAAAGAGGATATTCGGGGCGATTATGAAAGATAAAGAATAGCAAAAATCAGACTTGCTTTTCTGTCAGTTATTAAGGATAATAGGATAGGAAAGAAAAAGGGGAGTGCAGGAAGAAAAATAGAACTTTTATCCTGCAGTCCCTTGTTTGGGGATAGAGAAATCCATATCACAATAGATACGTTAAAAACCGTACAGTTACAGGAGGCAGTAATGAGTAATGATAAATATGTAAGCCCTATGTCAGAAAGATATGCCAGTAAAAGGATGCAGTATATTTTTTCTCCGGATATGAAGTTTCGAACCTGGAGAAAGTTATGGGTAGCACTTGCAGAAGCAGAGATGGAGCTGGGACTTCCCGTTACGAAAGAGCAGATAGATGAACTTAAAAAATATCAGGATGATATCAACTATGATGTAGCAAGAGAAAGAGAAGCACTGGTACGTCATGATGTTATGTCCCATGTCTATGCTTATGGTGTTCAGTGTGAGAAGGCGAAGGGAATTATTCATCTAGGAGCCACCTCCTGCTATGTCGGAGATAATACCGATATAATTGTAATGACAGAGGCTTTGAAAGAAATCCGCACGAAGCTCTTAAATGTAATGGATAAGTTAAAGGATTTTGCCTATGAATACAGAGATTTACCAACTCTTGCCTTTACTCATTTTCAGCCGGCTCAGCCTACTACCGTAGGAAAGAGAGCTGCCCTTTGGCTGATGGAATTAAAACTGGATTTTGATGATGTGGAATATATAATCGATTCCATGAGATTACTTGGTTCCAAAGGCACAACCGGAACCCAGGCAAGCTTCTTGGAACTCTTTGAAGGTGATCATGAAAAAGTAAAAGAACTGGATAAAAGAATTGCAAGAAAGATGGGATATGTGGATTGTTATCCGGTGTCCGGACAGACTTATTCCAGAAAAGTGGACACGAGAGTGTTGAATATACTGGCAGGTATTGCCGCCAGTGCTCACAAGTTCTCCAATGATATCAGACTTTTACAGCATTTAAAGGAAATTGAGGAGCCTTTTGAAAAGAACCAGATAGGATCTTCTGCAATGGCATATAAGAGAAATCCCATGAGAAGTGAGCGTATCGCTTCCCTTGCTAATTATGTTATCTGTGATGCCTTAAATCCTGCTATCACCTCTTCTACCCAGTGGTTTGAGAGAACGCTGGATGATTCTGCCAATAAACGTATCAGTGTACCGGAAGCCTTTCTGGCAGTGGATGGTATCCTGGATCTGTATTTGAATGTAGTAGACGGACTGGTGGTATATCCCAAGGTTATCGAAAAGCACTTGCTGGCAGAGCTTCCCTTTATGGCCACAGAAAATATCATGATGGATGCCGTAAAAGCGGGCGGTGACAGACAGGAGCTGCATGAGAAGATTCGTACTCTGTCCATGGAAGCCGGAAGAAATGTAAAGGAAAAAGGGCTGGAGAATAATCTTCTGGAATTAATCGCAGCAGACCCTTCCTTTAATCTGACCTTGGAGGAGTTGAAGAACACCATGGAACCCAAGAAATATATCGGGCGTTCCAAAGAACAGGTAGAGGAATTTATAGAGGAAGTAATAAAACCGATACTGGATGAAAATAAAGAATATCTTGGAATTACAGCAGATATTAAAGTTTGATGCAAATAAAAACAGAATTCTTATGATTTTACCATAAAAAGACACGGCAAGCTGGAAAAGAACTCTTCCTGCTTGTCGTGTCCTTTTTGATTGAAAGAGAACTATATTGTTATTTAGTTCTAATAAATCCAAATTTAAACTGTCATACTTTAAATTATTAAAATAATGGATATAATTGGAACAATAACGGGAATTTCAAAAAGATAATTCGCAAATAAGTACCTTAAGACGCATTTTCTTACTTTTATTAATAATTACACTAAAAGTTAAAAAATTACAATTGCAGTAATGAAAAAACAATGCTAAGATATGGAAAATATTATGGAGTGAATTGACAGCAAGGTGAGGCTGTTTTTGTTAAAAGGTATAGATAGTTTGATATAAACCTGGCACATTTTCCGATATGAGCCTGGCTTATATAAAGATTAACAGGGGGAGGGGAGAAGATGAATCATTGTCCAAATGATTCTTAATAAGTTGGACAAGCAGTTAATATACTTTGTTTAACTTATGGAAGCAAAAATAATGTAAAAGGGGTATTTACTATGAAAAGGATAATGAAAAACGTGTTTGCAAGACGATTTACAGCCATCTTTATGGCGGCCGTTTTGGTAGCAGGTATGTTAACAGCCGGACTGATTCCTGCGCAGAAGGCTCAGGCAGCTGCTATTAGTTCATCCAGTTTCTTAAAGGCAAACGGAAAGCAGCTTCGTAACAACTATGGTAACGGCGATGTTGTAACCTTAAGAGGAACCAATGCCGGCGGTTATTTACTGCAGGAGTTCTGGATGTGCCCAACCAGCTATAGTACCGGTACCTATACGGTGAATTGTGAAATGGACATATATAAGACCTTAACCTCCAGATTCGGCGAAGCTAAAATGAGGGATTTAATCAAGGTCTACCAGGATAACTATTGGACAACACAAGATTTTGACAACTGCCAGGCTTTAGGAATTAATTGCATTCGCTTGCCTATGTGGTTTATGAATTTTGTTGATTTTAACGGCAATTATATAAGCAATGCTTTTGACCGTATTGATTGGTTCCTGCAGGAAGCCGGTAAGAGAGGCATCTATGTAATCTTAGATATGCATGGCGCTCCGGGTTCACAAAACGGAAGTGACCATAGTGGTATTGATGGTGGAAACAGTAAAGTTACAGCCTCCCAGTTCTTCTTTGGAAACAATGCTAACAGTAATCAGCAGAAATATTATGATTTATGGTATAAGATAGCACAGCGTTATAAGGACAATCCTGTAGTTGCAGGCTATGATTTATTAAATGAGCCTTATTGCACCTATCGTTATAACTCCGGTTATAGTGATGATTATCTGCATTCCTTATTGTGGGGGATTTATAACAATGCTTATAATGTAATCCGTTCTGTAGACACCAATCATGTTGTTATCATGGAAGCTACCTGGAATCCTTCTGATTTACCGAATCCTTCTGATTATAACTGGTCCAATGTTATGTATGAATACCATAATTATCTTTATGATGACTATGATAATGCAGCCGGCAAGCAGATTACTAATATGCAGGATAAGCTAAGTCTAATCAGCAGCAAGAATTACAATGTTCCCAGTTACATGGGAGAATTCTCATATTTTAACAGCGTATCAGCTTGGCAGCAAGGGCTTCAACTATTAAATGATGCAGGTATCAACTGGACTACCTGGACTTATAAAGTTACTGGAAGCAACAATAACTGGGGGCTTTATAACCAGAATGTTTCCGCTACGAATGTGGCAACAGATTCTGAGGCTAGCATTCGTTCAAAGTGGGCACAGGTTGGCAGTTCAACCATCAATAGTAATCTTGTAAATGGTATTAAGAGTTACTTTACCGCAAACCCATCACCCTCTACAATCCCTACAGGAGATTGTTACATTGTTGCAAATGCAAATAGTAAAGTGGTATGCGCTGACAATACAGGAAATGACCCTCTGATAGCTAACCGCAATGCAAACGGCGGAGCCTGGGAGACTTTCAATATTGTCGCTAACGGTGACGGAACTTACTCCTTCCTCTCAAGAGCGAATAATAAGTATGTGTGCGCAGTAATTGATGAAAGCAGTCAGCTCCTCGCCAGAAGTGCCACCATAAGCACCTGGGAGAAATTTTATATAACAAAAACAGCAAACGGCGCATATAATATCAAGGCCTATGCCAATAATCTCTATGTTATGGCTGACTTAAATAACAATGGTGTACTAAAAGCAGTAACAGCAACACCAAGCACCTGGGAATCTTTTAACATTTTAAAATAATAGGAGCAAAATTGAAATAAAAGAATAAAATAAGAGGCATCTGCTGCTTTATGTAAGCTGCAGATGCCTCTTATTTTCACCAAATATGGCAAATAACGTCATAAAAATATTCTCAAATAGCCTTGCATTTAATCCTTCCCCATCTTACAATAGTAATGTATGCATAAATCATAATTGGAAATTAAAGTATATCAATAGAAAGGAGCAGGTTATATGGAATTTAAACATGGAACAAACCGTATTTATCTGGAAGACGGTATGGGAAAGACAATAGCTGAGGTTACATTTCCTGACATTAACGAGAATTCAGTGGAGATTAATCATACCTTCGTGGATGACTCCCTAAGAGGACAAGGCATTGCAGGAAAGCTGATGGAAGAACTGGCAAAGAGGCTTCGTTCAGAGGGTAAGACTGCAGTACTTACCTGTTCCTATGCAATAAGCTGGTTTGAAAAGAATAGTGAAAATGCAGATTTAATAAGCAGGTAGAGTAAGATAGATGTCGTTAATTTGGGGATGTGCAGGTTTTAATCTGCAGATTATCTAATCTGCGGATGGAAGCCAGCATACCCAATTGTTGCAGGTAAGAAAAGAGGATGGGATGAACATACAAATCTTTGGGAAATCCAAATGTTTTGACACTAAAAAAGCAGAGAGATATTTCAAGGAAAGAAGGATCAAATACCAGATGATTGATTTAAGAAAACATGGCATGAGTCTGGGTGAATACAAAAGCGTGAAGGCAGCCATAGGCGGCATGAATAAGCTGATAGATGAACATTCCAAAGAATACGAAGACAATTATGTAAAATATTTGTCAGAGGAAATAGACAGGGAAGAAAAGCTTTTAGAAAATCAGGGGATGTTTCAGACTCCCATTGTTAGAAATGGCAGACAAGCAACCGTAGGCTATCAGCCGGATGTCTGGAAAGAGTGGGTTTAAACCATGGATATCAGCCTGGAATACTATAAGATATTTTATTATGTTGTGAAGACAGGAAGCTTTACTGCTGCGGCAGAGAAGCTTAATATATCACAGCCGGCGGTAAGTCAAGCTGTTAAATTACTGGAGAGGGAACTTGGAAGTAATATATTTTTACGTACCCAAAAAGGTGTGAGACTTACACCGGAAGGAGATTTGCTTTATTCTTATATTTCATCAGGTTATGAGACTATTCTGAAAGGAGAAGAAAGCTTACGGAAAGTATTGGATATGGAAAACGGAGAGATTCGAATCGGTGCCAGCGATATGACTCTGCAATACTATCTGCTCCCTTTTCTTGAGGAGTTCCACAAGAAATATCCGGGTATCAAAGTCAGCGTTACCAATGGTCCGACGCCGGAGACCTTGTCCTATCTTTATGAGGGTAAGATTGATTTTGGAATTGTAAGTGAACCTTTTACCGCGAAGACGGAAGTCACTTCCTGGAGAGTAAAAGAAATAAAGGATATCTTTGTAGCAGGAAGCAGTTTTCTTCCATTGGTACATAAAGAGCTTGAATATAAAGAACTGGAGGAACTTCCTATCATATGTCTGGAGGGTCTGACTAGTACCAGATCTTATGTGGATGGTATTCTTAAGAATAATGGAGTAGTGTTAAAACCGGAATTTGAACTGGCTACCAGCGACATGATCGTTCAGTTTTCTTTAAGAAATCTGGGAGTCGGTTCTGTAGTAAGGGATTTTGCAAAAGAATATCTGGATAGAGGGGAGCTCTTTGAGTTAAAGCTTAAAAGAGAGCTTCCGCCGCGACATTTTTGTATCGTTACAAGCTCAAAAAATCCAGTGGCAACGGCTGCAAAAAATCTCCTGTCTATGATGAAAGGCTAAAATTGGAGTATAGAATCCACCTATCTGAAAAAGTGCAAAGAAATAGAAAGGAAATGCAGTTACTAAAAAGCTGCAAAAAATATACGTATGAAGAGAATCGCAAAATTTGAAAAGATAAGTATAGAACAATTTATAAAAGATTGGGAAGATACGTTTCCTGAAAACGGGAAGACTTCCCTTGAAAGAAGAGAAGAGATAACTAGGATTTATGAAAGCATTGAACTGCCAAAACGTGCGACTGCAGGTTCTGCAGGCTATGATTTTTACAGTCCGTTAAGCTTTTCCCTTGCTCCCAGAGAAGGAATAAAGATACCGACCGGTATCAGAGTATCCATGGAAGAGGGGTGGGTGTTAAAGTGTTATCCCAGAAGCGGACTTGGTTTTAAATTCCGCCTTCAGATGAATAATACCGTCGGCATCATTGACAGCGATTATTATTACTCAGATAACGAAGGACACATCTTTGCCAAGGTTACGAATGATTCCAATGAAGGTAAGACGGCGGAAGTAAAGGCATGGACCGGTTTTATGCAGGGGATTTTTGTAGAATACGGAATTACTTTTGACGACGAATGCGAGGAGATACGTAACGGTGGTTTTGGCAGTACCTCAAAACAGTAAATCTTGTAAGAAACGGAGATAGGTTATGAACATTCTGGTTAGTGCTTGTCTTCTGGGGCTTAACTGCAGGTATAGCGGGGACGGCAAATATATAAAGGAGCTGGAAGAATTAAAAGGGAAAGTTCATCTAATACCGGTATGTCCGGAGCAGCTTGGCGGACTTCCTACCCCCAGAAACCCAGTGGAACTTAAGCTAGGAAAGGCCTTTGATAAGGAGGGTAGGGATTGTACGGAACAGTTTTGCAAAGGCGCTGAAGAAGTCTGTAAGTTGGCTGAATACTTTGAATGCACGGCTGCAATCCTAAAAGCCAACAGCCCATCCTGCGGCTATGGACAGATTTATGACGGCAGCTTTCAGGGTAAGCTCATTCAGGGAAATGGAATGACCGCAGAAATCCTTGCGAAAAGAGGCGTGAAAATCTTCTCTGAAAAGAATCTGGAAGAGCTAAAAGTTTGTATTGATGAAGAATCATAATGTAAGTTGGCAGATTGAAAAAGGTAATGTAACCGATAACAACTAAACATCGATAAAATTAATGCCCCTGACTGCTGGAGACTCCGCGTACAGGGGCATTTATAGTTGGATTAATTTTCAATAGAAATATTAACTTCTATAGGTATGTCATCTGCAAAAAGCTGTATACACAGTACTTGTCCGGTGCCCATTTTGAGAGACATATTATTTCCATGCATTACAGTAGGTGTTGATATGTCTATGGAAATTCCCAGCCCTGCAAAATGGGTGGCAGCATTGGCGGTTAACATATTTGTTAATTCGCCTAAAGCACTTTGTGCCATATCATCTAATTCATTAACCGGCATGCCCATCATCATACAAGAGGCTACTTTTTTAGCATTCTCTGTATCCATGGTATATACCACGCTGCCTCTGATTGCTCCTACAATCCCTACAATTATTATTACCCCTGAACTTTGTAATTCTTTCCCCTTAACGCTTAATCCACCCTTGTTCACAGTCTGAAAACCCAACTGGGGGATTACAGATGCAAAAGCGCTTATAAAGGGATTAATATGATTTACGTCCATTTTCCTCACCTCATGAAAGCCCGATACTAATCAAAATCTGCCGGAATTATTATGCTATGCTATAATTACTGCATACGGAAGTTGAACTTACTCAATCTTCCCTTAATAGAGTATACAACAATTACAATTATAATGATAATATCATATAAATCGACAAAAGTCACTGTGAATATCTTTTTCCTTTTTGAAGCAGTATAATATATAAAATAATTTAAGTGAGAGGTGGAGTTTTGAGACGTATTGTTACTTTTGTTTTTCTTTTCTCGTTCTTAATGGTTCAGAATGGCTGCAGTATAAAGCAAAGTTCTGCCAAGGAATCTTACTTAGACGGAATTGTAATGGCAGACAAGGAAGGCAGCTTTATGATAGCATTCTCAGGAAAAGAAGGTATATTGTCTCCCTTTGAGCCTGTTTCGGTTTTTTATAAGAATGTGAAGGAGAGCTTCCCCAGGGGTACACTAATTAGGATAACCTATGATGGTACGGTAAGAGAATCCTATCCGGTGCAAGTTACAGCGAAAGATATTACTGTGATACAAGAAGTCAAGGATAACTGGCCGCCTACTATGCAGATTGATAGTACCTATTCACCCGAAGAAGCAATAGCTGACGGCTGCTATGTGGAAAATATAAACGGAAAAAATAATAATAATAAAAATCTGGAGGCAGCTGTACGCTTTTGGCAAAATGCAAGTCAAGGTATCTGTGCTTATCTAAGAAAGGTTACCTATACAACCGAAGGCGATCCGATAATCGCAGATATTATTTATGACGGAACAAAGTTCTATGCAGTAACAGATTCAACCAGGGATAGCTTTTTGGGTACCGGCAGTAGAATTTCCTCAAAGGAATATTCCTTTCTCAATACCTATGAAAAAGACGGTAAGAAGATTATTTACCTGGCAAATAAGGAGCAGGTAAGCCAGAAAGAATATGAGTCAGGATCTCTTGATACCTTACGGTTTATTTGGAGTAAGAAGTGGTATACTTTTCTCAGATAAATCATTAACTATTTTCATAAAGGAAATATAACTATATATTATGGACAGTATAAATAATATTGATTTTACTTATACCTTAACTATATGTATAATAAGAAAGTAATAAGGCATGGTAACTGGTTTGTTACATGCCTTATTTATATGTAATTTATAAACATGGACTGTGCTAAGGTTTAGGTATAGCAGAGCGAATTCACGGAGATATAAAGGAGGAAATTTACATGGTAAAAGCAATAGTAGGCGCTAATTGGGGCGACGAAGGCAAGGGAAAGATAACAGATATGCTGGGGCAGGAATCCGACATCATCGTAAGATTTCAGGGCGGCAGCAATGCAGGACATACCATTATTAACGAGTATGGTAAGTTTGCACTTCATCTCCTACCTTCAGGTGTTTTTTACAACCACACTACCTGTATTATCGGTAACGGAGTAGCTCTTAACATTCCATACCTTTTTAAAGAAGTAAAGTCCTTAACAGACAGGGGAGTACCGGAGCCAAAGCTTCTGGTATCAGACAGGGCGCAGATTATGATGCCTTATCATATCCTCTTTGATCAATATGAAGAAGAAAGACTGGGGGGTAAATCCTTTGGCTCCACCAAGTCAGGAATTGCTCCATTTTATTCCGATAAATATGCTAAAATAGGCTTTCAGGTATCAGAACTCTTTGACGAAGAAGCCTTGAAAGAAAAGGTGGAGAGGGTATGTGAAGCAAAGAATGTGCTTTTAGAGTATATGTATCACAAACCGGCCATCAATACAGAAGAATTACTTAAGACTCTTTTAGAATACAGAGATATGGTAGCACCTTATGTTTGTGATGTGTCTGCTTATCTATATGAAGCTATCAAAGCCGGAAAAAACATCTTATTAGAGGGGCAGCTGGGTGCTCTAAAAGACCCGGATTTTGGAATCTATCCTATGGTAACTTCCTCCTCCACTTTGGCAGCCTACGGTGCTATCGGAGCTGGAATACCTCCTTATGAAATAAAGGAAATCATAGCAGTAGCCAAGGCTTACTCCAGTGCAGTAGGTGCAGGGGAGTTCGTCAGTGAAATCTTTGGTGAGGAAGCTGATGAGCTTAGAAGAAGAGGCGGTGACGGCGGCGAGTACGGTGCAACTACCGGAAGACCCAGACGTATGGGCTGGTTTGATGCGGTTGCGACCAGATATGGCTGTAGAATGCAGGGAGCTACAGGGGTTGCTTTAACAGTACTTGATGTCCTTGGATACCTGGAAGAACTTCCGGTATGTGTAGGTTATGAAATAGACGGAGTGGTAACAAAGGATTTCCCTACCACTGTTAAGCTTGCCAAAGCAAAACCGGTGTATGAGAAGCTTCCCGGTTGGAAACAGGAAATCAGGGGAATTAAGAAATACGAAGATTTGCCGGAAAATTGCAGAAAATACATTGAATTCATCGAGAAAGAAATTGGAGTTCCGATTACGATGGTATCCAACGGACCGGGTAGAGATGAGATTATCTACCGCTAAATAAGGATGGGGATTGGAGGAAGTATGCTGGAAATACCGGAAAGCAGTACCATTGCCTTGCAGTTGAATGAAGCCGTTCAGGGTAAAGTTATCAAATTGGTGGAAGCGAATAAATCTCCTCATAAGTTTGCATGGTATTTTGGTGACCCGGAGGACTATAACAGTCTGCTTGCAGGAAAGAAAATCGGGACCTCCTTTGCCAGAGGAGGAATGGTTGAAATAGAAGCAGGGGATTGCAGGATTGTTCTTGGAGACGGAGCAGCACTCAGGTTCTACGGTGACAGCAGGGATGTGCCGAAAAAGAATCAGCTTTATATTGAATTTACAGACAAATCAGCTCTTGCGGCAACCATTCAAATGTATGGAGGTCTATGGGCATTCAAGGAAGGTCAAAATGATAATCCTTATTACCTGGGTTCCTGTGAAAAGCCATCACCTCTAAGTCATGAATTTTCTTATGAGTATTTTAAAGGACTTAATAATGAAGCCTTACAGAATAAGTCAGTGAAAGCATTTCTTGCCACGGAGCAGAGAATTCCGGGGGTTGGAAATGGAGTAATCCAAGACATTCTATTTAAGGCAGGGTTTCACCCTAAGCGTAAAATGAATTCCCTTACGGAAGAAGATATGAGTAATCTATATCAAACCTTAAAGGAAGTACTGAAAGAAATGACAGAGAACGGCGGCAGAGATACGGAAAAAGATTTGTATGGAAACAAAGGCGGTTATATGACATACTTAAGTAAGAACACCTATGGTGAGCCTTGTACGAAGTGTGGTTACCTGATTCATAAAGAGAATTTTCTTGGAGGTACCATCTATTTTTGTGAGCATTGCCAAAGTTAAGAATAATCCAATCTATAACCTAACCTATTATGATGAATGAAGGGTTGAATAAAATAGCTCCGGGTGCATATGACAAGTCATAGTGCCCGGAGCTTTATTGTTTTGTGTTATTGCTCCCAGATATTTTTCATTTGGTAACATTGACAGGAAACAGTGCAGCTTCCTTTTATGATTAAACTCATGTGTTCAGATGACATAGCATAACTTGCCGTAACGCTGTCCTCAAAACATAATTCCACGGTTGTAGTATCGATTAATACAGTAAATTGCAGAGATTCCCTATCTAACAACACACTGCGGCCATTTTCAAACAAAAGTTTTCGCTCCGATGCCTGGTAATGAATCGTATGTGCGCCGACCCGGATAGAAAGCATATCTGTGCAGGAGGATAAATCAATTACATATTGAGCAGGAGTAACAATTTCAATTGAAGTCTCAGCCGTCTGTTGAAAATTATTTTCAAAGAGCAGCTCTTGCCGTAACTGCTCTATCTGCTGAATTGGAGCACGGCATACACGAAGGCCGTCTCTGCCCTTTCTTAAGGTGATTTCACAAGGTATTGTCATACACTGAGAGAAGGGCATATTCTCGTAACCTAAGTCTTCTCCGGTACCACCCATTCCCCGTACCCAGCTGATATGTATGCGTTTACCCTCCGGCTGATGGCTCCAGGTCTGTCCAGCATAGGAGGCATTTCCATAGTCCAGAGGATTAAATTGTCCGGATTCAGTAAAGTGGTATCCATCAAAGTCTCCTACTCTTGCCATACAGTCAGCTCCGTACAGCACCCATTTTACTTCATCGGTACCTTCAACGGTTAAGGGGAAAATATCAGGGCATTCGTACAGGTCATCATTTCTTGAAGTCAGTTTCCAATCATGAAAATTATCTGATACATAAAAAGATACACAATTCCTATTGTTTTCGTCGGTTTCATAAACTGCCATAACATAATGGTCATCATAGCGGAAAAGGCGGGGATCTCTCCAGCCATAGCCGCTTTGTGTCGGGACAGTTGCTTCATGGGAAAATAAATAAAAAGTATAACCTCCATCGGTACTGGCTGCTAAAAATTGACCGCCTGAAGGGTAGTCCCGTCCGTTTTTAATGTTTTGTGTACCTAAAGCGGTAAATGCCGCAATAATAGCATCTTTACCATAGCCCGCCCGATTCTCTGTATCTACAACAGCACTTCCGGAGGCTATGGACCAGTCCCTGCGCCAGGGCAGAATGGCATCATCTTTTTCCTCCCAATGCAGGAGGTCTTTGCTGATGGCATGCCCCCAGCAGATATTGACGCTGCCATGAGGAGTACCAAGGGGATTATGCTGGTAATACATATGATAAAGCCCGTCTTTGTAGAACAACCCGTTAGGATCGTTAAGCCAGCCTCTTTTACTGGAAAAGTGATACAAAGGACGAAGGGGTTCTCTGTATAGATTCGGATAAAGGGGATGTAGAGAACTGGCTTTTCCCCCGCTAACAATACGATTCAGTGCGGTTTCGGTTATTCCTTCCGGATCGGCTACCAGCAGCGTAAGTGTTTTATCTTTGTGCTGACTGACCTTTAAGTAGAAATATTCGCCTCCTTCGTCTGTCAGAGCCAGGCAGAAGCTGCGAACCAGCTCACCACCAGCCCAGATTTGCATATCGTTTCTCTTACCGCCTGGAATAATGGGAATGTGTAGATAATCATGTTCGCATAAGATGTCTCTTTTAATCATAAATTCTAACTCCTTTATATTTATTATTTATTGCTTATTATTAGGCAGGACTGAATTTCTCTCAATTAAAAATGGCTTAAAGCTGGTGGATGAAGGATATACCTCACTGTCAGAGGTTTCGTAAGACAAAATTTCCCTTACGATTACATTGGACAGTGCCTGAACGGGATGGCCGATGGCTGAGATATGGAGGAGCTGCAGCCAACGTTCATCATCAAAGGATAAGAAAGAGATATCTGAAGGTATCTGCATGGCCAGATCGGAAAGTACCTGATAAGTGATATAGCTTAAAGGCTCAGACACCGAGAAAACAGCGGTTGGTTTCTCTTTTAATAGTGCTTCCTTGATATTATGGTAGCTTGCCTCCTCTGTACTGCCGGTCAGGTCACTAAATTTTATGGGGGGAGTTAACTCTGATTCCTGATAAGCCTTTTCATAACCCTCCACACGGTTAATACCGCCAATCATGAGTATACGATTATGCCCATTAGAGAGCAGATGGCGGGTACCTAAATAGGAACCATAATTATCGTCAAAATAAAAGCTTGTAATATCCTCAAATGGATTAGAGATTAATTGAATAAACCGTATTGGTGAATGCTGTATTAAGGAATATAAGCGATTATGGTCAGCCGTTGAATGGATTAATGGTGTAAATATTATTACGTTTACTTGACCAGCTGCCAGAGATTGAATTATATTCCATTGTTTATCCGAATCACCGTCATCAAAGGAGATTAGAAGGTGATACCCATGAATGGCCAGCTCTGTTTCAATCCTGTGAGTAATCTTTAAAAACAGAGGATTGAATCCATGGGAAATAATTAAGCCGATAGTTTTCGTGTTTTTTTGGCGGAGACTGGATGCAATCCTATTCGGAGAATATCCCAGCTCTTTTGAAACATTCATGATTCGTTGGTAGGTTTCCGGTTTTATTTTGGCATCTCCACGAAAGGCTCTGGATACGGTTGTATGTGATACTCCTGCTAATTTAGCGACATCCTTACTGGTTATCATAAAAACTCCTGTTCTTTTAATAAAGTGGAAATTGATTGTTCTGGTAATAATTAGAGTATATACGTATATGAATTAAATGTCAACGTTGTCATAAAAAGAAGTAAATATCTATCATATAAATAAGTAAAAATGTTAAGCAGTATATTTTATTATATATTTTTAAGTAAAATTCATTTATATAAGTAATGAAAATATTTTTTAATATACTTCTATCAATGACAACGTTAACAAATATAGAACATTATCAAGTGTTAAAAAAGGATAGTTTAATGAATTTGTTTTCCTTATAGATAGATTCATTATAGAAGAATAATAGAAATGAATAATAGAGAAGTATCTAAATGAAAGAAGATTAACAGGCAGAAGATGATTTGAATTAGTGGTGCTTTGAAAGGTAAGAAGAGCTGCCTATAGAGAAAAGGCAGTTTCTCAGGAATTATGATTCACGCCGGAGGAACTGCCGATCTATATAGGATTTATGAAATTTAAGAGTGCAGGGTTTGGTATAGATATTCTAATAACCGGTTATTGGCTTCCTTTGACTGAAAGCAAAATCTTATAAAGCGATTACCAAGGCCTGGAAAGCTTGAACAATCTCTGATCATCATTCCTTTCTTGATAGCACCTTCAAATACCTCATAGGAGTCAGGATGCTCATCGGTAAGCTTTAACAGAATAAAGTTCCCGTTAGGTTCGTAATACTTTATGGTATTTATTTTACTTAATTCGGTCTTAATTCTTTCTCTTTCATTGTTTATAAAGCTTCTGGTTTCTTGAATATAATTTTCATCAGAAAACATGATTTCACCTGCTATCGAAGCCAGAATATTTATCGTCCAGGGGTTCTTATTTTCGTTGACCAATTGAAGCAATGCTTCGTCACTGGTCATAGCATAGCCCAGACGGAGACCGGGAGCTGCAAAGAACTTGGAGATACCCCGGAGGATGATAAGGTTTTGAAAGGCAGAAAGAAGAGATACCGAGGTTGCAGAGGAAATATCCGGGGCAAATTCTACATAAGTCTCATCCACCATACAATATATATTTCTATCCCTGCAAAAGGTAAGAATTTCTGCCATGGTCTCTGTCCGAATCACAGTAGAGGTAGGATTGTTCGGATTACAGATTATAAGGAGGTTATAGGGAGCTTCCAGGGTTTCTTTTAGTGCAGAGATATTTACCTGAAAGTTCTCCTCTTCCTTTAAAGGAAAATAATCAATCATACTTCCTGCAAGCTTTAGTTCTCTTTCGTATTCAGAATAGGTAGGACTTAGAATCAGAGCTTTTTTAGGCTTTATAAATTTTATAAACAATGAGATAAGTTCCGTTGAACCATTTCCTACCAGGATATGGTCGATATTGCATTTATTATCACTTGGAGTATCCTTATCAATATAAGCGGCAATATTTCTTCGCAAAGCTGTATATTCTCTGTCGGGATAATCTGTTATGGCGTCAAGATGGCTTGCAAGCGCGGATCTTAACACCGGTGATATACCAAGGGGATTGACATTCCCTGCAAAGTTAATGATATCCTCTTTTTTTATTCCATAATATTTTTCTATTTTTTCTAAATCACTTCCGTGAAAATGTTCCTTTGACGTTATCATAGCCTATCCTTTCCCTTGCGAAATCCTGTCGTTTAGTGTTATAATAATTATAATGTAAAGAAAAAAAATTGCAATATATACATAAATAATCCAGGTCTGGGGTGAAGTTGTTGAAGGAGAAGATAAAACAATTAGCAGGCGGATGCTTTGAATATGAATCTCCCGCTTTATTATTATCAGAGGAAGAACTTATTATAACGGTGGATGCAGGCGGTTGCTATGAGGGTACACTTACCGTCTCGAATACTCTTCGCACGAAAATTACAGGACAAATTTATACTTCCAGCACCTTTTTTCATATCAAAGAAAAGGAACTGCATGGTGAAAACCCTACAATAACCTATACCGTAGAGGCAAAGAACCTTGCCCCGGGAGATGTTATCCGGGGGTTTCTTGATATTGTAAGTGATAGCGGTGAGGTAAAAGTACCTTACATCATTACAGCAGAACCACCTTTCTTAAACTCTTCCCTTGGCAAAATAAAAGACTTTTTTCATTTTACCAATCTCGCAAAATCTGACTGGGGGGAAGCAGTAAAATTCTTTAAAGCAGAAGAATTCAGGGAATTCCTGAGCTACCGGGATAGAAAGTATCTTACATTATATGATGCTTTGAGAAAAAGCAGATCGGCAAACCTGGCTTTAGAGGAATTTCTCGTTTCGGTTCATAAAAAAAATCCCATTAGTTTTATTGTAGACAAGAATATCCTGGAATATGAAGTTGATACCGAAAGCTTTATGGACAAGGTTATCTTAATGAAGGATAACTGGGGATATGAAGAGATAAGAGTAAGCTGCGAAGGGGAGTTTATTATACCGGAGCATAAGATTATATGGTCAGATTATTTTGTGGGGAATACATATCCGTTAGAATTTGTAATCCAGCCTCTAAAGATGCGAAAAGGCAGGAATTACGGCAGGATAGTATTGTCCACTGTTCATGATACAGTTGTAGTAGAGGTGACAGCCCTGCGTAAGGGTGCGAAGGATACAGAGAGGCTTAAACAAAGGCATATCAGGGGAAAAGTCATTTCCTGTGTGAGAAATTACCTGAACTTCAGAGAAAACCGTATCAGTTCTGAGGAGTATATTCAAAACACAGAAGTAGAATTAAAAGGTTTAAAGAGCGGTAACAAAGAGAAACGGCTCTGGCATAAGCTTTTAGAAATCCATCTGCTGCAGATTGCTGACAGGGAGACTTCAAATATAGGAGTCTCAAATGACACAGAGACTGTTGATACCAAAGCTTCCGACCTGGAAGCCAGAACCGCTCTGAAGGCTGTCAAAAATGAAATTATGGATGAAAAGCAAAAGGATATGGCGCTTATCTGCGGCTACTGGTACCTTCATGCACTGATAGAAAAAACCGAGGAAGCAGTAGAGACAGCCGTCAGGGAAGTCAGAAATATCTTTCACATGAATTCAAATGATTACAGAATACTCTGGTTCCTGCTATATACGGATAAACGTTTTGACAATAATAAACCACAGGCATTGGAGCTTTTAAAAGAACAGTATATGAGCGGCTGCCGCAGTCCATATCTATATTTTGAAGCCCTTATAATCTATAAGGAGAATCCGGTCCTTTTAACAGATTTGACGGACTTTGAGATACAAGTATTGCTCTTTGGGACGAAGGAAGGATTTCTGGAGGATGAATTAGTAAGGCAGTTTACATATCTGGCAGCCAAGAGAAAGGAATTCTCAAGAGGTATTTATTTTGGCCTTACACGGATATACAAGGAGTATTCAGAAAAGGGTAAAAAGGAAGATCAGACCCTTCTAACCAGTATATTAACCGCTCTGATCAGTCTTTTAATAAAAGGCCATAAAAGAGGGAAGAAGTATTATGTCTGGTATCAGGAAGGAGTAAAGGAACAGCTTCGCATAACAGAGCTTTATGAGAATTACCTTTATTCCTGCGACGAAGAGGGCCAGGAGAAACTGCCTATGCAGGTACTGCTTTATTTTATCTATAACAGCAGTCTCCAGGACAAAAAACGAGCCTTTCTCTATGCATACATTATTAAGAACAAGGAAGAGCTTTCTTCTATTTACCGAAGTTATAATAAAAAGATTGAGAATTTCGGAAAGAAGATGTTAAAACTGGGGGCAATTGACAGAAACTTGTCTGTTATCTATGAGGAATTGGTTCGGATGGACGGGTTTTCAGAAGAGATTTTTAAAGACTTATCTAATGTCGGCTTTAAGCAGGAGTTGTATTGCAATAACAGCAATATAAAAGGTGTAATCACGCTTCATCAGGAGACCGGCGATGAAATCTATTCCCCTTTGGTTTCAGGCTGTGCTTTCATTGACCTGTATACGGAAAACCACGAGATTCTCCTTGTGGATAACCAGGATAACCGGTATGCTAAGACGATTCCCTATACTTTATATCCTTTTCTTGGAAAGGATAGTTATCTGACGGATTATCTGAAGTATGAAAACAGTAATCCCATGGTACTTTTGAATTTTGCACAGAAGATAGAAGCCTACCAAAAATTTGATGAAGAATCTGTTCGAATTCGGAGAAAGCTTCTTGAGCTTCCTTTTCTGGTAGATAGCTATAGAAGCAAACTTCAAATGGAGTTAATTTCTTATTATTATGATAATTTTCAGGCAGATATTTTAGAGGATTACCTGAGAGAAATTCACCTGGAAGGGTTAAACAAAGCTGACAGGATTAAGATTATTGAATTATATATCAACAGGAATTTCTATGAGGAAGCGAAAGCTGCATTAATAGAGTATGGCTTTGAAGGTGTTCAGCTTGGCAGATTGCTGAAGCTATGTAACTGGCTGTTATTGGCTTCTGAGGAAGCAGTGCAGGACTCATACGAGGAACAAAAGACTTCCAGTGAAACTAGGATGACCTATAATGATGTTTTAGGGAAAGAACTGGCGTCAAACTTAAGCTTTTATATCTTTAAAGCAGGAAAATACAATGAAGAGATATTGTCATACCTGGTAAAGACATACGAGGGTTCTACCCGAGAATTATATGGTCTGTGGGAAGCCGCTTGTGGCTTTGAAATTGATACCTGTATTTTGGAAGAGAGACTTCTTATGCAGATGCTCACCACCCGTGAATATCTTATAAATTCACCTCAGGTGTTCCTAAAATACTACAAAAAAGGCTGCAATAGGCAATTAATCAAGGCTTTCTTGTCCTATCATGCATATAAATACCTTGTTAACGGAAGAATTCTTGGAGCGGAAATCTTTCAGGTAATGCGAAGGGAACTGATTTATGAAGAGAATGAGGTCTGTATGCTGGCGCTTTTAAAGAAACTTTCCAAGGAGGATTGTTTTGATGAGAGTGAGAAAGAATTTATTGATTATAATCTTCAACGCTTTTTACGAAGGGGTATCGTGATGCCCTTTTTCAAAGATTTTAAAGGAGTTCTGCCTCTGAACGGAAAGCTTCTTAGCAGCAGCTTCGTAGAATACATATCGAATCCAAAGGGAAGAGTATTTATCCACTACAGATTGGAAGACTCGGAGGAGTTTACAGAAGAAGAAATGCGAGACATGTTTCAAGGGATTCATGTTAAGGACTTTATCCTTTTTGCTGACGAGACCTTGCAGTATTATATAACGGAGGGCGAGGGGCCGGATGCGGCTATCACCGAGAGCGGAAGCATAAAAGCCGAACAGGAGATGTCACAAGATGAGGGTACCCCCTATGAAGGGATAAATTTTATGGTGACCGCTTTGGACATGGGTGATTACGAAAGCATTCAGGAAGGTATCAGAAATTACTCGATGAACAGACATCTTATGAAGGATTTATTCAAAGCCCTTTAAAGGTATTTCGTTTAGTCAGGAGGTTTATTGTGGCTGATAATAAGAGCTTGATATTAGGACTTGATTTTGGTGATCAGGATATACAGATATGCTGTTTTAATTCAAAAGCCCTTGAACCGGAATCGGTTTCCTTATGTACAGGTAATAATCCATACTTCTTTCCGGCAGTGATTGGTGTAAAGCCAGGGGGCAAAGAGTGGGTATTTGGGGAAGAGGCCTTGGAATTACAGAAGAAGGGCATGTGCCAGGCAGCAGGCAATTTATATCAGATAGCAGTACAGGGCACTGAGACGGTATTCTATGACAAAGCTTATACCGCAGCTTATCTGCTGGAAAAGCTTTTTCGCAAGTGCCTTACCTGCGTAACGTTAAAATTTCCGGGAGAAGGAATATCCAAGCTTAATGTCACTGTCAAAGAGCTAAATGATTCAGTAAGAGCAGTATTACAAGAAGCTTTCGCTAACCTTGGGCTAAAAGAGGATAGATTATCCCTTCAAAGTCATTCATTAAGTTACGAATACTATGCTCTGAATCAGAAAAAAGAGCTTTGGAGCAATGATATCGGATTATTTCATATGGACGAAGAGGAATTTCAATACAAGCAGATTAGTATCAGCCGTAAGTTTACACCGATACCTGTTTGTGTGAGCCAGAAAGATTTTAATGATGTATTAAGTTATGAAGAGGTATTAAAGGGAGATAAGGAACGGTTGGAGTACTGCTTTTTAAATCTTGCGAAAAGTATTTTGCATAAACAGCTAGTTACGACTATCTATGTTACCGGATGCGGATTTGAAGGGGATTGGGCTGATAATGCATTAAAAGAATTATGCGTGGGCCGAAGGGTGTTCAAAGGACAGAACCTGTATGCAAAGGGAGCATGCTATGCGGCAAAAGAAAAGAAAAATATAGAAGAAGGGAAAAGCGGAGAGTTTCTTTTCCTGGACTCCGACCAGATTACTTCTTCAATATCGCTGGAAGCTATAAAAGGAGAGACGTCTTGTCAGATACCTCTATGGGATGGATATAAACCCTGGTTTGATGGAGGTCTGACCCGGGAATTTATTCTGACAGAAGATAATAAGCTGACAATACTGGCAAAGGACTTATTTACCCTAAAAAAGGAGTATCATGAAATTACCCTGGATGGGCTGGAAGTCAGATCGGACAAAACCACCAGGATTGAAATTTCAGTTTCCTTTAAAGATAGCAAGACAGCTCTCGTTCATATAAGAGAAAAAGGCTTCGGTCAGATGATTCCTTCTCTGGGACTGAGCTGGGAGAGTGAAATAAAGCTATAGGAAGGGGCATAACTATTTTATGGGAATACTATTCGTTTGTGAAGAAAATAAAGCAAAGCTTCCTTACCGCTTTATGGTAACTGATACTAGTATTTTTACAGCGGAAGAACTTTTTTATTATATCTATCATAATTTTTTTCTTTTAACCGATGAATTATATGATGAGATTTTTTTGACTTGGCTGGAACAAGAATTACAACTAAGTGAGAAAGCAGCTGGAATAAGAGAAATTAAAAAAAGCTTTTCCGGATATGATGCATTAATAGAAGCAGCTTCCATTCTTCTTTCAGAGGTTAATATATATACCCCTGATGAAGTGAAGGAGTTTTTGATACGACAGAGAGAAAGAAAGAATGTATCTCCTTCAGAATTAGCCTTAAAAAGAGCAGAATCTTTTCTTGACCATAACAGATACTATGAAGCAGGAAGAATTTATGAAACCTTGTTAGCGGGAGATGTAATGAATGCTGTTGTAAAAGAAGAAGCCGGAAGGCTCTGGCATAACCTGGGTGTCTGCAAGCTTTATACGGAAGGCTTCAAGGAAGCCGCGAAGCATTTTAAACGAGCTTACGAGATGACGGGAGAGGAAGTGTCGAAAAGGCAGTATTTGATTTGCTGTATTCTTTGCGAAGAAGAATCTTCCCTGCAGAGCGAGGAAGGAATAGAGGAAGCTTATATAGAGGATATTAGAAAAGATATTCAAAATAGTATAATACAGTATAACTCTTCAACAGAGTATCAGAGACTTGAAGAATTAAAGGAAGTTAAAAGCAGTGGTAATTTAGTAGAGTTCGTGCAGGGAGTCAAGGAATTGATAGAGGCTTATAAAAAAGAATTCCGGTCGGAATTTTAGGCAGCACAAGCACAGAGGAGAACAGGCATGGCGTTTTGGAAGCGTAAAAATAAAGGTAAGGACAACCTAAATAAGGATGAGAATCTTTCGGGGCCAGCGGGACTTACTGCCCAGTTAACGGAAGCAGACTACCGGACATTAAAGAGAAGCTTTATTGAAGAAAGCTGTGACCAGGTTGTGGAAAGTACACTTCAGGGTCAGGAGTTGAAGGCAGAATTTCAAGCGGTAACAGCCTATATCAGCGATATTCAAAAAATCGAAGGCCTTAATCGCGAGGATAGGGAACTGGTGAATGACCTTGCCAGAAAAATAATCACCCTGTCAAAAGACCGGGAAAGATATAAGAAGGGTATCAGGAAGATTAAAGATACTCATTATCTGAACATGGCAAAGTTTGAAGAGAGCGTGCCAAGAGATTTAAAGAAGATGAAATACTGGGAAGAATACAGCGTCAATATTCAAAATGACTTTAAGTATCTGGAGAGTGAAAAAACCGCTCTTCACCACCAGATATTGGAGGTGGAATCAAACCAGAAGACCCTTGGTACCATAGGAATTACCACCTGTATACTTTCTGTACTGCTATTCCTGGTGTTCATATGGATAAATAGGAAGGCTGGCGCTAATATGCAGCTGCCCTTTATGCTGACCATAGCCATGGATGCCGCCGCAGCCGCTTATATTTTTCTGCGTTCTAAGGAAAACAAAAAAGAAATGGCAGAAACAGAAAAGAAATTAAACCGGGCCATTCTTTTATTAAATAAAGTACGTATCAAATATGTTAATAATACCAATGCTCTGGATTATTGCTACGCAAAGTATTTGGTAGACAGTCAGGCTAAACTTGAAATAATGTGGGAACAATACCAAAAAGAAAAAGAAGATGAAAATCAGTATAAATTAAGCAAAGATCAGTTGGAGTATTATAAAAAGGAATTAATTGCCCGTTTAAAGGAGGCCAGAGTAACCGACGCGAAAATATGGATCCACCAGTTGGAAGCGCTTCTTACCCCGGCAGAAATGGAAACAGTAAATACAGCACTCATTGAGAGAAGGCATAAGGTTAAGGAACAGATCGATCAGAACAGTACTCTGAAAGATAAATGTATAGAAGAAATAGAAAAATTTACAAAAGAAAATGAAGAAAACAAGATTTATGTAGCTGAGCTTCTAAAAAAGAAGGGAATCGCTCTTGACATATAGACAAAGTTTTCATATGATATTCATAGTTGTTGTATAATCGAATAATGCAAATGTTATGATGGAGAGGATTAGATAGGTAAGTGTACCAGAGAGGACAGTTCATAGGCTGAAAGACTGTTTTACTTACTGCTTGTTGAAGGTAGCTCCTAAACTGTGTCTTTGAAGAAGAGTAGGAGATACCGGGAAATCCCGTTACAGAGTAAAAGGCAGCTTATTTATTTTGCTGTAAATAAAGGTGGTACCACGGTTCTTCGTCCTTTTTGGCGGGGAACTTTTTTTATTGTCCGGAATGAACAGGAAAGGGCAGTTAAAATAGCAAAATCAGCTTGGTTAATCCCATAAACAGATGGATAAGAATATCGAGAATCAGAAAGATTAACACCCATTAAGCAAATTCTATAGGTTAACAAAAATAGTATGAAGTAAAATCAGGAGGAAGAAAATGAAGAAAGAATTGGAAAAAACCTATAATCCTGCGGACATTGAGGATAGACTCTATTCCAAGTGGATAAATAAGAAATATTTTAAGGCGGAAGTGGATAGATCAAAAAAACCTTTCACAATCGTAATGCCTCCCCCAAATATTACAGGACAGCTTCATATGGGGCATGCACTGGATAATACCATGCAGGACATCCTTACCAGATTTAAAAGAATGCAAGGCTTCAATGCGCTTTGGCAGCCGGGAACGGACCATGCCAGCATTGCTACAGAAGTAAAAATTATAGAACAGTTAAAAAAAGAAGGAATTGACAAAAAAGACCTTGGCCGAGATGGTTTCTTAGAGAGAGCCTGGCAGTGGAAAGAGGAGTACGGCGGACGTATCATCAGTCAGTTAAAGAAAATGGGCTCTTCCTGTGACTGGGACAGAGAACGTTTTACAATGGATGAAGGATGTTCCGAGGCAGTAGAAGAGGTATTTTTAAGACTTTATGAAAAAGGCTTGATTTATAAGGGCTCCCGTATAATTAACTGGTGTCCGGTATGCAAGACCAGTATCTCTGATGCTGAGGTGGAGCATGAGGAACAGGCAGGTCATTTCTGGCATATTCTCTACCCCATAGCAGGAACAGAAGATTTTCTGGAAGTTGCCACTACCAGACCGGAGACCATGCTGGGAGATGTTGCGGTTGCAGTACATCCCGATGATGAACGTTATAAAGCTTTAATTGGAAAGAATGTTATTCTGCCCTTCTTAAACAAAGAAATTCCTATAATTGCGGATACCTATGTAGATAAGGAATTCGGAACAGGTGTTGTAAAAATAACTCCCGCTCATGACCCCAACGATTTTGAAGTTGGCAAGAGACATGGTCTGGAACAGATTAATATTATGAATGATGACGCCACTATCAACGAAAAAGGCGGTAAATTCGCTGGTATGGACCGTTATGCAGCCAGAAAGCTTATGGTAAAAGAGCTGGAGGAAATGGGCCTTTTAAAGAAAGTGGAAGACCATACCCATAATGTTGGTATCCATGACAGATGTAATACAACAGTAGAACCGCTGATAAAACAGCAGTGGTTTGTTAAGATGGATGAGCTGATTAAGCCTGCAGTGGAGGCGGTTAAGAGCGGTGAAATTGCTTTTGTACCGGAGCGTTTTGATAAGATCTATTTTAACTGGACGGATAATATCAGAGACTGGTGTATTTCCAGACAGCTTTGGTGGGGACACAGAATACCTGCCTACTATTGCAAGGAATGCGGTGAGGTAATCGTAGCAAGAGAAATGCCGGATGTGTGCCCGAAATGCGGTCATACCCACTTCAGGCAGGATGAGGATACGCTGGATACCTGGTTTAGTTCCGCCCTCTGGCCTTTTTCCACCCTGGGCTGGCCAAAGAAGACGGAGGACCTTGATTATTTCTATCCTACCAACGTATTGGTAACCGGCTATGACATTATCTTCTTCTGGGTAATCCGTATGGTATTTTCCGGCTATGAGTATACCGGAAAAGCTCCTTTTCAGAAGGTGCTTATCCACGGACTTGTAAGGGATTCCTTAGGCAGAAAGATGAGCAAGTCCTTAGGAAATGGTATTGATCCTCTTGAAATTATTGATAAATATGGAGCAGATGCGCTGCGTCTAACTTTGATAACCGGAAATGCTCCCGGTAATGACATGCGTTTTTATTTGGAAAGAGTGGAAGCCAGCAGAAATTTTGCCAATAAGGTATGGAATGCCTCCCGCTTTATTATGATGAATCTGGAAAAGGCGGAAAGCGAAGGAAAAGAAGAAATTCACCTGACTCAAGCAGATAAATGGATACTTTCAAAATGCAATACGTTAGTAAAAGAAGTAACCGAGAATATGGAGAATTTTGAGCTTGGTATTGCAGTTCAGAAGATATATGACTTTATCTGGGAGGAATTCTGCGATTGGTATATAGAGATGGTAAAACCCAGACTTTACAGTGATACCGATGAGACAAAGAGTGCGGCAATTCATACTTTAAAACAAGTGCTTATAACCTCCTTGAAGCTGCTTCATCCTTATATGCCCTTTATCACGGAAGAAATCTATTGTACCCTGAAAGAAGCAGAAGGAAAAGACGGAGAAGATGTCTCCATTATGATAGCTGACTGGCCTGTTTTTGATGAAAAGCTTGGCTTTACCCAGGAGGAAGAAGCCGTAGAATTAATAAAAGCAGCCGTAAAGGGCATTCGTACCGTTCGTACCGGAATGAATGTTCCGCCGTCAAAGAAAGCATCTGTTATTATAGTGACAGAGAGCGGCAGAATTGCCGAAATCTTTGAGAACAGTAAAGCTTTCTTTGCAACCCTTGCCTTTGCTTCAGAAGTTAAGATTCAAAAGGATACCGATGGAATTCCATCTGATGCGGTAACAGCACTTATACCGGAAGCAGTTATATATATGCCTTTTGCTGAACTTGTAGATATCGAGAAGGAGATCGAAAGATTAACCCAGGAGAGAGAACGTCTTAAAGGGGAATTAAACCGTGTTACCGGAATGTTATCCAATGAGAAATTTGTAAGTAAAGCACCGGAAGCAAAGATTCTGGAAGAAAAGGAAAAGCTGGCTAAATATACTCAGCTTATGGAACAGGTAGAGGAACGCCTTAAAACTCTGAAATAAATAGCAGCAAACCCACTAAAATGGCAGCAGTTATTCCTAGAAGGTAAAATTACGCCAAACTCGCATCAAAGTTATGGAATATGTAACACTGTGCGCTCAAAGATGGTATAATTTAACCTAGTCATAACTGCTGCCTTTTCAATGTCGTAGATTTTTATTATATAAATATACTTGATTTTTAGCCATATTATGGGTAAGATAATGTTAATAGAGAAGTAAACAGGAGGATGTTTTTCAACATCTTGATTTAAGTACGTTTCAGGTTGAGTGTAACTTATAGAGCGCATCACACAATTTTCACTTTGATTTTAGTATACACGAAAGCACATTACATGGAAGGTTAGGTTGAAAAGACAAAAGACAGTTTTCAACTGCGGATTCAGGAATATAAAATCGAAGATTTAATATTCACGAAAGGGGTTAATATGATTAATTTTGATGAAGAAATCGCCAAATTCCAGCCAAGCCTTGAGGTCGATCAGGCGGAAGAGGTAATACACAGCAATGACTTATCTGATATAACAGATATTATTAAAACGATGCTGAAGGAAATTAAGGATAGAAAATAAAGGAAAGGAAGCCACGAAAAGCAAATCCACTTTTGATTCAATGAACATTGTTCGGGATAGTGGCGGGAAAAAAACATGATATGTCCTGCATGTAACAAGAGCATACAGAGTAAGAATAACCGCTGTGAACACTGCGGTGAAGATATCACGGTTTATAAAAAAGTGAATATGATATCAAACAGGTATTACAATGAGGGGCTTGCGAAGTCAAAGGTGAGAGATCTATCCGGAGCTGCCGTTCTGCTTAAGAAAAGCCTTGAATTAAATAAAAGAAATACCGAAGCCAGAAATCTGCTGGGCTTAATTTACTATGAGATGGGTGAATCGGTAGCTGCTTTAAGTGAGTGGGTTATCAGTAAACATTTTCAGCAGGAGAGTAATGATGCAGACCGTTATATGGAGCTGGTACAGGCTAATCCAACAAGACTTGAGAACCTGAATCAGACTACTAAGAGATATAATGCTGCTCTTTTATCGGCAAAACAAGGAAACGAAGATTTGGCTATTATTCAATTAAAAAAAGTAACCAGTTTAAATCCTCATTTCGTTAAGGCACTTCAATTATTAGCACTTTTATATATGAAGACCGGTGAGATGGAGAAGGCACTAAAGAATCTGACGAAGGCAAGTAAGATTGATGTTTCCAATACTACCACCCTTCGTTACCTGAAAGAAATTAATTCCCTCATGAATACCTCAGAGGAAGAGGGAAAAACAGAAACGAAAGAAGAGCGTAAGGTCAGAACGGAACCAGTTGCCTTTTCTCACGCGCCTTATAAAGAAGATAAACCTAATATATGGCCTTTTGTAAATCTGATTATCGGAATTGCGGTTGGTATTCTTGGTGCAGTATTCTTAGTTCTGCCAACGGCAAGAGACAATGTCCAGCGTGAATATGAAGCTAAGATCAAAACGAACAGTGCAACAGTCAATGAGCTGCAGCAGAATTACGATTCACTTCAAAAAGATAAAGAAACCCAGGATGCAACCATAGCAGATTTAAATAAGCAGATTGATGAGTTAAAGGGGAGTCAGGTGGATGATTCTATCTACGACCAGTTATTTAAGACAGCATCCCTTTATGTCAGTGAATTGCAAAAGGGGAATGGGGCAGAGATTGATTATCTTTCTGTTGCCAATGAACTTGCCAAGACACAAAGTGATAAATTTGATAAACCCCAGGCATTGGACTTGTACAATGAGATTAAGCAGGCAGTAGGAAGCAACGCTTCAGCAGCACTCTACGACAAAGGTCATGACCAGTATTCCTCAAGAAAATATGAGGATGCCTTAAAGAGCCTCTTAAGCGCTTATGAGTTAGATGATAAGAATGTTGATGCGGTATACTTTATTGCCAGAAGTTATCACCAGCTTGGTGATTATGAAAATGCAAAGAAATACTATAATCTCGTTGTTGATAAGTTCCCGGATTCCTGGCGTGTTAGTGATGCGAAGGAACGTCTGTCGAGTATTCAATAAAGATTATAGCTTAACTGAATAGAATAATGAATCAAAAGAAAAGACAATTCCAAAAATTAGCAGGAATTGTCTTTTCTCATATAGACGAAATGAAAAATATATGTTAAAATATGTAAATGTAAACTTTTGGATTTTTGTAACGGTAAATCCGGCAAAAGAAAAGGTTTTTACAGAGAATGAAATATGGAACGGGTAAAGTTTTATTTCAAAAAGCGTATGGTGTTTATCCGGAAAAGAGGTATGCATGGAAAAAAAAGAGCCCTTAAAGAAGACAAGCATTACAAGCAGAAAGGAGGCTGCGGAATATCATATAAAGGATAGGTGTCTTATTATTGAGGTAAAACAGGATTTAGACCATCATAATACTTTGTCTATCAGGGAACAGTCGGACAAGCTGCTTGATAGAGGACAGATAAAAAGTATTGTATTTGACTTCTCTGGGACTGATTTTATGGACAGTTCAGGAATTGGAGTCATAATGGGACGTTACAAGAGACTTACACTTTCCGGGGGGAAGATATTTGTAACAGGAATTAACCACAATCTTGACAGAATATTCAGAATGTCCGGATTATATCGGATCGTTCCGAAATTCGATTCCATAGAAGAGGCGGTTGCCAGAGCCAGATAATATAAATTTTCCACTTTTGATTGTCGAACATTCTGTTGCTGGCAGATATCTGATTGCTGGTGATAAACATGTTCACAGGGAGGTTTAATCGGGGAAAGGGATTTGAACAGGAGGATAAGTATGGATACCAACGAAATGTTATTAGAATTTGACAGCAGGTCTGAAAATGAAAGCTTTGCAAGGTCCGTAGTAGCAAGCTTTGTAGCAAAGCTGGACCCGACACTGGAGGAGATTTCCGATATAAAAACTGCTGTATCAGAAGCTGTGACCAATGCAATTATTCATGGCTATGAAGGAACAAAAGGAAAAGTAGTTGTAGTATGCAGAATATTTGAGCATGAAGTTTATGTAGAGGTCCATGACCAGGGTAAGGGCATAAAGGATATCAAGCAAGCTATGGTGCCGCTATTTACGACTAAGCCGGAGGAAGAAAGATCCGGTATGGGATTTTCATTTATGGAAGCCTTTATGGATGGTTTGGAAGTTGAGTCAGAAATGGGCAAGGGAACCATTGTTAAGATGAAGAAAAAAATCCATTAAGGTGCCAAGGCACTCATGGCGGTTATCCTGATAAAAAAGACGTCAGGAAGGAAGTGAAACGTTGGATACAATCGAACTAATCCGTTTATCACAAGCAGGTGATAAGGAGGCTAGAGATAGGGTAATAACGGAGAATATTGGATTGGTATGGAGTATAGTAAGAAGATTTATGTCAAGAGGCCATGAAACAGAGGATTTATTCCAGATAGGGAGCATAGGACTTATAAAAGCAATTGATAAATTTGATATGTCCTATGATGTAAAGTTCTCCACCTATGCAGTACCAATGATAATGGGTGAAATAAAGAGATTTTTAAGGGATGATGGCGCCATTAAGGTTAGTCGTTCCATGAAGGAGACAGCCGGTAAGATACGTATCACCAGAGAAAAACTGGGAACTCTGTATGGGAGAGAACCAACCTTGGAAGAAATCAGTAAGGAGCTTAATCTGGCAAAAGAAGAAGTGTTAATGGCTTTAGAATCAGGTGCAGAAGTAGAATCATTATACAAAACAATTTATCAAGGAGATGGTAATGCTATTTTTCTGATTGATAAATTAGAGCAGACAAATGATGAGAGCGAAAATATGATTGACAAGCTTGCATTGAAGGAAACAATAGCATCCCTGGATGAAAAGGATCAGGAACTAATCAGGCTTCGATACTTTATGAATAGAACCCAGACAGATATCGCAAAAGAAATGGGAATATCCCAAGTGCAGGTATCCCGGCTGGAAAAGAAGATACTTATGAAAATGAGAGAAAAAATGTCTTAAACTGGATTACATTACCAGTATAGAATGCAGGAGTAAACAGATAATATCAGAGTAGATAGAAAATTCTACAAGTCAATCCACAAAAAATCGTAGAAAACAGCATCGCTGAAAAAGAGATGCTGTTTTTTATTTACAGTAAATTCGAAAGAGGATGAAAAGTATGGCATTAAGACAGAAGAGTTTATGGATATTTGCCGCTCTGCTCCTACTGATTGCAGCAGGTATCGTAATAGCTTATTTCACACAGGATACACAAAAGAATTTTCATAAAGGTACCTTTGTCTATGAAAGGGAATATGTAGAAACTGCACAAGCAATGTATGATTTTGAGGGGAAGGTGCAAAATGAAAAATACACGCCTGTATATAAAGATTGAAAAAAGCAGTCTGCTGCATTACAAAGTAGTACGCTTAAAAGATGTGGCAAAGCTCTACTCACCAGAAAAAAAGATAACGGAAGAGCTTTACCAACAGGTTGTTTTCATTATAAAAGAAGATAAAAAGAAAGACTATATTTTTTCTGTATTAAAACTGATGGAGCTTATCCATCGCATGTATCCGGACATAGATATTATAAATCTTGGAGAAGCTGATTTTATTATACAGTATGAACCTGCTGTTAAAGAGAAAAAACTATGGGAGTATTTCAAAGTAGCTTTTGTATGCTGCATTGTATTTTTTGGAGGGGCTTTTACGATTATGACCTTTAATGAAGACGCAAATGTATCCACCATATTTGAGATAATATATAAATCTGCGCTTGGTACAAAGGAGGCAAAAGCCTCAGTTCTTGAAATATCTTATGCTGTAGGATTACCATTGGGTATTGTCATCTTCTTTAATCACTTTAGTAAGTTGAAGGTGGGGAAAGATCCTACACCAATGCAGGTTCAGCTGCGCCTATATGAATCAGATATGGATGATACATTAATTGAGAACAGTTCCAGAGAGGGGAAATCCATAGATGTTCATTAGATATGTATTACTAAGCCTTTTAGGACTTACTGCAGGTTTTCTAATTGCAGCCGGAACAGTAGCTTTTATTACAATTGTAGGTGTTCTTACAAGACTTGCTATACGTACGGATACAGCCAAGAGAATACTACTTTATGAAGATATTGTTGTACTAGGCGCTGCTTTTGGAAATATTCTGGATTTATTTAAAATACCTATTCCTTTGGGAACAATAGGGCTTATAATATTTGGTCTGTTTATGGGCTGCTTTGTTGGGTGCCTCTCTGTTGCACTGGAAGAGGTAATTCAGATTTATCCCATTATGATACACCGTTTAAAGCTTAAAATGGGTATTCCTATTATTGTATTGTTTCTCGCACTGGGAAAAGGAGCGGGAGCCTTATTCCATCTTTTTATCCATTATAAAAAGTAAAGAATAAATTTTGCGATTTTATATAAAAATATAAAGTAGTTAGACAGGCATTCCAGTGTAAGGAGGTTCTTTAGATGGAGAATAAAAAGAAAGTTACTGCTGCTGATGTGGTGAAAGAGCAGGATAAAACCAAGAAAGCCGAAAAATACAATCAATATGTAAAAGACAAGACACCTACCCATAATAAGATCATTAATCTCATTAATGCCTTCTGGGTAGGAGGAGCTATTTGTGTTATCGGTCAAGCATTTAATAACTATTATACACACCTGGGTTGTAACAAGGATCAGGCATCGGGTTATACAGCGTTGTCTCTCATATTTTTATCAGTACTTTTTACCGGTTTAAATCTATATCCTAAACTTGCCAAATTTGCAGGTGCGGGAACGGTTGTACCGATTACAGGATTTGCAAATTCCGTTGCAGCCCCGGCAGTTGAGTTTAAGAAAGAAGGACAGGTTTTTGGTATTGGGTGCAAGATATTTACCATTGCAGGGCCGGTAATATTATATGGTGTATTTTCCTCCTGGGTATTGGGAATTATCTACTATATTTTGATGAAAATGGGCGTAGTATGAATTATTAAAAGTATAATTCATACACAAGTACGCGCCTGCGAAATCCTCGGCACGAACTTGAGGCGTGTTGGAAAAGGTATAGGCGTAGTATGAATTATTGAAAAACATAATTCATACTTGATAGATTGTTGATTTAGATTGGAGGTATTATGGAGAATAGCAAAATGAGCGGAAAGCAAAGTATCCTATTTGCTAATCCGCCTTATATTATAGCAGGTTCCTCGGTTGCAGGTAAGAAGGAAGGGGAAGGACCTCTTGGAAAACATTTTGATGAAATCCAGGAAGATCCGATGTTTGGCGGGAAAACCTGGGAAGAGGCAGAGAGCAGAATGATGCGAAGAGCGGCTGACCTAGTAATAGAACATGCCGGACTTAAGAATACAGATATTCGTTATATGGTAGGCGGTGACTTACTGGGACAGTTAATTGCTACATCCTTTGGAATTATGGAACTGGAGATTCCGCTATTCGGAGTTTACGGGGCCTGTTCAACTATGGGTGAGTCCATTGCGGTTGGTTCCGTCTTGGTGGATGGAGGATTTTCTGATAAGGTCATGGCAATTACGTCCAGTCACTTCGCAGGAGCTGAGAAACAATTTCGTTTTCCTCTGGCCTATGGAAGCCAGAGACCTTTAGCTACCAGCTGGACCGTGACAGGAAGCGGAGCTGTTATTATAGATAAAGAGGATAAAAGGAGCGAAGAACAGCTTCAGTCAGAAGCACCGGTCTGTGTGAAGGGTGTAACCATTGGCCGTATTGTTGATTATGGAATAAAAGATTCCATGAATATGGGGGCTTGTATGGCACCTTCTGCCTATAAGACCATTTCTGCTAATTTTAATGATCTTGGTGTAAAGCCAGAGTACTATGATAAAATTATTACCGGTGATTTAGGATATATCGGTAAAGATATCTTGATTGATCTTTTGAAACAGGATGGTTTTGATATAACCAAAAACCATATGGATTGTGGTATTGAAATGTTTGATAAAGAAACGCAGGATACCCATTCAGGAGGAAGCGGCTGCGGCTGCAGTGCAATCACCTTAACAGGTTATGTTCTGCCAAAGCTTCGCAGGAGGGAGTGGAAGAGGGTTCTCTTTGTTCCTACCGGTGCCTTACTGTCTACGGTTAGTTTTAATGAGGGAAACCCTGTTCCGGGCATTGCGCATGCAGTTGTAATTGAAGGGTTATAAATTTGGTTATAAAATTATTTTTACATCAGGGATTTAACGATACAAAATGATATAAAGTTAAGAATCTTAGATAACTATTTATGGGCTTATTTAAGATTGCAGAAAGGATTCCTATGGACTATTTGAAAGCTTTTTTGATTGGCGGAGCAATTTGTTTTATTGTACAGATATTTATGGACAATACGAAACTCATGCCGGGACGTATCATGGTTATTCTGGTTTGTCTGGGAGCTGTGTTAGGCGCAGTGGGACTCTATGAACCCTTTGCAAAGTGGGCTGGTGCAGGAGCCACTGTTCCCCTCAGCGGCTTTGGTAATTCTCTATTTCAGGGGATTAAGGATGGTATAGATAAAGATGGATTTTTAGGAATATTTAAAGGCGGTCTGACAGCCACCTCTGCAGGTATTGCAGGAGCATTGATATTCAGCTATATTGCTTCGTTAATATTTGAACCTAAGATGAAAGAGTAAAAGCAATCATGATTTGATTTGGATTTCTGATAAGTATTAAATTGTGTATGTATTGTTTGATAATACAGTAAGAATAGTAAAACAGCAGGTGCCATTTTGTTAGAACAAGTGACATCTGCTGTTTTTATTTATAAGAGCTATTTAATTTCCATAATCGTAGTTAAATTCCGAATCAGTAGTATCTTCATCAGTACCATTATCACCAGTGTTTTCGGTATCTGCTCCATTATTTACTCCTCCGGTATTGCCGGCATCCGCCGGTGGAGTAGTCACAGGCGGCGTTATACTTGGAGTAGTTGTAGTTCCAGGAGGTGGAATAAGGTTCTGCAGCCCTGAGTTTTTAGCGTTGTGTATCTTACAGGTATCCTTTGGCAGTATATAAGGAGTATCCTTTGTTTTATCGGTTTCCTCTTTGACCAGCAATACCTTTTCAACTACTTTAGCTTTGGGACAGAAATCATTTGCAATATCGCCTGAAATTGTACAGATAGGAACTTTTACATGAACATCACATTTTTCAGTAGGTTCTGTGTTTTTTGCGAAATATTCGCTGATTACGGTGGAACCGCCTTCGTATTTGTCACATAGTCCATCCACAGCCAGTTTACCGCTCTGTGTACAGATGTTACGTTGAACAATGGAATCCGGCATGGTAAAGGGAACTGATTCAAGCTTGTATTCTTTGTGAATCTTTTCCATAACATCCCGCCAGATAATCTTTTGATAGCTTGTATTTGTCTGTGTTTTGTTGTTATCGAAGCCAGACCAGATACCGGCGGTATAATAAGGAGTGAAACCTGCGAACCATAAGTCATTTTCATCAGAAGTCGTACCGGTCTTACCTGCAATTGGCATATTATAGTTCTGGAACTTCACTAAAGTACCGGTTCCCTTCTTTACAACATCCTCCATTGCGTTGGTTAGGAGGAAAGCGGTAGACTCCATCATAACCTGACGTACCGTTGACTTGTTTTTCAATAATACCTTGTTATCATGGTCTAATATCTTTGTATAGAATATAGGCTTTGAATATACACCACCATTGGCAATAGCAGCATAAGCAGCTGTCAGTTCGAGGTTGGAAACACCTTTTGTAATACCACCTAATGCCAGGGAAAGGTTAATATCAGAATAAGTCTTACCGGTGTCAGAGGTCATATTGTCTACAAGTGTGGTAAAACCAAGCTTCTGAAGGTAGTCAAAACCAACTTTTGGAGTTACTTTTTCCAGGGTTTTAACAGTAACAACATTCATTGACCTGGTAATAGCTTTTCGAAGAGTAGTTAACCCTTCATAATTCTCACCATACCAGTTGTTAACGTACTTATCTGTGCCCGGATATTTATAAGGAGCATCATCTACTACCGTTGCCAATGTCATACCGGCTGAGTCAAGGGCAGGCAGGTAAGTTGAGAGAACCTTAAAGGTGGAACCTGGCTGTCTGGTAGTATTTGTAGCACGGTTTAAAGTACGGTTGCCGGTCTTTTCTCCACGTCCGCCGATGAGACCTACAACATATCCCGTATGCTGATCCATGATTACCATAGAAGATTGAGGCTGGATGATAAGGCTGTTTTTTTCACCGAGAATCGTATCGCCGGCTTCAACTTTTGCAGCTTTGAAGTCATCAATGAGTTTAAGTGCTTTATCCTTTGAGGAAAAATACGCGTTAGTCATATGCCCATAAGCTAATAAATCATTTGTGTGATAATGTACGGTTTTTCCGCTCTTTTTCTCAATAGAAAGAGCATAGGTTAATTCCCAGAAAGAGTCCGTACCCAATTTAGGAAAATAACTTTCATCGGTATAAACATCGTCAAGAACAGATTGGACCTTGGAATCTAGGGTTGTATAAATGTTTAATCCGCCGCTATAGAGGGTATTGCTGGCCTGCGTATAAGTATAACCCTTCTCTTCCTGTAAGTCAGCGATAACCTGTTCGATCAGCTCATCGACAAAATAACTGTTATAGGAGGACGACTCAACCTGTTCTTCATTTACAGACTGTATACGGGAATAAACATCATCAGCTACAGCTTCCTTATATTCTTCTTCCGTACATTTGTCCAGACGCTTCATGTTATCAAGAATCTGTAAACGTCGCTGGGAATTGTTTTCCGGATGAGAGATAGGATTCATATTGGTAGGTGACTGGGCGATTGCAGCAATAACGGCTGCTTCCGATAAGGTAAGGTCAGCCACGTCTTTATCAAAGTAACGCTTAGAGGCAGTCTGCACACCATAAGTTCCGGCACCTAGATTAATCGTATTCATATAGTATTCCAGTATCTGCTCTTTACTAAGTTTTTGCTCCAACTGAATAGCCAGATACTGTTCTTGTATCTTACGGACCGCACGGTCCATAAAGTTATCCTCAGCACCGCCGTTAAATACTTGATTTTTTATTAACTGCTGGGTTATAGTACTGGCACCCTGGTCAAAATCACCTGTTTTGACACCAAGCAGAAAGGCTCGGAAGATACCTTGCATATCAATTCCGTTATGCTGATAAAAACGCTCGTCCTCAATACTGATAAAGCAATTCTGTAATACGGTAGGTATTTTGTCTATCGTAACATATACACGATTCGATTCAGCACCAATTAAAGTATCAATTAAATTTCCGTCTTTGTCATATATATTGGTAGTAAAGCCTTTTGGTGCCAAATTAATCTGATCTACGCTGGGGGCACTGTCTGCAAGTCCCTTTAGAACACCGAATCCTAAATAAGAGCCGATAATTATAATAGAAACCAAGCCTACCAGAATCAACCTGAATGCGGTAACGCTTATCTTAGTTGATATCTTTCTGGAAGCAGATCTGATATATTGCTGCTTTTTGGCGGTTCCCTTCTTGCTAAAATCCATATTAAACCTCCATGTTGCCAACACCGTTGATATTGGTGTTAACACAAATTTGTATAGGAATATGTTCTATCTAATTCCTACGAATCAACATATTGTTAATGTCCCAAAATCTTTCTCAGCCAACGGCCGCAAATCTGGGCATCAGCACAAATTTGTGTAGGAAAAAATGTCTTCTATTTTTTCCTACTATTTCGTTATTATATCAAATACAGCCTTTAAAATAAAGAAATATTTTGTTTATACAGTATAGGTACTAAATGTGCAGCACTTGATAAATGCCGTCATTTATATTTTAACAAGGAACTTTAGGAAGAAATTTTGAAATTTTATGTTTCCATTATTGACTAACAATTTCTGACTATACAACACAAGATATATTATATAACTTTCATTCAAATATGTTAAGTATACACAAAGTTGGTGGTTTCATATGTTGAAACCAGGTAGTTATGCACACATGCTACAAAGTGTAGCGCAAGAAAAAACTCTAAAAATGTTAAAAATATCACAGAACATGTTGTAAAAATATAGTTATTCACACAAAAATTTACAATATGTGAAATTTGACTATTTTAGATTCTTAAAATGTGAATAATCCGAAAATTATAGCTTTATTTTATATTGTGTTAAAGATATAATAGCCATAGTTTATTATTTCTATTATTGCAATATTATTTAATAATTTTCAGATATTTTGGAGGGGCAATGGAAAAATTATTTTTAGAAGGAACAAAGAAGATAATGCTGGAAAATGAGCAGGAACTTATTTTTGACTATTATTTAGTAGAAGAAAGCAGGGGAAGTCAGAATGAGGAAAAGCTTTATGGAATTAAGGTATTCCAGCATATGAGGGATCATCTTTTGGTAGAGTATTCGGAACCTATCTCTGATTCAAGAGAAGTAGTAAAGGATATGATACATAAGCTCTGGAGAAATGATGTTACACTTATTACAATGCTAGAAATAGTAGATGACTTAGTTACAGAATGTATGCAGTAGTTTTACCGAGGGAAACAAATGGAATGTAATATCAGATAATAGAATAATAAAACTAAGGGAAACAGTTAAGAAAGGAACTATGCCAAACAAAAACAGATTTGGATATAGTTCCTTTCTTAATTATCAATAAAAGTAATGATGTTACCATTTACTACAGAGAATAAAAGCTTCTCGCCCTCAGCTAAGTTAAGTTTACCGGCAGTAAGCTCTACAAGACTTTGCTGAAAGGCAGTAAAGGCATCAACAGGAATTAAAAGTGTAAGGGTTACCTTATCCAGATATTCCTCCTTAAGCAAGAAAATACCCATTTTAGCTATAGTATACTTTAGCTTTCCTGTTAAAGTATAATCAATCTGCAGCTCTGATTTAATACATGGTGACTTCTCTATAATCTGTGCATTAAGAAGGCCTTCTTTCGCCGCACTTTGATAAGCATGAACCAGTCCGCCTGTACCAAGCAGTGTTCCGCCAAAATAGCGTGTAACTACTATAAGTATGTTGCGAAGATTTTCTTGTATAAGTAAATCCATGATGGGCATTCCGGCAGTTTTAGCCGGTTCCCCATCATCACTTAATCGTTTCAGCTCATTCTTGCGGCCAATCACATAGGCAAAGCAGTTATGCCTGGCAGCAGGATGTTCCTTTTTTACCTGATCAATATACCGAAGGGCTTCTTCTTCAGTAGAAATTGGGTAGATGGAAGCAATAAATCGGGACTTTTTAACGGATACTTCACCTGTAGCGTAATCGTATACCGTTCGGAAACTTTCGTTCATTGCCCTCTCCTTATCTGAATTGATTGAGTTCGGAAATATATTCGTAGTGAATGATATTTAACTTCTCTTTTAAATCCTGCTCATTAATTTCCAGTGTTTCGCATAATTCTGCTAAGTTCTTAAATGTATCTCTCAATTGGGTATTGACATAACTTAACAGTATAAACGGGTCTTTGGGCAGTGTCATGATGTCCTCCTAAGCAGTATTTTTCATTATTATATCATAAGGTTACATAAAACAAAATAGTGAAATCTATAGCAAAAAGCAGATATTATTTATTTCAATATAAAAAATAACTGAATTACTTAAAACTGATTATATGTACAAGTACTTTAATTTCTATAAAAATAAATCCGAAAGGACTAAAGTATTTAGAGAATATTAATAAAAATGTTATATTAATAGAAAAAGTATTGTAATCCCAAATTAGTGTGATATAATATCTTCATTCTAAGAAAAATTTAACAGGTTCTAATAATTCTTGGAAAGTCATGAGCAGATAAGTATTATGATATAAATTAATATGTTAATAATAGGTGGCAATGTAGTCAAAGCTTTTTAGCTTTGACTTTTTTGATTTCTGGTGAAGAATATTATCAATACCTTTAATAGCAGGACATTGGAGTCAGGGAAGCAATCCTTGACTCCATTTTTTTATCATTTGCAAGAGGGAAGGTTCGAAAGAAATATACACTTCTAATGAAGAACTTTTGTTAGAAATGGATATAAAAAGAAATAGGAAAGGAAGTTTAATATGGAGATAGGAGATTTGAAGGTAGGATTGGACACAGTCTGGGTTTTAGTTACAGCATTTCTGGTATTTTTTATGAATCTGGGATTTGCATCGGTAGAAAGTGGATTTGCAAGGTCAAAAAATGCAGTCAACATTCTATCCAAAAATTTTATTGTTTTTGCTGTCTCATCCTTAGGGTTCCTTTTGCTGGGATGGGGTCTCATGTTTGGCGACGGCAATGGTTTCATTGGGCTGAAAGGTTTATTTTTCGTAGGAGGAGCGGATAACTCACCTGCTATCGGAGATGCCTATTCAGGAGTTTATTCTGCAATATCCTGGACAGGAGTACCGTTATGGGCGAAATTTTTCTTCCAACTTGTATTTTGTGGGACTGCTGCTACGATTGTTTCCGGAGCAGTAGCAGAAAGAATTAAGTATATTTCTTTTATTGTATTTTCTTTCGCTCTTACCTTAGTTATATATCCAATCGTAGGCCATTGGATTTGGGGTGGCGGTTGGCTTGCAGGACTTGGATTTTGGGATTTCGCTGGTTCAACAGTTGTTCACAGCGTAGGTGGATGGGCAGCGTTAACCGGTGCAATAATCCTTGGTCCCAGAATCGGAAAATACACCAATGGGAAAGCAAATACCATTCCGGGGCATAATATGTCACTGGCTACAATCGGTGCATTAGTTCTTTGGCTTGGATGGTTTGGATTCAATCCCGGCTCCACCATGGCAGCAGATCCAAACTCAATTTCTCATATTGTTGTAACTACCAATACAGCAGGTATTGTGGCAGTTCTTACAGCAACGGCAACTTCCTGGATAGTTATTGGAAAACCGGATCTTGGTATGAGTATAAATGGTCTGCTGGCAGGACTGGTTGCTATTACAGCACCTTGTGCTTTTGTCAGTGTTCCCGCTTCTTTGCTTATCGGTGCAATAGCCGGAGTTATTGTGGTATTTGCCGTATTGTTCTTTGATAAGATTAAGGTGGATGACCCGGTAGGTGCTCTTTCCGTACATCTGGTGAATGGTATATTCGGTACGATCTGTGTGGGATTATTTGCACAAGATGGCATTACCGGAGCTTCAACAGGTAATGGACTATTCTATGGAGGCGGTTTTAAGCTTCTTGGAACGCAGCTTTTAGGTATTATAGTTGTAGGAGCATTTGTTGTCGCCTCGACCTCTATTGTTTGGTTTATTATTAAAGCAACTCTTGGTCTGCGTGTTAGCCAGGAAGAAGAAATTCAAGGACTTGATATAGGTGAACATGGCAGTCAGGCATATCCTGACTTTGCCCCAAATGTAAAGGAATAGTAGGAATATCCAATCAGGGGTTAGATATTCAGGAAAGAGGTTAATATGAGTGATTTATTTTATATACCATTTGAGGTATTTGGTTTAGGTTTCGTTATGGCAATGAGCATTTCTGTTTTTATGAAGTTATTAATGAATTCCATCAGACATTTTTCAAGAAATAAGAAAGCTAATATATAACGTTAAATTTAGAAGTAATCGTAAATAGAAAGTAAGGTGCTTATTATCAATATTTTTGAATTGTTTCAGGGAATAGGCTCCATGTTTCAGCAGGAACCGGCTATTGTTATTGCAAGAGTATTACTCATATTTCTTGGGTTTTTATTGGTTTATTTAGGGGCAAAACGTGTTTTAGAACCGCTTATTATGATTCCTATGGGATTTGGCATGTCGGCTATTAATGCAGGTGTCTTGATTATAAAGGCATCGGGAGATTTAAGTAATCTTTTTATTTCTCCCATGACAACGGATACCAATGGGCTAATGAATGTTATGCAGATTGATTTTTTGCAGCCTATCTATACGTTTACTTTCAGCAATGGCTTAATAGCCTGTCTGGTATTTATGGGAATCGGAATTATTTGTGATGTGGGTATGGTACTTTCCCATCCGTTCATTGGTATGTTTATTGCCATGTGCGCAGAGCTTGGAACAGTAGCTACCTATCCGGTGGCAAGGTTACTGGGATTAGAACCCGGAGCAGCTGCCGCAGTATCTATAATAGGCGGTGCTGACGGACCAATGGTATTATTTGCTTCCTTGAAACTGGCACCGGATTTATTTGTTCCAATTACTATTGTAGCTTATCTGTATTTAAGCTTGACTTATGGCGGTTATCCTTTTCTGATTCGCTTACTGATACCCAAGAGACTCAGAGGGTGTGTAATCATTACAAAAAATAAAAGTGCGGCTAATATACCTTCCAAAGATAAGTTAATCTTTGCGGTTATTGCAAATGCAGTATTTTGCTTGTTGTTTCCTGTAGCAGCACCGTTGTTTATTAGCTTTTTTCTTGGAATTGCAATCAGAGAAGCTGGGATTCCACAATATACTAAGTTAATTGAAGAAGGGTTCTTGTATACGGCGACCTTTTTTCTTGGTTTAATTCTTGGAGTGTTATGTGATGCACAGACAATAATGAATCCAAAGATTTTATTATTATTATTGCTTGGAATGCTTGCACTTCTTCTTTCGGGAATAGGAGGAATTATCGGGGGATATATAGTATATCTGGTTTCAGGTAAGAATTTTAATCCTGTCGTTGGAATAGCCGGTGTTTCTTGTGTTCCTACCACAGCAAAAGTTGCGCAAAAAGAAGTTTCTAAAATCAATAAAATGAGTTTTATTCTAGAGTATGCTTTAAGTGCAAATATCTGTGGGGTGATTACCACAGCAATTCTTACAGGAATTTATATTACCTTAGTATCACCTCTGTTGAAATAAGATATTTCGATTTGCAAAAAAATCTCAGTCTGCCATAATAATGTGCAGGCTGGGATTTTTTTAATTGTGGGCTATTTTAGAAGTTAAGATATTGTGTATTCTCACTATAAATTGGGAGGGAAAATGTTTATTTGAGTTGACTCGAATACAAATATTCTATAAAATAAAAGAACAAAGGTTTGTATGGTATTAGTGACATATACCGTACAGAAATGGAGCGGGTTATGGATTTATTTGAATATATGAGGGAAACAAATAAAGAGAAAGAGGCACCACTGGCTAACAGGCTGCGTCCCAGGACATTGGATGAGGTTGTAGGGCAGGAGCATATTATTGGAAAGGACAAGCTGCTGTACAGGGCGATTAAAGCAGATAAGATAAGCTCTATCATATTTTATGGTCCCCCAGGGACGGGTAAGACTACTCTGGCCAAGGTGATTGCAGGTACCACCAGTGCGGCTTTTCTCCAATTGAACGCTACGGTAGCAGGAAAAAAAGATATGGAAGAAGTGATTGCCCAGGCGAAAGATAATATGGGTATGTATGGAAAGAGAACCATATTGTTTGTAGACGAGATACATCGTTTTAATAAAGGGCAGCAGGATTATCTGTTACCTTTTGTGGAGGACGGAACAATTGTCTTAATCGGTGCAACCACAGAAAATCCCTATTTTGAGGTAAATGGGGCTCTAATTTCCAGGTCTTCTATTTTTGAATTAAAGTCCTTGGAGAAAAAGGATATCAGGGAGTTAATACGAAGAGCCGTCTATGATAAAGAAAGAGGAATGGGGAATTATAACGGAGACATCGAGGAAGAGGCATTGGAATTTCTTTCTAATATTGCAGGCGGTGATGCAAGAACGGCATTGAATGCCATTGAGCTTGGTATTCTTACCACAGAGCGTTCAGCGGATGGTAAGATACACATTACACTTGAAGTGGCACAGGACTGTGTGCAAAAAAGAGCTATTCGATATGATAAGGCCGGAGACAACCATTATGATACGATTTCTGCTTTTATAAAGAGTATGCGAGGGTCGGATGCGGATGCCGCCATCTATTATCTTGCCAGAATGCTTTATGCAGGAGAAAGTGTATCTTTTATTGCCAGACGTATAGTGATTTGTGCATCTGAGGATGTTTCCAATGCTGATCCCAATGCATTAGTAGTCGCCAATGCAGCGGCAGAAGCGGTAGAAAGGTTAGGAATGCCGGAAGCACGAATCGTTCTGGCTCAGGCAGCTGCTTATGTAGCCTGTGCGCCTAAGAGTAATTCTGCCATCATGGCAATTGATGAAGCTATGGAAGCAGTAAAAAATGAGCACACTCCTGCCATACCGCCGCACCTTATGGATGCTCATTATAAAGGAGCAGGAAAGTTAGGACACGGACTGGACTATAAGTATGCTCATTCCTATAAGAATCATTATGTGAAACAGCAGTATCTGCCCGATGAATATCAGGGACGCACCTTTTATCACTTATCTGAACAGGGATATGAAAAAAATCTAAAGGAATATCAGGAGCGTATAAAAAGGGAGGCAGAAGAGTAGACGGTCTGTTTCTATTGGTTTTCTTTTCTCTTCTTCGCTTCTTCCTCACCATGTCTTTTAAGCAGTTTGTATACAAACATGTATACGTAGAGCATAATTGGAATCATGATGGTAGAGTATATGCTGGCCATAAGAAGACCTTTTGAGTTTGGGGATGCTGTAAGACCTGCGTAGAAACTAATGCCATATAAGGAAAGCAATAGAATTACGGCGATTAAAGCACCAATACGTTTTATTTTCTTCATTAAACCTCTTTTCTGCATATCGTATCTTTGATGGATATGCGTTGATAAGTAGCTGAAACATTTTTTTGTAAACCACATTATTTTTTGTAGCATTATTTTGTAAAAATCATATTATAAAAAAATATTCCTATAAACAATAACGATGATTGAACACCGTTTTCTTATCAAAGATATGGATATAAACTTCGAATAAGATTACTATATAGTATAAGGGAAATGCACTGGAAAAGCAAGCAAGTGCGAAGAGACGGGCTCATTAAAGTTATTTTTTGTGCAAATTGCAGTAGAGACAAGAGAAAGAATAGAAATTACTACTGCATTATATGGGATTTATAGGTAATTTAAACTTTCTATTTGACAATTATAAAATATCATGTATAATACATTTAAAGTCAAAGGCGATTATCTCATTTTATGGGATAGTTGCCTTTTTTATTTACTTCGACAGCCAATGGATAAGGTATTAAACGGCCGTATACCTGTGATTTCATAAGCTGTACCTTCACTGTTTGATGCTTTAATAAGATAACGCAATACCCGGGAGAAGCAGAATTCAGAACTGTATTAACACTATCTATCAAGAAATCATAAAAAGGAAGGTTAGAGTCTATGGAAATTAACAATGGAAACACCGCATATGTACTTGTGAGCAGTGCATTAGTACTCTTAATGACTCCGGGGTTGGCATTCTTCTATGCAGGTATGGAGAGAAGAAAAAATGCCCTTAATACATTAATGTCATGTTTTTTTATTTTAGGTCTGGGTTCATTATTATGGGTTACAGTAGGTTATTCTCTTAGCTTTGGTTCTGATCATGGCGGAATTATTGGAGATTTCAGCAAAGCGTTCTTTAACGGAGTCGGCTTTGAACCGAATGGAGATTATGCCGGTTCAATACCTGAAACGGTATTTGCTGCATTTCAAATGATGTTTGCGATTATTACTCCTGCTCTTATTTGCGGAGCAATTGCAGGCAGAATGAAATTCTCTGCTTTATTTGTTTTTGTAACTGCCTGGTCTTTAATAGTATATTACCCGTTAGCACACATGGTTTGGGGTGTTGGCGGTTTTATCAGAGAATTAGGTGCTGTTGACTTTGCAGGTGGTAATGTAGTTCACATCAGTTCCGGTATATCCGGGTTGGTAGCCTGTATCCTTCTTGGAAAGCGCAGGGAATATGGAGTGGTATCCTATAAACCTCACAATATTCCTTTTGTAATACTAGGAGCAGCTCTTTTATGGTTTGGATGGTTTGGTTTTAACAGTGGCAGCGCCTTGGCAGCTGATGGTCTGGCAGCCCATGCCTTTATGACTACTAATACTTCAGCAGCAGCAGCTCTTCTTTCCTGGATGCTGATAGAAAAGTTACTTCATGGCAAGGCTACAGTCCTAGGCGCAGCCACTGGTGCGGTTGTTGGTCTTGTAGCAATTACTCCCGGTGCTGGATTTGTTCCTATCTGGGCTTCCATTATTATTGGTTTACTAGTAAGCCCTATCTGCTACTTCGGTATGACAAAGATTAAGGGCAGATTTGGTTATGATGATGCATTAGATGCATTTGGATGCCATGGTCTTGGTGGTATTTGGGGTGGTATTGCAACTGGTTTATTTGCAAAGACTTCTATTAACTCCGGTGCACAGTGGAACGGGCTTGTATTCGGTGATGTGAAACTGTTCGTAGCACAGATTCTCAGTATTGTAATTACAATTGCATTTGCAGGAATTGCTACCTTTATTATTGTTTCTGTTATCAAGCTGGTAATGCCTATTAAGGTAACACAGGAAGAAGAAGCACAGGGGCTTGATTTGGTGGAACATGGTGAAGTTGCATATCCTTCTTTTAACGGTTTAGATTAAGACTATTTTATGATTGAATAGAAAGGAAGACTGTATATGAAGAAAATCGAAGCGATTGTAAGGCCGGAGAAACTTGAACCTCTAAAGGATGCCTTATTAAAGCAGCAGGTCAACGGACTCACCATTAACCAGGTTTTAGGATGTGGGAAACAATATGGTTTTACAGAGTATGTCAGAGGTAATACCATCATAATGAATACACTTCCAAAGATTGAGATTATGCTGGTGGTACCGGATGAACGTCTGGAGGAAATCATTGAAACGATAATAAGCATCGCTCAAACCGGTAAATTCGGCGATGGTAAGATATTTGTCACAGAAGTTACAGATTGCATCAGAATCCGTACGAAAGAACGCGGTGAAAAAGCGTTATAATAGGAATTAGAAGCAGGCTCCCCCGAGGTATTTTTTCGGGGGAGTTTTTTGCATTAAAGAAGGAATAAATCTGTTGAAGGTATTTTATATGGAAGTAAGGGTATCTTGTGGATTAACTATTGATTCGTTAAGTTTATAAGATATAATCAATTCAGATAATAGAATTGTCTAACTGCATTAAAGGAGTAAGGCAGGATAGCAGAACAGGGGGGGAAATGAAGGTAACAATAAACCAGAATATGGAGATATCAGAAGATGAAATAATCATTAATTGCAGTTATCTGGATGACAGACTAAAACAGCTGATTGAATTGATACGCCAATATTCTTTTTCAATAATACTCTATAAAGGAAATGAAAGCTACCATGTACCATTGGAAAGTATTTTCTATTTAAAAATTACTTTTCCTTCATGTTAACAGAAGCAATAATTTCATATCCTATTTATTTAGTTTCAGCTTATTTCTTTCATTGGTTTGATCTTACGGATATAAAAATGCTTCTTATCATGACGCTGTGTTTTGCAGGTATATTTGTTCTGATTGCAGGGCACTTTTATAGAAGAGACCGAGAAGATGCAGATGATATTAATAACCTGATTCCATGATTAATATATTTGCCAGTAAAAGCCTCTGTACTATTTTATTACATAAATTGACTTTATTCTCATTTATGTTATAATAGCTTTGTTCTTTGCATATTCTTATAGTTGGGAGACCTTTCCCAATATAAGAAAATACAAGATTACTTATAATAGGGAGGACATTTATGTTAAGAGCAAGAGATTACAGAGCCAGAGCAAGGGAAGCTCTGAAAGGGAACTGGGGACTGGCAGTCGGTACCGGATTTGCAGTGGAAGCAATAAGTATGGCACTAATTTATATTGTGCAGTTTGCATTGGTGCTAACGGGACTATTAAGTTTTAATGCGTTAGCTTATTTAGATGAGAATGCATTTCCGTCACCTATAGGTGTGCTGGCATACTTTATATTGACAATATTGGTGAATTTTGTGATATTAGCAATTAGTGTAGGTTATTATTATTTTAATATCAATCTTGTAAAGGGAAGCGAATTCCGCTTTGAGAATATTTTTGCAAGAGTTGGTAAGCTGTTTAAAATCTTTGGTTTATTTTTTATGATAGGTTTATTCACGTTTTTATGGACATTGTTATTTATTATTCCTGGTATAATAGCAAGCTTCCGTTACGTAATGGCTCCTTATATTATGGCTGAAAATCCTGAAATTGGCATTATGGAAGCTATCAGACAGTCAAAGGAAATGATGAAGGGCTATAAATGGAAGTATTTTTGCCTTCAAATTAGTTTCCTTGGATGGATCCTCTTAGGTATGGTTACCTTCTTTATTGGTTTACTTTGGGTGGCTCCTTATATTCAAGCTGCTACAGCTGCATTTTACCTGCATGTTTCCAGAAGAAATGAGCAATCCGGATACGATTTTAATGATGAATAAAATGAAATAAATGTTATACGAAGAAAGCTGTAATCTTGATGCCAACGATCCTCAAGATTACAGCTTTTCTTTTATTGACCTTCAACTTATCATGGAATATAATGATAGAAATTGGGGAATAAGGGTATTATATCCATAAACATAAGAACAGGAGGCTATGTGATGCCAAAAGGGAAGAGGAAACTGGTAAAATGTATTGTTTGCGGAGAAATCTTTGATTCGGAGCTGGATATTTGTCCGGTTTGTGGTGTAGGAAGGGATTATTTTATCCCGTATGATGAGGAAGATGTAAGTTTCAAAAAGGATACAAGCGAGACCTTTGTTATTCTTGGTAATGGTGCAGCAGGCGTCAGTGCAGCCGAAGCAATACGAGAGCGGAACGGAACCTGTTCTATCATAATGATATCAAAGGAAGGAGAACTTAGTTATAATCGGCCTATGCTGACCAAAAGTTTAAGTTCCCTTATTTCAGCACAGGAAATCCTAATTCATCAGCCTGATTGGTATGAGGAAAACAATATAACAAATATACTGAATGCCGAAATTGTAAAGCTTGATATAGAAAATAAAACTGTCTGTTTAAAAGACGGCAGAGATATTGCTTTTGATAAATGTATTTATGCTCTAGGTGCAGAAAGCTTTGTCCCCCCGATGAAAGGGAGTGACAAGCCGGAAGTAATCGCTATCCGTAATATGGAAGATGTTAAGAGAGCCAGTGAAATTGGCAGAACTGCTAAAAGAGCTGTTGTAATAGGCGGTGGAGTCCTTGGCCTTGAAGCTGCATGGGAGTTAAGTAAATTATGTACTGTGACTGTTCTGGAGGTTGCAGACAAGCTAATGGTAAGGCAGTTGGATGATAAAGCAAGCGAAGTACTTGGGAAGCTGATTCAAAAGGCAGGCATTGAATTCCGGGTAAATGCTTCTATCAGCGAGATTACAGGAGAGGATAAAGTAACAGGCGTAATGTTGCAGAACGGTGAGATCTTTGAAGCTGATCTTGTTATTATATCCTGTGGTATCCGAGCAAACACAGACATAGCAAAAGTATGCGGAATTCCTGTCAATCGGGCGATAGTGGTGAATGAGAAAATGGAAACCGGTGTGGAAGGTATCTATGCTTGTGGTGATTGTGCAGAATATGGCGGTGTTAATTACGCTGTGTGGTCTCAGGCTGTCCAGATGGGCAAAACAGCAGGCTGCAATGCAGCCGGCGAGGAGACAGAGTATGAGTTAAATCCCCCCGCACTAACCTTTGAAGGTATGAGGACAGCTCTCTTTGCAGGCGGAGATAATGGTAAAAATGCAGAGCTTGATTACCAAATGCTTGAGTATATTGACAAAGAAGAGATGAATTATGAGAAATATTATTTTATAGATAATAAACTGGTAGGGGCCATATTAATAGGGGATACAAGGAAGATGGTTAAATTAACAGAAGGACTGAATGTGGGATGTTCTATTAATTATATCAGAAATAATATCATCCATTCATAAGTCATACTTTCTGATAGCAGTCATATAGATAATTAACCACTTTTTTTGGTAGACATTATGAATGAGGCTGACAGATACAAGATTACCAGTGAAGATTATGCTGATATTATATTGGATAATTGGAATGACCCTGAGGTAATGCAGAAATTTGCCAATGATGTTGTAAATAAAATCAATGACAATATTGCATTTGCTTATATACCGATTGATAGGGTTCCGTTAAGCAGTTTTAATCAATTTGGTTATTATTCCATTCCCGGCTGTTTCGGACTATTAGGTTCGGATAATGGCAACGAAGCAGCTGCTAATCCTATGCCGTATAATCTGGAAGAGAGCAGCGGAAAAGGGGTATTAATCGGATTTGTTGATACTGGAATAGATTACCGGCACCCGGCTTTTCGGAAAAGCGATAATACAACTAAGATTATTTCTATATGGGATCAGAATATAAAAAGTCTGGAGAGGTATCCGGATGGACTTTATTATGGAACGGAATATAACAGTGAGGAGATTAATTTTGCATTGCAAAAGGAAGATCCTCTTTCTGTTATTCCTAGTACAGACGATATCGGTCACGGTACTATGATGGCCGGGATAGCCTGTGGCACCCGTAATGATGAAAATAATTTTAGAGGTATTGCACCGGAGGCAGAACTAGTTATTGTCAAACTTAAACCAGCAAAGCAATACTTGAAAGAAATCTTATTAATACCCGACGGGATTCCATGTTACCAGGAAAATGATATCATGGCAGGGGTTGAATATCTGAATCGTATTGCGGCAAAGCATAACAAACCTATTGTTATATGCTTAGGCGTTGGTAATAACATTGTGGACCATGCGGGCCTTCGTATCGGCAGCAAATTCTATGCAAGAATCGGCGAAAAGCCGGGGTGTGTGTTTTTGGCGGCAGCCGGAAATGAAGCCAACCGTCAAAATCATTATTACGGCAATATTACAGGTAATTCTATTTCAGATTTTGTAGAGCTGCAGATAGCGAAAGAAGATCCGGGGTTTATGATTCAATTCTGGGGAGTCTCTCCTAATTTCTTTTGGATTGATATTTATTTGCCATCGGGAGAGTTCTTGGTACGTATTCCACCCATTGACGGGCAGACCACTATAAGGCAGTATGATAAGATGTTAGTAATAGCAGACAGTATCGTTGGGATACCATCTTTTCATAATCAGTCGATAATTTTTAGGGTTTATAAGCCGGTGGAAGGAAATTGGACCTTTATGGTGTTTGGTTCCATGGGGGATTTACCGAGAGAATTCCATTTATGGCTTACAATGCATAATTATCTCCATGAAGGTACTTATTTTTTGAAACCAAATATCTATACAACAATAGTAGGTCCTGGAAATAATACCGGAATTATAACTGTTTCCTGTTATAATACAAGTACGGGAGAGCTTAATGATTACTCCAGCAGAGGATTTAATGTGGATGAGATGCCGAAGCCGGATATAGCGGCACCGGGCGTTAATATACCTGCCCCCTTCTTGAATAATTCCTATGTATCAGCCAGCGGAAGCAGTATTGCAGCAGCCTTTACCGCCGGTGTTTCCGCTCATGTATTACAATGGGGAATTGTAGAAGGCAGAGCTGATTTCCTAAATACTCCTCATGTAAAACACATATTTCAGTTAAGTGCCCAAAGGCAGAAGGACATGAAATATCCGAATGGAGACTGGGGTTATGGGATATTGAATCCGTCAGGTATCATTAATACATTAAAGGATTTTATGAATATATAATTTGGTTTGCAGTGGCAAAAATATTTTATTGGAATATTCTATTACTAAACTAAAAATAATGGTGCAGTTTATGGAATATTATATTACGGTAGAACCCGGCGTAAGGATATATGTGAATGACATAAATCCTCAGGGGGATAAACCCATCCTGTTTATGCATGGGTGGCCTGCAAACCATCATTTATTCGAGTATCAATATGATGAACTGATTCAAAAAGGATATCGTTGTATCGGCATGGATGTCAGAGGATTCGGAAAATCTGATAAACCGGTATATGGGTATGATTACGATACCTCAGCAGATGATATCCGCTGCGTAATCGAAACTTTGAAGCTGTGCAATCTTACACTGCTGGGGCATTCTACCGCAGGGGCTGTAGCAATACGTTATATGGCAAGACATAAAGGATTCGGTGTATCAAAATTGGTTTTATGTGCAGCAGCAGCTCCCAGTCTTATAGAAAGACCGGATTTCCCTTTTGGTTTGAAAGAGGATGATGTACTTCAGATTATTTATAACACATACCAAGACCGCCCTCAGATGTTAGCAGACTTTGGTAAGATGTTCTTCTATCAGCCTATAACAGAAGCTTTCTCCAGCTGGTTCCTCTCTCTGGGATTAGAAGCTGCAAGCTGGGCTACCGCTTATGTGGCATGTGCCTGGTTATATGAAACCTTATTTGATGATATGAAGTGTGTCAATGTACCAACATTAATTATGCACGGAATCCATGATCAAGTATGTAAATACCCTTTAGGAGTAGCGCAGCATAAAGGAATAAAGGGTTCTAAATTTGTTACCTTTGAAGATAGCGGACATGGGCTCTTTTATGATGAGAAAGATAAATTTAACTGTGAATTAATGAATTTTGTTGGATAAGACCTAGATGAAAGAAGGAGGATTGTTCTCCTTCTTTTTATTTGCTTAAAAGAGCTTTCCTGTGTAAGAAGAATAATCAATTTATATATAGCATAGATATAACTAACCATACTAGGATTGTAAAATATTTATGATCGACGAAACACAAAATGCAGTTACGGATGAAAGGTATGCTGATTTGATAGTGGATTTGACCAGAACGGACGGGATAGAGCTGGATAATCGGAGTCCTTTCTTACAGAAAATAAATGAACAGTTTGCAGTGCTTCAAATACCGGTAGAGGAGATTACTCCGGATATTATGCAAAAATATGGATACTCTGCTATGCCTAAGTGTTATGGGATCACTACCTATCGTAATGAAATAATTGAATACTCTTATATCGTACAAAAATTCGATCTGGAAGATATCAAGGGAAGCGGCATACTAATCGGAATTGTGGATACGGGCATTGATTATTTGAACCCCGCATTCATAAATGTGGGAGGCACCACGAAAATAAGAGCTCTTTGGGATCAGACCATAGATAATATCGGCAAAGAACCGGTAGGCTTCTTATATGGTTCAGAATATACAGCGGAAGACATTAATATCGCGCTTCATGCACAAAATCCCCTGGAAACGCTGCCAAGCAGAGATGATGTTGGAGAAGGGACAGCTATGGCTGCCATTGCAGCAGGCAATCAATCGGAATCCTCCGCATTTACAGGGATTGTCGTGAATGCGGAACTGGCAGTTGTGAAACTGAAACCTGCAAAAAAATACTTAACTGAATTCTATGGCATTCCGGAAAAAGCGATTTGCTATCAGCAAAATGATATTATGATGGGAATTAAGTATCTATTACAAAAAGCGGAGCAGTTTGGTATGCCCATTATTATAGGTTTGGGGTTAAGCTCTTCCCAGGGAGCCCATGACGGTAAGGACATTATGAGCATATACCTGGAAGAGTGCGGAAAACGAAACAATGTCGGTATAGCAGTTGCTGTGGGAAATGAAGGAAATCAGGAGTTGCATTATTATGGATTAAAGCAGGCGGATGAAAGTACCAGTATAGCTGAATTGAATGTCAGTGAAGGCAATCCTAACTTTACCATGGAGTTGTGGACCAATATCCAAAGTACATTAAGTGTTTCCGTTCTATCACCGGAGGGTGATACCATTTATAGGTTGGACTCTTCCTTGCCGCCCAGTCGTAATGAAGTAGTTACCTATGAAAATATGAGTTTGTATGTGGACTTGTTTATGAATGAAACATATTCTCAGAAGAAACTGATCGTATTTCGTTTTCAGAATATAAGAGAAGGAGTTTGGCGCTTTCTAATTGAGGAACCAGGAGGTGTAATTTCCTTTTGCCATATATGGCTTCCCATAAGGAACTTTCTTTCAAATGATACCTACTTTTTAAATTCAAATCAATATACTACCATATCAATACCGGGTAATGCAGATCAGATAGTTACAGTGACCTCCTATGATGCAATTACCAGTAACCTTGCACCAAGTGCCGGAAGAGGCTATACCTCTGAAAATAAGCCCAAGCCCGATATTGCCGCACCAGGGGTAAATATCGTTGTACCAATACTTGACGGCGGGTTCTATCCGCTGTCCGGGAGCGGATTGGCGGTGGCCTTTACTGCAGGAACTATGGCGGCCATTATGGAAGGTGGTACAATAATTAATCCAACACAGGTAGTTAATACACAGTTGCTGAGGCTTATTCTTACCTATCTGGCTAGGAGAAGTACGGATTTAGAATATCCTAATCCGGACTGGGGATATGGTTATATTGTATAAAGTAAATATACGGCAGCATGCTATGGGGCAGTATGGATATTCGTATTGAGTAAGAAACTCAATAGAGAAAGTCAGTACTGCTCACTTGTTTTAAATATATTCTATTTTATTCTATTAGCTAAAATTAAAGTCCTTTGAGATCTAATGTAAAAAAGATAGAATTTTTGCTGAGTTTAGGGTATATTTAAATATGGAAAATTTAGGACAAGCTTATAATAGCATAATGAAAAAAGGTCCGGTGGAGCAGTATTAGGGAGGGTAAATAAACATGTATATTTTATGGCCGTTACTAATAGGTTTGATAATTGGAATAACAGTATACGGGATTATAAATGCAAGTAATAATAATCCGAAAGTTATTAAGGTGCTGACACTTATAGGATTAATTATTGCAATAATATATAAATCGTGTTCCGATGAAAGCCTATATCCATATGATCAATCTTACAACTTATCATGTGGTGCAATTCAGGGAGGAATTATAGAGATTTCTAATAACGCCGAAAGGTATGCTGCTTATTTTAATAATCAGGAATTTCCAATTGAGGTATTAAATGAGATAGTTAATTCTTAGTGAAAATAAAAGGTTAATATCATTTTTATTTATAGTTGTCATATAAAAGGAGTCGAATATATGGAGAAGCCATATTTGTTAGTGGTTACCGGGAGACCTGGTGCAGGGAAAACAACCTTTGCTAAAAATCTTGGCAATGAGATTTTTATGCCGGTAATCAGCCGGGACCAGATAAAGGAAGGTTATGTCCATACTTTTGGTAAAAAGCATACAGAACTTCCGGAAGAAACCAATGGGATAGCTACGGATATCTTCTTTGATACAGTTATGGGGTTAATAACCAATAAAGTATCTGTAATTGTTGAAGCTGCATTTCAGCATAAGCTATGGTCAAACAGGCTGGAAGCATTCACGGACAAAGCTCGTATCGTTCTGTTAATATGTAAAGTAGATGAAAAAATCGCTCTTGACAGATTTCTGCAGCGGGGTTTAAACAATTCAAGGAGAGAATATTTTCATGGTGACAAAGGCGTTGATTTGGCTAGAAAGGGAATGGAACTGAAAGTGAGTCCTTACGAGGAACCTAAGCTTGATGTACCGACATTCTATATCGATACTACAGGAGATTATAATCCAGCCCTAAAAGAACTTGGAAGAAAGATTCTAGATGAACTCAAATAATTATAATTGCATTGGGAATAGGAGATAACATGCGTAAAGAATCCGAAATGATGGAATTAATTATGAAAAAAGCCAGGGAAGATGATAGAATACGCGCTGTTGCAATGGATGGCTCAAGAGCGAATAAAAATGCTGTCCACGACCAATACAGTGATTTCGATATTGTATATTTTGTAACTGATGTGCGTGAATTTACGAAAGATAAAAGCTGGGTGAATTATTTTGGCGAAATCCTTATTCTTCAGTGCCCAATGGATTGGTACTTGCATCCCTATGATTATTCCAGTAGTGATTCCTTCACATATCTGATTCAATTTTCAGATGGTAACCGTATTGATCTCACACTGATTGATGTAAAGAACATCGAAGCAGAAAGGAGCAAAAACGAGCCAAGAATCATATTGCTCAATAAGGACAATTTTACAGCATTAAGATTAATAGAGAATGAGGAGGCATTCTTTATTCAGCCCCCCTCAAAGATGGAATTCCATAACACCACCAACGAATTTCGGTGGTTGTCTTTGTACATAGCTAAGGGGTTGTGCCGGGAAGAATTCTATTATGCTAAATACTGTTTTGATGTTCTTATAATGAAAATGTTTTTGAAGATGCTAAATTGGACCATAGGATTACATCATGATTTTAAAGTAACCACTGGAGCTCACAGTAAATATTTGAAGAGGTATCTTTCAGATACAGATATGAAACACGTACAGGAGATTTTTCCGGATGGAAGTTATAAAAATATTTGGGATAAGCTTTTTCTAATGTATGATTATTTTCATGAACTGGAAGGGGAGGTAGCAGAGTACTTTCATTTTATATGTGACAAAGAAGAAAGTAAAAGGGTTAGAGAATTCCTGTTAAATCGGAAATGGAATAGTGAGGGTGAGAAATGAAAACAGGGCTTCTTACCAGTCATTTTTCATGGTAAAAGAGATGATTAAGAAAATGAATATAATAAAATAAAAAAATGTAGTCAATAACTATAAACTGGAGAAAAATTCCCAATGGAAACTTTAGAAGCAATCTTTAACCGGAGAAGTATTAGAGACTTTACAGACGAACCGGTTGTACAGGGTTTCCTAATATTAAAAGGATTTTATAGTAAGAACCTGAATACAGGAAGATTATTACAAAACCCTGGAAAATCATCCATGTATAAGCTATAATAGAATCTGGTGAATTTTTATTTCTTTTGGAGGTGTATAATGGTAAATATAGGGTTTGGATTATTATTTTTTGCGCTTTCTCTCTTTTTATATTTCATTTCTCCAATATATAAAAAGAATATACTAGGCTACAAATCAATGCAGCAAGGGATGTATAAGGATGTCTGGATGTTGTCTAATAAATGCTTTGGATTATTAGTAATGATTGGTTCTATAATTTACCTTACTATGGCTATTACATTTAAAATTTCTGATATTAAACATTACGATGCTCTGTTAAATCAATGTGGGACATTTTATATTTTTCTAAGTATACTTGTAACGGAAGTATATACTTTTATAAGTTCCCAGAAACGCAAAAAAATAGAGAAATAATATTTTACAGTTAGGAGATTGTATATGGGCTGGCCAACACATATTGTAGCAGCAGGAGGATATGTATTTGATAAGAACGGGAATATCCTTATCGTAAAAACTTATAATAGGGGATGGGATTGCACCGGAGGACAAATTGAAGTAGGAGAGAACCTGGAAGAAGGAGTGCTGCGGGAGATTCTTGAAGAAAGCGGGGTAAGGGCTTCTGTCAGATGTCTATGCGGTATCTATTCCAATGTAAGCATGAATACTTATTACGACGGGGTTACACCGGTTCCTACGAAAGTGATGTTTGATTTTATATGTGATTATGAGGACGGAAACCTGACACCATCCGATGAAACAAGCGATGTTATATGGGTACCCAAGGAAAATGTATTAGATTATATTACTGCGCCTGCTCCTCGATTAAGATTTCAGCAGATACTGGATTTTAGCGGAAAAGTTCATTATTGTTCCTACGTAACCCAACCTGATTTTAAAGTGTTATCATCAAGGTATCTATAAGTATTAATAATGGAGCAGCATAAGATCATAACTTGTAATGAGTAATATGGGGGGGAGGTAGGATGAGAAAGTTTAAAAGAATGATTCAAGTTATTTTAATCAGTGTGCTGATTCTATGTATACTCATTCATTTCCTGCCTGTCCGCCTGGAAGCAATAGCTTATGGAAATAACTATAAAACATATATTTACTATAAATATGTTGGTGAAGTAGTATCACTCTATGCAGACAATCACAAAGAATATAGGGGAGTATCAGCACAGACATTAAGCAATTATAAGATATCTTATAAAGGCAGGCGTATGTATCTGGACCTTGAATTAAAGGTAACGAAAGATGATAAGAACCTTGATACTATTACTGGCGAATTTGTGGGAAAGCGGATTTGGATAGGAGTATTTTCATGGAAAGAGCGATAGTTTAAAACTTAAAAACAGGTTTTGTAATGAATTGATATAAATTAATTAATATTGTATGATAATAAATGAGCGAGGCAGGGGCTATAATTCTGCCATAATAAAATTAGTAAAACAGCTTTAGGTGTATGAAAATATGATAGAGAGTGCCACATTCATTCATACGACCCTTATGTGGCGGTACCGCAAAGAGGCGGTAGACGAGAGAGAAGCATGGATTATATAAATGAAGTCTTAGACATGGTAGTACGTAAGAACCCTGCTGAAAATGAATTTCATCAGGCAGTGAAAGAGGTATTAGAATCACTTCGTCCAGTTGTGGAAGTAAATGAAGAAAATTACCGCAGAGAAGCATTATTAGAAAGGCTGGTTGAACCGGACCGTCAGATTAGCTTTAAAGTACCCTGGGTAGATGACAAAGGATATGTGCAGGTAAATACCGGTTATCGTATCCAGTTTAACAATGCCATTGGGCCATATAAGGGAGGCTTAAGGCTGCATCCATCCGTTAATCGGGGAATCATCAAGTTCCTTGGTTTTGAACAAGTATTTAAGAATTCCCTTACCGGACTTCCTATTGGTGGAGCCAAGGGAGGATCAGACTTCGACCCCAAAGGAAAATCAGACAGGGAAGTATTAGCCTTTTGTAAGAGCTTTATGACAGAATTATATAAGTATATCGGGGCTGATACAGACGTACCCGCCGGAGATATCGGAACCGGTGCCAGAGAGATTGGTTATCTGTATGGACAATATAAGAAGATAAGAGGCACCTATGAAGGGGTACTTACCGGAAAAGGCCTTACCTATGGAGGCTCTCTTGTCAGAAAAGAAGCCACGGGTTATGGTCTGGTATATCTTACGGAAGAAATGTTAAAAGCCCATGGTCATACGCTGGCAGAGAAAATAGTTGCTGTATCTGGTTCCGGAAATGTAGCAATATATGCGGTAGAAAAAGCTGCTGAACTGGGAGCGAGAGTGGTAACAGTCAGCGATTCCAATGGATGGATATATGATGAAGCTGGCATTGATATAAAAGCTTTAAAAGAGATTAAGGAAGTAAAAAGAGAAAGACTGACAGAATATCTTAAGTATCGTCCCGGCGCAATATATACCGAAGGCCGTGGAGTATGGAACGTAAAATGCGACATAGCACTTCCCTGTGCTACCCAGAATGAATTACTGTTAGAGGATGCAAAGAACCTGGTAGCGAATGGTTGTCTCGCAGTTGCGGAAGGGGCTAATATGCCTACAGATCTTGATGCAACGAAATATCTGCAGGAGAACGGAATCCTCTTTGCTCCTGGAAAAGCAGCCAATGCCGGAGGTGTTGCAACTTCTGCTTTGGAAATGTCACAAAATAGTGAAAGACTAAGCTGGAGCTTTGAAGAAGTTGATGAAAAGCTAAAACTCATAATGAAAAATATATTCCATAATATGTCCAATGCAGCCAGAGAATATAATGCTGAAGGAAATTATGTCCTTGGAGCTAATATAGCCGGATTCTTAAAAGTTGCAGATGCCATGTTAGCGCAGGGCATCTGGTAGGAGCAGAGCTTTGATAGATAAACCTAAGCACTATAAGTTTTCGTCAACATTTTGAAAACTTGTAGTGTTTTTCTTTATACCTATCAGCCAAATTATAGGAGAGTTATAGTGGAAACATGGCTGAATATGGATTATAATACGAAAGAAAACAAAGCCATAACCTATCAAATTAGCAGAAATGAATTGAGAAAGGAATACAAGATGGATAACCATGATAATACGAACTGGTACCAATCTGTCACAGGAATAGTATTTAAAGATAATAAAGTACTTCTGGTAAGGCATACATATGGAAGCGGTAAGGGGAAATTAATTGTTCCGGGTGGCTATGTGAATCTGAATGAAACCCCTCAAGAGGCTGTCAAAAGAGAAGTTTTTGAGGAAACTAAGGTAATTGTTGAGCCGGACAGAGTGGTTGGTATCAGATTTAATAATCATGATTGGTATGTTGCATTTACTGCAAATTATATCAGCGGAGAAGCTATATCTGATGGAAAAGAAAATAGCGAGGCCATATGGCTGGACATCGACGAAGCTCTAGACCGGGAGGATGTGGCGGAGCTTACAAAAAAATTAATCAGCTGCGCAATGTCAGAGAGTGCTTTTCATGAAATTCCGTATGAAGGTAATGCAAAAAGTTGGCCGTATTCTTTGTATGGAGCTACTTGAATACATACTTAATTCTGAGAATAAATTTCATTTAGCAGAAAATAAGTTGTCAATAGCTGATGAAGTATGAGATAATTAAAGACAAGAGAAAGGAAAGGTGAAGGAAATGTTAGAATACAAATACGATACACAACTTCTTATTGAAGGGAAAAATTTAGATGAAGATGCTATAAATGAGTATTTTACCAATAATTTTAAAGGAGATTGTTTATTGGCAGTTGGGGATGAGGAGCTAATTAAGATTCATTACCATACAAACGAGCCTTGGAAAGTATTAGAGTATTGCTCATCATTAGGTGAAATTTATGATATAGTAGTGGAAGATATGGACAGGCAGTCCAGAGGCTTACAAGGATAAAAATAATTACCGGCTTAGAGGTTATCTCAACTCCCATAACTGAAATAGTTTTGGGAGTTTTCTGATATAAAGAGGTTAAAATAGACGGGTTATATTGTATAGTGGGGGAAGATATAAGATCTAACCTGTATAAAAGATAAGTGGAAGTATGGACAATATTGGGATATAATAGTAAGAAATAAAATCTGCTATAAATATGAATGGTTGAACTTTTGGAGAGTAAGATGGGTAGATTAGAGATAAAAAACGGAGATGTCTATACTGCCATATCTATCATGAAAGAAGTAGCTGACTGGGGACGCAGTAGAGGATTCGATGTGTGGCTGGATGAATGGCTTACACCGGAAGAACTGGTAACCGAAGAAGCAAAGGAAGAATATTTTTGTGTTGGCAGTATTGACGGAGAACATGCCTGTAGTTTCATTCTGCAATGGAGAGATTCTCTCTGGTGGCCCGATGCAAAGGATAACGAAGCAGCTTATCTGCATAAATTTTGTGTCAGAAGAAAGTTTGCTCATCAAGGAATGACAAAGCAGGTAATAGCGTATATCAAAAACGTGTGTATTGAAAGAGGAGTCAAGTATATTCGGCTGGATACCGGAAATAACAAAGAAGTTGTAAAGCAGATATATATGGATGCCGGTTTTAAGCATATAAAAACAGCTGAATCTGATAAAGGAAGAACAATGGCACTATTTGAAATGGAAGTTACTGCATAGAAGACAATACAAGTAAGTTAACTAAGAAGCAATTAGGAGAAAGGGAATCTTATGAAGGTTGGATTACAAGCTTACGTAAAAGGAAGTATTCTGATTCCGTTGGGTGCCTTACCTTGGAGTTCCTGCTGTGCGAATGTAATGGATAAATACGGGATATTTTGGTATATAAGTGTATAGTAACTATAGAATACTTCATAATTAAATAGATGAGTGGAATATAGGAATTCGTTGAATAGGAGGGACACAGAGAAATAATCATGAAGAACAGAAGCTATATAGCAATCGACTTAAAATCTTTTTACGCTTCCGTCGAGTGTATTGAACGAGGCCTTGATCCGCTGACTACTAATCTTGTAGTAGCAGACGCAAGCCGTACCGAAAAGACCATCTGTCTTGCTGTCTCTCCCTCTCTGAAAGCCTATGGAATTCCCGGCAGGGCAAGATTGTTTGAAGTTGTAGAAAAGGTCAGGGAAGTGAATGCAGCACGGCTGCTTAAAGCCCCGGGACGCGCCTTTTCCGGTGACTCTTTCATAGATACTGAAGTGAAAGCCTCACCAAGTATCGCACTGAACTATATTGCTGCTCCGCCAAGAATGGCGTATTATATTGAGTACAGTACGAAAATTTACAATGTCTATTTAAAGTACATCGCACCGGAAGATATTCATGTCTACTCAATCGATGAGGTACTTCTTGATGCCACCGATTACCTTGGCACCTACAACCTTTCAGCCCGTGAGCTTGCCACAAAAATGATAATGGACGTTCTCAATACAACCGGGATTACAGCAACAGCAGGTATTGGCTCAAATCTCTATCTTAGCAAGATTGCTATGGATATTCAGGCAAAACACATCCCTGCTGATAGTAACGGCATGCGAATTGCTGAGCTGGATGAGATGAGTTACAGACATTCTCTGTGGTCACATCAGCCGTTAACAGACTTCTGGCGGGTAGGAAAAGGATATGCCAAGAAGTTGGAAGAGCAAGGTCTCTATACGATGGGAGATATCGCAAGATGTTCTATCGGAAAGCCTTCCGATTACTACAATGAAGATTTATTGTACAAAATGTTTGGTATCAATGCGGAATTGCTGATTGATCATGCCTGGGGTTGGGAGCCATGTACGATTACAGATATTAAAGCGTATAAGCCAAGCACTAACAGCATTGGCTCAGGACAGGTGCTGCATAGTGCCTATTCCTATGACAAAGCCAAGCTGGTTGTGAGGGAAATGGCAGATCTGCTTGTACTTGATCTGGTGGATAAAAGACTAATGACTGATCAGCTTGTTTTAACCGTCGGATATGATATAGAAAATCTGGCAAATCCGGAGATAAAAAAGTCCTATCGCGGAGAAATCACCACTGACCACTATGGGCGTTCCGTACCAAAATCCGCCCATGGCTCAATAAATCTAGGAAGACACACCTCTTCTACAAAACTAATTCTGGATGCTATTACCGAGCTTTTTGATCGTATCGTTGATAATAATCTCCTTGTCAGAAGAGTCAATATCACTGCGAATCATGTTATTGATGAAGCAGCTGTTCAAAAGATGGAAAGCTTTGAACAGCTTGATCTTTTTACGGACTATAAGACAGTACAGGCAAAAAAAGAAGAGGAAGAAGCTAAACTTGCACGGGAAAAGAAGTTACAGCAAGCCATGTTAGAGATAAAAAAGAAACATGGTAAGAACGCTATCTTAAAGGGTATGAACTTTGAGGAAGGAGCTACCACTGTAGACCGGAACAAACAGATTGGAGGACATAAAGCATGAAAAAGACCTATGACGATATTATCGATCTGCCACACCATATCTCTGCCAAACATCCTCAGATGACAGCCCTTGACCGGGCAGCTCAGTTCTCACCTTTTGCCGCACTGACCGGATATGATTCTGCCATCAAAGAAACTGCAAGGCTGACAGACGAAAGAGTAAAATTGGATGAATATATGAAGGACATTTTAAGCGCTCGGCTGCAAATTATAACAGATGGGATAAAAGAGCATCCTGAAATTGTAATCACCTATTTTCAGCCGGATACAAAGAAGGATGGCGGGACTTATGTTACTATAATCAGTACCGCTAAAAAGATAGATAAATATGGGCATAACGTTGTTATGACCGATGGTACAGAGATTCCAATAGATGACATAATCAGTATAGAGGGGCAGATATTCGAAACTATGTATAATGGATAAAAGACAGTAAAAATTTTGCTTTTAATAGATATCTTTCAATAGCCTGAAATCGAATCATGGAGGATACAAAGTGATAGTACAATTTAATAAATTTGATAAATTGCAATTTGAAAAGTTTAAAGATTTTAGCATACATGAATATGCAAAGGATTTCATAAAATCAAATAATTACACAGAAGAAATGGCATTAAAAAGAGCTGAGGAAGACATGAATAATATTATTCCCCAAGGGTTAGATACACCGAATAACTATTTCTTTTCAATTGTAAATGAAAACAAAGAAGACGTAGGGTACATTTGGTATATGCTTGAGGGTAATAAAGATGCATTTTTATGTGACTTATATATAAAGGAAGAATTCCGAAGAAAAGGGTATGCTGGGCAAACACTAGAACGTATGGAATATGAAGTGAAAAAGCTTGGCTGCAAAACAATCACCTTAAATGTTTTTGATTTTAACATAGAAGCAAGAGGTTTATATGAAAAATGCGGCTATAAGCTAGGGGTAATAGTGGAAGATGGATGCAGATATTTAAGGAAAGAGTTAAACTAAGAGGGGTTTATAAAAATAAAGGAGAACAATAATAATGAATATACATACTAAAAGGTTACTGCTGGCACCGTTAGGGCCTCAATATCTTATGTCTACGCACAAATATTCAAGTGATTTGGAAAATACGAAGTATATGATGTTTTTGCCCAATACTGATATCGAAGAAACTAAGAATTTCCTGGAAATGGCACATGTAGAATGGCAAAAACCCAATCCTGCATTTTATGAATTTGCTATTCTGCTGGATAGTCAGCATATCGGCGCTATCAGTATTTATATCAATGAAGGGAATACAGAGGGTGAACTTGGCTGGATTATAGGCAAGGAGTACTGGGGGAATGGCTATGTTCTTGAAGCAGCAAAGGAAATCATAAACTTTGCAAAGAATGAGTTGAATATAAAGAAGTTCATTGCACACTGCGATAGTGAAAATGTTGCATCTTATAGAGTGATGGAGAAGTTGGGCATGAAATTGGAAAGTAAAACGAAAGGTCGTCGGAATAAGGCTTCCGAGGAAGAAAGAGAAGAACTAAGTTATGTTCTTGAGCTTGCGTAACGACAGAAGATATGTAAGGTAGAGTAATAGTATTAAACAAAAGAATTGAAAGTGAAAGGGTCAATATGAAAGTTGCCAGAAATAAATATGACTATATTATAAATATATTATCTGTACTATGCCTGTTAGGGGTATCGATTTTTTTGCTAGTATCCTGGGATAAGATACCTGTAAAAATACCCGGTCATTATAATTTTGCAGGGAAAATCGATAAAATCACTGATAAAAGCTCATTAAAAGTACTGCTGGCGGTTAATTGGGGATTGTTTTTATTTCTCTCTCTTATAGAAAGATTTCCCGGGACATGGAATACCGGAGTACAAGTAACAGAGCGGAATAGAGAGAAAGTATACAGAATCTTAAAAAACATGCTGGGGACATTAAAATTGTGTGTAGTTTTAGTTTTTTCTTATATCATTTTACATTCAACTTCAGCGGAAAATATGCCATTGCTGTTTGTGCCGGTTTTCATAATTTTGTTATTTGGTTCAATCGGTTTTTTTGGCTATCAGCTGAAGAAAGCTTAAAGTGTACCAATACCGCTGGTTAAGACCGAATAAGAAGGAGTAATAGTTATGATAACAAAAGAAATATATGGTGAAAATAAATTTGTGAGTTATTCAAAAGAAAGAACAGGCTGCCGTGGAATTTTACTGAAAGATTCCCAGATTCTCTTAGTTCATGAATTAAAGAATGACTTTTTTATGATTCCGGGTGGAGGGCTGGAAGAGGAGGAAAGCCTAGAAGATTGTTGTGTCAGAGAACTGCAGGAAGAGACCGGATATATCGTTAAGACAAGCAGGGACGGTGCGTATCTTCAAATTAACGAATATTATGAAGATTACAAATACATAGACTATTATTATATTTGTGAAATTATAGGAGAGTCATCTACAAACTTAACCGAAATGGAAGCAGAAAGAAAGCTGGTAGCAGAATGGGTTGATTTTGATACGGCACTGGAGATATTTTCACGTCATCAGGAGTATGCGTCTACCTACGAAGAGAAACGTGGAGCATATCTTAGAGAATATACCGCTTTGCAATTATTATAGAAGAAGCTATTATTATAGAAGCAGCTATTTTTATAGAAGCAGCCTTTATTAAATCATCAATACCTTATTTGCAGTTATCTTACGGATAACTGCTTTTTAATGTTAATATCCGGATACTGCCATAGGGATACTGTCATAGCCTAAATAAAAACTTGCGGAAGTAATAATTTTAATTTAAAAGATATCTGGTAGTTTGGATAAAACTGGAGTATAATATTCTAATTCGGAATCACAGAACCCTGACTTTAAATGGATATATGGACAAACTATCTACATTTATAGTAACAAGTAATAGAAATATTATTTATAGGATAGGAGGATTAATATGGCAGAAATTATTAAGGTTTATAAGGAACACTTACCGGCAATGCGTTTTATTGGTAAGAGATATACAAATGCCGATAGGGGTAAGGACGGCGGCTATGGATATAAGTGGGGAGAATGGTTCGAAAATGGGTGGTTTGAAGAACTGGAGAAATTAGGCTCCCTAGAAAATGTTGAAAATGGTTACTTGGGCTTTATGCGTTGTAATGGTTCAGACTTTGAAAATACTTTTGAGTATTGGATGGGTTTGTTCCTTCCGACAGATACTGAGGTACCGGAAGGATACGAGTTTATTGATCTGGAAGAAAGTGATGCAGGTATATGCTGGATTAAAGGGTCAGACAGTGACGGCAGTATCTACAATATGAACGATGAATGCATAGCAGAATTTCAAAAAAATAATATGGGGAACTTTAAAAGTGATGATGAAAATAGGGCTTATATCTTTGAAAGGTACAACTGCCCGCGTTTTACACAAAAAGATGAACAAGGAAACGTCATTTTAGATTACGGAATCTATTTGGCTTGAGGTAATTTATATGTTCAGAGAAATGGTGGATGAGGATTTAGAATATGCCAGGTGCATGTTATTAAGAATCAATCATAGTGCAGCTGATATATTTTATAGGTCTTATAGGGCGGGAAGGGTATCTAAAAAATTCATTCTTGAGCAGGAGTATAATCACGGGGTTTTTACTGTTGTTGAAGGCGACACCTTTTATTCCTTTCAACTATCTTTTGAAAATGATGTGAGTGACTATGAAGTTATAAAATTCATAGAAGTGGAATTGAATTATTTCGTCAGTGTACAAGAGAATAAAGATATCTATGTTAATTTTAATGCTTATAATGAAGCACTAGTAAATTATTTTATGGAATACGGTTTAGTAAGAGATGCCCTTGGTTTCGAGTTTTATATTACAAAAGACTCAGTTAAGGTAAACAGACTGAAAGATTTTACCTTGAGACCAGATATGAGTGCTAAAAATTATGAGGAGGAACATTCTCTAAAATACCTAAAATTATTAGATGAAGCTTTCAGAAAGCAGCAGATAGCGTGTAAGGAAGATCAAGATATCTTCAGTAAGAATCATGAGGGAAATAAGGCATGGTTAAAAGGAATGAAAGAAAATGATTTTAAAACTTTTTGGATAAATGATGATTTAGTCGGCTTATATATAGTTAATGAAAATTATATTGATATCATTGCAGTACATCCTAATTATGAAAGGAAAGGTTATGGAAGTGATATTCTAAACTATTGCATAAAAGATAGGATATATGAAAATTACTTTGACAATTTATATTTAGCGACTTACTACCAGAACAGAAAAGCTCAGAGATTATATCTTAAGAATGGTTTTAAGGTCAGGGGCTTTAACTGTGAAAATACTTACAGAGGTTAAGTTGCCGTTTTTAAGGAGAATCATATATGAAGATGTACATGTCAGTGTTTCGGATACGATTTGTGAACAGCCTTCAATACCGTGCTGTTACCTTCGGAGCAATTATAACAAGGTTTGGATGGGGTATCATGGAAATATTGGCATATTCGATGCTTTACCGGACGGGTCATAATGTTTTCCCTATGGACCTCTCACAAACGGTTTCTTACATATGGATGCAGCAAATATTTATAGTTCTGTTTTCGGTGGTATTCCAAGATGGTGAAATCTATTCTGCAATTGGAGATGGTTCTATTGCATATGAACTTGTCCGGCCGATGGATTTATATGGCCGCTGGTATTGTCAGTCGGCGGCGAACCGAGTAGCATTTACAGTAGTAAACTGCGTGCCTGTTCTATTGGTTGCATTATTGATTCCAAAGCCTTATCGGATGTCCCTGCCCCTTGTCAGCGGACAGTTTTTCTTATTTTTAATATCTATGATACTTGCCTTAGGCGTTGTAGTGGCATTTGCTATGCTTATGTATATTTCTCTGTTCTATATACTATCTCAAAGAGGTGTTAAGATAATCGTAACAGCATTGACAGCGTTTTTATCGGGAGGAATAATACCTTTACCCTTTTTTCCGCCCTCAGTGCTTGCTATTGTTAAATTACTGCCCTTTGCGGCAATGCAAAATATGCCCCTTCTTATATACAATGAGAGTATTGTTGGGGTGGAAGCCTTAAAGGGGATTGCTTTTCAGATATTCTGGCTTGCAGCACTGTTTCTTATCGGTAAGTTTACCATGCAAAATGCATTAAAAAGAGTAGTGGTACAAGGCGGATAGTAGGAAAAATTGAAAAGCATTTTTCCTACGCAAGTTCGTGCCTGCGAAATCCTCGGCACGAACTTGTTGGGGAAGGAGAGCTTTTTGGGAAAAAAATAAGAAGCATTTTTCTACCCAAGTACGTGCCTACGAAATCCTTGGCACGAACTTGTTGGGGAAGGAGAGCTTTTTGGGGGGAAATTGAAAAGCATTTTTCAAGGAGAGCTTTTTGGGGAAAAATTAAGAAGCATTTTTCAAGGAGAGTTTTTTGGGGGGAAATTGAGAAGCATTTTTCCTACGCAAGTTGGTGCCTGTGAAATCCTCGGTACGAACTTGTTGAGATAGATGGAGATAAGAGAGAAAGGGTATGGTGTTTAAGATGAAGTTATACTTAAATTATATATGTATGAACTTAAAGAGCCAGATGCAGTATAAAGTATCCTTCTTTTTAACGATATTCGGGCAATTTATTACAGCTTTTACGGCCTTTTTTGGATTATATTTTATTTTTTCCAGAGTCAGTGCAGTAGACGGTTTTACGAATAGGCAGGTGTTCTTGTGCTTCGCGGTAATTATGATGGCCTTTTCTCTGGGAGAGATGTTTGGAGGTGGATTTGCCGTATTTTCACGTTTGCTTGGTAACGGAGAATTCGACCGTGCTCTTGTCAGACCTAGAAATATTTTGTTACAAATATTGATGCCCAACATGGATTTTACAAGACTCGGCTTACTGTTACAGGCTATCTTTGTACTATGTTATGCGATTCCAATCAGTGGTATTGTGTGGACTTGGCAAAAGGTCGTGACGCTCGGTCTAATGATACTTTGCGGAAGTGCTCTGTTCTTTGGATTATTCCTTATAAATGCAGCATTTTCCTTTTTTACGATTGAAGGCTTGGAGTTTATGAATATTTTTACCTATGGGGCACGGCAGTTCGGCAGATTTCCCTTCTCTGCCTATGGGAACGGAATTCTGAAGTTCCTTACCTTTGTAATACCGCTGGCTTTAATTCAATATTATCCGCTGCTCTATTTATTGGATAAAGAGAAAAATGTTCTTTTTATGTTCTTTCCGGTAGCAGCATTGCTTTTTTTAATTCCCAGTTATGGATTCTTCCGATTTGGCTTAAGCCATTACAAATCAACAGGGTCGTGACAAGAGCATAAGAACAGGAGGTTTCATGTATGAGAAGGCTTCTTCTTACTTCGGCTGGATTAACGAAAAACCTTGAAGTATTTTTCTTTGATAAAATACAGAAAAGGGCATGTGATATTAAAGTTATCTTTGTTCCTTCTGCCTCAATTATGAATGACGGTGCAAGAGAAGGGATATCGCTGTGCATTTTCAATCTGATGAATATGGGAATATTGGAGGAAAACATCTCTGTTTATCATTTGGGATATCTGTTATCTAAGAATTATACAAGGACATACTCATCAGAGGTTACGGATATCCCGCCTCTCTATCGCCTTCTATCTGTAGATGAGCTAAATCATTATGATTTGCTGGTTTTCAGTGGAGGTGATTCTGCTATTCTGCTTTCAGAAATTAATCGGACTGGATTTGATGAAGTCATAAAGGGAAGTGTAGAAAATGGACTGTTCTATTTGGGAGTAAGTGCTGGGAGTATGGTTACTGCCGGGAATTTTCCTGATAGTTTAGGATATATAAGGAATGAAATCCATGTCCATTGCAAGGAAGGGACCAACTGCGGTGATCTGCCGAAAGATAACCCAGTTTACCTGGCAGATACACAGGCTATCTGGATAGAAGGCAATTCTGTACAGATTATTGACTGAAGCAAATAGATAGTTAAGGATCTGTTTTTTAGGATTGACAGCGGATCGTAATAACAATATAATATTCATATCAAAAATATTTGATTTGAGGTGATGGAGATAGAAAGCGAACATGTTAAAAACGCCAGAGTATTTAAGGCATTCTGTGATGAAAAACGGCTTGGGATACTGGAACTTTTACGCAGCGGTGAAAAGTGTGCCTGCGTTTTAATTGAACAGATGGACATCGGCCAATCCTCTTTATCCTACCATATGAAGATCCTTTGTGAATCCGGCATAGTAGACAGCAGGCAGGAGGGTAAATGGACACATTATCGTTTAAGTGAATCTGGCAGCAGATATGCAGAAGAACTTTTAAATAAACTAACCACTCCTTATGAGGAGCAGCAGCCTGACCGATGCTGTGATTAAGATAACCATCAGTGTGATGGTTTTTCTTAAGTATAACATATCAATATTTTTTGATATGAAAACATAAACTTTATAGAATTAAGGAAATACTATGGAGTTTAAGGCTTTATTATGTTAATCCCGGCTACAAATGAGATAAAAAATAATTTTTGAAATTGAGGAGGTTTAAAATTATGGAACGAACGGGTGGCAAACTATCTTTTTTGGATCGTTTTCTGACATTATGGATCTTTATTGCCATGGCAGTAGGAGTCGGCATCGGCAACTTTTTTCCAGGTGCTGCTACAGCAATAAACAGTCTAAGTTCAGGGACTACTTCCTGGCCTATAGCAGTGGGTTTAATCTTAATGATGTATCCGCCGTTGATTAAAGTCAAATACGAAGAGATTGGAAAAGTGGCGGACAATAAGCAGGTATTTGGGTTTTCTTTGCTGCAGAACTGGATCATCGGACCGGTTCTGATGTTCCTGCTTGCCCTTCTATTCTTACCGGACCAACAGCAATATGCAGAGGGAATCATCATAATAGGACTTGCCAGGTGTATTGCTATGGTAATTATCTGGAATACCCTTGCAAAGGGGGATAACGAGTACTGCGCCGCACTGGTCGCGCTGAATGCATTCTTTCAGATACTGCTTTACTCAGTATATATCTGGCTGTTTCTTACAATAATTCCTCACGCTCTGAAGCTCTCCTGGACAGGAGCAGCTGTTCACATCTCTGTGGGAGAAGTCGCAAAAAGCGTGCTGACTTATTTGGGAATCCCGTTTATCTGCGGGATTATCACACGTTTTTCCGTTATACATTTTAAGGGCAGAGAGTGGCTTAATCATACCTTTATTCCGAAGGTTTCACCTCTTGCACTGGGAGCATTACTTTATACAATCATCATTATGTTTATGATAAAAGGGCAGTTAATTGTAAGATTGCCTTTTGATGTGGTAAGGATAGCTATTCCCCTATTAATTTATTTTATTTTGATGTTTGTCATCAGCTTTTTTATCTCTTATAAAAAGGGATTTCCTTATAAACAAACTACAACACTATCCTTTACAGCAGCCAGTAATAACTTTGAACTTGCAATAGCAGTATCCGTTGCTGTTTTTGGAATCGGATCCGGCCAGGCTTTTGCCGCCGTCATCGGACCGTTAATTGAAGTGCCGGTTATGATTATACTGGTACAGCTTTCACTCTATCTAAAGGATAAATTTTTTGATCAACAAGGCGTGCCATTTAAGAAAGGAGAGAAGAATGGACAATAAACCAAAAGTCGCATTTATATGCGTCCACAATTCTTGCCGAAGTCAAATAGCGGAAGCATTGGGGAAATATCTTGCTGGGGAAGTATTTGAAAGCTATTCTGCCGGTACGGAAACAAAGCCTCAGATTAATCAGGATGCAGTTCGCATTATGAAAAAGTTGTATGGTATTGACATGGAGAAAACACAATATTCAAAGCTTTTAGCAGATATTCCTGAGGTAGATATTGTTATTACCATGGGCTGTAATGTACAATGTCCTTTTCTGCCCTGCAGGCACAGGGAAGACTGGGGACTTGAAGACCCCACAGGGAAATCTGAGGAAGAGTTTGTCAAGGTGATTGAGGAAATCAATAAAAATATTCAGGTCTTAAAAGAGCATATAAAAAAAGGGAAATATTGAATTTGCATTCCGATATTATGGTGTATTACATGTGAATATGGTAGATTTATGTATATTAATGTATTATACTGACAGTAATAAGTACTAACACCATACTAATGAGAATAAAAGGAGACATCTGAATGTTAAACTTTTTAAAGAAATCAAAACCCAGTAGTCCTGTATATAAGTGTATACTTTGCAATAATACATTTACGGAATCGGAAATGTCTCCTGTGGATTCCCTATGCGATGCCTGCAGTTGTGAAGCAAGTGATAACTTTAAATCTCTTATAAATAAAATAGAGAAGCTTCAAGAAATGGATGAAGAAGCGGGGAACGCAGGAAATCTTCGTGGGCAAATGAGTTTTTATAAACTTATACTAAAATATATGTATGATTATAAAGAAGCTTACTATGATAAAGGGATTAACCTGGTTAGTCAAGATTTCAATCAGATGATTCAAAATGCTCAGATGGTCTATGATGGGGTATTGGAAATCCTGTTAGAAGATAGCAAGCAAAGAAATATAATATTGGAAGAGGATAATATACCATTGACCGATGAACAATGGTTTCAACTTCTGGGAGAACAACATTCGGCTATTGATAAAATTCTTAGTATGTGTGACACGATGGATAGAGTGGGGATTGGTTTTTCAGATGGACGGTCCGTGGGGACACAATTCCTTGAAATGGCTATAGAACTCCTCATTTATTTATCTGTTGTAGATGGTGAGATAGATGAAGTAGAAAAGCAGATTATAATGGAATTATTGCAAGTTGATGACATTGACTATTACATCCAAGCTGTTGAAAAACGTGTTAAAGAAAATGGGCCATATTCTTTGGAAATTCCTGAATGCATGGATGTTTTTATTAAAGCTGATCAAAAATTAATACGGAATGGTTCAGATAGTGCGGCTGCTATCAGCGTCCTGATTCTGTTAAAAGAAATGGGAATACTCTTTTTATATAGAAGCTGTTCGGATATTGTTCCTGAAAAGATAGCTGAATTGTATCAATATCTGTTGAATATCAATAACTTGCTTGCAATGAATTATTTGCCTATGGACAGCCTAGAAGAATTTTGTGAAGCAGAAATAGAGGAAGTGGCTGTAAAAGATTTAAATACCCAGGATACTCAGGAGAGTCTTGAAGAGTTAATGGCAGAATTGAATGGGTTAATTGGACTGGATCGTGTAAAAAGCGATTTAAACAGTTTGATTAATTTAATAAAAGTGCAAAAAATGCGTGAAGAGAGAGGATTTAAACGTATTCCAATATCCTTGCACCTGGTTTTTTCCGGTAATCCAGGAACAGGAAAAACAACAGTAGCGAGGCTTCTGGCTAGAATATATAAGAGTTTGGGCCTTATCTCAACAGGACAACTGATAGAAACCGACAGGTCAGGACTGGTTGCTGGATATGTAGGTCAGACAGCTATTAAGACCCAGGAAATCATCAGCAAAGCTAAGGGCGGGATATTATTTATTGATGAGGCTTATTCTTTGACGGAAAACGGTGGCAACGAAGATTACGGGCAAGAAGCCATTGATATACTTGTTAAAGCAATGGAAGATGGGCGTGCTGACTTAGTGGTAATTGTAGCGGGCTATCCAAAGGAAATGGAAAATTTCTTAAATTCCAATACCGGATTGCGCTCTCGATTTAATAAGTTTATTGAGTTCGATGATTACAGTGCGGAGGATTTAATACTGATTTTAAAAACAATGTGTACAAAAGCTGGTCTTACATTATCTGATAAAGCGGAACAGCAAGCATATTCCTACTATGTCAAGCAGAAAAGCATGCATCTGCCTGCTTTTGCAAATGCCAGAGATGTTAGAAATTACTATGAGAAAGCACTGGTCAATCAGGCAAACAGATTATCACGGGTTGAGAATGTGACTGACAGTATGTTATTCTCAATAGAATATGATGATTTGGTTTCTATTGCTTTAGAAACAGAATAATAAAATAATGGAGTTCAGCATATGAAATTCGGAAAAATTATTGGTATCGGTAATACAGCAAGCGTATACGAATGGGAAGAAGGTAAAGTACTTAAACTTTTTCATAAGGAGTACCCTGATGAAGCAGTAGAAAATGAATATCGTAATGCAATGTTAATAAGAGATATGGAATTTGCAAAACCTAAGATATATGAAATAATCTCTTATGAAGGCAGAAAAGGCATTATATATGATAAGATAGAGGGAGAATCATTGCTGGATTGGGTCATGAGAACTCGCGATGTACAAAAATGTGCTTCCTATATGGCAACACTTCATAAAACAGTTGCCCAGAATACTATTTGCAGTGTAGCAGATTACAAGGATTTTCTGAAGCAATTTATACCACAGACCTCATTACCAGCAGAGGAACAGGATAATTTATTGCAGATGATAGATCAACTACCAAATGGAAACACCTTATGCCATGGAGATTTCCATCCGGGTAATATCATATTGTCAGCAGGAGATGCCTATATAATAGACTTTATGAATATCTGCCATGGCGATTATTTATACGATGTTGCAAGAACGGTATTATTGGTGGAATATACACCGGTACCTCCGGAGGTAGAAGATAAAGAGATGATTCTCAGTTTAAAGAAGTCGCTGACAGATTTATATCTATCCTATATGAATGTAACCAGAGAGATGATAAAGGACTATTTAACCGTTCTTATTGCGGTAAGAAAAGGGGAATGTCCCAACGAATAAAGAAATAAAATAACTGTAAGATAATATTAAACAAAGTCTATCGTTGGAAATATTTACAAAATTGTAGATATAAGCTAAAATATTCTTATTATCGTAAAATTCTACAGAAGGAGATTATATGTTAATAAGAAAAAAGGTAATACCTATTATATCTGGTTTAGTCATTATGGGATTTAGCATTATTTATATATATCAAAATGTGAATAATCAAACGAAAATATCAGATGCAAGTAGTGTAACAAGTATGAAAGATGATGCTGATGACGAACCAATTCACGTAAAGGATATGAAATCCTTAGATGACATTACCGATGATATGATAATACAACGCACGGTAGGTTATAATACTAAAAATTATAGCAGCTCGTATTCTGACAATAATTTTGAAATTAGTGTTGGTACCTTTAGTGGATGTGATTTTAGTAAAATCATTCATACAGAACAGGAATCAAAAGTAACAATACATTATTCAACAACCATGAAGAAAGATTCTATGAGACTGGATTTGATTGTAGATGATAAAATTATATCCATTCCTATTGACCAGAAAGAATTTACTTATACACTACCTAAAGGGGATACAGTTATCGCATTAACAGGCTATAAGGCAAGTGGTAAAATTGAGATGTCTTTAGATACGAGTACTGGAGTCAAGTTTATACAAGATACAGATTTTTAGCCAAGTGAGATAAATTTATCAAAACTTTCTTCAAAAAACGTTATTTTTTTCTTTGGAATTAATATCTGATTTCAGCTTTCTAACTTTATACTCTAATACAATAAATGAGATAATCATTAAGAGAGCGTTAAAAATAGCAGTAGCATATTCCATAGTATCATAAGAAATTGCTTTTCTCCTAAAAAATAGTAATAAAATTGTAAGTACAAAAGATATGAGTCCAGTTATTATAAATACCTTTGGCCCAAATTTTTGAGCATAAATCCAATGTTGCTTAGACTTATAGGCAGAAGGTATCTGAAATCCTGTCATAAGAAATTTACCGCCTGGTTTATCAAGAGGCATAACTTTAAATATCAAGCCAAGAAAAATGATAAGCAAAGGGCGAAAAAGTAATATGATCATAATGCTACTCCTAAAACTTACACATACTATGGATTATGGAAAATTCATATAACTATTATACCAAATTTAAACAAATATATAAATGTGAAAGTTAATGAAAATATTCGGTGCAAATTAAAAGTAGCGTAAAAGTTGCGTGGAAAGAAATTATATGTTAAAATACACATTGTGCCATAAATCGTGTTAATCGATAAACCCAAGAAAACAGTAGGTTTTCAAAAACCCCCATGATGTCAAAACCATGAGGTTATACAATCTTCTTTATAAAAAAGCAAACACCCCGTTACGCCTTTGCAACGGAGTGTTCACTAAAAAGGGGAGGATAAGTATTTAACTTTTCTTTGGTATTGTCTGTGCAGAAACTGCACAAGGCGGACATCCTCTTGCTGGAGGGGGGGTCCAACGAGTTGATGGTACCTTAATCTAGTTCGGATTGGAATTAGATTAACTATAGTATGATACAGTATTTCTAAGATTATACATAAATAAAAAAGATTATGTAAAAAATCTATAGAGAATCAAAAGTTTGATAAAGGAAGGTAAAACAATGAGTTTATTAACAGAGTGGAGAGATTTTGCATATGCCCTCGACACAAACAAAAAAGAAGGACAGCTTTTCTGGGGAAATTATTTTAGCGTAGAGCAGGGAATATATGAGAAGATTCTTGCGGAGCCCGAAGTAGTAGTGGAAGGAACAGTAGCAGAACTTGCTGAAAAATATGGAACTACAATCTCCCTTATGACTGGATTCTTAGATGGTATCAATGAAAGTCTTGTAAAAGAAAATCCCATCGAAGAAATGGAAGAAACAACTGTAGTTAATCTTGGATTTGATAAAGAGAAATTATACCGCAATATGGTTGAAGCAAAAGCTGAATGGCTTTATGAGCTTCCTGTATGGGACAGCCTCTTATCCCAGGAGAGAAGAAAAGAACTCTATCTGGAGCAAAAAAAGGCTAATACAATTGTAAAAGAGAAAAAAGTTGGAAGAAATGATCCCTGTCCTTGTGGCAGCGGCAAGAAATATAAATTCTGCTGTGGAAGAGCTTAACGAATACAGTTTGAAACGTAATAATACTTAAAAATTACCAGATGATAGGAAATGAACCTACATGTTTGATACAATGACTTCAAAATCAACATTAGGAAAATCATTTTAATATTATCTGGTATTTTTTTGCCTTTTTCTACCTTTAATAAATTCAAATGAAAATGAAAAATTTAATCATTGACATTTTTTACATTCTGCATTACTATGTCTTTAATACATATTATTCATATTAAAATAGTATGAAATAAAAAAAGAAAGGGGTACTCCATGCAGCCAATTCTGGATTATTTGCTACATAATTGGAATGATGTTTTGAAATTAGCCTTGGAACATCTTGATATAAGTCTGGTTTCCATCATCTTTGCTATGGTAATTGCAATTCCACTTGGAATATTCAGTACGCGATGTAGAAGCCTTACAAAGTTATTTAAAGGTATCTTCGGAACTCTCAGGGTAATACCCAGCCTCGCCATCCTGATTCTTTGTATACCAATAATGGGTACTGGGATGAAGCCTGCTGTAACAGCTCTGGCAGTCCTTGCCATACCCCCGGTTTTAATCAATACTACCCTTGCTTTTCAGACATTGCCGGGTCCTGTTCTGGAGACAGCCTATGCTATGGGAATGGGAAGGTGGAGGATGTTTTTTACAGTGAAATTTCCATTAGCATTTCCACTGATATTTACAGGAATAAAGACAGCTGTGGTAGAAGTAATTGCCAGTGCTACACTGGCAGCTTATATCGGAGCAGGGGGACTGGGAAGCCTTATCTTTACCGGACTAGGACTTATGAGGACTGACTTATTGATAATAGGTGGAGCAAGTGTGGCTATCCTTTCCTTGTTATCAGGATATTTACTTAATTTATTAGACCATAGAATTACCAGGTATAAGAATCCTGGAAAATAAATTTTATATGAATATGGAATGAACATGAATAGGAAGAATAGATGCCCCTGTGGAGGGGTGCCCCTAAGTAGGGGCGGAAAAGGAGAATATATGAAACATTCTGTTTTTAGAAGAGTATCACTTATGTTAGCACTTATTTTAGTAGTGGCATCCTTAGCCGCTTGTTCAAAAAATGGAAACACCAATACCGGTAAATCAGAATCAACACCAGAGGTTACAAAAGCCGCAACTGATGCAGGTACTGCAACTCCCGAAGCTACGAAGGCAGCAGAGGACAACAAAAAAGACACGGTAATTAAAATCGGTTCCAAGGATTTTACAGAGAATCTTCTGCTGGCAGAGATTTATGCCCTGGCTCTTGAAGACAAAGGCTATAAGGTAGAGAGAGTATTTAACCTGGCAAGTGCAGTGGTACATACAACTTTAGTCAGCGGGGATATTGATTTATACCCTGAATATACCGGTACCGGATTGCTCTCTGTATTAAAGCTTCCCTTAGAAACAGACCCTCAGAAAGTCTATGATACCGTTAAAGCTGAATATGAGAAGCAGTTCAACCTGATATGGCTTGATTATGCGCAGGCAAATGACGGTCAGGGACTTGTAATTACCACAAAGGCAGCCAATGAATACGGAATTAAGACCATCTCTGACTTGCAAAAGAACGCAGATAAATTAAGATTTGCTTCCCAGGGTGAATTTGATACCAGAGAAGACGGAATTCCTGCTTTAACGGCTAAATATGGTGATTTTAAATGGAAGTCTTCCAAGGTATATGACAATGGCTTAAAGTATGAGGTATTAAAGAATGACGAAGCAGATGTAGCCGTAGCTTATACAACAGAAGGACAGTTGGTAGATTCATCAACCTATACTTTATTAGAGGACGATAAATATGTATGGCCTCCTTACAATATTGCACCAGTAGTCAGAAAAGACATACTGGATGCAAATCCTGATATCGCGGATGTATTAAATGCTATTGATGCCAAGATAGATACAAAAACGATTACTGGTTTAAATGCCAAAGTGGATGTAGATAAGCAGGAATACGAAGATGTAGCAAAGGAATTCTACGACTCCATTAAGTAATTATTCTATTAAGTAATTAGGGGAAATAAAACATTATTTTATATGAAAGTTTGTAAATACGAAGGTTTGATACTTGCGAAAGGGGTTACTATGATAAGCCAGTCCTTTATTGAGAAATTTAAAGTTCCGGAGGCTGCCTATCCTTATTTGGAACAGATATTTACCAAAGTGGAGATAGATTTTATAAGTAATATAGAGAAGGATACATTTACAGCGTCAGATATAGAGGAACTTGGATTAGGGCAGGCAGAGGAATTTATCCAATCAAGCTATAAAAGAGGGATTATATCCCTTGCAGATGAAAAAAGTGAGAGGTATAAGCTTTCAGACTTTTATGGAAGGCTGGATATTTTCTCAATTTCAGAGACAGATACCTACAGAAGCTTCCCGAAAGAGGGACGGGAGGCTTTGGATAGTTGGTACTTTGAAGCCTATTATAATGGACTGTCTCAGGATAAGAATGTCAGACCGACCTCGGATGTCATCATGCCTCTTAAGGAAGTGCTTGCCTTTATTGAAGAACAGGATCGTCCGGTATATCTAAACTTCTGCGACTGCAGGAGCTTAAAAGGAGACTGTGGTCTGCCCACCAGAACCTGCATTACCTATAAGAACGGTATTAACTCCTTTGCTCACAGAGGATTATCAGAGAGAATTGATAAAGAAACGGCTAAAGAGATTGTCCGAAAGGCAGATAAAGATGGATTGATGCACACGGTAAATCCTAACGGAATCTGTAACTGTTGTGAAGACTGCTGTTATCTTTTCCGAGGGCAGAAAAGACGAGATAGTCTGGGCTTCTGGCCGGAGACCAATTATGTTATTAAGCTGGATAATAATAGTTGTATATCCTGTGGTAAATGTATCAGAACCTGTCATTTTGATGTATTTAAAAAAGAGAGTAAAATTCAGGCAGACCAGTCAAAATGCGTCGGCTGTGGAATCTGCGTGGAGGGCTGCCCTACAAAATCTCTGAAGCTTAACAAACGACAAGGATATACAGAATAATTTGACCTGATCCAGAGATCTGATTAAACAAAACCATGTGCAGGAATGAGGATGATAGAATGAATATCGCTGCTGAATTTATTCATATAAATAAACAATTTAAAGGCTCCAATTATATGGCTCTGGATGAAGTGAATCTAAGCATTAGGGAAGGTGAGCTGGTAACTATCCTTGGAACCTCCGGCTGCGGCAAAACCACACTTTTAAAGCTGGTTAACCGAATCTACGAGCCCGACAGCGGAGAGATAAGATTATTCGGTCAGAATATACAGGAGATGGACCCGGTAAAGCTAAGGCGGAGTATTGGTTATGTAATTCAGCAGGTAGGACTATTTCCTCACATGACAATCTATCATAATATCGCGACTGTGCCAAAGATTCTGGGATGGGATAAGGAAAAGATACGGAAAAGGGAAGAAGAATTATTCCGTCTCGTGAATCTGGACTATAAGGAATTTAAAGATCGCTATCCGTCCCAGTTATCAGGAGGGCAGCAGCAAAGAATTGGCCTCGCAAGAGCTCTGGCGGCAGACCCTTCCCTTATGCTCTTAGACGAACCTTTTGGTGCAATTGATGCTATTAACCGTGAAAAGCTGCAGGATGAACTTCTAAGAATTCATGAGGCTTCCCAAAAAACTTTTCTGTTTGTTACCCATGATATTAATGAAGCTTTTAAGTTAGGTACTAGGGTTCTTATTATGGATAAAGGGCAGGTAAAACAGTTTGATACGCCGGAAGCGATTATTAAGAATCCGGCTGATGAATTTGTAGAGTCGTTAATCCGCTCGGCAAGTAAGCAGTACTTTATAACAGATGGGGGAGGAATTTGATGTTTGAGTATTTCTTTAAATATCATGATAAACTCTTTACTGCCCTCATAGAGCATTTAAAGATTGTTGGAATCACACTGGCACTATCCGTTATTCTAGCCTTTGCGATAACCATACTGGTAATACGGTCAGAGCTTATCTCAAATATTATTCTTCAGGTGTTTGGAGTAGTGTATTCCATACCAAGTCTGGCTTTATTTTCTTTGCTGATTCCTTTGATGGGGATTGGTGAAAAGACAGCTATCTTCGTGCTGGTCTTGTATAACCAGTTCCTGCTGCTTCGCAATAATATTTCAGGCTTACGAGGTGTGGACGCAGCAGTAATGGAAGCAGCAAAAGGCATGGGAATGAGTGATTGGCAAAGGCTCTATAAGGTGCAGATTCCTCTTGCCCTGCCGGTAATTATGGCAGGAATTCATTTGGCAGTAATCTCAACCATAGGAATTGCCACCATTGCTGCAACGATACATGCCGGAGGACTGGGCAGGATTCTATTTGACGGATTACGAACCATGAACTCCTATAAAATTATTTGGGGAACCATTTTCTGCGCCGGTATCGCATTGGTGGCAGATATATTACTTAGGACATTAGAAAAATATCTCTATAAAAAGGCAGGGTATCAATATGAGTTATGAGGCATACAAGGATAATTCACTAGGGTTTACGACCAGACAGCTCCATGCAGGATATAATCCGGCGGAACATTACCGTTCAAAGGCAGTTCCTATCTATCAGACAGCAGCCTTTGAGCTGGGGGATTTCGACCGTTGTACCAGATTATTTGAATACTCAGAAGAAGGGCATTCCTATGTGCGTTTCTCAAACCCTACCAATGATGTCCTTGAGAAAAGAATAGCGTCATTGGAAGGTGGCAGTGCTGCCCTCTCTTTAAGCTCCGGTATGGCAGCTATTTCAAACACTTTCTTAAATATAGCCAGAGCAGGAGATGAAATTGTTGCTGTTTCGACCCTCTATGGCGGAAGTACTACTCTTTTAAATAAGATAATACCGGAATATGGTATACAGGGAAGATTCGTTGAGAATGAAAATGATATCGAATCCTATAAGAAGGTTATCAATGAGAAAACAAAGGCAATTTACATAGAGAGCCTTGGTAATCCAGGGATGAATATCGTTGATATTGAGGCAGTGGCTAACCTTGCCCATGAAAACGGAATTCCTTTGATTATTGATAATACTTTTGCTACTCCTTATCTGTTAAGAGCTTTTGATTATGGTGCGGATATTATCTGCTATTCGGCGACCAAATATCTGTCCGGTCATGGTACCATCATTGTAGGGCTTGTGGTGGAAAAAGGAGGTTTTAACTGGTTTAATGGTAAATTCCCTCAATTCGAAGCCTTCTATGAGGAATACAAAAACTCTATTGGAGAAGCAGAACTTAATCGCTCGATCTTTACGAAAAGGCTGAGAATACGATATCTGACAGATTTGGGATCACATCTTTCACCTACCTCTGCATTCTATCTGTTACAGGGAATGGAGACTCTTTCTCTTCGTATGGAACGTCATACGCAGAATGCAAAGAAGGTGGCAGAGTTCCTAAGCACTCACCCTCAAGTTCTTGCAGTAAATTACCCTGGTCTTTCTAACAGCCCTTATTATGAACTGGCAAAGAAGTATTTCCCCAAGGGGCCGGGTGCTATCCTGTCTATTCGGTTAAAAGGAGGATTAAATGCGGCAAAGACAGTACTCGAGAAGGTGAGAGTATTTGACTATATGGTAAATGTGGGTGATGCCAAATCTCTGATTGTACATTCAGCTACTTCCACTCATTTTGGCCAAACAGCAGAGGAGAGAGAGAAGGCTGGTGTCTACGAGGATACCCTACGTCTTTCCATCGGAATAGAAGATGCAGAGGACCTGATTGCAGATTTAAAGCAGGCACTTGATTCAGTCGAATAGGAAGAAGATTTCATATGTTAAATATAGCATTATTGTATTACTGCCAGGCCGGACACAATGTCCGGCCTATTTTTGCATTTTGTTTGTCGAATATAGTATAAATAGGTTATAAAACAGAGAATTAGCTTGATTTTATCGTTGCTCCTAGGTAAAATCATTGTAAAGGGAGGATAAAAAAGTGCGGTTATCATTGCGTAAAAAAATTAGTTTCTTTATTGTATTACTGGTTATTATTTGCGGCCTGTCCTATATGGCTGTTTCTTTTTTTGTAATGAAGAGAGCTGTCACGGTCCAGATGAAAAGTGACGGGCAGACTCTTATTACTACCATTAAGAGAGAACTGATAAAAAATAATATTACAGACTTATCTGACATGCAGAAAATGTTCAAAGAAATAAAAGAAGAAGGAAACGGAAATATTACATATATTTCATTGTCAAACTCGAAGGCGGAAGTCTTTTTGACAGATGATAAGATTATTGAGGATTCCGGTAATGATGTGGATGGAGTATCCTCAGCTACAGTTGGCAGGACTGGGGGGAAAGACATTAAAAAAACTTCCGCGACCGGAAGCATACTGACTATGCCGGATGGTACTACAGTTTATAATATTTCCACTGAGTTTGAATATAACAAGGAAACCTGCTCTTTAAATATTGGCATATCACTGGTGTCGATGTATTCTGAAATCCAGTCCTCCTCTCTTCTTATGGGATTGGTGACCCTTATTATCATAGTGATATCAGCAGGGTTGGGCATTTTATTTTCAAATGGATTACTAAAACCTGTCTCACTGATATCAGAGAATATTAAGCAATATGCAGCTGGTGACTTTCGAAAGAGCGCCAGGATACAGAGTAAGGATGAAATTGGTGATATTAGTATCGCTCTGGATTCCATGAGGGAGAACTTGGTGCAATTAGTAAAGGGAATAAAAGAGAATTCTTTACAGGTACTTGATAATGTCAATGAGTTAAATACTTCAATGGATGAAAATTCCCGTTTATCAATGGAAATATCAAAGGTTTCAGAAGAGTTAGCCTGCGGAGCGGCAGGGTTGGCAGATGATTCGCAATCAGGACTGGATAATATGAATGTTCTTGCCAATAAGATTAATTCTCTTTATGGTCATCTGGCTGCTACTCAAGGAAGCATGGAGAATATAAAACTTGTAAGTGAACAGGGAAGCCTGTGTCAAAAAGAGCTTCACAATCAGGTAGACAGTAACGGAAAAGTCATTGGTGAGATAAAAGATAAGCTTGATGAACTTGCTGTTAAGCTTGGTACTATTGTAAATGTAACATCCGTTATCAAGGCAATCGCAGATCAAACCAATCTGCTTGCAGTGAATGCCAGAATCGAAAGCGCAAGAGCCGGGGAACAGGGCAGAGGGTTTGGGGTAGTTGCAGAAGAGATTGGTAAATTAGCGGAACAGACCACACACTCTGTCCTGGAGATAGATAATATCTCAAAAGAGGTGAAGCTGGCTTTTTCACAAACCGTTGATATTATGGAAAAGGGAATACAGACAGTAAGCCTTACGAATGATGCTTCCAGAGAGGCAGGCGAATCCTTTAGAAGTATTTTAGAAGCAGTACATTCAGCGTTAAATCAATTGCAGGTAATTGACTCAGATATGAAAGCGGTCCATGGAAAAAAAGAAGAAACAGTAAAACTTATCGGTGATATTTCCTCTGTTGCACAGGAATCCAGTGCAGCTACGGAGGAAATAACAGCATCTCTGGAAAGTCAGAATAAAGGACTTAATAATATAACCCTTTCTGCAAAAGAATTACAGAATATATCTGCTAAGCTTTCAGAGCTTATAGCTCAATTTGAATTATAATAACAAAACTTTAAAGATAGGCTGTTTCATAACAGTTCATTAATAGTAATAATTATAGTAGTGTGTAATAATAGGAACAGTATGGTTTTGAGTGATGAAAACCATACTGTTTTTTGATACAGCAAAACGAATCATTTATCATTGTAACTGGTTTTGATTTTCTTGCTTATATAGTAAATAATCTAAATAATTATTTAATTCTTCTTTATTATCAGGAATTAATTCATTATATCTTTTGATGAAATCAGCAGTTTCATTCACAAAATCACCATAACCGATACGCAGAGTGTTATCAGAGACACCTAACAGGTAGTCACAGGATACTTTAAAGTAATCGGATAGGGCTATAAGCTTATCAAAAGAAGGTTCATTTCTCTTTGCTTCGTAATTAGCAACGGCGCTGGGTCTTATACCTATAACTGCTGCCAGTTCTCCCTGTGTTAACTTGAATTTCTGGCGCAAGAATTTAAGACGGTCATTAAAAGACATATTATATCTCTCCCCCCTGAAATGCAATTGGTAACATTAGTAACTATTATTTTTATAAAATTATATATCTATATTAAGAAAGTGTCAAATTAAAATACTCAAAATGCTGAGAATTGCCCGATAATACTAATAAAAGACAAGAATTTTAATTTTCTGCAGATTACTTGAATTACTGCGTATGTTTCGGGAAGAAAAACAGAAAATATAATGAAATGCTCTCAAAGGAGCGATATAATGAGAGTAGGAAGTAGGAAGCAATTACTTTCCATACAAATGAGAGATTTAATTGATAATATAAATTATGCAACTATTTATTGGGTATAATTGGGAGGAGAACAAAAGATAATTATGAAGAAAAAAGACTTATATATTAAATACGAAAAAGACGGAAACAGGAAGAACAGAAAAAAGAGAAAAACGTATATAACAGTTATTGCAATAGTACTATTCTTCTTGTTGGCATCTGTTCCTGTTATGCAATATTTACATGTGATAACCCTTCCCCAGTTTAATATCAATAAGAAAGTTGTAGACAAAGGACTGCTGCAAGATGATAACAATAATGTAAAAGCTGGCAACAGTAAGGATACAGCAGCGGATACCAGGTCATCACATGAAGTGTTTGATAATAATCAGGACCCTATTGAACACAATATACAAAAGTCTGTAACACCGACGGAGGCTGCCGATGTAAAATCATCTGCAGAGAATAAAGATTTGCAGCAGGAGGGGAAGAAATCTACAGAAGAAACCACCGAAGGTTCGGTTAAGCGGCCTGTAACCGGAGAGGATGCAGATGGATCAGAAACAGGGTCAGAAACAAATGCTGAAATAGAACCGGTCAAAGGTATTTATGTATCCGGTTATAGAGCAGGTATATCTGATTATATGAAAGATTTCATTTCTTTAGCCGATAATACCGAGCTTAATGCAATGGTTATCGATGTTAAGAATGACAACGGGGAGATTACCTATAAGATGGACCAGCCTCTGGCAAAAGAAATCGGTGCAGACGCAGCTTATATTAATGATATGCCCGGACTTATAAAGAAATTAAAAGAAAATAAAGTCTATCTGATTGCCCGGGTTGTTGCATTTAAAGATCCGTTGCTGGCAAAGAAAAGAAAGGATTTATGTTTAAAGAAAAAAGACGGAACCATCTTTCAGGATAAGAACGGGGACCGCTGGGTCAATCCTTACAAAAAGGAAGTTTGGGACTACCTGGTGGACATCGGAAAAGAGGCTGCTGATTTAGGTTTTGATGAAATTCAATATGATTATATTCGCTTTTCTACAGATACAGGCATGAAGCAGGTGAACTTTGGAGCGGAGGCAAAGGGTAAGACTAAGACAGAAGCTATCAGTGAATTCACCAAGTATGCCTGTGACAGTTTAAAGCCCCTTGGGGTAAAGGTATCAGCAGATGTCTTTGGTACCATTATTGATAGTAAGGTGGATGCTGAAATCGTTGGACAGGATTATGTGAAAATGGCAGAATACCTGGATTATATCTGCCCTATGATATACCCCTCCCATTATGGAGAAGGTTCCTTTGGGATTTCCTATCCGGATACGAAACCCTATGAGACAATTCTGGCAGCACTAAAAAAATCAGAGGAAGTATTACAAAAGAATCAAAAATCTTCCGGTAAGAAGCTGGCAATCGTGAGGCCCTGGCTGCAGGATTTTACCGCAACCTGGGTACCGCATCATATTAAGTATGGGACAGCTGAGATAAGAGATCAGATTAAAGCGGTTTATGATGCGGGCTATACAGAATGGCTGTTATGGAATGGCAGTAATAACTATACAAAAACAGCTTTAGAAAAAAATTAAATTCTTTTGCAAGATTATTATTTTTATCGTGTATAAGTATGGGAGCATGTGAAAGGAGGCTAATAACTTGAAGGATGAGGCAATAGTAAACCTGCTTTATGAAAAGAATGATTTGGGTTTATTAAAATTGTCTGAAAAGTATGAAAGGCTTTTAATCCATATTGCGGGTACGATTCTGGGCGGACGTTGGGAAGACATTGAAGAATGTGTAAATGATACCTACATGAAGCTATGGAAGCATATAGAACGTTATGACATGGAAAAAGCCTCCTTAAAAACATATCTAAAGGTAATTGTCCGAAACACAGCAATAAATAAGCTTCGGGACTTAAGCCGCAGAGAAGGAATGGAATACAATGATGACTTTTCGGATATTGCCCAGTACTACGTTGACCAAAGTCAAAATGTAGAGAGCCAGATATTTCGTAAAGAGGATATCAATCTTTTAAATGAAATAATCAAGGAACTGGACAAAAAAGACAGAGAGTTAGTCTTGCGCAGGTATTATTATCTGCAATCCTCTAAGGATATAGCAAAAGCAATGAAGATGAGTGTCACAGCTATTGACAGCAGGTTATCGAGACTACGAAGTAAAATGAAGCTTACCTTTGATCAAAAATTAAGATGGGTAGAAGGTCCGGTGTAAAAAAAGACCTGCAGACTGCCTGCAGTCTGATGATCGAAAGATATGGACAGGAATTAGCTGGGAGGTAACAGTATGAATGAACAAACACTTATCAACATGTTAAGCGAACTGGATGCAGCCGCATTAAATGAGAATTTCACAGAAAGAGATTTTAGAAACAAAAAAGGGAACATCTTTAAAAGAGCATATTTTTATGTAAGGTCAATCTATAAAAAAGAAGAAAACCTAAGTGACAGTATTCTTATGGATCACTGGGAAGAGTTCTCAAAAGATTTTGATGAAAAGAACGAGGATATCAATCAAACGAAGGATGATAATAGTTCGGAGTTCGATTTTTCCATTCGTGTATTTAAACGTGGTATTTCAAATATCTTTAAATTGATATCAGCAGTAATTGCAGCACTTGTTGTAATAATAGGTCTCCTTCTTGTAATAATAAAGAGGAGAAAGTTTATCAAACGTGCATTAAAGAAAATGCAGATAAGCTACTAAAAATAAAATTATAATGCCGGCAGATTAGAGATAAGCGGCGGAACGAGAGGACAAATAAAATATGTTAGAAAAAATTATTGAAATCATTGCAGGACAGCTTACAGTAGAGAGCAGTACAATCAGCGAAAGTTCATCTTTTAAAGAAGATTTAGGAGCAGATTCCCTTGAATTATTTGAATTAATTATGGCTGTTGAAGAGGAATATGATATCGAAATTCCTTCAGAAGATTTAAATACCATGGAAACAGTAGGAGACTTAATTACTTATCTTAAGAATAAGGGTGTGGAATAAATGGAAAAAGAGTCGGCATTGCATACAAATATCTGTGACCTGCTCCATATAAAGTATCCAATTATTCAAGGTGGTATGGCATGGGTTGCAGAACATAATCTGGCTGCCGGTGTATCGGAGGCAGGAGGGCTTGGAATTATTGCAGCCGGAAATGCTCCTGCAGATGTTGTCAGAAATGAAATCAGAAAAGCAAAAGAAAAAACAGATAAACCCTTCGGCGTTAACATTATGCTTCTAAGCCCAAATGCTTCTGAGGTTGCCCAGGTTGTTATTGAGGAAAAGGTTCCGGTAGTAACAACAGGAGCCGGCAATCCCGAGAAATATCTAAAAGACTGGAAGGCAGCCGGAATTATTGTAATTCCGGTGGTAGCCTCAGTAGCACTGGCAAAGAGGATGGAGAGAAGCGGTGCTGATGCGCTGGTAGCAGAAGGCTGTGAAGCCGGAGGACATATCGGGGAATTAACCACCATGGCATTGATCCCACAGATTGTAGATGCAGTTTCTATTCCGGTTATAGCAGCAGGCGGAGTGGGGGATGGCAGAGGTCTTGCGGCAATCTTAATGCTTGGTGCAAAAGGAGCCCAAGTGGGAACTCGTTTTGTAGTATCCCATGAATCCATTGTACATGATAATTATAAAAAACGTATCATAAGTTCAAAAGATATTGATTCTATTGTAACAGGGCGCTCCACCGGACACCCGGTAAGAGCTCTGCGCAATAACATGACCAGAAATTACCTTAAATTGGAACAAGAAGGGAAAAGTTTTGAGGAATTAGAACTTTTAACTCTTGGTTCATTAAGAAAAGCGGTAATGGAAGGAGATATAACGGAAGGTTCCGTTATGGCAGGACAGATAGCAGGACTTGTATCCAAAGAACAGTCCTGTAAAGAGATTATGGAAGAAATGATCTCAGAAGCTGTCAGTGCAATCAAAAAAGGATGGTTATAAGTTCTATGGGTAAAACAGCTTTTATATTTCCGGGTCAAGGCACTCAATATGCCGGCATGGGAAAAGATTTCTATAATAATTTTAATACTTCAAAAGAAATATATGATAAAGCAGAAGAACTTCTTGGTATGGATATAAAGAATCTTTGTTTTGAAGAAAATCCACAGTTAAATATTACAAGATATACACAGCCGGCTATGGCGGTAACTTGTTTAGCCATGCTGGCTGCGGTCAAAGAGCTTGGCTTCCTGCCAGATTATTATGCAGGTCTTAGTCTTGGCGAATATCCGGCGGTCATAGCTTCGGGTGCTATATCCTTCGAGGAAGGTATTCCGCTTGTGAAGGCAAGGGGAGAATTGATGGAGAGCGCTGTCCCAGGAGGTAAAGGCGGTATGGCAGCGGTTCTTGGTCTTGATACAAAGGTGATAGAAGAGGTTTTAGTAAAAGCACAGGGAGCAGTAGGAATAGCGAATTATAATTGTCCGGGTCAGATTGTAATATCGGGAGAAAAGGAAACTCTGGCACAGATGTCGGAAGAGTTGACCAAGGCAGGAGCTAGACGTGTTCTTCCTTTAAATGTCAGCGGACCCTTTCATTCTTCTATGTTAAAAGAAGCAGGAGAAGCTCTTCTCGAGAAATTGAGTACGGTTCAGGTGAATTCACCTGTTATTCCATACACCGCAAATATAGATGCGAAAGTTGTAAGAAACGCTGACACCATAAGAGAGAGTTTATCACGTCAAGTGTATTCATCTGTCAGATGGGAAGAATGCGTGCGTACTCTTTTGGCAGAGGGAGTTGACCTTTTTGTTGAAATTGGTCCGGGTAAGACACTGGCAGGTTTTCTTAAGAAGATAGAGAAAGAAGCTATCGTTGTTAATATAGAAAAAACAACAGATCTAGAGAAGCTAAAGGAGACAATACATGCTAGAGGGTAAGATTGCACTGGTAACTGGCGGAAGTAGAGGTATCGGCAGAGCGATTGCTCTTGCTCTGGCAGAAAGCGGTGCCACAGTTATTATTAATTATAATGGCTCAGAAGAAGCCGCAAGACAAACAGCAGAGGAGATAAAGGAGAAAGGCGGAGAAGCAGTTCTTCTAAAGGGTAATATATCTGTGTCTGCAGATGTAGAGAATATGTTTGCATTCATTTTGAAGGAATATAAGAGACTTGACATCCTGGTTAATAATGCAGGTATTACAAGAGATAATCTTATCTTAAAGATGAGTGATGAAGAATTTGATCAGGTGATTGATACAAATTTAAAGGGTGTTTTCTATTGTCTGAAACAGGCCTCCCGTGTGATGTTAAAGCAAAGATACGGTAAAATAGTTAATATATCCTCCATTTCCGGAATTCATGGCAATCCCGGACAGGTAAACTACAGCGCGGCAAAAGCAGGAGTAATTGGTATGACAAAGACCCTGGCAAAAGAATTGGCATCCAGAGGTATAAATGTTAATGCAGTAGCTCCCGGCTATATCAATACTGATATGACGGTTAATCTGAAAGAGGAAATCAAGAGTAAGGCACTTGAGGTGATTCCCCTAAAGAGATTCGGAGAGGGTTCTGATATTGCAGAAGCCGTTCTGTTTCTGGCATCGGATAAAGCTTCTTATATAACCGGTCAGGTGTTATCCGTTGATGGCGGTATGGGAATTTAAACAAAAGCATATAAATGTTGTTACAATGATTAATAGCATTGAGGTTAGTGTAAAAACGAAGAGACAATTTTCACATAGATGTTAGTGCCTTGGATATTCTGAGCGGGAAAATGAGCCGCGTTGGATAGGCATAGCTGAACCTATGAGTATCAGATCAGGGATTTGATTCTCACGAAAGGAGTTAAAATGAGTAAACGTGTAGTTGTAACTGGTATGGGAATTATATCACCTATCGGTAATAATATAGAAGATTTCTGGCAGGGAATTAAGGAGCAAAGGATTCCATTTGCACCTATCACTTATTTTGATACCACAGAGTATAAAGTTAAATTAGCAGCACAGGTTAAGGACTTTCATGCAGAGGAATATATGGATCCGAAAGCTGCCAAACGTATGGAGGATTTCTGCCAATATGCAGTGGCTGCAGCAGGTCAAGCAATTAAAAATGCCGGACTTGATATGGAAAAAGAAGATGCAACCAGAATAGGTGTCTGTGTAGGCTCCGGTATCGGAAGCTTACAGGCTGTGGAAAGAGAACATACGAAGCTCTTAGAAAAAGGTCCTAAAAGAATTGCTCCTTTATTAGTTCCACTTATGATATCCAATATGGCTGCCGGAAACGTTGCAATCCAATTTGGTCTGAAAGGAAAATGTACTAACGTGGTTACAGCTTGTGCTACTGGAACCCATTCCATTGGAGAAGCTATGAGATACATTCAATGTAACGAAGCGGATGTAATGGTTGCCGGTGGTACGGAAGCAGCTATCAGCCCCATCGGAGTATCAGGATTTTCAGCGCTTACCGCTATGACTACTCAGACTGACCCCAAGAGAGCATCTATTCCTTTCGATAAAGAAAGAAGCGGCTTTGTTATGGGTGAAGGTGCAGGAGTTGTTGTATTGGAATCCTATGAACATGCGGTTAACAGAGGAGCTACTATCCTGGCTGAGATAGCCGGTTATGGTGCTACCTGTGATGCTTTTCATATTACTTCTCCTTCTGAAGATGGTGAAGGTGCTGCAAGAGCTATGACACTGGCTATAAAAGAAGCTGGAATTACCCCTGAGGATGTGGATTATGTCAATGCCCATGGAACCAGTACCCATCACAATGATCTTTATGAAACCATGTCTATTAAGCTGGCGTTAGGAGATCATGCTTACAAGGCGGTAGTAAATTCTACTAAGTCAATGACAGGACATATGCTTGGTGCAGCAGGAGCAGTGGAATTCATCGTATGTGTAAAATCCGTAATGGAGAATTATGTTCATGCTACAGCAGGTTATGAAATTCCGGATGAAGAACTTGATTTGAATTATGCTAAGAATCCGGTAACGGACAGAGTGATAAATTATGCCATATCAAACTCCTTAGGATTTGGCGGGCATAACGGAAGTCTTCTTGTAAAGAAATACAAAAATGATTGATTATCAAGTAAGAGGCATAATTTTAAGCCTGAAATTAGGAGGAAACCTGTGAATAAAGAAGAAATTCTTGAATTGATTAAAGCGGTTTCAGCAAGTAATGTAACAGCGTTCCGCTATAAAGACAACGAGGTGTCACTAGAGCTTGAGTGCGATAGAGTTATTAAGACCGAGGTAGTTACAAGTGGAAGCATACCAGTAACAGAGGTATCTGAGGCCAAAAAGGATGAAAATCTGTTAATCATTAAGTCTCCCATGGTAGGTACCTTTTATACAGCTAAATCAGAGAAAAGCGACCCTTTTGTACACGTTGGCGACAGGGTAAAAAAAGGGCAGGCAGTTGGTATTATAGAAGCCATGAAGCTTATGAACGAGATTGAATCAGAATATGACGGCATTGTAGAACGGATTGAAGTTAACAACAAAGATATGGTGGAATATGGTCAGGCATTGATATATCTTAAGCCACTATAAGATAAACAGAAATAGTACTGGTAACTGAATCTGAACAGGCAGCTTAGAAGCGAAAGAGCAGGAATGATAATGTTAGATATAAACGAGATAAAGAAGATCATACCCCAAAGAAGTCCCTTTTTATTAATTGACAGAATCGATGAATTGGAACCCGGCAAACGTGCCGTAGGAAAAAAGTGTGTTAGTTATAATGAACCTTATTTTACAGGGCATTTTCCGGAAGAACCTGTTATGCCGGGAGTTTTAATATTAGAGTCATTAGCGCAGGTCGGAGCGGTAGTTTGCCTTTCCCTGGAGGAAAACAGAGGAAAAAATGCATACTTTGGCGGAGTTAATAAAGCCAGATTCAGAAATAAGGTAATACCTGGGGATGTAATGACCTTAGAAGTAGAACTGATAAAAAGCAAAGGAAATATTGGAGTTGCCACTGCAAAAGCCTTTGATGGTAAGAAGATTTTTGCAGAAGCGGAGCTTATATTTGCTATAAGTTAGGTTAGAACCAGCGTGGAATCAAAAAAAAGAAATTTCACTGTAAAAAATACTCTGCGCACAAAAGCGCATAATACGGAGGTTTGCAATGATTAGTAAAATCTTAATTGCCAACAGAGGAGAAATCGCAGTGCGGATAATACGTGCCTGCAGAGAAATGGGCATATCCACAGTAGCCATCTGCTCGGATGTCGATAAAGATGCCCTCCATGCCCAACTAGCAGATGAAACTATCTGCATTGGGCCTGTACCTTCAAAAGACAGCTATTTGAAGATGGACAGAATTATTAGCGCAGCCTGTGCAGCAGGTGCTGATGCAATACATCCCGGATTTGGTTTTTTATCGGAAAACTCCAGATTCTCCGATCTTTGTAAAAAATGCGGTATCATTTTTATCGGTCCTACGGGAGATGTTATTGATAGAATGGGTAACAAATCAGAAGCCAGAAGAACTATGATCGAAGCAGGTGTACCGGTAGTTCCCGGAACGAAACAGGCAGTAGCTTCAGCAGAGGAAGGCTTGAAAATCGCAGCAGATATTGGCTATCCGGTTATTATCAAGGCCAGTGCCGGCGGCGGTGGAAAAGGCATGCGTATTGTTCGGAAAGAAGAGGAATTTGTAAAGCTTTTTGAGACAGCCGGCCAGGAAGCAAAGAACTCCTTTGGTGATGATACTCTTTATATCGAAAGATATATAGAAGGTGCCAGACATATTGAATTTCAAATTCTCGCTGATAATTACGGCAATGTAATACATCTTGGTGAAAGAGATTGTTCTATTCAAAGAAGACATCAGAAGTTAATCGAAGAGGCTCCGGCTCATCATATGACAGCCGAACTCAGAAAAGCAATGGGTGAAGCAGCGGTAAAAGCAGCTAAAACAGTAGGCTATCAGAATGCGGGCACCATTGAATTTATTATGGATAACCAGAACAGATTCTATTTTATTGAAATGAATACCAGAATTCAAGTAGAACATGGTATTACCGAACTGGTAACAGGCATAGACCTGATAAAGGAGCAAATAAAGATTGCAGAAGGGAGACCGCTGTCAATATCCCAGGAGGACGTAGTAATTAAAGGTCATGCAATTGAATGCAGAATCAATGCAGAGAATCCTCTAAAGGATTTCATGCCTTGTCCCGGTACGGTTACCTCTTTGCATTTTCCGGGAGGAAATGGTGTGCGGGTAGATTCCGCTCTCTATGCCGGCTACAAGATTCCGTCAGCTTATGATTCCCTTTTAGTGAAGCTCATGGTGCATGACAATGACAGAGAACAGGCAATCAGAAAGATGCAGGGAGTACTTGGTGAGCTTGTAATTGAAGGTATTGATACGAATCTGGACTTTTTATATACTCTTATAAATCAAGAAGATTTTAAAGAAGGAAATACAGATACAGCCTTTGTGGAAAAACTGCTAAAAGACAAAAAAGAAATGTCTAAAGCCGTGTAGTGAATTATTGAAAATAATAATTCACTTAGATTATGCCTGCGAAATCCTCGGCATAATCTTGTGGCAGGCATTCTCTTGAGGCGCAGAATAGCAATAGGAGCGATCTAAGAAAGAGGTCATCATGTTAAAGGAAATGTTTAAAAAGAATCTTGCTGTAAACGGGGAGCAAAGAAAACTCACCCAGGATAAAAAACGGAAAGACTCCCTTTACGATGCACAGGTACCGGAAGGTCTTTTTGATAAATGTGATAAGTGTAATGAAATAGTCTATCTTGAAGATGTAGTTCAGAACTACTATATTTGTCCGGTATGCGGCAGTTACTTCCGTATTAGCCCAAGGACGAGACTTAGTATGGTGCTGGACACAGGAAGCTTTACAGAGTGGGATGTTAACCTGCCGGTAAGTGATCCGCTTCATTTCCCTGGATATGAAGATAAATTGAATCATCTTCGAATGGCTACCGGCCTGGATGATGCAATCGCTACCGGTAAAGGAACCATCGAAGGAATGGAAGTGGCTATTGGAGTAATGGCTTCTACTTTTCTAATGGGCAGTATGGGAGAAACCGTAGGCGAAAAAATCACCCGTATGATAGAAACAGCCACCAAGGAAAGACTGCCGGTTATACTTTTCTGCTGTTCCGGCGGGGCCAGAATGCAAGAAGGTATCATATCATTAATGCAAATGGCAAAGACAGCCGGTGTAATAAAAAAACATGATGATGCCGGACTTTTATATATTCCTATTTTAACGGACCCTACCACAGGAGGGGTTATGGCAAGTTTTGCTATGCTCGGAGATATTATTCTGGCGGAACCCGGTGCTTTAATTGGTTTTGCAGGGCCAAGAGTAATCGAACAGACCATAGGCCAAAAACTCCCGGAAGGCTTTCAGAGTGCTGAATTTCTGTTGGAGCATGGATTTATTGACAAGGTGGTTAAGCGGAATAAATTAAAACAGACTTTGTCTCTCCTTATCAGGAGCGTGCAGATTTCAGAAATATAGCAAGAATTTAAACTCAGATTCAAAGAAAGGCAAGAAAGGGAGTAGAAAACATGGCAGCCGAACTCACAGCATGGGAACGTGTTGAAATAGCAAGAGGAAATGAGAGACCAACAAGTCTTGACTTTATAAGTGGTATTTTTAATAAATTCATAGAACTTCACGGAGACAGGCAAGGAAGAGATGATGGTGCCGTTACCGGCGGAATAGCTGTAATAGAAGGAATGTATGTTACTGTTATCGGTCTGCAAAAAGGCCGTACAATAAAAGAAAACGTCAGAAGAAACTATGGCATGGCAAATCCTTCTGGTTACCGTAAAGCTTTAAGGCTTATGAAACAGGCAGAGAAATTTAACAGACCTGTCATCTGTTTTGTAGATACACCGGGAGCTTTTCCTGGCATTGAAGCGGAGGAAAAAGGGCAGGGAGAGGCAATTGCCAGAAACCTGTTTGAGATGTCCGGTTTAAAAGTCCCTATTCTAAGTATCATAACCGGTGAAGGAGGAAGCGGCGGAGCCTTAGCTCTGGCTGTAGCCAATGAAGTATGGATGCTTGAGAATGCAGTATATTCCATACTTTCCCCGGAAGGTTTTGCCTCTATTCTTTGGAAAGACAGCAAAAAGGCTTCTGAAGCCGCAGAGGTTATGAAGATTACTGCGCAGGATTTAAAAGAATTAAAAATAATTGAGAAGATTATACCAGAAGAAGAACCGGTCAATCTGATGAATATAATGAATATTACAGATGGATTAAAAGCAGATATCCTTCAGTTCCTTCATACCTACAAAGAAAAAAGTATAGAAGAAATCACTTCACAAAGGTATGATAGATTTCGAAATATGTAATAATCTCTAAAAGATAATATAAAAGATAATATAAAAAATAATATAAAAAAATAATATAAAAAACAATATAAAAAATAATATAAAAATAATATAAAGATATAATATATCTATGCAATATAAGGGAAAGCTAAAAAGATCTGGATTTTGATCTTTTTAGCTTTTTTAATAAGACAATTTTAGACGTTTATAAAATTTTATTAAACACCATCCTTTCTTTTCCTGTATTTTTTACAACTCTTTATAACATACTAAGGATAAGGAAGGAGAAGTAGATATGGATAATAAAATAAATAATCAACTAAACCAGTGGTCCGGCAAGATAAAAGAGACCGCAGGGAAGATGGTTCACTCCGACCAGATGGAGCTTAAGGGAAAGCTTCAGGTTATGGGGAGTGAAATCAGTGAAAAAGGGGAAGAAATAAAAGAAAAGGCTGCTAATAAAGCTAATGGAATTATTGATAAAATAAAAAACGAGAGAGGAAGGTGATGATATGCCGGAAATCAGCAATATAATTGTTTGGATTATCCTTGGAGGTATATCCGGTTGGATAGCCAGTAAGATAATGAAAAAAGACAGTCAGATGGGCGCCGGAATGAATATTCTGGTTGGTATCGTAGGTGCTTTCATCGGCGGTTGGCTTGCCGGTATATTCGGCTGGGGTCCTGCAACGGGCTTGAATATCTGGAGTTTTATTGTATCTATCGTTGGTGCTGTAATATTACTTTTTATCATAGGCCTCTTTAAACAAAAAGAATAGTTCATTTTAAAAGGAGCATTTTCACATTTATTTGTGAAAAGCTCCTTCTATTTTGATAAAGTATTATGTTCTATCACTAATCTTAGTATAACCTTTTATTTTAGATACGTTCTTATAGGCAGGTCGGATAATCTTACCAGCGTTAATCAATTCTTCCAGTCGATGTGCGCTCCAACCGGTAATTCTGGCAATCGCAAAAATAGGGGTATAAAGTTCCAGTGGAAGATCCAGCATACTATATACAAAGCCGCTGTAAAAGTCCACATTAGCACTTACACCTTTATAAATCTGGCGTTCTTTGGCAATAACTTCCGGAGCCAGTTTCTCAACAATACTATAAAGCATATACTCCTTTTTTCTGCCCTTCTCTTCGGAAAGCTTTTCTACAAAGCCTTTGAACAGTTCAGCTCTGGGATCAGAAATAGAATAAACAGCGTGCCCCATACCATAGATAAGTCCGGATTTATCAAAGGCATTCTTATTGATGAGTGCGGTTAAATAACCGCGAACGGCATCTTCATCTTCCCAATCGTTTAATTCGTTTTTCATGTCTTCAAACATTTGAATTACCTTGATGTTAGCACCGCCGTGTTTTGGACCTTTTAAGGAGCCTAAAGAAGCCGCTACAGAGGAATAAGTATCTGTGCCGGTAGAGGTTACCACATGGGTCGTAAAAGTAGAATTATTACCGCCGCCATGTTCTGCATGCAGTACCAGAGCCACATCCAGTATTTTAGCTTCCAAAGGGGTATATTTACTGTCCGGGCGCAGGAGGTGCAGTATCAGCTCGGCAGTGGAGAGATTCGGGTCGGGTGTGTGTATATATAGGCTTTGACCGTCATGATAGTGGCTGTATGCCTGATATCCGTAAACAGACAGCAGCGGAAACAGGGAAATAAGCTGCAGTGACTGGCGCAAGACATTGGGCAGTGATATATCGTCGGCCTTATCATCATAGGAATATAGTGTAAGTACACTTCTTGCAAGAGTATTCATCATATCTTTACTGGGAGCTTTCATAATAATATCCCGGACAAAAGAGGTAGGAAGGGAGCGATACTCGGTAAGAAGCTTCTGAAAGTTGTCAAGCTCTGCTTTATTTGGAAGAACACCAAACAACAATAGGTATGTAACCTCTTCAAAACCAAAGCGATTATCCTCAATAAAGCCTTGTACAATCTGTTTTACATCAATTCCCCTATAAAAAAGCTGTCCTTCAATAGGAACGTATTCCGACTCTATGATTGCATGGGAGCGGACATCCGCAATTTCAGTTAAGCCAGTTAAAACGCCGGCACCGCTTACATCCCTCAGTCCTCTTTTTACTTCATATTTTGAATAAAGAGAGGGATCAATTACACTGTGCTTCGTGCATAAATCAGAAAGTGCCATAATCTCAGGTGTAATGTTTGCAAAGTTCGTAGTATTCATAACAGCCTCCTTTGGGTGATATTTCCTGTAACACTATGTATTATTTTGCATAATAAAGTATAAATTCAAGTAGGGAAGAAGTCTTCTTAATTAAATTCATAATACATAGTCAGATAATAATTAATATATTAGCACAAATAGGGAAAGATCACAAGGAGGTACAGTTAAAAACTAATACTAAACTGTTAATAATTATACATTTTCATTCGCATCTCTTCCACATTCGCTTAACAAACCTGTTTACAAAAAGAGAATAGCTCCACATAAATGTCGCTAAACTGGAAATTAATAGTGATATACCAAGGCCAGAGGCTTGTACATTCCTCATAAACTTCTGCTGAGAATGCCATTGCATTTTTATGGCAAAGCAAGTATGATAGAGAGGTAGTATCAATAAGAATAATATAAAATTTATGACTTCTATGCATAAAAATTGACAGGAGGCAGCATGCTATTAGACGATTACATTTATTTTAAAATAGGAAAAACCAAACACATTGCCTTAATTGCACATGACGGCAAAAAACAGGAATTGGTAAAATGGGCTGACAAAAACAAGGAAATCCTAAAGAACCATTTTCTCTGCGGCACCGGAACCACTGCCAGACTGATATCTGATCAGACAGGCCTTCCGGTAAGAGGTTATAACAGCGGTCCCTTAGGTGGTGACCAGCAGATTGGTTCCAGAATTGTAGAAGGCGGAATTGATTTTGTAGTCTTTTTATGGGATCCTCTGGAATCCCAGCCTCATGACCCGGATGTGAAAGCGCTTCTTCGAATTGCGGTGGTATATGATATTCCCATTGCAAATAATCTTGCAACAGCAGATTTTCTTCTTGCTTCCACTCTAATGAATGAGGAATATGACAGGAAAGTTGAAAACTTCAACAAAAATATGAAGGAAAGACTTGAGAAATTCACGGAAGAAAAGTAAAAACGGCAGAGAGGTGTGGTTACTATAAGCAAGATATGCTTTTTTGATACAAAGCCTTATGACAAGACTTACTTTGATCAGTATAAAGAACAGTTTGGATTTGAAATTGATTATTTTGAACCGAAGTTAAATGCTCATACAGCAATTATGGCCAGAGGCTATGAAATTGTTGTTGCTTTTGTAAATGATACGATTGATGCAAAAACAATTGATATCCTTTATAATGAAGGCGTAAGACTGATAGCCATGCGTTGTGCCGGCTATAATAATATAGATTTTAAAACAGCTTTTAATAAGATCCATGTTGTCAGAGTTCCGGCTTACTCTCCCTATGCAGTAGCAGAGCATGCTATGGCTCTTTTGCTTACCTTAAACCGAAAGATCCACCGCGCTTATAATAGAACGAAAGAACATAATTTCAGCCTGAACGGTTTAACCGGCTTTGACTTGCATGGTAAAACCATGGGAGTTATTGGAACCGGAAAGATAGGGAGGATTTTTATTGACATCTGCAAAGGTTTTGGGATGGAGATATTGGCCTATGACCCATATCCAATGGAGGGATTGGGACTGCATTATGTTTCGGTGGAAGAATTATGTAAGAACTCCGATATCATTTCTCTTCATTGCCCTCTTACAAAAGATACAATGCATATGATTAATAAGGACACCTTAAATCTGATGAAGAAAGGGACTTATATTATTAATACTTCAAGAGGTGCTTTGATAAACAGCGAAGATCTGCTCCATGCTATTAAGGAAGAACAGCTGGGCGGTGCAGTACTTGATGTATATGAAGAAGAAACAGAATTCTTCTATGAAGATTTGTCCGGTGAGATTATAAAGGATGACATTCTTTCAGGATTAATTTCAATGCCGAATGTCATTGTAACTTCCCATCAGGCATTTTTGACAAAAGAAGCTCTTAGCAATATTGCAGAAGTGACTCTTCAAAACATAAAAGCTTTTGTCTCAGGGGAAGGTCTTCCCAATGAAATTTGTTATCGTTGTACAAAAATTGACCATTGTGACAAGAACGAAAAGAACAGATGCTTCTAAATCAAGGTTGTAATCAATTTCATTTTATGCTATAATTTAGGTGCTTTATACAATAGTTAAATAGATAGAAAACAAATTGAAGGAGGTGTTTTACATGAAGTACGAGTGTCCTTGCGGTTATATTTATGATCCTGAAACAGGTGATCCTGATGGTGGTATTGCACCCGGAACTGCATGGGAGGATATTCCGGAAGATTGGGTATGCCCTGTATGTGGTTTAAGCAAAGATTCATTTACACCAATTGATTAATTGACATAGGAAAAAGAGCCCTTGCTTGCTATAAGTATGTGCTCTTTTTTTCAATGTGTATAAACCTGTGCGAATGAAAAATTGATAGAGAAAGGATGCCTCAATATGGCAGCGGTGCAAATTACAATGATAAAGACTGTAATGTGCAACGGGAATACATATGAAAGAATTAAAAGGAACAAAGACAGAAGCAAATTTAAAAGCAGCCTTTGCAGGCGAATCCGAGGCTAGGAACAAATACACATATTTCGCATCCAAGGCGAAAAAAGAAGGTTACGAGCAGATTGCTGAGCTCTTCCTTGAGACAGCAAATAACGAAAAAGAACATGCTAAGATTTGGTATAAACTTCTTCATGAGGGCATCGGTGATACGAAGCAGAACCTTGCGGATGCTGCATTTGGAGAGAACTATGAATGGACACAGATGTATGCGGAATTTGCAAAAGAAGCAAAGGAAGAAGGTTTCGACCGCATAGCTTGGTTATTTGAAAATGTAGCTAAAATTGAAAAAGAACACGAAGAGAGATACAGAAAATTACTGGCTAATTTAGAGGATGGCCTGGTATTCTCAAAGGATGGAGACACTGTATGGCAGTGCAGCAACTGCGGACATATCCATATTGGTAAAAAAGCTCCGGAAAAATGTCCTGTCTGTGAACATCCTCAGGCATATTTTAGAATACTGGCAACAAACTATTAATAGATTTTTTGCGCCGTTTGTACGGCTGAAAGGAGTTTTATATGAAAAATGAACCTAAATTCTTTAAATGTATGCATTGCGGAAATATTGTTACTTTCTTAAATGAATCAGGAGCACCCTTAACCTGCTGTGGTGACAAAATGACAGAACTGGTTGCTAATACCACGGAAGCTGCCACTGAAAAACATCTTCCGGTTGTAGAAAGAGACGGCGATACTGTTACTGTCTGTATTGGAAGCGTAGAGCATCCTATGACAACAGAGCATTCTATTCAGTGGATTTATCTTGAAACTACAAAAGGCTTACAGGCTCGTTTCTTAAATCCCGGTGAGAAGCCCAAGGCAACATTTATTTTATCAGACGAAGAGCCGGTTGCAGCTTATGAATATTGCAATCTTCATGGACTCTGGAAAACAGTGCTGTAGTGAGCGAAACCAAGCCGGCCTTCGAAAAACGAATGGCCGGCATTTTAAATAGAAGAATTTAGAACAGACTGCAATTAACCGTCATATACTTTTATGAATTTACTATTATAGAGATAGAGTTATAATAGAGCAGGAAATGAGGGAACTATGCTGAAGGAACAGGATGTAGAATACATATCCCAATCATTTACCTTTTGGGATAAGTTAAGTGAAAGCGAAAAGAATCGGTTATTAAACGGTACGCTTCCTGTACAGTATGAAAAAGGTGCCAGAGTTCACAGCGGCAGCTATGATTGCATTGGTATATTGCTAATCAGAAAGGGAGAATTACGAGTATATATTCTCTCAGAGGAAGGAAAAGAGGTAACGCTATTCCGCTTGAGGGATAATGATATCTGCATATTATCTGCTTCCTGTATATTAGAGAATATTACCTTTGACGTGCATATAGATGCGGAATGTGACAGTGAAGTACTCTTAGTGGATGCCGCTGCTTATCAGCAGGTATGTATTAAGAATATTTACGCGGATAACTTTACGAATAAGCTGATAATTGATGCATTTTCAGAAGTCATGTGGGCAATGGAGCAGATTCTCTTTATGAGTTTTGATAAACGGCTTGCAATCTTTTTACTGGATGAAACAGCACGAAGCGGACAGGATAATATAGAGCTGACCCATGAACAGATAGCAAAATATGTGGGAAGTGCCAGAGAGGTAGTTTCACGAATGATGAAATACTTTGCCGATGAAGGAATCGTGGAGTTGTATAGAGGCGGAGTAAAGGTAATAGATAAGAAGAAATTAAGGGAATTAGTCCCATAGAATAGAAGAGTACCACAAATGGGGCTGTTGCAAAATAGCCATAATAAACTCTAAAACAGGACTGGGTGTATTATTATACACCCAGTCCTTTCAAAAGAGTAAATTAGCTATTTTGCAACTGCCCCTTGGCTTAAGATATTTTATACCTTAGGCAAGAGCAGAATCCAAAACTTGCTTAAGGGCTTCTTTTGAGGGGACACCTTCATGGATTTTATCGGAATCTACATAAAATGTAGGTACATAAAAATAATCATAGCTATTTGCCACATCCGGATGAAGCTCCTCATCGATATATTGAATTTTTATGTCTTTGTAAGCCGGGTTTTCATGGTATAAATCATCCAGCAAGGAATGAGCTCTGCGGCAGTGAGGACACCAGCTGGTTTCAAACATAATAACGTGCTTCATAGTATATACCTTCTTTCTCTTAATGGTATTGTATATTTTGTTTATATAATAGGACAAATTTAATGTAATTATGTATTTGATTGTACACAATCTAAATGATATACTATACTATAGCATTTTTTAGGAAACATGTAAATAAAAAAATAAATATTAAAGTCAGATTCGGGAGAAATGGCTCTTTAACAGTTGACTATCTGCTACTTTACAGCTAAAATGTTCCTAGAAGCATTCTCGTTCCCTGATTTGATAGGCTTTGAAGTACTAATGGGAGCCGGGTAGAAAATAAAATAATAAAATGAGGTGCAAAAAATGAAAATAACTGAAATTGCGGAGTCAACCTATCAATTATCTGTTGATGTGGAAAATATACTGTTTGAAGGTTTATGGGAAATACCTAACGGTGTAACTTTAAACTCCTATATTATTAAGGGTGAGAAAACTGCTATTATAGATGGTGTATGCGGATGGGACGGTGTTCCCGAGACTCTGTTTTCGCTATTAAAGGAGCTTGAGATTGAACCTGCATCCATCAAATACCTTGTGGTAAACCATGTGGAACCGGACCATTCCGGCTGGATAGAGTCCTTTAAGAAGATAAACAGTGATTTTCAAATCCTTAGCAGTAAGAAGGGAAAGGAACTACTGGAAGCTTTCTACGACTTAACAGAGAATGTTACGGTAGTGGGGGACAAGGATTCCTTTGACCTTGGGAATGGACATCTGCTTAACTTTGCTGAGATTCCTAATGTTCACTGGCCTGATACCATTGCAACTTTTGATCAGGCAACAGGTGTTTTATTTCCCTGTGATGCCTTTGGTTCCTTTGGGAAATGCGATGGCAGAATCTATGCAGAAGAATTCAGCGAAGAAGAATTAAAAGAATATGAGAAGGATACAATAAGATATTATTCCAATATTGTAGCAACTTTTTCTCCTCAGGTTAAATCAGCGATTAAAAAGGTAAGAGAAATCCCTGCCAAGCTCATTGCGCCTGGTCATGGATTAGTATGGAAAGATACGAAAGCAATTATGGATGCATATGATGCTTATGCAGATTACCAGAAAGGACCTGCCAGAGCAGAAATCACTTTTATCTGGGGTTCTATGTATGGGATGACGGAGGCTGCAGTAAAGCACGCGTTAAAGGTACTGGAGAAGGAAGATATTACCGTTCATGTTCATAGAGTACCGGAGGATTCCTGGGGAACGGTATTGACCTCAGTCTGGACCTCTACAGGAATTATACTTGCAATGCCTACCTATGAATTTAAGATGTTTCCGCCTATGGGAGCAGTTCTTGAAGAGATCGGTAAGAAGAAAGCACTTAACAGAAAGGCTTTCCGCTTTGGTTCTTTTGGCTGGTCCGGCGGTGCGGAGAGAGAACTTGCAGACATTAATACAAGACTTAACATGGGCTGGGAGTTCTTAGAACCGGTTGAATTCAAAGGAACACCAAGCTCTGAGGATATGGAAAAAATCGAAGCACAGATAAAAGTGCTTGTAGCTCAGGTGAAAGAGACTGTAAATAATAAGCAGTAAATCTTGGAAGCAGATAATGGATTTACAATAAATAATAAATAATATATTATAAAATACTGTTATAAGCACGGACAGAATGGTTTACTCCATCCTGTCCGTTTTTGCGGTGTTCTATAGAATTTAAAAACGTTTTTGAGCTGAAACTTAAGGAATAATAGAACTATCGTTCTTTTAACTTGAGAAAAAACTATAATTAATTTTAAAAAACATATAATATGCACAAAATATAAATAATCCAAGTAAAATATTGCACAATCATTACAATCAGCCTATCGTTAATGACAAATAAAAATGTTTTTATTATTGCCTTTCAGGAAAAAGAATACTATAATCATAATAGCATTATCATCGCATAATTATGGGAAAGGAAAGGATATTTCAATGAAGAACTACTATTTAGACGGTAAAGCTTATATCCTGGAAGATTATCATAAGCTTCCACCATTTTCAAGCTTTCTTCCCGGACTAGCAGGTATTAAGGGAATTCCTATGTGGGTTTATTACACCAACAGAGGACAAGGAGTAAACAGTTTTGGAATACATCACAAAAATAATGCCATAATGGAGTTCAATCCTGCCAATACAGCTTATGAAAATACAGCAATAAAGGGTTTTCGAACCTTTATACGAAGAGGAGGCAGTTTCTTTGAACCTTTCTTTTCTGGCATAACAAATGCAAAGCGAAGGTTTGTCATACATCAGAACAGTTTTGAGATTGAGGAAATAAATGAGGAACAGCAATTAAAAATTCATATTACATATTATGTACTGCCTTTAGAGAATATCGGTGCTTTGGTTCGAAAAGTTGAAATAACAAACCTTTCAGAAACAGAGCAGGATTTAGAGGTGTTGGACGGTCTGCCTAAGATTCTGCCCTTTGGCATGAAGAACAATGAATATAAGGAAATGTCCAACCTGTTAAAGAGCTGGTCTGATATTAAGAATATAGAGAATAATGTACCTTATTATGCAATGCGCTCTTCCAGCGATGATTCTGCGGAGGTTTCCGAAGTGGAAGGCGGTTATTATTACCTTAGTATAGCAGACGGAGAGGTCATTCCGATCATCTATGATGCAGAAGCTGTCTTTTCCTATGATACAACTTTTATGCAGCCGGTCCGCTTTGAAGCAGAGGGGTTAGAGGGAGTTTTGGAGAAGGAGCAGTGTTTCGCTAATAAGATTCCATGCGGATTCACTCCTTTAAAAGTAAAGCTCTCATCCAAAGCGACCTATACTTTCCATACAATGGTAGGGTTTTCACAAACGCCAGAGCAGATAAACAGTAAGCTTGCTAAGATGAAAGAAGAAGGCTTCTTTAAAGAAAAGGAAGCTTTGGCTGCCAAATGCTGCGAAGAGCTTACAAAGGATGTGAAGACTGTAACCGGTGTGCCTTTGTTTGACAGTTATGTAGAATACAGCTATATGGATAATTTCTTAAGAGGCGGATATCCCTTTGTCTTCGGAGAGGAAGATAACAAGTCTGTTATACATCTCTTTAGCAGAAAACATGGAGACCCGGAGAGAGACTATAATTTCTTCTCTATTAACGGTGAATATTATTCCCAGGGTAACGGTAATTTCAGGGATGTAAATCAAAATAGAAGAAATGACCTGCTCTTTAACAAAGAAGTAGGAGATTTTAATGTTAAAACCTTCTATCAGCTGATACAGATAGACGGTTATAATCCACTGGAAGTAAGACCTTCCACTTTCCGTATAAAAGCAGAAGAGGAAAGTGCTGCAGAAGAATTCTTAAAGACAGCGGCACCAAAAGAATGGGAAGTGCTTCTTGGTACCGGAAAGAAGCCTTTTACCCCCGGCCAGATAGCAGGTACGCTGGCACGTTATTCCATTGAGCTTACCATATCAGAGGATGAATTCCTTACTAAGCTTTTGTCTTTTTGTAATCAGAATATAGAAGCTGGTTTTGGTGAAGGTTATTGGAGCGACCATTGGGATTACAATTTGGATTTGATTGAGAATTATTTAAAGATTTATCCTGAGAAGAAAGAAGCTCTGCTCTTTGGTGACAAGACTTACCGTTATTACAACAGTCCGGCCAGAGTTCTTCCCCGCAGTGAAAAGTATGTGATAATCTCAAAGGGAGAGTTAAGACAATACGGTGCTCTTGTTCATGATGTTGAGAAAGAAAATAAACCCGGGTTTGTAAAGAACGGTACCAATTGGCTTAAGAACAAGAAAGGGGAATATGTTTCCACAACCTTAATGGCAAAGCTAATTAACCTTTCTCTGATTAAATTTTCAACACTTGATCCGGAGGGTATGGGAGTTGAGATGGAAGGCGGCAAACCTGGCTGGAATGATGCCATGAACGGGTTACCTGGACTCTTTGGAAGCGGTATGCCGGAAACCCTTGAATTAAAAAGAACTTTGGAATTCGTAATAGGTGCACTGAATTTAGAAAAGCATGTGAACCTGCCGGAAGAAGTATACCAGCTTCTTATAAAGACTAAAGAGTTGGCATCACAGCTCCTGGAGGGTACTCTAAGTCAGTTTGATTATTGGGATAAGGTTACCTCTTTAAGAGAAGAGTTTAGAGATGCTGTCCGTTTTGAACTGGATGGAAGAGAAGTTCAAATGGATACGGAGGAGATAAAAACTGTTCTTACAAGTTTCTTAAAAATTGTAAATAACGGCATTGACAGGGCGAAATATATGGGAAACGGCATGATGCCTACCTATTTCACTTTCTATGCTGATTCCTTTATTCCTGTAAAAACCGAAGAGGGGAAAGAACTAATTACCCCTTATGGTCTTCCCGCCGGTAAAGCCTTAAGCTTTAAGACGGTAATGCTTCCTTTCTTCTTGGAAGGACCTGCAAGATATCTGGCCTCAGAAGAATGTGAGGAAGAAGCCGAAGCACTTCATAGAAAAGTGAAGGAAAGCGGTATTTATGATAAAGAGCTTAAGATGTATAAGACCAGTGAATCCCTTGAGCATATATCTATGGAAAACGGCAGAATTAGGGCCTTTACTCCCGGGTGGCTTGAAAGAGAAAGTATCTTTTTACATATGGAATATAAATATTTATATGGAATGCAAAGAGCAGGTCTTTGGGAAGATTTTTATGAAGAGATAAAGACCACCCTGATTCCGTTCCTTCCCCCTGAAATGTATGGAAGAAGCATTCTCGAGAACTCTTCCTTCATAGCTTCCTCTGCGAATCCCAATAAGGAAATTCATGGAAGAGGTTATGTGGCTAGATTAAGCGGCTCTACCACTGAAATTCTGTCCATGTGGAGCCAGATGTTTATCGGTAACAGAGTATTTACCCAGGAACCGGAAGGATTAACTCTTCACCTGGAACCTAAACTTCCTGCATGGTTCTTTAATGAAGAACAGGAAGCCTCCTTTACTTTCTTATCCGGCTGTACCATCACCTATAAGAATCCTACGGGAAGGCCTACTTTTGGAAAAGACAGAGCTGAAATATCTCACATCATAACTGAAGAGGGTGAGCGAATTGAAGGAAGCAAAATAGCAGGCAAGACAGCAGAGGCAATCCGAGAAGGAAGTATAAAGAAGCTTACGGTATATTTCGCCCACTAATAATCACAAGCAGGAGGATACATCAATATGGATTTAATTATTACCACCTATGAGAATCAGGAAAGGGTAACGAAGGTTCTGACCTGTGAGCTGCCTGAGGAAAAAGGCGCTGCAATGAACGTTGTGAATCTCTATCCGGAGATTGAATACCAAACCTTTCATGGTTTTGGCGGAGCAGTAACGGAGGCGGCAGGTTATTCCTTTTCAAAGCTGGAAAAGGAAAAACAGGAAGAAATCCTGGCGAAATATTTTGGAGAAGACGGATTAAGATATCATTTTATACGAACCCATATTGACAGCTGCGATTTCTCTTTGGGTAACTATTCCGCTATGGAGGACCCGGAGGACAAAGAAATGAAATCCTTCTCTTTAAAACGGGACGAAGAATATATACTTCCATTGCTTAGAAGGGCAAGAGCATTAAAGGGAGAGGACTTTGACCTGATGTTAACTCCCTGGTCACCTCCGGCTTTTATGAAGACAAACAATGACAGAAATCATGGCGGAAAATTAAAAGAGGAATACAAAGAATTTTGGGCAGAATACATTTGCCGTTATATAAAAGAATATGAAACACTGGGCTTTCCGGTAAATCGCATAACAGTCCAGAACGAACCGGACGCCATTCAGACCTGGGATTCCTGCAGCTTTAATCCGGCAGAGGAGAAAGAATTCTTAAGAGATTACTTATATAAGGCACTTGTTAAGAATGGACTTTCTCATGTGAAAATTAATATCTGGGACCATAATAAGGAACGGGTATACGAAAGAGCTAACGCGATAATAGATGAAGAAACTGATAAGATGATTGACGGAGTTGCTTTTCATTGGTATACAGGGGACCATTTTGAAGCGGTAGGTCTTACCAAGGATACCTTTCCCGGTAAAGAGTTAATATTTACGGAAGGCTGCGTGGAATACAGCAGATTTGATGCCGGACAGCTGAGAAATGCACAGATGTATGCCCATGATATCATTGGCAACCTGAATGCAGGAATGACTGCTTTTATTGACTGGAATATTCTGCTGGATGAAAAGGGCGGGCCGAATCACGTTGGGAATCTCTGTGATGCTCCTGTTATGGTAAATACAGAGGACGGAAGCTATGAAGAAAAGCTTTCCTTCCACTATATCAAGCATTTCAGCCGCTACATTGACCGTGAGGCCAAGAGAATTGCACTTACCAAATATACTGACAGATTGGAAATGACAGCTTTTAAGAATCCGGACAAATCAGTGGTATTGGTGGTCCTTAACAAACAGGATGAGGAACTGCCTGTATCCATTAGAATACAGGGATTAAATACAGAGTTTCAAGTGCCGAAGAGTTCAATTGTAACAGCTGTCATAAAATAGTTTTATTGCAAGTGTTTTTCCTACAGATTTCCCAGAGAAAAGCACTTGCTTTTTTGTGGGGGATTACGTTATAATTAACAGGAAGTAACTGTATATTTTGTCGATTTACAAACGCGTGGGAGAAACTTATGTCAGAAATTCAGGGAATTAATCGTCTTACAACTACTGCCGGAACCACAGCTGCTAATGAAAAGAAGGTGGCTTCTTCAAAGAGCTTTTCTTCTTATCTGGGTGAGACTGTGAGCCTGGATGAGATATTTAATGAAGCAGCTAAAAAATATAATGTACCGGTGGATTTATTAAAGGCTATAGGCAAGCAGGAATCCAATTTTAATCCTGATGCGGTTTCAAGATGCGGAGCCCAGGGGATTATGCAGTTAATGCCAAGAACCGCAGCTTCCCTTGGTGTTGATGACTCCTTTGATCCAAAGCAAAATATCATGGGCGGTGCGAAATACATATCACAGCTTCTTAATAAGTATGATGGGAATGCCTCATTGGCACTGGCTGCCTATAATGCAGGCAGTAATAACGTTGCGAAATACGGCGGGATACCTCCCTTTAAAGAAACACAAAACTATGTAAAAAAGGTTTTAGGATATATGCAGGAAGGTGTTAATGCAGGTGGTACCGTGACTGTGAAACAAGGCACGAATTCTACTTCAAATCTTCCGGATATTGCTGCGATAAAGAGTAATCTGGTTAGAACGGAGACAGAAGATGAGACGGAAGATAATAATATCCTTGAAGAGCTCTTTTCTTATGACGACTATATGAAGTTTATGGAGATTTTCATGGAAGAGAATAAGGATGAGAAGGAAGACAACACGAATAATTATTTTTCCAAAGCAATCAGTTACAATGCTCCGATAATGAATTTGTTTAATAATTAGTCATAAATGCCTGTTCCTTTTTTTGCCAGCAAATTAAAGGGAATGGGCATTTATTGCATTATTTTTGATACAAAAAGGAGAATCTATGAAACAAATCGGTGATGTTATTCATGAAATGATTGAATATTATGCAGGAGATGTAAGGAGAATCAATCATTTTCTTAAAGTGTATGCTTATGCGAAAACCATAGGAGAACTAGAGGAGCTTGACAAGGAAACCAGAGAAATACTGGAGGTTACAGCAGTTGTCCACGATATCGGTATTAAGGTAAGTGAGAGAAAATATAACAGCAGTGCGGGAAATTATCAACAGATTGAAGGCCCTATTGTAGCAGAGCCAATGCTGGCAAAGCTGGGATACGAAAAAGCTTTTATTAAGAGGGTATGTTATTTGATAGCACATCATCATACCTATACTAATATTACAGAAAAGGATTATCAGATATTGGTTGAAGCAGATTTTCTTGTAAATTTGGATGAAGATAAGGCTTCAGAGGTTACGATTAATAATGTATACCGGAATATTTTCAGAACGGAAACAGGAAAAGCAATTTTGCAGAATGTTTTCCGTTTGAAATTGTAGGGGTAAGAAGTGATAGACTTAAGACCACATCATGGTATGTGTATCGGGCAATTCAAAGGCTATGGCTACAGCGAAGATTTCGTCAGGAATATGACAGCGGTTGTGAATATGCTTTTTGAAAACCCTGAGACATTGGTTAGACTGGTAGTGACAGGAGATTGTATCTGCAGCAGCTGCCCTCATTTAAAGGAAGAAGGCTGCACTTCGGGTCAGAAGGTTATGGAGTATGACAGAAAGGTTTTAATGCTATGCGGACTACATGAGAATGAGGTTGTAACCTGGCGCGGATTTGTCAGTCTTGTGAAAGAATATATTTTGGATAAAAATAAACTGCCGGAAGTATGTACAAATTGTAGCTGGCTTTCAGTTTGTCTGGACTGTCAGGGCTTTCGGTATGAAAAAGTGTGAAGAATACATCGTATTTTTCACACTTTTTTTATGCAGTAGTGCAGAATGTCTGCAGTTTGCAGGGATACACTTTAGCAGGAATATGAATTTCAATTATTCTTTTTTGTATATAGTGCTTTTATCCTAAGCAAAAAGCACAAAATATCTTGCTTTTTAACCGTGTCATTATTGATTAGTGACAAAAGGTATTTTTATTAAGTTGAATAATAATAGGGGAATCCTTTATAATAAAAATATCTTAAGAAAAGATTGGCCAATCGCTTCTTAATGTCATATGCGAAATCCATTACGATTTAAAGAGAGGGTATGAGATGAAAGAAAAAATTCAATCATTCGGCAGAGCGTTAAGTAGTATGGTTATGCCTAACATCGGTGCTTTTATAGCATGGGGTCTTATAACAGCACTGTTTATTTCCACCGGTTGGGCACCTAATGAAAAATTATCAGGGCTTGTAAGCCCTATGGCAACCTATCTATTACCTTTACTGATCGCTTATACCGGCGGTAAGAATGTTGGCGGAATAAGAGGCGGTGTAATGGGTGCTATTGCAACCATGGGTGTTATTGTTGGTGCAGATGTACCTATGTTCTTAGGAGCAATGATTATGGGACCTTTATCCGGTTACATAATCAAAAAATTTGATAAACTAATTGAAGGTAAAGTAATAGCTGGCTTTGAAATGCTGGTAAATAACTTTTCCATCGGTATTATAGGCGGTATTCTGGCTGTTATTGGATTCCTTGGTATCAGCCCCATCGTTGCAGGACTTAATTCTGTAATGGAAGCAGGTGTTGGATTCTTTGTAAATCACGGAATTCTTCCTTTGGTAAGTATATTTATTGAACCTGCAAAGATATTATTCTTAAATAATGCAGTAAATCATGGTATTTTATCACCTATGGGTATGCAGCAGGCTTCAGAAACCGGTAAGTCTATCTTCTTCTTACTGGAAGCTAACCCTGGTCCTGGACTTGGTATTCTTCTTGCTTATTGTATCGCGGGCAAGGGAAATGCTAAGAGTTCCGCTCCTGGAGCAATAATCATCCATTTCCTTGGTGGTATTCACGAAATTTACTTCCCTTATATATTAATGAATCCTATTTTGATTCTGGCAGCAATCGCAGGTGGTGCAAGTGGAGTAGCAACTTTAACACTTACAAAAGCAGGTCTTGTCGGACCCGCTTCACCCGGAAGTATCATTGCCGTTCTTGGTATGACAGAAAAACACAGCTATGTAGGTGTTATTCTTTCCGTATTGATTGCGTGTGCGGTATCCTGTGTAGTTGCAGTTCCTCTGTTAAAGATATTTGGCAAAGAAGAAGATCTGGAAGCTGCCCAGAAGATGATGAAAGAAATGAAGAATGCTTCCAAAGGCATTCCGGCAGCTGATACTGTAGCTATAAAAGGCGTAAAAAATATCGTATTCGCTTGCGATGCAGGAATGGGTTCCAGTGCAATGGGAGCAACCATATTACGTAAAAAACTTGCAGCAGCAGGACTTGGTTCTATCAATGTAGTTCACGCATCTGTTTCTTCCATACCGGAGGATGCACAGATCGTTGTTACTCATGAGGAATTAAGAGAGCGTGCAGCTCATAGCTGCCCGAAAGCAAGACTGGTGTTAATCAAGAATTTCATGGCAGCACCTGAGTATGATATGTTAGTGGAAGAATTAAAAGCTTAATAATTGAAATAAAGAAACGGACAGGGGATTGCAGGATATCTTTCGGGGTATTTTGCAAACCCTTAGTTCCGGTTTATAGAATTGTAATTATACAGCAGTTGTGGAATAAGAAAAAGTCATGGAAAAGAGGGTCTGATATGATGTTATCTCCGCGCCTCATACAATTGTTTACGATACTTCTGAAAGAAGAAAGGCCAGTCCCTGTTCAAAAACTGGCAGAAGATGTGAAGGTAAGCAAACGAACCGTTCAAAGAGAATTGGATAATACCGAAGGTTTCTTAAAAAAGTACGGACTTCGCCTTAGTACCAAAGCAGGTACCGGTATATGGCTTGAGGGAGAGAAACACAGTAAAGACTTACTAATGGAAGAACTTGAGTCAAATGAAACCATAGATTTTATCAATAAAGAGAAAAGGCGAACAAGCCTTATTCTGGAGATTCTAAAAGACAGAGAGCCAAAAAAGCTCTATTACTACAGCAACATACTTGGTGTCAGTGAAGCAACCATCAGCAGTGATATGGAAGCGATTAAGGAATGGTTTGAACGATTTGATCTGATGCTAATCAGAAAACAGGGATACGGAGTAACCCTTGAAGGTACGGAAAGAAATTATCGCCTGGCAGTGAAGCGTTTTCTAGACGAGAACACAGATGACTTAGATATCAGAGTGGCAATCGGTGAGAGAAAATGGTCTGTTCTGGGAGAATTTTATGAGAAAGAAAATAAAGGTATTTTTCAATTAATAGATTATAAGGTTTTAGAGCAGGTAGTACAGTGTCTTAGCAGCATCATGGATAAAAAACTTATCAAGCTTACGAATAGTTCCTACTGTTCCCTGGTGCTTCATATCACCATAGCTATCATGAGAATAAAAAGTCAGGATGTCCTTTCTGCTGATGCAAAAGAAACTGATAAAATAATATATCATGAGGATTATGAGCTTGCTTTAAGAATCGCAGAATCCCTGGAAAAGGAGTTTTATATAAGGATACCGGAAGCAGAAATAGCTTATATCCTGCTCCACATCAGTGGTTCCAAACTCCAATCCATCGACATAAATGCAGATATGGATAAAGGAAAAGTGGTCAGTGAGGAATTACTGGAGCTTATTAATGAATTAATAGATATCTATGATAAAGACAATGCTTACGAGTTAAAGCAGGATGAAGAATTTGTTATTGGGCTGTTAGCACATTTAAAACCAACCTTTATACGGCTGAAAAATGGGCTATCCATTACCAATCCCCTGTTATCACAAATTCAGGAGACTTATCCTGACATTTATGGGAAATGCCAGGAGGTAGGTAAGTACATTGAGAAGAAATATGGCTTTACTGTGCCGGAAGACGAAGTCGGGTACCTGGTTATGCACTTTGGGGCCGCAGGGGTAAGACTTCAGGATAAGAAAGAGAGTATTCGTAAAGTGGATTTAGGTATCATCTGCGTCAGCGGTATCGGAATTTCAAGACTGATGCATTCCAAACTTAAGAATTTTCTCAAAGACCGGGTTCAGATATACACTTATGGAAAAGAGGATTTATCACCGGGAGTCCTAAAGAATCTGGATTTTATGATCTCCAATGTGGATATTGATGAAACACGGGCAGATGTGTTAATGGTAAGTCCTTTGCTGACAGAAAAAGAGTTAAAACAGATTGATGAGAAGGTAAAGCTATATGCAAAGACACCGAAGAAAAACAGTAAAGACAGTGCCTTTTCTAAGCAGCTTGAGCATATTAATTTCTTTATTAATCAGATTAAGGGGATTTTAAAGGATTTTCAGTTCATGAAAGTGAGTGAAAAAATTTCTTTTGAGGAGTTATTAGTTGCTGTGACCGAGAAGATTTCACCTTTTAATGCAAACCGCCTGATAATTCAGGAAGACATAAAAAGGCGTGAGAAGATTTCTTCTCAGGTATTTCCGGAATACGGCTTTGCCCTGCTTCACTCCAGAACAAGGGGAGTGGTCAAACCTAATTTCTCTCTCTGCGTTACGAAGGACAGAACTCCTTTTGCTGATAATTATTTTAAAGGGATACGGGCGGTTGTCATTATGCTGATTCCGGAAGATGATGAAGCGAAAGTGAATGGAGATATTATGGGGTATGTCAGCAGTCAGTTGATTGAAGACGGAGAGTTCTTAAGACTTATTTTTACCGGTGAACAGGAAAGGGTCAAGGAGTATCTGGAAAAGATTCTGCGTCAGTATTTTAAGCAATACCTGGAGACAGTCTGAAAAAATTATGTGAAATAGACCTACAAGAAAGAAGTAAGAAAATGTCTTCATAGTATGATGACAAAGTCATATTTGCTTTCATTGAACAGCCATACGGGAAGGCTTATAATAAAAACAGAAACAGTTCATACAGGAAAGGATTGAGTGCAGTGGGATTATTATTAAAAGAAAATATTGAGATTAATTGTATAGCTAGACCCAAGGAACAGGTAATCCGTGATATCGGTAAGAAATTATGTGACAGCGGATATGTTGAGGAAAATTACATTGAAGCAATGCTTCTAAGAGAAGAATCATTTTCTACAAACATTGGTAATGGAATTGCTCTCCCCCATGGTGTAGAAGCAGCCAAAAAGACGATTAAAAAATCCGGTATAGCTGTCATGGTGTTTCCGGAAGGTACGGATTGGGGCAGCGAAAAGGTTAAACTTATTATAGCAGTTGCGGGTATCGGAGAAGAACACCTTGAAATTCTATCCAATATTGCAGAGAAACTTTCTGATATTGAGAATGTCATACGCGTAATTAACAGCAGTGTTGATGAGATTTATGAAATCCTGACGGAAAAATAAGAAAAGGAAGTGAAGCACCTTTATGATAGTAACAGTAACAATGAATCCTGCTATAGACAAAACGGCAGAACTGGACCAATTGGAAAAGGGAAGCTTGAATCGTTTAAATAATTGTCTTACCGATATAGGCGGAAAAGGGATTAATGTGTCAAAGACAATAAAAGCCATGGGCGGTGAAACCGTTGCTACTGGTTTCTGCGGAGGCAGTACCGGAAAGCTTATAGAAGACACTCTAGAAAAGCTCGGTATCAAAAGTGATTTTATTTCCATTAGTAATGAAACAAGAGTAAACCTTAAGATCGTAGAAGGTAAAGGAATTGTAACAGAGCTTAACGAGCCGGGACCTCTTGTAACGAAAGAGGAATTAAAGGAGTTAACAGAAAAACTGGTTTCCTATGCAAGTGAGGATACTTTGTTTGTATTCGCAGGAAGTATCCCTAAGGGAATAGAAAAAGATATTTATCTGGAGTTAATCCCCCTGGTTAAAAGTAAGGGAGCCAAAGTGTTTTTGGATGCTGATGGGGAGCTCTTTGCTCACGGCTTAGAAGGCAGACCGGATTATATCAAACCAAACAGAGCAGAGCTGGAAGGATATTATAACAAGGATTATAGAGTAACAGAAGAAGAACTTCTGGTAATGGGGAAAGATTTGTTGTCAAAGGGGAGCAGTCTTGTTGCCATATCCTTAGGTCAGATGGGAGCTCTATTTCTTACCGGGGAAGTGTCCGTAAAATGCCCGGGATTAAAAGTAGATGCCCATTCTACCGTTGGTGCGGGAGACGCTATGGTAGCAGCCCTATCCTTTAGCTTGGATAAGAAAGATGATTTTGCAGAATCCGTAAGACTTGCCATGGCAGCTTCTGCCGGTGCCGTAACTACCCAGGGTACGAAGCCACCGAGCAAAGAATTAATCGAAGAACTCAAAAAGAAAGTTGAAATCATTTATTTATAGAAGCCATAAGACAGATTTGTTGCAGTATGGCTGTTAGAAACACGCGCTGATTCAGGCAGTGAAAAGTGAATGATAAGAAAGGATGTCAAATATGAGAACAAAAGCGGTGAGAATGTATGGAGAAGATGACCTGCGTCTGGAAGAGTTTGAGCTTCCGGAAATAAAGGAAGATGAAATATTGGTAAAAATTCTAAGTGACAGTATCTGCATGTCTACTTATAAGTTGGTTAAACAGGGTAAGAAACATAAGAGAGCTCCTCAGAATATAGACACCAATCCGGTAATTATCGGCCATGAATGTGCAGGTGTTATTGTTGAGGTGGGGAAGAAATGGGAAGGAAAGTACAAAGTTGGGGGTAAATTTGCTTTACAGCCGGCACTAAACTATATGGGAAAGCTGGATTCCCCCGGTTATTCCTATGAATTCTGCGGCGGTGCCTGCACTTATTGCATTATGCCTCATGAGGTAATGGAACTGGGTTGTCTGCTTCCCTATAACGGTGACAGCTATTTTGAAGCCTCTCTGGGAGAGCCTATGAGCTGTATTATCGGAGGATATCATGCCAATTATCACACCAATAAGCAGAATTATCATCATGACATGGGAACTAAGACCGATGGCAATATCTTAATACTTGGTGGTTGCGGACCTATGGGACTTGGAGCGGTTAGCTACGGTCTCTATACCGAGAATAAGCCGAAGCGTATTGTGGTTACAGATATCAGTGAGGACAGAATAAGGGAAGCGGAAGAAAGAATTACAAGAGAAGAAGCAAAACAAAAAGGGATTGAGTTATTATATATTAATACCAGCAAATTAGAGGATCCGATAAAGGAATTAATGGCCATAACAGAGAACCATGGCTATGATGATGTATTCGTATATGTTCCCAACAAGGCAGTGGTAGAAATGGGAGATGCTCTTTTAGCCTTTGACGGCTGCATGAATTTCTTTGCAGGCCCTTCTGATAGTGGTTTTACTTCCGGAATCAATCTGTACAATGTTCATTATACCAGTGCACATATACTGGGAACAACCGGCGGAAATAATGATGATTTACTGGAAGCACTTGATTTATCGGCAAAAGGTGAGATAAGGCCGGCAGTTATGGTAACGCATATCGGAGGAATTGATTCCATAGCGGAAGCTACCATTAATCTTCCTTCCATACCGGGCGGAAAGAAGTTAACTTATACACAGTTTAATATGCCTTTAACTGCCATTTCTGATTTTGAAAAGCTTGGAGAGCAGGATGAGCTTTTTAGCAAGTTATCAGATTCTGTGAAGAAGCATAATGGTTTATGGAACAATGAAGCAGAGAAAATACTTTTTGCCCATCACGGTATTGAATAAAGGGAGGACGAAACTTGGTCAGTCAGATATTTACTATAACAAATAAAAACGGCTTACATGCCAGACCAGCCAGTGAGCTGGCTAAGATAGCAAGTACCTGCAGTTCGGATATTACTTTGAGGGTTGGAGAGAAAAGAATAAACCCGAAAAGTATCTTAAATATTATGGCAGCGGCCATACGTTGCGGAACTGAGATTGAAATTGAATGCAACGGAGAAACGGAAGCAGAGGATTTAAAGAAGATTTGCACCGCCCTTGAGCAGGGCTTAGGCGAATAGCATAAATTAAGCCGACCGTTCATGTTAAAATGTAAGGATGATTTTAACACGAATGGTGAATAAAATAAGGAGAGAACCCATGAACGTACTGAAAGTTAATATAGCAGCTTCTGCCGGTATAGCTATGGGAAGAGCAGGCTTGTATAAGCCTGCGGTTAGAAAAATAGCTGAAAATACCGTAGGTACAAATGAGATTCCTCAGGAAATAGAATATTTTAAAGCATCCGTTTCAGCTGCAGAGCATCAATTGCAGGAGTTATCAGAAGCAAATCCTATCTTTGGAGCACATTTGGAGATGGTGAAGGATATTACTCTTCATGAAGCTGTTATATTCAAAATAAGCAAGTCTGGCATGAATGCCCAGAAGGCGGTATATGAGGCCTGCGAAGAGCTGATTACTATCTTTGATTCAATGGATGATGAGTACATGAAAGAGAGAGCTGCCGATATCAAGGATATCAGGGAAAGGCTTCTAAATAACCTTGGCGGAGAGCAGTACACTGCTATGGAGTTTGTTGAAGACACCATATTAATAGCAGGAGACCTAACCCCTTCTGATACAGCGGCGCTGGATTTGAATAAGATTAAAGGAATTATCACCAGGGATGGTGGAGCAACAAGCCATGTAGTTATTCTGGCTAAGAGTCTCTCTCTGCCTGCCATGGTTGGGGTAAAAGAAATCATGGAGGAAGTACAGGAAGAAGATTATTTGATACTGGATGGTTATAATGGTGAGATACTTATAAATCCTGATGATGAAACATTGGAGAAGTACAGGCAGCTTCTGAAAGAACACCTGGAGGAAGATACTATTAGAAGACAGGAGGAGGGGCTTCCCTCTATCACTGTTGATGGAAAAGAAATCCATCTGTTTGCCAATGTAGGAAGTACGGAAGATGTTAAAAAAGCGATGTCTTTTCAGATTGATGGTATCGGCTTGTACCGCAGTGAATTCCTTTATTTGAGCAGCACCCATCTGCCTACGGAAGAAGAACAGTTTATGGCTTACAAAGAAGCGGCAGTACTCTGCGGTAAGGAAATAACCATTCGTACCCTGGATATCGGAGGGGATAAAACCCTGCCTTACTTACCAATGGAGAAGGAAGAAAATCCCTTTCTTGGCTGGCGGGCGATCCGTATTTCTCTTGAAGAGAAGGATTTATTCAAAACCCAATTAAGGGCAATACTAAGAGCAAGTGCTTATGGTAAAATAAGAATAATGTTACCCATGATTATTTCTCTGGAGGAGCTCTTAAAGGCAAAAGAGATTCTTAGGGAATGTATGGGTGAATTAACAGAAGAGGGTATTGCTTACGATACTGCTATACGGACTGGTGTTATGATTGAAACACCTGCCAGTGTTCTCTGTGCGGAAGAACTGGCGGCAGAGGCAGATTTCTTCAGCATCGGCACCAATGATCTTACACAGTACCTTCTGGCAGTAGATCGGGGAAATGCCAAGATAGCAAAGCTTTATAATTCCTTTCATCCTGCGGTTCTAAGAAGTATTCGTATGGTTGCTCAGGCTGCCCATAGGCATGGGATAGAGGCAGGAATGTGCGGCGAATTTGCAGGCAATGAGAAAGCTACAAAACTTCTGATAGGTCTTGGGTTGGATGAACTTAGTATGACACCTGCTAAGCTTGCAGAGATTAAATATAATCTTCGAAGAATTTCCTATAAAGAAGCTATAGGTCTGGCGGATGAAGTATGTAAGCTAGGAACGATAGAAGAGGTAATGAATATACTGATTTAACAATATTAGAAGAATGCCACTGTGAAATAAATTCACAGTGGCATTCTTTATTTTCTTGCTATCTTCACATTGCAGTATTAAAATAGCAATTAGTGGTTACCCGAGTGTAAAGTTGGTATTGTCATAGTACCACCGAAATATTTAAAACACACAAAGAAATGGAGAGCGAATAGTATGAGCAAAAAGCAGAAAGAACTATTGGTGTCGGGTTACGGACCGGTAAATGGAGAACCATCCGTTAAGCTCTGTAAGGTGTCGGAGGATTATAAGGTGGAAAGTACCATCTGGAGAGAGCATATAAAAGAGCCCTCTTATCTTTGTACCTGGAAGGATATGTGCTTTGGCATCCGGGAAGAGAAGGAAAGCGGAAGTATTCTCTGTTTCCAGAGAATTGGTGAGACTTATGTACTTCGTCATGAACTGGAATTACAGGGCGGAGATCTCTGCCATATACTCTATGAGCCAGCTGAGAGCGTCTTATATTGCTCTTTTTACGGAACCGGACATGTAGCGGCAGTTAAGGTGGAAGATTATCATTTCGCGACGGTGCTGAATTTCTTTAGGCTGCCTGCTAATCAGGAGAGTGGTATAGCAAGAGCCCATTGCTGTGAAAAGGAACCTGAGGGTTCTTATGTGCTATTCGCTGGAATAGCACAGGATAAAGTATTTGTGTTCCAGACAGAGAAGGGAAGAATTCTATCGGAGATACCTTCTGCTGAAATCTGTTTGGATACGGGAGCAGGTCCCAGACATCTTAAATTTCATCCAATACTTAATTATCTCTATGTCATAACGGAATATTCCAATGAAATATATGTCTACCTTTTTGAAAAGGAGGAGGGAAAGCCTCATTTTACCCGCATACAGGTAATAAGCACCCTTCCGGATATGTTTAAAGGGGTAAGCTATGGCTCCAGTCTGGTTATTTCAGGGGATGGGAGATTTTTGTACGCAGCAAACAGAGGAGCGGATTCCATCGCAGTTTATGATATTAATCCGGACGGGTTACTTGCTAAGAAGCAGGATATCAGCTGCAAGGGAGAACATCCGAGACATATTGCCCTTGCAAAGGATGATGAATGTTTGATGATAGCGAATCAGAAGTCCAATCAGGTAGTATTGTACACCGTGGATGAGATGACTGGCAAGTTGAAAGATGTTATACAAAGACTGGACTTTTATAATCCCTCCTATGTAGAAGAATTATAAAAATAATTCAGTTCAGTTGAGCAAAAGGAAATGAATTGTAAGCACATAAATCATGTTTCGGTGTTAAATAAGGTTTAGACGTTGAGTATAAGATGAATATCTGGATAGGAGAAAAATGATGGACGAGCAATTTACAAAACTGGTTACAGAAGCAAGATCTTTCAGACGTTTTGAGGAGGAAAAGGAGATTACCGCCGAACTGCTAAGGGAATTAGCGAACCTGGGCAGACTGTCTCCAAGTGCGGCAAATTTACAACCCCTTAAATATATACTGGTAAGCCAGGAAGCAGTTAGGGAAGAAGTATTCTCTTGTCTTGGCTGGGCAGGTTATTTAAAAGATTGGAACGGACCGGTAAAGGGGGAGAGACCGGCGGGTTATATCATTATGCTAAGGGACAGTGAAATTGCAGCGAAAGCAGAAGTGGATGAAGGAATTGCAGCCCAAAGTATTTTTCTTGGAGCAGCAGCTTTAGGGATAAAGGGATGCTTTCTCGGAAATATTAAGAAGTCAGAATTGGTAGAGAAACTCTCCATTCCTGAAAAATATGAGATTCTATTAGTAATTGCCCTTGGCTATCCAAAAGAAGAAGTGGTGTTAGAAGAATTGAAGGAGGGGAATGTAAAGTACTGGAGAGATGAAGAAACCATCCATCATGTACCGAAACGCTCCCTGGCAGAGGTGATTATAGAGTCCTATTGAGAAAAAACGAGAAATAATATAAGATGGATGACAGAATGTAAATAACTGCAAAAGAGAGAGGTTTTTTTATGCACAAAAGAAAAAAAGAATCCGTTTTTAGCTTAAAAAAAATCAACAGGATCAATCTGGGTATAACAGTAGCTCTGGTTTTTATTCTGGTGGGACAGGTAATCGCATATCGTGGGTTAAACGGGCAAGAACAATTTTTAGGTGTCGGAGCAGTAATCATTGCATTGTCAACCCTTAATTATTTTATACCGATTAATGATTACGTGAAAGGTTTTAATTTTGCGGCTATACCTGGTTTTGTTATGTTTTTCTTATTTTTTATCGATAAGTATGCCTTAAATAAGCATTACATCATAATGATAACAATTATGATGGCTGCACTCTATTTTAAAAAAGAAGTTTTAACTGCTTTCTGGATATTCATTGATATCGGTATGATATTATCCTATTATTTTAAAGCTTCTGTGGTTATGGGAGAGAAAGCAGGGTCAGGTGAATTTATTATTGTTATGACTTCTTTGAATGCGATATTACTTTTGTTATTTCTATTGACGAAATGGGGCGGAGACCTGATCAAAGACTCCGTAAAGAAAGAGGAAGATGCTACGGCTTTAGTCGGTCAGCTTAAGACAACCTTTACCTCTCTGGAAGGCGGTATTGCAACTCTGGACCAGAATCTGACCAACTTTTCCCGAAATACCGGGAGCATTCATGAATCCAGTAATGCAATTGTTGGAACGGTGAAGCAGATATCGGAATCGATCCAGGAAGAAGCAGTTAGCGTCAGTAAGATAAAAACTACAATGGATGAATCTTTGAAGGAAATAGATAATGCGCTTTTAGTGTCACAGGATATTGTTTCCGGTACACGGGAAATGACCAATAAGGTGGATGATAATTATAATCGTCTCAGCAAGGCTGCAGCTTATGCAATTACCGTAAATGAAGCAATGGGGAGCACAACGGAAACGGTTTCTGATTTAAGAAATAACCTGGAAGTTGTAAACTCTTTGTTAGAAGGTATCAAGCAGATTGCAGGACAAACGAATCTGCTGGCTTTAAATGCAGCCATTGAGTCTGCACGCGCCGGAGAACAGGGGAAAGGTTTTGCTGTTGTAGCGGATGAGATTCGAAAGCTCGCAGAGCAAAGCGCTCAAATCGCAGGAAATATCTCAGAAGTTACGAAATCCTTGTCTATGAAAGCGAAGATGGCAGATGAGAAGTCCTTGGAGGGAGAAGAAGCCGTTAGAAAGATTCAGTCTGCCTTAAAGAAGGTAAGTGACAGTTTTAAAGAATTTATGGACTCCTATGGCCACTCCAATCAAATGTTAGAGAAGAATATGGAGCTGATAAACCAGGCTACCGGTAATTTCCTTAGTATCCAGAAGGAAATTAATGGGGTTACCGGAATTGCAGAGGACAATTCTGCTTCAGCGGAGGAAATCCTGGCAACCCTTGAAAATGAAAATAGCCTGATATCTGAGATTAGTTCATCTGTGAATGATTTAAGCAAGCTTAGTACTACTTTAAAGGAACTTATTAATAATAGATAAGGTATCTATTTCAAATGATGTGTATCGTTGAATGATTCCAGAATCGGATAGTTAGAATTTCTAAAACTTACTTTTGAGATGGCGGTGTTACCAAGATAAAAATGATGGTACATCGTCATTTTCCATTGGAAAAGACCAATTAAGCCAGCCTTTATTATTCCGCCATGGGCAATAATGAGTACCTTTTCATCGGGATGATTTTCTGCAACTCTACGAATGGCTTCTGCGGCTCTCATACTGGCATTACGTATGGATATATCTCCGCCGATAAAAGGTCCCTCCTTTTCATCACTTCTCCATGCTGCAAATTCCTTGGGGTAAGTATTTTTAATCTCATCAAGGGTGAGCCCTTCCCAGGCACCAAAGTCAATTTCCTTCATTCCCTCACAGGGAATTACCTGTTGCTTGGTGTCCTGACTTAGAATTCCTGCTGTTTCCATAGCTCTAACCAGAGGACTTGCATAAACTGCCTGAAATTCTCCATGAAGAAATTCCTTCAGGGCCATTGCCTGACTTCTTCCTTCATCGGACAGGGGGATATCTGCCTTACCCTGGAATTTGCCTAGTTTATTCCATTCAGTTACACCGTGTCGTATCAGTAATATTTCTGTACCCATGTCTGCTCCCTTTGCGTCTTTCCTGTTTAATGTGTTCTGATTCCGGCTCATTGTAACATAATAAAGCAGAAATATCAAATTACGAAGACTTGATATTTCTGCTTTAGGGTTGAGGATATGATTTATACGGGCAAATTCCAGTCGGTATCTGCAGCCTTAATCCTGCTTTCCCGAACCTTTTTACGAAGGGGAAGTATGAGAGCCGGTGAAACCGATAGTTCGTCGATTCCCATATTTAAGAAGGCTTCCGTCAGAGTCAAATCCCCTGCTAGCTCTCCGCAGATGCCAATCCACTTGCCGTACTTATGTGCATTGTCTGCAGCAAACTTTAACATTCTTAGGATGGAAAGATGGTGAGGGTCATAAAATTTATCAAGCTTAGGATTCTGCCTGTCAATGGCCGTGGTGTACTGAGTCAGGTCATTGGTACCTACGCTAAAGAAGTCAACTTCCTTTGCCAATATATCACTGATTAGTACGGCAGCAGGAGTCTCCAGCATAATACCCAGCTCCAGATTCTCATTATAAGGAATACCTTCCTTTTTGAGTTCCTCTTTGACTTCGGCGACCACTTCCTTGATTTCTATAACCTCTCCAAGAGAAGTAATCATGGGAAACATAATAGAGATATTCCCAAAAGCGGAAGCTCTGTAAAGGGCTCTTAACTGAGTCTTAAAGATATCCTTTCTGGTTAGACAGATTCTGATTGCACGGTAACCTAAGGCCGGATTTTCTTCTTTTGGCAGGTTAAAGTAGGCAGCCTGTTTATCCGCACCAATATCGAGGGTACGAATGATTACTTTCTTTCCGGCAAGACTTTCGGCTACATATTTGTAAATGCTAAATTGCTCCTCTTCCGTAGGATAGTCTGATTTCTCCAGATAAAGAAACTCGCTGCGGAATAGACCGATTCCACCCGCATCATTCTTAAGCACAGCACCGATATCGGAGGAATTACCGATATTTGCGTAGATATGAATGGTCTTTCCATCCAGAGTGACATTTTCTTTTCCCTTTAAGGTTAATAAAAGCTCTTTTTTCTCATCGTCCTGTCGTTTCTTATCCAGCATGTCTTTCATAGTTCTTTCATCCGGTTCAATATAAACAGTACCGGTAAAACCATCTACAATGGCAAGCTTCCCATCAAAGTTTTCGTTTAGATCCTCCTGCAGACCGATTACAGCCGGAATATTCATTGTACGGGCAAGTATGGCTGTATGAGAGTTCACAGAACCATACTTTGTAAGAAATGAGAGAACTTTATCCTTTTCAAGCTGGATGGTTTCACTGGGAGCCAAATCATCTGCCGCAATAATTACGGATTCTTCCAGGAATTGCTCCCTGTGCTCGGTGTTATTTAAGATTTTAATAAGACGGTCGGAGATATCCAAAACATCGGCAGAGCGTTCTCTCATGTATTCGTCTTCCATGGAGGAGAACATCTGAGCAAAATTATCCCCGGTAACGCCTACTGCATATTCTGCATTCACACTCTGAGCAGTAATGATGTTATTAACAGACTCCACATAATCAAGATCATCTAACATCATCTGATGTACCTGCATTACCATGGCATTTGCTTCACCAACCTTAATAACAGCCTTTTGATAGAGATCCTCAAGCTGTTCGATAGCAATCTGCCTGGCTGTCTCAAAGCGCTCCAGTTCTTTTCCTGTGTCGGTTACCCTGGTACGTTTCACGGTTTCTTTTGTTTTTTTCAGATAGCTGATCTTTCCTATTGCAATTCCACCGAATACACTTTTTCCTTTTATTACTAGCATTCTAACCTCCATATTGTGTATGAATTGCCATTTCTATTAATTCATACCTGGCTCCCATCAGCATATCTATCCTTACATATTCAATGGGAGTTAAAAGAGTTTGTGTCACTTTTACCTATATATTGCAGCTATACAATGCTGCTTTTTCTTGTTTATAAATTACTTTCAAAAAACTGCTTTATTGCTTTTAGTGCTTCGTCTTCGTCTTCGCCGTTAATGACTACGGTTACGGTATCAGCTTTCTTAACGGACAGGCCCATAACGGCAAAAAGACGCTTTAGGTCAGCTTCTTTGTCACCTTTTTTTAAAGTGATGGATGATTTGAACGTTGACGCACTTCTTACCAATAAACCTGCAGGTCTTGCATGAATTCCCAATTCATCTTTAACAGTGTAATCGAATGTTTTCATAGTAGTATCCTCCAATTATAATTATTTTAGTATCTGTCTATTCCATTGACTTCATGTAAAACGAAAAGTATTTCTTAATATATTTGCGATAAAGCAATAAAAAAAGACCTAATTATTCCTAATCAGGTCTTGCCTGCCTTACCAGTCACAATCCATCGTTTCATTTTATTCATAGCTTTCGGTAAGGTCATGATTGTTTCTTGGCCATAAACAAAATAAAAAGACCCAACTAGTAAAAAAAATGAAATACTAAGCCGGTCTTGCCTGTCGAAACAGTCGCAATCCTTATCTATTAACTTTGTTAATATTATAGCTTGATTAGCGGAAAAAGTCAATGTTTTTTTGAATGAAACAAATATTGCACCCCCTGTATCCCTATGCTAAAATGGAAAGACAAGATAACATTAGGAGGGGAAATTCATGCCGTTTACAGTGAAAAAGAATCAGCCCATATCATTAAAGAAAGCACTGCTTTTTGTGACCGTTGTATGCTGGACGGTTCCTATCATTGTCTTTATGGTGTTCATGTTATCCTATTACCGGAATAATATTATACAGAAAACCCAGGCTTTGATGGTGGAAAGTCTTAAGAACTATACCACTTTTCATAGTCAGAAGCTCAACGAAGCAATCGAAAGCTCTAAGAAGATATCCTATGACCTGGTACTGGAAAAGGCATGGAATAAATATAAAAATGGTGAATTCACGGAGGCAGGTTTCTATAAAGAAGTAATCGGAAATTTAAAGAGCAAGTATATAAATGATAACCGCTTTGTCATGTCAACCTTTTATCTTTCAGATAATACAGATAAGCTTTATTATGCTTCAAGGGAACAGGCAAGCACCGTTCAGATTTATATCAGAGATGTGAAACGGTATGCAGAAACGATTACCAGTGAGAATTCATCCGATGCTCATGTAAAGATAATGAACGGAAAAATCTATATCATCCGGAATCTCTATACCACCAGAAATTATACGAAATTTGGAACACTGGTACTGGAGTTGAACGAGGATAAATTCTTTGATGGAATTAATATTAATAAGAATTATGATCTGGGGTTTTTTGTAGACGATACAGATGAGATGATATTATATAATAATCAATTGAAGGAACCGGATGAGAAGACAGTCTTAAAGGACCTGAAAAAAGAGTTCTTACGAAAGAATAATAGGAGAACTATAAAAGCTGAGGATAAAGTATATCAGGGAATCCTATACCAGCAGAAGTTTGATGATTACTATTATGGAATAGTTCTGATAGCCAACAAAGATGTTATCTTCAGTGAGATAAGAGTTATGAACAGCGTTATCCTTTTAAATATCCTGATTATTATACCTGTTTTTATATATATGCTGTACTTTATATCCCATAACATTACAAAACCCATGGAGAGGATGGTAAAGGCATCAAAGAATATCGAAGGCGGTAATTTTGGCTGGCAGATTAAGGGCGATGTTATGCCTAATCAGGAATTTAAATATCTCTCAGATTCCTTTAATAAGATGTCTTCGGAAGTAAAATATCTCTTTGATTATGCATATAAGGAACAGCTGGCCAGAAAGGAAGCGAAAATACTAGCCCTGCAGTCCCAAATAAATCCTCATTTTCTTAATAATACCTTAGAGATGATGAATTGGCAGGCAAGAATGGCAGGAGACGATGCCGTATCCAAAATGATAGAAGCCCTGGCGGTTCTATTGAACCAGAGCATGGGCAGAGAGAACCGGAAGCTCATATCCCTGGCAGAGGAATTAAAGGGAGCAGAAGCTTATATTTATATTACCTCCATGCGATTTGGAGACCGCATTCGATTCGAAAAAGATATTGACGAAAGATTAATGCAGGTTCAGCTGCCGCAGCTTATATTACAGCCTCTTCTTGAAAATGCTGTGGTACACGGTGCCTACACGGTGCAGGGGGGAGTCATTAATTTCTATGTGTACCAGGAGGAAGATAAGGTAATCTTAAAGATTATTAACACCGGCAGTTTCTCAGAGGAAGAGGAAAAGAAGGTGCAGGCACTCTTAGACAGTGATAATACCGGTTCCGTGGAGGGAAAGGGTAAGCATACCTCTCTTGGAATAAGAAATGTCAACGAACGTATTAAACTTATATTTGGGGAGGATTACGGCTTAAGCATCCATTCGGTGGATGGCAAAGTAATTTCAGCTATTACAATCCCCTGGAGCAGTGAGGAGGATAAGAGTATATAGTTTTTACATTACACTGTTTCACCAAACAGTAAAATAGATTCTATAGATACAGATGAACAGGGCAAGACGGAACAAATAATGTCAAGATAGTAGAATGAAAAATGACACCGGAAAAGATATAATAATTTTTGTAAAGTAAAATTTACTGATTTAACTTGTGAAATTTACTTTATTAGGGAGGAAGATTATGAAAAAAAGGGCTAAATGGTCCGTATCATTTTTAGCCATGGTTTTAACCTTTTTCTGTACTGCTTGCAGCAACACCGGCAGCAACATAACGGATATCAGCGGAGATACAGGGGCAACACCGGCTGATGAAAATAATCCGGTAACTCTAACTACGGTATCAATGTATGGTGGGACGGACCCTAATGCATCCAATTACCAGACAATTATCAGTAAGTTCATGGAGGATTATCCCTATATTACCGTGGAGGATGATTCCCAGGTTTCCGATCAGGACTGGAAGACGAGAATTGCAGCCGACTTTGCTGTAGGAAATGAACCGGATGTAATACAGTATTTTACGGATGCCAATGCAAGTGATGTGCTGGCAGCTGATAAATTCGTAACGATAAATGAAGTAAGAACAGAATATCCTGATTATGCCAAAGACACATTACCAAGTGCCTTAAAGGCGGCGGCTAATCCTGACGGTATTGAACGGGCGGTACCCACAACCGGTTATTGGGAAGGACTATTCTGCAATAAAGATTTATTTAAAAAATATGGCCTTGAGCTTCCTACAACGTGGTTCAATATGTTAAGAGCCATTGAAACCTTTAAAGAAAATAATATTGTACCCATTGCGGTGTCTTTGAATAATGTACCCCATTATCTGGTGGAATATCTAATTCTCTCAGCGGCCGGTCCTGACAGTTATAGGCAGATACCAAAGACCGTACCCAAAGAATGGTGTGAAGGACTTGCAATGTTTAAGACCTTAAGGGATATGGGAGCATTCCCGAAAGATACCGACACCATTGACAATGACCTTGCCGGCGAACTTTTTAAGTCCAAGCGTGCAGCTATGAAGGTAGATGGCTCATGGTTTCTTGGCAGTATCCCGGATCAGCAAAATACCGTTGTGGTTGCATATCCGGTAATACCCGGCGGGAGGGCACGAAGTACAGATATGGTGGGGGGTATCTCATCGGGCTTTTATATTACAAAGAAAGCCTGGCTTGATACAGATAAGAGAGATGCTGCTGTCAAGTTTGTGATGGCAAATACCAGTAAGGAAGCGGTTACAAAGTATTGGGGAGGTAATGGAAGTGCTGCCGTAGCAGCCGACCCTATTAAGAATCTGACACCTCTATCCCGCTCAGGACTTAAGTACAGCAGTGAAGCAACAAGTGTTTCAACACCCATTGATTCCAGACTGTCTCAGGAAGCTTATAATACATTGATTGCCGGTATTGTCGATATTTCTACCGGAGTAAAAACACCGGAAGAACTTCTGAAAGAAGTATTTGCTATCAATGTGAAGCAATAAATAATGTAAACAGTAAGGTGTGCTGCAGATAGCTAAAAGTACCTTTGGCTGCCTGCAGTATTCTTTTTTTATCCATTGCAAAGGAGCATATGGAATCAATTGCTCCTGTAATTTTAAGCAGCTTTATAGGAGGCAGAGATGCTCTACAAGAAGAAACTGCCCCTGCTCCTCTTTCTGGTGCCGGGACTTGCCCTGATACTCATATTCTTATATGAACCATTTCTGGAAAATATTATTAACAGCTTCTACGATATGACCTCCTTTGTTAAAATTCCAGGAAGTGAGTGGAAATTTATCGGACTGGAGAATTATAAGAAACTGCTTACGGAGGACAGATTCCGCATTTCTTTGTTGAATTCTATAAAGATGATGGGGCTGACTGTCACTTTTCAGGTGGGAATAGCTCTTATATTTGCAATATTGGTGAGCTGGCTGAAAAGAGGACAGAACTTCTTTCGTACGGTATATTTTTTTCCCATCGTAATCTCAGCGACAGCCATAGGATTGATATTTAAGCTTTTTTATAATTATAACGGGGGAATGTTCAATCAGGTATTAGCAGTCTTTGGACAGGAGCCGGTTAACTGGCTGGCACCTGGCAGGGCTTTTTTTATGATAGCAGTTCCAACACTTTGGAGTTATGTGGGCTTTTATTTTGTAATTCTCTTAACTGGAATAAACAATATTCCGGAGGACTTGTATGAAGCGGCAAGAGTAGACGGCTGTTCGAAGGCAAGACAGGTTATACATATTACCATTCCCTTATTACGGGGAGTACTATGCACCTGTATTATGCTGGCTGTAACCGGTGCCTTAAAAGTGTTTGACCTTCCCTGGGTCATTGCACCAAAGGGAGCACCACAAGGGAAGACACATTTTCTTGGAACTTATATGTATGAACAGACTTTTTCAATTGGAAATATTGATTATGGGTCTGCCATTGCATTTACTATCGTTATATTTGGATTTATAGTATCGTTGATTGTTAGTAAACTTCTTAAACCTGATGCAAATTTGTAGGAGGACTAAGCTTGAAGCGCGGGACGAAAATAAAGGAAATTAAGGACTCCGCCCATAAGGAGAACCTCCTGAAAGAGCTCCATATCGGGAAAATAATAATATATCTAATACTGGCGATATGGACAGTCACCACGATATATCCCTTTGTATGGGTTATCGGCAATTCCTTTAAGCCCTCTGCAGAAGTTGTTAATACCTCTTTTAGCCTGCCCAAGGAATTTACGATATCCAACTATACCAATGCTTTTAGTAAACAGGACATACTTCAATCTTATAAAAACAGCCTTGTAATATCTGGTACAGTTATGGTAGTTACTATGATTCTTGGTACTATGATGGCATTTGCCATGACAAGATATCACTTTAGGGGGAAAGCCATTGTAAGCGGGATTCTTCTCTCGAGTCTTATGATTCCGGTTTTTTCAACTATAATACCTGTATTTAAGTGGATGGGAGAGTTTGGCCTTCTAAATCTTCCAATCAGTGTCATACTTCCCCAGATTGCCGGCAATTTAAGTTTTGCAACAGTGGTAATGATGGGATTTTTATGGGGGCTGCCCCTTGAGATGGAAGAAGCAGCTTATATGGAAGGAGCAGGCGTGCGGAAAGTATTTATACATATTATCGTACCAATATGCAGACCTTCTATGGCTACTGTAGCTATCTTTTGCTTTTTATGGTCTTACAATGATTTAATTACTCAGCTTATTATGATAAGAAAGCGTACAAAATTCCCGGTAGGTGCCTTATTAAATGAAATCAGTTCGAAGTACGGAACAGACTATGGGCTGATGACAGCAAGTGTGACGCTTATTATTGTTCCGGTTCTCATAATATATGTGTTCTTGCAGAAATACATCATGAAAGGATTGACAGCAGGAGCTCTCAAGGAATAGAATATTTTTATACCTTTCAAAACGAAACTAATCCTTATAGAATAAATAAACTAACAAAATATCCGAATGGAGAACTACAATGTTTAAGGTTATGATTATAGATGATGAACCCATAATTGTGGAAGGAATCAAAAAGATTGTACCCTGGGAAAAGTATGGATGCCAAATTATTGCAACTGCCAATGATGGTATTGAAGGAAGCCGTTTAATCAGGGAACTCAAGCCGGATATTCTATTTTCGGATATTTCTATGCCTGGGATTGACGGGCTTACAATGGTAGCAGGCCTGCGGTCGGAATTTCCTTTAATAAAGATATGTATATTAACCGGCTATCGGGACTTTGATTATGCACAGAAAGCAATCAGTCTTGGGGTCAGCAGGTATTTGTTAAAGCCTTCCAACCTTGTTGAAATTGAAGAAGCTATTGCTGTTATGACGGCAGGACTGAAGGAACTCAAAGCAGATGAGGAACCCGCGGAAATAGAAGAAAATCAGGAAAGAGAAGAAGACAGCGAAACGAAAGCAGCCGGAAGTTTTATTGTATATAATGCTATTCAATACATGGAGGAGAATTATAATAGAAAAATTACTCTTTCTGAGGTGGCAGAAAAAACTTATATCAGCCAGTGGCATTTAAGTAAGCTATTGAATAAGCACAAGGGGCTTAATTTCTCTGAGATACTAAATAATATCCGTGTAAAGGAAGCGAAGAAACTTCTTATGAACTCTTCCATGCGTATCGGGGATATTGCATGGGAAGTGGGCTTTACGGACATCGCTCATTTTTCAAAAGTATTTAAAAAGCTTACAGGTTTATCAGCCAATGAATACCGTAACAGTGTTTTGGTACAGAAGCTAATAGATGCGGATAAGAATAGAGAATAATTAAATAAGACTGCTTTAGCATGTGGATGCGTTAAGAGGGAGGCCCTTACACAATGTGCTAAAGCAGTCTTAATTTTTATCTTAAAATATTAAATTGCGTTGTGGCAAAAGGCTACTATGCTGTCAAGGGGAATGTCGCAAACAGAACCTACGGAACGGGAGCCGTTATGATGGTTGTTATGATGTCCGCAGTCGTTGTTAAATGTGTCGCCACCAAAAGAATCACCAAGCGGGCAAGCAGGAGCTACGCCACGTCTGGAATCGATACGAACGGTATTACAATTTACGGATAGTAAAACACCTGTAAAACCGCTGCCGGAAACACCGCCGCTTGTAGTAAAGACAATAACTGTTTGCCCAATGAAGCGGCAAATATGATTGCAAAAACTCTGGTTATTGTTAATTCCATTAATATTATTGAATGACATAAGGAATCCTCCTATTCTGTTCTGATTATACAGCGTTATGACAGAAAGCTGCAATTTTATCAATAGGGATATCACATACAGAGCCTACTGAAGTCTGCCTGTGGCAATTATGCTCAGGATAAAGATTAGTACAGCAGGAACTGTTAGGTCCGCCAAGAGGATTAGCGGGAGCAGTACCGAAATCTGTTACCAACTGACAAAATTCATTGTTTATTCCAAAGAGAGTACCGGTAAAGCCACATCCTGATACACCACCGCTCTTTGTAAATATTGTAACTGTTTCACCTACAAATCTGCAAAGGGTAGAAACTAAATTCTGGTTTGAGTTAAAACCTCCACATGCCATATGAATTCCTCCTTAATATATTAGGTCATCTGATTTACAATCAGTTATAACCATACTTTATAATATGGTTTGAAGAACATAATGTGACAATTTAAGATGCAAATGTACAAAATAATATAAAATATTCTCCTATAATAAATTTACAAAAAATGTAACTATGTCACAGACGAAAAAAAGAATATGGCTATAATTAGGGTATAAACAAAAAAGGAGAGTATTGTATGAGCGTATTAAAAATAACAAGAGAAAATTTTAAAAAAGAGGTTATGGAATCGAAAATGCCAGTATTGCTGGACTTCTGGGCATCCTGGTGCGGACCTTGTAAGATGGTATCCCCTATTATTGATCAAGTGGCAGAAGAAAAGAAAGATACAATAAAAGTTGGTAAGATAAATATTGATGAAGAGGGAGAATTAGCAGAACAGTTCCGTATTATGAGTATACCAACATTGGTAGTAATCAAGGACGGTAAGATCGTAGAAAGCTCCGTAGGTGTTAAACCCAAGAATGCAATTCTTTCCCTGTTGTCGGAATAAAACCCCTAAAAGTAAAAGCTGCAGTCAGATGAGGGAATCTCAATGGCGGCAGCTTTTTTATGTGAGATGTCATTAGAATATTCCCTGCTATCAGCTAATATAATGAATCAAGCTTATATAGCATAAGGGAAAGGTGGCAATAAATTGGAATCAAAGGAAATTAGAAATAAATTATTAGCTTATCAAAGCGAGATTGTGCATTACAGCCAACTACAAACCTTTAGCAGAAATCCATACGAAAAGAACTATTATCAGAATCTTATTCAAAGCAAAACAGACAGTCTGTCAGATGAATTGGAAGGTATCTTTGTACAGATAAGTTCAGTGCAGAATAATGAAAATAATGAGATGCCTGAAGGTGAGGAAGAACTGCCGGTTGATGTGCAAAGGGTATTTACTGTGGCAGAGCTGTCCGAGTTTGATGGAAGTAATGGAAAACCAGCTTATGTAGCAGTTAACGGAACCGTATATGATGTAAGTGATAAGGCAGCTTGGGCCGGAGGGACACATTTTGCGGGACTTCGGGCGGGAAATGATTTGTCAGGTCAATTTGCCAGCTGCCATAGGGGAATGGCGGCTATGCTTGAACAGCTTCCGGTTGTCGGAAGCCTGGCAGCAGAAGAATAATGATTACTGGTGCGTTGGTAGCATGGAGGGGTATATGACGGAGGCGGATAGGTATAAAATAATCAGCAATGATTATACAGATATCCTGGCAGAAGGGTATGATAAGATTACGAATCTGATAAATTCGAATAAAACAGTTAATTCGATCAATAGTAATTATGCTGTGTATTATCTTCCGGCTTCAGAGCTGACAATAGACAGTACCCAAAAATTTGGATATCAATACATACCAAAGTGCTATGGACTTATGAATATATCCAGTAATGAGGCATCCGGAGTGAGTAGAGTTCGTAGTGAACCGGGGCTTGAACTTAGGGGCCAGGGAGTGCTTGTCGGATTTATTGATACCGGAATAGAATATACTAATCCGGTGTTCCGGTATGCGGATGATACCACGAGAATAGTTTCTATTTGGGATCAAGGGATAGACAGTGATAAGTACCCGAAAGATTTTTACTATGGCACAGAATATAGCCAATTGGAAATAAACACAGCCCTGCTTGCAAATGACCCTTATAGGGTAGTGCCAAGCCGGGATGAGAATGGACATGGTACAATGTTAGCGGGAATCGCTGCAGGAGGCGATGCAGTGGATCCTCTTTTTTCAGGAGTTGCACCGGATACAGAAATTGTAGTAGTAAAGCTAAAAGAGGCGAAACAGAATATCAAGGATTTTTTTCGAATTCCTTCAGGAGTAGTATGCTATCAGGAAAATGACATCATGTTTGGCATTCAATATCTGGTTAATGTAGCTGAACAATTAGATCGTCCAATAGCTATTTGCATAGGTGTAGGTTCTTCTCAAGGTGCCCATGAAGGAGAAGGAGTTATCTGCCATTTTTTAAATGATATTTGTAAGATTCCGGGAAAAGCAATTGTGGTTGCCGGGGGGAATGAGGGAAACACCAATCATCACTATTTTGGAGAGATTAATCCAAGTACGGATTTTGATGTGGTTTCACTGAATATAGGGAGTGATGAAAAAGGATTTACCATGGAGTTATGGGGCTTTGCACCGAATATAGTTGCAGTAGATGTGTATGCACCGGAAGGAAGTCTTGTGGCAAAAATATCAGGAATCTTTCTGCAGAAAAGTACGCAGATAGTCAATTACAGAGGTTCCACTATTTATATTGATAATCAGTTCAGCGAGGAAAGGACCGGAAATCAGCTCATTATGGTACGGTTTCTTAATCCAATATCCGGTGTATGGCGGTTTGTTGTTTCAGGAAGCGGTGATTTAATGCTGCGTTACCACGTTTGGCTTCCCATCAGCAATTTTCTTACGGCAGAAACCTATTTCCTCAATGGAAATAAAGATACCACTTTATCAATACCTGCAAATACGCTTAATGCCCTGTCAATCTCCACCTATAACCACCAAAATCAAAGCCTCTATTATTACAGTGGAAGAGGGTTTACGAAAAGTGGAGGGCTAAAACCCGACGTTGCCGCACCGGGCGTTAATTTAACTGCACCATCTCTTGAGAACGGCTTTTATGATTCCACTGGAAGCAGTGAATCGGCAGCACATACGACAGGCGCGATTGCGTTATTATTAGAGTGGGGTATCTTACGTGGAAATATAACGAAATTAAATAACATTCTCATTCGAAGAATTATCATAAATGGAGCAAGGCGTTTTCCGACCATCACTTATCCGGAACCCGGGTGGGGATTTGGTACGTTGGATATCTATAGAGCTATCAGAAAGTATTATGAAGATGATTAGAGGTAATTTGTAAAGAAACGGAAAGCAGGTGATTGCTTTCCGCTTCTTTCCATCATTAATTATTGATATGTTCACTAAACTGAACGGTAAGCCCATTTGGATCCTTTACAAAAATAAAGCGGGTAGAAGGATTGGGCTGGATTGGACCTGCTATGATTGGAACGTTCTTTTCCTCCAGTTTCTTCATCAATTCCTCCAAGGATTCTGTTGAAAAAGCAATGGAAATATCAGCTCCGAAGGTAACTGAAGCAGCAGCCTTGTTACAGATTAATTCTAATTTTGTTTCACCAGAGCCTAAAAAAGCAATTTCGCGGTCGGGACCTGCCATAAACCGTTGGTCCAAAGGAAGTTCAGCGATTTCCTGATAAAAACGAAGAGATTCCTCCAAATTAATAACATTAACGGTACACCAGCTAAAATTCATACCTTACCTCTTTCTTATATCAATTTTTCCTTGTTTGTATAGTTAAATAAATTAGGAAATTATACTTATTATAATTCGAATGAGAAGCCTTTGCAAGGAGAGGATAATATGTATAAATATCACCGGAAGACTATTATAGCAGCATTTTACATCTGTATTAAGGCGAAGGTACAGGGAGCTTATTAGAAGGGGATTTGAATTAGGAGGAAATATCTTCTTGATTTTGTAAAAAGGATATGGTATATTGTGGTTTATAATAGGGAGTAAATAATTAGTAATTTATTGGGGAGATAAAGACTGAGATTCCTGGGGAGGGAGCAAATAGTATGTACTTTTTTCTAATACCTTATTACTTAGTCATAGGAATTGTTCTGTTCCAGTTGGCTGTCTACATTGGAAGAAAAATCTTCCGTTTTCATCGGCTCATCACCTGTCTGTCAAAGAAATGAAATCAACAAACTACTAGTAATCAATAACTTTTACAATATTTATATCTTTCTGTGTTCATTACCAACAAAATCTGCTGAAAAAAATCTCATTCCGATCTTATAAATAATCTGAATCTGTAACAAAGAATCGAAATTATCCCAATCCTATTATTGTGTATATCAAAAATATATACTGATAAATTTATAAAAAATAAATTTCAAAAGAAAATAATGAAAGAAATAGCTGTAGAAAGTTATTAGTAATAACTTGGACTTAAATCAGCAGTAAGGTTTAAAAAAATAAAAATAGGGGAGTTCTGCAAATGAAAAAGAATAATACAGTAAAAAAGGGGATTAGCCTGGTAATTATACTAATTATGGCATTAAGTTTAGTAATACCTCAAAAACCAGTTGAGGCGGCCACAAACAGTAACATCAAAATTTATAATTTTATTAAACTTCTGGTACCGGCTGCAGGTATTGAGATTGATACATCACAGAGCAATCCATATCTAAAAGCCGCTATGGATACAGGCATTGTGAAAGAAGGAGACTTTGAAGATTATAAAGCATATCTGACTCGAATAGATGCAGCCTTACTATTAAACAGAGCTGACGAATATATGCATGGTGATACAGTAGACAAAGATTTATTGCAGACTGTAATAGCAAAAAGAATTTCGGATATCAAAAAGATACCGGCAGGAAAAAGGGAAGCGGTGGCTAAGATTTATGCGAAAGGTTTTATAGTCGGAAAGAGCAATGGCATGTACGTACAGAACCGTTCCTTTAACGGGAATGATTATCTGGCTGCTGTCGATGCAAAAAAGGTCCTTGGGCTTTTAAAGAATGCCAAGGATAGAGCAAAGATTAGCCCGGATGGTCAGCTGATCAGGACAAAGAATCTTCCTAAAAATGCGAAGGATTATCCTTATATTCTGGAAGCTTTTCCAAACTCTTTTTATGAGATGAAGTTTAGTTATCAACGCGGAACGTATTCATGGAAGCCAGTAGAAGGTAAGGACTATGCAAGACCTGTAAGAGTGAAGGAAACAATGAGTAAATTGAATGTAGATGAAAATGGAATGTGTATATATGTTGATGAATGGATAAAAAAAGTAGAAGATAACTTGAAATATAGGCTAAACGTAGATTTCAACACAATTGACAATAATTGGTTGAACAATCTTCGTAAAACATATTTTGTAGCTAATGTAGCATTATTAGATAAACAAAAAACTGATAGAATTAGGAATTATATAAAAATTGCCAAAGAAAGTAAAGTTATAATTAAAAGTTCTATTATTTCGGTTGAGCCTTCAACACTTTATACTTCTGATGGAGCATTTTTAGTTAGGTCATATATAAAATTCAAAATAACTTCTGAAAAAAACAAGCCTCAAGAAGATTTGTTTTTTGGTAATACACGTTTTGTTGACTTAGCAAAAAGTAAGTGGTTTGATGGAGTATATGATGTTGAATTATCAACAAAGAATATTGGTACTGATGGAAGTGATTATGCAATCATTGATGATACATTAAATGATTATTATTATAAAAGTAAATAAAGGAAAAAGGTACTATTGGTTATGTATAAACGGTTTACAAAAAGTGGTGTACTAATAATCTTATTTCTTTTTTTATTGAGTATATTTAAACAGATTGTTTATGCTGTCAATACAGAAAATGGATACGGTGAAGAGATAAGATTTTATCCTGAAACAGGTGAGTTTAAATTTACAACGATAGATACAAAAGCATCATCTACAACCCGTTGGAAAACTGTGGGGTTTACTGTTCGAAAAGATGCAACAGAGGGGCTTCCAAGAAAAAATAAAAATTATGCAATTTTAATGTTATCGGATGGAGAGATGCATGAAGAACCCTATGATTCAACGCATCTAAAGGTAACTTTTACCTTTTCAAAAGAACAGGTAAATAAATCATTCAAAGGTACAAATTTAGATGATGTTATAGAAGGTGAAATTCTTTATTTTAATGGAATTTTTCATGTTGTCCGGGGAGATAAGGAAGAAAATTATGACTATTGGGATTTAACAGGAACAAGTAGATCAATTGCAGATGCAGAATACTGGAACAATGTTAAAGATTTTGCGGATAGGTTTGATAGGTGGTCGATATATAGTCCTGGACCATCAGAAAATCCCATAACAATAGAACGTCGTATATACAGCAATAACACCAGTACAGTCTACGACAGCACAGACTATCCCAAACAAACGAAAAATACCAGCTTTAAAACCTCCTGGACTAATGTAACTAATAAAATCAATACCAATGGAAAAGAGTATTATCTCTATCGTTTATATTACATTAACCTCCGTGATCCAGCGATAATCTTGGGGAATCGTAAGACCAGTGTCAATCCTTACCTAACACCAGATGAGTATAAGGACGCTCTAAGCTATTTAAGGGACAGGGATTATACGGTAAAAGATAAAGGGCTAAAGATTGTAGCTATGTATCGCAGATTTACTGAAAAACCAACAGCAACTGAAAGTACCATGGTAAGAGAATTTGAGACCATAGATCCTACAGCTGTCATAAAAGCAGATAGTAGAGGGAATGAAGCTTTTGATGTCCTTGAGGGAATACCAGGTACAGAAAGTCTTTATGCCAATATTATAACAAGTAAGTACCTATCCGGTTATATATTCATAAAGAAGGAGGGTAAAAAATTATATCCGGTAACGGTTACAAAGACTTATACTCTAACTTGGAAAGATAAAGGGGAAAAGGGGAAACCGGATATACCTCATACCGTTGTCAGAGCCGTGCCCAAAACATATTACATAGAGCGGAAGTATTCTTATTGGTACATTGATTACCTTGGGATATATGGTATCGATAAGGCGATTATGAAGAATGATGCCCTTCCAGGCGGTAACCTTACAATTACTCCTTACGGTTATACGGCACCTATCGTGAGCTATACGAATTCTACTTCAGAATCTGTACATTTAATTGAACCTACTATCAAAACACCTGCACCTTTGTTCGGCTCCATAGATGGAGGGTACTCCGAACCGTCCGTACCGAACGAAGATTTCAAATCATTTGCTGAAGCGGCTGTTGAAAAGATTCGTTGTAAAAATGATAAGCTGATTATCAATGGATTAACAATAATGTCAGATGTCAAAAAAGAAGAAGCAGCGGATATCCCTCTAGCTATTCCGGAAGGTACCGAAGAGGTAGGAGATAATGTATTGTATAAGTCCAATCTTGTGATACCTGGTACAAAGGCAAATGGAGAGTATGAAAGCTCCGGTGCTGTTATCTATAAACCCGTTGTTAATATCAGCAATAGTGAGTCCATGGAAGTGGATACCGAGTATGAGATAGATGATATCAATCCGGTAATTGTTCACACACCGGTGGTTTGTGATGGTATGGTACAAGATAATCGTAGTGACAATCAAATGATAACGCCGGATGCTGTAAGAGCTTCGCTGGTTTTGGACAGGCCCTTTTATGTTACTCTTCCCACTATAGGAAGTCACAGGGATATTCTTGGCTATGGATACCGGGATTACGGCAAATACTTTGCGAGCCGGCAGGTCAAATTCGCATTTGATACCTATAAAGGCAGCTCTACTGCTGGGATATTTATTCCAAAGAACACATGGACCAGCGTCTCAGAAAATACACTTTTTTTCCTGCCTACTTGGGTTCCTGAGGGCAGATATGAAATCCGATTTCGGAGTACTGCGATTAATGCCGCTGCAAATGATGGAACAGAAGCCACTGAAACTCTTGCAAACTTAAATCTAAATAATTATGCGGCGGAAGATAGCACTATCGTGCAAATATCCGGAAGAATCTATGGTCTGAACATTTATGATGTAACAGACTATCCAATATGGGAAAAGGTATTTCGTCTTCCCAATTCTCTCAAATTAACAGGTTTTCATTATACATTAGGGACAAAGAATCAGAATGGGGAAAGCAATGGGCAGAACCCAAGATATACCATCACTATGGTTAACGGAAGTCATCCGGACTATAAAACAAAAGGGATCTTAAAGACGGGTTATATGACGAGGTTTTCACTTACTACTGTTGGAAGTATGGCAGACAGTGACGACTATGTACGTATCCGGCCAAAGTTCTATTTTGTAGATAAGAATGGGAAGCATCGCCAGGAAGTGGATGTCTACTATACCGAAAGTTTTAAGGGAAAAGAGCATTTGCTTGTGAAAATGGGAAGTAATCTGGATTTGGAAAATGATAAATCCCTTAAAACCGGTGACCCTTATCTTGGAATCCCCGGTAATGAACTAGAAAGAACTGCTTACTATGAAGGAATCCCCCTAACAAAATGGAAGGCCCAAATCAAGAAAGTATATAATTTTCTTAATATAATGATACCCTTTTCTCTTCGAACATTCATTGGATTTCTAACTCCAGTTCCTCAAACTGTGACTGAAAAACAAATAGCCTCCAGCGTACAGCGCTGGTATGGCGAATACTATCTCCCTGCCGAAGTTCATCTTACACCGAAAGATTTTGATGTTATGACATATTCCCTTCATCATGGAGGAGTAAACTATCATGAGGATTTCTGGTTAGACGAAGGGTATATAATTATCAATTTTGATATCACCACAGTAAAAGACGGCATTCCTAACTTAAGCTATATCAATCCAGAAAACAGTGGGAAGGGTTACTGTAATATGTGGAAGAGAGAAGGATTCCAATACCGGAAGACCAGTTATCCGAGTGTTGATTTTGAATTCCAGGATGGTGATTATGTTATGTATTATGCCAATCATAGTGTTCAGGAAGATTATAAATCCTCCGGAACCCACTAGATATCATAATCCTTATCTAGTATAGAAAATGTCAATCTGGAGCTCTCAATATTAAGTTCGTATATTGAGAGCCTCAGAAAATTCACTCTTCCTGTGTCTCTAAATAGTTGATTTCGCCGAACTCCCGGAGTTTTCGTAACGGGGGAATATAGTACATTGTAGAAGAAAAAAATCTCTTGACAAATAACACTAATCCATTTATTATAAAATCATAAATTAGCAAAACCGTTGAGAAAGAGGAGTAGGCAATTGGATTTCATTTCAGAGAGCCCTTATTGGTGGAAGAGGGTATGAAGACATATGCTGAATGGGCTTTCGAGGGCAACCCGAAGTAATAGTAGGCGTTGACGGCGACCATAGTCGTTATCAGTATGGCATATATGTTGGTATATGAGAAAGTGGACTTTTTGTCAAATTGAGTGGTACCGCGGATTAATATTCGTCTCAAGTTATTATAACTTGAGGCTTTTTTTATGTCCAAAATGATAAAAAACCCTTATCTGCTTTCGTTAACAGTTACTTATCAACCAAGGTTGCCAACACAGCCTGCAATAGATCACACACATGTTTAATCCTGGGAAATCCTAGGTGCATCGTGAAGTGAATTAGAAAGGGCATGGTTTTTTATGAAAAGAAAAATTGCTGGAATGATTGTTTTGGTACTTATGATGAGTATGTTTGGCGCGTGCAGTAAAGGAAGCAACAAAGATATGATAACAATTGGAATCGGCCAGTATGCAGAGCACCCTTCACTTGATAATTGCAGGGAAGGTTTCCTGGCAGGGTTAAAAAGTGAAGGTTATGAAGAAGGAAAGAATATCAAAGTTGAATATGAGAATGCTCAGGCTGACAATTCACTGGCCGGACAGATTACAGATGGTTTTGTTTCTAAGAAGGTCGCTTTGATCTGTGCCATTGCAACTCCCATGGCACAAAGTGCTTATGGTGCTGCCAAAGATACGGATATACCGGTAATTTTTACCGCGGTAACAGATCCGATTTTAGCAAAATTAGCGAAGGACGATAAGACCCCGGTTGGGAATATAACTGGAACAAGCGATAAACTTCCCGTAGAAGAACAGCTAAAAATGATCCGTAAGATACTTCCGGAAGCTAAGAAAATCGGAATCCTTTACAATACCGGTGAAGTAAATTCTGTATCTGCCATCGAGGAGTATAAAGCCTTAGCAGGGAATTATGGTTTTGAAATCGTAGAAAGCGGAATCACCGCAACAGCGGATATCCCACTTGCAACGGATAATATATTAACAAAAGTAGATTGCATTAATAATCTTACGGATAATACGGTAGTAAGCTCTCTGCCTCTAATCTTAAAAAAAGCAGCAGAGAAAAAGATTCCCGTCTTTGGCAGTGAAGTAGAACAGGTAAAATCAGGTTGCTTGGCTACAGTCGGCATTGACTATTATGACCTTGGAGTTAAGACCGGTAAGATGGCAGCACAGGTTTTAAAGGGAGAGAAAAAAGCATCTGATATGAACTTTGAAATAATAGACAAGGCAGCCTTTTATGGAAATAGTGCCGTTGCTAAAAATCTTGGAATTGATTTACCAAAAGACCTTACTGATACAGCAGGAGAAATGTTTGATTCCATAGCTGAATAGACAATAGAAAGGGAATAAAATGGCATACTTTATTAATTCTATAATCAATATTGCTGTCGGTGTCGCAGAAGAAGGGCTTGTATATGCAATTTTGGCCTTTGGTGTCTATATTACCTATAAGATACTGGATTTTCCGGATTTGTCCGTGGACGGCACTTTCCCATTGGGAGGTGCCGTAGCAGCAGTCCTTTTGCTAAAAGGATTTAATCCTCTGCTGACATTATTATTTGCCTTTATAGCAGGAATGCTGGCAGGAACCTTAACGGGTTTAATCCATGTAAAGTGTAAAGTAAGAGATTTACTATCCGGTATTATCATGATGACTGCTCTATATTCTGTTAATCTAAGGATAGCTGGCAGGAACAATGTTGCTATATTTGATAAAGAGACCATCTTTGAAAATGGATTTTTAAAGAAACTTTTGCCGGAATCCATAAAACATTATGAAACTATAAAGCGGTATGAGACATTAGTAATATTACTGATAATAGCGCTCCTAATGAAATTGCTTTTAGACTTTTATTTAAAAACAAAGTCAGGTTATTTACTTCGGGCGGTGGGGGACAATGAAACTCTTGTTACTTCTCTTGCGAAAGATAAAGGAAGAGTAAAAATTATTGGGTTAGCTCTGGCAAACGGATTTGTTGCACTTTCAGGCTGTATCTATACGCAAAAAAGCGGCTTCTTTGAAATCTCCTCAGGAACCGGTGCTATCGTAATCGGACTTGCCAGTGTAATTATCGGAATAAACCTCTTTAAAAGAAGAGAAAAAGTCAAAGCTACCACGGCAGTTGTTATTGGAACCATAATCTATAAAGCTTGCGTATCCGCCGCCATAGCATTGGGGTTATCTCCTAAGGATATGAAATTAATCACTGCAGTTTTGTTTCTTACCATTCTGATACTTAGCAACATTAGGAAGAGGAAGGTGAATGCCCATGCTTGAATTAAATAATATATCCAAATATTATAATGCTGGTACAATAAATGAAATGTGCCTGTTCCAGAATTTTAATCTGAAAGCAGAAAAAGGAGAATTTCTGTCAGTCGTAGGAAGTAATGGTTCCGGTAAGACCTCTCTGTTAAATATTATCTGCGGAAGTATCCCATTGGATAGTGGGACAATAAGAATTAACGGCAGGGACATTACAAAAAGTCCGGAGCATAAACGCAGCAGGAGTATTGGAAGAGTATATCAAAATACAGCGATGGGAACCTGTCCATCTATGACTATACTTGAAAACTTATCCTTAGCGGATAACAAAGGAAAAAGCTTTCATCTTGGAAGAGGGACAGATAAAAAGCGGATAGACTATTACAGAACGAACCTAAAAATACTGGGATTGGGACTTGAAGATAAATTAAACCTAACGGTAGGTTCTTTGTCAGGGGGACAAAGGCAGGCACTGTCACTTTTAATGACAACGCTGACGCCCATTGAGTTTCTAATATTAGATGAACATACAGCAGCGCTGGATCCGAAGACAGCGGAGACAATTATGGAACTTACCGGTCGGATTGTAAAAGAAAAGGGATTAACAACAATTATGGTGACACATAACTTAAGATATGCTCTTGAATATGGCAGCCGCCTCTTAATGCTTCATAAAGGAGAGATAGTTGTTGATAAGAAAGAAAATGAAAAAAAGGACTTGAAAATAGAAAATATTCTTGAAAAATTCAATCAAATCAGCATTGAATGCGGAAACTAATTTATGTTTGGACAAATGTTAAGTTTATATGACAAAAAATATAAAAATATTATATAAATCTTACAGTTTTATGAAAAAACCAATTGACAATTATAACCTTATGTGATATCGTTTTTATGTAAAACTATTGCAATAGTTATTATAGGAGATTGAGTATAATGAAGCTATTTGATTCAGAATTAAAAGTTATGGATGCATTATGGAAGAGGGGGGACCAATCAGCAGGGCAGTTAGCCAAAGTTTTGAAAGAAGAAACTGGATGGAACCGCAATACTACCTATACAGTAATTAAGAAGTGTATAGAAAAGGGCGCTATTTCAAGATATGGTACCAAATTTATGTGCAAGGCACTCATAAGCCGTGAGGAAGTTCAGCAGAGTGAAACCAATGAACTGGTAGAGAAAATGTTTGGCGGCTCATATGAGAAGTTTTTTGCCGCATTCTTAAATGAAGGATATTTATCTCAGGAAGAAATTGAAAAACTTAAGAAAATAGTTGGCGAAACAAAATGAGGTAGCAGGCATGGATATATATCATATATCATTTTCGTCTTCCATGCTTATTGTTTTCATCTTGCTGCTCAAAGCCTTTAGCGGTTATAAACTGCCCAGAAAGACTTTTACATTATTGTGGAAGATTGTTTTAGTAAGGCTTATGATACCATTTACTATTAAGATACCATTACCTGATTTTTTGGTTAATACCAAAAAGAAGGTCAGCATAGCAGGTAATACTCTAATGAATCTTGCTTTAACAGGAGGACCAGAGGGGACGGAATACCATGCTGCCACTGGTTCTTATAAGGTATCAGGAGCATACATATTGACAGCTGTTTGGATTGTAATAGCATTAATCTTATTCTGTATTTTTTTGTTCAAATATAGAAATAGCCGAAGGAAAGTAAACGAAGCTTTGCCATCGGAGAATGCTTATGCAAATAATTGGTTAAGCAGGCAGGATATGATGCGTCAGGTACGTATTCTTACCTTTGACAGAATTGAGTCACCCGTAACCATAGGAGTACTAAATCCTAAGATAATACTTCCAAAGAATATGGAAATGGACAGAGGAAGACGTCTTGAATATGTATTAAGCCATGAAATGGTGCATATAAAGAGGTTTGATATTGTATGGAAGTTATTATCTATGATAATATTGTGCCTTAATTGGTTCAATCCCCTGGTATGGCTTATGTATAAGCAATTTAACCAGGATATTGAGATGGCTTGTGATGAAAAGGTAATAAAAATCTATGGAAATGACGCAAAGCCGGATTATGCTTATGCAATCATACAGCTGATGGAAAGGAAGCCCAATGCTTCACTCATGTACAGTGGTTTTGGTCAAAAACCGGTGGAAGAGAGAATTAAATCCATAATGAAACTTGGAAATCCTACGAAGAAAAGCATCGCGGTTTCCATAACAGTTATACTAATGTCTACGATGGCCTTTTTCACTACAGTGGCAGCTGCAGATGAATTTGGGGATTTTGAATTACCTGCAGTTACCGGAGGGGAGACCGGTACTGCACATGCAAAGAATGCTGAGGCAGTATCATATTTTCCAGTAAATAAAAATGGCTATACCTATGGAAATTATGATAGTAAGACCGGGATTATGCCGGATTTGATTTGCATAGACAGTAAGAATGGCGGATATGTCTATGCCGATGATTATTTAAATGCTAATTTTTATAGCAAATCAAGTCTTGAAGTACAACACACTGCCAGTGATAAGGATGTACATCAGGAACAGTCCGCAAGCTGTAATATATATCTGAGTGATGGGGAGACAATAATAGGGACTTATAACTTTGAAAATATGGAAGAACAGAGTAATAATAATTAATACACTTGGAGGATGAAATTCTATGTTTAATAAAAAGTTCAGGTTATGTTTTTCTATCATTGCAGTAACGGCACTTGTTTTAGGAAATGTATCAGCCGCACAGGCAGGAGAATCTTTGGGTAGTTATTCCAAGAGAACAGTCGGTTCTTACAGTTATAATGACAGAGCGGCAGTAAATACTGATACGGTTGCCGGCTGGGCATATACGGATATTTATACTACCGGATTTGTTAGTGTACCTACGGGATATATGGGAGCGTCAGCCCAATTATTCAACGCAAGTACAGGAGCATTATGTCAGTCTTCAACTACATATTATAATACCAGTGCTACTTCAACATTAAGTGTGGGAAGCGGCAGATACATAGGACCGTCTTCTTTTTATAGTGCAGGTATTGCAAGATATTATAATGGTAGCAGCTACAATAATTACTTTACAACGGCAACATCTACTGTATATCTGGTTTCTGGTTTAACAGCTACTTTATCAGCACCGGCACCACAGTTACAGGAGAATGACGAGGGACTGACTTTAGGCAGTGCATATGTAGCAGAAGCTACAGGAAATATGCCTGACTTAGTTAGTGTCATCACTACTGATGGGCAGTTGGGATATGCATATGCCCAGGATTTACAGTTTGATACACCTGCTAATCCTGAGGAAGCAATTGCATTGAATGCAGAAGCCGCAAAGAATCCTTCTATTCCTGTTTATGCACAGGATGGTACTACCATAATTGGTTCCTTCCAGTTTACAACAGTAGTCCTTTCCAAGAACGCTTCAGCGATTAGAACAGAAGATTCTGTAACAAATGAAGCTGTTTCAACTGATATAACAGAATAATAATTGATACAAAGCTATATACGGGAAACAAATATTTATAAATAAAAATAATCATAATTTTAACTGAGGGGAATAGTTAAAATATAAATCGAAGGAAAAGGCTGCATTGAAAATGCAGCCTTTTCCTGTGGGGGCAGTAACGTCTGATGTATTATCATTACTGTTTCTCTTTTATATACCGTCCTGGTGATATACCAACGTTATTTGTAAATTGTTTTGTAAAGGAGTAGGTGTCACTGTAACCGGTAAGCAGAGCAGTTTCCTTGATGGAGATACCGGATAGGAGCATAAGCTTTGCATGTTTCATTTTTTGGTTAATACGGTATTTGTTGGGGGAGACTCCTGTATATTTGAGAAACTGTTTTCGGAAGTTATCATAACTGGTATTTAGTATGTCTGCGATTTCTTCCAAAGAAATGTTTTTATTTATATTAGAAGATAATAAGTAGCATGCTTCTTCCAGTGTTTTTATTTTGGAGTCAGTAAATGATGCTTTTGGTTTCAGGGAAACCAGGGATAATATGATATCCTGGGCTTGTATTAACATATGGGGAAGATTATCGTCATTAACCTCTTTTAGCCTCTTCAAAAAACTGTTGAAGGTTTGAAGAGTTATCTCATCATAAAATACGCTGCAAACAGGTGTATTTATGGGAAGCAGATTAAGACTGCACAGGTAATCATAAGTGGAACGACCGAAACTGATAAAGAATTCCAGCCAGTTTCCGTCCGGTATAATTTCTGTTGAATGACAGACTCCCGGAAGGCGCTGCACAAAGTCCCCTGTATTTATGGGGATTTTTTTATTTTCTGCTGTATGATAAATACCGCCGCCGGAGAGAAGTAAAAAACAACTGTAGTAATCAATACGCAAGTTATATTGGGAATGGTTAGCGGTGGGTTTTGTCATAAAACCGCATGCAATAATTCCATTGTCAAAGTCAGAACCGATACAACGGTAAATGACGTCTTTTTTCATTTCAAGCTTCATAAATACACCTCATCATTTTTCTGAAATCCCGATTCGACTACCAAAACGGATAAAAATTCAACCATATAAACCATTTTTCTATACTTCTTGTTCATTGTATAATATGTACAGAATTAACACAATAAAAAAAAGAAAATTGTTGATACCTGATATAAGAAAAGGAGATTTTTTATGAAGTATTTATGGGAGAATCAGTATATAACACAGCAAAACCGCTATCCGATGCATTCTGTATACGGCGTGTATGAATCTGTTCAACAGGCTCTGACAGGTGACCGCAGTATATCCAAATATGTTCAAAGCTTAAATGGAACCTGGAAATTTCAGATAACCGATAGCCCGTTGAAGGAGCCGAAAGACTTTAGAACCACTAATTTTAGCGAGGCTGAGTGGTCGGATATTCCGGTGCCATCTAATTGGGAGCTGCAAGGACATGGGAAACCCGTATATACCAACATACTTTATCCTTTTAAGAGAGGGGATAAAACTTCCCATTTTGAGTTGGAAATTGCAAAGGGGCAAGTGGAATTGAATGCTCCTTATGTACCAGAAGTAAATCTGACAGGTTATTATCGTACTACCTTTGAGATACCGGAGCATTTTATGGGAAGAGATATCTTTATCGAGTTCGGCGGAGTTGAATCCTGTTTCTATCTTTGGGTAAATGGTGTGGAAATAGGATATTCCCAGGATAGTAAACTGGAGGCTGCCTTTGATATTACGAATGCTGTAAAAGTGGGAAGCAATGAGCTTTCAGTTAAGGTCCTTCAGTTTTGCGACGGAACATACCTGGAAGATCAGGATTACTGGCATTTATCCGGGATTCACAGGGAGGTCAGAGTTTATGCAAAAGCAAAACAAAGGTTACTGGATTATAAGGTCGAAACCCTTTTTCAGGGAAATGATTTTAATGAAGCAGAGCTAAAAGTGATGCTTCACCCCAATAATACGGTGGCAGGCTATGGAGAATGCAAAGTTCGGTTAAGTCTTTATAATAATGTGGGGGAACTTATTACTGCTTTTAGCAGTGAGCCCTATTTAGCCTGTGGCTACTATCTGATGCCTAAATTCGTTGCATTCCCTTCTGCGAAGGTAACAAATCCACACCTATGGTCAGCAGAAGATCCCTATCTTTACACCCTGGTATTAGAAACAGTGGATGGTTCCGGTAATATTACAGATATTGAAAGTACAAAGGTGGGATTTCGCAAGATAGAGATAAAAGGTGACAGTGTGCTTTATCTGAATGGAAAACGACTAGTTGTCCGAGGAGTTAATTCACACGAATTCTGCCCGGAAACCGGCAGATATGTATCAAAGGATTATATGAGAGAGCAGCTTCGCTGTATAAAGCAATTAAATTTTAATGCTGTTCGGAATAGCCACTATCCACATGGGAATGACTGGTATGATTTATGTGATGAACTGGGAATCTATCTGGTGGATGAAACCAATCTGGAGACCCATGGGTATGGCGGTCAGCTTAGTTCTTCTCCGGAATGGAGTGCAGCTTACATAGAGCGTGGGTCGAGAATGGTTCTAAGAGATAAGAATCATCCCTGTGTCATCCTCTGGTCGCTGGGAAATGAGTCTGGTGCAGGTATGAACCATGCTGCAATGTACGGCTGGATAAAAGAATATGACAAGACTAGGTATGTACAGTATGAATCCGGGGATCCGAAAGCAAATATTACGGATATTATTGCACCTATGTATCCTTCTAAAGCTTGGATAGAAGATAAAATGGCTGACTTAGAGGACATCAGACCGTTCATTATGTGTGAATATGCTTATGCCAAGAGTAACAGCAACGGTAATTTTTCAGAGTACTGGGATTTGATTGAAAAATATCCTCGTTTTCAAGGGGGCTTTTTATGGGATTTCCAGGATAAAGCCCTGACCAGAATTAAAAAAGACGGTTCAATTAAATATGTTTACGGCGGAGCTTTTGACGAGGCGATAGTGGATCCGGTAAAAGACATGTGCTTAAACGGAGTTGTACTGCCGGACTTAAGCTGGAAGCCGGCAGCCTATGAAGTAAGAAATGTTCAGGCACCGGTAAAGTTATACCGTGGTACATCTATGTTTTCTGACAGGGCCGTATACAAGATACGCAATGATTATCAGTTCTTGGATCTTAGTCACCTTAGGATTACCTGGGAACTTCAATGTGATGGAAAAGTGGTTGATTCCGGTGAGCTGAAGCAGTATTTTACAGTGCCAGGGCAGTCAGAGGAATTACAATTAGCTCTTGAGGAAGAAAAGATAAAGGGAGAGGCTTTTGTTAACTTCCGATTTTCGTTGCGGGAACCGACTGCCTATGCAGCTGCCGGTCATGTAATCTACATTTATCAGCTGCCGCTGGAACAGTCTAAAATCTACAGAACAGAGGTAACGATTGCAGAAGAGAGGCTGGCGTTTCATGAAACAGAGAATCAGATTTTCATAACAGGAGAAGGCACAGATATCTGTTTTGATAAAAAGAAAGCCATCTTTACAAAGGTAATTCTTAATTGCCAGGAAAGATTCATAGGCGGCGGGGATAATTTTTACCGTGCGGTAACAGGAATTGACGAAGGAACCGGAGACGCGGGAACAAATTATGCCCAGGAATGGAAAGCGGAAGGATTAGACAACCTGAAGAAACAAACAGTAAATATCAATACGGCAATATCGGAGAAACAGATTTTTATTTTTACGGAAGTATCTTATAATAATGGAAATATTATAGTGACCACACAATACCGTATAGGAAGTAAAGGCATTGAGATAAATAAAACAGTAGTAAATAACTGCAATACAAATACTATTCCCAGAATCGGCATGACTTTTATTCTCCCAAAAGATAAAGAGCAGATTGAATGGTACGGCAGAGGTCCATGGGAAAATTACAGAGACAGGAAAATGGCAGCACACATTGGCTGCTATCGGAGTACGGTTACAGAGCAGTATACACCTTATATCAGACCGGTGGAGTGCGGGGGAAAAGAAGAAGTCAGATATCTTACCGTGAAAGATAAATCAAACCATGGAATCTGTGTATCAGGCGCAGTACCTTTTCATTTTGATATACATGATTATTCGGTTTCTTCCTGTGATAACGCAGATTATGAGGAAGACTTAATAAGGGATGAAAAGATTTATCTGAATGTGGACTATATTCATACAGGTGTAGGAGGAGATACGGGCTGGATGAAAAATATTCATCCGGAGTATTTAATTGGGAAAGGATATTATCATTATCAGATATCTGTTCAGGCGTTATAAAAGGAGGAATACCACATATCAGGGTATAATGTGAAAGGAAAGATCTGATGAAGCATTTTTCCATAAGGACAGAGGCTTTACCTTTTTGCATGGCAAGAAGCAAGCATCCGCTAACATAGAAGCCCATACTATCAATACATTTGCGATAGATTAGAAAAACACAGGAACTGTTGCAAAAAGAAGCGCTATGTGAGGCCGCCCTCTGAACATTGCATCCTTTTGCAACAGGTTTATCTTTATATGATGAACCTTTCGAATCAAAATTTATAACTAATATCTACACACATTACATGTTTATACGGATGATTTTCTTATATTTACCCTTCCTTACATATCATTCAAAATCTCATGTAATTTTTGCATTTATTCTTAAAAGTCTGTTATCTAATTTCTCAGCTATAATCAATCCCCTGCTAAAAAACAACATGAAAAAATGCATATAAAATACTGTAAAAATTGGATGTTTTCATGCAAGATGCTGTAAAAGTCTGATTTTATCCATATACTATGTTCAATTTAAGAGGTATTAGAGTGCGTAAAAAAATGTTACTATAAATGCAAGCTAATCAGCACGAAAGTATAACCGGCAACTGGGTAATCAGCTTGGAATGTCAGGAGAATACGCCGAGACTAGTTTTAAGCTGCGTATTCAGGGATATCAAATTGGAGATTTGATGTTCACGAAAGGAGTTAAAATGCAGAAAGACGCTATCAAATCAAAAAATAAGAAAAGGAAATTTGACAGGCAGGGAATGATTATGTTCCTTAGTGTACTTCCGTTTCTTATATTATGTTTTCTATTTTCATACTATCCGCTGCATGGTTGGATATATGCATTTTATGACTATAGATCCCCGTTAAAATTGTCCCAATGTGCTTATGTAGGAATTAAATGGTTTAAAACTTTATTTGCTAACAAAACTCAGGTAGGGCAGCTCCTTCAGGTTATGGAAAATACCTTTGCCATGAGCTTATTGGGAATTGCAACATCTATTCTACCGGTAGGGTTTGCTATTTTCTTAAATGAAATTAAGGCTAAGAAGTATAAGAATTTTGTTCAGACGCTTACAACCTTACCAAACTTTATTAGCTGGGTTTTAGTTTATTCCGTTGCATTCAGTCTTTTTTCCTATACCGGTATGTTTAATACCATCTTACAGCATCTGGGACTGATATCTGAGCCGATTAAGTTTCTCGATAACAATTCCCATATCTATATAAAGATGTTATTATGGAATACCTGGAAGGGTCTTGGTTGGGGGGCTATTATGTACCTGGCAGCAATCTCTGGAATTGACCAGGAGTTGTATGAAGCCGCAAGGGTTGATGGTGCTAACCGCTTCCAGTTAATGAGACATATTACGTTACCTGCTTTAATGCCAACCTACATCGTATTGTTAATGCTCTCCGTTGCCAACTTCTTAAATAATGGTATGGACCAGTATTACGTATTTCAGAATTCATTTAACAAAGAACATATTCAGGTATTAGATTTATACGTTTACAACATTGGTATGACAGGAAACAGTATCCCGCTGGCAACCGCCATCAGTATGTTGAAAAGTTTGGTAAGCGTAACCTTGTTGGTATTGGTTAATGTAATTTCCAAGAAGACACGTGGTAATTCCATCATTTAATTACGATAGGAAGACAGCTTCAACTACGGATCAAAGAATACCCAATCAAAGATTAGATATTCAAGGAAGGGCAGGTTTAACATGAAAGAAAAGAAAAAGTATACAAAGTCGGATATTGTTTTTAACACTGTAAATTATGGTATATTTGCGATATTAACGTTGATTTGTGTGTATCCGTTTTATTATATGATAATCAATACTATCAGTAACAATAATTTAAGTGCCAATGGTGGAATTAATTTTCTTCCGAAAGATATGCATTTGGAAAACTATAGGCAGGTATTAAAGTTAAAAGGACTTTCCTTAGCAGCAGGTATTTCCGCTGCAAGAACGGTCATTGGTACGGCTTGTACCGTATTTGCCTCCGCTTATCTCGGATTTATGTTTACACAGGAGAAGATGTGGAAAAGAAAGCTCTGGTACCGTTTTTTAGTAGTTACGATGTATTTTAATGCAGGTATTATACCTGTTTTCCTTACCATGAGAGCACTGCATCTTACAAATACATTTTGGGTTTATGTTATTCCGGCAATTGTGCAGCCCTTTAACATCATCTTAGTAAAGACCTATGTGGAGTCAATTCCGAAGTCTTTACAAGAAGCAGCGGAAATTGATGGTGCTGGATTTTTCAGAATCTTTTATAAGATTATTCTGCCAACCTGCACACCGATTCTTGCAACTGTGGCAATTTTTGCAGCTGTTGCGCAGTGGAATTCTTTCCAGGATACGTTGCTTTATATTACAGACCAGAAATTATGGTCCCTGCAGTATTTATTATATACTTATATCAACCAGGCGAACTCTTTAGCAACGCTGGTGAAAAATAGTACAGGAACAGCGATGAATATGGCAGCACTGGCAACTACTCAGACGCCGACTTCCATCCGTATGACAGTATCAGTAGTAGTCGTTCTACCAATACTATTTATCTATCCTTTATTTCAAAGATTTTTTGTAAAAGGTATTATGATTGGCTCTGTAAAGGGTTGATGAATACCGTAATTCATTTGAAAATCATTGGCATTAAGCCTGATTTTAGATATTTCATTATGGGAGGTTATACTATGAAAAAAAAGCTACTTAGTGTATTGCTTTGTGTAGTTTTAACTGCATCTATGTTATCTGGCTGCGGTAAGACGAACAAGGGCGAGGGTTCAGCTAACACAAATGAAGGTACAAATAGCGGAAGCAATGAAGCAACTGCTACCCCGACAACGGATTCCAGTGCAACTGGAGCAAGTAAATACAAAAATTTTATTACAGTTGATGTATTCGACACCCAGGCAAATTATCAGGGTATCCAATCCGGATGGTTTGCAAAAGTTGTAAAAGATAGGTTTAACATGGAATTAAATATCATTGCTCCCAATGTTGCAGGTGGCGGCGATACTTTATACCAGACACGTTCTGCTGCCGGTGACTTAGGCGATTTAATCTTCACTGGTACTGAAAATGGTAGATTACAGGATTTGGTTACTGCAGGTCTGGTTGTTGACATGACAGATTTATTAAAGAATGAACAGAATTTAGCAAAGTATCAGGCAGCTATTGATAATACAAAAAGCTTAGTGAAGGAAGAAGGTACCTATGCTATACCTTCAGCCGTATCCTCAAGCTCTCCTGACACCCCCAGTGAAGGACTTGACTTAACCTTTGGTCCTTATGTAAGATGGGATGCTTATAGTGCAGCTGGATATCCTCAGATAAAGACTCTGGAAGATTTACTTCCTGCACTTCAGAAAATGCAGCAGGCAGTACCTACCAGTGATACCGGTAAGAAGACCTATCCTTTCTCCTTATTTAAAGATTGGGATGGCAACATGATGTGTCTTGCAAAACAGCCTACCTGCCTTTATGGTTATGATGAATTAGGTTTTGTTCTTGCAAAAGCAGATGGTTCCGATTATCAAAGCATCATTGATGACAACTCTATGTATGTTCGCGTATTAAAATTATACTATGAAGCAAATCAGATGGGTCTTATGGATCCTGAATCAACTACTCAGAATTATGATACTTTATACAATAAATATAAAGACGGTCAGATTTTATATTCTCCTTGGCCTTGGTTAGGTCAGGCAGCTTACAATACAGCAGAAAACAAAGCTGCTGGAAAAGGCTTTATGTTAGCACCTATTGATGATATGAAGATTTTCTCTTATGGATGCCAGCCAAAAGGTAATCCTAAGTATTCTGTAGCAATCGGCAGCAAAGCAGAAGATCCTCAGAGACTTGCAGATTTCATTGATTGGTTATATTCACCCGAAGGAATCACAATGTCAGCTTCTCAGACTTCCGGCTCTGCTGGTCCTCAGGGCTTAACATGGGATATGCAGGATAACAAACCTGTTTTAACTGATTTTGGTAAGGAAGCTTTAATCAACGGAGATGCTACCATGCCTGATTCCTGGGGCGGCGGTTCTTGGAAAGATGGTGTTTCCCAGTTGAACTATCAAGCAGTTAACCTCTTAGATGTTAACCCGAACTCAGGATTCCCTTATACACATACCGTTTGGGAATCATATCTTGAATTAAATAAGACAAAGCTTGATACAGATTGGCAGACTAAGATGAATGCTAAGACGACTCTTGATTATTTAAAGAGCAAAGATCAGGTTTTAGTTGCACCTGGCAGTACTTATGTAGCACCTCAGGAATCTTCTGATATTACAACTTTAAGAAATCAGGTTAAGGCTTCCATCGTTCAGTACTCCTGGTTAATGGTATTTGCAAAAGATGATAAGGAATTCAACAGCCTGTTAAAAGAAATGCAGGATACTGTAAATGGTCTTGGATATGCAGATGTATTAAAAGTTGATATGCAGAATGCAAAAGATCAGGATGCAGCGAGAAAAGCATCTTTAGCAGAAAGCAAATAAGAATTACTAAAATATATTGGCAGTTAAACCAGCCGGTAAAAATATGTAGTATAATATATGACAGCAGCAGGGGTTCCTGCTGTTGTCATATTCTTATCTCGCCATATACGGCGTATAAACATTAAAAGGAGAAAAGTACCATGACTTATAGCAATAAGGTTAATAAGATTGTGTACGGCGGTGACTATAATCCGGAGCAGTGGAGTGAGGATATCTGGGAAGAAGATATGCGTCTATTTAAACTTGCTCATATTGATATTGTAACATTGAATGTATTTAGTTGGGCCAGCCTCCAGCCGGATGAAAATACTTACGATTTCTCAAAGCTGGATAAGATTATGGAGCTGGTTCGGAAAAATGATTTGAAGGTGTGTCTTGCAACTTCAACAGGAGCTCATCCGGCCTGGATGGCAAAGAAATATCCGGATATCTTAAGAACAGAGATGAATGGTATGAAGAGAAAATTCGGTGGAAGGCATAATTCCTGTCCTAACAGCCCTACTTACCATAAATACTCCCTTCGCTTAGTAGAAAAGCTGGCTAGCCGTTATAAGGATTATGATAATATCATATCCTGGCACATTTCCAATGAGTTTGGCGGAGAGTGTTACTGTGAAAACTGCGAAAAAGCATTCCGGGTATGGCTGAAGGATAAGTATAAAACTATAGAGGAATTAAACCGTGTATGGAATACCTCTTTTTGGGGACATACCTTTTATGAATTTGATGAAGTAGTTCTGCCTAATCTGTTGTCAGAGCATTTTGCAGCCGATCGTTCTATGTTTCAGGGAATATCTTTGGATTATAAGAGATTTAATTCCGACAGCATGCTAGCGTGCTTTCAGGAAGAGTATGAAGTGTTAAAGAATATTACGCCGAACCTACCCATAACGACCAATCTTATGGGCTTTTATCCTGTGCTGGATTATCAGAAATGGGCAAAATATATGGATTTCGCATCTTGGGACAGCTATCCCTCTAATGGTGATTCTATGGCAAAAATGGCTATGACCCATGATTTAATCAGAGGATTAAAGGGAGGAGACCCTTTTGTACTGATGGAGCAGACTCCGAGTGTTACGAACTGGCAGCCCTATAACGCCCTAAAACGTCCGGGAGTAATGCGCCTTTGGAGCTATCAGGCAGTTGCCCATGGAGCGGATGCGGTAATGTTCTTCCAGATGAGAAGAAGTATCGGAGCTTGTGAGAAATTTCATGGAGCAGTCATTGATCATGCCGGACATGAAAATACCAGAGTGTTCAGAGAATTAACAGCCCTTGGTGGGGAGCTTGAGAAGATAGGGGATATGACCCTTGGAGCCAAGTCTGAGAAGAAAGTCGCGCTGCTTTTTGACTGGGATAATTGGTGGGCTGTGCAGTTATCTGCCGGACCAAGCTGTGAGCTGAAATACTACGAAGAAGTGCTTCATTTTTATACAGCGCTGCATTCCAATAATATACCTGTGGATATTATCGGAACAGAGGATGATCTGAATGAGTATAAAGTAGTTGTTGCACCGGTTTTATATATGACTAAGAATGGGTATGATGAGAAGCTTCGTCAATATGTAAAGAAGGGCGGAACTTTTATTACTACTTTCTTAAGCGGTATAGTGGAAGAACATGATCTGGTCATTACAGGCGGGTATCCTGGTAACTTACGGGATATTATGGGTATCTGGGTGGAAGAAATTGATGCTCTTCCCCAGGGCAGTGAGAATTCTTTTACTTATAAAGGCAAGCAATATCCTGCAAAGCTGCTGTGTGACATTATGCATCCGGAAGGTGCCAAGGTCCTAAGCTCATATGAAGAAGACTTCTATGCAGGAACTCCGGTTATCGTAAAGAACGAATTGGGAGAAGGATTAGCATATTACCTTGGCAGCAGTTCTAACAGTGAATTCTATGAGGAATTCATGAAGGATATCTGCCTTGAAAAAGGTGTTATGCCTGTTTGCGCTACTCCTGATAATATTGAGGCGACAGAACGAAAGAATGAAAAGGGAACCTTCCTCTTTTATCTAAATCATGGTGATACCGATAATAAGGTAGTCCTTGAAAAAGATTATCTGGACATCTTAAAGGATGTATTCTATCATAAAAATGATGAGATAAATATAAATGCCAAAGATGTATTGATATTAAAGGAGGTCTTTAATGCCTGAGCAAAAGATTATGGGAGAGAACGAGAGAAAGAACTACCTGGAAAAAATTGAAACAGTGATACAGAAAGGGCCTTTTAAGGATAACTGGGAGTCCCTGCAGCAGTTTGAAGCACCTAAGTGGTTTCATGAGAGCAAGTTTGGAATCTTTCTACACTGGGGATTATACAGCGTTCCGGCTTTCAACAATGAGTGGTATTCCAGAAATATGTATATTCAGGGGACAGAGGAATTTGAACATCATGTTAAGACCTTTGGACCCCAGAAAGAATTCGGTTACAAGGATTTTATTCCTCTGTTTAAAGCGGAAGCCTTCAATCCAAAGGAATGGGCGCAAATTATAAAAGGAGCCGGAGCAAAGTATGTATTTCCGGTAGCAGAACATCATGACGGTTTTCAGATGTATAAGAGCAGCCTGTCACATTTTAATGCCTATGAGATGGGACCGGAGAGAAACTTATTAGGTGAATTAAAGGAAGCCTGCGAAGAAGAGGACTTATGTTTTTGTACTTCTTCCCATAGGGCCGAGCACTGGTTCTTTATGTGTCATGGAAAGGAATTTGACAGTGATATTAAGGAACCTTTAGAAAGAGGTGATTTCTACTGGCCTTCCATGGAAGAGCCCAATCATCAGGAGCTTACCAGTAATCCATATCCGACGCGGGAATATCTGGAGGATTGGCTTCTTAGAACCTGTGAGATTATTGACGAATACAGACCAAGACTTTTGTATTTTGACTGGTGGATTCAACATGAAGCCTTTAAGCCTTATCTTAAAAAAGTCGCTGCCTACTACTACAACAGAGGAGCTGAATGGGGAAGCAAGGTGGCTATCTGTTATAAGCATGATGCTTTTATGTTCGGTACAGGTATCGTTGATGTTGAAAGAGGAAAGTTTGCAGAGGTAAAGCCTTATGTGTGGCAGACGGATACGTCTATTGCAAAGAATTCCTGGTGCTATACGGATACGCTGGAATATAAGACTGCAAAAGATATTATCTATAACCTGGTGGATATTATCAGTAAAAATGGTAATATGCTCCTTAATGTCGGTCCCAAGGCAGACGGTTCTTTCGCGGAGGAAGATAAAAAGATACTGGAGGAAATCGGTTCCTGGCTTAAGGTTAATGGAGAAGCAGTCTATGGAAGTAAGATCTTTCGTAAGTCCGGTGAAGGTCCTACCAAAGAAAACGAAGGGCAGTTTACAGACAATCAATCCATGGTGTATACTGCGAAGGATATGCGCTTTACCGTAAAAGGAGACAGCATTTATGCGTTTGTTCTGAATTATCCGGAGAACGGTGAGGTTACCATAACTTCACTTGCAAAATCCAAAGACCAGAATGTCCCGGAATTTCACGGTATAATAAAGGAAGTATCAATTCTTGGCAGCGAAGAAGTGCCGGAGTGGACGGAAGATTATGAAGGACTGCATGTAAAGACACATACAGTCCATAGTAACTATCCGGTAGTAATAAGAGTTAAAGTGGCTTAATTCTGTTTTTTCCGGTACTCCGCCGGACTTACACCAATTTGCTTTTTAAATTTTTTATGGAAATAGTCTACGTTTTTATAACCGACCTGTTCGGCAATCTCATATACCTTTAATTTATCCTCCAGCAGCAGTTTGCAGGATTTTTCAATACGAACTTTATCCAGATAGGAATTAAAGCTTTCACCGGTTTTCTTGGTAAAAATCTTACCAAGATAGGAGCTGTTGTATCCGAATAAGGGTGCAATCCCCTCCAGCTTTAAATTCTCCTTGTAATTATGGTTAATGTAATGAAGAATGTCATTTAGAACACTGTCGCTGGAGGAATTTCCTATCGCTTTCATAAATATCTCAAATTGTTCAGAGAAGAATAAAATAATTTCGTATAAATAATATTTGCTCTCAATCAGGTTGATAACAGTAGAGTTGGCAGGAAAAGGTATATCTAGTGTATTATATACATGTGAGATAATCTGTTTTACCTGAAGATAGATATCAGTTAAGTAATACTTTATATCCATTACATTGTCTTTTGCATAATAAAGTTTCTTCTCCAGGTCTTTTAAAGTTTCTGCAACCATTCTTCGGTTATAGGACTGAATATAATCCGCAAATAACTGGTAATAGCCCTTACATTCCTCTGAATGAAGAAAATAAGTGAACTCTTCCTCTTTTGGTAAATCCTCAAAGCTTAAAAAATGCTGGTTCTGTTCGCAGAAGAAACGTCGGTTTAACAGACTGCAAGCATCCTCGTAAGAATAATGAACCTGCTCCAAGGAATAAATTTTACGCCCATATGTAAGAAAGAGTGAATCCAGAGGAGAGAGTTTTTGAGGGCCCATATCATAATGCTGAAGGAATTGATTAAAATGATCGATGGCAAAGTCACCCTTCAATAAGATAATATCCCGTTCCTGAAAATGTATATTATCAAAGGAATTATTGTCTTTATTCGTAACACGAAGTAAATCTGCAAAACTCCAGATGGCATGAAAATCGTCCTGTTTGTATTTTTCATAGACAACAACCTGATAAATCGGGGCATTTAAATGAAAATCAGAGGAGTTAAAATTTAGGAAGTCAGCCTTACCTGTCAGTAAATCCCGCAGAATAGTATCCCTTGCCTTTTCCCTGTAGTGGAGCATAGTGCTCTTATTCGTTCTTTCCTTTTTTAAATCATCCCTTACCGTGATAACGGCATTGGCCAGTTCGTCCTCATCAATAGGTTTGGTAAGATAGTAATCAACACCATAGCGCATGGCTGTCTGTGCATATTTAAAATCAGAAACACCGCTGATTATAATAAATTTGCCGTTAAATTGCTTCTCTCTGGCAATCTTTACAATTTCTATACCGGTTAATTTCGGCATGCGAATATCAAGCAATATTAAGTCAGGCTGGAGTTCCAGAATTTTATTTAAGGCATCCTCACCATTTTGAGCTTCGCCGCAGATAGTAAAGCCAAGGGCTTTCCAATCAATAATCATTTTCAGACCTTCTAAAACATAGGACTCATCATCAGCTATAAAAACTTTCATACAATTTCTCCATTTCTGTGAAGTGTTTTCAGTAATTTTTATTTGGCTGTCATTCTTCCTGGATATTTTGCAAAGGCAGTTTAAGACTTACCAGGGTACCTTCATTTTTATGGCTTTGTATTATCATACCGTAAGAAGCCCCGTAGCAAAGCTTAATTCTTTGATTAATATTATAGAACCCAATGTTTGATGTATCATTTTTCTTGTTATAGATATTGTAATTTAATTGCTTCATTTCTTCTTCAGTCATACCGGTTCCGTTATCTGATATATTGATTAACAGGAATTCCTTCTCCTCTTCTTTAATAGATATAACTATTTCTCCCGGTTCTTCCATTTCCCGCAGACCATGAATAATGGCATTTTCCACAATCGGTTGTAAAAGCAGCGGAAGTATCTGATATTTCCCCAGGTCAAAACCCTCTTGTACATTTAAGATATATTGAATCCGATCGTCAAATCGGAGTTTCTGAATTGCAATATAGATTTCGATATAATCCAGCTCTTTTTTTAAGGTAGTAGAGGAAGTTCCTGTATTCTCCAACACATAGCGCATGGATTTTCCAAGAAGTTTAATTGCGGTTGCAACATCTCGATTGCCGGAGGTGAATGCCATCATACGTATGCTTTCCAGGGTATTGTATAAAAAGTGCGGATTTATTTGGCTTGCCAGCATTTTAAACTCCATTTCCTGCTGCTGATTGATGAATTTTTGTTCTGTAATCTGTGACTTATAAATATCCGCTTCCTTTTCCTTTATTTTTCTTATCATTATCTTAAGATCGGAAAAGGTTTCTGAAATCTCATCATCTCCGTGAAAAGCGTCTATAATATTGTAATCCCCGTTACTGGCTTTATGCATAGTACCTCGTAAAATTTCCACTCTGGCACTGAAGTATTTGGTATATAAGAAGATTAGGACAAAGGGTATCAAAATAACGGAGGCAATAATGACTGCGTAAGTCAGGGTAAGTTTCTTAATATAAGGAATTGCTTGAAAATTCAGGCTTACAATATATAATCTGTTCTCCGACATATAGGGCTTTAACGTGGAGATTGCACTCATGGTAGAATTATTTTTATATTGAATTACACCTACGTTTTTATAATAGTTTGAAGTACGGTCAAAGGATAAATCCGGAAGGGTTCCCATTACTTCTCTGCTGGTACTGTAAAATGCCGGGTCTTCATTTAACATCAGGATAGTATATAAGTCATTATTTTCAATACGGTTATTTAAGTAATTGGTACTCATGGTTATTACCAGAATCGCATAATTTTTATCAGTAGCCATTGGAATCTTCCGATAGAGGGTCAGTTCCCAATAATTATTATTATATTTGTCAGTCCGCTTAACTGTTTCCCAGAAAATTCCTGGTTTTTTCACGGCTGTCTGGAACCATTCTGTATCCCTGATACTGACGTCAGCATACTTGATATTATTGTAATCTGTTATGGAGTTATTGGTAGTGTAGATGTATAGGGAATTGATGGAGGTGTCATTTGAAATCAAGGTTGAAATCCGGCTGGTATATTTGTCATAGGCCGTATGATATTCCTTGGTATTTTCAAAGTTGGTTTGCAGCAGCTTATGCAATTGCTTGTCGTTGCATAAATCTTCGGATATTTTATAGAAGTTGGTAGTAGCATCAAACATAATAGATTTCACTCTTAAATTATCAGAGCTTGCGATACTCTCATAATGGTCATAAATAATATGCCTGGCATTATTCAGTACAAAAAGACATATAAAAAACACAGGAATTAATAAAGCAGAGAAATAAATAAAAAACAGCTGTTTTCGTACTTTGACCTTACTGAATGCCTGTAAGAATCTATTTTGTATGTTCATGGACCTATGCCCTTTCTATGGGGAGTAAATATAAAAGATATGGATTAAAGTATAACACATTTTATATAGTTTAATGATTTAATTATATACGTTGTATGGATAGTGTGTCAATTGGAGTTGAATAGAAACTTTCTGTGTTTGATTAAGTAAGGGGACTCCTCATTAATGTTGAACCAGATTATTAGCAGTATTATACCTAGGACTGGAACATATCTCTTCCAGCAGAATAAAATAAATGGAGAATATGTAACCGTATTATTGTACAGGAGAATTTATGGATAATCAGTACTATTACAACGGAGCCATATCAGGCGTTGGTATTCCTTATGATGATATCAAATGGTTTGATATTGAAGGCAGTCCCTTCGGTCTGGCGTCGGGGTTTAATGTAATTGTTTTTGGCGATGCCAATAATATTGTAGATGTTGAAGGGGCTATGGCGGTCGGAGGGGATTTCTATAGTCCTAGAGGTATAAGCGTAGGTTTCGAAAGAGAAAATGGCCAGATGGAGATAGGATATTCTCCGGACTTGGTTCGTTTCATGGTAGGCGGAAATACTACTGTTATGGGGCCGCTCGTTGTTGTTGGCCATGTTGTGGGAAATGGAAGCTTCCATGCTGCTAAAGGCAGCACTTACCTGATTGGAAAAGATGGAATGACAAACCAGAAGCAGGAGCTAAGTTATCTCTATCAGGCAAACGGCGGCAGTAAATATTGGGAGCCTGCAGATAAAGGAAATCATTATCTAATATCCAGCTATGATGTACCCCGTTATATCCCCGCAGACAGGATAGAAGCAGATGTCACAGGTTTCTTCCGCAGTGCAAGGGAAAGTGTGAATGCTTTTAAACAGTGTATTCAAGATTTACCGGTAAATGGAACTATCACGGATAACTATCATGAATGGATTTTAAGAGGAAATGATCCGGTTCAGAATGTATTCCGAATTGATGCACGGCCTAACGGTCTCATCACAAAAGGCATCAGAGCCGAAGTTCCGGAGGGCAGCCTTGTTATCGTACGTATAGTATCCGGCGACCATGCTCATCTGCAATATGGAGTTATGGGTGAAGAAAGTAAAGCTAACCGCACGTTATATGTATTCGAAGATGCGCAGCATATTCATATGGAACAGCCGTCAGATATTTGGGGAAGTATTTTAGCACCTCAGGCAATGTTCCATGGACATCAGACCGGCGGGCATGTTAGTGGCAGTGTAGCACTTGGAAGTTTTGCTGTAAATGCTAACAGTGGTTTTGAATTTCATCTTTATCCTTTCGTAGGCGGCGTTGTTTGCGGGAGTACGGCACCTCAACCACCGGTACCAACAGTACCTTCTATGCCCGCGCCTACACCAGCACCGGCACAGACACTGCCTACAACACCAATACCAACCCCGCCGGTACAGCCGACACCAAGACCTACACCGCCGGTACAACCGGCACCAAGGCCTACGCCACCGGTACAACCGGCACCAAGGCCTACACCACCGGTACAACCGGCACCAAGACCTACGCCGCCGGTACAGCCGGCACCAAGGCCTACACCACTACCGGCGCCAAGGCCTACACCACTACCAGCACCGAGACCTACACCTCCAGCCCAGACAATGCCTGCTATGACATGTCCGGAATGCCCTGCCTGTCCGGAAACAGAACCTGAAATCATTCCTTTCCCGGTACCAATCCCAGTTCCGGTTCCGGCAGAACCGATAGAATGCCCTATATGTCCTGATTGCAAAGAATGCCTAATAACACCGGGAGTTATCTTTGGCTGTATTTGGGGATGCGATTGCAGTAAGTCTCACGAATGGGATATTAAGCTTTACTCCGTCTGCAATGATTGCAAGAATCTTCTCTATTGTGAAACCATAAGCCGTTATGGCTGCTTTAAGTTTGAAGTTCCTTATAATGCATGCTATGTTTTGGAAGTGTGTCCGGCTGACAAAGCAACTATGTGTTCAGGGTGCAAACCTAAGGTTACTTTAAAGAATATTGGTGTTGCCAATTTTATGCTGTGCTAGTATATTTAAGAACGATTTATAGTAATTAGTATTGAAAAAGCTCCAGATCCCTCTAAATGCCATGATTTATAAGGGATATGGAGCTTTTGGGTAAGTAATTCCGGATTTCAAAGGAATGCTCTGCTGAAATGCGAGAATAGTAAGTATATCTTTTGCTATCGATTAAATAATTACTCTTTCAGTACACGCTCCAATAAAGCCGCTCTGTTAGCAGAAATTCTGTATACACCATAGAACTGGCTGTAATTTCTGTAATTGAAAATGTACGTTTATCTGTGTAGGTTTTTTAGTATGCTTACTATTTTTATTACTTTTTTACCAATCTCTTTCCGTTTATATTCTGTACTTTTAACTTTAGAGCAGTGACTCTATCCAATACACTTTCCTGGAACTGAAAAGATTCTGCATCAGAATACTGCTTCATCAATAGAACAAGTGCAGCCCGTTTCTCCTCGGTATTTAAGACTTCGATAATTCCTTCTCCGCATACACTTTCAAATTCCATTGTATACTCACAGGCAGTTTCTCCTGTTACCAGTCTATGGGAGCAGTCCATTTCAAATGCAACGTGGTTGTTTTCATTTATTAAATCAAGCTTTAGTCCTTCATTGGCACAATGGAAATAAAGTTCCAGACAGTCGGGGTCATAGCTGCTGCCAAAGTTCAGAGGCACAATATAAGGATATTCCTTATTAAAAAGTGCAACCCTGCAGACATCGCATTTTTTTACGATGGATAGTATTTCATTGATATCGGTTATTTCTCTGTCTTTTCTTCTCATTTTCGCACGAATCCTCCCTATTGTTTACGAACCTCAAAGTAATTTATTTATGTTATCATAGATAAGTAAAAAAAGGAAGAACAAAATTTAACGTAAACGAAATGTAAGTATTTGTAATAAGGGATTAAAGATTGTATGCTAAAAATATGGTAAAATAAAACAAGTTATCAGTCAACATATATGCGATGCCTAACTGACAGCATAGAAAGGATACTATGATGGAACTAGATTATCTTGGATTTTTGTGTCTAAATCTTCTTAATTTGAATCAGAAGTTTAAATCAGGTTATGAAGAATATTGGAAAAACCGCCATATAAAGAATGAGGTAGAATTCAGCTTTCAAGAGGATTTGGTAAACCTTATGGTGGAAATATTAAAAGGTGGCACAAATTACGATTTTTCAACAGATGACAGGGTGGAAGCACTGTTTGAATATATCGGCCAAATTGAAGTATTAGAGAATAAAAGGGCTGCTTATATTTATGACCTACATAGAAATGGCACTGTGAAGAAGGAGAGGGAGGAATTCTCAAATTATAGTTTTGCAGACAGCCAGTTGCTGCGATTTGAACTAAATGACAGAAAAAAGGAAGGAAAGTTTTTTTTCTATAATGCTCTCTATAGTGACCCTATACAAGAGACAGTTGATGGTGTAAATGTCATAATTACCTTTAAGGATATCCAAAGTTTAAAACTTCAGGGATGCTTTGACTTTGAATTCCTAAAGGGAGCGAGAGGGTATGCCGATACATTTGAAAAAATATCCGAAGGAAAATATCGCTTTGCATTTGCATGTATTGCGAATTACGAATATTTTATATTGGATATGACTTTTTCCGAATTAACCGTTGAGAACTTTGAATATGACTGGGATAGCCGTTACAATTTGCTCAGAGTAGAATAGGAAGATTAGCTGCAGAGCTTTGTAAGTGGGATATACTCACCTTACAAAGCTTTTTTCTTGCGAAAATCTTGTATCATGAAATTGGTTTTATGATAGATTGCTTCACCTTAGAAGTTTATATCTTCTGAATAGGTATATAATATTAGTTAAAGTTAAATATGAACGATTAGTAACATATAAACAATTGTATGGACAATATACAGATGAGTTTTTTAGGAGTATACTATGAGTTAGGATAGAAGATGAAAGAATTTTACCCTGGCTATAAAACTTACTGCAGGAGAGGGTTAATTTATGATACAGGATTATATTAAAATGTTTATAATTAAGAGCAAAAAAGCCTCTACTAATCAGCTTTATACCAAATGGGGAGAAGAACAAAGAACCAAGACTCTGACAGAGTATCCAAGGCCTCAATTAAAAAGAGACAGCTATATTCCATTAAATGGACTCTGGAATTATGCCATTACTAAGAATGCTAAATTTCCTGGTCGTTTCGACGGCAGGATAGTGGTTCCCTTTTCTCCGGAGAGTATATTATCACGGGTTAACAAACAGATAATGCCAAAAGATTATCTGTGGTATGAACGAAAATTCAATGTAAAGGAATTAAAAGCGAACAGTCGCTTGATTCTTCATTTCGGAGCTGTAGATCAATATGCAAGAGTATTTGTTAACCGGAAGAAGGTTACCAGTCACACGGGAGGTTATCTGCCTTTTTCCGTAGATATTACGGATATGCTCGTAAAAGGCAAGAACGAACTTCATGTATTGGCAAGGGATTTAAGCGATACTTCCTATCATTGCAGGGGAAAACAGAAATTACTTCGGGGCGGTATGTTCTATACGGCACAAAGCGGTATTTGGCAGAGCGTATGGATGGAATGGGTACCGGATTATTATATCAAAAGTCTTCGAATCACACCTCTCTATGAGAAATCTATGGTGCAGCTAGAGATCACTATGAATGGCCGGAAGGAAGAGGCGGATGTACCCGTCTGGATACAGGTGACAGACAAAGAACAAATTATCATAAGCAAAGAAGAAAGCGGAAATAAATTCTTAATACCAATGCCGGGATTTATTCCCTGGAGCCCTGAGAATCCCTACCTTTATGGACTGACAGTAGTGGTGGGAGAAGATAAGATTGATAGTTACTTTGCTATGCGAAAAGTGGAAGTAAAAAAAGATGAAGAAGGAACCCTAAGAATCTTTTTAAATGATAAAGCTTATTTTCAAAACGGAGTTTTGGACCAGGGCTACTGGCCGGATGGGCTTTATACGTCGCCAAGTGACGAGGCTATGGTGCAGGATATTCTTGCCATGAAGAAACTTGGCTTTAATATGCTGCGAAAACATATTAAAGTAGAGCCCCTTCGGTGGTATTACCATTGTGACAGGCTTGGTATGCTGGTCTGGCAGGATATGGTAAACGGAGGAGGCCGATATAATATGCTGTTTCTTGGTTATCTGCCGAATTTCTTTCCAAAGGCAGCAGATAGAATAAAAGACAGCAGGTATTCTTTGTTTTCCAGAAAGAATGAGAGAGGCAGACAAGAGTGGCAGGAAGATATGGTTGGAACCATTGAGCATCTGTATAATTGTCCATCCATCGTAGTATGGGTGCCCTTTAACGAAGGCTGGGGGCAGTTCGATGCGAAAGAGGCCGTAGACTTGATAAAGAAGCTTGATCCTACAAGATTGGTTGACCAGGCCAGTGGTTGGTTTGACCAGAAAGGCGGAGATTTTAAAAGCATTCATAACTACTTTCGAAAGCTTCGCATCGTTACGGAAGAGCGTGCAGTAGTTCTATCTGAATTCGCTGGCTTTGCCTGTCCGGTTTCCGATCATATGTTTTCCAAAAACATATATGGATATAAAATATATAAAAACAGAGAAGACCTTGAGAAAGCTTTGTATAAGTTATATAAAGAAGAGCTGCCTGCCCTTATCAAAAAAGGACTTTCTGCGGCGGTCTTTACACAGTTATCCGATGTGGAAGATGAGATTAACGGTCTGATGACTTATGACCGGAAAGTTCTGAAGGTTGAAAAACTGCCAAAGCTGCCATGTTCGTAAAAGTCATTACCAATCAGAAAAGCCAGGTGATGATTTGTTATAAAAAAGATTTGGAATACAAATAAGTGTATTCCAAATCTTTTTTTGTAATCTATTAACTCAAAGATAAAACCACTTGAGATTATATACCTGCTACATTAACATTTTCAAAAGCAATTGCAAAAGGTCCTTCGTATCCCTTTTCTCTCTGGAGTTCTTTGGATAAGGTCAGTTTACCCTGGGTTTCTAATATGCTGCCGTTAATTGAGCCACCGGTTACGGGAGTAATTGACTCGCCGTCGCAGAGAAAGGCTAAACGGATTTCACCACCGAAATGTCCTGACAGACTATCCATCTGGAAATCAGAGAAGTTTACAACATGAAGATATTTACCGGACTTCATTTCTTCAAAGCTGGTATTTCCTCCATGTACCTTCAGCTGAGAGTAGATACCGGTAGCTTCCGTACCAAGGTAATAGGAGAAGCGGCTGTTACCATGGATAGTATTAAGTTCTCCTGCTGTTATTAAAGGACGATTGACTAATTTTATACCTTCACCGCTATAAGGCTCATTTGCAATCAGCTCAATTGTAAGAGCGTCGCCGTTTACCTCGTCGCCCTGTACCTTACTGCCCTTTGTAAAGCTGGAATAGCCGGGATAGATTAAAGAAGCGGAGGAACGGTCCAGATAATAATCGAATATGGTGCTTACAAAGGAACCGGAGATGATAACCTTATATTCTCCGCTCTTTGGAGCTTCAGTGGCAACAGCCCTTGCCTTTGTAGTATCCAGTGTATATCTTACCTTATCTTTTAAGGCATCTGTATCCGGCTCGGTGTAATGGAAGCTCTGATAAGTCTCCACATCCTGGGGAGCCGGGCACTGAGCCACGAACTCACCTTTGGCGGTATATTTATCATAGCTTACATCAATACCTTCTGAATTCAATATATGTATCAGGGACTTTTCAAGAAACATTTCCGCAGAGTTTAAATATACATCCTCATGGGTATCTTCAGCAAATAGTGCTTCTGTCATTAACATAGCACTTTCGGTAAGAGTGAGGGAAGAGAGCTTAGAGGATGATGGAATAAAGTCTTCTTTCACACCCTTTGGAAGTTCATAAAAGGGATTGCATACAAAAGAAGCTGCATAATAAGCTTCTTTAATTGCTTCGTTGATTTCTTCCTCCGTCATGCCGTTATATATACCAATAGCAGAGGAACCGCGCATTTTTTTGCCATCCTTATCAAAGTCACGATAAACAGTAAGAGAATAATTGTGAACATTCTTTTCCCTGCGGATGTCTAACTTCTTACGTATAAAAAACAGTTCAACACTTTCCGTTGTTTCTTCATTTATTAGATAATGCTCTATGTTATTCTTTAACAGAGCCTTTTGGATTTTATCAAGCACAGTGTTACTTCCTTTCTTTTTTAATAGGACAAATTGCTTTTTGAACGATAAGTGCATTTTCAAGATTATGCCGAGGATAACGGATACATAATCTTGTGTAGTAAAATTGCTTTTTAAATTTTTCCTACATAGATCCTTATACTAGCAAGTGCCAAACAAGATTATGCCGAGGATAACGGAGGCATAATCTTGTGTAGGAAAAATTGTATTTCAAATTTTTCCTACTAACCCAGACGAATCTTTGCTTTTATGTAAGGGCCGCCATCGGATACTTTAACCCACTCTTTATAACCCTTACCGCAGAAACCGCCGCCTCCCAGGGCTTTCTTTTCAGAAACCATGGTAATGGATTTTAACAGGTCAGGAACATAACCGGTAAGTACGATGGGAGAAAAGATTCTGCCGGTTAATTTACCGTCTTTTATCTCTTTTGCAACATTTACCATGCATTGAATTCCCCAATTCTTAGGATCTTCCATTCCGCTGCTGGGATTATCCAAAAGGAATCCATATTTAATAGAAGCTATCATATCTTCTACTTTATCTTGACCTTCTTCAAAGAAGGTGTTTGTCATACGGGTATAAGCTTTTCTTTCATAGCTTTGTCTTCTTCCGTTTCCGGTAGGCTCTGTACCCAGGTACATAGCACTCTGGCTGTCACTGATACCTCTTTTTAAAATACCTTTTTCAATAATAACAGTGTCTTTTGCAGGGATACCTTCATCGTCGAAGAAATAGGTAGCTGTTTCCTTAGCAGCAGTACCGCCGTCATGCATGGTAATCAGAGGAGAGGCAACATACTCACCGATATATTTTTCAGCAAGGGCTCTTTTCTTAACGAACATATCCATTTCCACACCATGTCCGAATGCTTCATGAACAATCATGCCGGTAACTTCGGGAGTGCAAATGCATTCATATTCTCCGGGAGTAATAGGAGTACTGTCAAGTAAAGTCAGGGCAGAGTCAGCAGTCTCTTTTAAGCCTTCTTTCATACCTTTTAACAACTCACTGCCGCCTAGATTGGAGTAGCCGTTAAAGTAGTACTTAATTTCCTCTCCTTTTGATACCATAACCATAATAGAACCGGTGGTCCATAAAACATCCTGTTCCATATCTTTGCCGCGGGAGAGAAAAAGCTTGTGGTATTCCTGAAATCTTAAACCTGCAGAGCAATCAAGAATAGCAGAGTTATAATTTCTGCCTTCTTCACTAAGAGCCGTTAACTGGGCAATGACTTTTTCGCTGCCCATATCAGACAGACTTTCCTGATATTCGGTGCCTTCATGAAAGGATAATGCTTCATCCTTTAGCTCATCATATGAGATAACCTCGATTCCTTCGGGTAAATTGTCTTTTAGGGGTATCAGGCTGTCCTCAATCTTTTTCAGAATTTCAGGAAGCAGTTCTTTGGTTATTGCGTTAAAAGAATATTCACCATAACTGTTTCCGTCATATATCTTTGCTACAAAGCCTCTTCCGCTTAATAAAGAGTCCTCAGAGACTACGGTTCCACGCTTGGATACGCTGTAAATCATTGATTTGGAATCGGAGGCCAGGATTGATACATAGCGATACTTGACCAGGAGGCTGTCAAGGAGTTCCTTTAAAAGCGGTTTTACCTGCTGTAAGTAAGTACTTGATTTAACTTTCATGATAATTTCCTTTCCATATTATTCTTAATAGTTCTCATTCTGCTTTTACAATAAAAAGTGCTGCTGCTTAGAGTGTCATTGCACTGCCACAGCCGGAAGAGAAAATCATTAATATGTTTATTATAAGAAAATGGGAATAACCTGTCAATTGGTTCGCTGTCTTTTGTATCTTCCTGCATAAAAATTATACAGCTACCCCAAAAAAATCGATAAGCCTGACGAATATATATAGAAGAGTATTTTACCACTAGAGAGCGATCATCCAATAAAGGAGCGAAGACTATGATTTACATTCCAGATAGACAGATAAATATAAGAACAATGGAATTTGTGAATACCCAAATGATATTTTATTATCAGAATTCTCAAAAGGTAGAAGAGCAACATAAAAAATATGTATTTAGCGCAGAACTTAACGGAAAAACTGCCGGTTATATCACTTTGAATCTAAACAGTGAAAAAGGTCCGTTTGCCAAGAAGGATATCCCAGAATTGGAAGATTTTCATGTGTTCCCGGAATACAGAAGTATGGGTATTGGAAATATATTATTGGATGCGGCAGAAGAGAAAGCAGCAGGCTTCAGTAATGCTATCTCCGTATGTATTGGTCTTCACAGCGGTTATAGTGCGGCACACAGAATATATACACGGAGAGGATATATCCCTGACGGAACCGGGGTCTGGTACGAAGGTGAGCCCTTAAAGCCTTTTGCCAAATGCTATAATAATAAGAATCTCGTGATTTATCTGATGAAGGAATTTCATGATATTAAATAACTTTATGATATATCTGACATAAATTTATAAGAAAATGGTAATACATATTCCGGCATAAAAAGTTAACGAATAATGCAACAATAAAAAACGGTAGTTTAAACCGGATAAAGGGAGGGATAGTCCTGAGAGAACTAGATTACAAGGCTTTGGAAGCCGCGCAGAATGAAGAAGTATTGAATTCTTTCATTGAACAGAATGAGAGAATTATTTTGCATGTGGCGTCAAAGGTTTCAGGGCATTACATTACAAAAAGCGACGATGAATGGGCTATAGCCTTAACTGCTTTTGTACAGGCTGTGAAAGAGTATGATTTGAATAAAGGGAATTTTATAAGCTTTGCTAAATTGGTTGTCCAAAGGCGGTTAATCGATTATATCCGGCAGCAGATGAAATACAAACCGGAAGTAACGGTAAATCCGGTAACTTTTGATATGGATTCAGAAGAGGAAGAAGACGATAAAGTTCGATATGCAATTACGAAAAAATCAATGGAGACCGGCGGCAAGGATAGCCTTGTGCTGGAAATCAATACAGTTAATGAGAATTTGAAAGAATATGGTTTTTCTTTTTTTGATTTAACAAAATGTTCCCCCAAAGCCGCAAAAACAAAAAGCGCCTGTGCAAGGGTTATTCATTTCTGCGTTCAAGACCCTATGATAATAACTGTCTTAAAGAATACAAAATTACTGCCCGTAAAAATTCTTGAAAAAAATACGAAAGTACCCCGAAAAATTATAGAGCGGCATCGAAAATATATAATAGCAGCCATAGTGATACTTTCCGGAGAGTATCTTGAACTTGCAGAATATCTGCGTTACATCAGAGAGGAGAAAATACAATGAAATCAATAGTAGTTGAAATAAAAGGTAAATATGCAGCAATACTGTCTGATGATGGCAGCGTAACGAAAATCAGAAACCATAATTATGCAGTTGGTCAGGAAGTTCTGCTGGAAAAGGCAGGCTATCAGCCCAAAGCTGATAACGGCTTACTGCTGCAAGAAAAGGAAAAGGGTATGATCATGAACAAACTACATATTACAAAAAAATTGGCAGTATGCGCGGCTTGCGTGGTATTATTACTATTATGTTCCGGCACCGTGGCATGGGCATATACATCACCATATTCCTATGTCAGCCTGGATGTAAATCCCTCAATCTATTACACCTTAAATCGCTTTGACCAGGTAATCAATGTAAAAGCGGTAAATGATGATGGAAAAGTCATATTAGAAAAAATTAATATATCAGGTTTGAAATATAAATCTATTGAAAAAGCAATTCTGTCCACCGTACAAGAAATTACAAAAGAAGGTTATTTTACAAGAGACTATACCCAGACAGTTACCGGTTCAGCTATTCAGGTTCCGGACAGTACAAACACCGGAACAAACGTAGTTACCGGTTCAGCCATTCAGGTTCCGGGAAGTACAAATACAGTTACCGGTTCAGCAATCTCCATCGATGGAGGTATCGTAATTACTGTTTCCAGTGGTAATGCAAAATTATCCCATGGACTTGTTAAGGATATACGTAAGTCAGTCAAAGATTTTGTGAAGGAAAATGTTGTGGTTGAGGTTTCTAGTGTAGGACTAGACCGTGTAAAGGAAGCAAGAGAACTTGGAGTGACACCGGGTAAATTAAATCTAGTTGAAAAATTAAAGAAGAGTGCAGCTGACCCTGAAAGCATTGTCATTGAGGAATGGTTAGATAAGCCTGTAAAAGTTATTATGCAAGAAATCAAGAAGAATAAAAAAGCAGCAGTTACTGCCGATGAGACAGCCGAGGTGAAAACTCAGGAGGATACTGACAGCGGCAACACAGATATCGATAAAGTGAAGGAAGAAAAAAAGAATACAGATAAAATAGATAACAAAAAAGTGAAAAAAGAAAAGGTCAAGAAAGAGAAAGACGATAAAGAAAATATCACAAACAGTGATAAAGACAAAGAGGATACCATCAAGTCACAAGATAAAAAAGAAAATGTAAAGAGTGAAAAAGCTTCAGATAAAATTGAAAAAAAGGAACTGAAAAAACAATCAAAAGAAGCACTCAAGGCTAAGAAAGAGGAAGAGAAAGAGCAAAAAGCCGAGACAAAAGATCAGAAAAAGTATGAAAAAGATACAGAGAAATCACAATACAGCGGAGACATTAAGGATGAGGAGGAACAGGATGACCAGGGTAATAGTAATAAGTCCAATGGAGAATCCTATGGTAAATACAAAAGCAGTGAATCCTCCGATTCAAAATCGGAAAAGAATCCCCAGCACAAATAGTATTAAAATATAAGATCTAAAGCAAGAGCTGTTTCAAACTAAGAATAATTAGTTTTGAAACAGCTTTTGTTATGAAACAGCCAATTATTTGTCAGGATTAGAGCCTGTGAAATTTTTCTGTAAATTAGGAGTTCTATGATAATTATTAGAGCAGATGGAGACTTATGTGAGTGCCATCTGCTCTTTGAATATATATTCAATAGTGTTCATTGTCAATATAGGATTGTATTATTCGAGTATTTTGGTAAAATAAAGAAAACGACAAATCGGAATTGACCGAGCTGATGCACTTGATAAAAAACATAGCTTAATGATAGAACATGGGAATTTTTACCATGATCATAAAAATAAGTGATATACTTATGTTTCCAAGCATACAAACAAAAAGAGCCGTAATGATATCGAGTACAATTTATGAAAAAAGAGACAAGAAAGAAAGTTAATAGAAATGAAAATGAATGAAAAAGGCCAAATGGTAGCACCGGCTACCTGTAGGATGACAGCCGAAGATTTTGAAAATAAAGATGGAACAAGTGTATATTGGTTAGGTGGTGGAGGAGCCATGATAAACAGTCAGGGCACAATCATCATGATTGATCCCGTATTGGAAGGGTTTGATATGCCGTTATTAATTGATATACCGATTTTACCACAAGAAGTACCCGAGGTGGATGCGGTTCTGGTTTCCCATTCAGATAGTGATCATTATTCCAGAGTTACCTGTAAGAACTTGAAATCTGTGTGCAAAGCATATCATACAACGCTCTATGTGGCTTCATTAATGAAGGAAGAGTGTGACATTGATGGAAATGGGCATGATATAGCAGAACATATTCAAGTGGGAGAGATAGACATAGAACTGACACCTGCAGATCACGCCTGGCAGAGATTGTATGAAAGCTATAATTACCGAGTATGGGAAGACAGAGAATGTTGTGGATTTTATTTGCGTACAAGAGATGCAAAAATCTGGTATGTTGGAGATTCTAGATTAATGGAATGTCAGCTACACATGGATTCGCCGGATGTAATACTCTTTGATTTCTCAGATAATTATGTACATATTGGTTTGGAGAATGCATACAAACTAGCCAATACGTATCCTGATGCGAAGCTTGTGCTGATTCATTGGGGAACAATAGATGCACCGAATGAGAAAGCATTTAATGGCAATCCGCAGAATATCATCGATCATGTAGTCAATCCAGAGCGCGTAATTGTACTGGCACCAGGCCAGGAATACAAGATTCATTAAGAAAAGAGAAACTTCTAAATTGTTTTGCCATGATTAAAGGCCTCCTATGAATTTATTTTATCATAGAAGGCCTTTACATCATACATTTATGAATTTACAGAGTTTTCTCACAGGCTCTGAAACTGTCAATTATCTGTAGGATTATTTAATTCTTAATTTATATCTTTTGGTATAAGTACCTGCTTTCGCAGTTATATAAACAACACCTGGCTTTATAGCGGTTAGTTTACCGCTTTTTTCATCAATTACCGCAAGATTGGTGTTAGATAGGGAGTAAGTCACAGGCAGCTTTATACCATAAGCTCTAGCCTTATAAGTAAAACTAGTTCCTGTATTCAGTAGGGAAGCTTTTTTAGTAAATGTGATATAAGGTGTCTTAACGGTAAGGTTCAGCTTGTAGGTGGTAGAATTATTATTAACCGTAACCTTTACATTAATAGTTACCGTGCCGGAAGACAGTGCGTTTATAACCCCCTTTTGTGAAATGGTTGCAACTGCTTTATTCGTTGAGCTGTAAGTAATACGCAGGGTATCCTTATCTGTAATTTTAGAGGATAATTTTACTTTAACAGAGGTTGATTCCTTCGGAAATACGCTTGCAGAGGTAAGTGATACCTTAGCATTTTTGGAGTAATCTGGAGCTTTTGTCGGCGCTGGTGTCATAGTGGGTGTAGGTACGGTTGTTACAGTTGGTGTAGGGGTAGCCGTTACAATAGGGGTAGGAGTTATCGTATCAGTAGGTGAAGGAGTTATCGTATCAGTAGGTGAAGGAGTTATCGTACTAGTAGGTGAAGGAGATATTGTACTAGTAGGTGAAGGAGTTACTGTATCAGTAGGTGAAGGAGTTATTGTATTAGTGGGTGAAGGAGTTACAGTATCAGTGGGTGAGGGAGTTGCTGTATCAGTGGGTAAAGGAGTTACAGTATTAGTAGGTGCAGGAGTTATTGTAACAGTGGGTAAGGGAGTTACAGTATCAGTAGGTGAAGGGGTTATTGTATCAGTAGGTGAAGGAGTTACAGTATCAGTAGGTGAAGGGGTTATTGTATCAGTAGGTGAAGGAGTTACAGTATCAGTAGGTGAAGGAGTTACTGTATCAGTAGGTGATAGAGTTGGTACATAGTTCCCAAGGTCAAAGCTCTCACTATTCATAGCATAATCGTATATAGTAACGGTGAGATTCGATAAAGAAAGATCGGAAAAAGGAAGATCTTCCTTGCTAAGGGTAAGTTCAGTATCCTTTCCCTTGGAATCCTCATCCAATAAAAATACTGCCGGAGAGTTTTCTTCATCGGTCTTGTTATACAGCATAACAGCAGCTACATATTGATTATCCTGTACGGTGAGGCTTATGGAATCCTCTGTACTGTTAACGGCAAGGAGAGTCGGATTTTGTGTATCTATGGTTATTGGGAAGGTTAATTGGCTTCTGGTATTGTTCTGGCTATGATTAGAATAATCCAGTTCACCGTTAACGGTTAACGTAACGACAGAATTATTTGGCAGAGGGGCACCTTTACTGTCCCAACCATCATAAGATAAGGATAGATAGGTAGGAACAATTGCCTTTTCACTGGATTGATACTGGGTTTTTCTTTCATAAGGCAGAGATTTTGACAGCAAGGAATTTCCGTCTGCATCAGTTATCTGGTAATTTAAGGCTTTGGCATTTCGCAGAAGACTTAAGGCTGCAATATCAAGACTGTCGAAATTCCCGTCTTTATTTGGTGAGATAGCAATCTTATCGGTATCAGCGCAAGGTGCATAATAGTCATAATAATCAGAATACATGTAAGGATTATATTTTCCAATGAGAGAATAGGCATTATTATCGAAGGGATTCACACCAAGAAAACTGTAGCCTTCATCAATCTTGGAATAGAGAGCATGTATATCTTGCTGGTAACCTTGAAGATTTGTTGCGGAACCAGAATCAAAAAGAGGCGCTTGGGTCCAGTCTCCATAAAAGCCCATAAAGGGAATAGATAAATCTACACCATCTGAAACTAGTGTTAAATACCCGTCAATGAAGATTCCGTTTTCAAAGGATGCATTAAGCTGCTGCTTGAGTTCTTCCTTCAAGGTAATTGTAACATCAACAGTTAAATCTGCTTCCGAATTAAGCGTAATTGCGCTACCGGATACTACTGTGGCACCGTTTACAGAAATGGATACATCCGAATAGTCACTGATGTCAGTTGGGGTATCATTCAGAACATTTCCATATGCTGTAGGGGTAACAGACTCGGATAAAACAACATTCTTTGGAACATAGGTGATTGCAGAACCTGAGATACTTCGAATGTGAAAGGATTTTGTAAAGGTGCCGGCTTTCTCTTTATCATCCCCTAAGTTTAACTTCGGCCTGCCATTGGCGTCCCCTTCTTCATCTGTGTACAGATATGCTCCGGAATTTATCGCATTATATACATTGACAATACCGCTGCCCTGTTTACGTGGTGAATATGGAATTCCTTCACTGTTATGGGAGGGTACTGCTGTACTCATAAGCAGATCAGTAGCAATAACAGCTTTTTCCGGAGAGGTCAAGAAATACTCGGTCTTCTCATTCAGATATTGCTTCATTAAAGCATAAGCACCTGCAATATGAGGAGATGCCATGGAAGTACCACTCATGGAACCATATTTCCCATCAGGCAGAGTGGAGTAAATATTTTCTCCCGGAGCGGCTATTTCAGGTTTTAATTTTAAATCCGGTGTTACACCCAAAGAAGAGAAGTCCGAAGGAGTATTCCCACGGCTGTCAGGGAATACAGCGGTTTCCCCTGATATAGTTAGAATCTTGTTTTGGGCACTTCTAAGAAAATTGCCATCGGCTTGGGTAATGGAGACTGCAGGTATACTGTAGTCTGTAATAGCCATACTTATGGTGCCGGAGGTGTTGTTGCTGACAACGATTGCAGCAGCACCATGGTCCTTGGCATAAATTAGTTTATCATTAAAAGCTATCCCGCCCCGGTTAACAAGAGCTATCTTACCGTCTACATTTATCCCGGCATAATCACTGTTATTACCGATGCCTGGGACAGGAACATATTCAATAGCACCGCCGGAAACTGCTGAAAGGGAAGAGAATAAGGGCTGGTCGCCGGCTGCGGTTTCCGTATAGGTTATTTTAGTACCATCAGTTTCAAAGTAATAAGCATGATAACTGGTGTTTACTACACTGGCAACGGATAGAGGTGTCATGTAAGTGGAAGGAGATCCGACAACTGAAGTATCGGGGTTCGACGAGAAAGCAGATCCATTAAAACCGTTTTGATAAGTACTGTTATAACTATTGCCGGCGGAAACTGCCATGGTTATGCCGGCACTCTCAACCCGATTATATACATCCGAAACAGAGGCCTCACCTTCATCCGTAAAGCCGCTGGAAGAACCAAGGCTCATGTTTATAACATCAGCACCTAGTACCACAGAATCTTCGATGGCAGCCAGGATATTTTCGGTAGAAGCGCCGGTATCTCCAATCGTATCGCTGAAGACTTTCATTATCATAAGCTGAGCTTCCGGTGCGACGCCTGTAATATTATCAGAGTCTCCTTCGGGAGCTGCAACTGTACCGGCTACATGGGTACCATGTTCATTATTATTTTTCACAATAGATTCAGGGCTTGGGACAACATTAATATCCTTATCCGCATAATCATAGGCATAGGGAATCTTGGTATTAACAAAGGTGTTTGACACATCGGTAATACCTGATAAAAGACCGTTTGCACTGTTGGTCAGCCTTTCCTGCAAGAAAGAGGCATCCGCATATTTAGGACTTACCGGCATAACAGAAAATCCGGGGTGATTTACGTCAAGACCGGTATCAATAATTGCAACCGTTGTACCCTGGCCTTTATAATTTAGGTCCCAGAGCGCACTGGCACCAATTGTATTGGTGCTGGAATCCATAACGGGATCTATCTTATTATAGAGAGGAGCTACATAGGCTGTCTTTACACCGCTTATCTTTTTTATGGTATCAATTGCACCATAATTTATTCGAATTGCAAAACCATTCATTATGGTAGTATAGTGATACAGTACATCTGATGCAGTGTTCAATGTTTTTTTATGAGATATTTGATTGATTACATTATCTTGCTGGGTTCTTAGTTCAGATGTGATGGCATCTGCCTGGGCAGACTTGCTAAATTCATCAAAGCTGCTATAAGAGCCGGTTCGCATCTGTACATCACTTCCAATATACCGGTCCAGGAGAGGAGAACCATCCAGCTCAACAATGACAGTGACCAGCTTATTCTTGTCAGGAATATCGCTGTTATGATACCCTTTCAGACCACCGGGTATGGTATTTGGCTTTTTACTGCCGGTGACGGCAGCGGCGGTTGTGGCATTTCCTTGACTGGCAGAAATACCTTCCATGGTATCCGCTAAGATTACCGGATAAGCAAAAGGATTTGCCAGCGCTGAGGTAACTGTCAGCACAATAGCTGTAAGTACCGCTGTGACTTTCTTTTTCATATTCATCCCTCTTTCTTAATAAGATTGCCAGGTCATGATGATAATCACAGCTGATTTTATCATTAGAAAGAGAGGGAGCGATTTAAGAACGGGAACAACGTAAGCTTATGTGCACCATTTGCCTGATATATGTAGGAATACTCCATTGTAGTCCCATTTTTAAAATCCCTCCTATTATAACATGTACAATGATATATGGCAATAAATGGAAATTATAATATAATGACAAAAACTTTGAAAAATCTATAAGAATTTCCTTAATTTTCTTTACAACAAACACCTGATAAAAAATAGCCGGTTGATTACCGGCTATTTTTGTCAGGTGCGTATAGGTTCTTCTAAATGATTCGTCAGTGTTTTACTGAGATTGTAATAATAAAATAATTGTGATATGATGAAATTCTGGAAGAATTATTTGCGGGTTTGATAAAGGCTTTCCCTTAACAGGGGGATTTTCCCCATGACAGGCTGCAGCAGTGCGGCGCCTATGATACCAAAAGCAGTTTGTACCACGTTAAAAGGAATATCCACTAAGGCTGCAACAGGTCCCATACCGAGAACGAAAGCAGAGAATAGATAATAACCGGCAACCACTATAATGCCTCCGCTGATTCCGCCTAGAATAACTGCCAGTATATTTTCGCCTCTGGGTAAAGGTAATTTTAATATTAGATGATAGACTATACCGCCGGCTAAGGCTGCCAGAGCTTTAATGATAAGAGTTGCAGGTGCAAAGCCCATATAGCCGGAGAATACATCTGCAAGCATGGAGCCGATTCCTGCGGACACGCTGCCATAAAAGGGTCCTAAAAAAATCCCGCTAAGCAAGACCATTCCGTCTCCGAAGTGGATATACCCAAAGGCAGGTGTAGGAATATGGATTATCATGGTTGCAATACAAGTCAAAGCAGCCATCAGTGCTGAGAGTATTAGGTTAATTAATTTTTTATTCATGATGCCTCCTGGTGGTTTTCTTTTTAGTTACTTTAAGCTATAATTGGCATGATTAGAAGTTCCAGTATTGGATTAATTAATGGTGCCAGATTAGTATTTCCAGAATGGACGAGAATAAGATAACGATGAAAATAAAATAAACATGTGATAAAAGAGGTGCAGTATGGATATCTATAAATTTCTGGAGCAAGTAAAATCCGGTGAAATGCAGCTTGATGAAGCTGCGGAAGTATTAAAGAATTTGCCTTATGAAGAGTTGGATTTTGCGAAGTTAGACCACCATAGGCATTTAAGGAGCGGGTTTGGCGAAGTTGTCTTTTGCCAGGGGAAAAGTCTGGAACATCTGACAGAAATATACCGCAGGTTCTATCAGCATGATACCAATGTACTTGGAACCAGAGCAACTAAGGAGCAATATGAGGAAGTAAAAAAGGTAATTGATTGTGTAACCTATGATCCGCTGTCAAGAATACTCTCCATCGAAAAAGAGAAGCAGGAGAAAAAAGGCCTGGTTGCTATCTGTACAGGAGGAACGGCAGACCTTTTTGTAGCAGAGGAAGCGGCCAGAACAGCAGAGTTCTTTGGCAGTAATGTAGTTCGTATTTATGATGTGGGGGTTGCAGGTATTCACAGATTATTTTCCAAGCTGGAAGATATCAGAAAAGCAAATTGTATCGTAGCAGTTGCGGGAATGGAGGGAGCTCTTGGAGGAGTGCTGGCAGGGCTGGTAGATAAGCCGGTGATTGCTGTCCCCACCTCTGTTGGTTATGGTACAAGCTTTGGGGGGGTATCAGCACTTTTAACCATGCTGAATTCCTGTGCGGAAGGTCTGGCAGTAGTTAATATTGACAACGGTTTTGGAGCCGGCTACATGGCAACACAAATTAACAGGCTTTGTAAGGAGTAAGAAAAGCTATTCAATTATACTAATTATTAAAATGAGCAGTCCGGTTACGGGCTGCTCATTCTGCATGTTAAGACATAGAGAAAAATACGTAATAACTTACTCCGACAGCTTACCTGCCAAAGTCTGAACCAAACTGTACAGAGTGGTATAATCCAGTCCCGACTGTTCAGAAAGGCTTCGGATATTGTCAGCTTCCGGATAATAAAAGGTTTTGTTTTGGAAGGAACAGACCTTAACAGCTGCATCTCCGTAAGGAGTCTTTATTGTCTGAAAGCTTCTCCTTAAGGTGGTGCGCTTCATTTCCTGCCTGCGGATACCGATAGTAGTGGTATGGGTAAAGATTAACTCTTCCATAAGGGGAAGTTCCTTTTCAGAAGTAATCACTCCCAAAAGATAGGCAGGACGATTCTTTTTCATGTAGATAGGAGTGTAATACACATCCTTAGCTCCATTTTTTAATAGAATATCCATGGCGGCAGAAAGGGCCTCGCCTGAACAATCATCTACATTGGCCTCCAGCACCCAAACGGTATCCGGTATGGCAGCAGACAATGTGGGAAGGGCTTCTTCAATCAACATTGCTCTTAAGAAGCTGGTCTGTTCATAGTCCCTTTTTCCCGTTCCCAGACCGATTTTGTTAATCGTAAAGTCAGAGGGTAGTGATTCTTTGGTCCTGATAGCCGCAGCAATGGCAGCTCCGGTGGGAGTAACAAGCTCACCTTTAACCTGGGTAAGATGAAGTTTAAGGCTATACTTCGAGGAAATATTGACAACCGCAGGTACCGGAATTGGAAGAACACCGTGCTGGCAGGTAATTTGCCCTCTTCCTTCATAAAGTTCAGAAATATAAACTTCTCCGATATTCAGATTATCCAGGCAGATAGCTACGGCTGTAATATCTACGATGGAATCCGTAGCACCTACTTCGTGGAAATGTACTTCATCAACAGATTTTCCATGAGCTTTTGATTCAGCCTCGGCAATAATATAAAATATTCTTTTGGCAATGTCTTTGGCATTCTTTGTTATGGCAGAGCTGTCAATGATAGCATAAATATCATTTAAGTTCCTGTGTTCATGATGTCCAAAGTGCAGGGAGCCTTCTGCGGTGTGTGAATGACTGTGGCCGCCATGACTGTGGTTGTGGCTATGTTCATGGGTATCCGCATGGTGCAGAGCTGAGTGTACTTTTTTCATTTTATATCCATCCAGCTTGGGAGCAGTTAGCCTGAGAGAGGGGATATCCTTAGGAAGAGGCAGAACAGAAGCTGTTTTGGGTTCCTCTGTTTCTATCGGCTTCTCATGACCGAAAAGATAATCCATATCATGGTCGTGATTATCTTCTGCCAGTATTACATTAAAGTCACAGGCATCTATACTATTCTTTGTTTTTCTGGTGATTTCAATTCTATAACCGTCAACATTAAGACTTTTTAAACCGTTTATTAGTACTTCTTTATCTGCTCCAAGGTCTATAAGAGCACCTACTGTCATGTCACCGCTGATTCCGGAATAACATTCCAGATATAAACTTTGCTTTTTCATAGAGTATCCTTTCTGCTGCAAGAACTAAAACCAAAAAATTGCATCAAAGTAATTATATCATGCTGTTATTTTCCATGCAATAAGAGGAAAGGAAAGAGCCAAAGATAAAATATTACATGAATTTTACAATAATCTTCTAGTATTTAAGAACTATAATGAATAATCTTGTATATTAGAGAAGTCTTACCTGTGAAGGGAGAAGAACCTTGGAAGAACAATTTCAGTTATTAGAAAAAATCTTGGAAGGAAGATATATAACACCGGTGTATCAGCCCATTGTATCGTTGATTGACGGACATATTTATGGATATGAAGCCCTTAGTAGAATATCTGTCAAAGAACTTGAAATGAATATTGAGCAGATGTTTAAGGTAGCAGACCGGATGGACAAGTCCTGGGAGTTAGAAACGCTATGCAGAAAAAAATCGCTGGAACACGCTACGCAGCTATCGGAGGGGAAAAAGCTTTTTCTTAACGTCAATTCCAATATTATTTACGATAAGAATTTCATAGAAGGGTTTACAAAAAGCAGCCTGATTACATACGGTCTATATTCAGATGATGTTATTTTTGAAATTACAGAGCGGGTTGCCGTTAATGATATGAATGCATTTTTGGCTTCTATCAACCACTATAAAAGTCAGGGCTATGGAATAGCCATTGATGACTTTGGTGTAGGTTATTCCGGACTTAATATCATAGCCAGTGTTAAGCCTAATTTTATCAAACTGGATATGAATCTCATCAGAGACATCGACAAAGAAGAAATTAAACAGATGGTATGCAAGGCAATGGTTGATTTTGGTGCCAATGCAGGGATTCAGGTAATCGCCGAGGGGATTGAAACAGAGGAGGAGCTGAATACGCTCATTAAGCTGAATGTCAATCTTGGACAAGGGTATTTTCTTGGTATGCCGGAGAGGACCTTTCAGAACCTTGCACCTCATAAGATTGAATTAATAAAGGCACTTCGGGCTAAAATATATGCCGATAATATCAAAAGCTCTGCCTATCCAATTGCGGGTTATCTGGCAAGGGCAGGGCATACATTTTCCTCCGATGAGATTGCGGAAGATGTCTATGAAATCCTGCGGCATGATCCTTCCATTAAGGGATTTACTATACTGGAAAATGAAGTCGCCATCGGTTTTATGACTAAAATGTCCTTTAATGAAATACTTGGCGGAAGGTACGGCTTTTCTCTCTATTCCAGGAAAAAAATCCGAAAACTCATGAAGGGGGATTTCCTACGGGTAAATTATAATATTCCTGTTGATCAAGTCTCCGGTCTTGCGATGCAAAGAACCTTTGAACAGCTCTATGATCCTATTGTGGTTGAGAAAGAGGGTAAATACTTTGGTATCGTGACCATCAAGGACCTATTGGATGCCTGTACAAAGGTAGAAGTGGATACCGCTATGCATTGTAATCCACTTACCGGGCTGCCCGGCAACCTGTTAATAGAAAAGGAAATCATGAGCCGTGTCTTTCAAAATTCACCTTATTGCATTATCTATTATGATATTGATAATTTCAAAGCCTATAACGATGCTTATGGCTTTCAAAATGGAGATATGATGATTCTTTTGGTCGCCGATATTTTAAAGGAATGCGCCTTAAAGAATGAGTTTATCGGCCATATAGGGGGAGATGATTTTATCGTCCTTTGTGATTATCAAGAGGGGGAAGAGTACTGTAAAGCAGTTATAGAACGTTTTATCCTGAGAGTCACAGCCCTTTATCGGAAAGAGGATCTTCTAAACGGATATATTGTATCGAAAAACCGGCACGGCAGGACAGAAAATTTCTCCATAGCAAGCCTTTCCATTGCCGGCATCTCCAATAAAGTCAAGAAATATCAGAGTATGGAAGAATTCTCTACAGATATTGCCCTGCTTAAGAAGAAATGTAAACGACAGTCTGGAAATTATTGTGAGATACGATAACTGCAGCTGTGCTTTTCTTCTTTTCGGTTTGTGGTATATTCTGCATATTATTTATTCACGCTGACTCTTGACAAACTAAACTTATCTGTGCTACACTTGCCATGAACTAGGGGTGCCTGATGAATCAGGCTGAGAGAAAACTACCAGAATGTTTAAACCCTGAAACAGTGAGAACTGTTTCGTACCTGATCCGGATAATGCCGGCGTAGGGATGTATAGGAGTTGATGGCGTAATACTTTTGCCTGTATACATACCTTCCCGGTGACGGGAAGGTTTTCTTTTACCCATAAATTGACCATATAAAAAGGAGGAGAGTCGATGAATCGACAGATGAATGCAAGCGTAGCAATACAGGTACTGCCCCATGTGGACAGTGATAAGGAAGTTATCAGAATAGTAGATGAGGTAATAGATTACATAAAAAGCACAGGTTTAAAATACTATGTAGGACCCTGTGAGACAGCTATCGAAGGTGAATATGAAGAACTCATGGAAATTGTTAAGAATTGCCAGTATATTGCCGTCAAAGCAGGCTGCCCCAAAGTCGCTGCCTATGTAAAAATAACCTTTGCACCGGAGGGTGGTGTTCTAACAATTGATCAAAAAGTTACAAAGCATCATCTATAAAATATCCCCTGTATTTGCAATAGCTGCCATATTAATTATCTGGCAGGTATTGTCTTCCGGGGGAGTGGTACCAAAATTTATGCTGCCCTCACCAAAAGAAGTGGTAAAAGCCTTTATCAGTGACTTCCCGCTTTTAATGTCTCATGCAAAAACAACCATGGCAGAAGCCTTTTGGGGATTAACCTCGGGAATCCTCCTTGGATTTTTGGTGGCAGTAGCTATGGACCGGTTTGAACTTGCTTACAAAGCTATCTATCCGGTTCTTGTTATAACCCAGACAATTCCCACAGTAGCCATAGCTCCTCTTTTGGTATTATGGCTGGGATATGGTATACTGCCTAAGGTAACACTCATTATTATAACCTCCTTCTTTCCTATAACCATTGGACTGTTAGACGGTTTTCGGAATGTGGATAAAGATTCCTTAAACCTGCTGAAGGCTATGGGAGCAACGAGGTTTCAAAGCTTTGTTCACATCAAATTTCCGGGGGCAATTCCCCATTTCTTCTCAGGGCTTCGTATATCCGTAGCTTACTCAATAATCGGTGCGGTAGTTGCCGAGTGGTTGGGTGGATTTAACGGACTTGGAGTTTATATGACAAGAGTAATCAAATCCTACTCTTATGATAAGATGTTCGCGGTAATATTCTTTATTTCTTTCATCAGTCTTTTACTGATGTCCGGTGTGAAACTGCTGCAGAAGTGGATAACACCATGGGACAGAGAGGAAAAAGAAAAGCGGTTTAACAATAACGTAGTACGAAAGGAGTTATGATGAAAAAGAAAATAACAGCATTATTTTTATGCTTGGTATTGGTAATAGGGGGACTCACTGCCTGCCAGAGCACCAATAAAGCACCGGCAGGAAATGACAACGGGGACAAAAGCTCTGAATTAAAAAAGGTCAGAATTGTACTTGACTGGACTCCTAATACCAATCATACAGGGCTTTATGTTGCTCAGGAATTAGGCTATTTTAAGGAGGAAGGATTGGATGTTGAAATCATGCAGCCACCGGAAGGAAGTACAACTTCTCTGGTTGGAGCAGGAGGAGCAGAATTCGGTATCTCTTTTCAGGATACCCTAGCCCCCGCTTATGCGACGGATAATCCCATGCCGGTAACGGCAGTTGCAGCAGTAATTCAGCATAATACTTCCGGTATTATCTCCTTAAAGAAACTTGGAATTGATTCCCCAAAGAAAATGGAGGGTCATTCTTACGCAACTTGGGATTCTCCTATTGAGCAGGCCATTATTAAGAAAATTGTTGAGGATGACGGCGGCGATTACAGTAAGATTAAGATGATACCAAATACCGTAACCAATGTAGTTTCAGCTCTTCAGACCAATATTGATACTGTTTGGGTATATTATGCCTGGGACGGCATTGCTACAAAGGTAGCCGGCCTGGATACCAATTACCTGAACTTTGCCGATTACGGAAAAGAACTTGATTTTTATAGTCCGGTAATTATAGCAAATGACAGCTTTCTAAAGAAGAACCCGGATACTGCCAAGAAATTTTTAAATGCAGTTAGAAGAGGTTATGAATATGCAATTTCCGAGCCTGAAAAGGCAGCGGATATCTTAGTTAAGGCAGTTCCCGAGCTGGATTCTAAGATGGTAACAGAAAGTCAGAAATGGCTGGCAGATAAATATAAGGCAGAAGTTACCAGATGGGGTTACATTGATAAGGACAGATGGGATGGTTTTTATAACTGGCTCTATGATAATAAATTAATTGAGAAGGAAATACCTTCCGGCACTGGATTTTCCAACGATTATCTGGCAGATTAAAAATGTAAGGGGACTAGAGGTATGGAAAGATTAACAGCTGAAAACATAAGTGTAAGCTATGGTGGTATTAAGATTATCGATGATATATCCATAGAACTGCATAAAGGAGAAATCGTAAGCCTCCTTGGAGCAAGCGGTGTAGGAAAAACAACACTTTTTAATGTTCTCTCTGGTCTTTTAATACCGGATCAAGGAGCTGTACTAATTGATAGTGAGAATATTACCGGCAAGACCGGAAAGCTAAGTTATATGCTGCAAAAAGATATGCTTCTGCCTTTTAAGACGATTGTTGATAATGTGGCCCTTCCCCTGGTCATAAAGGGGAAAAAGAAAAAAGAAGCAAGAGCTGTCGCAGCTTCCTTCTTTGAAGAGTTTGGCCTTTCCGGAACCGAGAGCAAATATCCCAAGCAGCTCTCGGGAGGTATGAGGCAAAGAGCAGCTCTGCTTCGAACTTATCTTTTCTCCGATCAGGTTGCACTGTTAGATGAACCTTTCAGTGCTCTTGATACCATAACAAAAGGTAATATGCATCAATGGTATCTTGGGGTTATGGAGAGTATAAAATTATCCACTCTCTTTATAACCCACGATATTGATGAAGCTATTCTTCTTTCTGACAGAATCTACATTATGGCAGGAAAACCGGGACATATAGTGGAGGAACTGATTATGAAAGAGAAAAAGCCCAGATCAGAGGATTTTCTTGTAAGTGATGAGTTTATTCGGTATAAGAAACATATCAGTATGCTGCTAAAACAGAATGAAGAGAAAAGCCAATAGATCGAATAGTTTACAATAAGCTGATTTTAAAGATTTAAAGGAGCAATTTGTTTCAAGAAGGCTCTGGTTTAAAACATACTGTCAGGTGTGAATGTTAAGCGGATATTTTTGAAGGACTAACATTTGAATCGGGGGTTCTAAAGCCAGGGCATATGAAATGGAATTGCTCTTTTTTGCATGTTAATTATTTAATAGCGACAGGCTTATTTTCCGATTCGACAGATTTTAGTTTGATATGTGTTTAATTGGTGAAAATATTATTTACAGATAAAAGAAAACAGTTATAATTAGAGTATAACCAATAATTTTACTATCGTAGTAAATATGAACCATTGGAGTTGGATAAATGAAGAAGCTATTGATTTACACGAAGATTTTTATTAACGTATTAATATTTGTGCTTGGTGTACTGGCGGTTATCTTTATCGTGCCAAAACTGATACGGTTCTTTATGCCATTTGTCATCGGTTTTATCGTATCGGCTATAGCAAATCCTCTAGTCAAGTTTCTTGAGAAGAGAGTAAAGATAGTACGAAAACACAGTTCAGCGATTATTATTATCCTGGTAATTGCAGCGGTTGTAGGAGCCTTGTATGCTATCATCAGCATTCTGGTAAATGAAATCAGCAATTTAATAAAGGATTTCCCTAATATATACACAGGACTGGAGATTCAATTTCACACCATATCTCAAAAACTGTCTAAGATATATGAGATACTTCCTGGCAATGTAACCGTTAAGCTGGATGAACTAGGCGCTAATATTACGGATTATGCTACAAGGATAATGGCAGACACCAGTAATTTTAACATTGGTGCGGCCGGGGATTATATGAAGAATCTTATGGATATCTTATTGTATTCCATCGTGACCATTATGTCCGCTTACTTTTTTATTGCAGAAAGGGATAATCTGGCAGCAGCAGTCCACCGAATGACACCGGCATCTTTAATGAAGAGCTATAACTTGGTTGTTTCTAATTTTAAAACTGCTGTAGGAGGGTATTTTAAGGCACAGTTTAAGATCATGTTGGTGCTTACGGTTATACTTTTTGCCGGTTTTGAAATTATCCATGTAAAATATTCCTTTTTGTTTGCCTTGCTTACTGCATTCTTAGATTTCCTTCCTTTCTTTGGGACGGGAGCTGTTGTATGGCCCTGGACATTGATTGAGATCTTATCAGGAAATTATTTTAAAGCAGTTATGCTGGTAATTATATATCTTGTCTGCACTATTATAAAACAAGTACTGCAGCCTAAGATGGTGGGAGACAGCGTAGGTATCAGTCCCTTTGCAACACTTATATTTATGTTTATCGGTTATAGGCTGTTAGGAGTGTTTGGTTTAATAATCGGCATTCCGGTTGGAATGATTCTGGTGAATTTCTATAAGGCCGGTATGTTTGATGGTTTAATGAAAGGTTTCCGTATTATTATACATGATATTAATGAATTTAGAAAAATGTAGAAATAAATGGCAAAATGGTAAAAAATATGGAAAACCTATTGACCTGAATTGTTCCGATATATTATAGTAAGAGTAGTAGCAACATTGACGGAAACCTTATGTGGCCATTGTACGAAAGGGGATAAGACTATGTGTGAGAACAAAGTGCTGAGTCAGGAAAATACTATTGTAACCGCAAAAGAAATTCAAACAATATTGAAAGACTTTCGCATAGGTAAGAAACCTTTGGCTAAATTATTAGGGTGGGGTGAGACTACAATAATAAGATATATTGAAGGCGACATCCCTACTGCGGAATATTCTAACAAGCTAAAAAACATAGTGGAAGACCCCATATATTACTATGAGCTGCTGTTGGAGAGTAAAGATAACTTAACGAATGTTGCTTACCGAAAGACTCTGCAAGCAGTTCTGGAAAAAATGACAGAACGGAAAATTAATCTGATAGCACAGTATATGATATATTATACCCAGGGAGATTTGTCGCCGGGGTATACTCAGTGGTTGCTATACTATGCACAAGGCTTTTCTATGGCTTTGTTTGATAAGGAATTATTTGAAGATGATTATTACGTAAATACAGAAAATACTCCTTATATAAAACTATATAACAGTATGAAAAAACATGGGGTGAATATGTTTGAGGTTCCTATAAACCGTTTGACGGAGAATGAAAAGAATCTGATTATTAAGATTCTTGATACCTTTAGCTGGTATGGCCCTAAGACCTTAAAAGCTCTGTCTGCTTTCGAAAAATCAAACTATCGTATTTCAAGAGACAAAGAGGGCAGAAGAATAATATCAAAAGATTTAATAAAAAGTCAGTTTAAAGATGTAGTGGCTCTCTACGGAATTAAGGGACTTAATGATATACATAAATATCCTGACAGCAGATTTTTTGATTTGAAGGGCATCTGAGTAGGAATTATTGAAAAGCATAATTCCTACGCAAGTTTACGCCTGCGAAATCCTCGGCGTAAACTTGCGGCGTATTGGGAAAGAGAATGGATTGAAAAGCATAATTCCTACGCAAGTTTACGCCTGCGAAATCCTCGGCGTAAACTTGCGGCGTATTGGGAAAGAGAATGGATTGAAAAGCATAATTCCTACGCAAGTTTACGCCTGCGAAATCCTCGGCGCAAACTTGGGGCGTATTGGGAGTGAAATGGATTGAAAAGCATAATTCCTACACAAGTTTACGCCTGTGAAATCCTCGGCGCAAACTTGGGGCGTATTGGGAGTGAAATGGATTGAAAAGCATAATTCCTACACAAGTTTACGCCTGTGAAATCCTCGGCGCAAACTTGGGGCGTATTGGGAGTGAAATGGATTGAAAAGCATAATTCCTATGCAAGTTTACGCCTGCGAAATCCTCGGCGTAAACTTGCGGCGTATTGGGGAAGAGAATGGAATGAAAAGCATAATTCCTACACCAAAACAGTAAACTAAAGGGTACTATGAGTGAATATTTTATTCACTCATAGTACCCTTATTTTATATTACTTGCATATAACTTATTAACTGTTCTGGAAAATATGATATTTTGATTCCAGACGTATTGGCTGATAAGATAGTTTGGCTTTTCTTAAGCCTTCCTGACCAAGGTCGTCTTCCCGGTTTACTAGTTCTGCTTCGGGGAAGCAATGTATCAAAAATTGCTGGTTGATAAAGTTATAAAGTCCGGGAATGTTAATGTTTGCCTTTTCAATATGAATAAAAGCACATTTTATCTCCGGTGCATAACTTCCAATGGAATAAGCCTCCAGGTTACCGTCTATATAGACACCGCCAATCTGACAGTCTACTAAGCCACAATACTTAAACAACCTGTGAATACCGTTTTCCTCGCTTCTCATACTTCCATGCTTATCTTCATAATCTCTGTTATCCAGCCACCTGTCATGAAAGCTCTCAATCTCTTCTACATTGGAACAATCAAGAATCTTGAATTCATATCTGCCTTCATAGCCCTTTAGAAATGAATTTAGATGATTCTTCTTTTTGTGATAAGCTTTACCGCTTAGAGTTCTTAATTTTTCCGCATCATATAGATAGTCGTAATTATCTCTGCAGTCTTCTATTTTGAACTCCTCCTCAAAACCCGGTATGGTACGAAGGGCGTTAATAAAGGTTTCGTCTAGAAGGTACATATTCAAGGGTTTCCCAAGGACCTGGTTCCAATAGGCCTTAATCTCCTGGAATACAGCAGGAATATCTTCCGTCTTACACAAAGGCATCATTGGACCACTGATATCGTTGGTTTGTATAACGCACATCATATAAGTATCGTTCTGATAATAATGGGTATTATAAAATTCTTCCCATATAAACTGGTTTACCGGCTGGCGTTCGGAGAGATAGACCGGTCTTAATGTAGAGTAACGGTCCAGCTTCATACAGTCGGCAAGCGTCAGTTTTTTTAATTCTATTCCCATAAGCATATCTCCTGTTGGTTTAGAATAATTCCTACTATTTGCTCTGTGAATTACGTTTTGCTCTCATTCTTAAGGTAGGGTCTAAAATTTTCTTTCTTATTCTTAAGTTCTTTGGTGTAACTTCCAAGAGTTCGTCAGTATCAATAAATTCAAGGGCTTGTTCAAGACTTAATACCTTTGGCGGAACCAGTTTCAGGGCTTCATCGGCACTGGAGGAACGAGTGTTGGTCAGCTGTTTTTTCTTGCAGACATTTACTTCGATATCCTCAGCCTTGCCATTCTGTCCTACTACCATACCGGAATATACCTTTACGCCGGGAGATATAAAGAGAAGACCACGCTCCTGAGCATTAAAGAGACCATAGGTAATTGCTTCACCGGATTCATAGGCAATTAATGAGCCTTGCTTTCTATACTGAATATCACCCTTAAATGGACCATATCCGTCGAAGAGGGTATTTAAGATACCATTACCCTTCGTATCTGTTAAGAATTCACCTCTGTAACCAATAAGACCTCTTGATGGAATAAGGAACTCAAGCCTTGAATAAGCTCCGTTTCCATTAGACATTCCCTGAAGTTCACCTTTACGCTGGCTTAATTTATCAATAACTGTTCCGCTGAATTCTTCTGGAACATCAATAATTGCGCGTTCCATGGGCTCTAAAAGATGTCCCTTTTCATCGTTACGATAGAGTACTTCTGCCTTACTTACGGCGAATTCATAACCTTCTCTACGCATATTCTCAATGAGAACAGATAAGTGAAGTTCTCCACGACCGGAGACTTTAAAGCTCTCAGTAACATCGGTTTCTTCTACACGAAGGCTTACATCTGTATTAAGCTCTCTGAATAAACGTTCTCTTAAATGTCTGGAGGTTACAAATTTACCTTCCTGACCTGCTAACGGACTATCATTTACGATAAAGTGCATAGCGATAGTAGGTTCTGATATCTTCTGGAAAGGGATAGGGCTTGGATTCTCAGGGGAGCAAAGGGTATCTCCGATGTGAATGTCAGCAATACCGGAGATCGCTACGATAGAACCTACGGAAGCTTCTGTTACTTCTACTTTCTTAAGGCCTTCGAACTCATAGAGTTTGCTGATCTTAACGCGCTGGTTCTTTTCCGGGTCGTGGGCATTTACAAGAACAACATCCTGATTTACCTTAATAATGCCGTTGTCAACCTTACCGACACCGATTCGTCCAACATATTCATTGTAGTCAATGGTACTGATAAGTACCTGGGTACTCTCCTCAGGATCTCCTTCCGGAGCAGGGATATAATCTATTATAGTCTCAAAAAGAGGTATCATATTCTCAGGGGAATCATCCAGTTCTAAAATAGCAACGCCGGATTTTGCAGAGGCAAATATAAATGGACAGTCAAGCTGGTCATCTGTTGCATCCAACTCAATAAATAACTCTAAAACTTCGTCAATTACTTCTTTTGGCCTTGCTTCAGGACGATCGATTTTGTTGATGCAGACAATAACCGGTAATTCCAGTTCCAATGCCTTTTTTAAAACGAATTTTGTCTGGGGCATGGGACCTTCGAAAGCATCCACTACCAGAACTACACCATTAACCATTTTAAGGACACGTTCTACTTCGCCTCCGAAATCAGCATGGCCGGGTGTATCGATAATATTGATTTTAACGCCATTATAGAATACAGCGGTATTCTTGGAAAGAATGGTAATGCCACGTTCTCTTTCAATATCATTGGAGTCCATGACACGCTCCTGTACAGTTTGGTTGGAACGAAAAACACCGCTTTGTTTTAAAAGTTCATCCACCAGGGTAGTCTTACCATGATCAACGTGCGCAATAATTGCAATATTTCTGATATCTTCTCTTTTGATACGCATATTTTCCTCTCATTCTGCCGCTGGCAGCGGCATTCAATCCGATTAAAGAGTCGGCTTGTGAAAAGCCCTTAATCCGATTAGTTATTAATATTTTGTCTTAAAGCTGCAAATTTATAAGAAATTAGAATCTGCTGATGCGGCTGGTATTCATTTTAGTGTCATAATTGATAACGGACTTCCATAAAATGATATAGATTTATAGTAGGAATATTGATATATTCCTAAATCGGATGCACGGTAATGTTAAACATTACCTTTTATCAAAAAAACTTAAGAAAAGAAATTTCTGATAAGTTATAAAAACGGCAATAAATTCCAAGAAACGCACGGAACACTCTAACCTGAATATTGTATCATACTACGGAAAATTTACAAGGTCTTTCTTTGAAGGGCTTTATTTTTCAGCATTATGCTTATCAACAAAAAAAATAATGATAAAAACTTGGAAATATTTTATTTTTTTGTTCTAAATTATTTTGAAGATGCATAAATTTAATAGTGGAGAATATTTTTTATCTTGAAGGTCAGGACAATACACAATTGGGATACCAATTTAAAATTGTACAGAACACGAGTAAAGAGAAGGGAGTCATACAAAATGACAGATAAAGTATTTGATAACAATCAAGTAAGCATTGCAGGCGAGGTAATGAGTGATTTTGAATTCAGTCACGATGTGTTTGGGGAAGGCTTTTATGTCCTGGATGTGCAGGTAAGCCGGTTAAGTAATTCCTATGATATCATTCCTATTATGATATCGGAGAGATTAATCGATGTAAAAGCAGATTTTAAGGGCAAGTATGTTGAGGTGAATGGGCAGTTCCGTTCCTATAACCGCCATGAGGACAACAAGAACAGATTAGTTTTATCCGTATTTGCCAGAGAAATCAAAATAAGTGAAGAGGATACGGAAGGTATACGCCCTAATTTCATATTCCTGGACGGTTTCGTCTGCAAGCAACCTATTTATCGAAAAACTCCCTTAGGCAGAGAAATAGCAGATATATTACTTGCAGTAAACAGACCTTATGGAAAATCCGATTACATACCCTGTATCTGTTGGGGAAGAAATGCAAGATTTGCAGAGAACTTCACTGTTGGAGGACACATTCAGGTGTGGGGAAGAATTCAGAGCAGAGAATATCAGAAAAAATTAAATGAAAGTGATTTCGAGAAGCGTATTGCTTATGAGGTATCCGTAAGCAAGTTAGAATATCTGGATGAATATTAAAATGTTTGTCCGGACATAGATTATTATTAGTAAACTCCTACAATACAAACAAAAAAACCTGGGGCTGTAAGAAGTCCCAGGTTTTTTGATCTTAATGGGAAGAGACCAGTTTTAAACCGATAATTCCAGTCAAAATGAAGCCCATACATAATATCCTAAGTATATCAACCGGTTCTTTAAACAGTATAATTCCAAGAATTGCAGTTCCGATTGTGCCAATCCCCGTCCATATGGCGTAGGCAGTTCCCAAGGGAAGGCTTTTTAGAGCCAGGGAAAGAAAATAAAAGCTTGCCGCCATACCGGCTATTGTCAAAAAACTAGGGACAAGTCTTGTAAACCCGTGAGAATATTTTAACCCCACAGCCCACCATACCTCACAAATGCCCGCAATAACTAAGTAGAACCATTTCATACAATCGCTCCTTTTCTTAAGGGTTAATCTCTGGCGGATATCCGACAGAACATTTACCAGGTAAAAAAGCAAAAAAGAAAAGCCCGGGATGATATTAAGAAATATCTCCCAGGCTTTTATCCTTCCGTGAACGCATAAACTGCGCGTTTTATCTTGGACCTGACCAATACACGAATATTGCGGAACCCTATAAAACTTCTGCTATGTAATTTACCTGAGTTTATGATACGAAAGATTTTAGGTAAAGTCAAGGGTTATATTGTAAGGGGCAGTTAATGGGGACGGACGAGGGTCAGAAGATTTGTTCTGGTGCTTGATTGCTCGGAGACCTAACTCCACTAAAGTGCCAGAAAATGCAACTGACAGTCAAAGCAGTACCAAACTTTAACCGGTAAACAGATGACCAGGGGATGGGATTGGGAGGATTTGGTCTCGAGGGGTTCCTTATGACACTTAAGGTGCAGGAAAGGTAACTAGGCAGGCCAGTGCCATGTTTGAGCGCAGAAGTCATCCGCTTTCATAATAGTTACGGCGAGTTTGGCACTGGACTGCCTGTCAGTTACATTTTCTGCACCTTTAGTGGAGTAAGGGTTCCCGAGCAATCAAATCCTCCCAATCCCATCCCCTGGTCATCGTCCACCCCCAAAAACTCCCCCATACATAAAATTATATTTGACATTAAAAAATCATAATGTTAATATAAGGGTGTATTAAACTCAATAACGTAATTTTGGTAGAGGTGCATTTTTTAAGAGTACATAGCAGGATATGGCAGAACATAGAGGATTGCTGTGGAAAGGAAAAGGTGCCGAAATGAAGAAGAATTATGCTTTTTCTTTGTTGGGCATACAGTTAAGAGCTGTATGACTGTCATCAAGTTTTTGATGGAGTGCTGCCTGAAGAATTGTTAACTTTATTTCTCCTGCAAGGAGGAATTTCATGTGATTCTTTGGTGTCGGCTCGTTAGCCGGCTTTTTTTATTTGTGAGTCCAGTGAAGACGGACACACATTTGCCCTTTTCTTTGCCAAAAGAAAATGAGTAAAAAATAGGAGGTGCCTCTATGGCAATATTTAAAGGAGCAGGAGTTGCAATTGTAACCCCTTTTGATGAGAAATTGAATGTGAACTATGAAAAACTGGGAGAATTGATTGATTACCAGATTGAAAACAGTACGGACAGTATTATCATTTGCGGTACAACCGGTGAATCCTCTACTCTCACTGAAAAAGAGCATATGGAATGTATCCGTTATACAGTGGACAAGGTAGCAGGAAGAGTGCCGGTAATAGCGGGTACCGGCTCTAACTGTACACAAACAGCCATAGAGCTTTCAGATGATGCAAGGCGGGCAGGGGCAGACGGGCTTCTCTTAGTGACACCTTACTATAATAAAGCAACACAAAAAGGGCTGGTGCAACACTTTACTATGATAGCAAAGGCAGTGGATCTGCCTATCATTCTTTATAATGTCCCCGGCAGAACAGGCTGTAATCTTATGCCCTCTACGGTGGCAGAGCTTTTTCAAAATGTGGATAACATTGTAGGAATTAAGGAAGCCAGTGGAAATATCTCACAGGTTGTGGAATTGATGCATCGTACAAAGGGAGAGATTGATCTTTATTCAGGAAATGACGACCAGGTAGTACCCTTGCTGTCCTTAGGAGGAATTGGCGTTATCTCGGTGCTTTCCAATATACTCCCAAGACAGACTCACGATATTGTAGCAGACTTCCTAAAAGGTGATATCAAAAAAAGTCTGGAAACACAGTTAAAGCTGATACCTTTAATTGAAGCACTCTTTTGTGAAGTGAATCCAATTCCGGTAAAGAAAGCATTGAATCTGATGGGCTTTCAGGTAGGCAGCCTCAGAAGTCCGTTAACTGAGATGGAAGAAGCCAACGCAGAAAGGCTGATGAAGGCTATGAAGGATTGCGGTATTGCAGTAGTGTAAAAAAAGATAATTATAATGGAAAATATGGGTATTTTATTATATAATTACAGTATAATGAAGCATAAATATCTTAGTATCCTGTCTTAATCGGTAAGATAAACATTTATTAACAGATAGGAACATGAGTGAAAAAAAGGTACTGAAAGAAAAGAGGTCAAGACTTAAAATGGTTCGTATAATATTACGCGGCTGTAACGGCCGTATGGGTCAGGAAATTACCAAGCTTGCAAAAAGCGACGAAGAGACCGAGATTATCGCGGGAGTGGATGTAAGCAATCGTTTTGAAAATGCTTATCCCGTTTATGATACCTTTTCGAAGTTAAAGGAAAAAGGGGACGTAATCATAGATTTCTCTTCTCCAAATGGTTTACAGGAAATGTTAGATTATAGTATTAGTACCGGTACTCCGATTATCCTTTGCTCAACCGGGCTTTCGGAAGAAAATATCCAGGCGGTAAAACAAACGGCAGAGAAAGTGGCAGTTCTTCGTTCTGCAAATATGTCTTTGGGTGTTAATACGATGATTAAATTAATCAAAGAGGCGGCAAGGGTACTTAGTAACGGAGGTTTTGATATTGAAATCGTAGAAAAGCATCATAATCAGAAGGTGGATGCTCCTTCTGGAACAGCACTCCTGCTGGCTGATTCTATGAATGAGGAATTGGGCGGGGATTACGATTATGTTTACGACCGTACGGATGTCAGAGAAAAACGCGGGGTGAATGAAATCGGTATTGCTGCAGTCAGAGGAGGAAGTATCGTAGGAGATCATGAGGTAATATTTGCAGGACTGGATGAAGTGGTTGAGGTTAAGCATATTGCTTATTCCAGAGCAATTTTTGCAAAAGGAGCTTTGTCAGCGGCGAAGTTTATTAAAGGACAGAACCCTGGGCTTTATAGTATGCAGGATGTTATCGGTACAAACGAAAGATAATTTTATAAGAGTATAAGCAGTATTTTTATATTAGTATCTTTAAATGTGGAAGCGGGCTATCAGAGAATAACTTTGATATACCCGCTTTTTTATGTGCCTGGGTCAGGCACAGACAACGTAATACAATACATTTATTAGCAGCGGAAGAGCAAATCTGATTTTAGAAGACAAAATGGTAGAATAGACAAAAAACATGTAGAATATGCAATAAGTATTGTAAAAAATATCCAATAGATTATAATGTAACTGTAACAATAAATACTATCTTTTGGTAGTGATTGGAAGGGAGAGCTCATGAAAAGTATGAATGATGTTATTGACGACGTACAAGCGGAAATGACAAAAAAGACAGAGGGGGGGTGAGTGAATGGTTACTTATGATTCCCTGTTTTTGATGCTTCAATTTGGTATGTTACTTATTGCAATATTCGGTCTAATGCAAAACAAAAGCAATCGAAAAAAACACTAGAGAATAAATAAAGTTCTAGCAGGAGGTTTATGAAACTTACAGATCCCGTACACAATAGTTAGAGAGCAGCCAAGTTTAAGATGGGCTGCTCTCTTTTTATAGATATATTTCATAAAGTTTAAAATTTTCCATGAAATTATGAAAAAGTTCACAAATTTTTCGCAAACTAATAGTAACATATCCTTGTTGGTCTGCTTTTATAAAATATCGATTACAGCAGACAAGGATTAGGAAAAATAGTTACTATATAATAAGGAGGAGAAAAGGTTGATTGAAGTTAAACATCTGGTAAAAAAGTATGGGGAACATCTTGCGGTAGATGACTTAAGCTTTACTCTTGAAAAAGGGCAGATATTAGGATTCCTTGGACCTAACGGTGCAGGAAAATCTACTACCATGAATATTCTCACAGGGTATATATCAGCTACCGAAGGAACTGTTTCTATTAACGGACACGATATTTTCGATGAACCGGAGGAAGCTAAAAAATGTATTGGTTATCTCCCGGAACTTCCGCCGCTATATCAGGACATGACGGTAAGGGAGTATTTAAACTTTGTAGCGGATATCAAATTCGTGAAAAGAAATGAAAAGAGAAAAATGATTGACAGAATTATGAGGATGACGAAGATCACAGATGTATCCGAACGTCTGATTAAACAACTGTCAAAAGGATATAAACAAAGAGTGGGGCTTGCCCAGGCTATCGTAGGTTTTCCTGAGGTAATTATCTTAGACGAGCCTACCGTAGGTCTTGACCCTATGCAGATTATCGAAATCAGAGACCTTATTAAGGAACTTAGCAAGAGTCATACCATTATACTTAGCTCTCATATTCTTTCTGAAGTAAGTGCAATCTGTGATAAGATTATGATTATCAATAAGGGCAGGCTGGTAGTATCTGATTCACCGGATAATCTTTCACAGCATATTGGTGGCTCCAAAGGACTTCATCTGGAAGTTAAAGGTGAAACTGAGACGGTTAAAAAAGCTCTTGAAGGGATTGAAGGTATTACAAAACTGGAATTCGAAAAGAATAGTAAGGGCGGTATTGTGAAATTATCTGCTTACAGTACCGAAGAAAGCGATATCAGAGAAGCTGTATTCTATGCCTTAAGTGATGCAAGATGTCCTATATATGATATGCATTCCACGAAGATGTCTCTGGAAAGCATATTCCTGGAATTGACACAGGATAACAAGAATTCAAATACAACTAAGAATTCAAACAGACTTTTCCGTAAGAATAAACAAAAGAATGAAGAGGTTTATGCTGCGGGAGCTAATAATCAGGAATCTGAACATAAGGAGGAGAATTAGGATGCTGGCTATTTTTAAGAAAGAACTGAAATCCTATTTTACATCTATGACAGGATATGTGTTTATAGCATTTTTCCTGATTATCGTAGGTATTTATTTTGCGGTATATAACTTGTTAAATCGTGTGGCAAACTTTGAATATGTACTGTCAGGCGTATCCTTTATCTTTGTTCTGCTGGTGCCCATTTTAACAATGAGATTAATGGCAGAAGATAAGAAGCAAAAGACAGATCAGTTGTTATTTACTTCACCGGTTTCTATAGGCAAGATTATATCCGGTAAATATTTCGCAGTACTTACAGTATTTTTAATTGCTATGGTAGTTATTTGCTTCTATCCTCTGATCTTACTGCAATTTGGCAGCGTTCCTTTAAAAACTGCTTACGGTACTATCTTAGGGTTTACTCTATTAGGAGCAGCTTATATCTCCATTGGATTATTCATATCCTCATTAACAGAAAGCCAGCTGGTATCAGCAGTTGTATCCTTCGTAGTTATTCTGGTTACAGCGCTTATGGACAGCCTTGTAAGCTTTCTGCCTACAGATAATTTAACCTGCTATGTGATTTTCCTGGTATTTGTTATCTTAATCTGCTGGATTTTGTACAGTATGATGCACAATATTACAGTTTCACTAACGGTGGGAGTCATCGGAGAAGCAGCTTTGACAGCGATTTATGTTGTAAAGCCGGCATTATATGATGGCCTTCTTACCAAGGTATTGGGTTGGTTTTCTGTTATAGCCAGATTTGATAACTTTTCAAGTGGATTGTTAGATTTATCCTCTGTAGTTTACTATATCAGCATCGTGTTTATTTTCCTGTTCTTAACTGTCCAGGCAATTAAGAAACATAGATGGAATTAAGGAAGGGAGATGAAATAATGAGCGATTTAAATGAAAACAAGAACTTAGATTCAGAAAATGTTGTTGTGGAAACAAACGAGACAGAACAGAATTATAATCCCGAAACAGCTAAAACTCCTGGTACGATGGATAAAATCAAAGCATCATTTACATCCAGAAAATTCAGAGGCGGAGCTTATGCAACCGCTGTTTCTGCTGTTGTAATTGTTATCGTAATTATACTGAATGTAATTATATCCCAGCTGGACCTTAAAATTGATGTTACGAAGGATAGTAAATACACATTGACCAGTGTGACAAAGAATTATGTAAAAGGTGTTAAAGACGATATTACAATCTATTACCTGGTACAGACCGGACAGGAGAATAAGACCACAAAGCAGATTATAGAACAGTATCCCCAAGTCTCAAAAAATATAAAAGTGGTATATAAAGACCCTATTCTCTATCCTAATTTTGCTTCAAAATATGTGGATGATAAAGTAACCAATAACAGCGTTTTGGTGGTGAATAATACTAATAACCGTGTGAAATATGTGGATTCTAACAGCATGGTTGTCTCCCAGATGGACTATCAGACCTACCAAAGTTACCAAACCGGTATTGATGTGGAAGGCCAGGTAACTTCCGCCCTTCAGTATGTAACCACTGATAATTTACCTGTTATGTATGCTGTTACAGGTCATGGTGAAACAGATCTTTCCGCTAGCATAACAACAGCCCTTAAAAAGATTAATGTAACTGAAAACACTTTAAATACAATTACAACCGAGAAGATTCCGGAGGACTGTTCCGTACTTTTAATCAATGCTCCTCAGAAGGACTATTCTGCTGATGAAGTTAAGATGATAAAAGATTACCTCTCAAATGGCGGTCATGCTATCATTTACACAGATTATCAGGCAAGCAGTCTTGATAACTTCAATGGACTGTTAGAGTATTATGGAGTAAGTACAGTACCGGGAATTGTAGTAGAAGGCGACAGAGATCATTACATGGGACAATACATCAACTATCTTGTACCTAATATTGAAACCCATGATATTACTTCTTCCTTAAAAACCGGAAGCACCTATGTTGTAGCACCTCAGGCTTCAGGTTTAAAGAAAAGTGATTCTGCAAGAAGTACAATTGAAGTATCACCATTACTTACAACTTCAGACAAGGCATACTCTAAGACCGATGTCAGTTCAACCAAGGCTGAAAAAGAGAGTAAAGATATTGACGGACCTTTTAATCTCGGCCTTGCAGTAACTGAAAAATATAACGATAAGGAAGCAAAACTGATTGTGTACGGTTCACCGGTATTAATTGATGAAAGCACCGTATCCGTTTCTTCCCTTGGAAATCTTGATTTATTCCTAAATACTGTTAACTATGTAACAGATAAGAAGGATACTCTTTCCGTAAGAACTGTAAGTACAGAACAGCAGTATCTGAATGTTACCGCATCAAAGGCAACTCTTTGGAGTATCTTAATTGTCGGTGTATTACCTATTCTGGTTCTTTGTTCAGGAGGTTATGTGGTACTTAGAAGGAGGAAGAAATAATGGCTGGCAGTAAGCGCAAAAAAAATCTTGGATTACTGCTGCTGCTCGTTGTGATGATTCTTTTGCTAGGTGTATATTTCTGGGTGGCTAAAAATAACAACGGGAAGAAAGATGCGGCAGATGACACAGCAGATAAGAACAAAGCAATTGTTACTATGGATAGTGCCTCTATTAAGACAATTTACTTTAAAAATAAAGATTTCGAGATGACAATGAAGCTTAACAGTAAGGGTGTATGGGAGGATAAAGATAATGCTTCTTTCCCTGTAAATCAGACCTATGCCAGCAATATGCAGAGTCTCTTTACAACAATAACACCTACGAATACTCTGACGGATGATATCAGTGATTTGTCCGCCTTTGGTTTGGATAATCCTGCTATTACAGCAACCGCTACAGCAGAAGATGGGAAAGAAGTAACCATAACTGTAGGCAACGAATCACCTTTAGGCGGCGAGTATTATGCTCAGGTAAAGGGCAATAAAGCAGTATACCTTGTTAATGCGTCTTACTACAGCTATTTCGCACACACAAAGTCAGAAATGATTACGGTAGAGACACTTCCTTCTATCACTGCCGCAAATATTACAGGCCTTAGTGTAGCAGCAAAAGACGGCAAGGAATTTGATGTTGAATATGAGCCGGATTCACCCTATGATTATTCAGGTTTCAGCGATTATATTATGAAGAAGCCTTATGCAACACCGGTAGCTGCTGACAGTGACAGCTTAACCACCTTATTTGGAAACTATGCTTCTCTTTCTTATCAATCCTGTGAGGATTATAATGCTGCAGACTTAAGTAAATATGGCCTTGATAAGCCGGCTTATACAGTAGCAATTAAGTATTATGAAGAGAAGAAAGATTCCAGCTCAACGGACAGCAGCAAGGATGCCAGCAGTACTGACAGTACCGATAGCAGCAAGACAGCCACCAAAGTAAGTAAGAGTCTGACTCTATTAATTGGAAAGGCCAACGAGGATGGAGATTATTATGTTAAAACTTCGGATTCCAATGCTGTAAATGTTATGAGCAAATCAACAGTAGATAAGATTGTAACTGTTGATGCATTCAGTAATGTATATAAATATACGAACTTGATAAATATTGACAATGTAAACAGTATTGATATTGTTTCAAAGGGTGTAACTCATACTCTTTCCATTAAACGGGAAACCAAGAAAGAAGATAAGAAAGATGTTACCACTGCTACTTATTATATAGACAATAAAAAAGTAGAGGAAGATCCCTTTAAGAAGATTTATGCTCAAGTGATTACTCCAAAGATTCAAAGAGAAATCCCGCAAGCAGATTTGGGTAAAGGTAAAAATGAAACACCTGACATGACTTTAACTTTCCATCTGACTACTACGGATACACCTTTCGTGGTGGAATTCAAGCCCTATGATGACAGCTATGATATTGTAAATTCCAATGGAACGGAACTATTCCTAATGGATTCCAGAGATATTCAGACAGTTCTTAGCGCAATCAGTACCAAATAAATGGAAGTCCCACTGCTTTTCTGTTAAAGTAAAAGCTGTGGGACTTTTTTTGGCTCTTTGTCAATGATGGGGGTGGGATTCATTTGAATCCCACTCCATCACTGAGTTTAGAGCTATTTTAATGTACTGGTCTATAATCCATGTTTTAGGGCATGAGAAATAAACCTCCTGCCGTCTTCTTTTTATTTAGATAGAACTATGTATAATCCTTGTACGGAACCTCTCGAAATTCTTCATGCCAAAAGATACCCTTTTTAATACAATTATTAGGTGCAATAAAATCCAGACTTACCTCTGATGCCTTACTGGAATATACAAATCCACCTCAGAATCCGGATGATCATACCCAAGGAAACGTTTATCATAAAGCTCGAAGTCCTCCCGCCAGTCCAATTCTTCTCTTGTGGTGAGAAACCACGTTCCCCAAATGTAGTCAAAGGTCTGGGGCAGCATCTGTAGAGAGCCCCGGTGGGTAAACACCGCATAACGTCCCCCAGGGATTACTTTTGGCACAAAGGGTTCCGTTAGTCCTTCAAAAGACGATACTTCTGTACCTGCCACCTCGGTAAAGAGGATATCGTCATTCATAGTGTATAGTGTGTTTTCCGCACATGCTTCACAGATGCCGAAACCTCTCGCATTGGGGATTCGGTTGGGAATTTGTTTATATAAAGAATTAGCCTGATTCCACAATTCTCGCAGACGGTTATCTCGCAAGGTGGTCTCTCCCCGAATCCCTGCGACCTTGATCTCTGGTAGCTCCACGATCTTCGGATGGACCGTCACATTGCGGACCAGATGATTCAGTAGTCCTTTGTCCAAGCGTTCTTTGCTGCCAATGAAGGTGTCCAGACGGTTTTGACGATAGCTCTGAGGGCTGGTTTTGTAAATGGCCTTGAATGCACGGCTAAAGGCTTCTGGTGAATCAAAGCCATATTCAATCGCTATATCTATAATTTTAAGGTCTGTATAGAGAAGCTTCTTGGATGCGTCTGCCAGCCGGCGCTTCTTGATGTAGCTGCCAATACTCTCACCAAGGATGGCTGTGAATTGACGATTTAGATGATAATAAGAATACCCGGCAGCCTTTGCCACATCCTCGACCTTGATATTGTTCCCTAAGTGATTTTCAATATATACAACCGCCTGCTCCAATGCTTTTCGATAGTTCGTGGTAATCCTCCTTTCGTTTTTATGTCAGTGGCTGCCAATCATAGGTACCCGGTGCTGCTTTCTCCAAATTGATCAGAGCATCTTGCACGCCATTCCCCAATGGCTTGGTAATATCATAAGTGTGCCAACCATTTTCTGCCCGGCCACCCCAACAAAGATCAATGATACCCTCTGATGGAGAAATCACCATGCTCTTTGTGGTTCCAAAATACTCCTCAAAGTAATGACAGCACAAACCATCCGGATACTTGGCGAGCAGCATTTCTTTGAGTTGTGCTTGCGTTACTCCACTTTGATGAGCAAGCTGTTTTTCAATATAGGCATACCGTTTTGCTGAATGCGCCATTACCTGAGGTTCCTTTGCTTGAAGCTCAGGAAAAAGCGCATGGTTTGTGGCATACAGCATCTGCTCCTTAGAATCTGAGTTAATCTGCCTGACAGAGGTGAGGCCATCCATCGTTTCTATCAATGCAGCATTGCCCGCCTTATCCAGTAAAAGCAAGTTGAGGTTGTAGGCGATGGGCATACCCTCCAGATATTTGAGCGCTTCCGTTACATCCTTGCAATTTTCCAACAGAGCGCGGGTAACTGCCCAAAACTGAAGACCTTTGATCTTCGGTGCACGCATATAGGGGAGTGCCCCTACCGGAAAACCGCAGGAGCTCATGGTGACGGCGAGGCCGTGCTCATTAAAACCATCATCCCGCCCGAAGTGAAGTACGCTGGTACCCATATGCGAATACTTTCCTGCCACACTGGTTTTTATCAGACAGAAGTCCTCAGCTTCATGACTAAATTCGTAGTTGCGAGCGAGCAGGGGTCTTCCCTCGGCGGTGGTGCTTGGCAGCAGCGCGATATGGCTGCACCGGGGAAGCAGATAGGTCATTCCGTAAAAGAACACCTGCTCAGGTGAAACCATCAACGCATCGGCAAAGCCGCAAAGTTCTTCGGTGAGACCGGGACACCAGTGGTCAAAAAGCTCTGTCGCTTCCTCAACCTGCTCGGAACCAAAGCCCTCCATTCCGGCAGTATGTACTTTTTGTAAAAGTGGGATTCCAGTGATCATTTTTCCAAATTGATATCCGATTTCGTAGCTCGTCCCAGCAAGCTCTGCGGTATAGGTTTGTATTTTTAGCATAGTATTTGTTCCTCCTTGTATTCGTTTTCTTTAGTTTACTGAAACTGTGGAGGAACTGCATGACATTTTCTGCTATTCTCAGATAAACCATTATACCATAGGACATTTTATGTGCCTTCACAAACTGTGGCGGACCCAAGTTAAAATGAATCAACGGCAGTAGGGAGGTCCCTTGAGGTCGGCAGGTAAATGGTATGGAACCTCCCGCGGCCGAATAGGAGGTATTGTGAAACGCCCTGATTCCCCTCATGAGTGAGGGGTTAGGGGAGTTGAGAGTGTCGAAGACATTTTTTATAAATATTTAGCAGTTATTGATTCTTTACAGTTTTTTAAATCCGCCGGTGTTCCTTCAAAAAGAATCCTTCCGCCTTTGCTGCCGCCTTCCGGACCGACATCGATAATCCAGTCGGCACGCCGAATAACGTCCAGATTATGCTCAATGACTATTACGGTATTTCCTTTTTCTACAAGCCGGTCAATTATATTTAAGATACCAGTAATATCTGACATATGCAAACCTGTGGTCGGTTCATCCAAGATGTAGATATTACCTTTCTGGCTTAACTCCTTGGCAAGTTTTAATCTCTGACATTCTCCACCGGAGAGAGTATCCAGAGGCTGACCAAGTGTCATATAATGAAGTCCAACTTCGACGATATATTTTAGCTTATTTAATATTTCTTTCTGCGGAAAGAATTCAACAGCTTCTGCTATGGTCATATCCAATACTTCGACAATGGATTTACCGTTGTATTTATATTGGAGGACTTCTAACTTAAACCGTTTTCCGCCGCATACTTCACAGACAGTTTCAACAGAGTCCATAAAAGACAGATCTGTTTCGATGAAGCCTCGTCCTTTACAAGCCTCGCAGGCACCCTCAGAATTATAGCTGAATAATCCGGCACTCACCTTATTCTCATCAGCAAATAATTTACGTATCTGATCCATGATCCCGGTAAAGGTAGCTGGATTAGACCTTAGATTCGCACTGACAGCCGACTGGTCGATATTTACGGCTTCCTTGTATTCCTTTGCAAATACGCCGTTGACCAGAGTAGATTTGCCAGAACCGGCTACACCGGTTACAACTGTGAAGATTCCTTTTGGTATTCTTAAACTGACATTTTTAAGGTTGTGCAGGCTGCTCTTTTTCGTTTCTAAGAATTTTGTGCTTTTCCTTGGTGGATTCTTTATAGGCAGATGCTGGCCCAGATATTCACCGGTGAGCGTTCCGGAGGTTAATAAATCTTGGAAGCTTCCTTCAAACATTATCTTTCCGCCTTTGGTCCCGGCTTTTGGCCCCACATCAATGATATAATCAGCAGCCTTTATTACATCGGGATCATGTTCAACTACAATCACCGTATTTCCCTTATCTCTTAATTTCACCAGAAGTTCATTCAGCCTGTGAACATCTCTTGGATGCAACCCAATACTGGGTTCATCAAAAATATACATAGCATCCGTCAAACTGCTGGTTAAGTGCTTTACCATCTTAACCCGCTGGGATTCTCCGCCGGATAAGGTAGAAGTCTCCCTGTCAAGACTGACGTAATCCAGTCCGATATCGATAAGGTCCTTTAAACGTTCAGACAGGTTAACAATAATAGGTCTTACACCATCATCCTTTATCTGTTGAATCAAGCGAAGGAGCTCGTCCACTTGAAGGGCTGTGAAATCTGAAATAGAATACCCCATAATCTTTGCAGATAATATCGTTTCGTTATATCGCTTTCCGCCGCAGTCCGGGCACTGCATTTCGGTAGTGAATGGAGAAATCTTTTTCTGGGACGCCTCTGATTTTTCATAATCGGTTTTAATGTATTGCATGATGAATCGTTCGGCAAGTCCTGCATAGGTAGTATTAATACCCTCCATGACGGTAGAGTTAAGCTTAACGGGTTTGCAGTAAACAAGTTTTTCATATTCCTCTTCCGTGTAATCCTTTATCTTTTTATCACAGTCGAAAAAACCGGTAGCGGCATAGCCTTTCCATTGCCAGGAACCTGGTTTATAGCCTGGTAACAGAATCGCCCCTTCATTTAGGGATTTTTCTTTATCCAAGGCCTTTTCCATATCCAGTGTGACAATTCTTCCGATGCCTTCACATGTCTTGCACATGCCATTAGGATCATTGAAAGAAAAAAAGGAAGAAGGACCTACATGAGGTTGTCCGATTCTGGAGAATAGAAGCCTTATCAATGGATTAATATCTGTTATGGTTCCAAGGGTTGAGCGAGAGTTTCCGCCGATCCTCTTCTGATCTACAATAATGGCTAAAGACAGGTTCTTAATTTCATCCACATCCGGATGCCCGTACTTAGGCAGGAAGGTCTGTACAAATTTACTAAAGGTTTCATTTAACTGCCTGCCGGCTTCCTGAGCAATTGTCTCAAAAACGATAGAGGATTTACCGGAGCCTGATACTCCGGTAAAAATGGTTATTTTCTTTTTGGGAATTTTTAAACTGATATTCTTTAAATTATTTGCTCGCGCACCAACAATCTCAATATAATCATGCTCCATAGGAATCTCCTTCTATGTTAAAAAATAATGATTCAAAATTGGGGTAGGTTTGATTTTATTCTCTATTATCACACACTTTAATAGCTTAAATACAAAATGTACGAAATAGCATTTATTTTTGAGAAGTCCGGCCGAACTTAACTGAGAACAGTGTATCAGTATAAGGTATTATTGGCAAGTAAAACCTTACTGAAATTAGTAATTTTGTTGAATAAGTCCACGGTGAAGCAAGAAAAAAATTGTATATTTTGTACAAAATAACGAAAGAAATATTACTGATTACTTTCTCTCATACGTCCTTCTCCCTAAGAGCTTAGTAAACTAAAACAGGGAACAAGATTATGCCTGTCCCCTGTTTTAGTTCCGTTATATCCGATAATTGGTAATAATTGTATATTGTGATAAAATGAAGTATTCTTCCATTACGAATGAGCCCAAATGATATGCATAGATCAAGTTATAGAATAGACGTAATCTTGACATCGAGTTCTTCAGGACATTGAATCTGTCTGGAAGAATGCATGCCTCTGTATTCCGTAGGGGTGCATTTCTTAACCGCTCTGAAATTCCGGTTAAAGGTAGAAAGACTGTTAAAGCCGCTTTGCATGGCAATTTCAATAACCGATAAATTAGGATCGGCTAAAAGTCCTTCGGCAAAGATAATTCTCCTTTTAATAAGATAATCATAGAAAGTTACACCGGTAAAATTATAAAAAAGCCTTGAAAAATGGTATTTGCTAAATCCTGCTAATCTAGCCAGTTCATCAATGGTAAGGTCCTCGGCACAGTGTTCATTGATGTATTGACAGATATGAAGGAATTTATCGATATATTGATGCTGCTTTTTTTTGACACTGCTGGTATGCTGACGTTCTCTGTTCAAGCAGTTTCTTCCCACTATCACAAAAAAAGATGTTAAAAGGGAGGCAATCGAAGCTTCATAAAGAGGGGGATGGGTCAAATATTCATCCGCCACCTGATGAAGTATGTTTGATAGCTGCTTCTGATATGCTTGGCCGGTTATAGATTGAATATAAACACAAGGATAGAAATCACTGCTGATTGAATCAATTCCATATAATCCACCCAGTAAAGCACTGTCGCATTGGAGAATGTAACGCTTCCCTGTAGGAGGAGCATATAACTGGTGTATTTCACCGGAAGGAATAATCATAATATCCCCTGGATTTAGAAGGTACTTCTCCTTGTTAATGAGAACGGTATAGGTGTTTTCAATAGGCATAATAATCTCTGTGTCCGTATGCCAGTGCATTGGATAATCTTCATATTCTACATTAATATGAAGGCGTACCTGCAGATTCTCAGGATGAAAAACAGTTTCTTTGGTACCTGTTAGCTTTTCAATCATATATGCCTCCTTTTCAATAAATTATGCAAATATCGCAGCCATTTGTTTGATTATGAAACAGTACGGTATGAATTAGTATACATATTAAACAATATCCTTATTGATATTATAGTTTGAATAGGTAAAAATGTAAATAGAAAAACGCATTCTTTGTGTAAAACTAACAAATCTGTAAACTCAGCAATATTTGATTGGGGTTTAGCAACAAGCAAGAAGCAGGAAAGGCTGATCTATGCTATAAAGATAAGGGTAGTAGTTACGAACAAATAATGATAATAGGATGTACATAGGAAAGGGGATTATCATGGCAGATGGAGCATATTTTACAGGGAACTACCCGAATTTATTAAGGGAAGCCGGTTTATCGGAGGAAGAGATTGATAGCAGAATACAGGAGGCCTTTCATACCATCTTCTTTGATGAGAAGGAGAAGTTCTATTTTGAGATGGGTGAGGATATGGGGTATATGCTGGATACCGGTAATCTGGACGCCAGAACGGAGGGCATGAGCTATGGTATGATGATGGCTGTCCAGATGAACAGGAAAGATATCTTTGACAGGCTTTGGCTTTTTTCAAAATCTTATATGTATCAGAACAGCGGTAAATATGAGGGGTATTTTGCCTGGTCTGTGGCACCAAATGGCAAGAAAAATGCGGAGGGTCCGGCACCGGACGGAGAAGAGTATTATGCTATGGCACTTTTCTTTGCCTCCAGTCGATTTGGGGACGGGGAGGCACCTTTTGATTACAGTGTGCAAGCAAAGGATATCTTGAAACACTGTATTCACCAGGCAGAGCTGGTTACAGAAGGTGCACCTATGTGGGAGGCTAAGAATCATTACATCAAATTCGTACCGGAAGCTCCTTTCTCCGATCCTTCTTACCATTTGCCGCATTTCTACGAGCTGTTCGGAGAAAGAGCGAATGCAGAAGACCGTGAATTCTGGAAAGAGGCAGCTATGAGAAGCCGTGCTTATCTTAAGCTCTGTGCTCATCCGGTTACCGGTATGTCACCGGAGTATGCAGAATTTGACGGAACACCAAAGCGTCTGTTTCATGACGGACAGTTCTACTCCGATGCCTACCGGGTTGCTATGAATATTGGTTTGGATGCTGCCTGGTTTCATACAGAGGAAGAACTGGGGGGCATTATTGACAGACTACAAACTTTCTTTCGTGAGCAGACAGAGTTTTATCAGTACCATAATTATATGATAGATGGTACTGCACTGGAACAGGCAGCTCTGCATCCGACGGCCATTGTGGCTACGAATGCAGCAGGGTCTCTTGCAGCAAAGGGAAAGTATAGAATGGAATGGGTAAGACTTTTTCTGAATACCCCTTTAAGAAAAGGTGAAAGAAGGTACTATGATAATTGCCTTTATTTCTTCAGCCTTTTGATGTTAAGCGGAAGATATCGAATTTATTAGGCAACTGCCGCAAAAAATATCTCTGGGAATATGACATGTAATACACTGCTTGGCAGGTCATATCCCCAGAGCTTCTTTTAGAAACAGCTCTTTATATGTTTATGTTAATAACAGAATCAATTGTCCCGTTCCATTGGACTTTCCCGTTCAAAATGGGATGCTAAATCAACAGCAGCTCGGCTTTTGCTGCTGGTTTCAAAAGCTGTCATAGCTTCCAAGACATGTAATGTCTGCAGATATCCGGCTTTGGGATTACGCCCTGTTTCAATAGCCTTTGCCATATCGGCAAGACCTAATCCACGGCTGTTATCTGCATAACCGAACATAAGAGGAAGCTCTTTGTATTCCTTTTCTTCCTGGCGGAGGAGTCGTATAGGGCCTCCAAAAGTATTGGGGTCAGGAACGATCAGTGTACCTTCGGAACCATATATCTCAAATCTGGCCTGGCCGTCCGAGTGAACATCAAAGGTGGTAAAAAGAGTACCCACAGCGCCGCTGTCAAATTCCAGCATACCGGTAACATAGGTCGGCACCTCTACTTGAATAACTGTTCCGGCCTTTGGTGCACTCTTTATAGTTCTTTGGGGAAAAGAAGTCCTCGCCAGCCCGGTCACAGAACGGATTCCGCCTAAAAGATTGATAAGTGCAGTCAGATAATAAGGCCCCATATCCATCATTGGTCCGCCGCCGCGTTTGTAATAGAATTCAGGATCCGGATGCCAGCCTTCATGTCCTCTACAGATCATAAAGGCAGCAGCACCGACAGGTTTTCCGATATAACCGTCATCAATTAACCTTCTGCAGGTTTGTATTCCGGCTCCTAAGAAGGTATCAGGGGCTCCGCCTAAGAAGAGATTTTTCTCCTGTGCTAGGCGCACCAGTTCAAGACCTTCCGGAAGGGAAGCCGCCAGAGGTTTTTCAGAATAGACATGCTTTCCGGCTTTTAATGCTTCACTGGATACCAGAAAATGCTCATTGGGACGGGTAAGGTTTAGCACGATATCGATTTCTTCATCTGCAAATAATTCGTACATGGTGTCATAAATTTTAGGGATGTTATATTGTGCTTTTGCTTTTTCTGCTTTTTCCTTTACCAGGTCACAGAGAGCAACCAATTCGACTTCTTTAAACAGCTGGGTGAGATTCTTTAAGTAGATGCCGCTGATATCGCCCACACCTACCATTCCTATCTTTAACATAGCAGTTTCCTCCTTTAATACATTTTTGCGTTATTGATGAAGCGTTCGGTAGTAAGGTTATGATCGATGGCATACTGCTTGCCTTCTCCAGCCCAGAGCATGCCTCGTTCCATTAAGATTTGAGCCTGGGGAGATTTCTCAAAGACGTCATCGTGATGCCCAAGGGAAGTGTAGAATACCCTGCCGTTCCCCCAGAATTTTGTCCAGGCCACCGGCATATCCACAGGTTTGTTGGAAATATGATAATAGTTAACCGACGGAAAACGGGTGGTTGCCAGAACTTCAATTGCGGGATCTATATGTAAGTAGTAATGTTCACTGCATACAGGGAAATCTTCAAGACCTTCAGTAATAGGACTGGAGCCGTGGCAGATATTAACGGTATATTCAATACCATCGCCTCCCGGATGGCTGATCCACTGGCCGCCGGTAATAAACTGCCACTCCGTATTCTGACGGAAAGAATCGCACATGCCGCCGTGACAACCTGCCAGACCAACACCGCTGCCAACAGCTTCCGATAAATTTACTACATACTTATGGTCGATTTCTCCCATTGTCCAGCAGGAAACAATCAAGTCAAGGGTCTTAAGTTCCTCAGCATCTGCAAGGCAATCCAGAGTATCACTGATCTTGACTTCGTAATCGTGTTTTTGCAGGAGGTCTGCAAACCGTTTTGATACCAATACCGGTTCATGTCCATCCCAGCCTCCCTGAAATATTAATGCTTTCTTCATAGATAACTCCTTTCGCTATCAATAACATTTATGATAATAGAAAATAATAGAAAAATCTCATTAGATATGGCATTTTACTCCCATACCGGATTTCTCTGATTCAAATACCTTTTCAATCACCTTCATTACCCTCAGCGACTGCTCCGGTCTTACAATCAATTCTTCCAAGCCGTCTATTACGTTTACGATGTTTTTGTAGTAATCACTCCAATCTGTGGTTACTTCCGGCAAGGCTAGGACTTCAGTGGTATATTCCGGTCTGGGAGCCATGGTACGGGTGGGACCGGCTTCCGTATACACAATATCTTCAGACCAATTCATCTGGGAATCTGACTTTAACTTCACTATTTTTCCAGCGCAGCTCCAATCCTCTATCACAGCAGTTCCGTCGATACAGGACACATGCCAGCGGGGATTGTTTATTAGGCAGTTAGTAGACATTTCACAAAGTGCGGATACACCGTTCTCAAAACGCAGAAGAATTTTAATATTGTCTTCCACCTCATCGGAGTAGAGATTAAAGAGGTGTGCTAAGACGGATACAACAGGGGAATCAATCAGATTAAGAAATTGGTCCAGCAGATGAACGCCCCAGTCTAAGACCATACCGCCGCCGTTGATTTTATGACCTCTCCAGCCATGCATTGCCCCTCTGGAACCCTGAACACGACTTTCTATGAAGTAAGGGTTATTCAGACCGCCCTGGTTTAATATGGTTTTGATAATAACAAAATCTTTGTCCCATCTTCGGTTCTGATGAACCGAGAATACTTTACCGCTCTTTTTGGCAGCAGCGATGATTTCCTCCAGCTCTGCCACATTCATCGTTACCGGTTTTTCACAGATTACATTTTTACCTGCCTCTAAGAGGGAGATGGCATATGCCTTGTGGGAGTCATTGGGTGTTGCGATCGTAACAAGATCTATCTCTGTATCTGCCAGTAATTCCTCTAAACTTTTATAGATATAGAGTCCCTGGGACTGAGCTTTCTCCTGGGCATTCTTTTGAATATCAAAGATTCCTTTCACAGATATATTGTCTATGCGGGATGAGACATTTTCTGCATGCCAGCTTCCCATTCCTCCATAGCCGATAATAGCCATCTTGTGTTCCATATGTAACATACCTCCTGTAATATATTATATGAATTAAGCTTTAAACTAATAGTATTATAACATTGCATATGATATAATACTTGCCAACGAAGAGATAATATAAGACATTTATTGCGGACCTGATAAGAGTATGAAACCTTTAAGGGAGGTTAGAATGAAAGTTATATACGAAGATAATTCAGAGCGTTTTATGTTTCAGATATTGGATAATTTCTCTTTTCCCGCACACTTGCATACTGGACTGGAGATTTTTCTGGTACAGGAAGGGGAGATATGGATGACGGTTGGGGAGGAGAGAAGAGTGTTAAGGAAGGGAGATTTAGGGATAGCATTTCCTAACAGGATTCATAGCTATGAAACCGACAAAGATATTAGAGAAAACAGAGGGCTTCTCATTCTCTGTCCGGCCAGGATGGGTGGGGACTTTCTGTCTGTTATCATGTCGAATCATCCGGTTACACCCTTTCTCACGAATGAGAAAGTGCATCCGGATATTCCTTATGCACTAAATTCTATTATGGTAACACGTCCGGACAGGCAGGAAGAACTTCCGGTGATCAGTGCTTATGTCCAGCTGGTTCTTGCCAGAAGTCTTTCAGAAATGAAATTGGTTAAGAACAGGGAAAGCAACTTTTCCGATTCAACAGCGCAGTTAATTGCCTACCTGTCCGAGAATTATAAGGAACCGGTGACTCTTACGGCACTTTCGGAACATTTGGGTGTAAGCCGTTACAGTGTATCGAGGATTTTTAGTGAAAAGCTTCATACCAGTTTTTCAAATTATATTAATACCTTAAGAATAGACAATGCCAAGCTGTTACTTCAAGGCAGCAGTCATGATATTCTGACAATAGGGCTTATGTGCGGCTATGATAATCCGCGTACTTTTAACAGGGAATTTAAGGCTCTGTGCGGCTGCCAGCCAAGAGAATACAGAAAGAAACGGACGGAAGAGCTCAATGTCCGCAAAGGATAAGCTGTCTTAAGATAGTACAGCAGAAAAGGAGGAGGTTAGATGAACGACAGAAAGAAAGCTCTCTTGTTTGAAAAAGTGACTCATATTACCGGTACACAGCCTTATTCCATTCATCACACTATGATATCTCCCGGTGAGGCCTCCGTATTATATTTGCACTGGCATAATGAGATGGAGTTTTTCTATTTAGGGACAGGAGCTGTTTCTTTTTATATTGAGGAGGAAAAGTATCTTTTGAATGCAGGAGAGGGTATTTTTATACCGCCAGGTCTTTTGCACAGGGCGGAGGATGAAAAAAAGGCAGGCTGTGAATTCCATGCTCTTGTTTTTTCAGTATCGTTTCTTTCGGATTATTTTATGAATCTGCATTATGCCGAATATCTATACCCTGTGATGCATTATGGGCTTCGCTGTTCTTTGCATCTAAAGCCGGCAGTGGAATGGCACCATGAAATCCTTTCTCTTTTAAAAGAAAGCTTTGAGTTTCCATTGGGAGCTCAAAAGACTTGGGAACTTAGGCTCCACGGGATGCTGCTTATTATGTGGCAGTGTCTTTACAATTATCATTTGTCCGCCATAGATTCTATTAAGAATCTTACACGGTTAACAGAGCAGTTAAAACCATCTTTGGATTTCATACAAAATTACTTTAATGAGGATATCACCCTAAAGAGGCTTTCATCAGAGTCTCATCTTAGTGAGGGGCAATTTTGCAGACTATTTAAGCAGTTGACCGGATTTTCTCCCTTTGCCTATTTAAACCGCTGCCGCATTATTAAGAGCTGTGAATATCTGGTCAGGACGGATAAGAAGATAGCAGAGATAGCCTTTTTGTGCGGTTATAATAATATCAGTTTTTATAACCGGGAATTTCTCCGTTATATGAAAGTCAAACCCTCCGTTTATAGAAAGAACGTGGAAAGAAATGAGAGTGGAATTGAACCTCCTGTAAATGCAGAAATATCAAAATAGTATTAAAATTGAGCTATATTATGAAAGTTTTATCAAAATAATATAGTATAATTATTTTACTATAAATATTTTCCGGAGGAGATAAGATGGGTATTTTATCAGTTCAGGGTAATAAGATTTATTTTCAGAAAAGGGATGAGATTGCCGTACTGGAAGCTTGGGGCAAGGATACGCTGCGGTTTCGCTCGACACCCAATTCTTCACTGACAGAGGAAAACTGGAATCTTCTGATACAGGAAGAAACAAAGTGTACTGTGAAACAGGAAGATAACACAGCAGTTATCGTAAATGGCATTCTCTCAGCTAAGATTTATAATAACGGGAAGGTGACCTATTTTAAGCACGGGAAGGAAATCCTGACAGAACGTTCAGAAATGGCTTTTCTTGACAGATTCAGAGAATATAGTTCCTTAGGTGCGGATAATCATCGTATGACAGTAGTTTTTCAGCCAAAGGAAGGAGAGCACTTCTATGGTTTGGGACAGGAGCAGAATGACTGCTTTGACTTAAAGGGCTCTTCCAGCAGACTGATTCATAAAAACACCAAATCCTCCATTCCTTTTGTATATTCCTCTTATGGATATGGATTTCTTTGGAATAACCCTGCTATAGGCCGTTGTGAGCTGACTAATAACCACAGCCTATGGGAAGCAGATTCCACAAAACAGATAGATTATTTGGTAGTAGCGGGAGATACTCCGGGAGAAGTAATGGCAAAGTATGCAGACCTAACCGGACATGCACCTGCCTTTCCTTCTTGGGGCTCAGGTTTCTGGCAGTGCAAGCTGCGCTATGAGGACCAGGAGGAACTGCTCTCAGTAGCCAGGGAGTATAAAAGACGTGGGATTCCCCTTTCTGCGATTATCATAGATTATTTTCATTGGACAGAGCAGGGAGAGTATAAGATGGATCCGAAATACTGGCCCTCCCCCAAGGAAATGTGTGATGAACTGGAGAATATGGGAGTAAAGGCCATTGTCTCAATCTGGCCCACTATTAATCCAAACAGTGAAAATTTCAGTTATATGGATGAGCGGAATATGTTAATAAGAACGGATAAAGGGCAGTATGGTATCTTTCCCTTTTACGGACAGCAGACCTATATTGATCCCAGTAATCCGGAGACCGCAAAGTTTGTATGGTCAAAAGTTTATGAGAACTATTATAAAAATGGTATTAAAAGCTTCTGGCTGGACGAAGCAGAACCGGAAATTCTGCCGGTTCAGTTTGAAAATCTTAGATTTCATAAAGGGAATGGGGCAGAAGTTGGGCTTATCTATCCTTACTACTACAATAAACTATTTTACGACGGATTAAAGGAGGCGGGGGAAGAACAAGTTATCTCCTTGACCAGGGCAGCCTGGATTGGAAGTCAGAAGGTGGGAGCACTTGTCTGGTCCGGCGATATTCCATCGACCTTTGATGCCCTCCGTATGAGCGTAAAGACAGGACTTAATATGGCGATGTGCGGAATCCCCTGGTGGAACAGTGATATAGGAGGTTTCTGGGGAGGGGATATAGAAAGTGACTATTTCAGGGAGCTGATTGTTCGCTGGTTCCAGTTCGGTATCTTTTGTCCTGTCACCAGACTGCATGGTTCCAGAAAACGTACTTCCAACCAGGCTGAACGTAATCCCGGCATTCTGGAAAGAAGCGGCGGAGACAATGAAATTTGGAGCTTTGGAGAGAAGGTCTATCCCATTCTGAAGAACTTAATCGAACTGAGAGAGCGTCTGCGCCCCTATATCCATAAATACATGGACATAGCCAGTAAGACCGGTGCTTCCATTATGAGACCTATGTTCTTTGAATATCCGGAAGATGAGTTCTGCTATACCCTGGGGGATCAGTACATGTTTGGGGAAGAGATACTTTTTGCACCGATTGTAAATCAGGGGCAGACAGAAAGAAAAGTTTATCTGCCTAAGGGCACTTGGATTGATATAAATGAGAAAAAGGAGTATGAAGGCGGAACTTTTGTAACGATGGAAGCAGATATAGAACATTTTATTGCTTTTGTGAAAAAGGACAATCACATTCTTTCCGTGTTCTAAACTTGTAAGAAATCTATGCTTATTTTACCATACAACTTTGGACGGACGTTCTATTTTACAGTGTAAAAATCCCGCACCTATGATATAATATTGGAGAAAGGGAGGGCGTCATGTTTTTAAAAGAGTACTGCATGGATATCACAAGAAAGACAACTGAATGCAAAGAGTCGGATAAAAATATGGGGCGCCGTGTTATGTGTCCCGAGTATTCTATCAATCAGATTGATGTGAAAAGTTTTCCAAAAGAGGAACGAGGAGAAGTGTTTATCCTCCTCTGGAATATAGAGGCAGGAGGTCATCTTGCGGCTACCATAAAGCCTTACCCTCAGGAATTTATCTATCAGTGTGAATATACACCAGGGATTACCACCCAGCTTCATACCCATGATTATATAGAACTGGCTTATATAGTTGAAGGAAAATTCTGTCAGAGAATCATGGGAAAGGATATACTCTTTAAGAAGGGAGAACTCTGTCTTATTGACAAGAACTGTCCTCATCAGGACTTTTTGGAGGAAGCTGACAGCGTTGTCCTGTTTATTGGATTAGCAAATGAAATATTTGATGAAGTTATGGTCCGAAACATTGAGGAAGAGAAGATTCTGAATTTCTTGCAGACTGCCTTAATGAAACAGAAGAATATTAATCAGTATCTTCATTTCAAACCGAAGAACCAGGAGGATGGAACGCTGGAGAGATATCTTCTGGGGCTGGTACAGGAATTGGAGACAAATGATACGGCAGCAGCTTATATCTGCAAAGGTATCATTATGAGGATTCTGCATCATATTAGCACGGAGTATGAGTTTAACCTTTCCAATGAAGAACGTAAAAAGATGAAATGGTTGATTTTTGAGGAAGTAGCCAAGTACATTGGTGAAAACTACCGGAATATCACAGTAAAGGAACTGGCCACGCGGTTCCATTTCAATGAGGATTACTTCAATCGGCTTTTTCGGGAGAAAACAGGTGGAACTTATCTGGAATACCTCCAGGAAGTACGGCTTAAGCATGCCCATCGGCTGCTGCGGACCACAGATGAAAGCGTGGAAGAAATAGCTGAACAGGTAGGATATCAGAATAAAGGATATTTCTATAAGATATTTGTGGACAGATACGGAATGACTCCGGCGAAGGTGCGCAAAAAAACAGATGCGGTCAAGCAGCTTATGAATTGACATTTTAAAACGCGGTCGGAATAGGTAACTTTTTTATGGAAACGGTAGGAGCAGGCAATTGCCTGTAACCTGCCGTTTTTTTATTATAGGAGTATAAAACTATGCAAAAAAAGTAAAGCTTCAAGATATCCGGCGCAATGAGTAATAAAAACTGAAAGCAATGTAGAAGGAGGAATATGATATGTTAGAAAAAAAGAATTACCAGTTTTGGTTTGCAACAGGTTCACAGGATTTATACGGCGAGGAATGCCTTGCAGTGGTAGCAGAACATACCAGAATAATTGTGGAGGGCTTAAATAAATCCGGTATCCTCCCTTTTGAGGTAGTCTTAAAACCTACTTTAATCTCCAATGAATCCATAAGGAAAGTATTTAACGATGCCAATGCAGACGAACGCTGCGCCGGTGTTATTACCTGGATGCATACTTTCTCCCCTGCAAAATCATGGATTTTAGGTCTGCAGGAGTACAGAAAGCCTTTGCTTCATCTTCATACTCAGTTCAACAGAGACATTCCTTATGATACCATTGATATGGATTTTATGAATACCAACCAGTCTGCCCACGGGGACAGAGAATTCGGACATATTGTAAGCCGTATGGGAATTGAACGCAAAGTTATCGTAGGTTACTGGGAAGATGAAAATGTTCAAAAGCGTATTGCAAGCTGGATGCTTACAGCAATCGGAATTATTGAGAGCAGCCATCTTCGTGTTGTCCGTGTTGGCGATAATATGAGAAATGTAGCAGTTACAGAAGGGGATAAAGTAGAAGCACATATTAAATTCGGCTGGGAAATTGATGCTTATAATATAACAGATATTGCGGAGTATGTTCAACAGGTATCCCAGGGAGATATCAACGCTTTAGTAGAGGAATACTATGCATCCTATGACATTCTTACAGAAGGACGTGACGAAAAGGAATTCCGTGAGCATGTTGCAGTACAGGCAGGTATTGAAATCGGCTTTGAGAGATTCCTGGAAGAGAAGAATTACCATGCAGTTGTTACAAATTTTGAGATGCTGTCAGGATTAAAGCAGCTTCCTGGACTTGCTATTCAGAGATTAATGGCAAAGGGCTATGGCTTTGGTGCGGAAGGTGACTGGAAGACAGCCGCCCTGGTACGCCTTATGAAGCTTATGACACAGGATGTCAAGGGAGCAAAGGGTACATCCTTTATGGAAGATTACACTTATCATCTGGCACCGGGCAAAGAAGGCATTCTTCAGGCTCATATGCTGGAAGTATGCCCCACTATTGCAGAGGGCAGAGTCGGGATAAAAGTAAATCCTCTCTCCATGGGTAAGAGGGAAGACCCGGCACGTCTTGTATTTACTTCTAAGCCCGGCAAAGGCGTTGCAGCCTCATTGATTGACCTTGGTAACAGATTCCGTCTGATTATCAATGATGTAGAGTGCCTGCCTCAGGATATTCCTATGCCAAAACTTCCGGTAGCTTCCGCTTTCTGGCGTCCGGAACCGAATCTGGCAACGGGAGCAGAAGCCTGGATATTAGCCGGCGGAGCACACCACACAGCATTTTCCTATGACCTTACATCAGAACAGCTTGGCGATTGGGCTGCAGCTATGGGAATTGAAGCGGTTTATATCGATAAGGATACCACCATCAGAAACTTTAAGAACGAATTAAAATGGAATTCTGTTGTATACCGTTAACATAAACGAATTATTGAAAAGTATAATTCATACACAAATATGTGCTGACACCTATATTTGCGGCGTAATGGCCCATATTTGAGGCGTGTTTATAAAATGGAGGTTCAGATGCTTGAACAATTAAAGGAAATTGTATACCAGGCTAACATGGAGCTGCCAAAGCGGGGTCTTGTGACCTTTACCTGGGGCAATGTAAGTGCTATGGACCGTGAGAGCGGATACCTGGTGATTAAGCCCAGCGGAGTGGATTATGAAACCATGAAAGCAGAAGATATGGTAGTGGTGGACCTTGAGGGGAATCATATTGAAGGCAGATATAACCCCTCTTCGGATACAGCCACTCACATTGAATTATATAAGAAATACCCGGAAATAGGAGGTATTGTCCATACCCATTCTACCTGGGCTACCTCCTGGGCACAGGCGGGCAGAAGTATTCCGCTCTATGGTACCACCCATGCAGATTATTTTTATGGTCCCATACCCTGTGCCAGAAGCCTGACAGAAGAGGAAATAAACGGAGAGTATGAGAAGAATACCGGGCTGGTAATTATAGAGACTCTTACGGAAGGAAATATTAGTCCAACAAGTATGCCGGGTATCTTGCTGACCAATCACGGACCCTTTACCTGGGGAAAAGATGCTTCTCAGGCAGTGCATAATGCAGTTGTTTTAGAAGAAGTGGCTAAGATGGCCTGCCATACAGAAATGATTAATTCACAGGTAAAACCGGCACCGCAGGTAATTGCCGATAAACACTATCTGCGTAAGCATGGTGCCAATGCCTATTATGGGCAGAGCAAAGGCAATTAAGGTTATCAAAAAAAATAAGGGAGGAAGAGTGGATGAGCTTTGCCCATGAGAATGTCAAAGAAGTCATTTTAAATGGAAAGACAGTTCTTGGTATTGAACTTGGATCTACCAGAATCAAGGCAGTTCTAATCGATGAAAAACATCAAACAATTGCATCAGGAAGCTATGACTGGGAGAACAGCTATGAAAATCACATATGGACGTACAGCCTGAAGGAGATTTGGGAAGGATTGCAAGACAGCTATCAAAAGGTGGCAGAGGAAGTTAAGAGTAAATATGGTATCCCGTTAAAAAAAATCGGAGCAATTGGTTTTAGTGCTATGATGCATGGCTACATGGCTTTTAACAAGGATGGTGAACTGCTGGTTCCTTTTCGTACCTGGCGTAACACAATTACCGAGGAAGCTGCCAAGAAGCTGACGGAAGTCTTTGATTATCCCATTCCCCAAAGATGGAGCATTGCCCATCTATACCAGGCAATTCTGAAAGGGGAGGAGCATGTGGGAGAAATCTCTTATATGACTACTCTAGCCGGCTATATTCACTGGAAACTGACAGGAGAAAAGGTGGTCGGCATAGGAGAAGCTTCCGGTATGTTTCCGATAGATATTGAAACCAAGGATTATTACAACCGCATGACAGAGCAGTTTGACAGTCTGGTTGCGGAGAAGAAATTCTCCTGGAAGTTAAGAGATATCCTTCCGAAGGTAATGGTAGCCGGTGAAAGAGCCGGTGTATTGACGGAGGAAGGAGCAAGTTTACTGGATACCAGCGGAGAACTTATTGCGGGAATACCTTTTTGTCCGCCGGAAGGAGATGCAGGTACCGGAATGACTGCTACCAACAGTGTGGCGAAAAGAACAGGGAATGTATCTGCCGGAACCTCCGTATTTGCTATGGTAGTACTGGAGAAGGAGTTATCCCGTGTATATCCGGAATTGGACCTTGTCACTACACCGACAGGCAGCCTGGTCGCAATGGCTCATTCCAATAACTGTACTTCTGATCTCAATGCCTGGGTCGGACTTTTTGATGAATTCACTCGTTTAATTGGGGTGGAGTTGGATGCGGATAAGCTTTATGGAACACTCTACCGGCAGGCAATGGAAGGTGATGCGGATTGCGGCGGACTGCTCTCCTATGGCTACCTTTCCAGTGAGCATATTACCGGAATTGAGGAGGGAAGGCCTTTGTTCCTCCGGTCATCTCAGAGCAGATTTAATTTGGCCAATTTTATGCGAGTAAACCTTTATACGGCTCTTGGTGCTCTTAAAATAGGTCTTGATATTCTTTTGAAAAAAGAAGGCGTACAGCTGGATAAGATGTATGGGCATGGAGGCTTGTTTAAAACCAAAGAGGTGGGACAGAGTATTATGGCTGCCGCAATCAACGCACCGGTGTCTGTTATGGAAACAGCCGGTGAGGGCGGTGCTTGGGGTATTGCACTTCTTGCATCCTACATGAGTAACAGAGAAGAGGATGAAACCTTGGAAGAGTTCCTTACCAATAAAATATTTGCAGGTGTTGAGGGAGATACAATAAAACCCGGAGCGGATGATGTTGCAGGTTTTGAGGAATTTATGAAACGGTATGTAAGAGGGCTGTCCATTGAAAAAACCGCAGGTGAATACTTTTAAGTAAGGATATAAGAATATTCAGGAAGACTTCATAGCTTTTTACACGATAAAAATGTGTTAGAGGCTGTGGAGTCTTTTTTGGAGCATTATATGAAAACAGTTGAGCAAAAATTGGCAGGTAAAAATTAGAAAATCAGTGTATATTAGTTTTAGCTATAAAAATGCAGTACCTTTTTAAAGGAGTCAAGTTATGGTGAGGAATAGGAAAGCCAGTGATGCAGATGCCAGAGAAAAGAGATGGTACCAAAAGATTTTTAATAGTCTCCTCCTCATAATCAATAACAAAAGCATCCAGAAGAAAATTACATATGTATATTTACTGTGCGTACTGCTTCCGACCATTGTAACCAACGTAATTATCCTGGGAAGCAGCATCAGGATATCGGCCAGGGAGAGAGAAGCCAACATTAATAATATTGCGGATTCTGTCAGCCGTGAGATTGTAAAATCCCTGGAAAGCGCGGTATATGTAACGGTAGATTTGTACACCAGTATTTCCATGAATGACTTTCTGGACAGGCAATATGAAACCGATGGCGACTATTTCGATAAATATAGTGCTGTCTTTAATAATTTTGTATTTTACGCCAGTTCCAAACATCTTATCAGTGACATTACCTTTTACTCGGATAATTCCACAATGATAAACGGCGGGAAATATTACCGTATTGATTCGGTTCAGGAGGAAGGGTGGTATAAAGCCTTTCATCAGGCTGGTACAGATCTCTTTGTTTATTCCTATTATCAAAACAATAAGAACATAAATAACAAAAAGCGTATGGTTTCAGTTATTCGAAAACTAGATTATATCGGACTTAAAGGAAAAGAAAAGCTGGTGAAGCTGGACTTAAATTATCCGCAGATTAATGAGTCAGTGGGCAGTTCGGCTTATGATACTACCGTTTATGTGTGCCATGGAGATCGTATCATATTCACAAATACCAAAGAGGAAGTAGGAATAAACAAGGATTTTTTAAAAACCTCTGAAATCAATAAAAAGGATATACAGGCATGCCGGGATGTAGTGGCTTATGGAAGCGATTGGAAGGTTTATGTCACTGGTTATAGGTCCAACTTCATGGCATCCTTTAAGCATAATCTATTGCTTATGTCTGTACTTTTTCTGGCTGATGCCATAATTCCCGCCATTATGCTGGCATTGTTCAGCAATTCTATTACAAGAAGGATATTGTTGCTGGGGCAATATTTTGAAAAAATAAAGGGTGAGAAATTTGAGCTGATAGAGTCGGAAGAAGGGAAGGATGAAATCGGAGAGCTGCTGGAAAATTATAACCATATGTCCCTTCGAATGAAGGCTCTGATTGAACAGGAGCTGAAAAGTAAGCTGGAGCAGCAGGAACTCATATTAGCAAGGCAGCAGGCGGAGCTTCTGGCACTTACCAGTCAGATTAATCCCCATTTCCTATTCAATATACTGGAGAGTATACGCATGCGCAGTGTTTTAAAAGGGGAGGAAGAGACCGGCTGCGTTATCGAAAGCCTTGCGAAGCTAATGAGAAAAAGCGCCGATTGGGGGACGGATTATATCACACTAGAGCAGGAAATAGGTTTTATGAAGGATTACCTGGAACTCCAGAAATATCGCTATGGGGATGATTTCCATTACAAGATTAGAATAGATGAAACGTTTTATTCTTTTAAAATACCGAGTCTGGTACTGGTCACTTTTGTGGAAAATGCCTGTGTTCATGGATTTAACAGAGCAGGACATTATGGTTCTGTTTTTGTGTCCGCCTATCAAAAGGAGGATTATTTGTACCTGGAAGTTGAGGATACCGGAATAGGAATGGAAATGGAGCAGGTGGAAAAGCTTGAAAGGGAACTGAATGAAGGAGATATCAGCAGTTTACAGAAGTCCGGCAGTCTTGGCATGCTCAATGCCAGCATCAGACTCCGAAAATTTAACGGTGAGGAAACACGGATATTCATAGAAAGCAAGACAGGTGAAGGGACTTGTATTGTAATAAGGCTTCCTATGAAAGGATATTTAGTTGAAATGGGGTAAATATATGAGTGATGAGAAGGATATGTTACTTAAGGTTTTGTTAGTGGATGATGAGCCATTTATTCGAAAAGGACTGGCAGCTCTTATTGATTGGGAAGCAGAAGGATTTGTTATAGCAGGGGAAGCACAAAACGGCTGTGAGGCGGTACTCAGACTTTCCGAGGAAGATTACCAGCTTGTTATTTCAGATATCAGAATGCCGGATATGTCAGGAATTGAGCTGGTAGAGGAGGTAAAGACAAGGAAAATATCAGATGCGAAGTTTGTACTCTTGAGTGGATTTTATGACTTCCAATATGCAAAGTCTGCTATTCTTTACGGCTGCAGTGACTATGTCCTAAAGCCCATACAGAGGGAAGAACTGCTTAATGTCCTAAGAAGAATACAGAAAAAGATAAGAGAAGAAGCAGGTGGCAGAAGAGATAAGAGTATTTTTGAAAAAGCATATCTGGATCGTAATCTGTTAGCATTAATCTGGGGTAAATATGATGAGATCAATTTAAGATATGCCAAGGAAAAGCTTGAGTTAAAGGGCAGAATCAAGTACATACATCTGGAGATCAGCCTGCTGGATGAAAGATTTTTAAGTCTCTCCGAGGAGAAAAAAAGAGTTTTGCACCGGCAGCTCTATAATTATGCAGCATTGCTTTTTAAAAGACTATCGAATCATGTGATTTTTGGTGTTACAAAAGAGGGAGAGTGCTACGATATAGGAATAATCTACTCGGAACTCATGCCGGATAAAAAGAATATGACAGATGAGGAATGGCTTGACTGGATTTTAAAGGAATTGCGGGAACGCATGGGATTTGAAATTACAGCATTTTTAGGCGGTTGGGTTAGTAAGCTGGAGGATATTGCTTATTCCTACAGAGAAGCAGCAATGGCCAGATCATTCTGTTTCTACAAAATTCCAAAGAAGGATATCAAAAAAGAACCTGCCCAAGGAGCCGGGAAAAAAGCTATACAAAATAAAAATCAACAGGATGAGTACCTCCGAAAAGAGCTGGACGCATTGATTCATGGGATTGAGACCGGGGATAAGGAATTTATAAAAGAGAATGCAGGAGAACTTTACCGGAAAATGATGGATAAAGGCTTGGATTCGAAGTTGATTGGAATGAATATTCAGTACTATGTTTACCGTTTATTAGGCCTTGCTTATGAAATTGAAAATGACATTAACCAGGAAGAGGTAATGCAATATATACAGGAAGAGGTTTTTTCCTCCGGTATGCCTTGGATTAACGAGGTTAAGTTCCGAAAGTTTGCAGAGGATTATTCCGAATATCTGCTGCAGCTTCGGCAGAATTCAGCAAGAGGGATTATGAACCTGATAGAAGCAGAAATTGAGGCCAATTATTCTGATAACTTAAGTCTGAGGTCTATGGGGGAAAAGTATTATCTTAACAGTGTATACCTGGGACAGATTTTTAAAAAGCGTTATGGCTGCTGCTTCAAAGATTACATTAACGGAGTTCGTCTGCGAAAAGCCGCAGAGCTGCTCTTACGTACGGAAGAAAAGGTATATGAGATTGCGGAAAAGGTTGGATATAAGAATACGGAATATTTTATCAATAAGTTTGAGAGCACCTATGGAGTAACACCTGCCAGATTCCGTAAGAGGAACTGCGAAGCGGAGAAAATTTCAGTATAATATAACTAGAAGGTCAAAATGCACAATTTAATACTGGTTAGACTTATTAAATTAGACATATATACTTTGCAATGATTTTATATATACTTTGTATGAGTTTTGCTTTGTGCAATTATGCTAAAATAAGATGTCGCTTAAGTGAAGCAAAACATATTAGGTCAGGTTGAAAAAGACAGTTCTTTTACAGCAGCTGATCAACGATTACCAGACAAAGTCTGGAAATTCAGGAAAGGGGACATTATGAAAAAGCAATTTATTGCAGGTTTGATGTGTGTTGCTATGGTTTCACTCTTATTCGCGGGCTGCGGTAAGAATGATTCCAAAAACAGTAAAAATGCATCAGCAAACACCACAGTTACAGAAGGAGCATCGGGCGGGGATACTCCCACAGCTAAGAAAATCAAGGAGTTTACAGCTTTTTTTGACAGACAGGGCTCGGAGATTAATAAGGATAATGAAATCCAACAGATTATAGCAGACAAAATAGGAGCTAAATGCAAGGAAACCTGGTTAACGGGACAGACCGGAGAAGAAGCTGTCGGTATGCTGATTGCCAGCGGTGAATATCCGGACTTTATCGACTGGACACCGGAGCTGCAGGATGCAGGAGCATTGGTTCCCATTGACGAATTACTTGATAAGTATCCGAATATTAAGAACTTCTGGAGTGATGTACAATGGAATTCCTTAAAGCAAAAGGATGGACATATCTATTCCATTCCGCAGTTCGGCAAAATCAATGAAAAGGCAATGGATACCCAACAAAGCGGAGAAGCTTTCTGGATTCAGACAAGAGTTCTTAAGTGGGCAAATTATCCGAAGATTGAAACCTTGGATGAGCTCTTTAAACTCTTAGAGGATTATTCCAAAGCTAATCCTACCATGGCAGATGGCTCTTCCGTTATACCATTTGAAATTCTGGATTATGACTGGTACTATTTCTGCCTTGAGAATCCGCCTCAGTTCCTGGACGGATGGCCTAATAACGGCCGTTGCATTGTAGATCCTAAGACTTATCTGGTACAGGACTATAATACAACCAATACCGCAAAGAGATATTTCCAGAAGCTTAATGAAGAGTACAATAAGGGAATTATAGATTCAGAATTCATGACAATGAACCATGATCAGTTCCTGGAGAAAGTGGCTTCCGGACGTGTCCTTAGTATGGTAGAGCAGCATTGGGATTTCCAGACAGCAGAAGACTCTATTAAAACACAGAAGCTTGATGGCTGTACCTACGTTCCTTTAGGCTTAACGATTGATAAGGGAATGCATGAAATGTATTATACCACCGGGGAATCCACAGTGCTTTCCGGCGGGTTAAGTATTACAAAGAGCTGTAAGGATGTAGAAGGAGCACTTCAGTTTGTAAACGATCTCTTAGATCCTGAAATCTCAACCCTGCGCAGCTGGGGAGTTAAGGATGTGGACTATAATGTTGGATCTGACGGACTCTTTACCAGAACTCAGGAGATGAGAGATAATGCGGTAAACGCAGAATACAAGGCATCACACTTATGCACTTATAGTTATTTCCCTAATTATAGCGGTATGAATCCGGACGGAAAGAATGCGGCTACACCGGATACCCAGCCCAATGAATTTTTCCAGAGCTTAAGGCCTGAAGTTCAGGAATGCCTTACTGCTTATGGTGCTAAGACCTATGTGGGAATGTTGGATTACAACGAAATTGACTGTATGAAGGAACCCTGGTATCCGATTTACTCTTTCGTAGGAGAGATGACAACGGCAACTCCCGGAGGTCTTGCTTGGGAGAAGATGGACCAGGTTAAGAAGGAACAGCTTCCTCAGGTAGTAATTTCAGGGAACTTTGAAGAAGCCTGGGATACCTACCAGAAGGCATACAATAAAGCAAAACCGGAGGATTTCCTGAAAGAGGTTCAGGAGGCGGTTTACCATAGAATTGAGCTGGTTACCGGTAAAGATGTAAGACCTGCAGGCAAATAGGCTGAAAAGTTGGCAGACGGCAGCTGACAGATTGCAAAGCCGTCTGCCATGACTAAAAGAAAGTATGGTATGTTTATGGCTGGATTGAAACATATGAAAGGGGAAAGGGTAAAAAGACGAAACTCTGATATAACCTGGAGAAAAATAGTAAGGCAAAAAGAGCTGATTCTTCTTACCATCCCTTTTATGATATATGTCCTTATATTTAATTATGTGCCGATTATTGGATGGCTGATGGCATTTCAGAATTATAAGCCCCAGGACGGTTTTTTTGGATCTGAATTTGTAGGATTAAAATGGTTTAAATTCTTATTTGTAGATAACCCTGATTTTATAAGAACTATCCGGAATACCCTTGCTATGGGAGTAATTAACCTGGTATTAAGCTTCCTCTTTGCAATTGGGTTTGCGATGATTTTAAATGAAGTTGTTCATAAAACACCTAAGAAATTTGTGCAGACAGTATCTTACCTGCCGCATTTTCTGTCCATGATCATCGTATGCGGTATTCTTCAGGATGCATTGTCAACGGATCATGGAATAATAAATGATTTTCTTATCAACCTGCATCTTTTAAAGCAGCCGGTTAATTTCTTTACCCATAAGGAATATTTCTGGTGGATTGTAGGTTTTGCTAATGTATGGAAAGAAACTGGATGGAACAGTATTATATATCTTGCTGCAATTACAGCAATTAACCCTGACCTATACGAGGCGGCATCCATTGACGGAGCGGGTAGACTCCGTAAAATGTTACATATAACCTTACCGGGCATTAAACCAACGATTTTTATCCTGCTGTTAATTAATATCGGGAATGTCTTGAATGCCGGCTTCGAGATACAATATCTCCTATCCAACGGTTTGGTTCAAAGCGTATCCCAGACCATAGATATCTATGTGTTGAAATTTGGTATCAGCCAATGCAACTATTCACTTGGTACGGCAGCGGGTATTTTTAAGAGTGTGGTGAGCATTATACTGATTCTTCTGGCAAATGCAGCAGCAAAGGCAGCCGGAGAAGAGAGACTTTTCTAGGGAGGTATTGATAATGAGCACCGGCAGTACAGTAATTTCAAAAAAACATAAAAGATACCGGATAAAGGATGCGGTTTATTATTTTATCATAGGATTAATCCTAACAGTATTTGTAATCGTTACAATCTATCCGATTATAAATACTCTGGCAATCTCCTTTAATGATGCCATGGACAGCTTAAGAGGCGGTATCTATCTGATACCCCGTAAATGGACGATGAATAATTATATTACAGTACTTCATAAGGATAGTATGGTAACAGGACTTGCCATATCGGTTTTGCGAACCGTTATAGGTACCATACTGCAGCTTTCTGTGACAGCATTGCTTTCCTTTGTGGTAAGCCGAAGAGATTTTGTCTTTGCAAAACCCGTAAATATTATTTATGTATTGACTATGTATGTAAACGGAGGTCTAATTCCGGGATTTTTATTGAATAAAACACTGGGATTTACAAACAGCTTCTGGGTTTATATTATACCTGGAATGGTAAGTGCTTTTAATATGCTGGTCATCCGAACCTATATGAACGGACTGCCGGATAGTCTGGAGGAATCTGCCCAGATTGACGGAGCAGGGTACTTTAAAATCTTTTTAAAGATTATCGTGCCCCTTTGTAAGCCGGTATTCGCGACGGTAGCGCTGTTCATTGCCGTAGGCCAGTGGAATTCTTGGTTCGATACTATGCTTTATAACAGAATGGCAGAGAATCTGACGACATTGCAGTATGAATTAATGAAACTTTTGTCTTCTGTGAGTCAGCTGAGCGGAAATGCGGATACGGCAAGAGCTGCCAGCTCTGTTAGCGGAGCTCAGGTTACCGTAAAATCAGTTCGTGCCGCCGCAACAATTCTGACCTGTATACCCATTGTGGCATTATATCCCTTTTTACAGCGGTATTTTGTAACTGGTATGACAATCGGCGGAGTGAAGGAATAATGAAGGCATTTGGATAAAAATAGTAAGAAGGAGACCCTGCTGTCTTTTAGACACGGCAGGACCTCCTTTTTATGGCGTATAGTAAGAAAATAACAGATAGACACCAGTGTCATCGCAATCCACACTGCAAGCAATTGAGATTGCTCAGGCAGGATGATTAACGAATAAAATAATTGATAGCTTTATACAGGAAAGGAGAAGTTATGTTAAGAACAGCAAAAACAGAAAATGGAATAGTACGTGGGCTTCCGGCTGCGGACCCAAGGATAACCAGTTATAAGGGGATACCCTTTGCAGCACCTCCCGTGGGGGAATACCGCTTTCATGCCCCTATGCCGGCGAAGGATTGGGAGGGGGAATTAAAAGCATTTGAATTCGCCCCTATTTCCATGCAAGCACCTACCGTGATTGATGTAAATAATATTTATACCAGAGAATGGGCAGTGGACCCGGATATCCCTATGAGTGAAGATTGTCTCTATCTAAATGTATGGACACCTGCCTGCTCTGCAGAGGAAAAGCTTCCTGTTTATGTCTGGTATTTTGGAGGAGGCCTTCAGGTGGGGCACACTGCGGAGATGGAATTTGACGGGGAACGTATAGCACGCAGGGGGATTGTTGTGGTAACCGTTAATTACAGACTCAATGTCTTCGGCTTTTTATGCCATCCGGAGATTACAAGTGAGAACCCTCAGGCTCCGGCTAATTTTGGTTATCTGGACCAGCAGGCGGCTACAAGATGGGTAAAGAGGAATATCGCTGCTTTTGGCGGAGATCCTACTAATATTACGATTGGAGGCCAGTCAGCGGGAGGCGGCAGTGTCTTAAGCCAGCTCACCTCACCTCAAAACGAGGGCCTTTTTCAAAGAGCCATCGTCCAAAGCGGATTTTTTGGTGTGGTTTACCCGGAGGCCTTTAATCCCTTTTCAGGAAAGACTCTTTCGGAAGCAGAGCAGGAGGGAGTAGAATTTTTTAAGTTCCTGGGGGTTGAGAGCTTACAGGCGGCCAGGGGACTGGAGGCAGAATATATCAACAAAAAAGCACTGGAGTATAAGCACTTTTGGGGACCGGCAGTAGATAATATTTATTGTATCGGGGATTCCCTTGAATTATTTGTAAGCAATAAACGTCTTCCGGTTCCGGTAATGGCAGGGCATACCTCACAGGAGTTTATCCAATGGATGAAGGCTGAGAGTATGGAGGAGTTTGAGAAGACTGCTATTGATTGCTATGGGGACCGTGCCCATGAGTTCTTAAGGATATGCAAAGCAGAAGATGACGATGTGAAGACGGCAGTTGAAAAGAGCGGAATCCGCGGAATAGAATACGCAATTCGAATAGCTGCCAATGCAAATTCCAAGACCGGTATTAATACGCCGTTTTATTACTATAATTTTGATGCTGAGATTCCCGGCTGGGATAATCCGGGAACCTTCCATTCGGTGGATCTTTGGTTCTTTTTTGAGACCCTGGCGAAATGCTGGCGGCCCTTTACCGGAAAGCATTATGATCTGGCCCGCCAGATGTGCAATTACTGGTCTAATTTCATTAAAACCGGAAACCCTAACGGTATAGATTCAACCGGAGAGGAATTGCCCTTATGGGAGCCCTATACCGAGGAGAACCCCTATGGCATGGTATTTGGGGATAAAGCTGAATTTGCAAAAGAAGAGCCGGGAGAACTGGTAAGCTTCTTAGTAAAGGAATACTATAACAAAAAGTAAGCGTAAGGAGCGACAGATGAATAAGAATAATTTTTCTCTTACACCACCTATGGGATGGAACAGCTATGACTATTATGATACGGCAGTTAACGAGGAACAAGTAAAGGCTAATGCAGATTATATGGCCGCTAATCTAAAGGAGTATGGCTGGGAGTATGTGGTAGTGGATATCCAATGGTATGCCCTCGATGCAGGTACCCAGAGAGACAGATACCAATATATTCCGTTTTGGGAAGTGGCTATGGATGAGTATTCTAGGCTGGTGCCTTGTACGGACAGGTTTCCGTCGGCAAAGGACGGACAGGGTTTTAAGCCTCTGGCCGATTATATCCACAGTCTTGGCTTAAAATTTGGTATTCATATTATGAGAGGAATTCCAAGAGCTGCCGCTCATGAACACAGAAAGGTCTTTGGCAGCGATGCAACGGCCAATGAAATTGCAGATCCTTCCTCCATCTGTTTCTGGAATCCGGATATGTATGGATTAAGGGCTGACAGGGAAGAATCCCAGGCATACTATAATTCTCTTTTCGAACTATATGCACAGTGGGGAGTGGATTTTGTAAAATGTGATGATATTTGCCGCTATGACATGCCCTCCGCAAAGAAAGAGATCGAGATGCTGCATCATGCCATCCTAGCCTGCAAAAGACCGATAGTATTAAGTCTTTCCCCCGGGCCGGCCTTGATCAATGAAGCCTGGCATTATGAAAAGTATGCAAATATGTGGCGGATAACCGATGATTTTTGGGATAGCTGGCCACTGCTTAAGAATATGTTTGAACGCTGTGAACTATGGCAGAACCATGTGTCTGAGGGGTGTTATCCGGATTGCGACATGCTGCCTTTGGGCTATGTGGGAAAAGGTTTTGGAGAAGAACGATACACAGGTTTTACGAAGGAAGAGCAGGTAACCATGATGACCCTCTGGTGCATGTTCCGTTCGCCTCTTATGCTGGGAGCAGAATTAACGAAGCTGGATGAATGGACAAAAGGGCTTTTGACCAATAAGGACGTATTAAGGCTTCTTACTCATTCTATAGGAGCAAAGCAGATGTACAGAGATTCAAAAAAGGCTGCCTGGTTGTCCAGGGACACGGAGGAGAACGCCTGGTATCTGGCACTCTTTAATCTGGAGGACACAGAGGGTATTATAGAGTTCAAGGAAACAGAGCTGGAAGAATCTATATTTAAAGGAAAAGCCTATGAGGAACTATGGACCGGAGAAACTATCCGGGCAGCAGATAATAATTTTTCTGTTCGGATAGCTGCTCATGGTGCAAAACTCTATAAAGTAATAGAGTAAAGCAGATAGGGCAATATTACTGGAAATTTGGTAATATTGCCCTATTTTTGTGCCATAAAACATGAAAAATAATAATATTTGACCATAAGATAGCAATAATAAAGTAGATGTTATGGTAAAAATAAATTATCATGGAAGGAGGAGGAAGGTTTATTGTGGAGAGAAAAAATAATTATCTTTGGGGAAAGAATTTTTTGAGCAGAATATCTCTGTTCAAAAAAATGTTGATTTTATTCATTGGATGCGCCATTATTCCGATTACTACCCAAGCATATTTTTATTATATTGATACGGAGAAAAGCATTCAGGAAAATATGCTGCAAAAGGTAAGTGAAACACTGGATGACAAAGCTTATAAGCTCTCAGGAGAATTGTCCACAGCACTTGCTCTGTCCAGAAGACTTGCCAAGGATGACTCCCTCAAGGGAATGATGGATACGAATTTTAATGACGAGAAAAGTTACCTTGAAACCTATCAAAATAAAATAAAACAGATCTTATCCTTAAATCTTCCCTATTATCAACAGATCAGGGGATTAGCAGTATATACGGACAATCCCAGTGTCTTAAATGGTATTTATGTAAAGAAGGTTATTCCTTTTAATGATGTTCTTTTAGGAGAAGAATTACTGGATATAAAGGAAGCTTGGATTACTACCAGTCAGGGCAAATCACAGCTGCGTATTGCAGTTAGTTCCAAAGAGGGCATCTCAGGTGACCGCAGTATCAGTATTATCAGCTATATGAATAACTATAACCAATACAGTAATTATAACAAAGTAATAAAGGTGGATTTGTATATTCCTTATTTTATTAACATTTTAAAAGAAAGTAATTTATTTGAAAATATGATTGTGGCTGACAGTAACGGGCGGGTGGTGATGGCAGCCAATACCTACAGTGTCAGCGGGGGATTCAGTATCTACAATCCGGATGAGGTGAAGGAAGGAATTGTGGTCCTAAAAAAAGAGATTAATGGTTTTCCCCTTTCTGTTTATGGCTTTTATGATGCAAAAGTAATAGCGGGGGAATTCAAAGAAAGCAGGATGAATAGTCTGTATGCCTCCTTTATTGCCGTAGTACTTGCTACTCTCTTTTGTTTTGCCATAACTTTGAATATAACCAAACGTATACGATTAATGGTAAAGCAGTCAAAACATATCGCAATGGGTAATTTTGTGCAATCGAAATATCCGGTAAATGGAAATGATGAAATCAGCCTTTTAGAAAACAGTATGAACCAGATGAGCTGCCAGTTAAAGGAGCTTATTGAGCAGGAATACCAAAGAAAGCTTCTGCAAGTAGAGTTGGAAAAGGAAACGACTCAGGCTAAGCTCTCAGCTCTGCAAAGCCAGGTAAATCCTCATTTTCTGTTTAATGCTCTGGAGAGTATCCGGTTAAAAGCCCTGTCCAAGGAGGAGGAAGAAACGGCGACCATGATTAAGTATATGGCAAGGATGTTCCGCCAGCTAATCAACTGGAAAGATGATATCGTGATGCTTCAGGATGATATGAAGTTCCTTGAGGAGTATCTGATTATTCAGAAATATCGTTTTGAAGATGAATTTACCTATGAAATTGAAATTGATGAGGAAGTCAGAAACTGCCGGATTCCAAAGATGATTATACAGCCACTGGTGGAGAATGTCTGTGTTCATGGCGTAGGTGCCATACCAAGAGGCAGGCAGGTGAAAGTATCTGCTAAAAGGGAAGCAGAAATACTCGTTATTAAAGTTAAGGATAACGGAGTGGGGATGCCGGCGGAGAAATTACAGGCCATAAGACTGGCCTTAAAGGGAAAGGAACAACCGGCAAGCATAGGTTTGTATAATGTGTACCAACGGCTCTTATTGTATTACGGGGAGAATTTTGATTTCCTCATTGAAAGTGCTATGGGAGAAGGGACGGAATTTAGGATTCATATACCAATAAAATATGCGGAGGGGGCAGAGTAATGTATTCTATCTTAATTGTGGATGATGAAAAAGCGATAAGAGAAAATCTATCGAAAGCGATACCTTTTGATGAATATGGTTTTTTTATTGGTGGTACGGCTGCTAACGGTGCTGAGGCATTGGAACTGCTACCTGTACTGAAACCGGATATGATACTGTTAGATGTCTGCATGCCGGTAATGGATGGATTGGGATTCTTAAAGGAACTAAAAAAAACCGAATACAGTGACACAATTGTAATTATGCTTTCCGGCTACAGCGATTTTGAATATGCGAAAAAGGCTATGAGATACGGTGCGAAAGGCTATGTAACTAAGCCGGTGGATGAGGAAATTCTGCCTTTATTAACGGAAATGAATCAGGAGCTTAGAAAGAGCAGTTACCAGAGGCTCATGAAAACACAAATGGATGACTTAAGGCTGCTAAATATGCTCTATAACGGAAAAAGCTGGGACAGAAGTATATTTGGTAAATATATTTTAGTGCATTGTATAATATTGAAGGCTACTGTGGATGACGGGGAGGATAATCCCTATAGTATTGTTCAGAATTGTATGGAAAATTTGCTAAAGGAATACGGAAACTGCCTTTTTAGAACAAAGGGCTGTATTTTAACATATCTGATACCAAAAGAAATCTTTCATTATTATGATGAAAGTGAAGAAATTTTTGCAAAACATCTGCTGTACCTGTTAAGGGAGGAAAAGCTTCAGTGCAGCCTTTTACTGGATAAAGAGGTATTTGGAAACAGTGACTCCGCTTTTCGTGAGGACTACAATGCTAACCTGTATACCATGATGACGGAAGTATTCTACGGAAAAACCGGTGTTATCGATATTACAAAACTAGCTAAAAATAACCGGGTGGAACGACTGAACCGGGAAGAATATTTTATGGAACAGCTGAGGAGATATCTGCTGGAACTGGATAAAGCCTCTATCCAACGAGAATTTGATGCCCTCATGGAAGAAATAGAGGGAATTCGCCTTCGGATTGAATATATCCAGGAAATCAATTTCAGAATTTATTATCTTTTGGCGGATACAATTGCTTCAGAAAGCAGTAACAGCAGGGAGGAACCGATATTAACCCCTCCTGAGTGGCTGGAATATATTTATTTTTATACCTTTGACAAATGGAAGATGCTGCAGCTAAGCGGGATAGAAGAAGCCTTCCGGTATATTGAAAGCCGGAGAAGTATTGCAAATCTTGGCGTCTGCGGCAATATCATTGAGTATGTCCACAGACATTTCAGAGAACCTATCACTTTGCAGCAGGTAGCAGAAAATTTCTATATGAACTCTGCTTATCTGGGACAGATCTTTCAAAAGGCTACGGGAGAATCTTTTAAGAGGTATGTAAATAATCTGCGCATTGCAGAAGCGAAAAGGCTTCTAAAACAGACTGACGGACTGATTTATGAAATTGCTTACCAGGTGGGATACGTAGAAAGCAAGTATTTTATTGAGAAGTTTGTAGCACATGTGGGAATGAGTCCCACCGAATATCGGAAAGCAATCGTTTAGTCTATTGGATTGTATAAAAAAATTGGAATGAGAGCTATAGTTTTCGGAGTGAGTTAAGAGCAGCGGAATGGTAAGATAAAGACACCAAATAAAGAAAGGTGGCAAAGCTATTGAGTATGAAAAAAGTTATGGCTATTTTAATGATCGTATGCATTATGGTATCAATGACCGCATGCGGTAAAACTGGGGAGAACAAGGCGAAGAACACAGCAGCAGTCACTGAAACACCTGCTGCCACAGAAACACCTGCCGCTACGGATGACAGCAGCAAACCTGATACTACAGCAACTGCTCCGGGAGATATCTACGGAGGTTTAACTGCATTACCGGATGCCGGTGACCCGATTACTTTCACAATGTTTGTCCGCGACCCGGGAACTGTTCCCTCTAAGGATAATCCGGTTCTGAAAAAAATCACAGAATTAACCGGTGTTACCATTGATTTTGAATTTTTGGTAGGAGATTTAGATTCTAAGGTTGGTGTTATGATTGCCGGTGAGGATTATCCCGATGCAATTTTTGCCGACAATGCTAAATTTACCGATGCAGGTGCTTTTATTCCTCTGGAGGATAAACTAAAAGACTATCCCAACCTGAATGACCACTATAGTCCTTATGCCGATAAGATGACAGCAGCTGACGGACATCAATACATACTGGAACTGTATGGTGCCAGAAAAAATGCAGCACCTATTTTTAACAATACCGGTTCAGGCTTCTTTATACAGAAAGCTGTATTGGAAGAGGCCGGATATCCTATTCCTAAGACCCTTGATGAATACTTTAAACTGATTGAAGATTACAAGACAAAACATCCTGATATTGACGGTGTTAAGACAGTCGGATTCGAAGTTCTGTCTGATGGCTGGAGAGATTTCTGCCTTCGTAACCCGGCTCAGCATTTGATGGGCGCTGGTAATGATGGTGATGTTTATGTTGATTTGAATAATTATACGGCTTCTCTGTACCAGATCAGTGATACAGCGAAGGCTTATTACAAGAAATTAAATGACGAATACCAGAAAGGTATTATTGAAGCAGAAACATTTACAGAAAGCTATGACCAATATATATCAAGAATTTCCACCGGCGCTGTTTTAGGTTTCTTTGATCAGCAGTGGGATTTTGCCTCCGGTGAAAATGTATTAAAGAATGATGGAAAATATAACCGTACTTATGTAAGCGTACCGATTACGAATCCCGGTGTAAAAGATGGTTATCTGGATGCTCCAAACAATACCATAACCGGAAATAATGGTCTTGGTATTACGATTAAGTGCAAGAATCCTGAAAGATTATTAAAATTCTATGATTGGCTCTTACAGCCTTCTGTTCAGAACTACTTACAGTGGGGAGAAGAAGGAAAAGATTACACACTGACTGCTGACGGCGGAAAAGTACTTACTGCAGAAAGACGTGCAATCAACAATGATACAGCGAAGAAACGTGACCTTACGGGTGACACTTTGTGGCAGTATACACCGAAGCTTCAGGGACTTTATGATGATGGAACACCTTGCGGCCCTGGAGATTCCAAGGATGAATACCTTGCAAGCCAGTCCGATTATGATAAGCAGTTCCTGGCAGCATACAATATCCAGTATCCCGCTCAGTTAATGTCAGATCCGGTAGAGCGCCCCACTTATTATCCGGTTTGGTCCATGACCATTCCAGATGGCAGTGATGCCAAAGTTGCCAATACCAAGATGGTAGATATCTGCAGAAAATACTATCCTCAGCTGGTATTATGCAATCCTTCCGATTACGATAAATTATGGAATGAATTCTTAAAGGAAATAGAAAATGGTAATGTTCAGCCATATTTGGATGAAGTAAATAAACAGATTGCAAAAGCTATGGGAAAATAATATACCTGGCAGGAAAACTTATATAAGGGGCTGTTGCAAAGGAGTAAATCAGCTATTTTGCAGCAGCCCCTTCACTTAAAACCTTTGAAAGCAGGAGGCAAAAATGACACGGTACAAAAAGAGTTTTCAAAAATTAAAGGCGCAGAGGTCTCTGCTCTTCATGATTATACCCTGTATGATATTTACGTTTATTTTCAGCTACTGGCCGTTACGGGGATGGATTATGGCTTTTCAGAACTTCAGACCTGCTAAGGGTTACAACGGCTCGGAATTTGTCGGGCTGAAACAGTTTAAGTTCTTGTTCAACGAGCCGGATTTCTGGTTGTCTTTTCGGAATACCCTGGGCATGTCCATCTTGAGCCTGGTATTTGGTTTTATCAGTGCAATTGTTTTTGCACTTTTATTAAATGAAATTCGTATGCTGGGATTTAAGAAATTGACACAGACAATTTCATATTTACCCCACTTTTTAAGCTGGGTTATTGTTTGTTCCTTAATAACGAATATTTTATCATCTTCCGATGGTATGTTAAATAATCTGCTTCTGGGACTTGGCATAATTGATAAGCCCATATTGTGGCTGGGAGTAAAAAAGTATTTTTGGTGGATTGTAGCATTTTCTAACGTATGGAAAGAAATGGGGTGGAACTCCATTATATATATTGCTGCCATGAGCGGAATTGATTCTGCTCTTTATGAAGCAGCAGAAATCGACGGTGCGAACCGTTACCGCAGAATGTGGCATGTAACCCTTCCGGGTATCCGGTCCACAATTATTGTTATTATGATTATGAACCTTGGCTGGATACTCAATTCCGGTTTTGAGGTACAGTACTTATTAGGCAGGGGCCTTGTTCAGGATGTGGCTCAGACCTTGGATATCTTCGTATTAAAATATGGCATCAGCAACGGGAATTATTCCCTTGCAACAGCTGCCGGTATCTTTAAATCTGTAATTTCCATTGCACTGGTTATGTCTGCAAATTACCTGGCCAGCAAGTTTGGTGAAGATAACCTAATATAATCAGGGAGGAAAAGAATATGACTCACGAAATAAAAGTAAAAGAAAAAAGAGAGCGTGGTTTGGAACCGTTGATATTTCATTCTCTGAATGGTCTATTCATGCTTATTATCATTGTCATCATGCTGTATCCTTTCTGGAATACCGTGGCAGTATCCTTTAACGATGCTCAGGATTCCTTAAGAGGCGGAATTACCTTATTCCCCCGTATAATATCAACCTACAGCTATGAGATGGTCTTTAAGAATCCTCTCCTTGCCAGAGCTGCGTTAAACTCCATCTTACGAACTGCTCTTGCTACAGTTCTTGGCGTATTTATCTGCTCCTTAATCGGGTATGTGCTGTCACGTCCTGAGTTTGTCTGGAGAAAGTTCGTAACCAGATACTTTATTATTACAATGTACATATCAGCCGGCTTAATACCTACCTACTTCCTGATGAAGGACCTTAACCTCATCAATAAATTCCTGGTATATATTCTGCCCGGACTAATCAGCGTATTTAATGTCATTATTATTAAATCCTTTATGCAAAACCTTCCGGAAAGCCTTTCAGAAGCCGCTAAGGTGGATGGGGCCGGTTATTTCAGATGTTATTGGCAGATTATACTGCCCTGCTGTAAGCCTGTGCTGGCGACGGTTACTCTCTGGTGTGCGGTTGGAGCCTGGAATTCCTGGTTTGACACCTTTCTTTACTGCTCCAGCAAGGATAGTCTTACTACATTACAGTATGAAATGATGAAGCTGCTTTCTTCCGCCATGGGAAGTGCTTCGAAGGATGCAACCTCCATTTTCAGTCAGACCACCGTTACCCAGACGGTTACCCCTACATCTATGAGAGCAGCGGTAACCGTAGTGGCCTCCCTGCCGATTCTGGTGGTATATCCATTTCTCCAAAAATACTTTGTAAACGGAGTTACCGTTGGTGCCGTAAAGGGCTGAAATTTGGCAGTGATTCCTTCTGAAATGATAAGTGTATTAACAAAGAGCAATATATGAGGGCAGAAGAGCACTAGGTGACAGGCCAGACGCAGTAGAAAGGTTTATAATTATTTTCGGTGGAAATATAAACCATTTAACAACTATCAATAAATAAATGGAGAGAATCTATGTCTGAATTGGTTCATAACAGTATAAAAATCGAAGAGTACAGAAAAAGAGCAGAAGAGCTGGTCGCACAGATGACATTGGAAGAAAAAGTATTTCAGATGCTTCACTCTGCCCCAGCTATTGAAAGACTTGGGGTAAAGGCCTACAACTGGTGGAACGAAGGACTTCACGGAGTGGCCAGGGCAGGAGTGGCTACGGTATTTCCCCAGGCAATCGGCCTTGCCGCAACCTTTAATGAGGATTTATTGGAAGAGGTAGCGGATGCCATCTCAACGGAAGCCAGAGGAAAATTCGCCATGCAGCAGGAATTCGGCGATACGGATATTTATAAAGGGCTGACCCTCTGGTCGCCTAATATCAATATTTTCCGCGATCCCAGATGGGGAAGGGGGCATGAGACCTATGGAGAAGACCCTTACCTGACCTCCAGATTGGGGGTACGTTTTATACAGGGAATCCAGGGACATGACGAGAACTTCTTAAAGGCGGCTGCCTGCGCCAAGCATTTTGCAGTACATTCAGGACCGGAAGCTTTAAGGCATGAATTTAATGCGGAAGTATCCATGCAGGATTTATACGAAACCTATCTGCCGGCCTTTAAAGCCTGTGTGCAGGAGGCAGGTGTTGAAGTTGTAATGGGAGCCTATAACCGTACCAACGGAGAACCATGCTGCGGCAGCAGTCTTCTCTTGAAGAAAATCCTAAGAGAGGATTGGGGGTTTGAGGGACATGTAGTGTCTGACTGCTGGGCTATTAAGGACTTTCATGAAAACCACAAGGTCACGGCAGGCCCGGTGGAATCCGTAGCACTGGCAGTAAAGCAGGGATGTGACCTAAACTGCGGCAATATCTTTGTTTACCTGCTTCAGGCGGTGGAAAAGGGGTTGGTTACCGAGGAAGAGATAGATAGAGCGGTTATCAGACTGTTTACTACCAGAATGAAGCTTGGATTATTTGAAGAAAAGGAAAAAATGCCTTATCAAGAGATTACCTATAAGCTGGTGGACTCTGATAGGATGAGAAGGCTTAACAGAAAGGTTGCCAGAGAATGTCTGGTGCTTCTCAAAAATGAGAATCAGCTTCTACCTTTGAATAAATCAAAGGTGAAGACTATCGGGATAATAGGGCCAAATGCAGACAGCAGAAAGGCCTTGGTTGGTAACTATGAAGGAACAGCCTCCAGATATGTGACTGTATTGGAAGGATTAAAGGATTATTTGGGAGAGGATGTCCGGGTATTCTATTCTGAAGGGTGTCATCTGTATAAAGATAGAATAAGCGGTCTTTCTGCCAGCAACGATAGAATTGCAGAGGTGAAGGGGGTCTGCAAGGAAAGTGATGCAGTAATCGTTTGTCTCGGATTGGATGCTGATTTGGAAGGAGAAGAGGGCGATACCGGCAATCAATTTGCCAGCGGAGATAAACTGGATTTGAGATTTCCGGGCTTGCAGCATGATATATTGCAGGCAGCTTATGAAAGCGGAAAACCCGTTATTCTGGTAGTTTTAAGCGGAAGTGCTATGGGACTTAGCTGGGCAGATGAACATATTCCCGCCATTATTCAGGGCTGGTATCCCGGAGCAGAGGGAGGCAGAGCGATTGCGGAAGTAATCTTTGGCGAACATTCCCCGGAGGGAAAACTGCCTGTGACCTTTTACCATACGGAGCAGGAACTGCCGGACTTTACGGACTATTCCATGAAGAACCGAACCTACCGCTATTTGGAAAAGGAAGCCTTATATCCCTTTGGCTATGGATTATCCTATACTTCCTTTGAGATAGCCAATATCCGTCCGGATAATGCCCTTATAACAGAAAAAGGGGTAAATATCTCGCTGGATATATCCAATACCGGTAAATTGCCGGGAGGAGAAGTGCTGCAAATTTATGTGAAGGCGGAGCGGGAAGCCACTCCTAATCCTCAGCTAAAAGCTTTTAGAAAGGTATACCTGGCACCAGGGGAAAAGAAGGAGCTTAACATAGAACTCCCTCATACGGCTTTTAGCCTTTGTGATGAGAATGGCATCGGAAAAGTATTACCCGGAAAATATACCGTATATGTAGGAACCTCTCAGCCGGATACCAGAAGCCGTGCCCTTACGGGAAGAGAGCCGGCAGCTTTTGAAATTAAATGTATGAATGAGTTAAGCTGCTAATCCAGGCCGCCAGAGACCGACTGGTAAACTTTTATATAAAAAAATGCTTCGAGGGTCTAAAACTTTGTCTTTGCACAAAAGCAGGAGTTTTGACCCTCGAAGTATATAAATTCGATACCGACGAAGTAAAAAGAAAGAAGGTCAGGGACAGTGAACACAGAACAACAATTCAGGCTGCCAAGGCTAATAAGTGATGGTATGGTACTGAGACAGGGAAGAACGGCAAATATATGGGGATATGCCAGTCCGGGAGAGCGAATTGCCGTACGGTTTCTGGGAGAGAACACAGAAACTGTCACCGGAATAGATGGCAAGTGGATTGCGCGGTTATATGACCTTAAACCCGGAGGACCCTATGAGATGCTTATCACCTGCGAAAGCGAAGAAGAAATCCGGTTAAAGGATATCTTGATTGGGGAGGTATGGGTTTGTTCGGGCCAGTCCAATATGGAATTGCCTATAAGCCGTGTGGCCGATCGGTATCCCCAGGTAAGAGAAGATGAGGGGAATACAAATATCCGTGTCTTTAAGATTAATGAAAAGTATAGTTTTCATGGACCCTTGAAGGAATTGGAATCCGGTCATTGGCAGGCTGCCGCAAAAAGCACTATTATGGATTTTTCCGCAGTGGCCTATTTCTTTGCACAATATTTGTATGAGGCGGCTTCTATCCCGGTAGGTATCATAAACGCAAGTCTTGGCGGATCACCTGCACAGGCCTGGATGAGTGAAGAAATGCTGGAAGATTTCTTAGTATATAAAGAGGATATAACAGCCTGTAAAAATGATGACTTTATAACGGCCCAGCTGAGCAGAAATGAGACCCTTTCGGAGGAATGGTGCAATTATCTGGAGGGACAGGATGAAGGGTTAGGCAGAGAAGGCCAGCCCTGGTATCATCCGCAGTTGCGGGATGAAGATTGGCAGGAGATTACTCTCCCGGGGTTTTTCGCCGAAGCGGGACTTAAAGATTTTACAGGGAGTTTGTGGTTTCGAAAAAAAATATATCTTTCGGAAGACACAGAAGGAAAACAAGCCACTCTTTTGCTGGGAACCATCGTAGACAGTGACGAAGTATATATAAATGGCATATTAGTCGGCAGTACCCCTTATCAGTATCCACCGAGAAAATACACGGTGCCGGAAGGAATTTTAAGAGCAGGAGAAAATACACTAACTGTCAGGGTGGTGTGCGATACGGGAAATGGACGATTCACACCAGGAAAGAGATATGCCCTTATAACAGAAAGGGAAGAGATTTCCCTGGAGGGCTTATGGAAATACCGGGTTGGCGGTGTATGCGGCAAAAGACCGGAAACAATCTTTATCAGTTGGAAGCCCACAGGACTTTATAACGGGATGCTGGCACCCTGTCTGGATTATACCATAACCGGCGCTCTTTGGTATCAGGGAGAATCCAACACTGGCAGCCCGGATAATTATCAGGAACTGTTCCAAAAACTGATAGGAGGCTGGCGAAGAAATTGGAAGCAGGGAGATTTTCCTTTTCTTTTTGTTCAATTACCAAACTTTTCGATTGATATACCGGCTGGAGATATGGGGTGGCAAAAGATACGGGAAGCGCAACGCCAGGCACTGAAGCTTCCAAACACAGCTATGGTTGTGTCCATTGATCTGGGGGAAGATAACGATATTCACCCCACAAAGAAGAAAGAAATTGCCTACCGTCTTTCACTTTGTGCAAGAGCTCTGACAGGATTGGAGGAATTGGAATATAGCGGTCCCCAGGTAATGGAAGCGGTACTAAAGGGGGAGGAGATAGTCCTGACCTTTTCCCATGCGCAGGCGGGTATGGTTACACAAAGCGGCAGCCTTAATCCCGGTAATTTTTTGATAGCCGGTAAGAATAAGCAATACCAAAAGGCGGAAGCTGTGATCTCAGGCAATCAGGTTATCTTAAGATGGCAGATTTCAAAGGGAGAAACAATGGTGCAGAGACCGGAATATGTTCGTTATGCCTATTCTGGCAGTACAGAGGAGGCATTGCTGTACAATAGGGAAGGCCTCCCGGCCTCACCTTTTGAAGTAAAAATAAAACAGAATGACAGATAAGGAGGTACAGGGTTTGGATACAAGGTTAAACTATAAAGTCGATCCTATGGATAGAGTGGAATTCCACAATAATGCCTGCTTTTGCATTGGTACCGGGCGGATGAATCTTGCTTTAAGACACGAATACCATGAGCAGTTAAAGAAGGTTCAGGAGGAGATTGGGTTCTCCCATATCAGAGGACATGGACTGCTTTGCGATGACATGGCTGTCTATCATACCTATGAAGAAGACGGGGAAGAAAAAGCGGAATATAATTTTACTTATCTTGATATGGTATTTGATGATTACAGATCAATGGGCCTTAAGCCCTTTGTTGAATTGGGCTTTATGCCTGAAAAGCTGGCTTCAGGAGACCAGACGGTATTTTACTGGAAAGGAAATGTGACTCCTCCAAAAGATTATGACAAGTGGGCCGATCTGGTGACCGCCGTAATTGAACACTGGATCAACCGTTATGGGAGGGATGAGGTGGTTACCTGGCCTTTTGAGGTATGGAATGAGCCGAATCTTGGCGGCTTCTGGAAGGGTGCCGATATGCCGGAGTATTTTAAGCTCTATGAGGTGACAAGCAAAGCGGTAAAGAAATGTGATTCCGGAATCCGTGTGGGAGGACCGGCTATTTGCGGAGTAGATGATGAGCGCTGGCTGCGTTCCTTTTTGGAATACTGTTCTGCTAACAGGGTACCTCTTGATTTTGTGACCAGGCATGCCTATGCCACGGAGGCACCGCAAAATGAAGGACATTATCAATACCAGAAATTAAGAACCCCGGAAGCATTTATTGCCGAACTTAATACAAGCCGCAGTATCATTGACAGCTTTACAGAGTATGCTGGTATGGAGATGCATATTACGGAGTTTAATACTTCCTATACGCCATTGAACCCCATACATGATACCAACCTAAATGCGGCATATGTGGCACGTCTTTTAAGTGAAATGGGAGATACCTGCGCCTCTTACTCCTATTGGACTTTTGGAGATGTTTTTGAAGAGGCAGGTGTTTCCTTTACACCCTTTTCCGGCTGCTTTGGACTTTTAGCCAACGGAAAGATACCTAAACCTACTTACTGGGCCTTCTCTTTCTTTCAGAAACTGGGGGAAAATGCAATCTTCAGGAATGAGCATGCCGTCATAACGAAGGACGGGAAAGGAATTCTGCGCGGAGTCTGCTGGAACATAGCGGAGGAGGAGGGACCATCTTATCTAACACTTGATTTTTCTCTGGAGCTTGAGAAAGGCAAATATGTCCTGATACAGAAGATGGTGGATGAAGATACCTGCAATCCGCTTAAGACCTGGGTGAATATGGGGATGCCGGCTAATCCTGCCGCAGAGGAGCTTAAGTTAATAAAGGAAACAGCCCTGCCACAGGTTAGTACAAAAACTTTTGAAGTGATGGATAAGGAAGGGAAGGTAGAAATCAAACTTTCAGCCAACGGACTTTGTTATTTTGAGATAAAACCTGTACAGGCCAAGGCGGACAGAGGATATAAACCAGAGTGGATTAGAGGAGTGGATAGGTAATTTCTATGCAAACAGATATTTGTGTAGATTAAGGTCACTCAAAGCGGTTCCGGTTTTACTAAAGTAAATAGAGGATAACCAGATAGCAGAATGGAGAGAATTATGGATTATAGTCTGGCATGGCTTTCTTACCGCAGACTTCCTTTCTATGAGGAAAAGGAGTATTTTCAGAAGCTATATGTGCAGGGGGAAGACGGCATTACAAGCTCGGCTGTTTATGAGATTTGCCGCGGGGCAGAGGAAATACTCGGGATAAGGACTGAGATAGTAAGACTTCCGGTTTCTGTGGGAAATGAAAAGTCTGAAGTGAAAGAGGGAATTTATCTGTTTTTGGACAGCAATGGCCCCTCTGGCGGCGGATACCGCATTTTTGAGGAAAAGGGAGTAATATGGATTACTGCTGCAGAGCCCGAAGGGCTTTTATACGGAAGCTTTGAACTGATACGGCAGGTACAAAGAGAAAGAACTCTAAAAGGTCTTGAGCTGCTTCGGATACCGGAGAATCCGCTGCGGATGCTGAATCATTGGGATAATCTTGACGGCAGTATAGAAAGAGGATATTCGGGTAAGTCCTTCTTTTTCCGGGATAATGAGGTTCTGGTAGGAAAAAGAACGGAGGATTATGCCAGACTGGCAGCTTCTGTCGGGATTAATGGAGTAGTAATTAACAATGTGAACGTAACAGAAAGGGCTACAAAACTGATTACCTGTGAATATGCCATTTCTTTAAAGAGAATGGGTGAAGTCTTTTCGAAATATGGAATACGCCTTTATCTCAGCCTGAATTTTGCGGCTCCTATAGAGCTTGGTGGTCTTGCTACGGCGGATCCGGAGGCTATGGAAGTAAGGGAATGGTGGCAGGCCCAAATGAAAGAGACCTTCCGGAATATCCCATCACTGGGAGGTTTTTTGGTAAAAGCGGATTCGGAAGGAAGACCCGGGCCTTTTACCTATGACAGGACGCAGGCACAGGGAGCCAATATGCTGGCGGAAGCGGTGAAGCCATATGGAGGTATTATTATATGGCGTTGTTTTGTATATAACTGTACCCAGGACTGGAGGGACCAGAAAACAGACAGGGCACGTTCAGCCTACGATTATTTCATGCCCTTGGATGGTGACTTTCATGAGAATGTGATTCTTCAGATAAAAAACGGCCCCATGGATTTTCAGGTAAGGGAGCCTGTCTCACCGCTCTTCGGAGCGTTGAGCAAAACAAATCAGATATTAGAAGTGCAGATTGCTCAGGAGTATACCGGGCAGCAAAAGCATGTATGCTATCTGATTCCCCAGTTCAAGGAGATTCTTGGCTTTCACACCCGCTGCAGGGAAGAGGGAGACACGGTTGCGGATATCATAAGCGGGCGCTGCTTTTCCCGCAGGAACTGCGGTATGGCGGCAGTAGCCAATACCGGTTCGGATTCCAACTGGACGGGTCATGACCTGGCGGCGGCCAATTGGTATGGCTTTGGGCGCCTTGCCTTTGAGCCCTCCCTTTCAGCAGAGGATATTGCGAGAGAGTGGTGTGAATGCACCTTCGGTACAAACGCACAGGTGGTTCATGCCGTGTGCAAAATACTGATGATGTCCTGGCCAGCTTATGAAAAATACACTTCTCCCCTGGGGATAGGATGGATGGTAAATCCGAACAATCACTACGGCCCCAGTGTGGATGGATACGAATATGACAGATGGGGGACCTATCACAGGGCAGATCATCTGGGAATCGGAGTGGAGAGAGGAAAGGCGGGAACAGGATTTGCTCAGACCTATCTGGAGCCCAACGCTTCCATTTATGAGGAGGCAGAGACTTGTCCGGAGGAGCTGCTGCTGTTCTTCCACTATATCCCCTATACCTATATGCTAAAGAGTGGAAAGACATTGATACAGCATATCTATGACTCCCACTTTGAAGGCGTGGAGGATGTGGAGAAAATAATAGGTCTTTGGGAAGGGCTGAGAGAATTGGTGCCAGGTGAGATATTTGACCGGGTAAAGCTTCGTATGGAACATCAGTTGGAGAGTTCTCTTGAGTGGAGAGACCAAATTAATTCTTATTTTTATAGAAAATCCTTTATTGCGGATGAAAAGGGAAGAACGATCTATTAAAATTATCATTGTAAAAAAGGGGAACTTAACTTATAGAAGTATCATGATTTGGGCGTCGAAAGGCCTATTTCAATAATACAAACAGGCAATTTGCACAAAACAGAAAGAACGAATGCGCCTTGGAACCAGCGCATGAGTCTTTCTGTTTTGTGCAAATTGCCGTCCCATTTTGAAAAACAGACCTTTCGACGCTCAAATCATATCATAACAATATTGAAATAAACTCCTTCACTTTTTGGAACTGCCTTACAACGGAGCGGCGCCAGAAAGTCAAGGAGCTTTTTTATTTTAGACTTATTCTTAAAAAAGAATATCTCATAATTAAAAAAAGCTTTCGTGGAAAAATGGTATAATAAAAAAGAATGAAATTCATAAAAGGAGATAGGTTGAAAAAACAAAAAGCAGTTTTTTCAACTACGTATTCAGGAATATCAAATCGAAGATTTGATATTCACAAAAGGAGAGCAAATGGTACAATTAGAAGCAGAAGAAATCCTGCATATACAAGTGGAATGCAGTGAACCTTTACCTGTAAAGGATGGATTGGACGGATACTTAAGGGTAATTCCCATAACAGGAGGAACCGTAAGCGGAAAAATAACGGGAGAAGTCATAAGCGGAGGTGCAGACTGGAATACGGAAAAAGCAGGGCAATGCAGCCATGCCTTTGCAAAGTATCTGCTGCGTACCGATGACGGCGAGTATATCGCTATAGAGAATGAAGGTATTATAGCCCACGGCAGTGATAGCTTTATCAAAACCTCCCCCAGATTTACAGCCGATAAAAACGGCAAATATGCTTGGTTAAACCAGGGCGTTTATGCAGGAAGCCTGCAGCCGGGAGAAGGAAAGATATCCGTGGTGATAAGAATTTACAGGCTTTTGTAAAGTGGCGCATGCCAGCAGCGAGTTGGAAAGGATGAGGTAGTTCCTATGAAAAAAAAGTCTTTTATTAAAAAAATAATATCCTATATGATAATACTTATGGTCCTCCTCCTGCTGACCTTGCTGGTATTCAGTGTATCTACCTATAATACACTAAATGGTGAAATCAAACAGTCTTCAGAGAATTTTTTGAAGGTATATGGAAATGAACTGGAAAACAGGGCGGGAAAGATGGACGGACTGCTAAGGAATTTGATGACTCAGCGTACCAATCTGGCTATCTTAAAGAGTGACAGTGAGGCAGACCGGGTCTATGCAGCCCTGAAATTACGTTCCTTTATGGATGAGGCCCAGTCCAATGATGGCAGTGCAGACCTGATTACGATAGCGGATAGCAAATATGATATCTATCTCGATTCTTTTAGTCTGAACATTCTTTATCAGGAAAGAATGCAGATTCGGGAGTTCGTCGAGGAAACTGCCAGGGACAATAAAGACCATAAAGCGCTGTGGGAATTTGGTGAATTTGCGGGGACCACTTATCTTTATAAGATATATTTGTATGATTCCAGGGTAATCGGAGTGTTTTTGCGCGTTAGCCAATTTCTGCATTCCATCCCTGCGGGAGACTATGGAAACAGAGGTTTTGTACTTGCGGATGCAGACGGAAAGGTAAAAGGTGTATTCGGAAGTGACATCATCAGAGCAAAGACCGAAAGTATGGCAGATTCTATTCCTTTAACCCGGGTGTTCCGGGTTAAATACGGACTGCTTCAAAACCAGGCACTGTTATATTGCTTTGTAAGCAAGAACAGCGTCATTCGTCAGACCCAGTTAAGCATGATAATCGCTATGGTAATTATACTGGCAACACTGGCCTTTGCTGTGTTTTATATTCTATACACCAGAAAAGAGCTGATTTATCCTATGAACCGGATGGTGAAGGGAATAGAAAGGATAAGGGAAGGTGATTATGAGCACAGAATAGAAGGAGAATACCGGTATGAGGAGTTCAGCCTGTTAAAAGATTCCTTTAACCAGCTGATGGATGAAATTATCGGTCTTAAAATACAATTTTATGAAAAACGGATTGAGCTGCAGGAGACAGAATTAAAATGCATACGCCTGCAGATCAAACCCCATTTCTTCTTAAATGCCATGACTACCATCTCCAGTTTAAGCAGCCAGGGAAAAGCAAAGCAAATTAAGGAGTATATTGAGGCATTGTCCAAAAACATAAGATATATGTTTAAATCCGGCTTTCACACCGTAACCTTAAAGGAAGAAGTCCAGCACGTGCAGAATTATTTTGAAATGCAGGAGATGAAATATCCGGGGTGTGTCTTTTATTATACTGATATACCGAAGGAATTGGAAGAATGGAAGATTCCTCAGATGGTAATCCACACTATTATTGAAAATGAGTATAAATACGCTATCAGTTTAGATGCTACCCTGTCTATTCTTATAAAAGGCAGTAAGGTGATAAAAGAGGAGGAGGAGTTTCTTCTTCTGGAGATAGAAGATGACGGAAAAGGGTATCCTGATTATGTATTGCAATATATGGGAAGAGAAGGGAAGAAGCCCGATGAGGATGGAGGAAGAGTGGGGCTTTGGAGCATTAAACGGATGATGGAGCTGATGTATGACAGAGAGGGACTTTTTATTCTGGAGAATATCAAGCCCCATGGCTGTCTGAATAAAATATACGTACCGAAAAATCCGGTGAATGAGCTGGATACGGAGACCATACAAAACCGTCTCTGAAAAAGAGATGATATAGGAAGGCAGATGCAAAGTTGAAGGTATTAATAGTAGATGATGATATAGCAACAGTAGAGGTAATACGGGATACGGTAAAATGGGACATGCTGGGAGTGGACAAGGTATTTACCGCCTATAATATAAGTAATGCAAAAATAATATTAAAGGAAGAGGAAGGAACGGACATCGTAATCAGCGATATAGAGATGCCTCAGGGAAATGGACTTGAGTTGCTTCGCTGGGTAAGAGAACAGGAGATTAACTGTGAATTCTTATTCCTTACCTGTCATGAGAATTTTGATTATGCTTCCAATGCCATAAGTTATAATGCGGCAGCCTATCTGACCAAGCCCTTTGACACGGATGTTATGGAATTTACCCTGAAGAAGCTTATCCTGAAGATAATCAAGAATCATGAAATAATGAAGAAAAGCCAGTATGGAGAGTGGCTTTCTAAAAATTCCAGGCTGCTGAAGCTGGATTTTTGGACCTCTGTTTTAAATGGCCCTTTGGCCGGAGACAGGCAAAGGATAGAGGAAGCTATAAAGAATCGAAAGCTCTCCGTTAGTCCGGATGAAAAATATTATCTTATAGTGACAAAACTGACCAACTATGAGCAGGAAAAGGAGAAATACGGAGAAGGTCTCTTTGAATTTGTACTCCAGGGCTTACACTCTGAAATATTAAACAATCAGGTTCAAAACGAAAGCGTAATCAAATATATTGACGGCAGTAATTACTTTCTACTTACGGTGTGCACACAGCAGGAGAAAGAAAGGGCGGAGGAAAATTGCAGGCGGCTTGGACATACCCTTAGCAGACATTTTAAATCCACCATTACCTGTTGTATCAGCAAATTATATCCCTTGGAAGAACTGGGGAGTTCAAGGATGAAAATAATACAGCTGGTAAAGCAGAATATCGCCTTTTACGGACAGGTATTTACGGAAGAGGAGGCTATTGAAAACACGGCGGAGAACAGTCAGATAATGGACTTGGATAAAATTACAAAGCTGCTTGCCGACAGGGATAAAAATAAGATCCTGAATTACCATAAGACTTTATACGAGGAAATAGCGGGGAATAAAAAGCTCAATGAGCATGTACTTTATCTGGTGAAGCAGGAAATGCTGCAGGTTGTCTATGCCCATCTCCTAAAGAGGGGAATCCATGCCACAAGATTATTTCATGATGAAATTTCTATCGGTCTGTCCGAGAAAGCCTCCCAGTCCACAATGGATATGATGCGCTGGATTAACTACCTTTTGGAGAGAACCTTTCAGTATGAAGAGGAAGTACAGAAATCCCACACTATTATAGAAAAGATTAATGAATATATTCACAGTCATTACAAAGAAGAAATCGGAAGGAATGAAATAGCAGCAGTATTTTTTCTGGCGCCGGAGTATCTGGCTAAACTGTATAAGCGAAAGACCGGTGTCTATCTGAATGATTATATCAACGAATACCGGATTGAACAGGCAAAACTGCTGCTGCGTAAGGATGATACCAGAATCAGTGATATAGCGGAGGCGGTTGGATTTGATAATTTTTCTTATTTTTCTACCTTGTTTAAGAAATTGACCGGGCAGACACCGGTGGAATACCGAAAGCTGGAAAAGAGTACGAAAAGGTCTCAAAATCAATAAAGGTTGGCTTGTTTTTGCAAGAAAAAACAGACGTGGACTGCTATACTTGGAGTATCAAAAAAGGGAGGTATTTACTATGAAAGTAGTAAAAAAGTTTATTTCAGCAGTATTGGTGTTTGCATTAGTACTTGGGCTGACAGCCTGCGGCAGTTCATCCGATGGGAACTCGTCCGGCAAAGACAGCAAAGGAGATACAAGTAAGACTTATCCTAAAATTGTTTATGCTTATGTATCCTTTAACAACATTCCGGAGGATACTTCGGAGGTAGAAGAAGCAATCAATAAGATTACCAGAGAGAAGATAGGGGCTGAGGTGAAACTGATGCCGTTATCCATATCCGAGTACAGCCAGCAGGTAAGCCTTGCCTTACAGGGAGGAGACCAGATTGACGTATTCCATTCCCTGGGAGACTTTAACCAAAGTGTTGCAAGTAACCAGGCTTATGATTTGACGGGTATCCTTGACAGCAGTGCCCCTGAAACAAAAAAACTGATTGGGGATACCTGGCTGAAGGCTACCAGCAAAGATAACAAGATATATGGTATACCGGCTTATAAACCTATCGCATTGCAGCCTATGTTCATTTACCGCAGTGATATTGCACAGGAACTGGGAATTGATATGACGAAGGTGTCAAGCATTTATGATTTGAGTGAAGTATTCAAAACAGTAAAAGACAAAAATCCCGATATGGTACCCTTAATTCCTGTAAACACAGGAGATTCCGGTATGACTCGCTGTGTATCCCAGGTGGATTATTTAACGGATAATTATTTATCACCCAAAGGGGTACTCATGAACGGTGATAAAACAGTAATCGACTATTATTCCTCGGATGAATTTAAGAAACTCTGCGGTCTTACAAGAGACTGGTTCAACAACGGATATATCTTAAAGGATGCGGCAACTACTACCAGTACTTCCACAGAATTGATGTCCGCCGGCAATGCTTTCGGTTATATTGCATCGTATAGCTATCCGACAAAAGATACGGCTGTTTCCCTGGAATCCCAGGTAGGAAAGAAGTTAGGAGCAGTAGCCATTGGAGAACCCTATCTTGACACCACCGCTATCAATGCCATAACCTGGATGGTCTCCTCTACCAGCAAGCACCCGGAAGAGGCATTAAAATTCCTTAATCTGACCTTTACAGACCCGGATATTGTCAATCTAATTATTTATGGTGTGGAAGGAACTGATTATGTAAAGAATGAAGATGGCTCTGTCAGCTATCCGGAGGGAAAGGATGCTTCCACTGTACCTTATACCGCCCAGCTTAGCTGCGGTATCGTAGGAAATCAATTTATTCAGTATTATATGAAAGGAGTAGACCCGGAATCTCTTAAATGGGAAATGGAGCAGAATCAGAAAGCTCAGACCTCTCCTGCCATGGGCTTTACCTTCGATTCTGCTAATGTAAAGGTGGAATATACCTCTGTTGTTAATGTTATCAACCAGTATCTTCCGGCTCTCTCCTGCGGCAGTGTTGACCCGGCAACAGAACTGCCAAAATTCACTGAAAGACTGAAAGAAGCAGGGCTTGATAAGATTATAAAAGAAAAACAAAAACAGCTGGACGCATGGTTTGCAACTGCTGAAAAATAAGGAGTGTAGAAAATATGAACGCAAAGAAAAGTAAGGCAAAGAGAGGATATGCAAAATCCGCGCCTCTGCTGTTAATAGCCCTTCCAGGCATAGTGTATCTGCTTATAAATAACTACATCCCCATGTTTGGTATTTTCCTTGCGTTTAAGCAGTTTGACTATGTAAAAGGAGTTTTTGGAAGTGATTGGGTAGGTTTTGATAATTTTAAATTCCTTTTTCATACCAGGGATGCACTGATTATGACCCGGAATACCCTGCTGTATAATCTGGCATTTATCCTTATCGGTACGGTAATGGCAATTTTTGTTGCGATTTTACTATATGAACTGGGGGTAAAGGCAAGAGTAAAGCTGTTTCAGTCCGCCCTTCTTCTTCCCAATCTGATGTCCTGGGTAATTATTGCCTTTATCGGATTTTCTTTCTTAAACTCCGACAGCGGCTTTATCAACAATACGATTATCCCATTATTGGGAGGGAAAGAGATTGCCTGGTACTCGGAAGGAAAGTATTGGCCTTTTATTCTTGTATTTGTTTACCTATGGAAGTATACAGGCTATGCTTCTATCATATATATGGCAAGCATTGCCGGTATCGACAAAGGTATTTTTGAGGCGGCGAAGCTGGACGGAGCGGGAAAACTGAAACAAATCCTCTATATCACGGTTCCTATGCTAAAGCCGACGGTAATTATTATGACGCTGATGTCGGTTGGAAGGATATTCTATTCCGATTTTGGATTATTCTATCAGATGCCTATGAATTCAGGTGCTTTGTATGATGTTACCCAGACCATTGATACTTATGTATACAGAGGGCTGATGAAGCTGAATGACATCGGTATGTCGGCTGCGGCAGGGCTATTCCAGTCTACGGTAGGATTCCTTTTAGTAATCACCGCCAATGGGATAGTTCGTAAGACAGATGAAGAAAATGCATTATTTTAGGAGGAGGCTGTCATGAAAAATAAAAAAATAACCAGTGAAAAAAAATTCGAGATAGTTTCAACAATTGTACTGACAGTCCTTACATTGATTGCATTACTGCCGATTGCTCTTATTGTGATTGCCTCCTTTACCGACGAACAGGCACTTTTGACTAATGGGTATTCTTATCTTCCCAAGAAACTGAGTCTGGATGCTTATTACTATATGGTACAAAAGGGGGTTATGATATCCAGAGCCTACGGGATATCGGGTATTGTAACCATAGGCGGGACGGTACTCAGTGTTATTATTACTGCCATGATAGCCTATCCTATGTCCAGGAAGAACTTTAAGTACCGGAACCATTTGGCTTTCTTTGTATTCTTTACCATGCTATTTAACGGCGGAATTGTTTCCTCCTATATGCTCTGGTCCAGATTCTTTCACATTAAGAATACGGTATGGGCGCTGATGCTTCCTAATTATCTGGTTACAGCTTTTAATATCTTTCTGGTAAGAAATTATTATGCCAACAGTGTGCCGGATTCTCTTATTGAATCTGCTCAGATAGATGGTGCCAGGGAATTGACCATATTTCGTAAGATTATGTTTCCCCTTGCCGTTCCGACGGTAGCTACCATAAGCCTTTTTACAGGCTTGTTATATTGGAATGACTGGATAAACGGCTTGTATTACATAACGAATCCGAAGATGTATGGTATTCAAAACCTGCTAATCCGTATAATGGATAACATCCAGTTCTTAAAGTCCGGTTCGGCCTCCAATCTATTGGGGACCGCCTCGGTGGACCTGCCGGGAACAGCGGTTCGTATGGCTATGGCGGTTATCGGAATACTGCCGATTGTAATAATCTATCCTTTTGTACAGAAATATTTTATAAAAGGTGTGGTGGTAGGTGCCGTTAAGGGTTAATATAGAGATGGGAGGCTGTTGCAAAGGTAAGCCTTGGGCTGACTTGTCTTATTCAAGGCTTGTCCGGCAGCCGTAAGTTTGCGGGCTGATATAGGCACAGAGTTTTATTATGCAACAGCCGCTGCTATATTGAAGGAGGAGAGATTATGTCACTTGCGGAAATTACATTTATGTCCGGTTGTTTAAAGAGAATGGTAACTTTTAAGGCACTAATACCAAATGAAAGGGGCTTTCTGCCCGGTGAAGAAAGAAGCTTTTCAACGGAAAAGCATAGGACACTTTATCTTTTGCATGGCTATTCCGGTGATTGCAGTGATTATCTGATGAATACCAATATTTCTTTTCTTTCTGCTGTCAATAATCTGGCAGTGATATTCCCAAGCGGAGAGAATTCTTTTTATCTGGAGGATGCGGATAAAGGAGAAGATTACAGCAGATTCATAGGAGAAGAGCTTATCAACTATACCAGAAGCCTGTTCCACCTCTCTGATAGCAAAGAGGATACCTACATTGGAGGATATTCCATGGGAGGTTATGGAGCTATGATCAACGGTCTTCGGTACGCGGATACCTTTTCACGGATTATCAGCCTGTCCGGTGCCTATATAGAATTAGGCATAGCCGATGAAATCAAATTTCTTCCTGATGGTATCTCCGATGAAAAATATCAGAACAGAATCTTCGGAGCTCCGGATAAACTAAGAAAATCTGATAAGGACCCAAGATACTGTATTGAAGCATTGGAAGAAAAGAAAAAAGAAATGCCGGAGATTTATCTGGTGTGCGGAGAACAGGACTTCCTGATAGAACCAAACCGTAAACTACATCAATTTCTGGCTGAGAAAGAAATTCCCCATTACTATGAAGAAGGGGAAGGAGTTCACAACTGGGCTTACTGGAATAAACACCTGGAGGCTTCCGTTGCGTGGCTCTTGGACCAAAAAGGCATTTAAAGGAACATTAGAATAAAAAATGATAAATAAGCGAGGTTAAGTTCATGACAGTAAAGGAAGTAACCGACAGGATAATAAAAGCTTGTGCCGTCAAGCTGCCGTTTCCTCAGACCTGTGATATCCTTCATGCTGGTGATTACAGTTTGGAGGTTAAGAAGATAGGCGTCTGTTTTATGGCAGATATGGAGGTAATCCGTAAAGCAAAAGAAGAAGGAATCAATCTCATCATAACCCATGAACCTACTTACTACAGCAGCCTTGATGATTATAAGTGGCTCGAGGGAAATCCTGTGTATGAGGAGAAGAAAAAATTTCTGGAGGAAGCAGGCATCAGCATCTGGCGCTTTCATGATTATATGCACTGCTATCGTCCGGATTTGATTTATGAAGGCTGGAAGAAAGAAATGGACTGGGAAGGATATTTGGTTAAAAACGATGTGAGCGGTATGGATCATCATTTTTGTATCCCTGAAATAACCCTTGATAAACTGGTAGGATTCTTTAAGGAGAAGCTTTCCATGGATTCCATTCGTGTAATCGGAAATCCTTCCATGGTATGTAAGGATATAGGAGTCTTGGTAGGAGGCGGCAGCCTTGGGCTTGGGGATGAGAATATGCCTGCCAAGATGATCTCCAGAGATGATGTTGATACCCTGGTATGCGGTGAAATCCTTGAATGGACGACTCTTGCTTTTGTAAGGGATGCCGTGATGCAGGGAAGAGAAAAGGCGGTTATTGTACTTGGTCATAACCGTACGGAAGAGGCCGGCATGAAACATTTACCCGTCTGGTTAAAGCAGGTGCTCCCGGAGTACAGCATTGATTTCATTCCATCCGGAGACCCGGTGGAATATCGGTAATAAAAGTCGGCTGTTCTGCTTTAGTTTACCAGAATTTCATAAAGTTATACATTTGCAAAGAGGATTCTTTCTCTGCCCGGTATTACGAGGCAGGAAAAGAATCCTTATTTTATACTATGGAAAAGTGGAGGATATTGCTATACAATAGTCCTGTGATAAAAAAATCAAGAGTTTGACATAATCCTGAAAGGCTTGTATATAATGTAATACAAGCCTGCTTGGAGCAAACAAGCAATATCAGCACAGGAATGGGGAATGACATGAAGAAAAAGCTGTGGCTGTTAGGCATATGTGCAGCCGCCTTGGTAATTATATTTGTAGGAAGTGTAATTAAAAAATCATCGGAAAATACATACAATTCAGATAAAAAGAGTGAACAGGCAGACATCATACCAAGAGACGGGGAAACGATGAAAGAAGAGGAGGCGTTAAAGCTTCTGTCCTATCTTGGCATTGATAAGGACAAACTCCTTGGAGAAGGGGAAGCTTCCGGCGTATTAACTTTTGGAAAGGCAAGCTCCTATCTTAAGGATATTGCAGGTACACTGGATATTAAGGAAGAAGAAATAACGGATAAACTATCCTTTCCGCTAATAACGGAAGAGGCTGATAAGGCCATCCTTACGGCTGAATTCCTTGAACTCTATGAAGCACTGCTGAATAGCATTCCAAAGGAGAAGAGGACCATATCAGAAGAAAGCTTATATATACTGGCAGGAAGTGTAGTTGATGATCGGACCGTTGCGGTGACCGATGGAGGGAACTTCTCCTGTAATAATATAGTAAGTTATGAAGAATTTTATCAGAAGGATAAGTTAAGCGGAAGTAAAAAAGCGGTCTCACTTACCTTTCAACCGAAAGATTATGAAGATAAAAGTGTTACGGCCTACATAAAGGGAAATGAAATTATTTATATAAAAGGTGTTTCAGAGGAAGAGACACTGCTGTCCAATCTGTGGATTGTTGACGGGAAGGATACCACAGTAAAGACTTTTATTAACGGTATCACAAAGGAATTCAAGACAGAATATCCATTGTCTGAAGAGATTGGAAAGACTGTCTGTGATATTACGGTAAAGGACAAAAAAATCATAAAGATTACCATGAAACCGGACACTATCACCGGTAAGGTACTTTCTGCAGGAAAATCATCCATAGAAATTCAGGGTTATGGCAAGGTTGCGCTGGAAGATAACTACCGTATCTATAAGATATACGATGAGCTGGCGATGGAAGTAACAAACAGTATCCTGGTAGGTTACAGTACAACAGAATTTGTTGTAGCAAATGGTAAGATAGCGGCAGCCCTTATTACAGCACCAATTAAGGCAGAGAATATCAGAGTTCTGATTAAGACCGATAATTTTTCCGGTATGCTGCATGATAAGGTGGTTTTAACCGCAAATAAAGATTTTACTGTAACTGCAGGAAAGATTGTAAAAAAACATAAAGCCGGAGATAAAGTAACCATCAACCCGACCAATTCACTGTTTAAGGAAGGACGGCTTCGGATTGAAACGAAAGGTGAGAACGGCAAGATTACACTATTGTCGGTACTGCGCCAGGGAGAGAATCCGAAGTACCGGGGAGTTATTGAGGTTGCCAAGGAAGAGGGAGGACTTACGATTGTCAACGAACTGTCGCTGGAGGAATACCTCTATGCGGTGGTGCCAAGTGAGATGCCTACTTCTTATAACATGGAAGCCTTGAAGGCTCAGGCAGTCTGTGCCAGAAGCTATGCTTATAACCAGCTTATGGAAGGTGCTTTAAGCGAATATGGAGCCCATGTGGATGACAGTGTAAATTATCAGGTATATAATAATCTGCCGGAAAATGAGCAGTCAATTTTAGCGGTAAAGGACACTTACGGAAAAGTATTAAAATATCAAGGTAATGTTATTAATGCGTACTATTTCTCCACTTCCTGGGGGTATACGGCATCTATAAACGATGTATGGGCGGGTGATACCACTGTACCTTACCTGGTAGGGAAAGCTCAGGCAGTGTATGATTTGGTGAATCAAAAAGCAGTGTATGCTGCATCATTCCATCCTGACACCGTAGATTATTCCGGAGAAACGGCCTTTCGAAGCTTCCTTGAGAAGCCGGATTATAAAACCTATGACAGTGAATTTCCATGGTATCGCTGGAGTACCACTCTTACCTGGAAAGAGCTTACTGAGATCATCAATAGAAATCTCAGCAGCCGTTACACTGCAAATCCATCCTTTATACTTACCTTGACGGGAGGCAGCCTTTCCGATAAACCGGTATTTGAAAGCAAAGAAATCAGTACCATTGGGGATTTAAAAGACATAAAGGTAGCCACCAGAGAAAAGAGCGGTGTGGTTTCAAAACTTTATCTAATTGGAAGCAAAGCTACGATATCGGTTCAGAATGAATATAATATACGAAGTCTGTTAGCCTCCGGAACCACAAAGATTAAAAGAGGGGATGGCAGTACGGTTTCCAGCTTGAATCTTTTGCCCAGCGCGTATATTTGTTTTAATAAAGGAGAGAAGAGCTTAACTATAAAGGGCGGCGGTTATGGTCACGGAATAGGTATGAGCCAGAATGGTGCAAAAGCAATGGCGGATTCAGGTAAGACCTTTGACATTATCTTAAAACACTACTATACCGGTGTGGATATTGGATTTATATATTAAAGGGTATGAGCATCAAAAGGTTGAAATTTATAGTATCATGAGTCCTGCTTCAGAACCTATTTTAAAGACTATACAGGATATGACACAAGTAACAAATGAAAAACAGATAGATCAGGTTAACAAACAAAAGAGCAGTAGGATTTGAAATGATTCACCTAAAGTAGTTTTTGGTTATTTACCACGTCTACTTTAGAGAAATCATATCAATCAGGCTGCTCTTGTTTTATGATCAATTCATGTTATTTCTTTGATGATTTGTCTGGGATATTTCCTTTCTTTGGATGTTCCTGCATATATATTTGATCTGCTGCCTTTTTCTTCTCCAGGCTGATCTCTTTTCTGTGGCTGAATAAATATTTCATATAATAAACCAGATCACCGGAGGATAATACGGTATTTATCTCACCTCCGATAAAGAGAATGTGCATAATAAAGTAAAACCACAGCATGAAAAGCACGATAGCAGTAAGGCTGCCATAGGTCTTGGAATAATTACTCATATTATCAATATAAAAGGAATAAAGGTAAGAAAAGCCCATCCAGCCGATAGCGGCAATTAAAGCCCCGGGAAATTCCCGGTATAGCTTGGTGGAACGATTGGGAATCACCATATATACCATAAGGAAAAAGGAGGTCAGGATTAAAAGACCTGCAATGGTACGAATACTGATAATAACCAAAGCCAGATGTGAGAGTACCGGGATTTTTTGAATGACCCAGTGATAGAGCTGATTACCGAATACCAGTATGGAGATGCTCACAATCAGGATTATGGAAAAGGCCAGGGTATAAAAGGCGGAGATAATTCTTAAAAGGAAGCTGTTTCTGCTCTCTCTTATGCCGTAAACGGCATTCAGACCCTTTACAATACCAAGGATTCCCCTGGAAGCTGCCCAAAGTGCAGAGATTGCTGCTGTTACAGAGATAAGGGTTCCGGAGTCGTTGGCATAGATTTCATTTACCACACCGATAACCATCTGATCGATACTGTCCGGGAATAATTGATAGATAGCATTCTTAAACACATTAGGGTCAATGGAAAAATACTGTATTAAGGTTAAGAACAGCATGAAGAAAGGGAAAAAGGAGATAATTACAAAAAAAGCTGCCTGTGCTGAGAAAGCAGCTATATTATCTTCTTTCACCTTTCTCCCGAAAGCTCGTATTATTTTATAAATTGATATGATAATGTTCATCGTTACCTCGTAAAAGGCACCAAAAGGTGCTTATGTACAGTTTATTATATGCGTATGTTTAGGAACATTATACCATCTTAAATTGGTAAGTACAACCAAGATAAGGTTAGTTTATGTGTTATAAATGGCTGTTAATTATAAAGGATGAGATGAAGCTGAAGGAAATGAGGAAATAATGATTTAACTTCTGGATATTATTAGGGCCCTGATAGGGTGTTAGCGAACAAAGGGGACAAGTTCCTTGTTTGATATATATTAGTCATTATGGAATATGTACAAGCATATAATAGTATTATGGGAAAATTTACAAAAACTAAAAACTTACTTAAAAGTAATAAGCTAATATGATATCTAATGTATCGAAAGCATTACAAAAGAAGAGAAAAAGCTTTTAGATTAAAGTAAATTTAAAGACAAGCATTAAAATATTAGATTTGTGGACCTCAACAAGCCTTGAGGCGAAAGAAATCTTTTATTTATAGAAATCCTATCAATACTTAAATGCTGTGAAGATATTATGTTAAAAGAAGGAATTTTCTAAGCTTTTACAAATGATATATTTCACGAATAATTATCAAAGTTGGAGGAGAGGGAATGAAAAAGAAGTTAAAGCGGTATTTGGCAGTGCTGTTAAGTATCATAATGGTATTTTCAGTAGGTCCTGTCAATGTGAAGGTAGCAGCGGCTACCGGTACTTTCATTAAAGTCAATAGTGAAAGTGAACTAACTAGCGGCAAGTACATAATGATAGCAGGTACTGAGTATGCAGCAAGTATTTATGATGGTACAAAAACCCTTAAATGGACGTCTGTTAAGAATGATACTGGAACATTAACAAACCCTGAAAGTAGTACAATCTGGGATCTTTCTGTTTCGAGTAATAGTGTTGTCCTGACCGACCCTAATGGGGTAGCTATTGTAGCAGGCTCCAATGCAATTGCAAAAGGTTCATCCCCTTGGGTAGAAAGTTTTATAGATGGTACCTTTACTTTTTCTCAGAATATAAGCGGGGTTAATAATTACTTAGCTTATAATACAACAATTCAAGGTGGAGGCTTTAGAGCTTATAAAGATACTACGGTAAATTCAGGATCCAATTATTATATAAAATTTACCCTTTATAAATTAGATGAAAGCATTCCCTCCGGTCCGGCGAAAGCAGCCCCGCCTCAGGCAAGTCCTGCCTCCGGTACCGTTGTTTCCGGAACAGCTATCACACTTGCCAGTGCGGTATCCGGAGCAGCTATTCAGTATACGACGGTATCCTCTTCCGATACATGGACGGATTATACCAGCCCAATCCCAATTACACAGGATACTACTATCTATGCTAAAACACTGGGAGATAGTTCGGGTGCCGATGCATATACCGAGAGCGATGTTGTAGAATACCATTACACCATTGCAAAGGAACCGGATACAGAGCCAACCTTGAAAGATCCTATTACCACGATGCCGGATGGTGCGGTAAGTATTAAGGATGTGCTGGCAAATACAACTGCCACAGATACTAATTCTGCTCAGAATTTTACAACGGTAGGGCAGCTCGTATATCAGTATGGAAGTAAAGGTTCCATTGACTCCGCTATTTTAGAAGATGTAATCGACGGTCAGATATATGCCTTGCAGGTATACCAAGTCGGTGGTCTGTCCTATAATACCGGTGATATTATTAAGATCAGCGGTAAAGTATATAAACGTTACGGTGTGGTTCAGCTGACAAGTCCCGCTGCGGAAGTGATTACAAAGGCAGCTGATGCGTCTACTGTAATTCAGCCTCAGAAATTCGAATCCTTTGACGGGGTAAAGGCTGCAAAAGATTACCTGCTTTCCGAATATATATACATAAAAGATGTAACTCTTGGAACATATAGCACCTCTAATACGATATTAACGGATAAAAACGGTGTTACAATGACACTGTATCAGGGAGCACCTTATCCCACCGGTGTAGAGGCCGGTGAAAAAGTGGACTTGTATGCGGTGCTTTCTGCTTACAACACATCAGAGCAGCTTCGAACCGGAACCTCTGCGGATTATGTTGTCACCAATGATACCAAAGCTCCTGTTCTTACCCTGCCGGTTTTTGAGAATGCAGCGATAGGAAAGGATTACAAAATATCTGTGACCATAACGGATAATGTAGGTGTCTCCAAAGCAACGTTAACCTATACGATTAATGGAACATCCAAGGAGCTTGAACTACAGCAAAATACCTCTGATAAGACTAAGTGGGAAGCGACAATACCGGGAGAGGTTCTCACGTCAGATGTTGCAAACTTTACAATCAGTATAAAAGCAATAGATCAAACCGGTAATTCAGTAACAAGTGATGCAAAGCAAATTCTAATAAGTGATGAACCCCAGGTTGCCGCTGTCACACCCTTAAGAGGTGCTAAAACCGGTGATGATAAGAAGCCTTTGATAAGTGTGACCGCAACGAATCTTGGAACGAATCCGAACGCTAAGCTTACTCTAAAAGCAGGGGAAAAAGGTATATTAGATGCTGTTCCAATGGGGTATAAAGAAGGAGTTTTCTCTTATACACCAGCTGTAGACTTGGCAGATGGTCATTATACTGCATCCGTAATAATTACTCGTGAAGATGGTAAATACATAACCTATGAATGGTCCTTTACCGTAGGGACACCTAAGTATAGCCTGTACTTCGGCCAGCTGCATAGCCATACTACATATTCAGACGGTTCCGGTTCACTGGATGATGCGCTTGCCTATGTAAACAGTATAAGCAAAAGCGATAATGTAGATTTCGTTGCAGTTACGGACCACTCCAATTATTTTGATACACCTGCTGCTGCAAATCCTGAAACTTCGTTATATGACAAGAGTCTTATGACTCCTGAGAGCCAGAAGATATGGAAGGAATACAAGAGTAAAGTTGACGCCTACAATGCTTCTTCCACCAACAGAGGAGTAATTGCTCTGGCTGGATTTGAAATGACCTGGTCCGGCGGGCCGGGACATATTAACACCTGGAATACAGATGGCATTGTCAGCCGTAACAATACAACTTTAAATAACAAGTCAAACGATGCCGGTCTGAAAGCTTATTACACCCTGCTTAGTAAACCGGAGGGAGCAGCTACTGTCAGCCAGTTTAACCACCCTGGTAAGACCTTTGGCACTTTCAGTGATTTTGCTTACTGGGATCCAACCATTGACTCCCGTATTACTTTAGTGGAAGTTGGTAACGGAGAAGGCGCAATCGGAAGCGGCGGATATTTCCCTTCCTATAATTATTACACAATGGCACTGGATAAGGGCTGGCATGTGGCACCTACCAATAACCAGGATAACCATAAGGGTAAATGGGGAAATGCCAATGATGCCAGAGATGTTATCATAACGGATGATTTTACGGAACAGGGAATTTATAATGCATTAAAAGAACGACGTGTATATGCTTCAGAAGATAACAACCTGGAAATTACCTATACGTTGAATGATGAATTGATGGGAACGATTATAAAAGATGTACCGGACAGCTTAAATTTGCAGGTAATGCTGAGCGACCCGGGAGCGAAAGATAAAGATGGTAATATAGTAGAAGATAACATCCAAAAAGCAGAGGTTGTAGCAAACAGCGGGAGGGTTGTTTATACCTGGGATGTAAACGCTCAGAGTAAAGAGCTGAGTGTGACCTTGAAACCCGATTACAGCTATTACTACATCCGAATAACGGAAAAAGACGGAGACCTGGCAGTAACAGCTCCGGTATGGGTTGGCAATACAAAATTACTTGGAATTTCGAATGTAGAAAGCAGTACCAGTACACCGGTTACCGGGGAGAAGCTGACAGTAAAGACAACACTCTTTAACAGCGAGTCCTCCGATGCTGCGGTGAAATCCTTGACCTACAAGCTGGATGGCACTGTTATAGGGCAGGTAACCAATGCAGGAAGTGTTGCAAAAGGTACCAGTACGGTATTAAATTATGACTTTACTCCCTCTGTGGCGAAAGTACAAACAATAACGGCGGAAGCAGTGCTAACCATAGACGGAAAGGATTACAGCTTTACAAAGGATCTTACCTTAGACGTTGCAGATGTGAATAAGTTAGTGTACATCGGAATTGACGGAAGTCATCACAATGAATATGTAGCTGGAAATTATAAAGATTCCATGGGCAATTTCAGTTCCCTTGCCGCAAAAAGTAATGTAAGATGTGTTATTCTAAATACCAGCGAAGACTTGATAAATGCAGCAAAAAATGAAAGCGGCAAATATAAGATGCTGATTTTAACAGCACCAAGCCGCCGAAATGGTATTGCCTTAAGAGAACCCTATGATACTTATTCAGATGCAGAAATTGCTGCAATAAAAAGCTTCTCGGAAGCGGGAGGAAGCTTACTTCTCTGCGGATGGTCGGATTTGTATGAAAGCTATAAAGCATTTCCGGCACAGGATCATATGGCTGCACAGCAGAATAAGATGTTGGAAGCTATCGGCTCATCCTTACGTATTGCAGACGGAGGAGCTTACGATGATGTGTTAAATGCAGGTGGTAGTGAAGCGAATAAAGCGAGACTTTACCTGACTACTTATAATTTTAATAATCCTTTGACAAAGGATATTGTATACGATGCAGAGCATCCTAATGACATTAAATACACACAACGATTCAGTCAATACGGGGGCAGCACTGTGTATGCAGTGGATAAAGACGGAAAACCCGTTAATACATTACCATCCAATGTGTCTCCCATTGTATATGGACATAGTTCTACCTATTCTAAAGATTGCGATAATGACGGTCTTGGAACAGAGGTACCAAAATATGAATACGCAAAAGAGGATAAAAGGTTAATGGTGCTTGCAAATGAGACTGTCACCCACGCCAATGGTACACAATCACTGGTAATTGCTGATGGAGCGGCATTTATGAGTAATTTTGAAATCCAGGCCGGCAGCAGTGATGTAGACTCTAATGCTGAGCTTACTTACTCAAATTATACGATACTGCAAAATCTGATTCAGTATGTAAATCCTGTACGTATAGATAAAATTGCGGATGTGCAGAATCAAGCACAGGAAGGTGTAAAATATACGGTAGAAGGTATTGTTACCTCCAACGCATCCGGCTATGATAAGTCCACAGCGTTCTATGATTGTATTTACCTGCAGGATGAAACCGCCGGTATTAATGCTTTCCCGGTATCCGGTAACTTTAAAGCCGGACAAAAGGTTCGCATAACCGGAACAACTTCTTCTTATCTGGGAGAACGGCAGCTAAAGGTAAGTAACATTTCCTTGATTGACAGTAATATTGCCAAGGTAGAACCCAAGGCAGTAACTGCAAAGCAAATCAATGATAAGACATACCTGGGAAGTCTCGTAAAGCTGTCTGGAATAATAACAGATATTGAATTTGCTAACGGAGCTGTTCAGACAATTCTTGTGCAGGATAATGCCGGGGATACCGCCAGAATCTTTATAGATGGCTATATTACTACAGGTAAAGAAATTAAAAATCTTTCCATTGGAAATTGGATTACAGCGACGGGGCTATCTTCTTATGATGATGCGTTTAAAGGTCCGGCAGCACGTATCCGTATTAGAGACCGTGAAGATATTATATGCACTGTCAGAGATTCCTCAGGCGGGCCAGTGAGTACACCAACTCCGACCCCCACCCCGACTCCAACCCAGGAGGGTAAAAATGTAATAAAGATAGATAAGCCTGTGAGCAGCGTAGTGAACGGAAAAGCAAGTATTAAAATTGAAATCAGCAAAGAATTGTTGGCAGAAACGGCAAAGGAAGGCGGTTCCAATCTTACACTTTCTCTGGATAAAGATTCACTTAAAATCCTAACGGATAAGCCGGTCAAGAAAGGGATTGCTATCGATCTGGTAATACCTGAAGTAAAAGATGCGGCAGTAAATGCAATAGAATTAAAGACAGATGCTCTTCTTTTGGTAAAGAAATCCGGTCAAAGCCTTACTCTTCATATCCAGAATGGAACTGCTGCAGGATATACAGTTGGTATCCCGGCTTCTGAATTTAAAAAAGTTACGGCAGATTCAAAAGCTTTGAATCTAGCGGTTAAACTGGTAAAAGATATAACTGCAGCAAAGAATTCTTCCGGGGTTCTTTCCCTTGGCACAGAGGGAAATCTGCCAATTGGTTTGGTGGTTACAGTACCGGTTGTTAGTGCACTGCCCTTGCAGCCTGGCAATCAGGTATACCTCTATTATAAGAACAGCAGAACCGGTACCTTAGAAGAAGTACCGAATAACAAGCAGATGGTAGCAGAGGATGGCAGCTTAAGGCTATCTACTTTAAGCGGAGGAACCTTCGTAATATGTACGGAGCCGGCAGAAGAGGCGGTTACATTAATTGACAGAGCAACCGTATCTGTAGGAACATCCCTGGTGATTGGGAAAAAGCTAAGAATTAAGGTAGATCTTCCCAAGGAATTAGCAAAGGTTACTGCATTTACAAAAGGTGATCCGGTTGGTCAGGAAGAGGTTAAGGTGACCTTTTCAGTTAGTGATAATTCAATAGCTGCTGTATCAGGTAATGGAATGATTACCGGCAAAAAGAAGGGAATTGTTAAGCTAACGGTTGTAGTCACTTTAGAGAACGGTGAAAGAAAGAGTTTTCGAAAGAACATTACAGTAAAGTAAGAAGCCTGCAGTAATAAATTAAATTTATTCGATAAAGGGGTACCACACAGATAAAGTGTGGTATTCCTTTGACATTATTTGCTTCGTAATAAGAGAGGGATACGGAATGAAAAAGAACCTTAAGGTTAAAATTATAACCACAATGCTGATGCTGCTGGTGTTTCTGGGAGCAGCAGTGGTGCTGAACCGCCCGAATACAAAGGATGTATTGTCATCCGCTCAAAAACGTATGTTTGCAGTCGCTAAGGTAACCGGCATATCAAACGATAATGCAGCACCGGATACATGGACAGAGGGCAGGCGTATAGGTAATCAGGAGCTTAAAATAAAGATTCTGACAGGCAAGCATAAAGGAGCTGTTTTGGATACTATAAACTACATAGATGCCTATTATAATGTAGATGCAAAACTTGGCACCCGGATTATCGTCCGGCTGGATTATAATGATGAAGGAGATTTGTATGTAGTTGCGGTTACTAATTATGACAGAAGCACTGTATTAATCATAGCACTTGCTGTTTTTGCTGCATTTATCATGGTGGCAGGAGGAAAGCAGGGAGTAAGGGCGTTGCTCGGACTTTTATTTACTCTCCTTAATCTGTGGTTTATTTTAATCCCCCTCGTTCTAAGAGGTGTTTCTCCCATCTTTGCGGCAATTCTGATCTCTGCTTATACCAGTGCCGGTGCGCTGCTTGTGCTGACAGGCTTTACAAAGAAAACACTATGTGCGTTCCTTGGTTGTGTCGGCGGGGTTATGGCTGCTGGAATCTTTGCATGGATTGTCACAACTTTGACGCCAATGAATGGATTTAATATGTCTGAAGCAGAAGAGTTGATTCTGAGGGCATCGGATCTGCCGTTAAAAATAAGCGGCCTGCTTATAAGCGGGATCCTGCTCTCAGCCCTGGGAGCACTAATGGATACCTCCATGTCCATCGTATCTGCTCTCCACGAAGTGTATGAGCAAAATCCCTCCTTAACAAGAAAGCAGATTTTTCGTTCCGGAATGAACATCGGCAGAGATACGATGGGAACAATGGCAAATACGCTTATACTTGCCTTTGTTGGTTCTGCTTTTAACCTTTTGATTTTATTCCAGGTCTATAAATATCCGATGATACAAATATTAAACAGTGACATGATCGTAATCGAAATACTCCAGGGAATTGCCGGTTCCATAGGCATCATTGCAACAACTCCCTTGGTCGCAGCCTTAAGTGCTGTTATATTTCAAACTCATAAAGAAAGGAATGTAAAAAGCAGCAAAGGAAATATCAAGAATGGAAATATCAGAAAAGTTTCTTAATGGTTTTGAACTTTCTTAAAGTTCTGTTTTTTATATCCTTGACAAGAAATAAAATTGTGTTAAAATTATTAGCATATATATGCAAAGGCTATGAAGGTGACAGGAGAGTAGGAAATTATAAAACATTTCCTACAAGGAAATTATAAAGCATTTCCTACCAGGAAATTATAAAGCATTTCCTACCAGGAAATTATAAAGCATTTCCTACCAGGAAGTTATAAGACACTTCCTATATCCCTGACCAGATAGTTATTTTCTTTCAGAGAGAGGAAGTCACCGGCTGAAAGCTTCCTTAAGTTCAGATAATTATTGATATTCACACCGGAGCCGCATCCTTGAACCTTAGTAGGGGATGACGTTTTGTGCACGTTACGCATTCTTAAGAGCCGTGTGCAGACTACAAGTAACCGAGAACTTGATTATTGTACAGTCTTTTATACGGAATTAGGGTGGTACCGCGGAAGGTTCCTGTTTTAAGGAAAACTTAAAATTAAGATATTACTCCGTCCCTTTATGGGGCGGAGTTTTTTTGCGTCCATGTAATGTTAGGAATAGGAAAGGAGACAGGATATGCAGGAGAAATTAAAAGCAATTGTAGAAGAAGCCCTGGAGAAAATGAAGTCAGCTGATAAGCTTGAGAGTCTGGGTGATATTAAGGTAGCCTACCTGGGTAAGAAAGGTGAGCTGACAGAGATATTAAAATCCATGAAGGAGGTATCTCCCGAAGACAGACCCAAGGTTGGTCAGATGGTTAATGATGCCAGAAATGTACTGGAAGAGAAATTAGAAGAAGCCAGACAGGGTTTTGTAAAGAAAATGAAGGAAGAGCAGATAAAGAGAGAAACCATAGACGTTACTCTTCCTGCTAAAAAGACCCTTCTGGGACACCGTCATCCCAACAACATTGCGCTGGAAGAGGTAGAGAGAATCTTCGTTGGAATGGGCTATGAAGTAGTGGAAGGACCGGAAGTGGAGTATGATTACTACAACTTCGAGGCTCTTAATATTCCCGCCAACCATCCGGCAAAGGATGAACAGGATACTTTCTATGTAAATAGCAATATCCTTCTTAGAACCCAGACCTCTCCCGTTCAGGTAAGAATGATGGAAGAAGGAAAGCTGCCTATTCGTATGATTGCACCGGGAAGGGTATTCCGTTCTGATGAAGTGGATGCAACTCATTCTCCCTGCTTTAACCAGATAGAAGGACTTGTAATTGATAAAAATATTACCTTTGCGGACTTAAAGGGAACCCTTGCTGAATTTGCAAGACAGCTCTTTGGAGAAGGAACCAAGGTTAAGTTCAGACCTCATCATTTCCCTTTTACAGAACCCAGTGCGGAAGTGGATGTAACCTGCTTTAAATGCGGCGGTAAAGGCTGCCGTTTCTGTAAAGGTTCCGGCTGGATTGAAATTCTTGGCTGCGGTATGGTTCATCCCAATGTGCTTAAAATGAGCGGAATTGACCCGAACGAATACACAGGATTCGCTTTTGGTGTGGGCTTGGAGCGTATTACACTCTTAAAATATGAAATAGATGATATGAGACTGCTTTACGAAAATGATATCCGCTTCTTAAGACAGTTTTAAGACAGAGGAATCGAAAAGTAAAATCGGCAGATGAAATGCATGGAAATATAAGTATTTTCAATTGATTGGAGGAATTTAAAGTGAATACGCCATTGTCTTGGATTAAAGCATATATTCCTGAACTGGATGTTACCCCTCAGGAATATACCGATAGAATGACCTTGACCGGTACGAAGGTAGAAGGCTATGAAGAACTTGATAAAGATCTGGAAAAGATCGTTGTAGGAAAAATAATAAAGATTGAAAGACATCCCGATGCGGATAAATTAATCGTATGTCAGGTACAGATTACGGAAGAAGGGGAAACCGTACAGATTGTAACCGGTGCTCCCAATGTGAAAGAAGGAGATGTGGTACCTGTTGTGTTAGACGGCGGAAGAGTAGCCGGAGGGCATGACGGAAACAAAACTCCCGGAGGCATTAAGATTAAGAAAGGAAAGCTTCGTGGAATTGAGTCCTGCGGAATGATGTGTTCCATTGAAGAACTGGGTTCCAGCAGGGAAATGTATCCTGACGCTCCTGAGAGCGGAATCTATATTTTCAGTGACAATGAAGCTTATAAGGATATCAAAATCGGTTCCTGTGCCGTAGAAGCCTTAGGATTAAAGGACGTGGTTTTTGAATATGAAATCACCTCCAACCGTGTGGATTGCTTTGGGGTACTTGGAATCGCAAGAGAAGCTGCAGCAACCTTTCAGAAGGAGTTCGTGCCTCCTGTTATCAAAGAAACAGGGAACAGCGAAAAGACCTCCGATTATATAAAAGTGGCAATTGAAGACAGTGACCTATGCTCCAGATATGTAGCAAGAGTCGTAAAGAATATAAAGATAGCACCTTCTCCCCAGTGGATGCAAAGAAGACTTGCAGCCTGCGGTATCCGCCCTATCAATAATATCGTTGATATCACAAATTATGTGATGGAAGAATATGCACAGCCTATGCATGCTTATGATTTAGGACTGATTGCCGGCGGAGAGATCGTTGTCCGCAGAGGAAAGGACGGAGAAGAATTTACTACTCTGGACGGTCAGGTAAGAAAGATTGATTCTTCTATCCTTATGATTTGCGATGGTGAGAAGCCTGTAGGGATAGCCGGTATTATGGGCGGTGAGAACTCCAAGATTACCGATGAAGCTACAACACTTTTATTTGAGGCGGCTTGCTTTGACGGCACTAACATCCGTTTGTCCGGTAAGAAACTTGGTCTTCGTACAGATGCGGCTGCCAAGTTTGAGAAGGGCTTAGACCCCAATACAGCTATGGAGGCCATTAACAGAGCCTGCCAGCTCATCGAAGAACTGGGAGCTGGAGAAGTAGTTGGCGGTGCTGCCGATGTTTATCCTGTAATCAGAAAGGAAACAAGAGTTCCTTTTGATTATAAGAGAACTAATAAAGTACTGGGAACAGACCTTTCCAAGGAAACTATGTTAACTTACTTTAAGAAAATTGACCTAGGATACGATGAAGCTACAGATGAAGTAATTGTTCCGAGCTGGAGACAGGATGTGAATTTACAGGCTGATTTAGATGAAGAGGTTGCCAGATTCTTCGGTTATGATAACATTCCCACAACCCTTCCTACCGGTGAAGCAACCACAGGAAAGCTGCCTTTTAAGCTTCGTATTGAAAATGTAGCAAGAAATGTAGCAGAGCAGTGCGGTTTCTCCGAAGCAATGAGCTATTCCTTCGAAAGCCCTAAGGTATTTGATAAGCTGTTAGTTTCAAAAGAAGATGTAAAACGACAGGCTATCGTAATATCCAATCCTTTGGGTGAGGATTTCAGTATTATGAGAACCCTGCCTTTAAATGGTATGCTGCTGTCCCTGTCAACGAATTTTAACCGCAGAAATAAGAATGTTCGTTTATATGAACTCTGCAATACCTATCTGCCAAAGGCTCTTCCACTGACAGAACTTCCGGATGAGAGAGTGCAGTTGGTATTAGGTTTTTACGGCGAAGGAGATTTCTTCGAATTAAAGGGAGTGCTGGAAGAAATACTGGTCAAAACTGGTTTAAAGAACAGAGTAACCTATGATCCCGGTAACCCAAAGACTTATCTCCATCCGGGAAGACAGGCAGATATTATATATGATGGAACGGTGATAGGTTATCTGGGAGAGGTTCACCCGGATGTTCTGGAAGCTTATGATATAGGAGATAAGGCGTATATCGGAGTACTGGATATGCCGGAAATCGTAAGCCGTGCCTCCTTTGATATGAAGTACCAGGGAATTGCAAAGTATCCTGCGGTAACCAGAGATTTAAGCATGCTGGTAAGCAAGGATACACTGGCAGGAGAAGTAGAAGCGGTTATCAGAAAGAGCAGCGGAAATATCTTAGAGAACTGTGAACTTTTCGATATTTATGAAGGGGCTCAGATTAAGGAAGGGCATAAGTCTATGGCTTATTCCATTACCTTTAGAGCAAAAGAACGTACCCTGGAAGAAAAAGATATTACGGAAGTAATGAATAAGATATTAAAGAATTTAAGTAATATGGGAATTGAATTAAGACAGTAAGATTCCAGAGGATATGGGATTGCTGTACCTTTACAGAGCGAATGAAATATTTCAGCAAAGCTCTGCAGTGCAGCAATCCTATATTTTTACAAGAGAGCTGACACGAATCTGACAACATTTTGACAAAATAAGCCATTATGATGTAAGGTAACAGTAGTCACATTTATATGAGAACAGGAGGATTATATATGAAAAATGGGATCAGAAAAGTTCTGGCAGTATTCATAATAGCAGCGCTTATATTGCCAATACTTACTTCTGCCGGGTCCCTGACTGTTAAGGCTGCCGCCGCACCTACTCTGTCTACCACACAGAGGTCACTGGTGGGTATTGGCTCTACCTTTACCTTAACCGTTAAGAACCTGAACAGTTCTACCGTACAGACAAAGAAATGGTCTTCATCCAACAGCAAGATTGCTACCGTAAATCCCAGTACAGGCTATGTTACAGCAGTAGCTAAAGGTACCACCTATATAAATCTTAAGATAACCTATAAGAATAAAAAGACCGCCACTTTAAAATGTAAGGTTACCGTTATGATACCTGCAACCAAGATTGTTATTAACAATGCAACAGATACACCTGATAATAACAGCAGGCATCTGATGCAGGTTGGGGAAAAATATGATTTTAATGTGGACGTAACACCATCAAATTCTAACAGTGTTGTTACATACAGTATCAATAATACCAGTGTTGCTACCGTGGACCAGAATGGTGTTGTAACTGCAGTCAGCCCCGGCTTTGCAATCCTTACAGCAACAGCTTCCTTAACAGCTGCCGGAGCATCCACAAGCTACATAAACGATAAGATCATTATTGAAGTAGCTGCTAAGTCGGCGAAAGTGAAATCTGCTGTCATAACAGACAGTACGACACTGACAATTACCTTTGACAGCGCCGTTGATGCTGCAACAATTTTCGATACGAAAAAGAAACTCCTGAACGTTGTTGACATTACACCAAAATATGATGCAAACGGAAACCCTGCCAATGCGGTAGGCACAATGACAGGAGTACTCTCCTCCGATGCCAAGGTTCTAACAATAACTACCACAAAGATATTCAGCGGCAGTTACACCATTCATGTATCTGCATCAATAGCATCAACTACAGGTGTTGCGCTTCAAAATTATTATACAGATGTTACTTATAAAGATACGGTTGCACCTTATTATGTGGGCTATACAGTAGACGATACTGGTTTAAAGGCTTCTATCAATTTTTCCGAGGCAATGGATTTCTCCGGCCTGACTATCGTAGATGCGAAACTGAATACAACCTCAACCGCAACCCAGGCCCTTCCTGCAACCATAGCTCTCTTAAAAGGAAAAACCAATTACAAGGTAAGTTCAGACTACAAATCTCTTGTAATAGATTTAACGAATATGGATTCCTATGATAAGAATAAACAGTTCACCGTAATTATGTCAGGAATTAAGGATTTATCCGGCAATTATCCGGCAGGCTATACGGTATCAGCTATCTTAGGAACAGATACTACTTACAAGCCTCAGGCACAGCTTATTAATATTCAAAGAACCGGATACAATACTTTAACTGCTACTTTCAGCAGAAATATCCGTGTACCAGGTATGGTTATTTTAAGTAACGGAGAGTCCATCGGTAATGGTACAGTGGATGCAAAGGATCCCACAAAGGTTAACTATACTATGTCATCCAATGGAGCACTTCTTAGTGGTGTTCAGAAGGTCAGCATCGGTATGTGGGATAGCTATAACGTAAATCCTTCCGATTCTACGGGACGCAGCTTTGTTTCATATAGTGTAGACTTTACAATCGTCAGTGCCAGACCGACTATTGTTAAATCTGAGCTTAAGATGGAAACCAATAATGGTACGGATACCTATTTGCTGTACTTAACCTACAGTAAAGATGTAAGTCTGATGTCACAGGTAGGAAGCCTGATAGCTACCAAGATCATTACCTCTAACAACGATATTTACAGTAACAGAAACCTTTCTTACACAGCATCTGTTCAGGGAAGTATTGTAACAGTAATATTGAACTCCGCTCAATTCAGTGAAGCAGGACAATACACAATAACGGTACCTACCGGTTTTGTAAAGGATGAATATTATAATACAAATGCCGATGAAAGTATTCAGATAACGAAGACAGCAACGGCTTCCTCCGTTCTTGCAGCGCCGAAAGCAGTTACTCAGTCACCGGTTAACCCCAGTGTTATCTATGTAACCTTTGCTGATAAGGTAGATGAAGTATCTGCCCAGACAGTAAGTAATTACTATATACCTGGAGCAACTATTACGAAGGCAGAATTAACCACCAATACCAATACAGGAGCAACCATTACTTTAACATTGGCAACGGGAAGTATTCCTTATTCTACTATGTACCCGATTACAATCAGGAATATCGCCGGATATAATAATACCTATACAGCTATGGCAGTGTATAATAATACGATAGCCCTAAATGAGAATGTCGGACCTTATTTAACAGGGGCCACCTATACTTATCCGAATATGATTACAGTAACCTTTAGCGAGAATGTAAAGGGTAATCCAAGCTTTGATATAGTTCAGAACGGCAGCACCAATGCTGGTTTGGCAGTATATAGCTGTTCGATTACAGACAATAAGGTTGTGATTCTTCTTACAAGGACACCGGATAAGGGCATTCCGCTTACATTAAAACCTACGACCAGCAATTCCATTACTGATATGATGGGTAATGCAACCACTATAACGACGGTGGGAGTTACGCCGAATTATTAATTAAAACCTGCAGGTATCAGCTGCTTAAGTTGCTAGTATGTTCTTAACAACAAAGACCTCCGCATATTTTTCTGCGGAGGTCTTATATTATTTCTTGTTCTTTACCCCCTTTACGAGCCTACGGTTTTGTTTTATAATAGTTGGGAATTGAAACCTGCAGTGGAGGGCTTTATCAGTGAAAAATGTCAGCAATAAATTTATTATGTCCGTCAGCCGTATATTATTTGCGTTATATCTTATCTTACTGGCATATTTCCTGTTTTTTAGTGAGCATTATGGAAGAACGATTATTTCCGGTCAATATAGATATAACTTAACACCTTTTAAAGAAGTAAAACGCTTTATTGAATATAGAAATATTATTGGGCCGGAAGGCTTTATTGTAAATATCTTTGGGAACATATTGGCTTTTACCCCATTTGGTTTTGTACTTCCCATCATAAGTCCTGAAAATAGAAAACTTCTGAATATTACTCTTCTAAGTCTGGAATTCAGCTTGACCATTGAATTATTACAGCTTATCTTTAAAGTAGGAATATTTGACGTGGATGACCTTATGATGAACACATTGGGAGGTCTTATCGGAGGAGTTTGCTTTCTTATTGCCAGAAAGCTGCTAAGATCTATACGAAGATAGTATTAAATTATTGAAAGACACATAATATCGGGGTGATTTATGTTAAAAAAACGGAAAGAAGTTTTTAAATTTACAGGGAGAAGCCATTCCGTAAAGGGAATAGCCGCAGCGGTTATCGGCGGGCTTGGCACAGCAGGCCTGTTGGTGCTTTTTATCCTTTCCAGTGTCTATAGAGGAGAGGGTTCAATCCTTTTAGGAGCAGCGGGAATGATAGTGTTTGTTCTGACAATAACGGGATTTATCCTGGGAGTCAGGGCTTGTATGGAGAAAGAGATTTACTATACGGCACCAATTACAGGGATGGTAATTAACGGTATCCTTTCAATCGTGCTATTTATCCTATATATAACAGGGTTGTTTCTTTAAAGAAAATTTCAGAATATCATTCATTTTTAACAGGAGCTTAAAGGTGCAATGATGTATGTTTTCCAGGGCTTTGAAACAGTGAAGGAGGATTAATAAATTGAGATACAGAGAACTTATGAAGGAAGAAAATGATGATACCAGAGAACGCTATGAATTAGCACTGGAACGTATTAGGAGTATACAAACAGAAGATAGCGTAAAAGAACCATATAGGGATTATTTCAAAACAGTGGCAGCTTTTATTGATAAAGTGGCGCTGTATCTGAATCTTGTAGAAGAGGACAGCCTTGGTAAACTTACCTTGGAAGAATTAGCAGAGAAAAACCACGATTTATATGAGGATATTCTGCCGGATAACTACGAAGAATCCTATGCCAATCCGACTTATATAGTTAAGCAATTTGGTAAGATTGGCAAGCTTTTGGGATATCTCTATGCAGAAATCAGAGGTATGATTGTTTATGCAGCGGAAGGCAGACTCTTCCCAATAACGATCTATTCAGAACTTTTTATTGAGGTATATAATTATTTTGAAGAGGAAGATGAATATACCTATAAGGATGTGAAACGGGCAATCTATGACTTTAATATGGATTATTGCAGTGATATCATAGATTATCGTACCAGAGAATTATTGGATGAGGATCTTTCTTTTGCTGCGGATATCATAGAAAGCTGGGATTTAACGGACTTAAGATATCTTTATCAATTCGGAGAATATATTGGAGAAAATGAGATCAAGATTGCTTCATTTTTAAATAGCCTCCCGGAGGAAGAGATAAAGGCCATGGCCTTTACTTATACAGATGGCTATCGCAGAGGATTTATGGCGGCAAAAATTGATTTGTCAAGGAAAAGAACAGTTAATATCCGTTACAACATCGGTTTTGAAAGAATGGTCAAATATGCAATCCATAATTTTGCACAGATGGGGTTGAAACCGGTTATTTATCGGACGGCTGTAGATAGTATCAATCGAAAGCAGCATTTAAGAATTGGCTACCATTCCAGTGGCCCTAATTATCAGTATGATTACGATCACCGTTTCGATATTGGCCTTTATATGGACAAAGCCTTTCATGACCGCAGACTTCAGGCCTATAAGGCGGCTTTTGAGAATTATAAGGATAAGGCGGCTCTATATGCGGGACCTGCGTTGATACAGGTCTTTGGCGAAAAGAATTTTGCACCAAAAGCAAAAGAGGAAGTTATAAAACTTGATAAGAGGCAGCAGAAACTTTCCATAGCATTTCAACGAGATTCCAACATGGTATATTATCAATATATCAAGGGAGATGAAACCAGTTTTACCATAATTGCTTATCCGATTACAGAGATTGGTGATAAATTTGAAGAAATCTTTCGTGAGACAGTCAGGGTAAACACTCTGGATAATGACACTTATAAAGGAATTCAACAAGTGATAATTGATTGTCTGGATAAGGGGGAGTATGTACGCGTAAAGGGAAGCGGCAGGAATCATACAGATCTCTCCGTTATGCTCTATGAACTGAAAAACCCGGAAAAAGAAACCATCTTTGAGAATTGCACCGCAGATGTAAATATCCCTGTTGGTGAGGTGTTTACTTCTCCTAAGTTAACCGGCACAAATGGTACATTGCATGTATCAAGAATATTTTTGAATGGATTGGAATATACGGATCTCTCTATCACCTTTAAAGATGGTATGATTACTGATTATAGCTGCGGAAATTTTAAATCAGAGGAAGAAAATAAGCGTTATATGAAGGAAAATATTCTGTATAACCAGGATACACTGCCAATTGGTGAGTTTGCGATCGGTACAAATACCACCGCCTATGTAATGGCCGGAAAATATGGTATTTGGGATAAACTTCCCATACTGATTGCTGAGAAGACCGGACCTCATTTTGCGGTAGGAGATACTTGTTATAAGATGAGCGAAGAGCTTGATTTGTTTAATCCTGATGGTAAAAAAATCGTAGCCAAGGATAATGAGGTCTCCATTCTTCGTAAGTCGGAGATAGAGAAGGCTTATTTTAACTGTCATACAGATATTACTATTCCTTACGATGAACTGGCTGAGATTACAGTGGTTGAAAAGAGTGGAAAAGAGACCGTAATCATTAAAGACGGTAGATTTGTTCTTGCGGGGACGGAGAAACTCAATGAAGCATTTATGTAATGTTGCGGCGTCCTTTTCACATTAGTGAAGGTTATTACATTTAGGTATACAAAAAGCAGAGAAGTTGATAATAACTTCCTGCTTTTTTTGTGTGTGGTGTGATAAATACCAATCATTTTGTACCTTGTTCAAGCTGTTGCTTCATGTTTTTCAATCTCTAAAGTAACAGCCCATCCTTTCTCAAATTTAAATTCTATTTTAGTTGCAAGATTATCGCCATATGGTAAAATATAGTAGATGTACGCTGAAAGATACAATTTATATAGATTTTTATAGTAGTTTTTAATGATAATTTAAATTGTTAATTTGAAAGGAATACGATATAATAGGGCTAGCATAGTACCAATTATTTGTAGGTACTGGTTTCTGCAGTATATTGGAATTACATCGGAGGATACCATGGATAGAAGGAATTACTCAGATTTAGGTGAAGAAATCAGAGATATTGTTCAAAGTGCAGTAAATACAATGGACTTTCACCAATTGAATAGAGATATTGGAAATACGGTTAGAGGAGCATTGGATGAAGTGCGCCATTCGCTGGGTACAGGGTATGGCGGTTATAGACCGAATAATCCTGACGGTGCCGGAGACAACTGGAATCCGAACAATGGCGGAAAAGATTACCGCCGGGATGATAAATACCGATGGGATGACAAATACCGCCGGGATGATAAATACCGATGGGATAGAGAAAACCGCCGGGAGAGCAGACATCAGAATAGAGACTACAGATGGGATGCCAGTTATCAGAACGGCCAAGCTAATTCCACAAATTCAAAGAATCAGCAGCAATCTTACAACCAACAGAGCAATAGGACATCTCAGAATTCCTCTATGAACGGAAGTGCATCTATGCAAGGAAGTGCATCTATGCAGGGAACTGCATCTATGCAGGGAACTGCATATACGCAGGGAGCTGCATATGTGCAGTCTAATACTGCTGTAAGTAAGCAGACAAAGCCGTTCCCCTGTGTCCCGGTTGGCAGAGTATCCGGCATATTACTGACGGTTTTTGGCAGTATTGGACTTGGAGCCTTTGGTATAGGAGCAGCTGTTTTAGCAATCATAGGACAGGTTACTTCGGAGTGGGGAGTGTTCGGAACCATATCAATGGGGTTACTACTCTTCTTTGGAATCAGTTGGGGCATGATGGCCATAGGTGGAAGGCTTCGTAAACGCTTAGCCAGATATCGTCGTTATATCGGGTTATTCGGAGGGCATGCTTATTACTCCATAAAGGAGCTGGCAGCAAGTGTTGGTCAGAGTCCGAAGTTTGTATTAAAAGATCTCAGGCGAATGATAACTATCGGAATGTTCCCGGAAGGGCGTATAGATGATCAGGGTACCTGTGTAATGTTAAACAGAGAAACTTATAGTCAATACCTGGAATTGCAGAAAAACCTGCGTATACAGGCTGAAGACAAAGGAAAATTACAAAACAACCAGGAGAATAAAGGTGATCAAGAAGCATCTTCTAATCAGACAGCACAGAACCAGCAGGTAAAGCAGGCAGTTGATGCGGGAATGGCCTGTATACAAGAAATCAGAGAAGCGAATGATGCCATACCGGGTGAAGAGATATCCAGAAAATTAGACCGGCTGGAAGATGTAATCGGTAAGATATTCAGACATATTGAGCAGCATCCGGATCAGTTGGATGATATCAGAAAGTTCATGGAGTATTACCTTCCTACTACATTAAAATTAGTTCATGCTTATAAGGAGTTTGATAAGCAGTCCATACAAGGTGAAAATATTACTTCGGCAAAAAAGGAGATTGAAGAAACTCTAGATACCATCAATCTTGCCTTTGAGAATTTATTGGACAGCCTTTTTGAAGATGCGGCTATGGATGTGTCCGGTGACATATCTGTCCTGGAAACCCTCCTCGCTCAGGAAGGTTTGACAAAGAAGGATTTTGTATCAAAAGAATAAATGGAGGAAAAAACAGATGAATCAGGAAACACCTACCTTAACCTTTGAACCTTCCCTGGAGCTGGCAACTGAACCGGCATATCCTAAGACGGTAGAAACAAAACAGGAGCCGGCAGAATTTGATGAAAGCAGTCTTTCACTGGAAGAAAAGAGAATGGTGGAAGATTTTGCAGATAAAATTGATCTGACGAAGTCTAATCTGGTACTGCAGTATGGTGCCGGAGCCCAGAAAAAAATTGCAGACTTTTCAGAGACTGCTATCAACAATGTTAAGACAAAAGACCTGGGTGAAATCGGTGAAATGCTCTCAGGAGTTGTATTAGAGTTAAAGAATTTTGACACGGATAACGATGAAAAAGGATTTTTAGGACTTTTCAAAAAAGGTGCCAATAAGATTAATGCCATGAAGACAAAATACGATAAGGCAGATGTCAACATCAATAAAATCTGCAAGGCATTAGAAGAACATCAGATTCAGCTGTTAAAAGATATCTCCATGCTGGATAAGATGTATGAGCTCAATAAAACCTATTTTAAAGAGTTATCCATGTATATTCTTGCAGGAAAAAAGAAGCTGCTGCAGGTTCAGAACGAAGAATTGCCAAAGCTTGTAGAGAAATCCAACAAAAGTAATCTTCCGGAGGATGCTCAGGCAGTGAATGATTTGGTTGCTGTCATTAATCGTTTCGAGAAGAAAATTCATGACCTGGAACTAACCAGAATGATATCAATACAAATGGCACCCCAGATACGTCTTGTTCAGGGAAGCGATACCCTGATGACAGAAAAGATACAATCCACCCTTGTAAATACCATTCCTCTTTGGAAGAGCCAGATGGTGTTAGCACTTGGGGTAGCTCATTCCGGTCAGGCAGCCAGAGCCCAGAGAGAAGTTACGGATATGACCAATGAGCTTCTTCGTAAAAATGCTGAAACTCTTAAAATGGCTACTATTGAGACAGCGAAGGAATCCGAAAGAGGTATTGTTGATATTGAAACCCTGAAGATGACCAATGATTCTTTAATCACAACATTGGATGAGGTACTTAGAATTCAGACAGAAGGACGTCAGAAGAGAAAAGAAGCAGAAGTAGAGTTAAATCGTATAGAGGGTGAACTGAAAAAGAAATTACTGGAGCTTAGAAATTAAACTTATTGTTGACGTTTCGTAAGCTTTGGAATATAATGCTAATAATATAATAACTCGAAATATAAATGTGAACAATTCTATTGTTCACATTTGTCGTTTAAAGAGAAATTCTTAATAGATTCATTAATATTCTCGCCTTTTACATAAGATAAGGAGGAACTTTATGTCAAAAATTCTCTTAATTGATGATGATAAAGATATCTTGCAGGCAATCAGACGGTATTTTGAGGCAATAGGATATGAAGTATTTATGGCTGAGAATGGTAAGGATGCAATTGAATTTACGGAAAGCAATGATTGGGACTGCATTGTCCTGGATGTCATGCTTCCGGACATGGATGGCTTTGCCGTCTGTGAATGCATCCGTAAGAAGAGTGATGCACCCATAATCTTTTTAAGCTGTAAGGATGAAGTAAAAGATAAGATTAACGGTCTGATGTCGGGAGGCGATGACTATATGACCAAACCCTTTTTTCTGGCAGAGCTTGAAGCCAGGGTCCATGCAAGAATCCGTAGAAATGCAAAGCAGACCTTTTCCATAGATATGGATAATAGGACTATCGTGGCAGGAACTCGCTGTATGGTTCTATCACAAAAGGATTTTGAACTCTTTATGCTGCTATACGAGAATTCTGACAGGTTTTTTACTGTTGAGGAAATTGGCCGCAAGATTTGGAAAGAGGAACAGGTCAATGAGGCAAATAATGTTGCAGTACATATTAAGAGATTAAGGGACAAGCTGGAGGGGCTGTCTTTGGAAATTGGTACTATTCAATCAGCCTATAAACAAGGCTACAAATTTGTTAGGAGCTGATGGGATATGAAGGTGGAGGAGAGAAAAAAGGAATTTCTTAAAAGCTTTCTGCTGTTTATTTTTTGTGTGGCAGGTCTTGTAATATTGACAGTTTTTATGAGCTTTCCGATAAAGGATACGGTAATGCAGGCTCAAAACGGAGAACTGGATATCTCCAAAGTGAAATTGGATAAGAAGATCATTAATCTTCAGGGACAATGGGAATTTTATTTTGGACAAGTCCTAACACCAAGGGAACTTGAGGGGAAAGAAGCCAACTATATAAATCTGCCGGAAGAATGGACGAAGTTTAATTATCCAAGGTTTGGCAGTGCAACTTACCGGCTGACAATTCATACCGATAAGCCAGAACGCCTGACTTTATTGATTCCCTCCATTTCAGATGCTGCCAAAGTATGGGTTAATAATAAAACAGCTTATGCTTATGGCCTTGCAGGAAATACGAAAGCTTCCACAAGTCCTGGCGAAAAAGAAACCTTTTATACTTTTACCACAAAAAATAATCGTGCCGAAATTGTCATTGCAATCAGTGATTTCTATAATTACAAAAGCGGCATTATTAATTCTCTCCGCCTCGGCAGAGAAAATGTTTTATATGGTGATTTTATCAGACGCTTTGGTCTTTATGCATTTTCTCTGGGGATATTGTTTATGATGGGGATTCACCACCTAATACTATACCTTCAACGAAAAGAAAAGCTTTACCTTGTTTTTTCACTGATCTGTCTCTTTGGATTTACACGTTTTATCTTTGAGAATGGCGGAGTAATGGCCCACTATGATTTCTTATCTCAAAAGATGAAGAATAACTTTTACTTTATTTCATACTTTCTATACGATTATTTGATACTTTTCTTTACCTTGATATTAACGAAATCGAAAGCATTGTCACACATTGTTTTTAAGTGGCATATTCTTCCGGTGGTTACCTCCCTGGCGGTACTTTTTACCTCTACCGAGAATCTGATGCTGTTAATTTTGTTTTTGTGCCTCTATGCACCGGCAGTATTTATTATTAGTGCATTCTTATTATGGCGGTCTCCGGAAAGAAGAAAGAATTATTATTTTAACCTGTATCTATTTACTTTTATATTTTTTGTTTTTATGGGTTATGCATATCGGATCTTTCTGGTAGATACTTATTTCATGATGGCTATTTCCTCTTTCCTGTTATTAATGATAGTCCAGAGTATCATGCTCTCAGCCCGTTATATAGAGGCTTTCAGACAGGTGGAAGTATTGAATATGGACCTGGAGAATAGGGTAAATGTGCGTACTCATGAATTGCAGACGGCAAATCTGCAGTTAATTACAGCCAATGAAGAGCTGGCAGTGTCAAGAAGTGCTATAAATGAGCTGCTTGTTAATATATCCCATGATTTAAAAACACCGATTACCGTATTGAGCCTTAATTTGCAATCCCTTCTAAGTGACAGAATAAACCTGACCGAAGAAGAGAAGCAGTCCTGCCTGAATGTGGCATATAATAAGAACCTTACCATAAGCCGGCTTATTAAAAATCTCTTTGATGTGACCCGTATCGAAACAGGGCAGCTGGCTTTTCGACTTAGTTGGATTGGAGCAGATGAATTAATGGAAACAGTCTATCAAAAGTATAATGATTATATCCTGAGCCTTGGTTTAACCTTATCTATTCATCTGAAGGAAGAGTTTTATATATCCGCTGATAATGAGCGGATCTGGAGTGTATTTGACAATATTATCTATAATGCTGTAAGATATACAAAACAAGGCGGCAATATTACGGTCAGTGGCAAGCTGATGCCTGAGAACAAGGCTGAAATACGAATAAAAGATACGGGTACCGGTATTGCCCCAGAACATATACCTTATCTCTTTAACCGTTTTTACAAGGTATCCCGCTCCAGAAGTGAAAAAGACGGTGAGGGAGGAGTCGGTTTATATATTGTGAAAAGCTGTATTGAAGGTATGGGCGGAACCGTTTGGGCTGAAAGTATGCCGGGAGAAGGTACCACGATTATATTTACTCTGCGGGCAGAGAAGAATCCATCGGTATCCAATGATATAAATTAAATAATGTGATATAACCAGTGCGAATAGTGTAAAAACCATTCGCATTCGCTGTTTTAGAAGAAAATATTAACAAATTCATTAAGATTTGTTTTTATATAGATGAGAATTTATTACAAAAATTAACAAATGACTCAAAAGGAGGTAAATTATGAGAAGATTGGAGAATAGAATATTTGTCCTAGCTATATTTATTATGGCTGCTATGGTATTTGGGTTAACAGCCGTGTATATACCCGTACAGGCTAAAACGAATCTTGTAAAGAATACGGAACAGTACTTGAATAACCCAAAAGTATATTTGTATCTAGGCGGCAAGGATACCGTTAAGCTCACTGTAAAAGATAAGTTAAAAGAGCAGGGAACAACAATTTACTGGTACGTTAATACCGAAAAGGGGGTACCGGAGGCGGTTAAGGTTGATAATAAAACCGGTACTATAAAAGCGGTTAAGGCAGGTACAGCCTATATCATTTGCAGAATAACAGATAAAGGCGGGAAAGCAGTTTCATCAGAAGCCAGTGTTACCGTACTTAATAATATAACGAAAGTTGGAATTAGCAGTTTACCTTCTGATAATACGGTAAAGACCGGTTATTATACGGATTTTCATTATACTGTCCTTAACACGGCAGGAGGAAAAGGAAAGAAGACAAAGGGAGTAACACGTTGGGAAATAGCAAAGGATACAGCAGGCGTTGGCAGTATTTCGGAAAAAGGCCGTGTATTTCCGGTAAAAGCAGGAAGCTTTCAGGTAAGAGCGGTCAGCTTTCAGAGTGATGCCAAATATAATTTATGGTTGAAAGACAAAGAAAAGTACAAGAACTATATTACAGCAGCAAGTGCTTGGGTAACAATCAAAGTTGAGAGCGGCCGCTCAACAGCAGCTACTCAGGATGAACTGGAAAGGTTTCTTTCCGGCGGAGCCAAAGAATTTACTATTTCTACGGATAAGGACATGAAATTTGTAATACCAAAGGGTAACTATACCGATACCACCTTGTACGTAAATGCAGCAAATTCTGATGTAAAGAATTATGGTCAGTTTAAGAAAGTTATCATACAAGCTATTAAGGATCATACCTGGATAGAATTGGCAGACGGGAATATTATTTATTTAAAGGATGATATTGCAAGTGTTACAATAGACAGCAATGTAACCGTAAAGAGAATTGTTATCGACCGATCAGATACATTACTGAATCTGAATGTAATGGGAACTGTAGAACAGGTACAGGTCTTATATCCTTCCACACTTACATTATCCGGCAATAGTAATTTAATACCTGTTACGGTTGAGGATACTGCCAAGGGAAGTAAAATTACATCTTCCATACCCTTAAATTTGTCCTTGAATTCAGATGCAGAGGTAAAACTGGAGAAAGGTGCGGAAACATCCTCTATTGATAAAAAGTCAGAGTCTGTTGTAGCTTCGGTGGAAAACAAGACAAGCAGTACTGTCGTTATTACAACGGACAGTAAAGGAGGAATGAATGTAGCTGCGGGTGAGACCGGTATCTCCGGTTCGGCATCCTCTCAGAATAACCCATCCGGAGGACAACAAATCCAATACATCCCAATCACAGCTCTTGGTAATATAACAGGTGATTATCAGGCTGGAAAAGAACTGAAAGCTGGTCCTGTAACACCAGAGAATGCTGATATAGCGTATCAGTGGATGATAGGGGATACTGCCAGCGGAACCTTTCAGGAAATAGCTGGTGCTGTAACAGGGACCTATACTCCCTCAGACAATGATGCCGGTAAATATATTAAGGTAAAAGTAACCGGTAAGAATGTATACACAGGAATACTACTAAGTCCCGCTACCGGCAGGATAGAAGCTTCTGATAGTAAACTGTTGGAAGAAGCTATTGCTGCTGTGAAAGCTTATGAAGATGCACCGATTACTGTAAGTGCAGAGATAACGGCTGCAAAGCAGCTGCAGACAGTTGCTGAAACTGCGGTAAGCAGTGTAAAGGATCCGCTCCAAAAGAGCCAGTTAGAGCAGCGTATTCTTACGAGATCACTTGCCGTTACAAAGGCTGAAAAACAGATAACTGCGGAGGAAGCCGTAAGAGTATATGAAACAGCCCCTCTGACAACCCTGGCAGAAATAGCAAAGGCAGAGAATTTGAAAACATCTGCCGAGAATGCAGTTAGGGAGGTATCAGACCTTTTAGTTCAGGCTGGATTACTGCAAAGAATAGAAGACAGGTCGCTTAAGATTGCAGAAGCAAGAAAAGAAGCGGAAGGTGAAAAGGCAGTATCAGAATTGGAAGCAGCTTCTTTATCGACCAAAGATGAAATATTAGCAGCGGAGAGTCTGAAAGAAACAGTAACTTTGACAGTAAACGGCATTGGAAATGATACTGTCAAGACGGCTTTATTACAAAGAATCGCAGCAAAAGCAACTGCTATAACAGAGGCCAAAGCAGAATTACTGGCAGAGGAGGCGGTTCATGCTTACGAAACTGCAAACCTTGTATCCACGGCGGATATTGAAGCTGCCAAAGATTTAAGGGATGCGGCAATGGCTGCCATTAATCTGGTAGCTAATGCAGAGATAAAGACGAAGCTCTTGGATAGAGTTACAAAGCAAGATACCAGGATAACAGCGGCGGAAACAGAGCTTTCCGCAGAAGAGGCCGTAGCTCTCTATGAGGCTGCACCGATATCTAATCTTTCTGAGATTACATTGTCTGAGGCAAAACGCACAGACGCTGAGAATAAGGCGAATGCTGTGGTTAATGAAACAGTACGGGCAGGATTTTTACAAAGAATTACTGAAAAAACAGCTATCATTGCCGAAACAAAGGCGCAGCTCACAGCAGAGGCAGCAGTTAAGCTTTATGAAACAGTTCCTATTGATTCATTGATGAATATTATGCTTTCGAACGGAGTAAAAGCCGCTGCAGAAGATGCTATTGGATATGTAAATGAGATTCCTGTGAAAACACAGCTGGAGCAGAGAGTGATTGCCAGAGCAGCTGTTATTGCTGCCGCCAAGGCTGAATTAGAGGCGCAGGCAGCAGTCATAAAAGCTGAAACCAGCTACAGCCAGGAGGATGCAGATGCAGCACAGGCTCTTATCAACCTGCTGAATTTGGGAGCTACAAAAATCGGTCTTCAGAACCGGCTAAACGTTGTTATAAAAGTAATACAGGCAGAGACTGCTATAGAGAAAGCAGAAACAAGTAAGCTCCAGGCAGACGTTGATGCAGCGGGTTCCCTCGTGAATGTTTTGCCGGAAAGCACGAAAAAGACAGAACTGGTAAACAGACTTAATACGGTACAAGCTTTTATAGACTGGCAGGCTGCTATTGCTGAAAATAGTGCTGCAATAGCCAGTGCAGGCACTAAACTAGCTCAGACTGTTTTTACAGCCGGACAGACTGAAGCGGACACCCAAGCAAAAGCCCAGGGAAAGGTTGAAGCGTTGATATCAGCTCTTGGTTTAGAGGGCATTACGGTAACAGTAACCGGAACTTCCTATATGGCCCCGGTTCCCGGAAGTGAAGAAAATACGAACGGAACAAACGGAAGCTTCACCTTTCAGGTAACTCTTACCAAAGGAGATGGTGATCGGAGGGTAACTGACACAACAGATGTGCTAACGATGAATATTACAGCTGCAGTGTATGTACCTCCTGAAATAATCAACAGCCTGATTATTTCAAATTTTAACTTTGATACAATTAACAGTTCAACAGCTTCTCTTGTTAGTAAATCAATGACTACCAGTGATTTCAGCGGAAGCAACAGCAAGAGTTTTACCATAACAGACGGAGCCGGTAATGTAATACCCATTACATTGAATTGGAATATTACATCTGACCAGGGATTTTCAACAGCAGCCTTGGTTGGCTCAGCTATAGAATCTTTTCTGCAGGACTATTTTTACAAAAAGGGTGGTGCGGATGCGCTGATGAACCGTACTCTCTGGTGTGCGAGCTTTTCCGGAGATACCTTTACCCTTAGTACTTTCTATGAGGGCTTGCAGAATAGAATTACTATCAGCGGAAATGATGCGTCTTATTTCTTTAACACACTGACTGCCCAGGGGACTGACCTTGATACTTCCGCAAACCGCAGTTTTTCTGTCAGTGACGGGATTCATACGGCTAATATTACTTTGAATACGGATGTAGCAACGATGGATGGGCTTGTAAGTAAAATCAACGCAGCATTGGCAGTGAATGCAGTACAAGCCACAGCGGTTAAGACCGGTGATAATACCTTCAAACTTGTCGGTTATGACATTACTGTGAGTGGAACGGACAAAGATAAATTATTCTCAACTTTTGTTTCACAATAAATAATGTACAGACCTTTTATCGGGATAAAATAATAGATAGGGGATAAGAAATAACCGGGTATGGATAACGTACCCGGTTATTTTATTTATATGATTTTCTTCATAATAGCACGTTTTTATTAATTGTGTTAATAAATACAATAAGAAATTAATAACAGGAAACCATAAGACAAAAGCACGCAGCTATGATAAAATGTAAGCATTAAAAAGTTTACATTACACTATAAATATAAACCTTTGATGGAAAGTGAGGACTTAACATGGCAGCTAAAGTTGGAATTGTTATGGGCAGTGATTCGGATTTGGAAATTATGAGTAAGGCAGCAGAGGTATTAGAGGTATTAAAAGTTGAATATGATATTACAGTAATATCCGCCCATAGAATGCCGGATGTGTTTTATGATTATGCTAAAGGTGCGGAAGATAAGGGATACAAAGTTATAATTGCAGGTGCCGGCGGTGCTGCTCATCTTCCGGGAATGACGGCGGCTATATTTTCTCTTCCGGTAATTGGTGTACCTATCATGACAAAATCTCTTGGCGGTGTAGATTCTCTCTACTCCATCGTACAAATGCCTGCTGGTATCCCGGTGGCAACGGTAGCCATTAACGGAGCTCAAAATGCCGGTATACTGGCCGCTAAAATACTTGCAGCTTCTGATGAAGAATTACTTGGACGTATCAAAGAATATGCAGCCGGATTAAAGGAAACAGTGGCAGCAAAATCAGAGAAGCTGGCTAAAATAGGTTACCAGGAATATTTAAAAGAAAGCAATAAATAAGAAACAATACTACAGCATTTGATTGCCGCCCAGAGCGGCGGAACGGGGGTAAAGATGGATTACAAAAACGCCGGAGTGGATATAGAAGCTGGATATAAGGCCGTAGAGTTGATGAAAAAGCATATCGATAGGACTATGAGAAAGGAAGTATTGACTGGTATTGGTGGCTTTTCAGGTGCCTTTTCCTTAAAGAATTTTATGCACATGGAAGAGCCTACGCTGGTTTCTGGCACCGATGGAGTAGGAACGAAGCTCAAGATTGCCTTTTTACTGGACAAGCATGATACCATCGGTATTGATTGTGTTGCCATGTGTGTCAACGATATTGCCTGTGCCGGCGGTGAACCTTTATTCTTCCTGGATTATGTAGCCTGCGGCAAGAACGATCCTGAGAAAATAGCGACAATTGTCAGTGGTGTAGCAGAAGGCTGCAGACAGGCAGGAGCGGCATTAATAGGCGGAGAAACGGCTGAAATGCCGGGTTTTTATCCTGTGGATGAATACGATCTGGCAGGTTTTGCTGTTGGTATTGTTGACCGTAAGGATATGACCGGCGGCAAAGATTTAAAAGCAGGAGATGTATTGATTGGTCTGACCTCTTCCGGTATTCACAGCAATGGTTATTCTCTCGTAAGAAGAGTCTTCAATATGAAAGAAGAGGCGTTAAATACCCATTATGAAATCCTTGGCGGTACCTTAGGCGAAACTCTGTTAACACCTACCCGCATATATGTAAAGGCACTTGCAGCTTTAAAGAACGGAAAAGTAACAGTTAAGGCCTGCTCCCATATAACCGGAGGCGGCTTTTATGAGAATATTCCCAGAATGTTAAGGGAGGGAGTTCACGCTTTCGTAAAAAAAGACAGTTACCCCATACCTCCCATTTTCTCCATGCTTGCAAAGGATGGCTCTATTGAGGAGAAGATAATGTATAATACTTATAATATGGGAATTGGAATGCTGATTGCAGTTGATAAAGAAAATGCTGACAAAGCTATCGAGCTGCTGAAAGAGGCTGGTGAGACCCCCTATATCGTTGGAGAAATCAAAGAAGGGGATAAAGGAGTAACTTTATGCTAAACTTAGGGATACTGGTATCCGGCGGCGGAACCAATCTTCAGGCGATTATTGACAGCATAAACAATGGCAAAATTACCAATGCCAGAATAAATGTAGTAATCAGTAATAAAGAAGGGGTCTATGCCTTGACCCGTGCCAGAGAAAACCATCTCCATGCGGAGGTAGTGTCCCCTAAAAGATATGAGAGCAGGGAAGCCTTCCACCAGGCATTACTTGAGAAGTTACAGGAATATGGAGTGAATTTTATCGTATTGGCAGGGTATCTGGTTGTGGTTCCCCAATCTATCATAAAATTCTATTCGGGACGCATTATTAATGTTCATCCTTCATTAATTCCCTCTTTTTGCGGCAGCGGTTATTATGGGCTGAAGGTCCATGAAGCTGCTCTTAACAGAGGGGTGAAACTCACCGGAGCAACCGTACATTATGTAGATGAAGGGACTGATACCGGACCTATCATCCTTCAAAAGGCAGTGGAAGTCATGGAAGATGATACACCTGAAAGTCTCCAAAAACGCGTAATGGAAGAAGCGGAATGGGAGATTCTTCCCAAAGCTATTAATTTAATTGCCAACAGCCAGGTAGTGTATAAGGATGGTAAGGTTCGAGTTGAGAATAGGAACGAATGAGCGAGCAGATGGGAGTTAAGTAAAGAATATGAAAGTACTTATAATCGGAGGCGGTGGCAGAGAACATGCCATTGCTTATAAAATCGCACAAAGCAAGAAGGTATCAGCAATTTACTGCGCACCGGGGAATGCCGGTATAGAAGAATATGCAGTCTGTGTGCCAATCGGTGTAATGGAATTTGATAAACTTGCCGATTTTGCCCTAAAGGAAGGAATTGATTTGACAGTAGTAGGGCCAGATGATCCCTTGGTAGGCGGTATTGTAGATGTATTTCTTGAGAGAGGCTTAAGAATCTTCGGACCCAAAAAAGATGCGGCAATGATTGAAGGCTCGAAAGCATTTTCAAAAGAATTAATGAAAAAATATCATATTCCTACAGCTTCCTTTGAGGCATTTCATACGGCCAAAGAGGCTTATAATTATCTTGAAAACTGTTCCTATCCCATAGTATTAAAAGCAGATGGACTTGCTCTTGGAAAAGGAGTTTTAATCTGCAATACAAAGGAAGAAGCAGCGGATGGTGTTAAAAGTATCATGGAAGATAAACAGTTTGGAGCTGCAGGGGATGTATTAGTAATTGAAGAATTTATGACCGGAAGAGAAGTATCAATTCTTGCATTCTGTGATGGAACCGATATTGCTGTTATGACGAGTGCCCAAGATCACAAAAGAGCTCTGGACAACGATGAAGGTCTTAATACAGGCGGTATGGGAACCTTTTCTCCTAGCCCTTTCTACACTCAGGAAATCAATGATTATTGCATGGAATATATTTATAAGCCTACAATGGATGCAATGAAAAAGGAAGGCAGAAGTTTTACCGGTATCTTATTTACCGGATTGATGCTTACAAAAGACGGGCCGAAAGTATTGGAGTATAATGCAAGATTTGGTGATCCGGAAACACAGGTAGTATTGCCAAGGCTGAAAACCGATCTTATTGATATTTTTGAAAGCTGTATCGATGGATGTCTTTCAAAGCTAAAGCTGGAATTTGAAGACAATGCAGCGGTATGTGTAGTACTGGCTTCCAAGGGCTATCCTCTTGCCTATGAAAAGGGTTATAGGATAGATGGTTTGGAAGAATTAAAGAAAACAGAAGGTGTTTTTGCCTTTCATGCCGGTACCAAAAAGGAAAATGACGCGGTCGTAACGGCTGGAGGACGTGTGCTTGGAATTACGGCTACGGGCAGCAATCTGAAAGAAGCAAGAAGAAATGCCTATAAAGCAGCCGAAGTTGTAAAGTTTGCCAATAAATATCATCGAAATGATATTGGTAAAGCAATTGATGAGGCATAAACACAATTATGAAAGAGCATAGTTACATGATTTAAATGAGGAAAAGGATGAAAATATTGGTATTCATCCTTTTCTTTTTTTGTGTCGATATTCATCCTGAAAAGAGAATTTGTACAATAGAGGACCTGTGTCTAAAAAGAGACCTATATCAAAAAGGGACCTGTGCGCTTATGTCAAAAAGGGACCTGTGTCAAAAAAGGAATCTATGTCAAAAATGGACTTGTGTCAAAAAATGTGCTTATGTCAAAAAGTGCCCATATGTCACAAAAGTGCCCATATGTCACAAAAGTGACATAGGTATTATGTACAATTATGGGCAAATAGGGAGAATGTGGAAACCGTGTCTTAGGAAAAGAAAGGGAATTATGATGAGAAAGTATATGTATAAAAGAATGATAGGGCTTCTGTTATGCATGGTGGTCCTTATAATACAGCTAATACCGGTGTATAATTTAGAAGTACATGCTGAAAGCAAAGGAACAGTTACTGCCACAAGTCTGAATATCCGTTCAGGCCCTGGGACAAGCTATGACATTGTAAAAGTAAAGGGGAGTAATGCTTTCCTAAAACAAGGAGAAACAGTAACTTTAGTAAAGAAAGTGGGAGACTGGTATCTTATATCCTTCACTTTTAACGGTCTAAAGACGGAAGGATACATACTTGGTACATATGTGAAACAAAACACCAACGATACTACTCCTACACCAACACCAAAAGTTACACCAACTGTAACTCCAACGCCAAAAGTTACTCCAACTGTAACCCCAACCCCAACTCCGGGAACAAGCAATACTACTCCTCCCAGTAACAGCAGTTATAAAATAAACGCTGTTATTACCGCTGCTAATGTCAATGTAAGGAGCAGTGCAGGTACTACTGCTACAAAAATTATCGCATTAAGCAAGAATCAAAAGGTTACAATAATAGATGAAATAATTAAAAACTCTCAGAAATGGTATAAGATTACCTATACTGTGAATAAAAAGACAGGTACAGGCTATACCATCAGTGATTATGTGAAACTGACAGGGGACAAAGTTATAGGCGGAACAGTAACAGCCGCAGTAAGCCTTAAGAAATCAGCGGCGGATAACTCGGCAGTTATAACGGATGGGAAAAAGAAAGGAATATCTATTGCAGCGAAATCAGCTGTTTCAATCCTTTCTGAAACAGTCGATGTTAAAGGAAAGAAATGGTTTCGGGTAACCTATAAGAAAGGTACCGTTAAGTATACGGGTTATATTCCTGCTAATCTGATATCCTTTACAAAGAACAACATAACCCCGACCCCAACGCCAACGAAAGCGCCGACCGCTACCCCAACGCCAACGAAAGCACCAACTAATACCCCAACCCCTACCCCAACAAAAACGCCAACCCCGACCCCGACAAAAGCCCCAACGAAAGTACCAACGCCAACGCCGACAAAAGCACCAACGCCGACGCCCACGAAGGCCCCCACGAGTACCCCGACACCAACCCCTACTACATCTGGGACAGAGGGGATTGTGCAGTTTACAGGGCAGGTTTATGTATATGTGAATATAACAAACAGTCAGGATTTACTGCTAACAACAACTTATGCTCCGGTGACCCTTTCACCCGGCGAAAAAGTTATCATTTTAAATTCATCAGTTCAGAATTCTGTTTCCTGGCATTACGTTAGCTTTACCAAAGGCGGGAAAGAAGCAAGAGGATATGTACAGGCAGCTTATATCGCCAATGGTACCGGAGGATTTGTAGATTCCACGGCTATGGATTTCTTAAATTATAACGCAGCTACTCCGACAACAACCCCGGGAAGCGGTATGAGTGATACTGATTTTGAAGGATATCTAACAGCACAAGGCTTTCCGGAAAGCTATAAAGCGAATTTAAGAATACTTCATCAAACACATCCTACCTGGGTATTTAATGCAATTCAGACAGGAATTGACTGGCAAACCGCTGTAACAAAGGAAAGTACGTTGGGAGTAAATCTGATAACAAAATCAAAAAGTGTTGAATGGCTGTCCTTTGCAGCAGGAGCTTACAAGTGGGAAACAGATTCTTTTGTACCCTTTGACGGATCTACCTGGGTTACACCTTCAAGCGATGGATTAAAGTATTATATGGATCCAAGGAATTTTCTGACGGAAAAGGGAATATTTCAATTTGAAACCCTTGCATTTAATGCCCAATATCAGAATGCAGCAGGGGTAGAAAATATTCTTTATAATACGCCTCTTTACAATACAGCTTACAACTACACAGATGATAACGGAAATGCTATGACAAAGACTTATTCTCAGACTTTTATGGATGCCGCCAGTTATTCCGGGGTAAGCCCTTATCATCTTGCCAGCCGTTCTAAGCAGGAAGTGGTAACCGGTACCACTACATTAAGTAACAGTGTAAGCGGTAAAGTATCCGGCTATGAGGGGTTGTATAACTTCTTTAATATCGGAGCATATAACAGTACATCTTCCGGGGGAGCTGTTCTTAATGGTTTAAAATACGCAAAGAGCGGTACTACAAGCAGCAGCTTGAACAGTCTGTACCTTATACCCTGGAACAATCCATATAAAGCTATTGTAGGCGGATCCTATATAATCGGAAGTACATATATCAAGAGAGGACAGGATACCATATATCTTCAGAAGTTTAATTTGACTTCAACCTCCACGTTCTCTCACCAGTACATGTCAAACATAGAAGCACCCAATGCAGAAGCTGCAAAAACCTATGCTGCATACAGCAATATGAGCACAATGCCTTTGGTCTTTTCCATACCGGTATATCTTAATATGCCGTCCACCGTTTGTTCGGTACCGGCAAAAGCTTATAATCCTAATAACTGGCTGAAGTCACTTACCGTAAGCGGATATACCCTATCTCCAACCTTTGATTTAAAAGTTGACCAACAGTATTCCATTATTGTTCCGAATACGGTAGTTTCGGTCAATGTGTCTGCCGCAGCCGTTAGTTCCAAAGCAACAGTTTCCGGTACAGGAAATGTATTGCTGAATGAAGGAATGAATACAGTATCAGTAAATGTTACTGCAGAGAATGGCAACATAAGAAGTTATATTATCAATGTATTCAGAGAAGCTGCTGTTACACCTTAAGGGTAATAAATCCATACAGCAGACTATTTATAAAAAGCCGCAATGCGGCTTTTTTAAAAACAAAAAAATACGTAAAGCCTAAATAAAAACCATGCCTTCGGGCTTTTAGTAAATTGATTCCCGGCATGTGAGGCGGAATGGAGGAAGCTATGAAAAACAAATATAAGATAATAATAAAACTGGCCTTTGTAATGGCATTGCTTTTTTTGCCATTTAAAGTAAGCCAGGCAGCCAGTGCTAATATTGATATCACAGCAGATAATAAGTCAGTGAAGAAAGGTGATACTGTGATTGTAAGTATCTATCTGACTTCTGATGACCTTATAGGAGACTTTGAAGGCTATCTGTCATATAATGCTGATATACTGGAATTTGACAATGAAAGCAAAGTAGCTGCCGGAGGAGAAGGCCTTGTAAAAATTACCGATACGGGAGTCCCACAGGGTGATTCCGAACGAAAATATGCTCTTAAATTTCACGCAATAAATTATGGGGAAACAACACTTTCTCTGAGTGATGAGACAAGTGTATACACCTTTGATGCAGGTGACAATATGTCAGTCTCCCAGAATCAACTAAAAATCGAGGTAGTCTCGGATAAATCCACTTCTGATAATGCTGATTTAAAAGAACTTAAAATAACACCGGGAACATTATCAACAGTATTCTCAAAGGATACTACCAACTACTCAGTATCGGTAGCTTCCGATATCAATCAGCTGGTAATCAGTGCTCTTTCTGAGGATGCCTTGGCTACAGTTTCCATAACCGGAAATAAAGATTTTAAAACCGGGCATAATACAGTTGAAATCGGAGTAAAGGCACAATCCGGTAAGACAAAGATCTATACATTAGATGTAATCAAGGAAGCGGCACAAGAGACAGCACCGGAAGAAACAAAGCCAGAAGAAAATGCAGGTATTAATGAGGACGCAATCGGTAAATTGCAGCTTGAAAAAGATGCAGAAGATACTTATCTTACAGGGGCTTTCTACCTAAAACTGCTGACACCGGGGGAGGATGTTGAAATACCGGATGGATTTGAAAAGACCTCTTTAATCGTAAATGGTACAACGATAACTGTATACGCAAATAAATCGGACTTAGAGAGTGATTTCCTTTTAATCTATGGTGAGAATAAAAGCGGGCTTAAAGGTTTCTACCAATTAGACAGAAGAGAAAATACGATTCAACGTTTTAATCCCGTTTCCTTAAATGGTGGCGAGAAGCTGGTGATACCTAAGAATTCCAGAAACATAAAACATTATCAGAACCAAATTATGATTCTTGGAATTGTGGCAGCAGTCTTAACCGGAATATGCAGCGCACTGGCAATTGGAATTATACGAATGGTTCTAAAGAATAAGAGCACAGAAGATCAATAAAAAAAACTTGACTTTAAGAAGATATTTGTTATACTGACAGTATAACAAATATAACGAACATTTCAGGAGGTGGCTAATTTGATAGTAACTATTGATTTTAATAGTGATGAAGCTTTCTATATCCAGCTATGTAATCAGATTATATTTGGTATTGCGAATGCTGAGTACAGGGAGGGCGACAATCTGCCTTCTGTTCGAGATCTAGCAGATGATATCGGTATTAACATGCATACTGTGAATAAGGCATATACTATCTTAAGACAGCAGGGGTATTTAAAGCTGGATCGTAGAAAGGGTGCGGTAATTGCAGTAAGTGCCGATAAATATAAAGCTATGGAAGAACTATCAGGAGAGCTTAGAGTGATTCTTGCCAAAGCAGTCTGCAAGAACATCAGCAGTGACGAAGTCCATGAAATTGTAGATCGTATATTCTGTGATTTCTGTTCCGTTGATAAAGAGAAGTGACCGTAACCGAAATCACATCCGGACAGGAGGATGTAGCTATGTTGTGTGATAAATGTAAAAAAAATCAAGCCAAAGTATATTATACTGAAATCATAAACGGTGAAAAGAAAGAACAGCATCTGTGTGAAGATTGTGCCTTGGAATATACCTCTTTTTCAATGGGTTCAGGTATGTCAAATCAAGAAATAACCTTGGGAAGTCTTTTATCCTCCATTCTTGGTAATTATGCAGCTCCCGGAAGTCTTCATGGGGCAGAGCAGACAGAGAAAGAACCTGTATGCGATCATTGCGGTATGACTTATTCTGAATTTCTAAAAGAAGGGCGCTTTGGCTGTGCAGATTGCTACGATAGTTTTAAAAAAGGATTGGAAAAGAGCCTTCGAAATATCCAAGGCTCAGATACTCATACCGGGAAGAAACCAAAGGGATTTGAATCAGGGACAGAAAAGATTGTAAAAGAGTTGTCAGAGATAGATAAACTCTCTATAAAACTCCAGGATGCCATCGAAAAAGAAGAATTTGAAGAAGCAGCGAGGTTAAGAGATCGAATCCGTCAATTAAAAAAGGAGGAGATTAATAATGCTTAAATGGTATAAGGAAATTGGTAAAAATAACGATGTTGTAATTTCCAGCCGTGTACGCCTGGCAAGAAATTTGAAATCCTTCCCTTTTTCGGCGAAGTTAAATGAAGAACAGGCTCTTGAATTGGTAGAGAATCTTAAAGCAGCAACGCCTGTTCTTGAGAGTAAGAGTGAAAAGAAATTTTATAGCTGTAACATAGATGGACTTACCGATTCTGAAAAAACAGCGATGGTAGAAAGGCATATTATAAGTCCCCTTCTGCTGGCAAGAGAGCAAAGTACCGGTTTGATTCTCTCCGAGGATGAAAGAATCAGCATTATGTTAAACGAAGAGGATCATCTACGGATACAATCCATTACCGGCGGAATGAATATCATGGGAGCATTTGCAGAGGCAAATGCGGCTGACGATGTCGCCAGCGAACTCTTCGATTATGCTTATCATGAAAAATACGGATATTTGACCTCCTGTCCTACCAATGTCGGAACAGGACTCAGAGCCTCCTACATGATGTTTTTGCCGGCACTTAATGTAACCGGTAAGATTGTAAAGCTGGCAGAGGAGCTCTCACAATACGGTATTGCACTAAGAGGTACCTATGGGGAAGCTTCGAAAAGCGTAGGAAATCTATATCAGATATCCAACCAAAAGACCCTTGGCAGTACAGAGAGAGAAATTATAGAAAGCCTTAACCGTATCGTAGAGCAGGTTATGAAGCAGGAACGCAGGTACAGGGAATATATACTGACTCACAATTATGATGAATTTGAAGATAAAGTTCACCGTTCCTTTGGAGTCTTAAAGTATGCAAAACAATTGTCATCATCAGATGCTATGACCTTGCTTTCACAAGTTAAATTAGGAATAGATTTGGAATTATTGCATCTAGAGGATGACTGTAATGTTCATGAATTGATGATGGAAATTCAGCCGGGAAACCTGCAATGCCTACTGGATAAAAATATGGGTAGTGCACAAAGAGACAGGTTCAGGGCAGATTATATCAGGGAAAAACTTCCCGATATGGTTTAAAATGAAGCATTTCAACTACGCAATCATGAATATGATAATAAAACCTTATAATCATGAAGCTTTTATCAACTACGTTTTTTGGAATATTAGATCGGAGATTTATATTCACGAAAGGGGTAAGTTTGAAAGTTCCTTTCAAGCCACTTATTAAGCAGTAACGCAGACAGATTTGCGTTATGCAGGAGGTATAATATGAACGAGAGATATACAGAGGAAGCAAAACGTGCCATTAATAACGCCACAGAAATTGCTTATAAATTATCCCATAATTATGTTGGGACGGAACATCTGCTCATCGGACTTTTACAATCCGATGGCGTGGCTTCCAGAGTACTGGAGAAAAATGGAGTAGATGTGAATAAAGTGCTGGAACTTGTAAATCAGCTTATTGCACCAAGTTCCACCATGGAAGCTGTTGAAGTTGATGGATTTACACCGAGATCTAAGAGAATTTTAGATCAGAGTTTCAAGGAAGCGGTCAGATTAAAAAGCCAGGCAGTTGGAACAGAGCATATTTTAATTGCTCTTATCAAAGAATCCGATTGTATTGCGGTTAGACTGCTTAATACCTTAGGCACTAACCTGCAAAAACTTTATGTTGATTTGCTTACTGCAATCGGTGCGGATATGAACACTGCTAAGAACGAATATTCAGCGAATAAAAGCAAATCAAAAGCCAAATCCAATACACCTACTCTTGACCAGTACAGCAGAGACTTAACAGAATACGCAAGAGAAGGAAAGCTTGACCCGGTAATCGGAAGAGAAACTGAAATTCAGAGAGTTATACAGATATTAAGCAGAAGAACGAAGAATAACCCCTGCCTCGTAGGAGAACCGGGAGTTGGTAAAACTGCTATTGCAGAAGGTCTTGCCAGAAAGATTGTAGAAGGAAATATTCCCGAAGTAATTAAGGATAAGAGAGTCTTAACCCTTGATTTATCCGGAATGGTTGCAGGCTCTAAGTACAGAGGAGAATTCGAAGAGCGTATTAAGAAAGTTATCAGCGAAGTTATGAGTGATGGCAATGTGCTTCTCTTTATTGATGAGATTCATACCATCATTGGTGCCGGCGGTGCAGAGGGAGCAATCGATGCCTCTAATATTCTAAAGCCTTCATTAGCCAGAGGAGAACTTCAGTTAATCGGTGCCACTACCAGAGAAGAATATCGTAAATATATAGAAAAGGATGCGGCACTTGAGCGAAGATTCCAGCCGGTAGTGGTGGAAGAACCTTCCGAAGAGGAAGCAATTCTTATCTTAAAGGGGCTTAGAGACAGCTATGAAGCCCATCATAAGGTAAAGATTACAGATGAAGCCTTAGAAGCTGCTGTAAAGATGTCAAGCCGTTACATCAATGACCGCTATCTTCCTGATAAGGCTATTGACTTAATGGATGAAGCAGCCTCTAAAGTAAGATTAAGTACTTATATCACATCCCCAGAGATAAAAGATCTGGAAGGTCAGATTCAAGCTCTTGAAGAAGAGAAGGAACAGGCTATTAAGAGTGAAGAGTATGAAAAAGCCGGAGATTTAAAGAGACAACAGGAAGAAATAACCTTAAAGATGAATGCACTTCAGGTGAAGTCAGAAAAAGAAAAGCAAGATAATCTGCTTGTAGTAGGAGAAAATGAAATTGCAGATATCATATCAAGCTGGACTAAGATTCCTGTGAGAAAGCTTGCCGAAGAAGAATCCGAGCGGTTAAGGAATCTGGAGAAAATACTCCATGAGCGTGTTATTGGCCAAGAGGATGCCGTATCTGCCGTATCAAAAGCCATCAGACGAGGTCGTGTAGGATTAAAAGATCCGGGAAGACCCATTGGCTCCTTCCTCTTCTTAGGGCCGACCGGTGTCGGTAAGACGGAGTTGTCTAAGGCTCTTGCTGAAGCGATGTTTGGCAGTGAGAATTCCATGATACGTGTTGATATGTCCGAATATATGGAGAAACACAGTGTATCAAAACTTATCGGTTCCCCTCCGGGATATGTTGGATATGATGAAGGCGGGCAGTTAAGTGAAAAGGTAAGACAGAATCCTTATTCTGTTATCCTTTTTGATGAAGTAGAAAAGGCCCATCCGGATGTCTTTAATATTCTTTTGCAGGTGTTGGACGACGGACATATTACAGATGCCCAGGGAAGAAAAGTAAGTTTTAAGAATACCATTATTATCATGACTTCCAATGCCGGAGCTCAGAATATTATAGCACCGAAACGACTTGGTTTTGCTTCTGTGAGTGATGAGAAGGAAGATTACAAGAAGATGAGAGAAGGAGTATTAGAGGAAGTAAAACGAATCTTTAAGCCGGAATTCATTAACCGAATTGATGAGATGATTGTATTCCACTCTCTGACCAGAGAAGATATCAAGAGTATCGTTGGTATTATGCTTTCCTCCATTACGAAGAGAGCAAAGCAGCAGATGAATATCAGCCTTGAGATCAATGATGATATTATAAGCCACATCGCAGAGAAAGGCTTTGACCAGAATTACGGTGCAAGACCTTTAAGAAGAGCGATACAGACTAATATTGAAGATAAACTGGCGGAAGAAATCCTGGACAGTAATATTAAAAGCGGAGATACCGCGCTTGTCGAATTAATCGACAAAGAAATCAAAATTTCCAAAAAATAATTCAAAACTTATGCATTATCCTGTGGAAATTGCTTAGAAAATATAGTATAATATGAAACATAATCATAAAATGTTTCATGAAGCGGAATAAGGAACCCCTTGCTATAAAGAGAGGTTAGCCAGCACATATCGCAAGCTTGCTTGCGATATTGCTGACAATAAGTGAAAATTGTAGGATTGTTTTCACTTACCGTTCTTTCCGGATGATTATCATATATGTCTTATATTGCATGGCAAGCATTTATCAATTGGGAGGATTCTACATGTCAGTTGTAAAAGAATTAATTCGAAAAGAAGGCAATGGGACAATCAGTTTCGGCAATTATGAATTAAGTGAGAAATCCAAAGTGAATGATTTCGAGCACAACGGAGATTTGTATAAGGTAAAGACCTTTAAGGAAATTACAAAACTTGAAAAGAACGGTATGATCGTATATGAGTCTGTTCCGGGAACCTCAGTAACAGGTCTTGAGCTGACAGAAAGAGAAATTAGCTTTATTGTCGAAGGCTTTGAAGATTCTCAGATTACTCTGGAATTAGAAGCTGAGAAGGAATATAAGATATTCATCGATGATACCAACGTAGGAAAAATGAAAACAAATCTTGGCGGTAAACTTAATTTCAGCGTTGAACTCAGCAATACAAGTAAAGCTGAAGTAAAAATTATAAAGCTGTAACAGGATATATTCATGAGCTAAGAGGCATACACAGTGAGACACAAAGGAGAGGCGAAGACCTCTCCTTTCTTACAATTAAAAATTTATTCAAGATTTTATACATAATGAGGATAACATGGCAAAACAAAAAAATGTATTTTTCTGCAAGGAATGCGGATATGAAGCCTCTAAATGGATGGGACAGTGCCCAGCTTGTAAGGCTTGGGACACCTTTGTAGAAGAACCTCCATTAAAAGCAAAGGAAAAAGCCAGAGGACGCGGCCTTTTCATGGAACCGGAGCTATTAGCCAAGGTTAGCACAACAGAAAACAACCGGATAACAACCGGCCTTATAGAAATGGACAGGGTATTAGGCGGAGGAATCGTTATTGGGTCACTGGTTTTGGTTGGCGGTGATCCCGGTATAGGAAAATCGACCCTGTTACTTCAGATTTGCAGAGAATTAACCGATAAACAGCATAGTGTACTTTATATATCCGGTGAGGAATCTTTACAGCAGATTAAAATGCGGGCGGACAGGCTTGGTACCTTCCAGGGAGACCTGTTGTTGCTCAGCGAGACCAATCTGGATAATATTGAAGAGATTTTACGAAGCAGAAAGCCTGAGGTGGTAATCATTGATTCCATTCAAACAATGTATAAGGAAGACATTGGAGCAGCCCCCGGCAGTGTAAGTCAGGTCAGGGAGACTACCGGAGTTTTAATGCATCTGGCGAAGGGCCTTGGAATTACCATCTTTATAGTTGGACATGTTACCAAAGAAGGCGTAGTGGCAGGTCCCAGAGTGTTAGAGCATATGGTAGATACCGTGCTTTATTTTGAAGGAGAGGATAAGGCTTCTTACCGTATACTTCGTGCAGTTAAGAACCGTTTTGGCTCTACCAACGAAATCGGAGTGTTTGAAATGCAGGATAAGGGACTTAGGGAAGTACTGAATCCTTCCGAATTCATGCTTCAGGGGAAACCGGAGGATGAACCGGGTTCTGTAGTAGCTGCTTCCATGGAAGGAACCAGACCAATTCTTGTAGAAGTTCAGGCACTGGTATGCCAGACCAATTTTAATATGCCAAGACGTACTGCAGCCGGAACAGATTATAACAGAGTTAATTTGTTGATGGCGGTTCTGGAGAAAAGAATTGGTATACAGATGTCCGGAATGGATGCCTATGTCAATGTGGCGGGAGGCATGAAAATAAATGAACCGGCTTTGGATTTAGCGATTGTGCTGGCCCTCTTATCCAGTTACCGTAATCTTAGCCTGGATGAGCATACGATCTGCTTTGGTGAAATTGGTTTGACCGGAGAAATCCGCGGAGTCAGTATGGCGGAGCAGCGTGTACTGGAAGCAGAAAAGATGGGATTTCACACTTGTATTTTACCCAAAACCAATGCAGAAAATATTAAAAGAACTAATATAAAGTTGATTGGAGTTAAGAATTTAAAGGAATTAAACAGATTATTTACCAAGTAAACACTACTAAGATTCTAGTACAAAGTATAGCCTGTGTAGTAAAAACATGATTAATAGAACAACCTCCCGGAGTCCGGAGATTGCGAGAACTGCATAAAAGTTTGAATACACAGCAATGGAGGTAAAAAATGGATTGCGCAGATGGATGTATGGAAATTGGTAAACTACTAAAAAAACAGGAAGGATTCATTAATAGTTTAGGCGATATTGTCAAAAACCTCGATACTTCCCAGCTCAAGGTTGAAAAGAATGCTTTTGATGCCATTAATAGCTCAGATACTTCTTTAAATCTTGTAAAAGAAGGAATTACATGCGTAGATGATATGCTTGACAGAATAAATTCACTTAATGAGGTAGTTGAGAATTCCTCCAATAATATTAACCAGATGAAAAACCTATCCAATATGATCGTAGGATTTGCTGAAGTGATAGGCAGCATTTCCAATAAGACCAACATGCTTTCATTAAATGCTTCCATAGAAGCTGCCAGAGCCGGTGAGCAGGGAAAAGGTTTTGCGGTCGTAGCAGGAGAAGTCAGAAATCTTGCGGCACAGTCTGCTAAATCCTCAAAAGAAATATCAGAAACCATTGCTTCCATTCAAACCTTTGTTACAGAAACGGTAAAAGCCATCGATAGTATTTATGACATCGTTAAAATGCAAAATGATATGGTAAGTGATGTAAAAACGGTGTTTCAGAAAATCCTGGAAGCAGCTTATATTTCCAATGATGTATCCAGGAATATGGAGCATGAGATAGCATACCAGAGAGATATAACGGATAATGCAAGAAATGCCCTTGAAATGTTAATCGATTTGGGAGAATAATAATACATAGAAAAATGGAGAAGGAGAAGGGGTTTAAGCCCCTTCTCCTTCTGCTACGATTTGCTCTAAAATCTTAATTAAATCCTGCATATTATTTAATGTTACATTGCGCCTTAGGATAGCGTCCTTTAATTCAATAGGCAGCGATTCAAACTTATCTTTAATTGCCGGAGCTACGTGTGACATAAGAACCTCTTTTCTAAGAAATTTTCTGATTTATCAAAATCATTGTTCCCATTGAAGTAAAAATTATTCGCTTATTAATAATAATTATCCTTTTACATAAATACAATATTATTCTCATAGTATTTAGTAGATTAGAGAAAACGAGGAGAGGGAATGGATTTTAAGCAAAGCAAGACTTACCAAAATCTGCAGCTGGCTTTTCATGGTGAATTAATGAGCAGTACCAGATATCAGATTAATGGTATCAGAGCCAGGCAGGATGGCTATATACAAATAGGAAATGTCTTTGAGATAATCTCAGGTTTTGAAAGAGAACATGCAATTATATGGCTACGTCTTATTAACGAAGGAACACTTCCAAGCACCCTTGAAAATCTTATAGAAGCCTCTGCAGCTGAGGATGAGAAAGGAAACGGAAGTTACAGACAATATGCAGAAGTTGCAAGACAAGAAGGTTTTAATGAGATTGCAGCTTTATTTGATGGCGTCGCAAATATCGAATTAAATCATGATGTGATTTTTCAAAATTTTGCAGATGATATTAAGGAAAATGAGGTTTTCTGCAAAAAAACAGAGGTTTTGTGGATTTGTGTAAACTGCGGAAATATTTTGGGAGGAGTTTGTGCACCTGCCATATGTCCTATTTGTGGATTTCCACAGGGGTATTACCAAGTATATGACACCACTCTGTAAGAATTTCTGCAAGAGAACTATATAAGAAACTACATGCTATTTATACAGAATAACAAATGAAACCAATTTACAAAAGGGTCTTTCCTACGATATAATAATTTTCTGACACTATAAACAAAAGTATGCAGAAAGTGTATGGAGGACTTTATTTTTCATGTCTTGTGGTTTACATTATACAAATCAATACCTGCTTGCGAAGCTTCGCCGGATATACTTCATGGCACTTCCTGAAAGCAAAGAAGATTATAAAAAAAGCAGAGTAAATTTTACAATAGGGGATAGTGCGGCTCAGACAATCGGACAGCTTGCCGGCGGTGCTTTTATTGCCAGCTTAATGACTTATTGCAAGATTTCGGATGCCAATATCGGAATTATAACCTCACTTGCCAGTTTGGCAGCTTTGGCGCAGATTTTTCTGATACAATTTATGGGACGTATTAAAAAATATAAATTTTTGGTATGTTTTACCTCCCTTCAAAGAATATTATTTTCTGCTATTTATTTTATTCCTTTTCTAGACATCAGTAATAAATGGAAAGCAATTGCAATCATATTTCTCTATTTTATAGGGCAAGTATTTGTCCAGGTGGGAACGCCTGCCTCACAGGACTGGATAGCAAGCCTGGTCCCCAGCCGGCTGAGAGGAAAATATTTCTCCATCAAAGATTCTATCGCCGTTTTCATAGTATCCGGAGTAATGCTGATAGCAGGTATGATACTGGATTATTTTAAAGCGAGTGCTATTCGGACAGGTTTCTTAATAGTTGGAGTGCTAATTTTTATTCTTGTAATAATTAATGTGGTAGCAATGTCCAAAATGAAGGAACCAAGAGTTTCCTATCTGAATGAGGAAGGAAAGGAAATGCATGGGCGCCTTGCTAAAAAAGCAAAGGAAATGGAAAGTGATACCGAAGGCAATAAGAGCAATAACCTCTTTTCAGAGCTGACGCATGCCTTTCGAAACAATAAGTTCCGAAAAGCTCTTATACTGCAAAGCCTATATATCACAGGCTTTTATATTTCGGCACCTTTTGTGGCAAGTTATCAGGTCAATATCTTGAAACTGCCATATACCTTTATGATGCTGGTTGGCTTTATTTGTAATTTGTACAGAATATACATAACTCCCAAGTTCGGAAGAATGGCTGATAAATATGGTATGGCAAAAATATTGCGATACAGTTTAACGATTCTGGCCTTGAATATTTTGGTAATAGCCTTAACCGTACCCGGAAATGCTTATCCCTTTTTCATCTTTGGGGCGGTACTGTCTTCTACTGCCTGGGCATTTGTAGGAATTGGACTATTTGGTGTTCAGTTGGATTTCTTCCAGGGTGAGAAAAGAATGATATGGCTGTCCCTTGTTTCCTCTATCTCCGGTGTATTAGGCTTTCTGGTATCCATTGTAGGAGGAAAGATACTTAATGTCTTAGAGGCCAATCCGGTAATTATCGGAGGTAAATTCATCTATGCACAGCAGATATTAAATGGTTTAGGTTTTCTTATATTAATTGGCAGCGCTATATATATAAAAGTAAAAATTGAGACAGAAAAGATAGATAGTAATCGAAAGGACGGAAGAGTGACCGTATAAGCCTGAAAGAGGAAAAAAAACAAACGATTAGAATATAATAGGTTAGAGGGAGCTGTTTTCCTGACAGCTTACCTTATCTGTCGACAGTTTGTTTGTGGTGCCACAATAAGAGCACCGGAAAAAGAGGAAGCTATGGATTTCTTAAATCAATACGTAGTACTGATAATAGTCGGCATCTGCTATTGTCTGGGCTATATTATAAAGCATAGCATTACGGTAATACCCAACAAATATATACCATTGATTATGGGAGCTCTGGGTACTTTCTTAAATATCTGGATGAATAATTGGACTTTTTCACCGGAGATTTTCCTTGGAGGACTTGCAAGCGGTCTGGCCAGCACCGGAGCTTTTGAGTTAGTTCGGAATATAAAGAACAAAAGTAATTGTACAGATGCTCAAGCAAAAGGTAATGGTTCAAATTCGGATGATGCGGGTGGGAGTAGTAACAAAAAAGATTCCTAGAAAGACACACAATTGTATTTTTGCAGTTATGAACGGATATTGAGTATTGCTTTAGAATGAGGAAAGGGGCTGTCGTAATAAATTATGCGACGCCCTTTTTACATTTGTGAGGGTTAGCATTTTTAGGTATATAAATTTATAATCCAGATTATTATGTTTTACGGAGGTGCAATTATGAAGTCAGAATTAATAAATGCTATAAAACTTAATACAGAGGTTTTGTTTACAAATGTAAGTATTATGTTGCAAACGTGTAACCTTGATTTCATTCTTTGTGATATGCCTATATGGAAACATGTATATCATATGCTACATTCCTGTGATCAATGGTATATAAATCCAACCGAGTATAAAGAGCCTGATTTTCACGAACCCAATTTAAACTCTTTAGACATAAAAAGCGAAAAAAAACTCACAAGAGATGAATTATTACGATATCTTGAGAGCATTAAGACGAAAATTATGAACTATTTAGATACACTAACGGATGAAATGCTATATGACATCCCATCTGGTTGTAAATCCAACCGATTAAGTTTGATTCTTTCGCAATTTCGCCATTTTTATGCTCATTTAGGTAATATAAACGCTACAACTATAATAGAAACCAATAAATGGCCACGAGTTATAGGAATAAGTGGGAAAAGTGGGAAATCAACCGAAGGACTTTATGAGTAAATAGATTGTTATAAAATGAGCATAATGTGAGGTTCAACAAGTATTTTTTAGTGATGCAATTATAATCGCTGCACATGTAACTCCACATCCGGAAGATTTATAGTATTTGTTTCTCCAGAAACAGAATAGTCAGAGCTAGACCATTTAGCGTCATAATAAAAAGTCAATTTTTCGAGACCTCTCATAATAATGCCATAGTTTCTTATAACTACTCAACTAAAAAACAGAGAGAACCGTCGTTTAGATTCTCTCAAGTTTCATAAAATATGCCTTTATTTCATTACTGGAAACTTAAATATAGCCAATTTGTTTGTTTTATATAAGCTCAAACACTAGAGTAGCCTGTATCCTATCTCCACCCATAAATCCTTTACTTGCAGCAGAAGCTGTAGTTATCGTATGTAATCGATAGCCCTTTGCTGCTTGAGCATTAATTACTCCTTCTAACTCTGTTAAATTTCCAGATCCTGTTCCAATAAACTTTTCTTTCAATGTTACCTGTAATACTACATATTGTTGCATAATCATTCTCCTTTCGTAAATTAATTACAAATTACTGACATAATTATATCACATATGGATAAAAATAGGAAAATTATATTTGGATAAACATAATAATTTGAAAGATTATGGTAGAAATAATAAGTTAAATAAATTGAAATTTTGAAAGATGTGGTTAATTAATAAATCAAATCCGTTTTTGGTTCTGAATAGGAAAGAGATTGTCTTTAGGGAGATTCGTCCCTTCTTCTCTTTGCCATAAAATAAAACTTCCAAACGGAGTAATTTATATTACATCAGTTTGAGGGTTTACATAAACTTTGGGATTCTCCCTGTAATTCCAATAAAAAAAACACTACCGACTATCGATAGTGTTCTAACAGGGGATGAGAGAATCGAACTCCCGCTAAAGGTTTTGGAGACCCTTGTCATACCATTTGACCAATCCCCTATTTATTGGCCATGCTCTCTGCACTGCTTATTTAGTTTATTATAAATTGTGTCAATTGTCAAGAAAATTTTAAGAAAATTTTATGGATTTCACATCATTTTGATAGACTTTTTCAGTTGTATCATTCCCTGTATCCTCGGAGGCTGGAATTAATGTTTCAAATAGTACATGAGGTAATATCGGTTTGCTGTAAATATAACCCTGGATGATATCGCATTTATTTCTTCTTAATACTTCCAATTGTTCTACTTTTTCAACACCTTCTGCAATAACTTCAAGCTTCATGCTGTGGGCCAGATTAATAATGCCGGAGGCTATTCTGGCGTCTTTTGCATTACTGCAGATGTTATTAACAAAGGACTTGTCCATTTTAAGTGTATCAATTGGCATGTTTGTAAGGTAATTCAGGGAAGAATAGCCTGTACCAAAATCATCCAATGATATCAATACTCCAAGTTCTTTTAGAGAGGATAATTGAACGGAAGCATTGGTTAAGGAAGATACGAGGGTGCTTTCTGTGACTTCCAATTCTAAGTTTGCTGCCGGTAAGCCCGTTTCCTCCAGAATGTTTTGAATAATATCTTTAAAGTTGGCCTTACTTAATTGTACGCTGGATATATTTACGGAGACAGAGAGTGAGTCATGACCGCAATCAATTAATCTTTTATTAAATAAACAGGCTTCTCTTAAGATCCATTCCCCTAATTCCGTAATCATGCCGCTTTCTTCCGCTACGGGAATGAATTCCTGGGGAGTCAGCTCTCCCAGTTTTGGATTATGGATACGCATAAGAGCCTCAAATCCGGTCATTTCTTCCTTGCGGATATTATACTGAGGCTGGTACATAACATAGATTTCTTTGTTAGCTATAGCATGGCGCAGAACCTCGGTAATAAGTGAGTTACGGTTTAATTCTTCTTCCATGGTTACATCAAAGAGTGTAAATTTGTTCTTTCCGGTATCCTTTGACTTGTACATAGCGATATCGGCATTTTTTATCAAAGAAGTATGTGTAAGCCCGTTTTTAGGATAGAGGGCAATTCCGATGCTTAGGGATACGTAGATATATTCCTCATTAATATGAAAAGGAACTTTAAGTGAGTCAATAACTGTCTCGGCAAAATCCAAAGCCTCCTGCTCATTCTCCAAATCCTCACGAAATAGCAGGAATTCATCTCCACCGGCTCTTGCAAGAATATCGTCGCTGGTAGTCAGGGAAAGCAAATGGGCTGCCGTTTGTGACAAAAGATTATCACCGCATTCATGTCCCAAGGTATCATTGACTGTCTTAAAATCATCCATATCTACAAAGAATACGGCATGGATCTTATTAGAGCCCGGCGAAGAGGAAATAGCCTGATTAACCCTTTCAATAAAAGCCATCTTATTGGGAAGGTTTGTTAGAATATCATGGTAAGCAAGATATTCTATGTGATTGTAATTTAATCGAAGCTGTTCTTCCTTTGTAATGAGCTCTTCATGCATGGCGGATAACTCATTGTAGCTGCTTCTTACGATATGAAGCATCTTGTTCAGGTTTCTGGAGAGTTCCCCGAATTCGTTTTTAGACCGGATATTACTTTGGGCTCTTAAGTTTCCTTCAGATGCGGTCCTAAGAGTATTTTTAAGTTCCATAATAGGTTCCGTATAGAAGGTAGCTACCTTATCGCTTGCAAATAACATAATAAGAGAACATAGAACGATACCGGCCATAAATATGTATAATATAATTCGTGCGAGGCCGGTTACGGAATTGGCTTCCTGCTTCATAACAACAACCCATCCCGTATCTTTTAAGATGCTATAGCCATAGATGGTATCCAGAGATTCAAAAGCGTACCGAAAGCTGCCGGATTCTTCTATTTTTCCGCTATAGTAATCGGTGACAAGCCTTCCTAGCCGATCGTCTTTTATATTGGTATCAATGTATCTGCTGTTGGGATGAAAGATATAATTGCCATACTTGTCAAGACAGAAAGCATAACCCTTACTGCCTACAGTCATGGAGCTTAGATAAGAATAAAAACTTGATATATCAAGGGTACCTACCAGATAACCTAAGATATTTTTTGAATTATTTATTTGTTTAACGGGACAGCCTACTTCGATGTAGAAGCGAGAAGAACCATCAGCCTGTTTTTTCTTTAAGATACCACTAACGGCATTTGCTTCCTTTGATGTTGCCCTCATATAAGTGAGAGTCAGGTTGTCCGATACCTGTTTATTCGTTTCCTGTCCATCAGTACTTAATATCACAGTATTATCCCGGTCATACACTTTTATGTTCTGATAATAGGATAAGGTTTTACTATGGTTATACAGTGAAGCAGCTGCAGCTTTAAAGAGAGTATTCTTTAAAGCCGTGCTTGAAGCAGACTTCTCCGAAGCCAAGGACATATAGTCATAAATACTGCTGTCCTGAGCCAGAAGATTGATTTCTGTTTGCCTGCTCTCTAAGAGGGCCTTCAGACCTTGACTGTTAGTTACTGCCGTCTGCATTAAAGCAGCTTTCTCTGCTGCTATCAGCTTGCCGGACATCATATGATAGGATAGTGCCGACAGAAAAATAATTGGCAGAAGAGACAGTACGAATAGCGTAATCCTAAGATTATTCCTGATAGACATAACGGTCTTCTTTCTAATGTAATTATTTAACATATTATCAAAAGTAAGAGAAAAAAGCAACAAATTTGGTAATAATACTATAAATTTTAGTTGAAAAAGCGTTCGCCAACAGGTATACTTGTACAGTAGCAATCAGCTTTTTTAATGAAAAGTAATTTATGCGGTAAAACAGATCGGAGAATATAATGTACAAGTTACTGGCAAAAGACGGAAGAGCCAAGCGGGGAGAATTTCATACCGTTCATGGCGTGATACAGACCCCGGTCTTTATGAATGTCGGAACAGCAGCGGCAATAAAAGGTGCAGTATCTACCCAGGACCTGCAAGAGATAAAAACGCAGGTGGAATTATCCAATACCTATCATCTACATGTAAGACCAGGAGATGAAGTGGTAAAAAAACTGGGCGGACTTCATAAATTTATGGTATGGGATAAACCAATACTTACTGATTCCGGTGGGTTTCAGGTGTTTTCCCTGGCAGGGCTTAGAAAAATCAAAGAAGAAGGCGTTTATTTTAATTCCCATATCGATGGGAAGAAGATATTTATGGGACCGGAAGAAAGTATGAGAATACAATCCAATCTGGCTTCTACTATAGCAATGGCATTTGATGAATGTCCCCCTCATCCGGCAGAAAGAAGCTATATGCAAAATTCTGTGGACAGAACTACCAGGTGGCTTGTTCGGTGTAAAGATGAGTTATCCAGACTGAATAGTCTGCCGGATACCATCAATAAGAACCAGATGCTTTTTGGCATCAATCAAGGTGGTACTTATAAAGATATTCGAATTGAACATGCCAAAAGGATATCCGAATTTGACCTGAATGGGTATGCTCTGGGAGGCTTGGCGGTTGGCGAGAGCCATGCGGAAATGTATTATATTCTGGAGGAAACCGTTCCTTATCTGCCTTTAGAAAAACCCACGTATTTAATGGGAGTGGGAACGCCCGAGAATATTCTGGAATCCGTTGAAAGAGGAGTTGACTTTTTTGATTGCGTCTATCCGGCAAGAAACGGTAGACATGGACACGCCTATACAAACCATGGTAAAATGAATCTGATGAATGCCAAATACGAACTGGATGGCGCACCGATTGAATCCGGCTGTGGCTGCCCTGTATGCAGGCATTACAGCAGAGCATATATCAGGCATCTGTTAAAGGCGAAGGAAATGCTGGGCTTAAGGCTTTTGGTAACTCATAACCTGTATTTCTATAATAATATGATGGAAGAAATCCGTGGTGCCATTGAAGAACAAAGGTATGCGGAATATAAGAAAGCTAAGCTGGACGGTTTTGCCGCAGGCAATTTCGCCGTAGGCGAAGAGTAAATAATATTTTATTTGTAGGAGGAACAATATGCAATTTGGAATTTTAACAAGTCAGGCCAGTGGACTTACATCTATGGCAACACTTATCATGTGGATCGTAGTTATGGTAGGTATCTTTTATTTTATGGCTATACGTCCCCAGAAAAAGCAGCAGAAGAAAATGGATGCTATGATGTCAACACTTGAAAACGGAGACAGTGTTCTGACTTCCGGTGGTTTTTTCGGCGTTGTTATTGATGTGATGGATGATGTGGTAATTGTTGAATTCGGTAATAATAAAAACTGCCGTATACCTATGAAAAAGACCGCAATTGTAGAAATCGAGAAACCTCAGGCAGCAGTAGCTTCCAAGGATAAAGAGTAATCACTTCAATAGGAATAATGAAAAGGTCCCTTATTACAGGGACCTTTCTTTTAAGCGTTTTTCCATAGGTTCTAAAAGAGTTTCAGGAATCAACAGATTTCCTTTTCCAGTGCCAAGAGCAATGTCTGGTTTATTATTGCCATGAAAATCAGAACCACCGGTTATCATTAGATTATAACGGTTGGCAAATCTTCTTACAATACCCTCATCGAAACCGGTGTTCATGGAATAGATAGCCTCAATACCATCCAAACCATAACCGGCAAAGAGAGAGATAATTTCATCCAATTGTTCCAGGTTATACTTATATAATAAGGGATGGGCAAGGACCGCCAGGCCTCCTGCCTGGTGTATAAGAGAAATGGCTGTTTCAGGGGAGAGATATTCTCTTGGAACATAGTAAGGAGAGGAGTCGTTTAAGTATTTTTCGAAAGCATCTTTATTGGATTTGGTATATCCATGCTCGGTCATATACTTGGCAAAATGTGCTCTGGTTAACACAGCTTCACCTTCAGCAGCCTTTAAAGCTTCAACGGTAATATTAATACCGGCGCCACGAAGTCTGGCAGTCATTTCTTCATTGCGTTCATTGCGTTTTTGAAGTGCTTCTTGCAGTGCATCATTTAAAACTTTATTATCAATATCAAGAAAAAGTCCAAGGATATGGATATCTCTTTTATTGTAAGCCACTGAAATCTCTGTACCTGGTATAATGCGCAAAGGGTTCTCGGAGTCAGATAGCAGTAATGCCGCTGTCTGAGCTTCTCTGATTCCGGCTAAGGTATCGTGGTCGGTCAATGCAATAGCAGAAAGAGACAAGGTAGCAGCAAGCCTGACCACTTCTGTGGGAGTTAACGTGCCGTCTGAGGCATTGGAATGTACATGCAGGTCAATATATCTCATAATAACCCCTTTCGCGTCTATGATTGGTAATTCGTTAATCTACCATTGAGTGCAAATCTGAATGTCAGCATATCATAAAACAATTCTACAAGCATTTTACCCTTTTTCCTATCCTTTTACAACCTTAAATTTACTGCTTGGAAGCATAGAAAGAACCTTGTGATAATATACTACTGTATAAAGTAAACGGAGGTATTTCATGGACAAAGTACTTAATCGTAATTCCAGGGTTACCGTCATATTAAAAGATTTAGTATTATCCTACATTGTAACAGGGCTTATGCTGTTTATACTGTCCTTTCTTATGCTGAAACTGGATGTTTCCAATAAGGTATTAAGTGGTGGAATAATAGCGACCTACATACTCTCTACCTTTTTAGGAGGATTTCTCTTTGGTAAAGGTGCTTCTCAGAAAAGATTTTTATGGGGCCTTTTAATCGGAGGTCTGTACTTCATAATTCTGTTTCTGATCTCCATACTTACCGGCTCTCTAATGGGGATGGAGATGTCCAGAGTCTTTACAGTAATGCTTCTATGCTTGTTTGGCGGTATGCTTGGCGGTATGGTATCTTAGCAGTTATGGTAAAAAATATCTTTTCAACTTGGGACAGATATGATATAATGGTTGCGGATATTGATGTTAAGAAATATCAAGGAATAAGAAGGAGGAAAATCATGAAACGTATTAAGACTTTAAATACAAGAAACCTTAAAGAATCCATGAAAAAAGGCGGCTGCGGTGAGTGCCAGACTTCCTGCCAGTCAGCATGTAAAACATCCTGCACAGTAGGAAACCAGAGCTGTGAAAACCAATAATTTCACGCTACCAAAGGTACATAGTAACGAATAGTTGCTTTAAAATCAATAAGCAATCATGTAAACTAAGCAGCGTCTTATAGTCGCTGCTTATTCCTTGTGTATGGGTAAGATTTGTACTCACGGCAACTGCCATTAGCTGCAGATTACTCATAAACAGATAGAAGGAGGAAAATTTGGTTCATCAGTATAAAAACAACGGATATAATATTGTTTTGGATGTGAATAGCGGTATGGTCCATGTAGTGGATGATTTAATCTATGATATTATAGAGTTGTATAATCAAGCAGATAGAAATGAGAAGCATCTGGCCGCAGAGCAGGCGAAAGAGGCTATCATACATAAAATAACCGAAAAATACAGTAAAGAAGAATATACCGACCTGTTTGCAGAATACATAACGGAAGGAAATACAGCTTCAGATGCTGTTAGTGCGGCAGTAAAAGAAGCTGTTTCAGACATAGAAGAGCTGATAAATGACGGAGCTTTGTTTACGGAAGATATTTATGAGAATTATATTTCAGAATTTAAATCCCGTTCAACCGTAGTGAAGGCATTGTGTCTTCATATTGCACATGACTGTAATCTTGCCTGTAAATACTGCTTTGCAGAAGAAGGAGAATATCAGGGAAGACGTGCTCTTATGAGCTATGAAGTAGGAAAGCAGGCCTTGGATTTCCTCATTGCCAATTCCGGCAACCGAAAAAACCTGGAAGTGGATTTCTTTGGCGGTGAGCCTCTGATGAACTTCGAAGTTGTGAAAAAGCTCGTAGAATACGGCAGAGAACAGGAGAAACTTCATAACAAGAAGTTCCGTTTTACGCTTACTACCAATGGAATTCTTCTGAATGATGAAGTAATGGAATTTGCCAACAAAGAAATGGCCAATGTAGTACTTAGCATTGACGGAAGAAAGGAAATCAACGATTTGATGCGCCCTTCCAGAAACGGAAAGGGAAGCTATGATATCATTCTTCCGAAATTTGAAAAGGTAGCAGAAAGCAGAAACCAAAATAACTACTATGTAAGAGGAACATTTACCCATAATAATCTGGACTTTTCAGAAGATGTAATTCATCTGGCTGAGCTGGGCTTTAAGCAGATATCCGTAGAGCCTGTTGTGGCACTTCCGGAGGAGAGTTACGCTATCAAAGAAGAGGATGTAGAGAAGGTTTATGAAGAGTATGATAAATTAGCAGCTTATATCCTTCAGAAAAAAAAGGCAGGTGAAGGCTTTAATTTCTTCCACTTTATGATAGACTTGTCCGGCGGTCCATGTGTAGCAAAGCGTCTTTCCGGCTGCGGTTCGGGTACGGAATATATGGCAGTTACACCTTGGGGTGACTTGTACCCTTGCCATCAGTTTGTAGGGGAAGAGAAATATCTCATGGGAAATGTCTTTGAGGGAGTGAAGACACCGGAACTGCAGGAAGAATTTAAGTGCTGTAACGTATATTCCAAAGAGAAATGTAAGGACTGTTTTGCCAAGTTCTATTGCAGCGGAGGTTGTGCTGCCAACTCTTATAAATTCCACGGAAGCATTCATGATGCCTATGACATCGGCTGCCAACTGGAAAGAAAACGTGTTGAGTGTGCCCTTATGATCAAAGCTGCGGAAGCAGATCTCTAGAAATCGGACAAAGACTTTTAAGAAAGAATGCCTGTCTGACCGCCTGAAATAACGGGCAGCCGGACAGGCATTTTCGAATAGGTTTTACAGAAGTGAGGACTCTATGGAAAAGTGGGTACTAAGGAATAAAAAAGCAGATTTTGAATCTATTATGCAAAAGCATAGTATCAGTGAATGTCTTGCGAGGTTGATTGTAAACAGAGGGCTGCTTCAGGAAGGGGATATCGATTTATACCTAAATCCAGACTACAGCAGGATTTGCACACCTTATGGTATGAAGGATATTACAAAGGCCTGTGAAATATTAGAGGATAAAATAAATCGTTCACTTCCAATTCGGATAGTAGGGGATTACGATGTGGATGGAATCTCTTCCACTTACATACTCTATAAGGCATTAACCCTTTGCGGGGCCAGGGTGGATTATGAGATACCGGACCGTATCAAAGACGGATATGGGATAAATGAGCAGATAATTGATGCTGCCTTTGAAGCTGGAATAGATACCATATTAACCTGTGATAACGGAATTGCTGCCTTAGCACAGGTACAAAAGGCAAAGCAGCTTGGAATGACAGTTATTATAACCGATCATCATGATATTCCTTACATAATGGAGGAGGAGAAGAAGAGGTATCTGCTGCCGGAAGCAGATGCAGTAGTTAATCCGAAGCAGGAGGAGTGTGAGTATCCGTTTAAGCAGTTATGTGGGGCAGCTGTCGCTTATAAGCTCATGGAAGTTCTGTTTAAAAGCAACGGGATAGACGAAGCAGAACTAATACCTTTGCGGGAAATCGTTGCTATAGCCACAGTCTGTGATGTAATGGAATTAACAGGAGAGAACCGTATCCTGGTAAAAAAGGGTTTGGAACTTCTTAGAAAAACCGAAAATCTTGGCTTACGGGCACTTATGGAAATGAACGGAATTGCCTTGGAGAATTTAACTTCTTATCACTTGGGATATGTCATCGGTCCTTGTCTCAATGCAGGCGGAAGGCTGGACACAGCTAAAAAGGGGTTGAGGCTTCTTTTGGCAGAGAGCCGGGAAGATGCCAGGAAGCAAGCAGAAGAGTTAAAGAATCTGAATGATTTGAGAAAGCAGATGACAGAGGAAGGGTTGTTTGGAGCCGTTTCCATGATAGAAGGCTCCGGTTTAAAAGAAGATAAGGTATTAGTTGTTTATCTTCAGGAATGTCATGAAAGTCTCGCGGGAATTATAGCAGGAAGGTTAAGGGAAAAGTACAATAAACCGGCCATTGTATTAACCAAGGCTCATGAGATGGTAAAAGGCTCCGGGCGTTCTATCGAAAAGTATAATATGCACGAAGAACTTACCAGAGTGGCGGAACATCTCACGAAGTTTGGAGGTCATCCTATGGCAGCGGGTATGTCATTGACCATAGAAGCGATAGAACCTTTTCGAAGCAGTCTAAATAAGAATACAATTTTAACTGCGGAAGACTTGATTCCCAAAGTCGTAATTGATATAGTACTGCCCTTAGGATTAATTACAGAGGAAATGATTGAAGAGCTAAAGGTCTTAGAGCCTTTTGGAAAAGGAAATGAAAAACCTTTGTTTGCGGATAGAAGTCTATCTGTGTTAAAACTTTCAGTAATCGGAAAAAATAAAAATGTTATTAAGCTGCTGGTAAGAAACCAATATGGAAAAGAAATGGAAGCTATGTATTTTGGTGATACATCAGGGTTTCTTGAAGGCCTTTATGATAATTACGGCAAAACTGAAGTGGAGCGTGCCTTTACACATAGAGAAAACAAGATAAAGCTGTCACTGACTTATTATCCTACTATAAATGAATACAATGGAAACCGTAGTATTCAAATAATTATACAGAATTATCTTTATGAAAAGGCAGAGTAAGACAGGGATACATGAAAAGACTGTTATCTTTTTCATTTAGGCAGTATCACAGATAAATATGAAAAGGAGTTGTTTTAAGCTAATTTGTTTAAAGCAGCTCCTTTTTCGTAGACTAATTTACACTTTCTGCCGGATTAAAAATTGCCAGGATGCTTTGGTATTGATTGCTATTTAAAGGTACATAGCCTCCAGCTGTAGTATAACCTGCCTGATTCACGAAGATTTGAGTTAATCCGCTGGGGTATAATAATTCTGTATTGTCCCAGAGTATCTGTTTTCCGCATCTGTCAATTACAGCAATATAAGCATGGTCCACGTTATTTACAATAAGGCTTCCGCCCAGACCGTAATTACCTTCCGGAGTCTGCAGTACAGAACTCATATTAAAGGCTTCATTCTGGAAAGACCATATAATATTGCCGCAGGCGCCGATTTCCATTACCACAGATTTGGCGGCAACAATAAAATGACCATTTGCCGTTTCTTTAATATCGCTGTCTAACAGTACATATATCTCGTACTCATCATATATTTTACTCCATATAATATTCCCGGCAGGATCCAGCCTGAGAATATAAATATTACTGTTTAATCCACCCGGAAGAAGATGATATCCGGATAATATATAGCCGAGATCTTTTGTCTGATTGATAGAGTATGCGACACCGCTGCTGAATTTTTTATCCCATTGAAGATTGCCGTCGGAATCAAATTTCAATACCCATGTAAATAAATTAGAGGTCTCCTTTTCTCTGATTAACCCTGTAACGGCAAAGCCTCCGTCAGCAGTGGCGGTTACATCATAACCGTCTGTTTGTTCATTTACATTTCCCAGTTGCTTTTCCCAGATTTTTTCTCCTGCTTCATTCAATTTTACTATCCAGAGATATTCGTCTCCTGCAAATTCTGAATAAAAGTAAGAACCGGTAGCAATGAAATTACCGTCTGAAATCTGGGTAATAGCTTGAAAGAAATCGGAATATTGGGAAGTATATTCCTTATACCATATTAGGTTTCCATCACCTGCTGCCCGCAGGGCAAAGGCGGAGGATTTTGAGTTTACATCAAATAACCTGCCAGCAAGGACATAATCACCATTGGTGCTCTGAATTGTTCCGTTTGTGATAGAGGAATAGCCAAGTTCATAGGATCTGGCTAATACAAGTTGGGACATATAAACCACCTTTCAGTTATAAGGTATTGCTTATAAGCAAAGAATATGGACTCCATATTCCTATATATATTATGTCGAAAAAATAGACATTGCTACTGAAACCATGATGAAGGGATAATAGGTACCAGAGCAGGGAGATTACATCTTTTTGAAAAAGGCAAGAAAAGTTCCTGGGTTTTTTATAGAATGACCTTATATTTTATTTGAAAAGAAATTCCTGAAATGATATAATATAAGTTGGGTTTTTAAGCATATTTCGTTTCAAGTGTCAAAATAGCAGACTTGATTATCCATATTTGGCGCTTTATGTTAAGTATTAGCAGAAGATACTTACCGGCAGATAAAAATATCACCTATTTAACATTTTTTAATATAATAAGAAAGAGGCAGATACCATGAAAAAGTTAGAAGATTATGTCAGGAGTATACCTGATTTTCCGGAAAAAGGAATAGTTTTCAGGGATGTAACCAGTGTTTTGCAGGATAAGGACAGCTTAAAGATGTCAATCGACCAGATGCAGGCATTATTAGATGGAAAAGACATTGATGTTATTGTGGGCCCTGAATCCAGAGGATTCATATTTGGTGTACCCATTGCTTATAACCTGAACAAAGCATTTGTACCTGTACGTAAGAAAGGAAAGCTTCCCTGCGAGACAATAGAGATGGAATATGCACTGGAATACGGTACAGCTACCATTGAAATGCACAAGGATGCCATTAAACCCGGCCAGAAAGTTGCTATCGTAGACGATCTGATTGCTACAGGCGGAACCATTGAAGCAATTACTAAGTTAATTGAAAGCTTAGGCGGCATTGTTGTTAAGATTATATTCCTGATGGAACTGGAAGGACTTCATGGACGCGATAAGTTAAAGGGATATGATATTGAGACCGTTATCAAATATGAGGGCAAGTAAAAGGTACTGTTAGCCTAGAAACAGGCTTGACAATAGAGGACTTTTTGTAAATAGTTGAATCTTTTGGTTGAAACCGTGAAGACTATTTGCAAAGGTCCTTTTTTATAATTATACCGTAGTTACATCAGAAATGACTGTCAGAATACGACATAATAATAAAGGAATTGATTTTTTCTCTTTATTTGTTTATAATTAAAAGATAAATTTATAGGCTGGTGGTGATTACATGGAAAAAGATGCGAATACAAATTTAATGGATGAAAATTTATATAGAAAAAAGAACGCCGAACCAATCATTCCTGCTGATTTTACGAGTCCTGATGAGCTTTACGGGCAGCTTATCAAAATCGTGGAAGGCTATCATCCTTCCGCAGATATTTCCATTATTGCTAAGGCCTATCAGGTAGCGGCAAAAGCCCATCAGAATCAGATGAGAAAATCCGGAGAGCCTTATATCATACATCCTCTCTGTGTTGCTATCATACTGGCTGAACTTGAATTGGATAAGGAAACGATTGTAGCGGGTCTGCTTCATGATGTCGTTGAAGATACTGTATGTACGGTAGAAGAACTGGCCAAGGAATTCAATGAAGAGATTGCACTCCTGGTAGATGGTGTTACGAAACTGACTCAGTTAAGCTATTCGAAAGATAAAGTGGAGATTCAGGCAGAGAATCTGCGAAAGATGTTCTTAGCGATGGCGAAGGATATCCGAGTTATCTTAATAAAACTCGCTGACAGGCTTCACAATATGCGTACTCTTCAGTACCAGACGCCTACAAAGCAAAAGGAAAAAGCGAGAGAGACTATGGATATCTATGCACCCATAGCACAGCGTCTTGGTATTTCCAAAATTAAAATAGAACTGGATGATCTGTCTTTAAAATATCTGGAGCCGGATGTTTACAATGATTTAACGGAAAAGATTAACTCTAAAAAAGGCGAAAGAGATGAGACGATTAACCAGATAGTAGAGGAAGTTCGCTTTCATATAGAGCAGGCAGAAATCGAAGCAAAGATCGATGGCAGAGTAAAGCATTTCTTTAGTATTTATAAGAAAATGGTTAATCAGCATAAGACCTTGGACCAGATTTTTGATTTATTTGCCGTACGTATTATCGTGGAATCCGTAAAGGACTGTTATGCGGCACTGGGCGTGATCCATGAGATGTATAAGCCGATTCCCGGCAGGTTTAAAGATTATATTGCCATGCCAAAGCCTAATATGTATCAATCTCTTCATACCACTCTTATCGGCCCCGGAGGACAGCCCTTTGAGATACAGATAAGAACCTATGAAATGCACCGCACCGCAGAATACGGTATTGCAGCCCATTGGAAGTACAAAGAGGGTCAAGACGGCAAGAACAGCCAGGATACAGAGGAAGCTAAACTAACCTGGTTAAGACAGATACTGGAATGGCAGAAAGATATGTCTGATAATAAGGAATTCTTAAGCCTTCTAAAGAGCGACTTGGATCTGTTTTCCGAGAGTGTATACTGTTTTACCCCAACCGGAGATGTTAAAAATCTTCCGAATGGTTCCACGCCAATTGATTTTGCTTACAGCATACACAGTGCGGTGGGAAATAAGATGGTAGGAGCGAGAGTCAACGGTAAGTTAGTAAATATTGATTATGTCATCCAAAACGGAGACAGAATTGAAATCATAACTTCTCAGAATTCCAAGGGACCCAGCAGAGACTGGTTGTCTCTTGTTAAGAGCACCCAGGCGAAGAATAAGATTAACCAGTGGTTTAAGACAGAGTTAAAAGAAGATAATATTGTCAAAGGGAAGGAAATGATAGTTTCCTATTGCAAGACCAAGGGTATCGTATTAAGTGATCTAATGAAACCGGAATATACCAATAAGGTTATGTCGAAGTACGGTTTCAGAGACTGGGATTCTATCTATGCAGCAGTCGGACACGGCGGATTAAAGGAAGGCCAGGTCATTAACAAGCTGAAAGATGAATACGATAAAAAACACAAAAAAGAAATAACCGATGAAAAGGTTCTGGAATCCGTAACTGAGATAAAAGACAATAAGCCCAATGTTAAGAAGAACAAGAGTGGAATTGTAGTAGAAGGTATTCATGATGTAGCAGTACGTTTCTCAAAATGCTGCAGTCCCGTACCCGGCGATGAAATCGTAGGATTTGTTACCAGGGGCAGAGGGGTTTCCATTCACCGAACGGATTGTGTAAATTTAATGAATCTCTCGGAAGAAGACAGAGCAAGGCTTATTGAAGCTGAGTGGAATGTGCCCCAGGATAAAGCACAGGGAGAACTCTATGCCGCAGAAATTAAGATATATGCCAATAATCGCAGCGGTGTTCTGGTGGACGTATCTAAGATTTTAACGGAAAATAAGATAGATGTTACCTCAATGACCGTAAGAACCAGTAAGCAGGGGACTGCTACCATCAGCGTTGGGTTTGAAATCAATGGTGTAGAGCAGCTTCGTTATATTGTAGGTAAGCTTAGAAGTATCGAAAGTGTATTGGATATTGAGCGTACAACCGGTTAAATGCATGGGAAAACCTTAGACATAAATTCGCATTTCCTTGAAAAAACGGAGGTTAAGTTGAAAAAACTAAAAGGAGTTTTTTCAACTACGTATTCACGAAAGGAGTTAAAGTGGAGATAAAAAGCCTTATACTAGGACCTGTAAGTACAAATTGTTACTTTTTAATTAATTCAAAGACAAAAGAAACAATACTGATAGACCCTGCAGATAGAGCAGATCAAATTATTGCTAAAATCTCAGGGGAACAGCTAATGCCTGTGGCGATATTACTGACCCATGGGCATTTTGACCATATAATGGCAGTAGAGGAGGTAGCGCGCACCTATTCCATTCCCTATTATATCTGCGATTCAGAAGCAGAGTTAATGGAGCAGCCTGATTTAAACGGAGCCTTCCTGGTTAGAGAAAATATTTCCGTCAGAAGAGACCGGCTGGTAAAGGACAAGGAAATATTAGAATTAGCAGGCTGTGTGGTGGAAGTGCTTCATACTCCGGGACATACGGCAGGCAGTGTCTGCTATTATATCGAGGATGAGAAAGCGCTTTTTTCAGGAGATACACTATTCTGCAAGTCAGTAGGAAGAACAGACCTGCCTACGGGTAATAGTGAAGTGTTATTGGAAAGCATAAGTGAGAGGCTTCTTTGCCTCCCGGAGGAGACTCATGTTTATCCGGGACACGGGATGGCGACAACCATTGGTTATGAAAAGAAGAATAATCCTTATCTTAGCAGGAATTATTGAAATGAATATCCTGCAATGGGAAAGGTATGAAGGTTAGGAGGCAATGGTGATTCACTTAATTTTGGACAGAGAGGATTATGAAAATGACATATATCCTTTGATAAAAGCCTTTTATCCCGGTGAGGAAGTAAAGGTTCACCGACATAATTCAAATATGGAAATAACGAGAGAATCCCTGGCCATTATGGTGGTTATCGAGGATTCTTATCTTTGCGTGGCAGCGGTAAAGGATGAAAAGCAGTTATATAAAGAGGAAGAGCATATCAGTACCAAAGAGCTTGAAAAAGAAGAGGAGCTTAATGCCATGAAAGAACAGGAACTGCTTCTACAGAAAAAGAAGCAAATCCGAAATCTTCTGAAAAGGACTGTATACCGCTGCTTAAGAGGTCTTACAGGAGAAGAGCTTCCCTGGGGAACTTTGACCGGCATCAGACCGACAAAGATTGTTTTGGAAAAGCTGGAAGCGGGAGAAGAAAGAGAAGCTATTCGCCGCTTTATGCTGGAAGAGTATTACTGCTCGGTAAGAAAGGCGGACTTAAGCCTTATGGTGGCAGGAAGAGAGCATGAGCTTCTAAAGGAAATGGACTACAGGAATGGCTACAGTATTTATATAGGTATCCCCTTTTGCCCAAGTACCTGTCTATACTGCTCATTCACCTCATACTCAATTGAAAGGTACGGGCATATGTCAGAGCCTTACCTGGAAGCCCTTATGAAAGAAATTAAGTATGCATCAACGGTGTTTAATAATAAAAAGCTTACAACGGTTTATATCGGCGGCGGTACCCCTACTACTTTAAATGAAGTGCAGCTGGATAAACTGTTAACTTATATTGATACTTATTTAAAACCTGGACTGGCCATGGAATATACGGTGGAAGCCGGAAGACCTGACAGCATTACGGAAGGTAAACTTCGGATATTAAAAGAACATGGAGTTAACAGGATATCCATTAATCCCCAGTCCATGCAGCAAAGGACCCTGGATTTAATCGGAAGAAAACATACGGTGAACCAAATAGAAGAAGCTTTTGCACTGGCTAGGAAAACCGGTCATGAAAATATTAATATGGATATCATTATCGGCCTTCCCGGTGAGAGAAAGAATGATGTTGCAAATACCCTTGAACAGATAGAAAAGCTTAACCCGGACAGCCTCACCGTTCATGCCCTGGCATTAAAGAGAGCAGCAAGGTTGAATACAGAAAAAGTCGAATATGAATCTGCTGATGTAGAAGAAGCGGGCAGCATGGCAGAGTTAACGGAAGAATACGCACATAGTAAGGAATATCAGCCCTACTATCTCTACCGCCAAAAGAATATGGCTGGAAATCTGGAAAATACCGGCTATGCCAGAAAAGGGAAGGAAGGTCTTTATAATGTTCTCATTATGGAAGAAAAACAGACGATTATTGCTCTTGGCGCAGGAGGACAATCAAAATTTGTTTTTCATGACGAGAACCGGATCGAACGAGTGGAGAATGTGAAGAGTCTCAAAGATTATGTGGAAAGAATAGATGAAATGATTGAGAGAAAAATCAAATTCCTAACAGAAAACGAACATTTGTTATAGAGAAAGGAGGTATCTATGTCAGAAGCAGCCAAAGTATTAAATGATATTTTGACAGATGATTTAGAAGAAGCAATAGATCATGGTATTCTGGTAAGCAAGTTAGCCTATTTGCTGGCAAAGGAGGCAGGCTGTGAAGAAGATTTCTGCTACACCATGTCAAATGCCGGATTGGTGCATGATATCGGGAAATTAAGGCTTGGAAAATACCTTTATGCCAGTGACAGAAATACAATGATAGTAGAAGAAATGAAGTATATCCGCATGCATTCGGATATAGGATTTGATATTCTTAAAAAATACGGCTATAACGATGAAGTCTTAAATGCGATTCTTTATCATCATGAAAATTATGACGGCTCCGGGTACCCCCAGAATCTTAAAGGGAACCAAATTCCCTTAGGTGCCAGAATTCTTCGAATCTGTGATGTATATGCGGCTCTTATCTCGGATAGAAGGTATCGCTGCTGTTATCAGAAGGAAGCTGCAATCCAGCTGATGATTGAAGAGGTTAAGAATTTTGATATGAAATTATTCCTTCATTTCCTTGGAATTATCTATACAGAACCTTTTAAAGAAATCGATCATTATGCCAGTGAAGTTAATAAGAAGGGTTTTACCTGGAAGAATATCCTTCATGACGGAACCTATTAAAGAAACCGATAATATAATTGTTATCCTGTAGGGATGCATAGCAGGACAGTTGTCTTGTAAGAAAGCTATTTCACAAATCGGTATTTGTTATATATTAGCGGCACCTGCGGTTGAAATTTCCCTTTAAAAGCATTATAATGAACCACGGACAGTGTGAATACTTCGTAATATTCCACACGCTGCAAGTGAATTATTGTTATTATAAACAGGATAATAATGGAAAGAAAGGAAAAATAAATGAGCAATAAGAATGCATGGTTAAAATATGAAGAAAATCAGTTAGCAGACATTACTGCCTTTAATGAAGGGTATAAGAAGTTTATAACTGATTGTAAGACAGAAAGAGAATGTGTCAGAGAAAGTATCAGACAGGCAAAAGATGAAGGCTTTCAGGATTTAAAAGAATACATCCGTACAGGCAAAAAATTAAAAGCCGGAGATAAGTTGTACATATCTAATATGGAGAAGGCTATCGCACTCTTCGTAATTGGAAGTCAGCCTTTGGAAGAAGGTTTAAAGATTCTGGGTGCTCATATTGATTCCCCCAGAATGGATTTAAAACAGGTTCCTTTATATGAGGATGCCGAACTGGCATTGTTTGATACTCATTATTACGGCGGAATAAAAAAATACCAGTGGGTTACACTTCCATTAGCAATACATGGTGTTGTAGTGAAAAAGGACGGAACCGTTGTAAATATTGTAATCGGAGAAGATAAGAATGATCCGGTTATCGGAGTAACAGACCTGTTAGTACATCTTTCCGGAGCTCAGCTTGAGAAGAAAGGTGCTAAAGTAGTTGAAGGTGAGGACTTAAATATCCTTATCGGCAGCATGCCTTTAAAGGGAGAAGAAAAGGACGCTGTTAAAGCCAATATAAAGAAGATTTTACAGGATAAATACGGCATTGAAGAGGATGATTTCTTATCTGCAGAGTTAGAGATAGTTCCGGCAGGAGAAGCAAGAGATTACGGACTGGATAAGAGCATGGTTATGGGCTATGGTCAGGATGACAGAGTATGCTCTTATACCTCCTTAAAAGCAATCTTCAATGTAAAAGAGACAGACAGAACCTGTGCCTGCATTCTTGTGGATAAAGAAGAAATCGGCAGTGTCGGAGCTTCCGGTATGCATTCCAAGTTCTTTGAGAATGCGGTGGCTGAAATCTTGGCATTAACCGGCGAATATTCAGAATTAAAGGTAAGACGTACCATGTCGAATTCCCATATGCTTTCCTCCGATGTAAGTGCTGCCTTTGACCCCAATTATCCGGCAGTAATGGAGAAAAAGAATGCCGCTTATTTTGGGCAGGGTATGGTATTTAATAAATATACCGGCTCCAGAGGAAAGTCTAATTCCAACGACGCTAACCCGGAATTCATGGCAAGGCTTCGCAAGATTATGGAAGATAATAAGGTAACTTTCCAGACGGCAGAGCTTGGTAAGGTAGATGAAGGCGGCGGCGGTACCATAGCATATATCATGGCTAATTATAACATGGAAGTAATAGACAGCGGTGTTGCCGTATTAAACATGCATGCACCCTGGGAAATTACCAGCAAAGTAGACATTTATGAAACCTATAATGGTTATATTGCATTTTTAAAGGATATGTAAGAAAATAATCCTGATTTATGGCTGCACAGAGGCTGTATATAAGCGGAAAGGAGCTTTACATGGTAAGACATTTGGTATTATGGAAATACAAAGAAGGTCTGACAGAGGTAGAGAAAGATAATCTGGTATTAGAAGCAAAGTTTAAATTAGAAGCTATAAAGGAAGTAATACCCGGCATACTGTCCCTGAAAGTAATAACTAAGACACTGCCTACGGGAAGTGATAATTGCGATTTTATGTTAGATAGTACTTTTATCAATCAAGAAGCGCTGGACTTCTACCAGAACCATGAAGAACATTTAAAAGCTGCATCCTTTGTACGCAGCATTGTAGGAAGCCGTATTTGTGTGGATTATGAAGAGTAAGTTTTAATAAATCAAGTAATGAAGTAAGAAATATCAGGAGGATATCATGGCAGAGTCGATGAAGGGCTTGCACAGGAGCCACAGGTGTACCGAAGTAACAAAGGCTATGACCGGCGAGAAAGTAACGGTTATGGGATGGGTACAAAAAAGCAGAAATAAAGGTAGTATTATATTCGTCGATCTTAGAGACCGTTCAGGACTTCTTCAAATAATATTTGAAGAAGGGGAGATAAGTTCAGAGGATTTTGCAAAGGCTGAAAAGTTAAGAAGTGAATTCGTGGTTGCAGTAGAAGGAAAGGTTGAACTTCGTTCCGGCGGAGTAAATGAAAATATTCCTACAGGTGAGATAGAAGTCAGAGCTGAAAGCATTCGTGTACTTTCAGAGGCAGACACCCCTCCTTTTCCTATTGAAGAGAACAGCAAAACGAAAGAAGATTTACGTTTAAAATATCGTTACCTTGATCTTAGAAGGCCGGATCTGCAGAAAAACCTAATTATGAGAAGTAGGGTAGCAACCCTTACAAGACAGTTTCTTTCTGAAGAAGGCTTCTTAGAGATCGAAACCCCAATGCTGACTAAGAGTACCCCGGAAGGTGCCAGAGATTACCTTGTACCAAGCCGTGTACATCCTGGTAATTTTTATGCTCTGCCTCAATCACCTCAGATATTTAAGCAGCTCCTAATGTGCTCCGGTTATGACAGGTATTTTCAGATTGTAAAATGTTTCCGTGATGAAGACTTACGTGCTGACCGTCAGCCGGAATTTACACAGATAGATATGGAACTTTCCTTTGTTGATGTGGATGATGTTATTGGTGTAAATGAAAGACTTCTCCAGAGAATGTTTAAAGAGACTATCGGTATTGAAGTACCCCTTCCAATTCAGAGAATGACCTACAAGGAAGCCATGGAAAGATTCGGCTCCGATAAGCCTGATATTCGTTTTGGAATGGAATTAAAGGATGTGTCTGCAGTTGTTAAAGACTGTGGTTTCTCTGTATTTACCGATGCGATTAAAAATGGAGGTTCCGTAAGAGGAATCAACGCAGAGGGACAGGCTGAGATGCCGAGAAAGAAGATAGATGCACTGGTTCAGTTTGCTAAGGATTTTGGTGCCAAGGGTCTTGCTTATCTTGGTATTAATGCAGATGGTACCTTTAAGTCCTCTTTTGCAAAGTTTATGACAGAAGAAGAACTAAAAGTTCTTGCTGATACAATGCAGGCTAAGTCTGGTGATTTATTATTCTTCGCTGCAGACGAAGATGATGTTGTTTTTGATGTGTTAGGTAATTTAAGATTAGAGCTTGCAAGAGGCCTTGAGCTTCTGAAAAAAGACGAATATAAATTCTTATGGGTAACAGAGTTCCCTCTTTTGGAATACTCCAAGGAAGAAGGCAGATATACCGCTAAACACCATCCTTTTACCATGCCCATGGAAGAGGACTTAGACCTTCTTGATACTCATCCTGAAAAGGTCCGTGCAAAAGCATATGATATCGTATTAAACGGTACAGAAATCGGTGGCGGAAGTGTAAGAATCTATCAGAATAATGTACAGGAAAAGATGTTTGAGGTATTAGGATTTAGCAAGGAAGATGCCTATGATCGTTTTGGCTTCCTCTTAAATGCATTTAAATACGGAGTACCTCCTCATGCCGGATTGGCATATGGACTTGACCGCCTCATTATGCTTATGGCACAGGAAGATAGTATCCGAGACGTTATAGCCTTCCCGAAGGTAAAGGATGCATCCTGTCTTATGACAGAGGCTCCGAACATCGTAGAGAAAAAACAGTTAGATGAGCTGGGAATTGGTGTTGTTGAAACAGAATAAGTAAGTGCTATATAGACCAGAATTGCAGAAGCTTCATACCCCTCCGGGGAATTTGTTTGTTAAAAAACCCCGGAGAGCATGCAGCTTCTGCTTTTTAATGTAATCAGCTTATCTGTATTAATATAGCAGATATAGCAAGATGGATATGTGCACAAGTAAAATACAAGGCATAAAAATAATAAATTTTTTATGCTTGGTCTTGTGATGGAAAAAGAACATACCAAGGATTGAACCTAAGCTGCCTCCGATTACAGAGGAGAGAAAAAGTGTACTCTCCTTTATTCTCCATTGATGTTTTCTAGCCTTATATTTGTCAATTCCCATAAGCAGGAATGAGAGAATATTTACAAATATGAAATAGCTAAGCAGTAAATAAAAAAAATGCAATGTAATCCAAACCTCCTTACCGTGGTTTATTATTTTTTTTAGCGACCTTCTTTTCCAAGAAAGACAATAACTGCTTTTTTTCACAATCATTAAGTCTGCGAAAAAGTGCAAACAGCCGTTTTTCTTCCGAAGAGAGGTGTAAAATTCGGGATTTATACGGCAGCTGCGTCTCATTGACGGCAAATTTATGATAATTTGATTCTTCATGAAAAAACTCATCATACATGGGCACTGTAGTTGAATTAATAAAAATATCTATGTCAACATCATACAGTTTCGATAGTTTTAATAAGGTTCTGTAATCGGGAGTGCGTATTCCGGCCTCGTAATGAGCATACCCTTGCCTGGTCATACTTAGGTAGCCTGCTACTTTAGTCTGGGTATAACGCCTTGACGTTCTTAATTCCTTTAATTTGTCCTTAAGTAATAATTCTGACATAGTAAACTCCCCTTTTCGTTTTTGGGTATCATTGTAACAGTACAACAGGATTATTTACCGGAATCATGTAACTTTTCTAGGTTAAGTCAAATTGTATAGTTTTTTCGCCTTATTATCCCCCGCATTTAGTGAATTTGTAGTTCGATTTATAGAATTGTAATACTGCTAAAATTATATAACAATTCCATTATTATCTCAATTTAAACTTTAGTAGGAGATAATTTATGGGATAACTGTAAAGAAATTTCCAAAAAAAATGTTTGACATAAACATAATAAAGTGTTATTATAAGCTTGTTGCAGAAGATGCAATGTACTATAAATGTAGATTATTTTATTTGGAGGAATTAACATGAACAAAGGTACAGTTAAATGGTTTAACAATCAAAAAGGTTTTGGTTTCATTTCCGATGAGCAGGGTAACGATGTATTCGTACACTATTCAGGACTTAACATGGACGGCTTCAAGTCATTAGAAGAAGGACAAGAAGTTGCTTTTGATGTTGTTCAGGGAGCAAAGGGACCTCAGGCAACCAACGTAACAAAATTATAATCATCAGTTTCAGTGTACCTTTTTCTTGATATATAAATTTTAAGAATTTTATTTTTAAGAATTTTTATACAGAAAATAGCTATATTGTAATGACTAGAGTGATTAAAAGGGTTATCCTTCGGGATAACCTTTTTTTGTACCTGAAAAGACTATGAAAGGCATGGTTGGTTATCAGTATGGAGATTATTTTTCTTCCCTTTAATAAAAAGCTTGTCACTGAAAAGAGCATAAGCCTTCAAAAAGCTGCATTTGATTTAGGAATTGATACAGGTGCATTATGCGGAGGTAAGAAGACCTGCGGTAAATGCAAGGTTCTGGTAAGCAAAGGAAACAACAGAATATTCTCCGCGGAAGAAAACCTGTATTTGACAGAGGAAGAAAAAGACAGGGGAGTAAGACTTGCCTGTTGCTTCTATCCCACATCGGATACCTGTGTAATCCTTGATAATGGGTATAGTGAGAGAAATGGAGAAGAAGAAATAGTTGTAAAAAAGGATACTTTCACGAAAGGTGTCTATGGAGCAGCGATTGATATTGGCACCACGAATATAGAAGGTATGCTATATGACAGAAAGCTGGGAAATCCCCTTGTCACAAAAGGTTTATCCAATCCTCAAAAACTCTATGGCGCTGATGTAGTTTCCCGCATTACCTATGCTTTGGAAGGAAATGAACATTCTGAAAAACTGCAAGAAACAGTAAGAAAAGCAATTCAATTACTCTTAGAGGAACTAAGCCGCCAGGCGGGAATATTAATGTCTCAGATTGACAGAGTAGTATTAGCTGGAAATACTACAATGACAAATCTCTTTCTTGGGCAGTCTGTGATGGGCCTATCCAGAGCACCATTTCAAAGTGAATCCTACAGTGGAGAGTTTCTAGAGCCCCAGACGGCAGGGTTTCATATTAACCCGGAGGGACTTGTCTATGTTATGCCCGGCATAAGCGGTCATGTAGGCGGAGATGCACTGGCTTGTATCTTATCAAAGGATTTACAGAAGGAAACGAGAAAGATTCTGCTTTTGGATATCGGTACGAATGCTGAACTTATTCTATGTGACGGAGAGAAGCTGATAGCCTGTTCGGTAGCAGCCGGTCCTGCTTTTGAAGGAGGAAATATTTCCTGCGGTATGAGGGCAGAAGCTGGGGCAATTATATCAGCCGTTTATAAGGAGGAGTCCTTAGAGGTAGAGTTTATTAGGGAGGGAGATAAAATTACATCTCCAAAAGGTATATGCGGTTCCGGACTTATCGAGTGCATCTATGAGCTTTATAAGAATGGGAAGATAGACGAGACCGGTCGGCTGTTAGGCAGAGCAGGTGAGGAAAATCTCTATAGATTATGGAGAAAAGCAGGCAAGGAAGTCTCTATAACTCAAAAGGATATCAGAGAATTTCAGCTGGCGCAGGGAGCCATTGCTGCCGGAACGGCTATGTTGCTTGCAAAAGCCGGTTTAGAACCAACAGAATTGGATAAAGTATATCTTGCAGGGAATTTTGGCGGAAAGCTCTCTATAAAAAAGGCAATCGCATTAGGATTGCTGCCACCGGTACCGGAAGATAACATTGAATATATTGGAAATGGTTCCCTAAGAGGCAGTGCCAGAATCCTTATGGAAGAAATTATGCCAAGAGAAGCGGAGCAGATAAGCCAACGGATTGAGCATATAGAACTTGCACTGGAACCTGATTTTAGCGAATTATTCATAAAAGCCATGACATTTCCGGAATTAACTTAAGTTTCCGGTAAAACTGAGAGGCATAGAGCGTAAATAAAACGCTTTCTATGCCTCTAATATTTTGGTTATTAGTACTTGTTTAATGTAATAAATAGTTATATTAAAGCTGTCCATAATTTTTGGTAAGCATATTTAATACCTTATACGAAGGCCTGAATAAAAAAAGTGCTACAATAAAATTACTGATACCATGAATCAGGTCAAAGGTAATTCCACTTACCCAATAACCAAAGGCACTGGTAAGACCACCGCTTATTCCACCGCTTGCAAGGCCCAAGAAGAAGCTGATTAGGGCAAAGGAAGCTCCAAAACCTAAACCAAAAGCACCGGATGCCAATGCCCAGGTCAGGGGGTGAATTTCAAGAGGAGCATGATTCTTGCATAATAATCGAGCTATCAGATATAGAAGAAACCATATATACAAATAACCGATAAACCAGATTCCAAAGCCATAAAAAAATCCCTCCAGTAAAACAAAAACTGCTATAATATAAAGGGTCTTACGCTTTAACACACAGGTATAAACCAAAATCAGAAGTGATACCAATTCCACATTTGGAATTCCCTGTAATATATACTGCAGTGCAAAAAGGATGGAACTTAGCATGCCGATAAGGGTAATGTTCTTGATACTGATACGCATTTTAATAGCCTGTAGTTAAAGTGATTTCAAAATGGTCTCCATCTGCGATAGGAGTTGTGTCAACGCCGGTAGTAATCTGTTCTCCGCCTTTTGTAAAGCACCACCATTGCTGTTTACTGTCATCAACGGTAACACCGTCAACCGTTTTAACAAATAATCCATAATCAGATTCCTCACCTGAAATCAATTTCTTCTCTTCCAGTGCCTGTCTTAAATATTCTGCATCGGTATTAATATCAATGTTCTTGCTTGTGCCGTCACCTAAAATAACTTCTGCTACGATATGTTTAGAACCTTCTGTAGTTTCGGGCTTAAAGACATTGTATAAAATGGCCATAGCAGCAATAACAACTACAAAGATAATGACGCCGATAATCGGCTTTTTCATGGATTTCTTATTTTCCATAGTTCCCTCCTATTAATAAAATATGTGATGAAAAAGGGCATAAAAAAATCCCTTTATTAAAAAGGGGAAAGAAAGGCAAAGAAAATAATACCTCATCTTCCATCCTCCGTGGAAATATAGCGGTACAGACAATAAGCAGGTATTCTGGCTTGTGGATCATTATCAGCTATACATCTTCCCAGGCAGACACCCAGTGACTGCGCAACCCAAAAGGATTGACACACTTATAGCAGACTCCTCACATACAGCGGCGGGACCGCACAGGATTTGAACCTGTTTCCCTATTATGTCACATCATTACAATATGACAACTTACTGTCTTTAAGACTTATAAAGTATATCATTGAGAAGGAAAGCTGTCAATTCCTGTTCTGTAACTTTTAGATAAGTATAAGCATCAGAAAGATGGGATATCATAATAGCTCTTAGGCATTTAAATTACATATCCTGCATACCTATTCCAGTAACTTTTACTTGGTAAACTATGAAAGATATACTTGAACTTTTGGCAGAGATAGGCTATTCTTATAAATATAAACAGAACAGAAGGAGAAGCATTATGAGCATAAAGAAACATTCTTTTGGCAAGACTTCTGAGGGGGAAGAAGCCACTCTTTATACATTAATTAACAAAAAAGGTATGTCAGTCAGCCTGACTGATTACGGCGCTAATATAGTAAATGTAATCGTGCCTGACAAAGAGGGTAAGTATGATGATGTGGTACTCGGATATGAAACGGTAACCGGTTATGAAGGCAATAAGGCTGGCTATGGCTCTTTCATAGGACGTAACGCTAATCGTATCGGCGGAGCTTCCGCACTAATAAACGGTAAGGAATATCCCCTTGAGAAAAATGACGGAGAGAATAATCTTCACAGCGGTTCCAAGAGTTATAATAAATTTATGTATGAGACCGAAATCTTTGAGGAAGAGGATGCGGATTCTGTTGAATTCTCAAGATTAAGTCCTCATATGGAACAGGGATTTCCCGGGAATCTGGACATTAGCGTAACATATACCTTAACCGATGAAAATGAACTGGTAATTGAATATATGGCGGTTTCTGACAGGGATACCCTTTGTAATCTGACAAACCATTCCTACTTTAATCTGAACGGACATGCTTCCGGTTCCATCTTAAATCATAAAGTTATGCTGAATGCTGACAGCTTTACACCAACGGATGATAAGTTGATTCCTACCGGAGAAATCAGGAGTGTAGAAGGTACTCCTATGGATTTTCGTAAGCTGAAAACAATCGGAGCAGAAATAGATGCTGATTATGAACCTTTAAAAATAGCCGGCGGTTATGATCATAACTATGTTTTAAATATCAGCGGTACAGAGGTTGAGAAAGTAGCAGAGCTTGTAAGTGATGAAAGCGGCAGAATAATGGAAGTCTTTACGAATCTTCCGGGAATACAGCTCTATACCGGTAATTTTATAGATGGTCAGGAAGAAGGTAAGAAAAATTTTGTTTATGAGAAACGTGCAGGAGTATGTTTTGAGACACAGTTCTTTCCGGATGCCTGCCATAAACCCGAATTTTCTTCCAGCTTCTTAAAAGCTGCCAATGAATATGATTATGTAACAGTGTACAAATTCGGTTTAAAGTAAAATTCAAAAAAAGTGCTTATTCCTTTCAGAAAACAAAAGGAATAAGCACTTTTTTTAATTCTTTGTATATAATTATTTCGTACCGTATATTCTGTCACCGGCATCTCCAAGGCCAGGAAGAATATAGCCATGTTCATTTAAGCGCTCGTCAAGAGAACCGATAAAGATGTCTACATCAGGATGAGCTTCAGAGAGACGTTTTACACCTTCGGGAGCTGCAATCAGACATAGGAAATGAATTTTTGATATTCCTTTTTCTTTTAAGAGAGTAATTGCTGCAGAGGCTGAACCACCTGTAGCTAACATAGGATCAACAACAAAGATTTCTCTTTCACTTGCATCAACAGGGAGTTTACAGAAATACTCAACAGGTTCTAAGGTTTCTTCATTGCGGTAGAGGCCGATATGTCCGACTTTCGCATTGGGAATAAGATTTAAGATACCGTCTGCCATATGAAGACCGGCTCTTAAGATAGGAACGATACAGAGTTTTTTACCTTCAATTTCCTGGGCTATCGTTTTCACAAGGGGAGTTTCTATTTCAATGTCAGTAAGGGGGAGCTCTCTGGTAGCCTCATAGCAGATTAGCATTGCTACTTCCGATACCAAATCACGAAATTCCTTTGTAGAAGTGTGTTTACGCCTCATGATACCGATTTTATGCTTAATCAACGGGTGATCCATAACTATAACTTTTGACATGATTTTGCCTCCAATTTTTATATTTTCAAGGTTGTCCCATGGAGGGGCCTTGTTTGCTCTACCTGCCATTATATCAAAAAACCTAGCTTAAGAAAAGTAGAAATTTATATTTTATGGCTGGAAATTAGAACAATTAAAAGGGGAAATATGTTATGGAATATTATAGAATTTTATCGATAGACAGAGGAGAAGCCCGGTAGAGGGGGGAGGGTTACTACCAGGCTTAGTTTTATGAAAAAAATTATCTTGTTAGCGTATTAGGTGTGACATTTAAATTATTAATGCAATTGCTTTTTAGCTATTTGCTATGGTTTTATTATATCGGACATATATGTTGATAGTATGGCTGTTTTATGAACAATTTGTGAATATTGAATTTTGTGGTTTTCTCCAATTATCAGAATTTACCAAGGCTACAATCAGGGAACTTACAGATACTATTTCGTAAAAACATTCGTTTTAAAAAGAAATTTTATCAGGGAGAGGAATTATTTGTGGCTAGCATATTTCAAAAATTGATAAGCAAGGAATTCGGAGAGAATATTTATTATAAATACTTTTATGTTTGTCAGAGAAGCCTGCAGGAAAAGTTCTTTGACAGTGATGAGATCTATCAGGATATTTACAGGAGAGTTGAGAGAAAGGACAGAGGGGATTTGAAGAAGATGCAGAAGCGTCTTAACGATTCTCTGATAATAGCAGTTCGTATTATAAAAACGTATATTATATTTGTGGTGTATGTTCTGGCAGCAGTTTTATACCTGGTTACCCTTGGAATGAATCCTTATGTAACAGCAGCAGGAATAGTTCTAATCAGTCTGACTCTGCTTCAGAAGACCTATGAATATATCATTAATAAATACTGCTATATTGATGCCCAGATTGTTCTGATTTATAAGAATGTTCTGGATAAACTTCTTTTAACAGAGCAGAAGGAATCTCATTAAAAGATATTTCACAAATATAAAAGTGCTGTAGGTCTAGAAATCATTCTGGATTTACAGTATTTTTATATTAAATGAAAATGATAATATTTCTCAATACATACACTCGTAATATTTAAAATATAATTTCTGATTATTTCATAAAATGGCTTATTTATTGGGGTTCTACGAGTTTAGAGTAATAAAAAACTTCTAAATTACAATTGAATATGATTCTCATATACGATTTTCAATCACTTGACAAAGACAATCTCCTTTGATAATCTATGCGAAGTTAGAAACGACTAACTTCATAGCAACTATCGTTACATAGAGGAAAGAAGAGGAGTTAAAAGATGAAATTGAAAACTTTAAGTTCTATTTTGGTAATAGCAATGAGTTTGACTCTGACAGCATGCGCCGGCAAATCAGAAAATAACGCTGGAGCAGTCAAGGAGGCAGTAACTGCTGCTCCTACCGAAGAGACTGAACAGGCTGAACCTGGTGAAACTGGAGCTAAAGATACTGCTGAAACAGAAACACAGTATCCAATTACGATAAAGCATGCTTTTGGTGAGACTGTAATTGAAAGTAAGCCTAAGAACATAGTTACTATATCATGGTCTAATCAGGATGTTCCTTTGGCATTAGGTGTAGTACCTGTAGGTATCTCGGAAGCTAATTATGGTGTAACAGATGGCAGTGGTTTATTACCTTGGACAAAAGAAGCTTTCAAAAATCTTGGTGTTGAGAATCCTGTTTTATTTAAAGATACAGACGGTTTGGATTATGAAGCAATAAGTGATGCACAGCCTGATGTTATTCTTGCTGCTTATTCCGGTCTTACGGAAGATGAATACAACACCTTGAGTAAAATCGCACCCGTTGTGGCATATCCTACGCTTGCATGGCAGACTTACTGGCGTGATGATATTATTATGAATGCGGAAGGAATGGGAATGAAGGCAGAAGGCGAAAAACTGGTTTCCAATTTGGAGAAGCTTATAGCAGACAAGACCGCTGCCCTCCCTCAGATAGCCGGAAAAACCGCAGCTTTCTGTTATTTTACTCCTACGGATCTTAGTAAATTCTATGTTTATCTTCCAACTGATCCTCGTGCAGCTTACTTGTATGATTTAGGTATGAAGGTGCCGGATAGTGTAACAAAATTAGCAGAGACTTCTACCAGCTTTGCTCTTGAAATGAGCGCTGAAAACGCAGATCTTTTAAAAGATATTGATATTATTGTTGCATATGGTGATGATACATTATTAAAAGCTATGCAGGCAGATAAGCTTGTCGGAACTATTCCTGCAGTTCAAAGAGGCTCTGTAGTATTGATTCAGGATGGTACACCGCTTGCTGCTTCTGGTACTCCAAGCGCTCTGTCCATCCCTGCAACCATTGATGATTACTTAAAGCTCATAGGAGAGGCAGCTGATAAAGTACAATGAGAGCAAAAAAAATAATAATACTGATAAGTGTCAGTGCAGCTGTACTTGTATTATCTGTCTTAACATCCCTTGCGCTGGGTTCCAGAAGTATAGGGCTAAAAGATGTTATGGGAGCAATCTTCCAATCAGATAGTAACTCCTTTAATATGTTGGTGGCTCGTGAAAGAATTCCAAGAACGTTATTCAGTATTATCGCCGGAGCATCCCTTGGGGTCTCCGGTGCGCTGATGCAGGCAATTACAAGGAATCCAATAGCGGATCCCAGTGTATTAGGTGTAAATACCGGGGCTTCCCTGTTTGTGGTTAGCGGAATAGCCTTTTTCCATATCAGTACAGCGAATCAGTATATATGGTTTGCACTGGCAGGAGCGGCAGTTACTGCAGTTTTTGTATACCGTGTCGGTTCCCTGGGGTCCGGAGGAGCTACTCCTATTAAACTTGCGCTGGCAGGAGCGGCAACTACTGCTGCCCTTTCTTCGTTAGTAAGTGCTGTAATCCTGCCAAGAACTGAGGTTATGAATGCATTTCGATTCTGGCAGGTAGGCAGTGTAGGCGGAGCTACCTATGAAGGGATAGGGGCAGTAGCTCCTTTTCTGATTATAGGCTTATTACTAGGGATATTTTCTGCGCCGGCTCTAAACGCTCTTGCGCTGGGAGATGATGTGGCAACCGGTTTAGGTGTAAATACGGTGTTAGTAAGAGGAATCGGAGCACTGGCTGGTGTACTCTTATGTGGTGCAACGACAGCCATTGCCGGCCCTATCGGCTTTGTAGGACTTATGATACCTCATGTTATGAGGCTGCTTTGCGGCCCTAATATGCGTTATATCGTGCCTATGTCTGCTATCGGCGGAGCTGTTCTTTTAACGGTCTCTGATGTCACAGGCAGGCTTATCGGGTATCCTGGTGAACTGGAAGCAGGTATTATAACAGCATTCTTCGGAGCACCTATTCTGATATTGATTGCAATGAGAGCGAAGGTACGTTCCTTATGACAAATACAAATTTAAATATTGTTAGAGAAGGTTTTTATAAAAGAAAGCTGCGCTATATCTCAGTCATGGTGGTATTAGCAGTATTAACATTTATCCTTTGCGGTATCATGCTATATCTGGGAAATACGAAGTACTCTTTGGATGTAATACTTCGGGTTCTCTTTGGGGAACAGATAAAGGGAGCCACTTTTGCCATCGGGACCATAAGACTTCCAAGGATGCTAGCGGGACTGCTGGCCGGTATGGCCTTTGGAATGGCCGGAAACACCTTCCAGACCATGCTTCGTAATCCCCTGGCAAGCCCGGATATTATAGGTATTACCTCCGGCTCCAGTGTGGCAGCAGTTATGTGTATCCTAATTTTAAGAATTAGCGGAAAATTTGTTTCTATATCAGCAGTAATTGCAGGGCTTTGTGTAGCGTTTTTGATTTATGCCCTTTCCAGGGGAGGCAATTTTTCCGGAGGCAGGCTGATTCTTATCGGAATTGGTGTGCAGGCTATGCTAAATGCACTGATATCCTATATGCTTTTAAGAGCAAACCAATATGATGTACCGGCAGCTCTCAGATGGCTAAGCGGAAATTTAAACGGTATGGAAATGAAAAATATTCCCGGGCTGTTTGTGGTTGTTCTCATCTTTGGATGCCTTTTAGTTTTCTGCGGCAGACAGTTAAAAGTACTGGAACTGGGAGAACAATCGGCGGTTACACTGGGTCTGAAAACAGACAGAACGAGGCTTATACTGGTCTTAAGTTCTGTTTTCCTGATCGCTTTTGCGACTGCGGTAACCGGACCTATATCCTTTGTGGCTTTTCTGGCAGGTCCTATAGCTGCCAGGATGGCAGGAGCGGGCAATTCCAATACGATACCGGCAGGTTTCACGGGAGCAATCCTGGTGCTCTTGGCAGATATTATAGGGCAATATGCTTTTGATATCCGATTTCCGGTGGGAATCATTACAGGAATACTCGGAGCCCCTTACCTTATCTATCTATTGATACGTATGAATAAAACCGGAGGAGCAGCATGAATCAAACACCTGCATTTTCAGCCGGTAATATTGTTGCCGGTTATGATAAAAAGATAATAATCAATGACATTAATGTAGTGATACCAAAGAATAAAATCAGTGTAATCATCGGGGCCAATGCCTGCGGTAAATCGACCTTGTTAAAAACCCTTGCCAGATTAATAAAGCCGGTATCGGGAAAAGTTACCCTTGACGAAAAAGAAATAAGCAGCATCCCACCGAAGGAACTGGCTAGAATATTAGGGCTGCTGCCTCAGTCACCGGTAGTACCGGAGGGGATTACAGTATCAGACCTGGTATCCAGAGGCAGGTACCCTTATCAGAACTTCTTAAAGGGGCTTGGGAAAAAGGATTATGAGGCGGTGGAAGAAGCTCTTGAAATCATGGGAATTACCGAGCTTTCCAATCGAAGTGTGGATGAATTGTCCGGAGGGCAGCGTCAAAGGGTATGGATTGCCATGGCACTTGCCCAGCAGACGGATATCCTGCTGCTGGATGAGCCGACTACCTTTTTGGATATTACTTATCAAATTGAGATTCTGGATTTATTAACGGATCTAAATCGTAAGAGAGGAACTACTATTGTCATGGTGCTCCATGACATTAATCTTTCCGCTCGTTATGCGGATTATATTTTTGCTGTAAAAAAAGGGGAGCTTATCGCCCAGGGAGCACCTTCTGATATTATATCAGAAGAGCTGATGAATCAGATATTCGGACTGGATTGTGCAGTTATTAAGGACCCGGTATCCGGTTCTCCCTTTATTGTACCCAAGGGAAGATATCATGTGGAGATGCAATAAGGTTACATATTGAAGAAAAATTTAGTTTTTATTTGAAAATAAAATAAAATCACCCTATCTTTTAGGATGCGATAGATAGCTCTTGTGCTTGCATTGGCAATTTCAGTAATATCCTGGATTGCCAATGCAGCTTTCTTCTCATCGGGGTTTATGTTATTATAAATCTCTAAATCACGATTTCTGATATATACATGAAGCTCATCAAGATTGGAAAGAAGTTTTATCATCCTTTAATCGAAGTTAGCATTCTATTTTTAAGGCAATAAGAAGTTATTCAAATCCTTATAGGTAATCTATAAACCAGTAAGCGCCAGTGGCAATATTGTTGATTTTACTACATTTCAAATCCTTATAGGTAATCTAAAAGCGGAGAAGATGTTTATGATTATACAAATGGAAAATGGTAATTTCAAATCCTTATAGGTAATCTATAAACTAGGGTTGTTAAGCTGGAAAAGTATGAGTCTGGGGAATTTCAAATCCTTATAGGTAATCTATAAACATGAACAATATCATGCACTTGGCGGAAATGGAACAAATTTCAAATCCTTATAGGTAATCTATAAACTGAGTTATCCAAGCCGCCTCACTGCAGGCCAACATAATTTCAAATCCTTATAGGTAATCTATAAACGTTATCTTTCTTTTCTGCTTCTTTTATCAATTCAAATTTCAAATCCTTATAGGTAATCTATAAACAGATATACAATCCCGGTATAAAGTCGGACAAGTAGTATTTCAAATCCTTATAGGATTTGAAATTAAATATGAGTGAATAATAAAATCTGCATACCGCCAACCATTTATCTGTCTAAGGAATAAAGGGGTGGATTCTCCGATTACAAAAAAATCGAGAGGGAGTCGAACTCCCTTTGGCATGCCTGTAATTATTATAATACTCCAATAAAAGTCGAAAATCAAACTGCATTTGGGTTACAAATGTGGCTTCTCGTTTACAAAAACTGCATCTCGATTACAAAAGTGGCATTTCGTTTACAAATATTCAATTGTCAATTATAAATAATGCGTCTCGTTTTACAAAGTGGCATCTCGCTTTACAATTAACCGAAGAATTTGTTGATTTATTGGATAATTTGATAAATATATAGTAATGATTAATATATTTATCGTAAAACAATAAATGTGCATTGAAATTTTCCGGTGATTGTGGTAATCTATAGTTATCTTTTCTAAGGAGGATTTTTTATGTCATCTAAAACTTTATGTGCATGGGTGCGCTTCGCCGTAATTGCGGCGGCAATATGCGGAGGTTTCTTATGTCTCGTTTTTCCGTCTTGGATGAAAAATATTCTTAGTGAACTTTATGGTACCCAAGGGTCTTATTTATGGATTGGGTATGTTTTACTTAGCGCTGTGCCTTGCTTTGCAGTACTATGCCTTATTTGGCGTGTTGCAGGAGCTATCCGCTTTGAAAAGGTATTCACCGAGGAAACAGCTAAGACGATTCATACGGCGGCGATCTGGTTATTTTCAGATGCCATTTATGTATTTCTTGGTAATATCGTACTTTTCTTAATGAATATCAATCATCCGGGAATCGTGCTTTGTATTATGGCCGGTGTGCTACTATTGATAGTCTTCGGTGTTCTTGCAGCGGTATTATCCCGCTATATCTCAAAAGCCGCTGACTTACAGGAAATCAGTGAGGGAATGATATGATAATAATTAATGTTGATGTTATGCTGGCAAAACGTAAAATGAGCGTTACAGAGCTTACCGAGCGAGTCGGAATGACAATGGCGAATATCTCACTGATTAAAAATGGTAAGGTAAAGGCAATTAAGCTGGAAACGCTGGATAAAATCTGTGAAGCTTTGGATTGTCAGCCGGGAGATGTACTGGAGTACCGTCCTAGTAAGGAGAAATCCATATGAAAAATGCTCTTCTTATTACGGTATCCTCCAATGACATGAAGCAGATCCGCCGTGCCAGATATATCAAGTTTCAGCAATGTACCATGCCATATCTGGCTTCCTTCTTCCCGAAAGACTGGAATGTGCTTCACATTGACGAAGAAGAGGAGCAGATACCCTATGAGAAGTCCTTTGACCTTGTCGGGCTGACCTTTCATACACCCTGCAGCAAACATGCTTATGAAATAGCAGCGAGATTCCGTTTGAGGGGAATAACGGTTATTATGGGCGGCTCTCATGTTACGCTCTGCCCGGAGGAAGCGGAACAACAGGCGGATTGTATTTTTGTGGGCGAAGCTGAGAACACGCTTCCGGTCTTCTTCACTGATTTTGAAAAGGGGAAGCTCAGGAAACGGTATGAAAGCAATGAAGCAGTAGATATGTCAAAGATTCCGTTGCTTACAACAGAGCATTTTCACCGGCATGATCATGCAGCCGGAACAATGTTCGCTTCAAGAGGATGCCCCAATAATTGCGAATTCTGTGCTGTTTCCTGTATGTATCAGCACAAATTCAGAATGCGTCCTCCGTCTGAGGTTGCACGTGACTTTGCGCAGTTTAAAGGAAAAGTCGTAGTATTTTGGGATGACAACATCTGTGCGGATATGGCATATGCGAAAGAAATCTGTAAGGCGATAACGCCATATAAAAAGTGGTGGACGAGTCAGGCAAGTATAAAAGCCGGAGAGGATGATGAGTTTTTAGAGCTTGCCTATAAGAGCGGCTGCCGTCATCTTTTCATAGGTTTTGAGAGTATATCCCAAATGTCGCTGGATTTGGCAAAGAAAGAATTTAATCAGGTCGAGCGGTATAAAGAGATAATCAAAAACATTCATAACCACGGTATCTCGGTTCAGGCGGGGATTGTCTTTGGCTTTGATTGTGATACCAGGGATGTATTTGACAGAACACTGGAATTTCTGATAGAGAACGGTGTCCAGAATGCCACCTTTAATATCCTGACACCTTATCCGGGAACCCCATTGTTTGACCGTTTGAAATCCGAAGGACGAATCCTAACCGAAGACTGGACTAAATATAACTCCCGTACGGATGTTGTTTTCACTCCAAAGCATATGACAACCCAGGAGCTTTTAGAGGGTTTTAACTATGTGAACCGCGAATTCTACAGATTGCCACATATTCTAAAACGCCTGAATCATTCACATACCGGCTTGTTCTGGACTCTTCCCCTGAATATTATTTATTGGTGGCTGCTTAAAACAAAAAGAACCAATCTTTAGGCAATGAACTCCTAAGCCGCCTAAAGATTGGTAAACTTCATTGGTCTGCTTTATCTGTTACGGATTCCAAGCTTACACCCTGACTTTTCAGATGAAAAACAATCTGTTTTTTGTAAGAGAGGAAAAAACTTCCCTGACAAAGATGAGACTCTTTTATAACACGGTTCATTTTCCCCTTCGTAGGAGCTGCCAGGTTATAAGCGGAAGGGGAAGAAGTATCTTTTATCCGTATCCGGAAGAAATAATCTCCCTGCCGTAGTATGATAAGAGTTGGTGTTGCTTTTAGTATCTTTACTCCCAGATAAGTAGCCAATCGGTACTCTCTGTTTCTGTAATGAATGGCACAGATACAGCCGGTAAAATGACTGCCCCAAAGAGGAATACGGGCTATGGAGACCATTACAGAGCAGATATCCTCCGTGAAATCATTGCAGTGGAGCCAAAGATAAGAACTTGGAAAAGAGTGTCCCCAATCTTTCTCAATATAGCCAATACCTTTATGAAAGGGCAGCAGGTTACCGTTATAAGTGAGATTTCCGGAAAGAGAGTGGGACATGCTGATTACATTATGCTTACACTCCATACCGGGAAAATAGCGAAAGACTCCCATAATATTATAGGCTATCGGATGAAGCTTATGATACAGAATAATACCTTTTAGTGTAAGTTCCTCTGTATGAATGTCAATCATAATACCTTCTTTGGTAAAGACGTTATTACCCAACCTTATATAACTGGATTTTCGGTCAATAAAGCATTCTTCTAAAGGAAAAGTCAGCTGATAGGATTTTTCTCCTGCGATAATCTGAAGAAAGGGAGTGATACTTTTTCCTTTCTCGCGGTTTATGCCGGGGATAAAGGCAAGTACTTTGTTATCCTGCTGATGTTTAAAATACCAGCCCTCAAAGTATGGTCTCTGCTTCAGGAGATTCTTCATGAAATTCCCTCCTCGTTATGGGTTCTCCGGCCGGTTCGTCTAGGAGTGTTCCATCATAATTAAATCGTGAGCCATGGCAGGGGCAATCCCAGGTTTCTTCCTCCTCATTCCATTCCAGCTGACAGCCAAGATGGGTACACTTAGGATCAACTGCAAATATCTGATTTTCTTTCGTTTTATAGATTCCTACCTTTTCACCTTCTAATTCAATAACTCTGCCGCTTCCCGGATTAATAGCAGACAAATCCTGAGGTACCGGTTTTAATTTCTTTAGAACTAGTCCAACTGCGCTGTGTTTCGTTTCATCCAGAAGACTTGTAATAGAAGCTGTTAACTTAAAACGCTGAGGCGTGAACACTTGCTCGTAGGGATTTTCTTTACCGGTAATCATATCGCTAAGCAAATTAGCGGCTACCATTGAGGTGGTCATACCCCATTTATGAAAACCTGTGGCAATGTACCAGTTGGGAGTCTGGTCTGAAAACTGCCCGATATAAGGAACACCGTCTAATGTTTGGCAGTCCTGAGCAGACCAACTATACTTCTCTTCCGCTTCAGGGAAATACTGCTTGGCATATGTTCTGAGAGAATCATATTGTCCGCCTGTCTTATTTTCACCAGTTCTGTGTCCGCCCCCACCCAGGATCAGCATGTCCTCAAAGCGTCTAAATGAATAACCGTCTTTTTTATCTTCCTTATAAGTACCATCAAGGGAATAAGGAGTTTTAAGTGCAAGACAGTAGGAACGCTCCTGGTGCATCCTGGCAAAGTAATAACCTGGGGTAATCAGGAAGGGGTAGTGGGAGGTCAATATAATATGCTTTGCTTTTACCTTTCCTTCTTTTGTTATAACAGTATCTTTTTCTATCCCGATTACCCTGGAATTCTCGTAAATTGTCAGAGATTTTGCCAATACAGACAAGAATTCAAGGGGATGAAATTGCGCCTGCTCCGGAAAGCGTACAGCACCTTTTACAGGAAAGGGAAGGGATGTTTTATCAGTAAAGCTCGCAAGAATTCCACATTCCTTCGCTGCTTCAACTTCTCGTTCAATCGAAAGAAGGTCATCCGTACTATACACATAAGCCGGAAGCTTCTCAAAGTGGCAGGAGATTCCATTGTCTTTAATAAGAGAGGCATATTGAGAAATCGCCTCTTCGTTTGCCGATGCGTAAAGGCTGGCTTTTTCTTTTCCGAAATCCTTTATTAATTGATCATACATTAACCCGTGAAGGGAAGTTATTTTAGCGGTTGTATGTCTGGTCTGTCCGGAAGCGGTACGCCCTGATTCCAGTAAGATACAGTCAATTCCTTTTTTCTTTAGCATATGGGCGGTGAGAATACCAGTTATTCCGGCTCCGATAATTACTGCCTCTGCGGTGCCTTCCCCTTTCCATTGTGGTCTCTCTTCGAAGAATGCGCCATTTTCCCAGATAGATAAATAACGATTACTTGGCATGATATTATCCTTTCAGGTATGATATTATAATAATACTTATAGGTTAAGTTTTCCTTTTTTGTAAATTATTAAACATCAGACAGCGATTAAAAGAATAATAAACAAAAAGCTTCATGATTTTATGTTAGATTACACAAAAGATTGTGTAATGTATAACGTAAAGTCATGAAGCTTTGGTTATAGCAAAAGGCTTTATTTCATATACAATCCGATTAGTTTCATATCCGTATCAAAAGATATGGTAAAGGTTACTTTCTTTTTTTCATATTTCGCAATTATAATGGCTACGGCACTGTCTTCTTTGGTGGATTTGATCTTTTGCCCTAAGATGGTTGTGCTCTTATATTCGCTGAATTTACCGGCACTGCCATATGTTTTTTCCACAGCATCTTTTAGGGTATCAGCAGATAAATCTTTTTGCAGGTCCTCCCGAAACATATTTGTTACACTTTGGTAATCAGCATTATTGAGATATTCTATTACTTGCTTTGCTGATTTTTCAACAGTATCCTTATCAAAAGAATCGGATAATTTGGTAGAGGAACATCCACCTAAAAGAGTAGTAGTCATAGCTGCCATTAAGAGTAACACAATTAACTTTTTCATAAAATATCAAACCTCCATTTTAGATTTATATTCTAGATTTGTCTCCTTTTTGCGCTTAAATAGCCATAATCCCAAGGAAAGTACAAGAAAGGAGCTTATCATAATAACAGTTTCGAGACCAAGGGTTCCTACGTGATAGGCTGCGGGGAGAATTACACTTGTGCCGTCTATTAGTCCATGCAAAAGAATTGCCAGTGCGAGGAAGCGAATAGGTTTATTTACCTTGATTCCATACAGTATTACTAAGGTCGCACCTATATGGAAGGAGATAGCAAAAACTCTTTCAATACCTCCGGTCAAAATAGTTAAATATCCGCTGCCTGATAAATCAAGGTTACCGAGAGGGTACAATATCATTGCAGCCAGACTGTTAATACCGACAAGAAGCATCGCTTCAATTCCGCCATGACCAAGACCGAAAGCCAGTCCGTCCCCTAATCTGGTGCGATTAGGTAGAAAATATTTTAAGCAGATGAACCGGGCGGTTTCTTCAAAGATTCCCGCGCTTATTCCTAAGAATAATCCGTAAGCATAGGTATTCACCTGCAAAGTTAAAAACCATTTAAAATTAGGTAATACAAACTGCAGTAAAGGAATTCTTATTAGTATCTGACTTACAAAAAAGGCAGCCATACCGAATAGAAAAGGACGGATGACAAACTCAGCTCTTTTGCGAAGCAGCAGTAAGCCGATAATTGGAATTCCAAAGCATATAAGGGCATTAAACAGCAAGCATAATTCTTGTAATAAAATATTGTTCACCCCATTCATATTGAATATCTCCTTTATAATCTTTTACCACTCTTGTAACATTTTTTAGTCCAAGTCCCTCGTGCATTTCTTTGTTCGATCTAAATGTGTCTCCCTGTTTTACCGGAGGAAGAGTTGCTGAGTTTTTCAGGATGATTGAGATAAAATCATGCACCATGGCAACACGGAGAATAATTTGCTTTTCGCTGCTGGATGCAGCGGCTTCTATGGCATTATCAAGTATATTTGCGAAGAGGGTTGTGATATCCACATCCCGAATAAAGTGAAGATCAACCATGGATATTTTAATATCGGGTTTCATGCCAAGAGCCTCCATGGTTTGCACTTTATCATTTAAAATGATATTGAGTATCTTGTTGTCAGTGTAATATTTCTGCCCAAGCTGATTTAACATGGTATGGATATCCTTGGCGTACTGACAGCCTTCCTCGTTCTTTTGGTCTTCATATAGATGTTCCATAGCTTGTATATGATTTCGGATATCATGAATAAGCTTTCTGGTATTATCATATTTCTGCTCCAGAGTTGAGTAATAACCGGCTTGAATCACTTCCTGCTGGCGAAAGAGATTAAGTTCATTCTCCAAATGATTATTTTTGGTTATGATATCGAAAACGCTGGTAAAGTAAATATTGAGAGCTAACAACAATAAAATATTCAACAGCAGGAGAAGTAAAATTTCTTCTGAAATATATACCTGAAGAAAGAATATCATAGAAAGAAGATTGATGATGCTAAAGACCGGAAGAACAAAGGAACTGGCCATCTGCTTCCAGGTAATCTGATAATGATGCCTTCTTCGTATGATAGCTGTCAATATCTTTAAAATGATAAATTCAATAAAACGTACAGTAATCAGAAAGGTTATATAATAAGCCTGCCCGCTTACAAAATATAGTATATTGTGCTGGAACAACAGTGAGAGAAGCATCATAGACAGAATATCCGTCAGATACTCTGCAACTACAAATCCGGTGTAATAGACAATATACAGGCGAAGGTTATTATACAGGTAATGGCCAATTACCGGAATGATTAAAAGAATAAGAAGGTTGATGATACCGTTGCCAAGTAAGGAAAAGGCAATGGATATGGTAATATAGCCAGCAACAATCAGATTCTTTTTCAGTTTCCCTGTGGTAATATTGGTGCCGATCCGCTCCATGCAGAAAAATATGGCATAAAGAATGAAAATACTGCCAAGCAGAGGTAGAATAGTGTAAATTATAGTGCTCGTCATAAGGTCAGATTCATTCCTTCCGATAGGTAATGGTTTAAGGCTCTTCGAAATTCCATTGATTTTTTCTGGGACAACGGAATCGTTAGTCCATTTATAAGATAGATATCATATCCTTTAATGTTCTTAACAGAGTACAGATTTACAACAAAACTTTTATGGGGCATATAAAACCCTTTATCACTAAGCTCACCAGCCAGATCTGTAATCTTGCATTTGAGAATGTAAGTATCTGTATGGGTACGCAGATAGACCTTACGGCACTGATATTCAAAGTAAAGAATATCCTTTGAATTTACCCGAAGAATACCCTCTGAGGTATTAAACTCCAGCAAAGAATCAGCAGCAGGCTGCATATATTCAAATACTTCCTCCAATTGTTTATACAGCTCTTCTCTGCTCAAAGGTTTCAGAAGATAAGCAAAGGCATGGACGGCAAAGGCAAACGTAGTATAATCACTGTAATTGGTTACATAGATTATTTTAACTGATTTATCCTTTTGCCTGATTAAACGGGCTGTTTCTATTCCATTTGTCTCGGGCATGTCAATATCTAGCAGTATTATTTCATAGTTATGTTCACTAAGAAGTAAATCCTCGCCTCGTGTAAATTCATCAATGGTAAAAGCTGCTCCCGGGTATTCATTTAATAATAACTTCGTCTGTTGTAAGACTGCTGTTTCATCATCACAGATTGCAATTCGAATCATTGTACTCCCTCAATAATCCTGTTTATGTAGGCGCCATAAGCACATTATAGTAGAACATATGTAAATTACAATACCGATTACATAAGGTAAGGTATTTTGTGCGTAACGTATGGCTGTTACTATATGTTTTGTTTATTTTAGCATTTGAAAAGGTAAAATTCAAATCCTAAGAGTGCACTTGACTTTGAAAGGTTTTAATTTATAATGAAAGAAGTGTTTCGGGACATATAGGAGCATGTAGTATTCTGAAATATTCTGTATTATGAGAATGCTTTACTGATTATAGGATTGTATAGAAAAACATAAGAAAAGACAGGTAAATAACATGGATATCAATATAACAATCTTTCTCATAGTCTGCCCGCTGGTCTTTCTGGCAGGAGTGATAGACTCCATCGCAGGAGGAGGCGGTTTAATCTCTCTTCCGGCATATTTGATTGCAGGAGTACCACCCCACTTTGCGCTGGGCACAAACAAGCTGTCCTCCTGTATTGGAACTTTTGCTTCGACAGCAAGGTACATAAAAAATAAGTCTGTTAATTATAAAATAGCTATGGTTTCCGTTGTATTAGCTCTCACCGGTTCCTTTCTTGGAGCGAATCTCGCACTAAGGGTAAGTGAAAGTATAATTAAGAATTTGCTGTTGTTTATACTTCCCTTTACGGCAATTTTCGTGCTGAAAAATAAAAAGGACAGGGATGCTGCAAAAATAATATCAGAAAGGAAAGCTTTTCTGATAGCCTGTGCTGCTTCTTTGATTATTTCTGTATATGATGGCTTTTATGGCCCGGGAACGGGCACATTTTTACTGCTTAGTTATACGTCATTGGCAGGAATGGATATAAAAACAGCATCCGGGAATACAAAGGTGGTCAACCTGTCTTCCAATATTGCAGCATTGATTACCTTTCTTATACATGGAAAGTTGGTACTGATATTAGGCCTTACGGCAGCGGTGTTCAGCATTGCCGGTCATTATATCGGTTCCGGGCTGGTATTAAAAAGAGGCTATAAGATTGTAAAACCAATTATGGTGCTGGTGCTGGCTTTATTGTTTGTAACCCTGTTGATTGAAAGATAAAAATTTAAGTAACAAAGAATGCTAGAAAGAAAAAAGTGTAAGAAACCAAGAGTGTCTGAAAGATAAAAGTGTAAGAAACCAAGAGTGTCAGAAAGAAAAAAGTGTAAGAAACAAAGAATGCTAGAAATATTAAATAATGATACAAACCAATCACATTAGAAAGATAAAAACTTCCATAAATTTAGGATGATGATATAGCAATTTCATCCTGAATTTACGGAAGTTTTTTGTTATAACTTATCTATTAGGTTAAGCCCTGAAACCCCGGCCTATAATTTCGCTGGTATTGGTTATGAGGATAAAGGCATCCGGTTCCGTTTCTTTGATGAATCTGCGAAGCAGTACAGCCTGACTGCGGTTCATAACGGTAAATATAATCTTCTTTTCCTGATTGCTGAAGGCACCTTTGGCATCGCTGATGGTAGCACTTCGATGGAGTGTATTTAAGATATAATCAGATATGGGCTGCGGGTCGGTGCATATAATCGTCAGGTATTTGTGGAGGTTCAGGTTTTCAATAATAGTATCAACCATAGTTGACTTAATCAAAAGACCCAGCAGAGACAGTAAACTAGTCTTAACATCAAATATCAGGAAGGAAGCCAGGGTAAGAATAAGGTCTGACATGAACAAGGACTTACCGATATCGATATTGGAATACTTTTTCAGTATCATGGCTATAACATCTGTTCCACCGGTAGAGGCTCCAATATTAAAGAGCATTGCGGCACCAACAGCCGGCAGTAATACGGCAAATGCCAGTTCTAATACAGGTTCATCCGTTAAAGGTGCTTTCATGGGTAAGATATACTGCAAGAAGCTTAAGGAGGCAGACATTAAGACACTTCCGTAAGCGGTTTTATTACCGAAACTCTTTCCGATAACAATATATCCCACCAAAAGTAAAATCATATTAATTACAAATACAACTGTACTTGAGCTTATTTTCGGTCCCAGCACATTGCTTAGCAAAATAGCAAGACCGGTTACACCGCCGATGGAAAAGTTATTGGGGAATTTAAAGAAATAAACTCCAATTACGACTAGTTCTACACCTGCGGATATAAACAGATATTCTTTTAAGATATCTATTAATTTCTTTTTGATTGCCACAAGATCCTCCTTTATTTACCCAGAGAGCATAGCTGTAAATTTAAGATACTGACTGTGTATTTAGCATTTGTAATTCTAATGCCTTTCATTCGTGATTAAAATGGCAGACACTATTCATGGCTTATTTTTATAGATTAATAATCGTTTTAGCCCTAAGATAGTATGATAGTATCCAGTTAAAAAGTCAAGATGCATTTAACATTTATAAAAAAAGTAGTTGCAAACGGAAGCCATCTGTGATAAACTACAAAAAATCTTTTTTGGAGAAAACTACCATGAATCGTTCACTGCATTGTCTACCAATTATTATCATCGAAAGCTAATTCCTGTAACTATGATTAATACCCATAGATGCAGGACTTAGCTTTCTTTGCATCTATGCGGTGAATGAAGATAAATGAAAGACCGCATTATAATATTTCCTATTTGGAAAATCATTATATGCGGTCTTTTTTTATTCTTATTCTAGTATTGCATTGCATAGGAGCTTTGGCTGCATTATATGGTGATTGAGGAAGGCTGCTCTGGAGACCGGAAGCTGAAACTAAAAAAGATGATTTAAATATCTAAGGGAGGAGTTAACAGTATGGAGGCTATTACTGCAGAGGAGCTGCAAAAAACCTTTAAGGTAAAACAGAAGAAAAAAGGACTAAAAGCGAGCCTTGCCGCTTTTGTAAAGACAGAGTATAAGGAGGTGGAGGCTGTAAAGGGTATCAGCTTCCAGGTAAAGGAAGGGGAAGTACTGGCGTTTATCGGACCTAACGGAGCAGGCAAGAGTACTACAATTAAGATGTTGACAGGGATTCTTTATCCGGATGGTGGGAGAATGTCTGTACTTGGACTGTCACCTACCAGAGACAGAAAGAAACTGGCCTATGAAATCGGTACTGTTTTCGGGCAGAAAGAACAGCTCTGGACACATCTAACCCCCTATGATAACTTTATGTTCTTTGGGAAGGTTTATGATTTGAGTGAAAAGGAAACCGTCAGCCGCATTGAGGAGATGGCTGAAAGCTTTGAATTAGGAAGCTTCATCAATACACCGGTGAGAAATCTTTCTCTTGGTCAAAGAATACGCTGTGAGATTACTGCTTCTCTGATACACAGACCTAAGATACTTTTTTTAGATGAGCCTACCATAGGCCTTGACCCCGTTGTAAAGGAAAATATCAGGGGATTTATCAAAAAGTTGAATAGACAATATAATACCACCATCTTCTTAACCAGCCACGATGTTGGTGACATTGAGAAATTATGCAAACGTATGATAATTATCAATAATGGCATAGTTGTTATGGATGATGCTATGGATAACCTAAAATACAATTATCTGAACAGAAAGCAGGTGGAAGTCAGATTGAAGGAAGATGTAGAGATTAAACGAAAAGAAGGTGTGCAGCTTATAAAGAATAAAGGCCTTGAAAGAAGATTTGAAGTGGATACGAAAAAGTGTCAGGTAAATGAACTTCTAAGTCTCATTGACGGAGATAACATTATGGATGTTAATATCTCAAACATACCTCTGGAGAAAATAATCACAGAAATCTATAAGAGATAGGGAATCAGCACATAGATGAGATGAATTGGGTTGTAACAGCAGCCTGTATGAATGTGGTTTGATAACTGCATAGAAAGGAAGAGAATTGTGGTAAAAAATCCGGCTAAAAAATATTATTACATCTTTCGGGTCAGCTTTATGGAAAATCTTCAATACCCGTTAAATTGCATTCTGGGCTTTCTCAGTTATTTTATTATGATATTTTTATTCTTTCAGTTATGGAATTATATCTATGGAGATGCCTCTAAGTTAATCGCGGGATATACCAGAACGCAGATGATCTGGTATGTTATATTTACTGAAATCATGTGGTTCGGTACGAGAAATGCCACCCTGACAGGAGGAATGAGCAGAGATATCAAGAGCGGAACGGTTGCTTATGCCATGAATAAGCCATACAGGTATCCATTGTATATACTATCAAAGTATTTTGGTGAAATCGGCTTCCGTTTTCTGTTGTATTTTATTATGGGAAGTATTATGGGGGTAGTCATGCTCGGGAATATACCGGCCTTTCGTTTTGCAACTGTTGTATGGGTGCTGCCGGTTATACTCTCAGGGTTACTCGTAAACAGTCTTATAAGAATCTGTATCAGTCTGCTGGCTTTTTGGGTGGAGGATTCTCTTCCCTTCCAGTGGATTTATGATAAGCTTTTAATCGTAATTGGTATTATGTTTCCGGTGGAGGTATTTCCAAAGATATTACAGCCTGCAATACGGCTATCCCCTATCTATGCGGTTACTTATGGGCCGGCTAAGCTTTTGGTGGATTTCTCCTTTGGGGTGTACCGCCAGGTACTTCTGGTACAAATGGGATATCTTTTTACATTTTCTTTGCTTTTGGTTTTAGGCTATAGGAAGGGGGTTAAGAAATTAAATGTTAACGGAGGTTAAAAGTGAAATTCAAATCCTGCTATTAACCGTCAGGTATAATATCATGAGAGAGATGACAAATAAAGCGGCATTTATAACCAATGTTCTGTTTATGATGTTGAATAACTCTACTTTTATTATACAGTGGGCGGTATTGTTTCATCTAAAGAAGGAAATTGGTGGTTATGGTATGAAAGAGATCATCTTACTTTGGGCGCTGGCCGCCAGTTCTTATGGTTTCGCACATATCTTCTTTCATAAGGCCTTTAGTTTATCTGATCTCATAACGGAAGGGAAGCTCGATGCGTTTTTAGTACAGCCGAAAAGTGTGTTATTATCAGTAATATCCTCGTCCACCAGCCCTCCGGCTATGGGAGATCTGCTGTACGGATTTGTATTGATATTTTTTACGGGAATCACGCCTTTAAAATTCCTGTTGTTTACTTTGTTTACCATAACCGGAGGACTTTTATATTCAGCCTTTGCTGTAATAACCGGAAGTATTTCTTTTTGGATTACAAGAGGAGATCTCATTGCGATGAATCTTACGAATACTATGGTGAACTTCTCCACTTATCCTGACGGGATATTTAAAGGCCTTATAAAAGTATTGGTTTATACCTTGATTCCTATTGGTTTTTATATCTATCTGCCTGTTAGCATATTGCTGCATCTAAATCTTATATACTTAGGACTGGTATTCCTGGTTACTGTTATTATCATCAACATTGCCTTTGCGGTATTTTATAAAGGACTTAGGCGTTATTCCTCCGGAAATCTAATGAGTGCAAGAGTTTAAGAGGAAGGAAAAAGTCACCTATTACTAAAAAATCTTTGTTTCAGTCACAAAATGTAGAAATAGTGATAATCATTATCAGGACATATCTTGTATTCTTATTCCTTTTGTGGTAGTATTTGGGTAAGTTATGTGAAGTATATAAAAGCATACTTCACATAAGTTCTGGCCTCTGAAGTCCTCCCCGAATCTTAAGCAGGATCGAGGAAGACTTTAAGGTCATTACGAATATAAAAAGTTGAATTACTGTTAAAGGAGGAACATCAAATGAATTATTTAGAGATTGAAAAAGTAATAGGAAGAGAAATTATTGATTCCAGAGGAAATCCAACAGTAGAGGCAGAAGTTATTTTAAAGGATGGTACTATCGGTAGAGGAGCAGCACCCAGCGGAGCATCTACCGGTATATTTGAAGCATTGGAATTAAGAGATGAAGATAAATCAAGATTTGGCGGAAAGGGTGTATTAAAGGCAGTTGCTAATATTAACGGACCTATTAGTGAAGCGTTAACAGGTCTTAACGCAGCCGATATCTACGGGGTTGATGCAGCAATGATAGCTCTTGACGGTACAAAGGATAAATCAGGGCTTGGCGCAAATGCTATCCTTGCCGTATCTATTGCAGCAGCAAGAGCAGCAGCTACCTCTCTTATGATTCCTTTATACAAGTTCTTAGGCGGCAGCGCAGGGAATAAACTTCCTGTCCCTATGATGAACATCTTAAATGGCGGTGCTCATGCTGCCAATACTGTAGATGTTCAGGAGTTCATGATTATGCCCGCCGGAGCGTCAAGCTTTAAAGAAGGTCTTCGCCAGTGTACGGAAGTATTCCATGCTCTTGCAAAGATCCTGAAAGAGAAAGGCCTTGCAACTTCTGTTGGTGACGAAGGGGGATTTGCACCTGACCTTGCCAGTGATGAAGAAGCTATCCAGTTAATACTTCAGGCAATAGAAAAAGCCGGTTATGTACCCGGTAAGGATTTTGTTCTTGCAATGGATGCAGCCTCCAGTGAATGGAAGGGTGAGAAGCCGGGAGAATACATTCTGCCGAAAGCAGGAACTCACTTTACTTCCAAAGAACTTATTGCACATTGGAAAGGGCTTACCGAAAAATATCCTATTGTTTCTATCGAAGATGGATTGGACGAAGAGGATTGGGAAGGCTGGCAGCTGCTTACAAAAGAACTGGGAGATAAGATACAGTTGGTAGGTGATGATTTATTTGTTACCAATACCACCAGATTAAAGAAGGGCATTGAACTTGGCTGCGGTAATTCAATCTTAATCAAATTGAACCAGATTGGTTCTGTATCAGAAACTCTGGAAGCAATTAAGATGGCACATAAAGCTGGTTATACAGCAATCTCCTCCCACCGTTCAGGAGAAACGGAGGATACCACCATTGCAGATCTGGCTGTAGCATTGAATACCTGCCAGATTAAGACCGGTGCCCCCAGCAGAACAGAACGTGTAGCAAAGTACAACCAGTTACTTCGCATTGAAGAAGACTTGGGTGCAAGTGCACAGTATCCGGGATTCGATGCATTTAATATTAAGAGATAATTAAGAGCAATATGGTAATATTCGAATGAATTCTTTCTTAAACTCATAGATAAATTGATAAAATTATAGAAATAAATTAATAGAAAGATTCAAAGAAAGATTCAAAGAAAATTTCAAACAAAGAATCAAAAAAAGAATCAAGAAAAGAATCAAAAAAAGAATCAAAGAAAATTCCAAAAAAATTACAAAGAAAAATTCAAGAAAATTTCAAAGAAAATTTCAAAGAAAATTTCGTAGAAAAAAGGTTGCAGCAAGCTATCACTTTGCTGCAACCTTTTTGGTTTATAATATGGCAAATCCGAAAATATCTTTTCCTATATTATTTTACAAAGACCATTTTTCCATACTGAGCAGTTTTTGTCTTTGACCATAACCACTTGTTGGTAGAACTGTCATCAAAGTAAAACATAGCACCTTTTGAAGGGTCAGCACCACGAAGGGCTTCTCCGGCTGCTTTTATGGCAATACTGGAGGCAGGCTTATTAATATAACCATTCTTAACGGGTGTGAATTGATAATATCCGCCGGGAACATCATAGATAACATCGTTGATTGTATCGGGCCATTCCTTGCTTTGAACCCTGTTAACAACTACGCCTCCGATTGCAACCATTGCATTATAAGGCTGTCCGGTAGCTTCTGCAGTAATAAGTCGTGCCAGAAGGTCCTTTTCTTCCTTTGTATAAGGGATTACCCCGTCGCTGGCTGCTTTCATGGTACTGGCTGCTCTCATGGTGCTGGCTGCTTCTACCTTCTGGCTTACGGTAGTTCCTGGCTTTACACCGGGTATTATTAATTTTTGTCCGGCTTTTAATGAATCTGTCCATTTACTGTTGGCTTTTCTTAAGGCTCCCAAGGTAATCTTATTGGCTTTGGCAATCTTACTAAGGGTATCCCCTGCCTTAACGGTGTAAATCTTGGCTGATATTTTGAGCTTTTGTCCGGGATTTATATTATCACTCTTTAAGTTGTTGGTTTTTTTAATTGAGGTAACAGAAGTCTTAAATAGTTTACTGATATTAAATAATGTATCATTTTTCACAACTTTATAAGTTGCAGCCGACACAGTTGTCGAACAAATTGTGAGGGATAAGAGTGATGCCGTAAGCACGATTCTTACCGATTTAAGTTTGTTCATAAGAACTCCTTTCGTGAATATCAAGAGTAGGAATTGGTATTCGTGAATGAGCACTCTTCCTAGTGAGTCAGATGTGCTTGTGTCATCAAGTTAACATTATTGTAATATATTCGTAACATTAAAGCTATGTAAGATTATTGGAAGTCCATCCAATTATCAACAAGATTACCAAGGTTAGGGGGGAATAGAGAAAGAAAGCAGGGATATACCCCTAAAGGGGTATATCCCTGCTTGTTGTTTACGATTTCGATATCAGATAAGCGGAAATAATATAACGTTTTGGAGCGGAACCAATATAGTTAAAGGGATAGCAGGTTGTCAATGTAAGATAAGCTGTGGGCTTTGGTACAATGACTGTTGTATCCTCTTTATCTACGATACGAAATTTATGCACCCGGTAGGTAAAAGTACCAGCCGTTGTCTGAACTACAATTTGGTCACCTTTCTTCAAACTTTTAAGATCAGAAAATACAGTATCTCTGTGACCGGACAGAACACAGTTATCCGCTTCCCCGGGAAGAACACTTCCTGAATAATGCCCCACCCCTTTTTCTAATTCTTTTTCTTCGGTACCTTCATAAATTGGCAGGGACATGTTTAAAGAAGGAAAGGATACGGAGCCTATGGTTTCTCCTGACTCCGGCCTTTTGGAATACAGGGCTTTTACATCATTCTCTGAGGTTTTAGATAGAGGTGATTTCTTTTTCATTAGTTTCTCAAAAAGATTATTTTTATTCAGGGCTGATGTTTGAACTTCGTCTTCCTTCGCTATCGTAATATTTTCTGTTGAAACGGGAAGAGGCACCTTAACCGATTGCCCCTGCCACATCTTCGTCAGACCAAGAGCCAGTACCAATAATCCGGTTGAAATTAAGATAGTAGAAATAATATTCTTACGCAGCGTTTGCTTCATCTCCCTTTTTCCTGTTAAGTTTAAGTGCAGTTCCGGCAACTGTAAGAAGGGCACCTATAATTATCATGGCAGTATAATTGGAAGCGGTTTTTGGAAGTTTACCGCCGGTAATAGTTTTAACTGCAGTAGAGATAGTCTTGCCGCCGGTAGAATCAGTATCGGTAACCGGTGTATCTTTCACATCTTCTAACAATTCGCCAAACATATCGGCGCTAAGGTTGAAATCCATGAGAAGATCATTAGAGTCCGTATAAATATCTACACTCAGAACGGCATTCTCTAAATCTTTTCCGTTTATTAGATCAAGTAATGTAAGGGGGACTTTTTTGCCATTTTCCAGAATGCTATAGGATATCTTTATTTTCAGGATATCCTGCATTTCCTTATAAATATCTTGCATCTCGTTAATCTGATCAAGGGTTATTTTATCTTCGGATTCCGGAAGTGATTCCATAATTGTCTGAAGGCGGCCCATAAGGGTAAGCATCTTGTTCATGGTTTCTTCACTGCTGTAATAATCCTTCAGAGTAGTAAAATACTGATAAGCTTTTGTAAATTCTTCTTCTGTCAGGCCAAGTTTATCGGTAATACCGGGATAGTATTCTTCAAACATATCCATCATGTACTTATAGGTAATTTTACCATCATCGTTATCCAGAATATCGTACTCCAGATCATCCATGAATACATAGTCATTCAGAGTCTTGTTTATGGTACCTAAGCGGCTTTCAATATCAGATTTTGACAGACCATATTCTGTCTGGAAATAGTCCAGATTGCTAAGATCACTTTTAATAACATCGCCCAGGAAATCTTTTAAATCAGCAACTGTTTCCATATCGCTTAGTGACATTTCATATCTGGAAAGAAATGCTTCAATGCTATCACGGCTTACGGTAAAACCGCGGATGGCGCTGATATCACTTAAATAAGTGTTTAACTTGTCCTCAAAACCTGCTTCCTGCTCTGTCTTGCTATCTTGATAAAAAGCAATACTTGCCTCAAGTTCATTCAGAAAAATATAATCGTCAAGTGTTTCTCCGTTATCTTCTAAAAGAGCTGTCAGGGAATTTTGATCCAGACTGTATTTCTCATAGATGTTTGTAAGATTGCTGTAATCTGCTTTAACAACCTCTCCCAGATAGTCTTTCAGACCGGCAACCGAATCAAAATCCGTGAGGCTCTCGGAATAGATATTCAACACATATTCTATATCATCTTTTGTAACTTCTTTTCCTCTTTCCTCGCTTAGAAGTGTAAGGTAAGCAGTTAAGTCTGTAGAAAAATCAGTTGTTTCAGAAGCTTTTACAGACAGGGGGAACAGGCATGCTATAAGAGCAAATGCCAAAAGTATAACTCCAGCTTTTTTCATAAATATCTCCTTTAATAAAATTAGAAATCAGGATTTCACCTGGTTCATGTTTTTATTATAAGGTGGCTAATGTAAATTATCTACTGGTGTATACTGGTACAAAAAAAGGATTACCCAGGCTTTATCCCGGATAATCCGTATTTTTGCATCCATAGCAGGACAGGAATTGCTTCAAGGAGGAAAATTAAACATTTTCCAGGTGGATATCTGTCACTCCGCCGGAGATATTTTGTTCTCTCAACTTTTCATTTGCTAACTTCATAAGGTCTTCTCTATAGATAGAAACTATCCCTGCAAGGAGATTGTTCATATCCTGCTGAGGCAGCTCTCTAAAAGCAGCCTCCAGCATTCTTTTAGGAGCATCCCCTAACTTCTCCAGTAAAAGAGCGACTTCCTTGGATTTGACATCCTTATTGGATAGATTTTCAAGCAGCATGGGAAGAAAGCCTGCTGCCAGCTCAGCATAATTAATCTCGTCAAAAGTGACTTCTAATTTTAACATATATACTCCTTTCGTAAATATCCAATCTTTTATTGGATATTTCTAAATCATAGTTGAAAGAACTGTTTTTGGAATTTTTCAACCAATTATTCTTACTTATTGTCTGTAGACTTGGTTTGACAAGTAAATAGTTACGAAATTCGATTTGTGAACCGTTATTTACAAATGTTTTAAGTAGATGTGATTGACCTTTAAGGGAAGAGATTTTTTGGCAGTGCCGGCATTGATTTCCCTTATGATTTTATCTTTATTGGCATTAACAAGAAAAGAGGTTATTTGTTCTTTGGCAGGAATCATGCGAATTCCTGCTTTTAAAAAGATATTTTTAAGATCATTCGGCAGAAATTTATCAGCCGCTTCATTAAAATCCAGATCTCTTACTCTTACAGTAAATTTCAGCATAGGGGTTCTCCTTTCGCAAATTCCGCTTTTGGTTACAGCAGGGCCAAAGAGCACATGCTGTAGGATAAGGGTAAATGCTGGTTTATGTAGTTCCATTATAAGGGAAGAAGTGGTAATATACAAGTTAGAATGCAGTAACACGGCAAGAACTGATAGGAACATGAAAATTAAGCAAGCGGGCAGATACAATCAGGCTGCTTGGAATGGCAGGAGTATTTCGCAGACCTTTGGGTTGCTAAAATACAGATGGGAGTAAAGGATGTACGGTAATACAAAAGTAAAAAGAACATCTGGTAAATGGAAAAGGAATGATATTATTATATTACTGCTTGTTGGCATCTGTGCCTTTCTGCTAATGGAGAAGGATGTTATTTTTGCCGAAGGAAATCCTCTGGTCTTTATAAAACCCATGTTTTTGCTGGCAACAGGCAAGGAATATACAGAGGTTTCTATAAAGGGCACAGAAGAGGGCAAAGAAATAGTATATCTTACCCAAAGAAGTGAAAAAGAGAACCTTTTTAAGCATATAGAAGAAGCTTATAAAGTGAAATTTACAGAGCAAAATGGAAATGCTTATACATTCTATGGTTCTTCAGGGAAAAAAGTTTTAACCGGAAGGATATATCTGAAGTATTATATTGTTTGGAGACTCCATGAGAACAAGTAGTGCAGCTAATCTGATAACAAATTACGAAAGCGGTGAGGACAAGGACTGCATATGATATATCTATGAGGTAAAGAATCACTAAACACAGGCTATCTATGATGTTGTTTTATCATAGATAGCCTGCTTTTTATAGAAATCTATAACAAACTGTCATTTCAAAAATTGCTGCATTTCTGCTTAATAAACTCAGATAATTGTACAGCCATTTGATGATGCTTTTTTATTGAGGGGTGCCCGGAGCCGCCCATGCCTTCTTCCGGCCGTTTAATCAAAGGGAACTCCATAAAATGAATATGTGTGTCTCCCTCTTCCTGCAAAGTTCTAACCAGTGCTTCTAGATAAGGGCTTGGACCAAGGTTCATTGGGCCGATGACACAGAACAGCTCGGCAGCCGGATATCTGCTACGGATAAAATCTGTCAGATTACGATAGCGGTTAGTATAGTCAGTGGGCTCAATAGGTGCTGACCAATCATTGGTTCCGAGATTAACGACAATTACCTCTGGCTCGAAGGGGTCAAGTGCTTTCTGGTCTAGGTCCGGACAGATATTTTCCATAAAATAATCTGTCATACGGCCTTCTTTTGAACCGCCAAAATTCTGATAACAGCCTGTTCCGGAGGCACCTACGATTAAGGTTTCAGCATTTAAAAAATCCCCTAGCAAAGCGCTGTAAGCCAGAGCGTTATTTTCTCTGGATGCATCACAGTCGCAAGGAATCTGAGCTTCATTTCCGTAACCGCATGTAATAGAGTCACCAATGATCATTAGTTTATGAGGTTTCGGGGAAGGAGGAGGTAAAAAAGTTCCGTTCTCAGTAGTAAGATCTGTAAACTTGATGGTTCCAAAGCCTGCTTCGGTCCGTTTTTGCAGCGTAAGGGTATGAGGTACATCCTCAAGATCATCGGCAAGCTGGTATATCTGGTTGTCTGGATCGATTCGCATGACCCGTACCGGAAGGTTGTCTATGTAGATGTTAAGCCAGCTTTTCCCACTTTTGCTCATGTCATCTACGGAGAGAGTGACTTCCTGCCCCTGAAAGCATACACTGATAGCACTGCCGGGAAGAAAACAGGAGATTCCGTCCGGTTCTTTATGAAAGAGCCCATGGCGCAGACTATTATGAATAAAATCAAATGACATAATAAAATACTTCCTTTCATTTTTGTAAAGCTTTGGTGTTAAGAATATGGATTTTCACTGGTTGAATCCCTCATAACCAAAGAAACACCGGATAATACTTTGGTATTGCCGCCCTGTATTTTGCCTAGGATGGCATTGATTAGTAAGTTGGCTGCATTAATACCGATCTCTTCAAAGACCTGTTTTACTGTGGATAAGGCAACAGGCAGATCACGGGAATTATCCCAGTCATCAAAGCCCATAATAGAAACATCCTGGGGGATTCTTATACCCCGCTCATGCAATTGTTTCATTACCTTGACAGCTAATTTATCATTACTGCAAAATAATGCTGTAATGTCATGTCTAAGGATACTCTCTGCCAGGGAATCGTAATTAATACTGGTTAACAAATTATCATCATTTACAGGAAGGCCGGCATGACGCATTGCACTGCAATAACCGTCATATCGCTCTTGCTCCGAATTCAGAAAAAAATGATAGCCTGCGAACTTGATTTTGGTATGCTTTAAGCGTATCAGCTCCCTGGTAGCTAATACGGCTCCATCATGATTGTTACAGCCTGCGAAATAGCAGGGGCGGTTCAGATTATAGCGGTCCACCAGTACATAGGGGATATTTCGTTGTTCGATTAATTTAAAATTATCAATGCTCTTAATTGGATCGAAGGGATAAATCAAAAAGCCATCTACATTCCGGTCCAGCATTTTCTGGATAGATGCCTGTTCGATTGCAAGATTTTCATTACTCCATTCAACAATTAAAGAGTAATTGAATTCAGCCGCCATTCGCTGGGCACCTTTAATGATTTTCATATAAGAGGAATCATAATAATCTTCCGCAGATAAAATCAAAGCTATTAAATGGCTTTGATTTTCTGTTATTTTTGGATTATTTACAAAGGAACCTTTTCTTTTAATTCTGACGATGTATCCTTCGTTTGCCAACTCTGTCAAAGCTTTTCGAATTGTTATTCCGCTTACATTAAACAGCTTCATATAGTCTTCTTCATTCGGCAATTTATCGCCGGTATGAAGCTCACCGGTATGTATTTGGTTCAAGATAGCATGTTTTACGGTTTCGTATTTTAACTCATTCTCCAAAATATAACCCCCTCTTTTCTGGTAATAAAGTCATAAAATGCAGTTATATAAACTTTTTGATTTTAAAATCTAATAAAAGTATACATTAATATTTAAAAAAGTCAAGATAATATAATTATACTCTTTTGTAAGGGCAAAAAGTTGTTTGTATTAATAGAAGAGTAATTTGAAAATTGTCTGAAAGGGCTGTTTTTAGCCGGTTTCAAGAAATAACCTGTCTATAATAATATTGTGTATTATGTTAATTTATAAAATATAATCAGATAAAGTATATCGTATGTTAAAAATGTTAATATGAATTTTAGGTAGATAATTTGTGAAAATGTACAAAACAAACATTGAATCAAAAAATAAATTTAATGTATTGACGAAATACGAATGTTATGCTAGCATATAAACATGTTTTAAATAACAAATAAAGTATACTTTAATTACTGGAGGTAACAACATGAGTAGTCAAGGTGCTCGTATTGAACAAGCAGGTTATCAGAAAAGGTATTTACACAAAAGAGGGAGAGGGAAAGTAATTAAAAATTCTATCGTTTTATTTCTCCTGATTTCATTAAGCATTCTATTCATGTTTCCGTTTATATGGATGCTCATGACTTCACTAAAAAGCAATAAGGAAATGATTCTCCCGATATTTTTTCCCACCGAAATTCATCTTGAGAATTACGTAAAAGCGATGACATCGATGCCTTTTGGCAGATATACGATAAATACATTGATTATCACAAGCCTTAATATGCTTGGTACGGTGCTGTCCTCCTCTCTTGTGGCCTATTCTTTTGCTAGGCTTCGCTGGAAGGGAAGAGATATCTGGTTTGTCGTGATGTTAGCGACTATGATGCTGCCCGGTCAGGTAACACAGATACCGTTGTTTGTACTGTATAAGAAATTAAACTGGTTGAATACATATTTGCCGTTAATTGCGGGTTCTTTTTTCGGCGGCGGTGCTTTTAATATCTTTCTTTTAAGACAGTTCTTCAAGACTTTGCCTACGGAATTAGCGGAAGCTGCAAGAATTGATGGCTGCTCTGAGATTAGAATCTTCTCTAACATCATGATGCCGTTATGTAAGCCTGCTATTGCAACCATTGCAATATTTACTTTTATGGGCTCTTGGAATGATTTCTTTGGACCGTTGATATATCTGACAGACCCTAAGTTATATACCATTGCACTAGGACTTCGTGCCTTTAAGGGTTATTCGGGAGTACAATGGAATCTTTTAATGGCTGCCTCCATTGTAACCGCATTGCCTACCTTGGTGATATTTTTTAGTTTTCAGAATTACTTTGTCAAAGGTATTACCCTTACAGGTATTAAGGGATGATATTTATCTGCGTATTTTATTCAGTCAAGGGCTGAAGAAAATAAATAATAATATTTAAGAGGAGGAACAAAAATGTTTGGCAAGTTTAGCAAAAAGATTTTGTCCATGTTACTGGTTGTTTTACTGGTAGGATCACTTGGGGCATGCAGTAAGAGCACCGATACAAAAGCTCCTGCTACAGGGAATGGTACAGGAACAGAAACGGCGGGAGAGAAGCCGAAGGAAAAGGTTAAAATTACATACTGGCACATTTTTCCCGAAGGGGACGTATTTAAAAAGGTGCATGACAAATTAATTAAGGACTTTAATGCATCACAGGATGAGGTTTATGTAGAGGATTTAGGTATCAGTTTCTTTGATTTCTTATCTAAAATGGATACAGCAATACCGGCAGGAACCGGCCCTGATGTTGGATTCATGGGACTGGGAGATAATAATTTCCGAGCATCTTCCGGTGTCCTTGCCAACCTGAAGCCGTATATTGATAAGGAAGGCTTTGATATGAGCCAGTACTATGAATATGCAGTAAAAGATGTTACTTATGATGGCGGTATTTATGGTATGCCCATGATTTGGGGAACCCGTATGTTAGTTTATAACAAGCAGATGTTCCGTGATGCAGGACTTGATCCGGAAAATCCTCCTAAGACACTGGAACAACTGGAGGAATATGCAGATAAACTGACAAAGGTAGATGCAAAGGGAAATATTAAAGTTATGGGCTTTCATCCTTCATTAGGCAATGCTTCCTTTATGGATTATCTTGACGGACGCGGCGGCTCCTTCTTCGATGACAAGGATAATCCTACTATCACCAGCCAGACTGTATTAGATACCTTAAAGTGGTATGTTGATATGACGAATAAATACGGTGTAAAACAAGCTCAGTCTTTGAAATCCTCATCCGCAACCACCGGTATTGATCCATTCCTTGCAGGGTATGTTGCAATGGAAGTTAACGTAAATGACTTTTATAAGAAATTATCAGAATCAGATATTGATTACGGCATCTGCTCCATCCCGATTCCTGCAAACGGAGGTGTTCGCGCTGCTACAGGCGATGGTTTTGATTTAGAGGTATTTGACCACGGCGATCCTGCTAAGGTAGAAGCTGCCTGGAAGTTCGTTTCTTATATGACCAATGTTGAGAATCAGCAATACTGGGCTGTACAGAATAAATGGCCGGTTGCGAATCAAAAGGCTATGGAAACCAGCGAAGAGATTAAAGCAGATCCCAATTGGCAGACAATCGTTGCAGATATGCCCTATGCTGTACCGAATAGATATATTCCAAAGGCAAAGAACTGGTGGAATGCAATATCACCAGAAATTGAAGCAGCTCAGAACGGTCTGAAAACACCGGAGCAGGCTTTAGACGATGCACAGAAGGCAGTTGAAGCTCAGATTCAGGAATACGAAGCTACGAATAAATAAATGATTTCACCAGCGGAGCATATTCGTACATGCTTCGCTGGTTGACGAAATAAGCAAAGAGTGAAACGAACGCTTTTACTTCCCCTGATTTGTACTGGGCATTGGCATTTTTAAGAGGTGCTAATGACACGCAAATGGGAGCCAAGTATGAAAGGAAGTCCTTTAATATGAATACAAACCAGAAAAATATGAAACCAGCAGCTGCGAATAAGCGCTCTGGTTTGCGCATGCAGACAAAAGAAGGAATCTTGGGATATCTATTTGCATCACCTTGGATTTTAGGCTTTCTAATCTTCACACTTTATCCCGTGTGTTCCTCGCTCTACTACAGTTTCACCAGTTATAATACCTTAAAGCCGCCGAAGTGGATAGGCTTTTATAATTACATCTATATGTTTACAAAGGACCCTCTTTTTACGAAGTCCCTAGTAAATACCGCATATTACGCAATTATAAGCGTACCCCTCGGAATCGCTGCCGGAGTGCTGGTTGCAATATTACTGAATCAGAAAGTAAAAGGTATGCGCTTATTCCGTACACTTTTTTATCTGCCTACAATAACCTCGTCGGTTGCTACGGCTCTTTTATGGCTGTGGTTAATGGAACCCAACTTTGGTCTCTTTAATACCTTCTTAGGTAAAATCGGAATCGAAGGTCCCGGATGGTTAAGTGATCCGGCATGGTCAAAGCCTTCCTTAATCTTGATGAGTCTTTGGACTGTCGGCGGAGGTATGCTCATTTATCTTGCCGCACTTCAAGATGTGCCCCAATCCTTATACGAATCGGCATCCATTGACGGAGCCGGCGCTATGAAACAGTTCTTTAAGATTACCCTGCCTATGATTACACCCACCCTCTTTTTTAATCTTATTACCGGCGTAATCGGCGGACTTCAGGTGTTTAACCAGGCTTTCATTATGACAAACGGTGGGCCGGCATACTCGACATACTTCTTTGCTTATCATTTATACACGAAGGCATTTACGGAATATTCCATGGGATATGCTTCAGCTCTGGCTTGGGTACTGTTGGTAATCACGCTGGTGCTTTCTATGATTATTTTCAAGACCAGTAACCGTTGGGTGTATTATGACGGTGACCAGAAATAGGTTTCAATCTTCTTATTATAGAAAGGTACGGAAGGAATGAGCAAATTATACTTTATAGACGGATATCATGGGGGCATCCGCGGACATATGCCGGAGGGCTCCTGGCAGGATATCCTCCATGCCCTGGAAAGCTATCCGGAATGGAAGATTAGTCTGGAAATCGAACCGGAATCCTGGAAATATCTAAAAAACCATGACTATAAAACATACAAAAAAATAGAAAAAATGGTATCCGATCCGATATCTGGAAGCCGTCTGGAATTTATCAGCGGTAGCTACGCTCAGCCCTTTTGCTGGGCAGTAAACGGTGAGAGCAATATTCGCCAGCTGCTTTATGGGGTCAAGGTCATCAAGGAGCATTTTCCCGGAGTAGTCGTTGATACTTATGCGGTGCAGGAACCTTGTTTTACATCCTCGCTCCCTCAAATATTAAGGCAGCTTGGTTATGCAAGAATAAGCTTAAAGAACCCAACGGCATGGGGCGGGTATATGGCTAAAATGCCAGGAGAGATAATACGTCTGTTCAGTCAGGACGGTTCGTTTCTTCCTGCTGTTCCACGGTATGAAGGGGAAGAATTAATCAGCTGTAATGCAACGGAAGCTTCCGGCTATGACTTCTCATCCATTGAAGGCTTCGCAGAGAAGTGCAGCCTTCATGGAATTAGTGCCCCGGCAGGAATGTGCCTCCAGGACCTTGGATGGTCTTCGAAACCATTGGTAAAAGATATTGATGTAGAATATGTTACCTGGCGTGAGTACTTTAGCAGGTTTGGAGACCGCATCAAGGGAGAAGTCTTGTTATCACAGGAAGATGTGCTAACCGCTCTTCCCTGGGGTAACCGTATTCTGCAGGAGATGCTTCGGAATGTCCGCCATGCTGAGAATCGGGTACTGCAAGCTGAAAAATTACTTGCCATTGCGGAAGCGGAAAGGGGCGAAAGGGAGGAGTGCCATTCTCTGCTGGAGCAAGCATGGAAAAAGCTGATGCAGGCACAGCACCACGATGGTTATATCTGTGCTACCTGCGGAGAGGGAACCCGTATGTGGGCTTTTCAATCCAATGCTCTTGTAACTGATTGCTGTTCAATGATAGACGAGATTACTGAGCGTGCTATGCTAGCGGTATCCGGAAGGAGACCGCAGGAAATTAACCCTGGAAATGAACAATGGCTGAGAGTATATAATACGGTTGGTAATCCCCGCCTTTCCCAGGTGGAGTGTACACTGGGGTTTGATTATGGCATTCGTGATGTCAAAGTATATGATGAAGAGAATAACAGCTTAACCTCCCAGCTAGACCCAATCCGATATTACGAAGATGGCAGCATTGGAGCGGCCGTATTAAGATTCTATGTAAATTCCGAGGGCATCGGATATACTTCCTACCGCGTTGTTCCGGCAGATACGGTGTCAATTGGAAAAGGCATGGCGGTAAAGACGGCACAGAATACCATTGAAGTAACCAACGATTATTTTCAGATGGTTTTTGACCTGCAAAAAGGCGGTTCTATCGTACGGCTGTATGACAGGGAAACAAAGCGTGATTATACAGAAGGAGTATCGGGTTTTGGCTCTTTAAGGGGATACTTGGTAAAGGAAGAGAAATTTATTGATACACTGGATTTGACCGTTGAATGCAATATAAAATCCAATGGTCCCTTATACACAGAACTTGTGTTTAGCGGAGAATTTCATGAAATCGAATTTGAGAATAGGGTAAAGATTACTCTTCATGAACGCCGAATTGATTTTGAAACATCGATAAACTTTATGAAAGATACAGAAATAGGATATCCTTATGAACCTGCCGTGGAGGAAAGGTATCATGGAAGGAAAAGGTCCTCTTGCAGGGAAGATTACAAAATCGGAGTACAATTTCCTTTGGGAAACAGTCCGGTTAAAGTTATAAAAAGCGCTCCTTATGATATATATGAGAGCAGATTGACTGACACTCGTTTTGATTCCTGGGATACAATAAAACATAACATAGTAAATGGTTATGCAGATATCTATCAAGAGAGCTCCAACTCAGGACTGGCAATATTCTGTGACCATGTAAACGGTTATTCTCTGGTAGATAATCTTTTTACACTTACCTTGGGGTTTGGATACCATAGTAATTTTTGGTGGGGATATCAGCCTCTTAGAGGAAGATGCAAAATGAAATATTCCATAATGCCACATGGGCTTACTTGGGAAGAGGCTTATGTTCCTTATGAAGATTCCCTGCTCAGAGAACCGCTGCTGGCAGAACGCCTGCCCGGTAAACCTGATTCTATTAAATTAAATGTATTTAGCTGTGAAAATAAGTCAGTGGAAACCGTATCGATAATACGCTGCGATGGAAAATCACAGGTACGCCTGTTCCATAACAGCCATAAGAATGAAAAACTTATTTTAAAATGTTCTATTCCGGGTTTTCAGGGAGTTTCAGCCGATCTATACGGAACTTCCGATGGAAGAGAAGCGGATTCAATAGGAAAATTGGAAATTAAAACATTGATATAAAATATAATTACCTGTGTATACGGAGGAATTAAATCATGGGTTTTTGTTTTAAAGAGAACGCGAGATTAATGGGAAGATTTGAAATAGAAGATAGTAGTGTAAAATGTGCATGGGTCAACAGCGCGGTATTTGTTGCCTTCAAAGGAAGGTCAATTAGTATGACAGCAGAGGATTCAGAGGGAAACGATTATGTTGAAATTGTTTTGGATGGCATCGCACGCAACTGGATTAACCTGAAAAAGGGCATTCACGAGTATGTGGTTGAAGGTAATTTAACGGAGGAGGAGCATATACTGGAGATTCATAAAAGAACCGGTATCTTAACCGGCAGTATATCATTTCATGAGTTCTCTTTACCGGAAGGCGGATGCTTTCTGAATCCTCCCAAATGCAAAAATCTCCGCCTTGAATACTTTGGTGATTCTATCACCGACGGAGCAGGAATCGGACATCCTCATGAGGTGGCAGAAGCTACGAATCTGGATGATGGTTACATGTCTTATGTGGGAATCAGTGCAAGGATGTTAAATGCAGAATACCATACGATGGCTATTTGCGGTATCGGTGTGCTGCAGGATGCAAGAGGTAATATTAACGGATTACCGGTGCATTTTGCAGGGACACTTGGCAAGGATACGACACCTTGGGATTTTTCGCAATATCCGGCAGATGGAATTGTGATTAATCTGGGACAGAACGATTATTCTAATACTATCGATCATCAGAAATACATCCACGCCTACATTGATTTTATTGAGGACATACTGGCAAGATATACAGACCCCTATGTTTTCTGTTGTGTTGGAACAATGAATAATAATTATCTTGAAAGCGTAGAAAAGGTAGTTTCCCATTTTAATCGGAGTGGAAATAAAAAAGTATACTTAGTGGATCTGGGATTGATTCATCCTGAGGTTGAAGGCTGGGGCGGTGGTTTTCACCCGGGATACCAGACCCATTATAGAATGGGTCTGGAACTTGCCGGTTTTATATCCGATAAGACAGGATGGGAGTTACAAAAGCGCCCGGTAATCGCAACGAAGTGTTAGTGCCAAGGTGACTTAAAAAGGTTTCCTGAAATAATTATATTAAAGGAGTTTTTACATGTTTTTCATAGAAGGACGCATTAAAAAAATACTGGAAGAATTGCACCGCAGAACCATGGAATACAGCCTGCCGATTCACGGGATAAAGTGGAAGGAATGCGAATACGGTGAGTTAAATCTCTTAGAGGAGAAGGATTCGGATTGGGAAGCCTATTCGGACAGACTGACCTGGGGAGGAAGAGATAAGCACAGTTGGTTTCGATTTCAGGTAATACTTCCGGAGGAATTTATAGGGAGCCCGGTTATTATTAAGATAAAAACAGACAGAGAAGGCTGGGATGCAACAAATCCACAGTTTATCGCCTGGGTAGATAAAAAGCTCCAGCATGGTTTGGATGTAAATCATACCTGGATTCTTCTTCCCCAGGATAGTCAAGGCAGAGGAGAATTCTGTGTGGATTTGTATGCCTATGGAGGTACAGAAGAGGGGTATAGCAGATTACAAGTGGAGATGTTTGTATTAAATCGCCGTGTCGAAAAGCTGTACTATGATATTTCGGTTCCCTTAGAGGCTGTCTGCCTCCTGCCGGAGGAAGATAAAAGAAGAATAGATACCTTGGCTTACCTTGAACAAGCAATCAATCTGCTGGATCTAAGAGAGGACGGCAGCGAAGCTTTTTATTGTTCCGTAGAGGATGCAATCCGTTATTTGGAGAAAGAATTCTATCATTCTGAACTCATAGGAAATGAGAATATCACGGAGCTTTGTGTGGGGCATACCCATATTGATGTTGCCTGGTTATGGTCTTTGCGTCAGACCAGAGAGAAGGCGGTACGTTCCTTTTCTACGGTTATTTCATTAATGAAGGAATTTCCGGAATACATATTCATGTCAAGTCAGCCTCAGCTATACCAATTTGTGAAGCAAGACCAGCCTGAGCTCTATGAAGAAATAAAAGATATGGTAGCAAAAGGAAGATGGGAGCCTGAGGGTTCAATGTGGGTAGAAGCGGACTGTAATCTGATTTCGGGAGAATCGCTGGTCCGCCAGATTATGTTCGGAAAAAGCTTTTTCAAAGAGGAATTCGGTGTTGAAAATAAGATACTTTGGCTTCCTGATGTATTCGGATATAGTGCCGCACTTCCTCAGGTCATGAAAAAGAGCGGCATAGAGTATTTTATGACTACAAAAATCAGCTGGAATGAATTTAACAAGCTTCCTTATGATACATTTTTGTGGAGAGGTATTGATGGGACAGAAGTACTGACCCAATTTATTACAACCCAGGAGTATCATGGTGAGAAGTCCATCAATGGCACTACTTATAACGGTATTATCAATCCCAGCCATGTACTTGGCTGCTGGCAGAGATACCAGCAAAAGAATATCAATAATGAGGTACTTAACTGCTTTGGCTTCGGAGACGGCGGCGGCGGTCCTACCCGTGAGATGCTTGAACATGCAAGAAGAATGGAAAAGGGGCTGCCGGGAATGCCAAAGGTGCAAATTGGCAAGTCAATCGACTTCTTTCAAAAGCTGGAGAACAATACCCTTACCAATCCCAAGCTGCCCAAATGGGTTGGTGAACTTTATCTTGAATTCCATAGAGGAACCTATACTTCTATGGCAAGAAATAAAAAATATAACCGAAAAGCAGAGTTTATGAATCAGGATCTGGAATGGCTCTCGGTTATGGCAGAACAGCTTACCGGACTGGAATATCCTGCAAAGAGGATTCATGACAGCTGGGAAGTAACGCTGCTTAATCAGTTTCACGATATTATCCCAGGTTCCTCCATAAAGGAAGTATATGAGACCTCAAAGGAGCAATATGAGCAGTTGCTGCAGGAGGGGAAGGAATTGATTCATAGGTCACTTCTATCGATGGCAGAAAGCATGGATATCAAAGAACATTCTTTCGTAATCTTTAATCAGCTGGGATTTATGAGGGATGATATTGTGACAGTGGATATGCCGGAAGGCTGGAAGAATGCTGAGGTTTATGATGGCGCTAAGCTTTTACCGGCACAGGGTTCCTATGACGGCAAGCTTGTCTTTTATGCCAGGAAACTACCGGCTAAGGGATATAAGAAGTTTATCATTAAGGAAGCACCTGCTCAGGAGAATATTTTTGAGGTGGTTTATCAAAAGGGCTGCAGAATGGAAAATGGCTTTTTTGAACTGGAATTCAATAAGGAGGGTAATATTACCTCTCTCTATGACAAACAGAATAAAAGGCAAGTCTTAAAACCGAATGCCTTCGGTAATGTACTGCAGGTATTTGAGGATAAGCCCATGGATTTTGATGCCTGGAATCTGGATATATTCTATCAGGAGAAATCCTGGGAGATGAATGATGTTACTGAAATCAGATTATTGGAGGAAGGTCCGGTCAGAAAGATAATTCAGATTAAGAAGAATTATCTGAAATCCACTCTGATTCAGACGATTTCCATCTATTCAGAGATTAACAGGATAGACTTTAATACGAAAATCGATTGGAAAGAAAAGCAGGCTTTTGTAAAAGCAGCTTTTCCTGTTGAAATAAACTCAGATAAAGCAACCTATGATATTCAATTCGGTAATGTGGAACGGCCCACCCATTGGAATACCAGCTGGGACTTGGCGAAGTTCGAAGTATGTGCACACAAATGGGCGGATTTATCAGAAGGCGGCTATGGTGTTGCACTGCTCAATGACTGCAAGTATGGATATGATATCAAGGATTCCGTTATGCGGCTTTCTCTGCTGAAATCTGCTATACATCCTAACCCGGATGCTGACAAGGAAGTGCATGAATTCACCTATTCCCTTTATCCTCATGCCGGTAATTTTAAAGAGGCAAAGGTTGACCAGATGGCATACCGCTTAAACTGCCCGGTTTATTGTGTACTGCAAGAACCTCATACCGGTACCCTGCCGGAAGAATTATCCTTTGTATCGGTGGAGCAGAGTAATGTATTCATTGATACGATTAAGAAGGCAGAGAGCGGTAATGAATACATTGTACGTATGTATGAGAATCACAATCAGCTTACGAAAGGGTGCTGCAGGTTCAATCAGAATATTAACAGCGTTTTTGAATGTGACCTTTTGGAAAATAATATTTCTGAGGTCGCCCATCAGGGAGATCAATTTCAGTTTAGCATAAAACCCTTTGAAATAAAAACTTATAAAATAATATTTGAAAGTAAAACCTTATGAAATCAATACGATATTAATAGGAGGAAAGTAATGAATATACTTGAAGAACGGAATAAGTTTCATAAAACCCGGAATATCCGGGAAGCAGCTCTGTTAAAGTTCCGTGGAGTGGACGGATATGATGTTTATAATTGTTCTGTTCCATTTATATGGAATGGTAAAAGATACATATATGGAAGAGTTGAACGAAGAGCGGAATGGATGCGTTCTCTGGTAAGGTTATTTGAAGAGACAGGAAAAGATGAATGGAGTCTTGTTCCGGAATCTATGGTATACCAGTTAGAAGATCCGTATATCAGCATCATTAACAGGGAATTGATTCTGGGAGGGACCCATGTCCGAATAAGCGGAGGAAAGCTGGATACCTATTATGGTTATTTCTACCGTGGCACAAAACTGGAGGATCTCTATTACTTTACCACCGGTCCGGAATATATGAAAGATATTCGTTTGGTAGAACTTGCCGACGGTAGAATTGGAGTGTTTTCAAGACCGAGGAATGATAATATCTTGAAAAAGCACGGCAGTGAATCTATGATAGGCTTCTCCGTTATTCATTCCCTGGAAGAGCTTACGGCAGAAGTTATTCAAAATGCACCTTTTATTGAAGGCTTATTTGCCGGCGGAGAATGGGGAGGTTGTAATCAGGCGTATCTGCTTGACAGCGGAAACATCGGTGTAATCGGTCATCTAAGTTATAGTTATGTAGACACTACCGGTGAGAAACAATCTTCCTATATGAATATTTCCTTTGTACTAGAGCCGGATACGCTAACCGTGCATGATTATAAAATTATCGGCACCAGGGACTGTTATCCCGATGGACCGGCTAAGCTGCCCCATTTGTCAGATTGTGCCTTTACTTCCGGAATTGTAATGCGCGAGGACGGCAGGGCTGACTTATACAGCGGGATTGGTGATTGCATGGAAGGGAGAATTGTAATAGACTACCCCTTTGAAGGATATGGAAAAATAAAATAAATTGACTTTAAAAGCCTTGTTTGAAACAGGGCTTTTATTGTATAGTAAAAATATTACTTGGAAAGGTTGGGAAGCACAATGATAGAAATGACGGCAATCATTCCTTACAGTTTGAAAACGGAATACCTGACAAATCCTCTGGGCATCGATGTACCAAATCCACGGTTTAGCTGGCTATTAAAATCGGAGACAAGAGGGATGAGGCAGTACGCCTACAGGGTAATTGTTGCCACCAGTAAGGAAATGCTTGAAGAAGGTCTTGGGGACATGTGGGACAGTGGTATGGTGGTCTCCGATGAAAATATACATATAGAATATACAGGAAAGAAACTCCTAAGCAGCACAAGATACTGGTGGCAGGTGCGTTGTTATTCCCATGCAGAGGAGACGGGGAATAACAGCGAGACGGCTGTATTTGAAACTGCTCTATTAGAATCTTCAGACTTTATCTGTGGCTGGACAGGTACGGAGGAAGAATTAAGCTCACCCATCTTTCGAAGAGAATTCAGTCTGGAGAAAAAGGCAGCACAGGCACGAGCTTATATATGTGGATTAGGTTATTACGAAATGTACATAAATGGGCATAAGGCAGGAGATCATGTACTTGACCCCAATTGGACGGATTTTGATAACCGTACCCTGCATGATTTGATCTACCCTTACAAGGATAACACCAGAAAACGTGCTCTCTATGCTGTTTATGATATTACTTCCCTCTTAAATAGCGGGTATAACGCAGCAGGTATTATGCTTGGAAATGGCTGGTATAACCAAAGGGAGAGAAATGTCGAAGGTAAGATGGCTTATGGGAAGCCAAAATTCTGGCTGCAGATTCATATACAGTTCGAGGATGGAAGCGAAAAAGTCATCGGAAGCGGCAGAGAGTGGAAGTATTCCAGGGGACCAATTGTTTTCAATAACATTTATTATGGTGAAATATATGATGCACGAATGGAGCAGACAGGCTGGAATAACCCGGAGTATGAGGATGCAAGCTGGAAGAGGGCAAAGGAAGTTCCAGGGGTGTCTGGATGCCTAAGGGCTCAGATGTCACCGGCGGATAAGGTTATCTCAGCGATTGAGCCTTGCAGTATAGCCCTTAGTAAGGCCGGCAGTATGATATATGACCTTGGGCAGAATATCTCCGGATGGGCGAGAATAAGGGTCAGCGGAAGTTCCGGTAAAAAAGTAGAGCTGCGTTTTGCAGAAGAGCTTGATGAGAATGGTCATCTGGATTATATTAGTTCCGGCTCTATAGAGCAGCTGCAAAAAGACGTCTATATTCTTTCCGGTAGAGGAATAGAAACCTATGAACCTCATTTTACCTGGCATGGCTTCCGGTATATTGAGGTAAGGATAGAGGACGGGGTCAGTATGGAAAGCATCCTGGGAATTGTGGTCCATGCGGATGTTAAAAGCGCTGGTTCTTTTTCCTGCTCGAACAGTCTGTTTAATCAGATATATGAAGCATACAAATGGAGTCAACTATCGAATTTGCATGGAGGGGTACCCAGTGACTGCCCTCATCGTGAACGGCTCGGATACACCGGAGATGCTCAGATAACTGCCGAATCAGCCATGCTTAGTTTTGATATGACAGCCTTTTATACAAAATGGGTTGAGGATATTGACTATGCCAGAGATTTGAAGTCCGGATATATCCCGCACACAGTACCTTTTTATGGGGGAGGCGGTGGTCCTGGAGGCTGGGGGTGTGCCGCGGTCTTACTGCCCTGGTATATGTACATGTATTATGGGGATAAAAGAATCCTGGAACAGCATTATGAAATGATGCTTGCCTGGATGGAATACCTCCAAAGACACAGGGATGAGGACTACATAATCACCAGTGAGGAGCCTGGCTCCTGGTGCCTTGGAGAATGGGTGGTGCCTCATCAGTTTGATAAAGTTCAAGGGAAAAAAGAGGGGTTCAATATTGATATACCACCGGAACTGGTAAATACCTACTACTATCTGCAATCTGCAACCATAATGAGTACAGTTGCCAAGCTTCTTGGAGATAAGGAAAAGGAGTGTGATTTTATAGCTCTTAGTTTTGATTTAAAGAAGGGAATGCATAAAAGATTCTACAATGAGAAAACCGGCTCCTACGGAGCAGGTGTTCAAGGATGCGATGTATTCCCATTGGCAGCAGGCTGTGTACCGAAAGAAAAGAAACCTAAGGTGATTGAAAATCTGCTACAGAATATCCTGGAAAGGAATGACGGACATTTTGATACCGGCATATTTGGAACCCCGCTGCTGCTTAAGACTCTTTCTGACCATGGATTTCAGGAGATAGCTTATAGAATAATGAACCAAAGAAGTTATCCGGGGTATGGATATATGCTGTCTCAAGGAGCAACCACTCTATGGGAGTGTTGGGAGAAAGACCAGGGTTCTCATAATCATCCGATGTTTGGAAGTGTGGCTGCCTGGTTCTTTCAGTATGTTGCCGGTCTGAGGATAGATGAGAACAAGCCGGGATTTAAGAAGCTTATAGTTCGGCCATGTTTGTTTTCTGATATTGACTATGCGGAAGTTACCTATGAATCTATAAGGGGGAATATAGGGATTCGGTGGGAAAGAACGGACGCTAAGAAGGCAATCCATCTGGAAATTCCCTGTAACTGCAGTGCGGATGTGTATCTGCCTGTAAAGGAATTAGAACGGATAACAGAAAGTGGAATACCTATCTTCCAGAAGGAGAAATTATGGAAGGAACTACAAGGGATAGCAGGTTACTCTTTGGAAGAAGATGGAGTAAAACTAACGGTACAGTCCGGTGTATACTTTTTTGAATTGTAGTGTAATGGGATGATGGACGGATATTAAGTGAAAAATAATACAAAATTTGACATAATCTATATCTGTGTTATAATAGGAAATATATGCTAACTAATCAGCATAAATAATGAGTCAAGAGAGATAGAACAATTTTCACTTTTGATTTAAGCATGCGTTAAAGCGTATCACATGGAGGATAGTGTGAAAATGATAGAACAATTTTCACTTTTATTTAGTACGCTAAAGCGCATCACACATGGAGGATTATATGAGAAAAAATTTTGTTAAAAAAGTCATTACAACATTACTTGCAACAACACTATTTCTAACATCTGTCGCTTCTGCAGCAGCAAAGGTCACCGTAGACAAAGGTTTAATTGATATCGGAGATAAGCGGCTCTATGCTCAAATAATGGGTAATAGCAGTAAAGTTTCAGTTGTTTTTGACTCGGGTTATGGAGATGGAATTTATACTTATTCCGAGGATCCAACTTATGAGACTTGGGGGGACATTCAATCCCAAGTATCAAAATATGCCAAAACAATAACTTATGACCGAGCAGGCTTGGGGAAAAGCGATAGTGGTGTTAACAGGGCGCCATTAAGCAATGAAATGATTCATTCCTTTCTGAATGGTAATGATATACCCTATGATGCATCAGTTTTTGAAACAGGCTCCGGAAAAACTGCCCTTGACAGAGCAAGAGATTTATATGCATTGTTAAAAGCTGCAGATGTAGATGGGCCGTATTTACTGGTGATTCATTCTATTTCAATGTTAGAAGCAGTAGAGTTTGTTAAAGAATATCCAGGGAAAGTGGCTGGAATAGTCAGTGTGGATGGTACCTCAGCAGATACTTTTCAGAAAAATATTGAGTTCTTTCGAACTTATGCTCCTTCTGTAGAAGAATTATTTTTAAATCAGTTTCAAGAGTATGACGGTACTTTAAGTGAAGTTATCCAAAGTTCCTTGCAGGTACAGAATGCAGGTGATGTATTAAGAAATATTCCATTTACAATCCTTCATCCCTCAGATAGCGGAGATGGTCCTGAATATCAGAAAATGACAGATGATATTATGAAAGAATGGACAACATGGTCAGATTATTCCAAGCTGATTTTTGTCAAAAACACAGGGCATTATATTATGAAGGACCAACCGAAAGAGGTAATCAAAGCTATAAAAGATATGCTGAAAGTTATAAATAAAAATTGTATGTAAATACGAAGAATTAGGTAATTATTAGGCTTCGTAAAAATGTTATAAACTAAATATTGACATTTAAGGAAGGAGTAGTTACAATAATTAAAAATAATAATATATGTTAATCCGGTTGGGCAGGTAACTGCTTCAAGATGATAAGCTTATGGGTGGAGAGCTTCTATTAGAAGTTCTCTGCTTTTTTATTGTGAGTAGAAAGGATGATGATAATGCAGTATTTTTTATTAGTTCTGGGGTTGGTTATGATAGTTAAAAGTGCGGATGTTTTAATAGATTCTACTTCAAAAATAGCAAGAAGATATGGTGTTTCTTCCTTTATTATTGGTATAACGGTAGTAGCTTTTGGTACAAGTGCGCCAGAACTTGCCGTTGGAATAATGTCAGGAATATCCCATTCTAACCAACTTACACTTGGTAATATTATAGGAAGTTCTTTATCAAATATTGCTTTAATTGTTGGTATATCCGCAATAATAATGCCATTACAGGTAAGGGACTCTGTTGTAAAACGGGAGCTTCCGATTTTGATTGGGATACAGATACTACTGACGGTTATGCTTTTTGACGATAGACTACTTTCCAGAATCAATGGAATTATATTATTAATTGGTTTTATAGGTTTTATGTTATACATTATGAAGAATTCCAAAGATTCCATAGAGATAGAAATTGATGCAGAAGGAGATATTGATACGGATGCAGATGGAAATCATGTGCCGCTAGATGCTTTTAAAAAAGTAGAAAAACTCGGGAAGTTGTGGATCTATTCTATTCTTTCCCTTGCTGGGTTATTTATTGGAGGAAGACTAACAGAAAGCAGCAGTTCAAATATTGCATCAAATCTAGGTCTTAGCGAAACACTCATCGGACTTACTGTAGTTGCAATTGCTACGACATTGCCGGAGCTGATAACCAGTATAATTGCTGCTAAGAAAAAAGAGCCGGATATCATCCTTGGCAACTGTATTGGCAGTAATATTTTTAACATACTTTTAGTTCTTGGATGCTCTTCACTTATATCACCGATTAGAGTGGATTTTAGTCTATGGGTTGATGTTGCTATTATGATAACATTAACAGTTTTTATATTTGTTATATCATGGTTCAGGAAAAGTATAAAAAGAAAAACCGGTGTTTTTCTCTTGCTAGCGTATATATTTTATCTTGTTTTTAAAGTTATTACGGTTCTTTGATTAGAGAAAATCACCTAATTGAAAGGTTACCAGTCTGATAATGAATAATGGAAAAGGGGCTGTTGCAAAATAGCCATAATAAACTCTAAAACAGGACTGGGTGTATAATAATGTTAAATTCCACTATTAATTGTAATAATTGTATTTGATTGGTAAATACTATAGTTGCATACCTAATGTATTTAATTAGGATACAGAAAGGAATAGATTCAATAATGCCAAATAATAATACACCGCATGAAAAAGATCTTGATGAAACCCTTGCCCTGTCACATGACGGGTATCTGTATATAAAGAATAGGATGGATAAACATAAATCCGATTTGTTTCAGACGCACTTATTTGGACAGGAAGCAATATGTATAACCGGAAAAGAAGCAGCGGAGTTATTCTACGATACGGAAAAGTTTGCACGCAGTGGTGCGGCACCTAAAAGGGTACAAAAAACCCTGACCGGAGAAAATGCAATTCAGGGCATGGATGGTGAAGCACATATTCATCGAAAATCCCTTTTCATGGCACTTACAACTGATCCGAATCCAAGGACCCTTGCTGATTTAGTCACGAAGGAATGGGAAGCGGCTATACCCAGATGGGAAACAGCTGAAAAGATTAACCTCTTTGATGAAGGAAAGCTTGTCTTGTGTAAAGTTGCCTGCCAGTGGGCTGGTGTTCCGCTATTGGAAGCTGAAACGAAGGAATATGCAGATGATTTTGCAGAAATGATTGACGCTTTCGGAGCTGTTGGACTGAGACATTGGAAAGGGAAGACAGCAAGGACGAAAACGGAAAAGTGGATAGAAAATATTATTGATAATTTACGGGCAGGCAGATTAAAAGCACCTGAAGACTCGGCTCTGTTTATGGTAGCAAATCATAAAGAGCTTAACGGTAATCTGCTGGAGACGAACATGGCGGCAAAAGAACTGATGAATCTAATTCGTCCAATAGTTGCCATTTCAACTTATATCACATTTATGGCGCTGGCGCTGTATGAACATTCGGATTATAAAGATGTGTTGCTTAACGATTCCGATGCCGCCCACCTGTTTGTGCAGGAAGTTCGGCGTTTTTATCCCTTTACCCCCTTTGTCGGGGCAAAAGTGAAAAAAGAGTTTACCTGGAATGGCTGCGAGTTTAAAACTGGAACGCTTGTTATTCTTGATGTATACGGGATAAATCACGATTCACGCATATGGGAAAAGCCTTTTGAATTTCAGCCGGAACGTTTTAGAAATTGGCAATACAATCCCTTTGAATTTATTCCCCATGGCGGAGGTGATCCTGCCAATGGACACCGTTGCCCCGGAGAGAGCATAACAGTTGAAATTATGAAAGCAACCCTTCAATTTCTTGTTAATAGAATCCAATACAAAGTACCGGATCAGGATTTAAGCTACGATATGACAAGAATACCGACCTATCCGAAAAGCGGATTCGTGTTAACTAATGTGATATCCAAATGAAAATATAACTTTATGGTTTATGAAAGACATGATGCTTATTGGAGATTATGTCTTTTTGTATTTTAATGATAAGAAATAATTCCTGAGTTTAATATAAAGAAAAAACTTGATGGAATAGTAATAGTGGTTGAAGGTTTACTATTGGATTATCCATAATATTTCAAACCTAGACATAAAATAGTAGTTGATGCTATAATATCGATAGGAAATATTTTCTATATAAATATGCAGGATATGGAAAATAAACATCCCATTCTATTTATTAAAACCTATGGGGGAATACCTCGATAGTTGGAGGCAAAAATGAAAACGCAAAGCATTAGAATTAACAACATCCCTGCCATTATTTGGGGTGAAAAATCAGACAAGGTATATATTAATGTTCATGGAAAAATGTCTTGCAAAGAACATGCAGAGTTTTTTGCTAAAATAGCGGAAGAAAAAGGCTATCAAACACTTAGTTTTGATTTGCCGGAACATGGTGAAAGAAAAGAGAGTGATTATCGTTGTGACATCTGGAATGGCATACACGACCTTACTGAGATTGGTAACTATGCATTTTTAATGTGGAGTGATATTTCGTTGTTTGCTTGCAGCCTTGGGGCATACTTCAGTTTAAATACTTATGCAGACAGGAAATTTAAGAACTGTCTTTTTCAATCGCCTGTGTTAGACATGGAATACCTTGTTCAGCAAATGTTTTGTTGGTTTAATGTAACAGAGGAAAAGTTATATACGGAAAAAGAAATTCAGACGCCTGTGGATTTATTGCGTTGGGACTATTATCAATACATAAAAAAACATCCGATTAAAAAATGGAACATCCCAACTTCAATACTCTATGGAGGAAAAGACAATTTGCAATCAGTAGAAGTTATTCAAAAATTTGTGAAAGCACATGACTGCAAACTGACAATTTCTCAAAACAGTGAACATCCATTTATGGAAAAAGGGGATATAGAAACAGTTCGTATTTGGCTTGAAGAAAACATATAAGAATAATATGGAGTTGATTATTTCTAATTGCTGGATTTCGAAAGGAGTCGATTATATGAATATGTTATACAACAAAATGTGGAGGGTGACAGTATTGTAGCCCTCCTAAAACTTGGAGGAAATAATGGTAAATGTAAAAATAGATAGTGTTTACTTTAGTCTAAAAGAAGAACACAATTTTTCATGGCTTAAATCATTTGGCAAAGTTTTTGCTGTCTTTGCCCAAAACGATTCAGGGAATATAAGTTTTGGTGTTGATAATGGTGAAGAAAAATATTTCATTAAGGTGGCAGGATTAAAAACAACTGAATCCGTGCGGACGCAGCAAGAAGCAATAGCTGCCTTAAAAGCAGCAATGCCTATATATGAAGATATCAAGCATAAAAATTTGATTAAACTAGTCAAGCATTATTCTCTTGGAGAGATTTATGTTGCTGTATTTAAGTGGACTGACGGTGATTGCTTATTCGACCCTTGGAATTTTGAGAAATATAAAAAAAATCCACATGTTCTACCCCCTGCAAAGCGCTTCAAGCAACTGCCAATTTCCAAGCGAATTGAATCAGCAGATGTGTTGTTTTCATTTTTGGATACCGTTTCTAAAAACGGATATGTTGCAGTAGACTTTTATGACGGTAGCATAATGTATGATTTTGCACGGAATACTACCACAATTTGCGATATCGACTTCTTTAGGAAAAAGCCAACATTAAATGATATGGGTGAAGATTACTGGGGTACAAAGAGGTTAAAAGCACCTGAAGAATATGTTTATGGTGCTGTTATTGATGAAGCAACAAATGTTTTTACACTTGGAGCGTTACTATTTGACAGTTTTTTCGGTAATTATACAAATGCTGAAGTAAGAATGAGATATGAAATGAATGCATTTACTCCTTGTTCTTTTGAGAACTGGGAAATAAGTAAAGCGTGCTATGATGTTGCACTAAAATCTGTCTCTGTAGAAAGGTCTGAACGGTATGCCTCGATAAACGAATTTTGTACCGCTTGGAAGGCAGCTCTATTCGAATAATGTATATAAAACAGGAGGATTGATTGGAAGAAATGAAACATGAAATAAATAAAACTGATAAGTTAACAAATATATTATTTATCATATATTTAATTGCTGTGTTTGAAATTATTTTATTTAAATTAGAACTGCCGTTTAGTAATATAGGTAATCTTAGAAGTATAAATTTAATCCCATTTAATGAATCATTAATACTAAACGGAAAAATTGATTTTTCTGAAATTATTATGAATATGGTAATTTTTATGCCTCTAGGTATTTACGTAGAGATAATATTTTCGAAATGGTCCACTACGAAAAAGTTTTCAATATTTTTTATTATAAGTTTGGTATGTGAAATATTACAATATATATTTGCTTTAGGAGCTTCTGATATTACAGATATCATCAATAATACGTTGGGAGGAATTATAGGCTTTTTGATATTCAAGGTAATCGTCAGAATATTTAATAATAGGGATAAAGCCCATAAATTTGTTAATGTATTTGCAGCAATCGGAACTGCGTTAATGATATTACTACTGGCAATCATTTTAATTACGAATTAGAAAACGTTTGGTTTTCACGGTGTTTATCTTATGAATTGCAAGTATTGCTTTTAAATTCAAATGCAGAGGTACAATCGTTACAAAGAACGAAGTGAAACTAATTTTTTAAGAGAGGAAATATTTATGTCTGATAAAACATTTTCTCAAATTGGACTTGATCGCTCATTACCCCATATTGGTGTGATAATGGAATGAAATCAATTCATATCAATCAACTTTTAATCAGGAATAAATTTGCTGGCTTCGCTGTCTTTAGAAAATCAAGGAACTACCTATTATGTTTATGAAGCAAATAAAAGAGTATTAGAATGATTTGAATTTGGAGAAAACGTTATGGCAAACAAAATTATTCATATATATGGAGCATCTGGTTCTGGAACATCGACATTAGGAAAATATATAAGAGATATGTTGGGATATTTTTTTATGGATACAGATGATTATTTTTGGCAACCAACAAATCCGCCTTATACTAAAAAAAGAAATATTGCTGAAAGATTAGCAATGATAAAAAGCGATTTTGGAAAAGCTGATAATGTAGTTATATCCGGTTCACTTGTTGATTGGGGAGATGAACTTATACCTCTATTTACACTTGCTATCCGGTTGAAAACGGATACTAATATTCGTATGGAGCGATTAAAAAGAAGAGAAAGAGAACATTTTGGTTCGAGAATTGATTTTGGTGGAGATATGTATCAAGACCATATAGATTTTTTAGAATATGCGAATGTTTATGACAATGGAGACTTAGGGATGAGAAGTAAAGCAAAACATGACGAATGGGAGAAATTGCTCCGGTGTAAAAACATTACATTAGATGGAAATGACAGTTTGGAATACAATTTAGAAATAGTAAAAAGATTTATATAAATACCAATTTTCAAGAGCTGAACTTCCCTTAATTTTTTAGACAAATAGATCAGTGTTAAAGAATTGCGATACATAATCGGTTGTAAATGTAAAATTAATACAAAAAAGAAATGAGAGAATAATCATGGAGAAAAAGGAGAAAGAAGAGAACCACTCCTATTATAACAAAATAAAATCAGAACTTAATATATATGCCCGAAAATGGGCATTAAGTCAACTGGAAGTAATCGATGATGGTCGCGAAAGTTGTGTCCTGAAAGCAATTTCGAAGCAATATGGAAATGTAATACTAAAAAAACGCGAGACAGTAAAAGTCATTGAAGATGAATTCAACACCTTATTAGAATATAACGGAAGACATTTTTGCAAGGTCTATGAGGCGAAACTGGAAAATGGCATTTTTCTGGAGGAACAGATACAACCGGGTACGGAATTGATTAAAGAGACTTCTCTTGATCAGCGTCTGGCAGTATTTTGTTCTATTTACAAAAACCTTCATATCGAGCCCACTAACCAGTACCAATATTCCACGTATTATGACTGGGTGGATAAGATCTCTAGATACATGGAGACGAGAGAAGATCATAAAGTATTATGTATGCATATGAAGAAGGCAGAGAAGATTTGTAATGAACTTATGACCCTTTATCCGCGTAAAATGCTTCTGCATGGCGATTTACACCACCATAATATTTTACAAAATAATCATAACGGGTATACATTAATTGATCCGAAGGGAGTCATCGGAGACCCGATTTTTGATCTTCCTCGTTTCTTATTAAATGAGATGGAAGAAAAAATCAATCAGGACTTATTTGAAAAAATCAATTATGCAATCACAGTAATTGGAGATAAGCTGGAAATTCCAACTGAGATCATAAAGAAAACATTTTATATAGAAATGGCTATGGCAGAGTGCTGGATGGTAGAGGACGGAGAGAAAGCCTGTTTGGATCGTGTCATTTTTGCAGAGAAGATCAGTAATACAGAGATAACTGAGTAAGTAGGGAAAAAGTTATAATACAGAAGAAGATGAATCTGTAGAGATAACGTTGGGATGATAGCTTATGAAAGAACAATTGTTGGTGAAATCATAGAGCTGCCTAAATTTTAGATGAACAGGCGAGGAGAAATAGCTATGAAGAGAAAGGTAGTAACATTATGTGGATCAGTAAGGTTTTGGAACAAAATACAGGAGATGTCTGAAAGATTAGAATTAGAAAATGGATATGTTGTAATAGGAATTATACCCCATGTTATGGATAGAGATTTAACAGAATATGAAAAAAATACATTAGGTGAATTACATAAAATAAAAATCGATTTGTCAGATGCAATTTTTGTTATAAATGTTGATGGTTATATTGGAGAAAGTGTAAAAAAAGAAATAGAATATGCTAAACAAAAAGGAAAAGAAATAATTTATTTAGAAAGTTCTGATTAAGCTTATGCCAATCAAGCAACGATGTTGTATATTGTATATTTTGAAAATAAAGACGATTTACGAAGGGCATTTGGGCTTTTTTACAAAGAGGGAAATCCATGCTCAGGAGTGAAACCTGAGGGGACATCATTTGCGCTTTCATTGATATATTCGGGTGGTATTGGCACTTCCAGGCTCCGAAAGATTGGAATGCTTCATTTGTTCACAAATAGGGATAGATAGAAAGAAACAGAACTTAAAATAAAAGTAAGGTGAAAATTACTATGGATATAGCATACAGAGAACTTAACGAACAGGATATACATAATGATTTATTAAAAGATTTTAATAGATACCAAGAAGTTACAAATGATTGGTGTCGGATGCAAAATGGAGAATATGCACTAGTACTGCAACCTCATATAGAAGATTGGAATGAGAAAGCAAAAGAAAGAAAAGTAAGTTGTTTAAGTAATCTTCTTCAAAACGGTGGTAGAATATTCTGTGCTTTTGATAGTGATAAACTTATTGGATTTTCCGCAATAAATGGTACATTGCTGGGATCGAATAATCAGTATATAGAGTTAGTCGAATTTCATGTATCAAACGAATATCGAGGTAAGGGCATAGGGAGAAAATTATTCGATTTATGTGTAGAAGCTGCCTCATCTTATATATGTGAGAAAATATATATAGTAGCTAGTTCGTCAGAAGAAAGCCAAAAAATATACCGTAAATTAGGATGTGTGTATACAACGGAACTTATACCATCATTATACGAACAAAGTCCAGCTGACATACATTTAGAGTTCCTATTAACTAAAAAAGAAAATACGAAGAGTTACGAGTAATAAAATGCTTGTTAGTAAATAGAAACTACACACATACTAGCGAACAATCTTCCTATTATATCTATAATAGATAAGTTAGAAAAATATACAAACTAGAAAAAGAATGCAAATATACTAAAATTTGTGGAGAGTATGTAGGATGAATGACGACAGTGATAATGTGATAGATGGGAAAAATCCTAGTATGTATGGTATTTTAACTGGCATATGCAAAGGTGAAACATGGTCTTATAGGGATGAACCGCTGGCCTTGGATATAATGTACTCTTATTGTGTCGGTGGCTGTGGAGTTGTTGGTAGAATTCCTAATGAAAAAAGGAAACAAGCAAGAATATTCTTTGAATCAGTGTTTTCTTCATTAAAGAAAAAGAATATTTTTGAATTTGAATTTTCCACAGAGGATGTTGAATTACGTAAAGCAATGTTGGATATTTTTTCAGATAAGAAACTACATTCAGAAGAAGAATATTCATATAGGAAATTAGATAAATGTAATTATAATGTCACTTTGCAGTCGTATACAATCTTAGAAGTAGATAGAAGTTTTTTAGAAAAGAGAGAGAAATATGAAAATGAGGATATGCTCTTTGAACGTTTAAATAATTCATGGTACTGTCAGGAGGATTTCTTAGAATATAGTAAATGTTTTGTTGCAATACAAGAGAAAAAAATCGTTGGTATTATTTTTGGTTCTGCAAGATTCTCAAATATCATTGATGTTGATATTGAAGTTCTGGAAGAGCATAGAAAAAAAGGGTTGCTACTGCACTTACGGCTTATTTTGTTAATGCGTGTATTCGTATCGGTTGCATTGTACAATGGGATTGCGTTGAATCCAATGTCAAGTCACAGGCTGTTGCAGAGAAATGTGGATTTCAATTGTTTAAGAAAAGACCATTTTATTGGTTTAATTTATAAACTGGTAAAATGCAATGTTATAATTTGCGGAGGCACATAAGCGAATAGTATATGAGACTGTTCGGATATTATGTATGTTGTGGTGTTGTAAAACATGAATAAAATATAGAATGAAAGGGAGAAAATCAAATGGAAATTCGAGAGGTACCATTTTGTACAGTTGACTGGGATACAATAAAACCAACCAGGCATGCAGGAATTACAGGGGATGCCTATTGGCGCACTTTTGAAATGGGAAATATAAGGGTTCGTATGGTAGAATATGCACCTGGATATTTGGCAGATCATTGGTGTAAGCGCGGACATGTACTTCTAGTCCTGGAGGGTGAATTAGAAACGGAACTTGATGATGGAAGGAAATTCACATTAATGCCAGGGATGAGTTATCAAGTTGCCGAAGATAGCAATCCGCACCGTTCATACACAGAAAAAGGTGCTAAGTTGTTTATTGTAGATTGAAATATGTTATTTACATATTATGCTTCCGTTAGTACTTCCCATTATGTTTATGAAGTAAAGCCTGGTGCGTATACAAATTTGAATTTATCAAGCAGTTTTGACTGAGGATTTTTTATTTTTGTAGGAGGGAAGTCATGAAAAATTATACTCAAGTTTTACGTGAAAAATAGTTTTTAAACGCAGAAATGTATTGCGAATCCTTTGGTGCAGAGATTTTTAATGCTCACTCAGAAAGTTACATGGAGCAAATGTTGTATTTATATGAAGGTTATAAAGATTAAACAAATCATAATTTATGGAGAAATTTAGTGATGGTGGGAATATATGATTGGTTGGGATATGATGTATCTATCAGAGATAGATATAAACTCATAAAAGAGGCCGGGTTTGATTGTGTTATGCTATGGTGGAGTGAGGGGTTCGGAAGAGGAACTGGTTATCGAGAGGGCGTGCATTATGCAAGAAATGTAGGACTGTTTATAGAGAATATACATACACCAGTCCAGTATCAAAATAATTTTTCATTGGATAATTTGGATGGAGAAAGTGTATTTCAATGTTATTTACAATGCATTAATGATTGTTCAGAATATGATATACCTTCAATGGTCATACATTTACCAGATGATAAATATCCAATAAATAAATTGGGGATGGAAAGAGTTGAAAGAATAACAAATCGGGCAGAAGAAAATAATGTGAATATTGCATTTGAAAATCTAAGGAATATCCATAATGTATCTCATATTTTAGATACTAGCGATTCTAAAAAAATAGGGTTTTGCTACGACAGCTGCCATCATGCAAATTATGCTAATGAAGATGACTTGCTAGGGAAATACGGAAACCGTTTAATGGCAATTCATTTACATGATAATGGTGGTGAGAGAAATCAGCATCAATTACCTTTTGATGGGAATATAGAATGGACAATGGTCATGCAAAAAATTGTATCTATTGGTTATAAAGGTGCGACTGCTCTAGAACCTATGAATTGGGGATATGAAAAATTATCAATTCAAGAATTTCTTAGTAATGCATATAGAATGGCGAAAAAATTGGATGACCTGAGATCTATATAAATCCAATTTACATTGGATTTTGAGTTTCCAAGGGGATAGCTACCGATACAATTACATTAGGTGACGGCACTAACAACCATAAATATGGTGTTTATCTTTTAAATTGTCAGTATTGTTTATATGATATGAATCAAGATGGATTTCCAGAATTTATATTAAAGACAGGTGACTGTGAGGCTGCTTATTAGTACACAGTCTATACGGTCGTTAATGGTAATCTAATTAATTGTGGGGAACTTAATGGTAGCCATTCCAGTTTTTATAACCACAGTATTATAAGTAAACTGATTAGATATACATTTCAGAATATAGTTTACATTTATAACTTATGGTGGGGTTTTATCTTGAGAGTTTTTATTTAAGGAGGTTTTAACATGCAAGATATGGTAATTAAGAATGTAAAGACAGCACAATACCGGAATGTTAATTTGAATCAGGTTTATGATCCGAATGGAAAGCACAAACAATCTTTTGAATTTCAAAGAAGCGACGTTGTTTCACCATATAGAAGCGGAGAAGGGAATCTCAATATCAATTTTTATGCATTACAACCCGGAAAAAGTAATTATCCATATCATCAGCATTTTGGAAGAGAAGAAGTTTTTTATATAATATCTGGAACTGCAACATTAAAAACACCAAAAGGTGATATTGAAGTATGTGAGGGTGATGTAATTACAATACCACCAAATGAAAATGGTGCACATATGTTGACCAATAATTCAAATGAACCGACTTATTATCTTGATATTGATACAATAGCCTCACCAGATGTAATTTTATATCCCGATTCAGGTAACGTACGTATTATGACAGGAGACATGCAGAAATCATTTAAAATTGAATCTGAAGTAAATTACCTGGATGGTGAATAAAAACAGCTTTCTCAATACTCAATATAGAAAATATACATATCGACTATTATCTGCAGAGGAGATAAAAAGTGGTTATTAAAAAGGTTATGGGTGTCAAAAAAGAATATATGGATTTGCTTTTACTGGCTGACGAACAGGAAAACATGATAGATAAATACCTTGAGAATGGTGATATGTTTGTTTTGGAGGATGATGGTATAAAAGCAGAGTGTGTGGTAACCAAAGAAGCCGATGGTATTTATGAGCTTAAAAACATTGCTGTTTTACCAGAGTATCAACGAAGAGGTTATGGGAAAAGCCTGATAGAATATCTGTTTGTCCATTATTCTGACTGCAATGTTATGTTTGGCGGTACTGGCGACTGTCATTCAATCCTTTCTTTTTATAATATCTGCGGTTTTACAGAATCGCATAGAATAAAAAATTTTTTTATAGATAATTATGACCACCCAATGTTTGAGGAAGGAAAACAACTGGTTGATATGGTTTATCTGAAAAGAGTACGATAACTTCGAATTATTTTTATTGTTGGAGGATATGAAAGTGAGAAAATCAGTATATTTTATACCTACAATTATCTTTTCAGTTTTTTATGGCTTAGTAGTGATCGGTGGCGGTATTAGCATTATTTCATCTGTTGCAGCTGTTTGGTTAATTCTTTTTTTAATAAGTGGTATTCTTTTAAGTAAAAATATTTTTTGGGGTAGTTTGTTAGGTGTATTACCTGCAATTCATATGATTTATATGGGAACACAGGATACAGGACAAATTATCAATGAAATACCAATTGGGATTATAGTTTTCGTTTTTTATATTATTTGTGGTGGGTTAATATTCTTTAAGAGTAAGAAAAGGTGTAATATATAATAGTGAGATACGTTCTTGTTATTATACATGCTCTTATCATATGTTAATACTTAAAACCACCAAAGTGCTACAATTACTATGCGAGGTGGTATTTAGAAAAGTAAATCCATTTTTCTCGACATCAGATTGGAAGGATTAAAATATATGAAAAATACAATTCAGGCACCTATAAACTCAAGATTTAACTTTTTTTCAACAGCAGCAGATGTTATCGGTAATTTAGATTTAAGGGGGAAAACCGCAATCGTCACCGGAGGTTATTCAGGGATTGGCCTTGAAACAGCCAGGGTATTAGCACAAGCAGGTGCTTCAGTCATAGTCCCGGCAAGAACGGTTGAAAAAGCGGAAGAGGCATTAGCTGGAATCCCTAATATAGAATTAGAAGCCTTAGATCTTATGAAGTACTCTTCTATTAATGATTTCGCAAATAGATTCCTTTCTTCCGGAAGGCAGCTAGACATCTTAATTAACAGTGCCGGTATTATGGCTCCGCCCCTGATGAGAGATGAGAGAGGCTATGAATCCCAATTTGCAACAAATCACTTAGGGCATTTTCAATTAACAGCAAAACTTTGGCCGGCACTCAAAAAATCTGGTAATGCCAGGGTTGTTGCTGTTTCTTCACGGGCTCAGAGACTTGGCGGTGTCAACTTTGATGATCTGAACTTTGAACATACAGAATATGATAAATGGAAAGCATATGCACAGTCTAAAACAGCGAATATCCTTTTTGCCCTCGAACTTGACAGGCTTGGTAAAGCGTATGGCGTGAGAGCTTTCGCAGTTCACCCCGGATTAATTCCAACTACTAACCTTGGCAGATTTTCTGAGAACGGAAAAGCTACCAAACAAGAAATAAAAGTGGAATCGAATAAAACTTCTCAGGAAAAAAAGACCTCTGTGAATGAGCTTGCTAATGAATTTAAAACCATTGAACAAGGTGCAGCAACTTCCGTATGGTGTGCAACTAGTGATGAACTAAAAGGAATGGGTGGTGTTTATTGTGAAGATTGCAACATTGCAGAAGAAGTCCCGGAAGACAGTCTAAAAGCCAATGGTGTACGTCCGTGGGCTATTAATCCAGATTATGCGAAGAGACTCTGGCAGCTGAGTGAAGAACTTACCGGTGTAATGTTTGATATTTAAGCAGATATATCAAAGCTATAATTTTTAGAATGAATGATGTATGAAAATGAAAGAACAATTTCATTTTTATTTTAAATATACGCTAATGTGTAGCATATGGAGGTTAATATGGACGTATCAATTCAGGCTAGGATTCAGGAAAACATAATTAAATACACGAAATATATAGATATTGATACTCTAGGCAGTATTGTCGACGTTAATCACCCAATAACGATTCCTAAGGGTAAACTTATTGTTGCAGAAGAGGAAGCTTTCTTTTTGCTTTCTGGTATTTTTCGTGGGTTCTATCTTGACAAAGAAGGCAATGATATAACTCATCACTTCATTTTTGAGAATCAGAGCTATGCATCGAACTTCTTGACAACAGACAAGCCACAAGTATGCAGCTATGAGGCTCTGGAAGACTGCGTAGTTTTATCCATTAATACAAGGAAATTAAGGGAAAGCATGCAAATAAATAACCAGCTTTTATGGTTGTATGTCCAAAAGCTGGAAGAAGCTATGAAACATAAGATTATTCGTGAAACGAGTCTTGTCAATAAAAACGCCACTGAACGCTATATTGACTTCAAACAAATGTATCCCGGTATAGAGAAACGAGTAAACCAAATACACATTGCTTCGTATCTCGGCATTACTCCGGTCTCTCTTAGCAGGATTCGCCGCGTAATTCGTGAAGAAAATTAGGTGCAACTGGTGATATTAAATAAGAGAAGTATGTATTTCACTATAATAATTGAGATTTCCGGACTACAAATATAACCCACCGTAGATTACATAATGTTAATGATAGCAATCCAGTATTGGTTTATGGTATAATTTAACAAAACAGACTTGAGGTATGTCTAATGAAATTATATACGTGTAAATATTGTGATGCTGAGGTTAAGTTCAGGGATGTTAGATGTCCTTGGTGTGGCAGAAAAATTCTGATTAAAGGGAAGCGTTTCACCAGTGTTGGGTGGGCAATATATCTCTTGTTATTTACATTAGGAGCAGCATTAATATTATTTAGAGTATAAATTTTAAGCACTTAATCAATTGCTAGGCAAAAAATTATTAATTAAGTTCATTTATATAGTAAAGCCTTTAATAGCATATTTGAATTGAATGTATGACTTACATACTGACACCAAAAATGTTGATGGAGGATTATCGGTGAAAAAGAAAATTGGAGTTATTGCTGTACTTTCATTAATAATAGTATTTGGTTTGCTATTAATAAGTACCGGGGGAAAAGTTACAAGTGTTATGATAACTGATTACTCGGTAGCCGAAGGTGGAGATGTAATTAAACTTAAGGTTGGTTTAGCAAGTAGTATGGGATATATTAGAACGCTTAAAACGACGGAAGACGGAAATAAAAAACTTATTACTTTTTATTCAACATACGGCTTAAATAGTGTTATCGGTGCTAAAAATGAATTTCAGGTTAAATTAGATCCATTCTGTGAAGAAATATATTTTTACAGCGGAAATGATGAATACAAGTTGAAATTGCAAAAAATAAGCGGAACAAATGAATGGGAAAGAGTAAAATAGCAATATTAAATTAAACAATATGAATTTGTATGGGGTTGGTAACTCATTAATGTTTGCTATCGCGAAGTAAGATTATTTGTTCTTGGAGGCATAGTATGTTGAAAACAAAACGGCTTGACTTGGTTGGATTTGATGTTAAATATGCAAAGGATTTCTTTGAACTATGGAGCGATTTTGAAGTAATAAAATACACATTTACACCTTTATTGACCACCATTGATGAATGTATTAACTTAATTGAACAACAGATAATAAGAACGAACAAAGACTTCATGGACCGATTTGTTATTCTGCTAAATAATAAAGCTATTGGTATGATTGGTTGTATTTGTATGGATAAAGAAAATTTGGTTTACGGGCTTTATTATCAGATTTCTCGTGTTCACTGGGGGTGCGGTTATGCAAGTGAAGCAGCCAGTGTAATAGTACAATATGTTTTAAAGGAATACCCAAATGCCATTTTTAAAGCAGAAGCAGTATCTGAAAACCCAGCAAGTGCAGCTGTATTGAAAAAAATTGGATTAAAACAAACATATATAGAAAGAAATGGGTTTAAAAGAAACAATTTTGAACTTGATTTAATACATTATTCTAATGTTTAGCTCTGTAAAATGAGCATAATCTTTAATTCATATTCTCTTATGAAAGCGAAATAAATCTAAACGAACAATTCCGGGAGGTTATTATGAAATTAATAATGGTAAGACATGGAGAACCTAATTACCGACCATGCGAAGAGCGAAATTTTATTGGACAAGGCATGGAGCTTGCTCCGCTATCTGTTATGGGTATAGAACAAGCTAAGAATGTTGCTAAGAGTAGATTTTTCGATAATGCTGAGATTATATTGGCCTCTCCATATCCAAGAGCACTACAAACCGCGTCCTATATCGCTATTGAAACAAAACTTGATGTAATTGTTGAGATGGATTTGCGTGAGTGGCAACCGGATTTGACCTTCCAATATAAATCACATAAAGAAGCTAGTAATGCATATAAAGATTATCGCTTAAATAATGGATTATATCCTGCAAATGAAAAGAAAAATTGGGAAACAGCACAACAGGTGCTCAATAGGGCAACCGAATGCTTAAAAAGTTATAGCTCTAGGTATAGCAAGTTTATTGTTGTTGCACATGGCGAGTTAATTCGATGTTTAGCAGGTGGAGACGCTGTTGACTATTGCGGTGTAGTTGAATTTGATTTTAATTAACCTACTAATAAACATACGTAACAGTTATAACCATATATAAAAACCCCAAAATTGGTCTTAAGTAAATTATTGGAGCCGACTGTTCGCTAAGATCATATATTTTTAAATGGAGTGGATTAACCTGAAAAAACCTGTAAGAGTTGGATTTATTTTATTAATCATTTGTGTAATAGCATTATATGGTATATACTGGGCATTCTATGATATGAACAGACTACCCAAGGGAGAATTAATATCAGAGGTAGTTTCGCCAAATGGTGAATACACATTGAAAGCTTATTTGGTCAATGGTGGCACTACAGTTGCATATTGTATACGCGGTGAATTGAAATATAATATAGGGAATAAAAAACCTAAAACTATATACTGGAATTATAGAGAAACAGAAGCTAAAGTAGAATGGAAGGATAAAGATACAGTTGTTATAAATGGACATTCCTTGATGGTTAAAAAAGATGTATATGATTGGAGAAGAGAAAATTAAAGATGCTTTTTGAGTGGAGAATTGCTAAACAAGGGAAATGATTGTAAGGGGGTCATACTATGTGGATTTTATTGTTGATATTGGGCGTTATTTTTACTGTTTTTCCAAAAGTATCATGGTATATCTCGAATTTTTGGAAATTTCAAGATAGCGCCCAACCTAGTAGTACATCCCTAATAATATATAGAATTGGAGGAATTGTTTGGATAATAATCGGAATAGTTTTATATATTAAAAAATAAAGTATTTAATTTTGCAACAGCCCCTGTTTCTCTGTGTAAAACATCACTGTGTCAACATAAAAGAATTCCGCAAGCACAAAGCACCATAACCAAAAGTCGGATTAGGGTACGTAGGCTCAAAGCTTAACTGCCTTGCCCCGGCTATTAAGTAAGCACGCATTTTCTCTCCGTACATATACGGGTCGTGATTTTCCACAATACCCCATTGCATCATAAGAGCACAACTTCCTGTAACAAAAGGAGTTGCCATACTGGTTCCGGAAAGGACTCTATAGCCGCCACCGGGAGCACAGGAATTAATACCTACACCGGGAGCTACCAGATCAGGTTTAATTGGAAAGCCGTTTCTTGGAAATCCCCGTCCGGAAAAGAAAGCCAGACTATCGTTGGAGCCGTCGTAAGCACCTACCGAAATTACCCTCTCGGCGGTGGAAGGTATGGTAAGAGTAGTTACCTCAGTCGGGCGCAGAAAAGCAGTCTGTGGATTTAGCACACCGCCGGAGGGAAGCCACATATCATAATTTCCCACAACAATACTTCTTGGAACCAGCTCAATCGACCAGATACCGGTTTCTACATAATCGTTTACAGGAATGAATTCCAGGTAGATTTCCTGCTGGGCATTGTAGGGAAGCGGTTCTCCATAGAATAAGTATATCTCTGTTGGGCCAATTCGAAACTGCTGGGTGCCAAGTCTCTCGGGAATAGGGCCAACTCTCGTACCTCCGGGAGATATAAGGGTAATATCAAACTTGTCATAGAAATTCTTCCATATCTGAAGGTTAAAGGTGAATTCATATTCACCTACACCAAGCTCTACGATTTCTCGGGCTGCTCCAGGAGCCATAGACAGGATTCCGCTGGTATGTTTGCTGGTAGTGCCTTCATTTCCGGTACCGACACAGATATTAATCCTTCCTCTGTTTGCAATTTCGCTCATGTAATTTTCCAGAAGTGAATTTCCGGTATGAGAGCCGTAGTTGGTACCGAAGCTGATGTTAATTGCCATAGGCTTATTAAGCTCCAGAGAACGTTTCACACAAAAGTCAATTCCTTGCATTAGTTGGGTGGTACGGGGAAAGGAATTACTGATGGAGGAACCAAGCTTTACAATCAGCAGATCACTTTGGGATGCAACACCCCGATACACCCCGTTGCTTGCCCTGCCGTTACCGGCAGCGATTCCGGTCACATGTGTTCCATGACCGGACAAATCAACGCTGGGAACGATAGCAAGCTGCTCTGCCTGGGTAGGAGCTTTCAGGGCTTCATTAATCTGTTCTCTGGAATAGAGAGTACCTATGGCATAACCGGCTGGCGGAGTTCCTTCTATTGTCTGGTCCCAGAGTTCGATAATTCTAGTGGTTCCATCAGGGTTTCGAAAGTCAGGATGGGAGTAATCAATTCCTGAGTCAATAACAGCAACGATTACTCCGTTCCCAAAGAGATTATATTGGGCAGTCTGTAAGGGATTGATACAGGAGACGCTTCTTCCCTGGTTTACGGAATAAAATATACGCTTTGGTTTTTCAATAAATTCGATTTCCTGATAACCGGTAAGTTTGGGGATGAGATCCTGACGGAGAGTGATAATCGCATACTCATTCTGGAGAGGAACTACGGTAGCACCTAAATCACTGGCAACCCGGGAGAGATCACCGCTGTATTTTACAATTAGCTCCCATATTTTAACCTCCGGTATAAAACCGACATTTAAGTCAAGGGTTTTGGCCCTTACATCTTCCGGAACATCTAGAGCCAGATTCAATTGATTGTCTGCTTTTCCGCTATTAGGCATAGCATGAACCTGCTTTCTTTTATTAGTTCCAATATATGCAGGGTATTATTTTTAAGGTACTTATTCGAGAGGATATAGTGTATTGGGATTTCATAATGAATTTAGACATTAAGATCTATTACTTTTTTACTGAATTATCACAAAGGTAGTTTTTTGATGTGTATGGTAAATACTATTTGAGGTAAATTTTTTGGATTGACATTTGCTGCAATAAATATTATACTAAAGACACTTATTAAATATCTTTTAAAAAGTACTTTAAATATAAAATTTACCTTTAATTATAACTAGTGATTTCAAGGAGGTGAGATAATGTTAAGCGGCAATACCCTTCTTATTAAAGAAGTGAATAAAAATCTAGTCAGGGAGAGCTTAAAATTGCTCCGTCAGGCAACAAAGCAGGAGCTTGCGGCTAAGACCGGGCTTAGTGTCGTAACAGTCAATTCGCTGCTGGCAGATATGATAAAAGAAGGCGAAGTATTTGAAGGAGAGATGGTTCCATCCAATGGAGGACGTCCTTCTCTCAGTTACCATTATAATGTTAACTTTAGTCATGGGATTGTAGTATTCGGCCATCAGAAAGAGAATAAGAACTGCATTCACCTGGCGGTTGTTGATTTGTCGGGAGAGATTGTTTATCGTGAAGAGACATTTATAGAAGATATTCATATCGACAGTTTTGAAGAGATGATAGACCGAGGTATTAAAAAAGTAGAATCTGTTTCAATCATCGGTTTTGGACTGCCGGGAGAAGAAGAGGAAGGAATTGTTACGATAAATGATTATAGCAGATTAATCGGTGAAGAGTTCATGTCCCATTACAAGGAGAGATATAAGGTCCCTGTTATCTTTGTAAATGATGTAAATGCAGCTGTGAACGGTTATTTTCATTACAAAGGGGCTGGCGGTATTCGAAATGTTGCCGGCATTTATTTTCCAAGACTCTATAATCCGGGAGCGGGACTAGTGCTTAGCGGAGAAGTCTATACCGGTTATAAAAGCTTTGCCGGTGAGATAGGAACAATGCCCTTAGGAATTGACTGGCCTAAACTTAATTACAGCAGCAGAGAAGAGACAGCAGAGAATATCGGCAAATTAGTCGCTTCCTTTGCATGCGTTATTGCGCCGGAGCAGTTTGTTCTGTATGGTGATTTCTTTCAAGAAGGCGATGCTATAAGAATAAAAGAGTATGTCAGGATTCTTTTAAATGGAAAATTTGATGCCTATGTGGTGGTATCCGAGCAGTTTGAAGAAGACTTTGAACAGGGAATGATACGCTTTATCTTAGAGCAGACGGGCAATAAATATATCTTATCAAGAAAGGGTTTATAAAATGACATTACTATTACTAATTATTATCTATCTTGCATTTATCAGTCTCGGTCTTCCGGATTCCCTCCTTGGGTCCGCATGGCCTGCCATTCAGCCGGGACTTCATGTGCCGGTATCCTATGCTGGAATTGTAACCATGATAGTCTCCGGAGGAACCATTATTTCCAGTTATTTTAGCTCAACAATTATAAAGAGGCTTGGAACAGGACTGGTAACGGCAATCAGTGTTATTATGACCGCTGCTGCACTCCTAGGCTTTGCAGCTTCTCATAATTTCATTTGGTTCTGTCTCTTAGCGGTACCCTTAGGGCTTGGAGCAGGCTCTGTAGATGCAGCTCTGAATAATTTTGTAGCCATCCATTATGAAGCAAGGCATATGAGTTGGCTCCATTGTTTTTGGGGAGTAGGGGCTACTTTAGGACCAGTGGTTATGGCGTCCTTTATAAAGGAGCAGGGAAGATGGGACTTGGGTTACCGGACTATTGGACTGATTCAGTTAGGGCTTTCCGTGATTCTTTTTATTTCCCTGCCCCTTTGGAAAAAAGTGAAACAGGAGGCAGAAGCAGAGGAAGAGGAAAATGGTGTTGAATTAAGCCGAAGTGAGATTCTGAAAAAGAAAGGGGTATTGCCGGCTCTATTTGCCTTCTTTTGCTATTGTGCGGTGGAATCCACGTCAGGACTTTGGGGAAGCAGTTTTCTTGTCTTCTCGAAGGGAATAGCTCCGGAAACAGCTGCGAAGTATGTATCTCTTTTTTATCTGGGTATTACGATAGGAAGGTTTCTGGCAGGGTTTGTTACTATGAAGTTTAGCAATCATACTATGATTCGATTTGGAGAAGGAATCATCTTCATTGGTATATTGCTGTTGTTCCTTCCTGGCGGCAGCTTCACTTTAATGGCTGGTCTTCTTTTGATGGGCTTTGGCTGTGCGCCTATTTATCCCAGCTTGATTCATGAGACTCCAAGGCGATTTGGAAAGGTAATATCCCAGTCTTTGATGGGAATGCAGATGGCATTTGCTTATATCGGGGCAACCTTCATGCCTCCGCTTTTCGGAGCAATAGCCAATGCTACTACTTTCCTGCTTTATCCGGCAGCACTGCTTTTCTTCCTTTGTCTGATGGTCATACTGTCTGAAAAAAGTGCACGAGGAGCTCAGGAAAGCTGAGTATCTGGCAGGATTATGCAAAGTAGGCAATATTGAGAGCCAAAGAAAGATGAAATCTTGTAAAAAATCTTCGGATAGTTACAGTAATTTTATTATTATTCTATTTTAAAACTAGTATTTGTTGAATTATCAAGGTGCATAGGTACTTATTCATTGCGAGGTTTGAGTAAAGTAATATTTAAAATATATAATAGCCAGAGGAGACATTGATAAATGTTCCTCTGGCTATTTAAGTACATAGTTTTATTTAATATAAATTTGCCACTTAGTACTAGGCTTTGCCGATAAATTCTTAAGGAAGGAAACAAGTAAATAATTCATAAAGCATAGTAAAATAGTGCATATATTAAAAGGAATAATTTGGTACAATATTGAGAAGAACACAAAAAAATTTCTACTAACATTTGTATACACTTTCAGAGGATAATTGGCAAACAATATTGACTTGATCCAGAGAACCATTCATGTTTATTAATTCATTGTAACTGGGAAAGAAAATTCAAAATGCAGTTAATTATAGGTAAATGAATGAATAAAAATTACTTTGATATAAAAAGCATAATGAGAATTATTTATTATGAAAAAATATATATTATTATTCTTTTTTGTACATCTGTACTTATCTTGTTTTTTAATCTGTCGGAACCTATTTTAGCTCAAATGTTTATTAATAAAGTTATATATGCAATTAAAAATGAAAAAACTTTATTCTATGGTGTACTTTGGATAATTGTTTTTTCTGTAAAATCCATTACTGAATATATTAAAAAACGAACATACACTATTCATAGAGGCAGAGTAATAAAAAACATCCAGAAGGAAATATTCAGAAAAAGCATGCAATTATCTTCAAGAAAAGCAGAAGAAATGGGGACAGGTTATATCAGTTCTAGAATGAATGATGATGCTGACTCATTGGACGGTCTGATGTGTGATAACTTGATAGGTTTCGTTTTTTCAATAATACAAGGAATTTGGGTGCTGATTTTAATGATTCGTATGAATCAGATTTTGGCGATTTGCGCGATTATAATTGCTATAGGTTATGTTAGCGTTCAATTTTTTTATCCCCTAAAAGAATTATATAAAAATTTTGCTGAAGTACGTTCAAAGTATAATAAAGATATTTTTGATACTCTTCAGGGATTAAGAGTGATTAAAGTACACAATAGTCAGGCATATGAGCAGGATAGATTTGAAAGTATTATTTCAAACTTAATTCAGGTGAAAAATAAGCGAGAATTTGCAGATATATTCAGACGTACAGCCAGTTCCTATCTTTACGCATTAGGAACACCAGTGATTTATTTTGTAGGTGGGATATTAATTCTAAAGGGACAGTGTACAGTTGGTATAATTGTTGCATTTATCATGCTATATAACCTCTTTGCATCAAGTTGTATGACGATTGGAACCTTTTTTCCTCAGTTTAACATTTCAGTTGGAGCAGCGGAACGGATTCAGGAATTTCTTAACATACCAGGAGATGAGGAGTCAGCATCTTTTAATGAGAGTAATTTTAACGATTATAAAGACAGTTTGAGAAAATGTGATACTATGCCGATTATTCAGTTTAATCGGGTATCATTTTCATATAACAACGATGACCAATATTCAGTGAAAGATATTACTTTTTCAGTATATCCTAATGAACACATAGCTATTGTAGGTCCTAGTGGATCTGGAAAAAGTACTCTTGCTAATCTTTTAATGAGGCTTGAAGAGCCTTCCACGGGTAGTATTTATCTTTGTGGAAAGCCAATAACAGACTTTGACTTACATACAGTAAGAGATTTTTTTAGCTATATACAGCAAGATAGTTATTTGTTTGGCAGAACTGTTTATGAAAACATATCTCAAGGTAAAGCTTTAACACTTTCGGAAATAGAGAAAGTTCTTAATGATGCATATGCGGATTCTTTTATTTCAGATTGGCAATTAGACGTCAATACGCTTGTTAGCGAAAAGGGAAAATCGATGTCAGGAGGTGAAAAGCAACGGTTATGTATAGCAAGAGAATTTGCAAAAAACGCCCCAATACTAATTATGGATGAAGCGACCTCTTCATTAGATGCTTTGGCTGATGATATGGTTTTAAAGGCTATTGATGGAATATCAAGGAATCGTACTGTAATAACCATTACTCATAAATTAAGCAGTATAAAAAATGCTGATAAAATATATGTTTTAAAGGAAGGTAAAATTGTAGAATCAGGAACCCATGAGACGCTTATGGCGAATAAGGACCTTTATTTTACGATGTATAATCATCAAGAGTGATATTAGGGGGGCATCAGTTTTGCTCCTTCTCTTTTAACTCTTTTAATACAACATTTAACATAGTCAGAAAACAAGCAGTTCCGCCAATAAAATTGGAAACAGGCTCCGCTAAAAAAACACCGGTAATACCGGAGTTAAAAAAGTGAGGCAGTATTAGTGTTAAAGGAACTACTATTACAATCTTTCTTAAGATAGAGAAAAACACCGCATATTTGGCCTTTCCCAAGGCCACAAAGACGGATTGACCGGCGAATTGCAGGGACATCATAAAGAAACCGAAGAAATAAATCCGAACAGCAGGCATGGCAGCCTGAACCAAGGCAGGGTTATGATTAAATATCCGAATAAAAAAATGAGGAAATGCATGTAATAATCCCCAGGCAGCAAGGGTATAGGAAATACAGGTAACGGATACGAACTTGATTGACCTGCGCACCCTGCTATACGCTCCCGCACCGTAGTTATAACCTATAACCGGCTGGGAACCATTTGTCAGACCGGATACCGGCATGGATATGATTTCACGAATAGAATTTAATACTGTCATAACACCTACATATAAATCTCCCCCATAGAATTGAAGGCTTTTATTACACACAATCTGGACAATACTATTTGTGATTGCCATCATAAAGCCCGACAGGCCAAGGGCGGAGATTTTTTTGACGGTGGAGAGCTGAAGACGGATATTTGAGAACTTTAATCGAATCAGAGCCTTTTTACTGATAAGAAAACGAAAGACCCAGAAGGCGGACAGAAACTGCGAAATTACCGTTGAAAGAGCAGCACCGGTAACACCCATATGAAAAACAAAAATAAAAATCGGATCAAGAATAATATTAGTAATAGCACCAAGCAGTACTGTTGCCATACCGATACCGGAAAAACCTTGGGAATTGATAAAGCTGTTCATGCCAAGGCTTACCATTACAAAAAGATTCCCCAGAAGATATATGCTGATAAAAGCATTGGCGTAGGGAAAAGTCTCATTGCTTGCACCGAAAAGATATAATAAAGGACGCTTCAGCATAAACCCAAGAATAGTCAGAAAAACAGAAAATAATAACAGTAGGGCAAAAGAGTTGCCCATAATCCGTTCCGCCTCCTCCCTGTCACCTCTGCCTCTGGCAATAGAGCAAAGAGGGGCACCACCCATACCAAAGAGGTTGGCAAAAGCTATAATAATAGTAGTGATGGGAAGTGTAAGGCCGATACCCGTCATAGAAAGAGTTGCATTCTGTGGAATCAATCCGATATACACCCGGTCAATAACGCTATACAAAACATTAACCAATTGTGCCAGAGTCATGGGAAGCGCAAGCCTTAAAATATTCTCAACCACGCTTCCTTTTGTAAAATCATTGATTACCTGCTCTTTTCTGGAGCCTGATCCAAATTTTTTCAAAGTAATTCTTCTTTCTTCTGTCTAAGATAATTAGTAATTGCAGATATTTATAAACCTTCTAAAAAGAAAATCCAGTGTAAAACTATAATTCAATGCCTGAATACGTAGATACCATTTTCCATATAGGTAAATATATGAGATTTTTTTATTGTAGCATAGAATTTTTTAAAGTGAAAGATTTTACAAGAAAGAGATAGATTATATAACTAAAAAATATAGAAGTGAAATGGAAAAAAACGGAAGAATACTTAATAAAGTGATAAATAACTATAAGGAAAAGTAATAGGCTGTAGAACAAAGTAATAAATATAATAAAATGTAAAAAAATAAATTTGTAAGAATAAACAACAGTAAATAAAATGGTTTGTAGTTTAAACTATAGTAAAAAAAGTCAACATAAAAAAGTAGAAAAAATAAGAATGACTAACAGAACAAACAATATAAATAAAGCTATACAGAATATAAATCCATAAAGCTATAAATCCATAAAGCTATAAATTCATAAAACTATAAAGAAAGTAAACTCACAGTATAATTTTAAATAATACATGCAACAAGCAGATGACCGGAAGGTATGTGGGGGAGTTGGGTCTCGAGAGGACCATAATGACACTAAAGCCGCAGAAAATGTAACTAGGAAAAATAGTGCCATGTTTGAGCGCAGAAAATTATCGCGTACATAATGGTAACAGCGAGTTTGGCACTATTTTGACTGTCAGTTACATTTTCTGCAGCTCTAGTGGAATAAGGTTCTCGAGTAACCCAACTCCCCCACATACCTTCCGGTCATCGTCCGTTCGTCAAAAAATAAATTCCAAAAAATCAAAAGGAAAATACGTCCATGCATCTATTAACTGTAAAGTGAGATACTATAAAAGAATAATTTTATTTAACATTTCCGCGATAGATTGATTTGCACCATGGAGGTTAATATGGAAGAAAAACGTGAAAAAGGCTTATCGGCCTCGCAGCTGACAATGATGGCCATCGGCTCAGTTATCGGAGGTTCCTTCTTTTTGGGATCTTCAGTAGCCATACACTCTGCCGGGCCTTCCATTATTATTTCTTATATATTAGGAGGAATTCTTGTCTATTTTATCTTATTTGCCCTTTCTGAAATGACTGCCAATAATCCGGGAGCCGGATCATTTAAAGGGTTTGCGGCAGCAGCTTATGGACAAGGAGCGGGTTTTATAACAGGCTGGGTATACTGGACAGGTATGATACTTGCAATGTCCAGTGAGGCAACTGCAATTTCTATTTTGGTAAAGAACTGGTTTCCGAATATTTCAACAACCATCGTCGGAACTTCCATTATAGTTGGAGTTACCCTGGTTAATTTATTGGGAGCCAGCAGACTGAGTAAGTTAGAGAGCAGCTTGGCTGGCGTAAAGCTTATAACGATTGTTGCCTTTATATTAATGGCACTGCTTTTAATACTTGGTTTGATAAAAGGTACTACGACAGGAGGAACAGTTAATTATACACGTCCGGCTTTTCTGTCTGAGCCGTTTTTTGCCAATGGCTTTCGTGGGCTTGCCGGCAGTATGTTAATCATCATGTTTGCCTATGCCGGCTTTGAAGTTGTAGGATTAGCAGCCTCAGAGGCAAGGCAGCCCAAGGTTACTGTTCCAAAAGCAATCCGTAAAATTGTAGTTCTGCTGCTCAGTCTTTATATTATATCAGTTGGAGTATTATTATTCCTGATTCCGACAAATGACATTCGTGAAGATACCAGTCCTATGGTGGCAGTCTTAAACCGCTTTGGATTTGGCTGGGCCGGGACGGTGTTGAATATTGTTTTGATCACTGCTATCCTGTCAACCATGCTGGCATCAATGTTTGGTTTGGGACGAATGATACGTTCCTTGGCGGATGAAGGCCAGGCACCCGGGTTTTTGAAGGATAAAAAGGAAGTACCCTATAAAGGAATTGTTTTTTCCGGTATATGTATGCTTCTGGGGCTGTTTATCGGGCTTTTGCTGCCTCAGGTTTATTTGTTTTTAATTAGTGCAGGCGGGTTTTCCTCCCTTTTTACCTATGCAATGATTATGGCTTCCCATATTCATTTCCGAAAAAAACATGGTAAACCGGAGGATAAGCTGAGGCTTGCCGGATTTCCTTATTCTTCTCTATTTGTACTGCTATGCCTGATTGCTGCCATTGCCTGTATGCCTTTTATCAAAGGACAGGGCGACGGATTAATTGCAGGGCTTGCCATCTTAGGCTTTTATGGAATTTCATATTTCTTTATGAAGTTGTTCCAAAAAGCAAGAGGGGAAAAGAAAAGCTCATATAGGCCAGAACAGAGGTTTCAATATGAAATATCAAAAGAATTATCTGAGACGGATAAGGAATCAGATAATTCAGCAAATAAGAATAAAAAACGTGAAGATTCTTAAGTTTTTACCTATTAATAGTTGCATTAGAAAGGTCTAGGGCATATAATTAACCCAAACTTAAAAGCAGAGGTCATAGCATGTTTTGCTGTGATCTCTGATAACTTGCTGACATAATCGAAAGAGGTCTCTGGAATTATGAAATGGTTACAACATTTAAAGACAATTAATCATCATAAAGGTCTGGTTATGAAATACTGCTTTAAAGCCGGCTTATATAAACAAGGACTCTTGCATGATATGTCAAAATATAGTCCTGTGGAATTTCTTGTAGGTGCAAAATATTTTCAGGGAAATCGAAGTCCGAATAATGCTGAAAGAGAAGTCAAGGGTTACAGTTCGGCTTGGCTTCATCATAAGGGGAGAAACAAGCATCATCTGGAATACTGGATTGATTATAGCTTAAATGAAGGTGCTCCTATGGCGGGTATGCGGATGCCGGTTAAATTTGTGATAGAAATGTTTTGTGACAGGATTGCTGCCTGCAGAACTTACAACAAAAAAGCGTATAAAGACAGCGACCCGTATATTTACTTTAGTACAAATAAGAAACATTTACTCATTCACCCCGATACAGAAAAACTCCTGGATAAGCTTCTCCTTATGTTAAAGGAAAAAGGAGAAGAAGAAACCTTTCGTTACATTAAAACATTAGTTTTTACAAAGGGATATGACGTTATAAGAGAAAAAGATTAGTTTAAGCTACCAATTTTACACTGCCTTAATATATGCTTTACATAAAGAAAACAATGTCAGGATACAATGGTTACAGATTGTAGACTGACAGACAGGCAGAAGTTTGGTAAGTAAACATGCCTAGGAGGTCTGATATGCTGTATGCAATTGTAGATTTAGGTTCCAATACTATGAGATTATGTATCTATGAGCAGAAAGACAATAGCCTGAAGTCAATCTATGAAAAGAAAACCATGGCCGGTCTTGTAAATTATATAAAGAACGAAAGACTGAGCACAGCCGGTATTAACAGAACTTGTACAATTCTGGAGGAATATAAGCAATATGCTGCTAATTTTGGCTTGAATGCGGCAGATTTACATGTTTTTGCAACTGCTTCCCTTCGAAATATTGTTAATACCCGTGAGGTTGTTGATAATATTAAATCCGTCACCGGACTGTCAATAGAACTGTTGTCCGGTGAAGAAGAGGCTACCCTAGATTTTATGGGTGCCATTAAATTATTTGAGGGAAACAACGGAGCCTTAGTGGATATTGGCGGCGGCAGTACTGAGCTGGTTTCTTTTAAGGACCGGCAGATACAATATGCAACCAGTATGCCGGTAGGTTCACTTAACTTGTATGTAAATTATGTCAAGAAGATTATACCCAAGGGTGAGGAGAGAGATCAAATCAGAAATCATGTAAAAGAGGTTCTGAAATCTCTGGAGCTTAATAAGGAGACGATACCCTGTATTTGCGGAGTCGGGGGAACTATGCGTGCTTCTGCCAAGTTAAGCAATCAGATATTTGGTTATCCCAAAGACAATATTACGGTAAAGACTTCAGATATCAAGGAAATCCTTGAGATGATTCACAATAGTAAGAAACAGACGATAGCTCCTATATTGCAGGTTATACCGGACCGAATTCACACCATAATACCGGGGCTAATTGCTGTTGATACCATAGCCGAATTCTATGGAGCCGAACAGATAATTGTCAGCAAATTTGGTGTTAGAGAAGGATATCTATACGAAAGAATAATAAAGGAGAATGTCTATGCCCCGTCCGGAAAATAATTTCCAGAATTCCTTTATGCAAAATAGGGAACTGTCATGGCTTCGTTTTAACCGCAGAGTGTTAGAGGAAGCGGAAGAGGAATCAGTACCTCTTTATGAACGCCTTAAATTTATATCTATATTCACAAGCAATCTCGATGAATTCTTTATGATAAGAGTCGGGAGCCTTACTGATCTTATGTTTATGGATAATAATGTAGATGATAAGACAGGTCTGACTGCTAAACAGCAATTAGAACTTATCTTCCAGGCAGTAGTGCCTTTGTATAAGGAAAGGGACCGGATTTTTCATATAGTAGAGGATGAATTAAAGCGTTTTGGAATTCGTCATCTGGATATCAAGGAACTGAAAAAAAGTGACAAAAAGCAGTTGGACAGAATTTTTGAAGATGAAATAGCGCCTATTCTTTCCCCTCAGGTCATTGATTCCAGACACCCGTTTCCGCATCTTGTCAATAAAGGAATCTATATTATCTGTGAGTTCACAGGAGAGACGACAAAATTTGGTTTAATACCAATATCACAGTCTCTTCCGGCATTTTATATGCTGCAGGGAACGGAATCCGGCTACATAATGACGGAAAAGATTGTCTTGGAGCGTGTTTCTGATGTTTTTGGAATGTACAAAATAGAATGTGCTGCCATTATATCGGTAACACGAAATGCAGATATCAGTCCGGAGGATGAGAACTTCGATGTTGACGATGATTTCAGGGAACGGATGAAGAAGGTTATTAAAAAGCGATCCAGGCTATCCCCTGTAAGACTGGAAGTCCAGGGACACATGACAAAGGGATTGAGTGCTTTTCTTCTTTCAAAGCTTCATTTATCCAAAGAGCAGGTTTTTACCAGTGAAATCCCTCTTGTATTAAGTTATGTTTTTGATTTGCATAACCATTTGCCGCAGACTGTAATGAAGCAGCTAAGTTACCCTAACTTCAGACCTCAGTTCCCGGCTTGTTTAAGCAGTGGGGAAAATATCACAGCTCAGTGTAAGCGAAAGGATATCTTACTTTTCTTTCCCTATGACCAAATGGAACCTTATCTGCAGCTGCTTCGGGAAAGTGCTCAGGACCCTACCGTAATATCCATAAAGATTACCATTTATCGCTTGTCCAGTAATTCCAGGATAATTGATTATTTATGCAATGCAGCAGAGAACAATAAAGAAGTCACAGTGCTCATGGAATTGAAGGCAAGGTTTGATGAAAAGAATAATATCGAATGGGCAGAGAGGTTAGAGGATGCCGGTTGTACGGTGATTTATGGTTTTGAGGGCTTTAAAGTTCACAGCAAGATCTGCCTGATAACAAGAAGAGACAGAAACAAAGTATTCTATATCACTCAGATTGGTACAGGAAACTATAATGAAAAGACTGCCAAGCTCTATTCAGACCTGTCTCTCATAACTGCTAACCAGCAAATCGGCCAGGAAGCAAATGAATTCTTTAAGAACATGTCTATTGCCAACCTTCAGGGAAACTATAACAACCTTTTTGTTGCCCCGTATTTTTTCAAAAATAATATAATAGCTTTGATTGATAATGAGACAGATAAGGCCAGAAGAGGAGAAGCAGCCAGTATTATTATGAAATCCAATTCTCTTACGGATAGAGAAATTATGGAGAAGCTCTCTGAAGCCTCCAATGCCGGTGTTGAGGTCAAACTTATAATAAGAGGTATCTGCTGTCTCCTTCCGGGAATTAAAGGAAGGACAGAAAATATAAAGGTCTATAGTATAGTAGGCAGATTTTTGGAACATTCCAGAATCTATTGCTTTGGTACAGGAAAGGATGCAGCAATCTATATCTCTTCAGCGGATATGATGACCAGAAACACCAGAAGAAGAGTAGAAATTGCCTGCCCTATTTTGGATGTGGATATCAGAGAAAGGCTCTTTCATATATTGGAGGTTATGTTTTCAGATACAGTAAAGGCAAGAGTCTTAAACAGCGAAGGAATGTATCAGAAACTGGAGGGGACCGTTACACCTTTGGATTCACAGCAGAGTTTTATTGAAGAGGCTTTAAAGACAGAAAGCGGAAGGACTGTATCAAAGGATTATTTTATGAACTTTTTTAAAAAGATTAGAATCAGCAAAAAGTAAACTGTTTAACTAAAATTATTTTATAAAAGTCATGGAGCATATGCCATGACTTTTTCTTTTACGGCAGATTTTTATTCTCCGATATATTTTATAGAAAAAAATGAAAAAATAAATTTTACATGAAAAATTTTCAATATTTCAATTGTATTATAAGTGAAAGGAGTTGAAACAATGGAGAATTCATTTGGTACCGATGAATTTATACAGCATGTTTTAGATAAATACTCAAAAATGATAATTAAGCTTGCCTTCACCTATGTGAAAAATACAGCAGATGCAGAAGACATTGCACAGGATGTCTTTGTTAGTCTGATTAAGAGAGGATATGGTTTCGAAAGTGAAGAGCATGAGAAAGCCTGGCTTATAAGGGTTACGATAAATAAAGCAAAGAATTACTTAAAGTCCTCCTGGAACAAGCTAAAGGTCCCTTTGGAGGAGGATGTCAGCTATATGCCGGAAGAAGAGAGTGAAGTTCTTAACACGGTACTGAATCTGCCCTCCAAATACCGAACTGTCATTCATTTATATTACTATGAGGATTACTCTATAAATGAAATAGCGTCAATATTAAACAAAAAGCCTGCAACCATAGGAACTTGGCTGTCAAGAGGACGTAACTTGTTGAAATCAGAGTTAATCGGAGGTTTTGAATATGAATAAGAATGATTACAAAAAAGCAATGAACGGACTGAGAATCTCGGAAGATTTTATAGATAGAACAACTATTAAAATGAAGGAAGCAAGAAAGGAAGAGACAACTATGAAAATAAATCCTAAGGACAATAAACAAAGCGGAAAGAATTCCGTTGTATTTCGAAGATTTGCAGTATCTGCTGCCAGCCTTGCAGTACTGGTTGCTGTAGGCACTGTTGCTTTTCATCTGCCGGGCAATGGTTCCCCAGAGAAAGGAAATAGCTTAAAAGTTGAGAGTATTGATACCGGTAAAAAGACAGCAGCAGGAACAACAACTCCTGCAGGAGCTGAGGCTACTGGCGGAATTACCGTACCTACGGTAAAGCTTCCTGATAGCAACTCCGCTGTTACGGCTAGGATGCTGCCCCTTTTCGTTTATAAAGGGCATATATATGTTCAGAGTGCTACAGCCTTTGAAACTACCGATGGTATGACTTTAGATAAGGAAGATGTTTTAGCTTTAAGAGGTGATTTCCTTGGAAAAACCAAGGGTAGCCTGAATGAATGGAGCAGCCAGAAGGATTACGATAAGGAATTTGCGTCTACCATTGGAGAAGGAGATGTATATACGGTTAAGGGTTATGACAGTGACCATAGGTTAATGGTTTATTATGAATATGAGGGCGGCGGTTTTGGATGTGAGTTGTATGACAGCTTTGGAGGTATGACAATCAAAACCGGTGAAGATTATTTTAAACTGCTGAATTTAAATGGTAATGTTGCTTCTTACCAGTGGCAGAGTTTTAACAGCTGGAATAATGGTGTGAATGATATCCAAAAGGGTAAAGATACAAAGGCTCTTGAAGCTTTCTTGGATAGTTTGAATACGGCAGTGCCCCTTGGTGAGAATCTTGATATGTTAACGGAAAATACGGACTATGACGGTCAGAAGTTCGTAGATATTAAAACGAAGGATAAATTGGTAACCACTCTGCGCCTTTTTAAGAGTGGCTATGTATATGATTCACAGATAGGTTTCTTTAAAGTAGATGACAAAGCATTCCAGACTTTCTGGGATACTATGCCGGTTACTGACACAGCAGATGGTTCTGTTTCAAACGGTGATACTTCGAATGCAGCTTTGGCTTTAACCTTATCGGAAAGCTCCTTGCCGGTAGGAACGAAGGAATTAAAGGCTACTATTAAAAATAATGGCAGCGAAGATGTATTCTTTGGCGCAGATTACAGTCTGGAGAAATTAAAGGGCAGCAAATGGGTAGTTGTTCCGGGCATGAAGGACATGGCCTTTATTGATATTGCTTACTCTGTCGCACCGGGAAGTGAACAGGAATTTACCGCGGATTTAAGCCAGATTAAGCCTTCACTGGACGCAGGAAAATACCGTTTGGTTAAAAATATCAACGGACAGACCTTTTATGGAGAATTTAAATTAAGGTAAGTGAGAGTAAAAGTATCCATACCGTAAAGCATCATAAAGAGTTATCACAAAAATAAAACCCTGCGGAGTAATATAACTACTTCGCAGGGCTTTTTTATCTATAAAAAAATTATAAGATTTACTCTAAGGCCTGTTGTTACTGTGGACATCAATAAAAACGAAACAATTTCAAAATGATCACAGAAGGCAAAAATAAGGTTGTTTTTTTTAGAGATATTGTTTATAATTTCTATTATAACAGAAAAAAAACTTTATTATTAGGTGACAATGGACAAGTAAAAATGAAATTTGTGTAAATTGACACGAATTTTAATTGAAACGTTTTTTTGACATTTTACATGTACTAGGTCGCGGCCCAATGCAAGGAGGGCGGATAGGAGAGAACATGAAGGGATATAAGTATTTAGACGAGAATGGAACATTTTGCTTGGAAGATCCTGAATTAACAGGGTATTTGTATTTTCCCATCGCCAATGAAAAAGGTGTTATGGCAAGCATTACACCGACTCTCGCAGGAGATAATAAAATGGGTCAGAATACATTTTTGCTGGCCCCGGTAAGCAGTGAGGAACTTCATGATAAAAGAGGTACCAGGAATTTTTGGGTAAATATAAAAGGAAAAGGTCTATGGTCCGTTACAGGTGCTTCTGCCTGGCAGGAGGCAGAACTTTTTGGGAAAGAAAAGGACAAGACTGTTCTTACAGCCGGAATGATGTGGCAAACGCTAAAGAGAACCTCAAAGAAAAATGGAATTGAAGCAGAAGTTACTTCTTTTGTACCTTTAGCAGAAACTCTTGAAATCATGATGGTAACCCTGAGAGCTCTGGAGGATGAGCTTACGGTAACACCTACCGCAGCGATTCCTTTATACGGCCGTTCAGCAGACAATATAAGAGATCACAGGCATGTGACCTCTTTGCTTCACCGTATGGAAACCGTTGAGGAGGGAATTATCTTAAACCCTACCCTTACCTTTGATGAAAGAGGACATAGAAAGAATGAAGTAATATACGGTGTAGCTGGAGGGGCATCAGCCTTCACTTTAGAATCAGAGGAAACTAAAAAGACAGAGCTGCCCATTGGCTTTTATCCTGTAATAGAAGACTTTATTGGAGAAGGCGGTTCTCTTACCAATCCTAAGGCACTGCTTTTTGAAGAAGAACCTGTAAAGAAGGGATTTACCAGAGATGGTTATGAGACCTTAGGTGGTCTGGCGTATAATACCTGTACTCTGAAAAAGGGAGAAGAAAAGACTTACCTTGTAGTATTTGGATATGCTCAGAGCAAAGAAGATTTTCTTAACCAGGCAAGACCCTATCTTTCCAAAGAACGCTGTGAGAAAGCACTGGAAGAAACGAAGCAATACTGGCTTGAGAAATTAAATATTAAATACCACACAGGCTCCAAAGATTTTGACAGATGGATGCAGTGGGTGGACTTTCAACCGATTCTTCGGAGAATATATGGCTGTTCCTTCCTTCCTCACCATGATTACGGAAAGGGCGGCAGAGGCTGGCGAGACCTATGGCAGGACTGTCTGGCCCTCCTTATTATGAACCCGGACGGTGTCAGAGAGATGCTATGGGCTAATTATGGAGGCGTTAGAGCTGATGGCAGTAATGCGACTATTATCGGTACAAAGCAGGGAGAGTTCATAGCAGACCGGAATAATATCACCAGAGTATGGATGGATCATGGTGTATGGCCTTTCCTGACAACCAGACTTTATATCATGCAGACAGGGGATACCGGGCTTTTATTCAAAGAGAGTACATATTTTAAAGATCTTCAGGCAGTACGCGGGGAAGAAAAAGATCTTCTATGGAAAGCGGAAGACGGCAATCTTCTTAAGACAAAAGAAAAGGAAGATTACAAAGGGACCATATTAGAGCATGTTTTAATTCAGCTCTTAACAGCTTTTTATGATGTAGGTGAGCATAATCATATGAGACTTCGCGGTGCCGACTGGAATGATGCCCTTGATATGGCAAAAGATCGTGGAGAAAGCGTAGCCTTTAGCGCTCTTTACGGGCAGAATCTGGTACAGTTGGGGGAGATGCTCTTACATTTAAAAGCAGAAGGTATGGAGAAAGTATCCCTCTTGGAAGAAGTATTCCTGCTTCTTAATGAGGATAGGAATATCTATGAAAATACGGAAGCAAAAATTAGTCTGCTTCATGATTATTGTGATAAGGTCAGACATACGGTAAGCGGTATAAAGAAAGAAATTACTTTAACAGAGCTTGCAGAAAATCTTATAGGCAAAGGGAACTGGATTAAGGAGCATATAAGGAATACCGAGTGGGTTAACAGTAAAGAAGGTTACTCCTGGTATAACAGCTATTACGATAATAACGGAAGAAGAGTCGAGGGAGATCACGAACAGGGTCTTCGAATGATGTTAACCGGTCAGGTATTTGCCATTATGTCCGGTATTGCCAAGGATGAACAGGTTACAGAGATTGCAGCCGCCGCAGATAAGTATCTCTATGCACCGGAGTTGGGAGGTTATAAGCTGAACACGAACTTCCATGAATTAAAGACAGACCTTGGCAGAATGTTCGGCTTCGCCTATGGCAGTAAGGAAAATGGAGCAGTATTTGCCCATATGGCTGTTATGTATGCCAATGCCCTGTATCAGAGAAACTTTGCGGAGGAAGGCTACAAAGTAATAAACAGCCTCTATTCCCATTTAAGTGATTTCACAAAGAGCAGGATTTATCCGGGAATTCCGGAATATATCGGTGATAACGGAAGAGGATTGTATCATTATCTGACTGGTTCCGCAAGTTGGCTGCTGCTTACTGTTCTGACAGAAATATTCGGAATTAAAGGCGATTACGGCAGTCTTCTCCTAGAACCTAAGCTTGTAAAGGAACAGTTTGACGAAGAGGGAAAGGCAGCGGTATCCTTTGTATTCCAAGGAAAGAATTTTACAGTGACTTATGAGAATAAGGAAAGAAAGGAAGTCGGAGATTACCGTATTCTCGAAGCTTTTCTGGAGGAAGAACAACTTATGCTTCCGGAAGGAAGATTCCTTCTTTCAAAAGAGGTTATTGAGAAACTTGATAATTCTCAGCATAAGATAACTGTCAGGTTGGCATAGCCCATAAGAAAAGGAAAGGTGACAGGGACATGGAAAAACAATATATTGATATAACCTCCTATGAAGGAGAAGGATACAAACCGGTTATTGATTACATGAGCTGGAGAGTTGCCATTCTTCGGTATTGCGAGGAGTTGGAGGTTCAGAATCTAAAAACCATGCAAAAGCACAATGAGTCCGATGAAGTATTTGTACTCCTTGGGGGAAACTGTACGCTCTTTACAGGAGGCAGCGGAGATGTTATCAATCATATGGACGGAATAGCGATGGAACCCATGAAGCTTTACAATGTAAAGAGAGGAGTTTGGCATACTCATACCCTTGATAAAGAAGCAACTGTACTGATTGTTGAGAACAGGGATACCTCTGACCTGAATTCTCCTACACTTAAGCTTGATACTGAGCAGATTGCAAAAATCAGTGAGATATTCACCAATCACAATATCTTTTAAAGTGATTTAGGAATTGTTAAGAACAGCGCTTGAGAAATAACTTCTATAGGCTGTGTATAGGTAGCAGACCGGAATTCAGGTTATGCTGCGTTATACACAGCCGTTTTTTAGGATGGGCTTTACAAGGCTTTTTTCTATTATTATAATAAAGAAATAAAGTGTTTTTCTTGGTTGTATTAAGGACTCTGTACAGGGTATCTAGCAGGAATGAGGTAGAAATGCGTGACTTAAGTTTATACGAAAAGAAGATTATAAAAGATGAAGAATTCCCGGTGCAGATGTTCAAGAACCATATACGAAAACCTGGGCTTTATTTTCGAATTCACTGGCATGAGCATCTGGAATTGCATTATATCTTAAATGGGAAAGGTTCCTTTATTTGTGACAGGAAAACGATACCGGTCACGGAAGGGAATCTTGTGATCTTTAACAGCAATGTGCTTCATGAAGGTGTCAGCGAAGGTGATAATTTTGAGGCTCTGGTTATCATATTTGAAATGAGTTCCTTTTCCAAAGAAATTGCAGATTATAATGTAATCTTTCAGAATTTGATTGAGGAAGATGAAATTATTAAAGATATCATGCTGTCTATCTATAAGGAAGATGTGGAAAGAAGCCATGGGTACCGTCTTGCAATTAAAGGAAAGTTATACGACCTTATTACCTATCTGTTCCGCAATTATGTAACAGAAAGCCTTTCGCCCAGGGAAAATACCCTGCGTCTTCACAATCTCGGACGATTGAACACGGTGGTGCAGTATATTCAGGAAAACTACAGCGAGCCTTTGACCAATAAAGAACTGGCAGACTTAATCCATCTCAGTGAGTACCGGTTCTGCCATCTGTTTAAAGAAAGCATGGGGAAGAGCCCTATTAACTATATTAATGAAGTCAGGTTAAAGAAAGCATATGAACTGATAAAAGGAAAAGATAATAGTATTTCAGAGATAGCGGTTATGGTAGGATTTTCGGATTATAATAATTTCGGAAGGTTATTTCGGAAATACTATGGTTTTCCACCTTCCAGAACATGAAATAGCAAAATAATATGACTTTTCAGCAATACATCTATATCATTTTTAAAGGATAAATTGTATGATGGTATAAGATACAAGTAGTAGGGACAAAATTGCTTTAAAAATAATACATGGAATGTAGTAAAAAAGGAGGAAACATATGAAATTAGGAGTATTTTCAGTGGTATTAGGAGCATTACCCTTAGAAAAGGCCTGTGAATTCCTGCATAGTAAAGGTGTTCAGATGATTGAAATCGGATGCGGCGGTCATCCTGGCAAAGCACATTGCGACCCGGAGATTCTTTTGAATGACGAAACAAAGTTACAGGAATTCAAAGATACGATAGCAAAATATGAGTTACAGATCAGTGCTCTTAGTGCCCACGGTAATATGGTACATCCCGTGAAGGAAATTGCAGCAGATTTTGATAAGGATCTTACCAATGCTATCCTTCTAGCAGAGAAATTAGGTGTTCCTGTAGTTAATACATTCTCAGGCTGTCCTGGCGGAAGTCCTTCCGATAAGACACCTAACTGGGTAACCTGCTCTTGGCCGGAAGATTACCTGCATGCTTTGGAATATCAGTGGGAGGAAGTATTAATTCCTTACTGGAAGGAAAAAGCTGCTTTTGCAAGAGAACACGGAATTAAAATTGCTTTAGAACTTCATCCTGGATTCTGTGTTTATAACACAAAGACACTTCTTCGCTTAAGAGAAGCAGCCGGCCCTGAAATCGGTGCAAACTTTGATCCCAGCCATTTAATCTGGCAGGGTATGGATCCTTGTGCCAGCATCAGAGAACTTGGTAAGCAGGGAGCAATCTTCCATTTCCATGCGAAGGATACAAAAATTGACGGACCTAACTGCAGCGTAAATGGTGTTCTTGATACTACCCATTACGGCGATGAAATCAACCGCTCCTGGATATTCCGTTCCGTAGGTTATGGTCATGGAGAAGAATACTGGAAGGCAATGATTTCAGAATTAAGACTGGCAGGCTATGATTATGCAATCAGCATTGAACATGAAGACAGTCTTATGACAGGAACAGAAGGCTTAAATAAAGCAATCAAGTTCCTTCAGAATGTTTTGATTTACGAAGAGCGCGGAGAGATGTTCTGGGCTTAAACTATTATGTTTTACAGAAAGAAAATGGCAGGAAAGAGGAAAGCTTTTTCTGCATAAATTTGTGCTGACACCCAATTATGCAGGTGCCGGTAGCATGGAGGAACAGTATAGTATGTCACAGCAGGAAATGAAGATTGCCATCGTAGGACTTGGCGGAATGGGAGACTGGCACAGACAGCTTATCGAATCCATTGACGGTCTTACTTTGGCTGGAATTTATGATATCAAAGAAGAAAGACAAGAGTATGCAAGAGAAAAGAAGGTTCATGTTTATAACAGCTTTGAGGAACTTTTAGCGGATGAGTCAGTTGACTTTTGTCTTATTGCAACACCCAATGACCTTCACAAACCTCTTGCCATTGCAGCTATGAAGGCTGGTAAGCATGTGGTAAGTGAGAAGCCTGTAACGTTAAGCTCAGCAGATTTACAGGAAATGATAGATGCATCAAAGGAGACCGGCAAGTTATTTACCGTTCATCAGAACAGACGCTGGGATGAAGATTTCCTAACTATGAAAAAGATCTATAAAGAGAATCTGTTGGGAGATGTTTTTAGAATTGAATCCAGAGTTCATGGTTCCAGAGGAATACCGGGAGACTGGAGACAGGAGAAAGAACACGGCGGCGGCATGGTTCTTGACTGGGGTGTTCATTTACTGGATCAGATACTTCTTATGATGGAAGGAATCAAGTTAAAGAAAGTTTATTCAACCGTAACACATATCACCAACCAGCTGGTTGACGACGGTTTTACCACAAGCTTGCTCTTTGAGAATGGAACTGAAGTTATTGTAGAAGTTGGAACCAGTAATTTTGTAAATCTTCCAAGATGGTATATGCTTGGCGCCAATGGTACAGCGATTATTGAGGATTGGAATCTGAAAGGTGAAATTGTCAGTGCAAAGGGTCAGAACGAGAAAGATGTCGTTCCGGTAATAACAGCAGCAGGTCTTACAAAAACAATGGCACCCAGAAGAGACGATACCATAGCAAAGACAGAGCTTCCGATTGTAAAGAGTGATATCAGAGATTTCTACCGCAATGTAATGAAGGCAATCAGAGGAGAAGAAGAGATTATAGTAAAACTTCCCGAGGTGGCCAGAGTTATGAGACTGATGGAAACTGTTTTTGAATCAGCTGAAAAGAAACAAGTAATCGACTTCGAATAAATAAAATTTAAGCTTCATTCACATATACTTGAAAGGGATTGGAAATTAACAATGGAAAAAGTAAAGATTGGAATTATTGGCTGCGGCGGTATTGCTAACGGAAAACATCTGCCGGCAATTAAAAGAAATGGTAATTTTGAAATTGTTGCTTTCTGCGATTTAGTGGAAGAAAAAGCAGAAAAAGCGAAAAAGGAATACGGCACAGAAAACTCTAAAGTATTTACAGATTATAAGGAGCTTCTTGCTGAAAAGGATATTACAGCGGTTTATGTATTAACCCCTAATAAGTCTCATGCTTTTATATCCATTGATGCGCTGGAAGCTGATAAGCATGTAATGTGTGAAAAACCTATGGCAAAGACTTATGCTGATGCAAAGAAAATGGTAGAGACTGCAAAAAGAACCGGCAAGATTCTTACCATCGGATACCAGAACAGATACCGTTCTGATTCCGCTTACTTAAAGAGAGCTTGTGAAAATGATGATTTAGGTGAAATCTATTATGCAAGAGCACATGCGGTTAGAAGAAGAGCAGTTCCTACCTGGGGCGTATTCTTAAACGAAGAAGAGCAGGGCGGAGGACCTTTAATTGATATCGGAACACATGCACTTGATTTGACCCTGTGGATGATGAATAACTATGAAGTGGAGTCTGTAAGTGGTTCCGTATACCGCAAGCTGGCTGACCAGAAGGAACAGGGCAATGCTTGGGGAGACTGGGATTCCTCTATCTTCACTGTTGAAGATTCCGCTTTTGGCTTCATTAAGATGAAGAATGGTGCTACTATCCATTTGGAAGCTTCCTGGGCATTAAATACTTTGGATGTGGATGAAGCAAAAGTAAGCCTTTGCGGAACCAAAGCCGGTGCAGACATGAAAGATGGTTTAAGAATTAATAGAGTACAGTACAACAAGCAGTGTGTAGAGAAACCTGATTTGGGTTCCGGCGGAGTTGCTTTTTATGACGGCAAATCCGAGAAAGATTCTGATGTTGAACAGAGAACCTTCTATAATGCCATTACAAAGGGTGAAGAGCTGGTTGTAAAACCGGAGCAGGCTTTAGTTGTAACACAGGTGCTGGAAGCTATTTATGAAGCCGGCAGAACAGGAAAGACTGTATATTTTGATTAAAATTAAGTAATATTATATAAGGATAACAAAAGGTCCGGCAGGTTTTCATGAAACCTGCCGGACTCTTTTTCGTGGTGTTTCCGTCTTATTTACTTGACAAATGGTGGTACTTTTTAGATAATTTGTATAGATTATGAAATGTCGTACTAGTATGCAGATGCAATGGACAAAATATCCATATGAAAGTACACTAGCTAGATCATTCAGAAAAGAGGAAATTCGATGCATCGAATGAGATATCAAATAAAGAATCAGAAAAGGAGCTGTACCTTTTCTACGAATTTCAAAAGAATAAAATATGGGATACTGATTCTTACCGCAGCGTTATTTATTACCGGCTGCAGTACAAAGTCTGCGGGAGATTATTATAAGGAAGGAATGGCCTATTTTCACAGCGGCAATTATGAAAAGGCAGGTGAAAGTCTTAAGAAGGCTGTTGAGGGAAAGAAGGATAGAGCGGAATACTATATCGGGTATGCCATGAATTTGATACAACAAAAAAAATATGAGGATGCGGTTGTTTATTTTGAACGCAGTATACTGGATAAAGACAATGCAATTGTAAGAAAAAATAATAAACAGGCTTATAGAGGCGAAGGAATTGCATATTATAAAGCCCATGACTATAAAACAGCAATTGATAAATTTGATAAAGCTCTTGCAATAAAAGAATCAGATGAGATCAATTCGGATATTTTATCCTATAAAGGTATGGCACAGGCAAGATCAGGCTTATACAAAGAAGCTGCTGCCACCTATACAGAATTAATCCAGGAGGATAAAAATAATGCGGAGGCTTATAAGACCAGAGGGGATATCTACAGCAAGATTGGAGAAGATAAGAAGAGTTTATCAGATTATGATAAAGCCATAAAGCTGGAGCCTCGTAATTATGATCTATACTTTGGTAAGTACTTTCTGCTGCTTGCAAAAAATGATAAGGCAGGAGCAAAGGAGGTACTAGCCAAGGCCGAAGCTATTAATGGAACTACTGAAAAAGATAAATTCAATATGGCAAAGGTCAAGTATTATAAAGGAGATTATGATACGGCAAAGCAGATGTTCGGAGAAGCCTTTGGCAACGGTTTTGCAGAGAGCTATTATTATCTTGGTTTAATCTATGAGCAAAATAAGGACTATAAAAATGCTGCGGGAAATTACAGTAAGTATATAGAAGACGAAGAAGGAAGAGACAATGCGAATGCTTATAACCGGGCTGCACAATGTTTGATTAAGCTTAAAAAATACGAAGAAGCCTTGGGATTAATAGAGGACGGAATAAAGGTTAATGATGTAGATGTGAATCAGATGTTAAAACGCAGTCAGGTTATCGTTTATGAACATCTTGACAGATTTGAAGAAGCATATAAATTAATCAAAGAATACCGAAAAGAATACCCGGAGGACGAAGAAGCGAAGAAAGAAGAAATATTCTTAAACAGCCGGCTTGCCGATAGGGTAACTATTCCCAAAACAGATCAATAAAGGAGATATCATTAAAGGCATGGGTGAATTATATGAAATAAAAGAACAGGAAGAGCGACTGATATTAGTCGGAGTAGAAACCGGTCCTGGAGACGACACCAAAGACTCCTTAGAAGAACTAAAGGAGCTTGCAGCTACTGCGGGAGCAGCTACTCTTGAGATGGTAATTCAAAACAGAGAAAGTGTCCATCCCGGTACTTATATAGGTAAAGGTAAGATAGACGAAGTGAGGGAACTGGCAGAGAGCCTTGGAGCTACCGGTGTGGTATGTGATGATGAATTGTCACCGGCACAGCTTAAGAATCTGGAGGATGCCCTTAAGATGAAAGTTATGGATCGGACAATGCTGATACTCGATATCTTTGCTCAGCATGCAGTAACAAAAGAAGGTAAGATTCAGGTTGAGCTGGCACAGTTAAAGTACCGCTCCACACGACTTATAGGTATGAGAAATTCTCTATCCCGTTTGGGAGGCGGTATTGGAACCAGAGGTCCAGGTGAAAAAAAACTGGAGGTAGACAGACGATTAATCAGAGACAGGATTTCACAGTTAAACAGAGAGCTTGCCGAGGTAAAACAAGTCAGAGAGACAACCAGGGAATTACGAAATAAAAATGCTATTCCGGTAGTTGCTATCGTGGGTTATACCAATGCCGGAAAATCCACACTGTTAAATCATTTGACCGGTGCAGGGGTATTAGAAGAAGATAAACTTTTTGCTACATTAGACCCTACAACAAGAAATGTAGTATTACCCGGGGGTGAGCAGATCCTATTAACGGACACGGTAGGCTTTATAAGAAAACTTCCCCATCATCTGATAGATGCTTTCCGCAGTACGCTGGAAGAGGCTAAATATGCAGATATTATACTACATGTGGTGGACAGTTCCAATCCTTCCGCTTATAAGCATATGCATGTTGTATATGAAACTTTAAAGAGTCTCGGTATTAAGGAAAAACCGATTATTACATTGTTTAATAAGCAGGATCTAATTATTTCAGATAACATTATTAAAGATTTTAAAGCAGAAAGGACACTGAAGATTTCTGCAAAAGCCGATATGGGATTAGAAGAACTTCTAAATATTACAGAAGAACTTCTTAGAGAGCGTAAGGTGTTAATCGAAAAAGTATTTTCCTATCAGGATGCCGGGAAAATCCAGATGATTCGTAAATATGGACAGCTTCTATGTGAAGACTACAGAGAGGATGGCATCTATATAAAAGCTTATGTACCGAAGGAGGTACATGGAAAATTAATGATTTAATTGTTTAAACTGCTAAAATATTATAAGTAATTTGAGTAACAAAAGCAATTGCAGGAGATATGAAATAATTGAATAACGCATAAAAAAAGTGTCTGATATCGTCGAAAGATATAGGTAAAAGGCACTATACGAAAATACTATATATAGTTTAGGTATTATAATTAAATAATATATATAGTATTTTTTTATTGACTAGAAAAGATTAATTTGCTATCATTTAACTAACGGTCAGTGAGCCTAGTTAAAACGGCCAGAACCCTATGGGCAGAGATTTGACACCAGGGGAACGGATGATCAGTGGTACATAACAATTGAAAATTAGCTTTTAAGAATCGGACTACGTGATACTGTATTGACAGCAGAGGCAAAGGGGCTAAAAGCTGTTTAATAGTATCACGTTGTAGTCTATATAGGAAGCTGTTTTGAAATGAAATTGTATGGTTTAAGAAAGAGGGGAGAAAGATAAAACTTTCTAAGGAAGATTTATTTTTCACATTCCTTGAATTGTAAGCGTGTTAAAGTACGCAGATGGGAGCTAATTATGATTCAGGTAGTAAAACGAGATGGCGAGATAGCCGACTTTAATCTTTCCAAGATTTCTGCTGCAATTGAAAAAGCATTTAAGGCAACTGATAAGTTTTATACGGGGGATATTATTAATTTACTGACGTTAAGAGTGACGGCGGATTTCCAGCAGAAGGTACAAGATGAGAAGATATCGGTTGAAGATGTTCAGGACAGTGTGGAGCATGTGCTGGAGCAGACAGGCTATACCGATGTGGCAAAGGCTTATATTCTATACCGTAAAAACCGTGAAAAGATTCGTAATATGAAATCCACAATCTTGGATTATAAGGAGATAGTTAATAGTTATGTAAAAGAAGAAGATTGGAGAGTAAAAGAGAATTCCACTGTTACTTATTCTGTGGGAGGACTGATACTTCACAATTCCGGCTCAGTTACTGCAAATTACTGGCTGTCTGAAATCTATGATGAAGAGATTGCGGCAGCTCATAGAAATGCTGATATTCATCTGCATGATTTATCCATGCTGACAGGCTATTGTGCCGGATGGTCCTTAAAACAGCTTATTAAAGAAGGTCTAGGGGGAATTCCCGGGAAGATTACTTCCTCTCCTGCTAGCCATCTCTCCACCCTCTGTAACCAGATGGTGAATTTTTTGGGAATTATGCAGAATGAATGGGCTGGTGCGCAAGCCTTTTCCTCCTTTGATACCTATCTTGCACCTTTTGTTAAAATAGACAATCTTTCTTATAAAGAAGTAAAGCAATGCATACAGTCCTTTATTTATGGCGTTAATACTCCCAGCCGTTGGGGTACCCAGGCTCCTTTCTCCAATATTACTCTGGATTGGACCGTACCGGCGGATTTAGCAGAGCTTCCCTGTATTGTTGGCGGAAAAGAGACGGACTTCTGCTATAAAGACTGTAAAGAAGAGATGGATATGGTGAACAAAGCTTTCATTGAGATTATGATTGAAGGTGATGCCAACGGAAGAGGCTTCCAGTATCCGATTCCTACTTATTCCATTACCAGGGATTTTGATTGGTCCGACACGGAGAATAACCGCCTGTTATTTGAGATGACAGCGAAATACGGAACTCCTTATTTCTCTAACTATATAAACAGTGATATGGAACCCAGCGATGTACGTTCCATGTGCTGCAGATTACGTCTTGATCTTAGAGAGCTTAGAAAGAAAACCGGTGGTTTTTTTGGCTCCGGTGAAAGTACCGGTTCCATCGGGGTTGTAACCATTAATATGCCTCGTATTGCTTATCTGGCTGATTCCGAGGAAGATTTCTTTGCACGCCTTGACAGGATGATGGATATATCCGCTCGCTCCCTACATGTAAAACGCCAGGTAATCACGAAGTTGTTAAATGAAGGTCTGTATCCTTATACAAAGAGATATCTTGGAACCTTTGACAATCATTTTTCTACGATTGGTCTGTTGGGAATGAATGAGGTCGGATTGAATGCAAAATGGCTGGGAAAAGATATGGTCAGCAGAGAAACCCAGGAATTTAGTATAAAGGTACTAAACCATATGAGAGAACGCCTGTCCGATTATCAGGAGGAGTACGGCAATCTCTTTAATCTGGAGGCAACCCCTGCAGAATCTACCAGCTATCGTCTGGCAAAGCATGACAAAAAACATTATTCAGATATCAAGACTGCAGGTAAAGCAGGAGATACACCTTACTACACCAACAGCTCCCATCTTCCTGTAGGATTTACAGAAGATGTCTTTGAAGCTTTGGATATTCAAGATGAGCTTCAGACACTTTATACATCCGGAACTGTATTCCATGCATTTCTAGGTGAGAAGCTCCCTGATTGGCAGGCAGCGGCGAAGCTGGTAAAGACCATCGCGGAGAATTATAAGCTTCCCTATTATACCCTCTCTCCTACTTATTCTATCTGTAAGGATCATGGTTATTTGAGCGGAGAGCAGTACACCTGTCCTCACTGCGGCCAGAATGCAGAAGTTTACTCCCGTATCACAGGTTATTATAGGCCTGTTCAGAACTGGAATGAAGGAAAATCTCAGGAATACAAGAATCGTAAAGTTTATGAAATGAGCAAGGCAGGAAAGATAACAGGTATTCGCGCAGTAATTAACAGCAGTAAAATAACAGAAGAGGAAGTAGCAGTCTCTCAAGAAAAGAAAGCGCTGCTTTTTACCACCAAGACCTGCCCTAACTGTAAGATTGCGAAAGAATATTTAAAGGATTATCCTGTAAAGATAGTAGATGCAGAGGAAAATGCCGACCTTGCAAATAGATATGGAATTATGCAGGCACCTACCTTGGTAATACTGGATGAAGGTAAAGTTAGAAAATATGTTAATGCCTCTAATATCAAAAGATTTACAGATGATGTTGCAGTAAATAATAAATAGCAGTAAACCCGGTATTGATAATTATTAGAAAAGGGTTAATAATTATTGATACCGGATTTTTTATTTTTTGTTATCCTTAACGTTTCCCCTTCATTTCGAGAATATTGTGCCGCAGAGGGCGGTGGAATTGAGGTAAGTATGAGTCAGGCAGATTATATTTTTATCAATACATGTAAAGAAATATTACAAGATGGAATCAGTACCAAAGGTGAAGCAGTCCGTGCCAGATGGGAAGACGGAGAAGAAGCTTATACCATTAAGAAATTCGGTATAGTTAACCGCTATGATTTATCGGAGGAATTTCCGGCCATCACACTTAGAAGGACAGCAATCAAAAGCTGCATCGATGAACTTTTATGGATCTGGCAGAAAAAGTCCAGTAATATAAAGGAGCTGAACAGTCATATCTGGGATAGTTGGGCGGATGATAAGGGGTCTATCGGAAAAGCCTACGGGTACCAGCTGGGCGTGAAGCATCAATATAAGGAAGGCATGATGGATCAGGTAGACAGGCTGCTATATGATCTGAAAACAAATCCTTTCAGCAGGAGAATGATAACGAATCTATATGTTCACCAGGACCTTTATGAGATGAATCTCTATCCCTGCGCTTACAGTGTTACGCTTAATGTTACGAAAGATCAGATTAACGGTAAGCTTAAACTGAATGCAATTCTTAACCAACGATCACAGGATGTTCTGGTAGCAAACAATTGGAATGTCTGCCAGTATGCAGTACTTATACATATGCTGGCGCAGGTATCAGATATGCTTCCGGGTGAGCTGATTCACGTAATTGCGGATGCCCATATCTATGACAGGCATATCCCGCTGGTGGAAGAATTAATAAACAGACCCGTGCATGAGGCACCAAAATTTATAATCAACACAGATATCAGGAATTTTTATGAGTTTACACCAAGCGACTTTGAATTGAAAGATTATATAACCGGACCGCAGATAATGGATATACCTGTGGCAATATAGAATGATAAATTTATACGGCACCTGAATAGAAGGTGTGCCGTAATATGGAGGTTACAATGAATTTAATTGTTGCAGTAGATAAAAACTGGGCGATAGGTTACCAGAATAATATGCTAATCAGTATCCCTGAGGATATGCGTTTTTTTAGGGATGAGACTACCGGTAAAGCAGTCATTATGGGACGTAAGACTATGGAGACCTTTCAGGGAGGTAAGCCTTTAAAGAACCGGCTGAATGTCGTAATAACCACAAAAGATATTCAGATAAATGATGCTATTGTAGTTCACAGCATAGAAGAAGCTTTGGAAGCAGTAAAGGAATATAAATCAGAAGATGTTTATGTAATAGGTGGTGAGAGTATTTACAACCAGATGATTGATTACTGCGATACCGCTCATGTTACAAAGATTGATTATGCCTACCATGCAGATACGTATTTTCCGAATCTGGATGAGAGGAAGGACTGGAAGATTGTTGCGGAATCAGAAGAGCGTACGTATTATGACATTGAATATGCTTTCTATAAATATATGAAAGTAAGGCAATAGGTTGATTTGGGGGTGTAATTTGGGAGCCGGAAGAGTTGCAATCTGCAGTGAAAGTGGTATAATTTGCATAAAGTAGTAATAATAACTACATGATATGATATCAAATATAGAAAGAAGCCAGATTGTTATGTTAAAATTGATTGTAGACAGTACCTGCGATCTGCCGGAGGAATATTTAGAAGAAAACGATATCCTGGTATTGCCCCTTAAGATTTTGTTAGAAGAGAAGGAATATTTGGATGGTGAGACAATTCGTTTAGAGGAAGTTTACACTGCTATGAAGAGAGGTATTATGCCAATGACCTCTCAGCCTGCCCCGGAAACAATATTTAATATCTTTAAGAACTACGCAGTAAAGGGACAGGAATTCATCTATCTAGCTTTTTCTTCCGCTATGTCCGGTACCTTTCAGCTAGCGGCAACTATTCTAGATGAAATAAAAGAAGAGCACCCCGCTCTTAATATGGCGGTTGTGGATTCTATGGGCGGCTCCACTGCAACCGGTCTAATTGTAATACAAACCATTGAATTTATGAAAAAATGTAATGATGAATTTAATAAAGTCTTAGAGTATATGAAGCTCCTGACTAGCTGTATTGAACATATCTTTACAATTTCCGATTTGAATTGGCTAATAAAAGGCGGCCGTATTGGTAAGACTCAAGGAATGATAGGAAATATCCTTGGTATAAATCCCATATTGGATGTAAATGATGGGCGGATGGAAGTAATACGAAAAACCAGAGGAAGAAAAAAAGCCTTTGCAATGGTGGTTGATTTACTGGAAGAGAGAGCCGGTAAGAATAAGGACCAGATTATCGGAATCAGCCATGCTGATGATAAAGCAGCAGCGGATGAATTAGTCTCTTTAATAAGAGAAAGACTTGGATTTTCACGATTTATAATTAATAAAATAGGTGGTGTACTAGGAAGCCATCTTGGAATCGGTGGTGTTGGGGTGTTCTTCTTTCGCCAGGAAGCACCATTGCAGGTTCCTGAGATAACCTGGAAGGAAAGTTAAAAATTCTCTCAAAAACACTTGAAAAACCTCTTCCGAAAGGCTAATATAGTTGCTATACAAAAAAATGATTCAGTTGCTGTAATTACTTTTACATAGGAATCAAAAATAGGAAAAGGAAAGAGGTATGCATCATGTTAAATATCAGATATGAAAAAACATTAACCCCCAAGGAACTGCCAACCCAGGATAATCCTCTAAAGTTCGGAACCATTTTTACGGATCACATGTTCGTGATGGATTACGAGACGCGTAAAGGATGGCATGATGCGCGAATTATACCCTATCAACCTATTAGTCTGGAGCCTTCTGCCATGGTATTCCATTATGGGCAGGAAATGTTTGAAGGATTAAAAGCTTATAAAGCAGAGGATGGAAGAGTATTATTGTTCCGTCCGGAGAAAAATATTGAAAGAGCCAATAATACCAATCGAAGAATCTGTATACCGGAAATACCTGAGGAAGACTTTCTGCAGGCTATAAAGGAAGTTGTGAAAACGGATGAGGCATGGATTCCTACCAAGCCAGGTACTTCTCTCTATATCAGACCTTTTATTATTGCAACAGACCCTTTCTTAGGCGTAAGACCCTCTGATACGTACAAATTTCTTATTATTCTAAGTCCTGTTGGAGCTTATTACCCGGAGGGACTGAACCCGGTTAAGATCTGGATTGAAGATGAGTTTGTCAGAGCTGTGAAGGGGGGAATTGGGGAAGCAAAGACCGGTGCCAATTATGTTGCTTCTTTAAAATCCCAGGTAAAGGCTCATGAAGAGGGATATTCCCAGGTATTATGGCTGGATGGTGTTCATAGAAAATATATTGAAGAAGTAGGTGCTATGAATATTTTCTTTAAGATCGACGGTAGAATTGTAACGCCTGCCTTAAACGGAAGTATCCTCCCTGGTGTTACAAGGGATTCTGTTATCAGTCTCTGCAAGAAATGGGGCCTTCCAGTTGAAGAGAGAAGAATTGATATTGCAGAGATTAAGAAAGCTTTTGATGACGGAACCTTAGAAGAGGTATTCGGAAGCGGTACAGCTGCTGTTATATCTCCCGTAGGACAGTTAAGGTGGGAGAATAATATTATGCAGGTAAAGGATGGCGGAATCGGTGAATACAGCCAGAAGATTTATGATACCATTACCGGAATTCAATTAGGTAAATTAGAGGATACCCTGCATTGGACAGTTGAAGTTTAAGAGATTAGAACAGCATAAGGGTTGTTGTAAAAAAGCTTGAAGCTTGGCTTATTTTCAACAATCCTGTTTTTATTATAGGAACTTTGAATAGATTCTATAATAGGGTTTATGGCGGTAAAGCACCTTCATTTATCCAAGGAATATTAAAACATAAGGGAGGTTCCTATGAATGAATTAGCAGTATCGCTGCAGGACATTAACACGCTTTCTATCATAACAAGGCTGACACTAGCCATACTTTTTGGCGGTGTCATTGGTTATGAGAGAGGAAGAAAGAGGAGACCTGCAGGCTTTCGAACACATATCCTTGTATGCATCGGCTCCGCCCTCGTTATGATAACCAGTCAGTATATGATGGAAGTCAGGCATTACAGTACAGACCCCAGCAGACTCGGGGCACAAGTCATCAGTGGTATCGGTTTTTTGGGTGCAGGTACCATATTAATAACTCTTAAGCAGCAGGTAAAGGGACTTACAACAGCAGCCGGTTTATGGGCTTCCGCCTGTATGGGTCTTGCTCTTGGAATTGGTTTTTACGAAGGAGCTATCATTGCCTGTGTATTCATTTATATCTGTAATACCATATTACACCGCTTTGACGTATATTCTATGTCCAGAACAAAGCTGGTAGAGGTATATGTGCAGGTTACAACGGTGAATGCAATAAGTAAAGTGTTTGAGACGATTCGACTTAATAATATGAATATTTCTGATGTGGAAATCAGTAAGACCAGAAATGTAGAAGATTCCGTTGGATTGTTTATCACTATAAAACAACAGGAAAAGCACGACCATGAGAAAGTCCTTCTATTGCTTAGCGGACTGGAGGATGTTATTACCGTGGATGAAATATAATCTGTTATCGAAGGGATGGTGAAGAGGATGGAAAAACTCTATAGGATTTTTGTAGCAATCGATTTCTCACAGAGGGATAAAGAGACCTTATATCAATTTGCAATGAAAGTGAAGGAAAACTCGGTAAAAGGAAATTTTACACAAAAGGATAATCTTCACCTGACCCTTGCGTTTATTGGGGAAACCAGAAAGATAAAAGAAGCGGAAGAGGCCTTACAGATAGGAGTAAAAAATAGTTTGGTACCTCCATTTACGATAGAGACCAAAAAGCTTGGACGCTTTCAAAACAAGGGAGGAGATATCCTTTGGGTAGGGCTTACGGAATCACCGGAATTAATAAAGCTTAATGAAGAAATTACAAAAAGCTTAAGAGCAGAAGGTTTCTTCATAGAAGAGCAAAAGTTCAAAGCTCATCTTACGATAGGAAGAGGTGTGGTATTACAAAAGGAAGTTACACCGGAAGTACTTTCTTCTTATCTTCCTAAGCTAAGCTTGCCGGTAAATAGTGTTCATCTGATGAAGTCAGAGAGAATTGCCGGCAAGCTAAAGTACAGTAGCCTGTGGGAAGAAAATCTTTCTTAAGCCTCTTCAAACAGCTTCTTATAGCTGTATTCTAACAGTCGGTGGTAATGACCGTGTCCATGTTCAAAATGAAAGCAGTAAAAATAGGGATCAAAGACTTTGTCTTCAAAGGAAATGACATATTCAAATTCGGGATTCTCGACTTCCCTTACCGTGTATTCTTTGCCGGAATCGGTGAAAACATTAAGTACTTTCTCCAGATTAAAAGCATGTGTACTTACAAGGGATATCAATTCTTTTAAAAAGACAGAAGAAGAACAGCAGTCATTGATATAAGACACACCTTCCGGAGACACAAGAAAACGGAACCGGCGGCCTTCGTGGGTTATAGAAAGGGGAATATGGTTTTCCCTTCCATAGGTTATGAAATCATTTAATTCCCTTTCTGTTTCTTCCGGGCTTTCATAAGCTTTTCCTAATAAATAATGAATTAAATCCTGTTCGTAGTAGATTCCAAAGCTCTCGCCTTTTGTGAATCCAAGCTTTAAGATTCCTTCTGAAACAGTGGAGGATACATTGTCTAGCAGTGCTTTATAATAATTATCTGAATTAATCATAGATGCCTCTTATTTTCTGTTATTTCTTATAAATTACATGAGTTTTAAATTGCCGTCCCACCTAGATAGACTGACTTTTGATTCCAATATATAAGTTAAATTCACGTAAGTATTCTATAATACCTATTATTAAATGTCAACGGTAAACAGAAGGGCTGTATTCCACTTTTTTAATATGAATCAGACGTATTTCATGTGGTAGAAGCAGTGCAAACTGTGCCATGGTATTATTCGTAACCGTTACCTGTTCTTTCATTATTCTAGGCATGGATCGGCCTTTTAACGTTATATATTCTTCTTCCGTAGTAAGCGGTACTGCTCCCATACGTACCCACTCGTCAAAAGCACTTCCGCTTTCTCTGTTAACCACATGGTGGGTAACGGTATATTCTGCATTTTCTACATGGGTCAAAGTCAAATGGATGTCCAGGGAAGAAGGATTTACAAAAGCATTATAACGTTCTGTAAAAGTAACATTAAACAGTACGCCCTGAGCATAAAGAGGAGAAACATGGTGGTAATTATAAAGAAGGATGGAGTAATCACCCTTGCCATTTGTAGTTATAAAATACCCTTCCCCTCTGTCTACCAGAATGTCCATCAATTTATTTAAGAAAGTAAACGCATGGTAAGCAGGTTTCTTGATTCCGTGGCAGGTATATAATCCCAGTTCTCCATGAAACTCATCATTGTCCATGGGCATTTCCTCCAGGATATCCGTAAGACACCAGTTGCCGAAGCTTTCAACTTCGTCATAGTTCTCCAGTATGTTTTTTACGATATAAGCCGAACGGTAACAGGTATCATTCAACCAATCAGAGTGGGAGGAGGTGGAAGCCCATTCTGTTATATATATAGGAAGCTTTGGATAGGCTGCAATACTATTCTTAAAGCCTTCTATACTATGAGCCATATAATCCGGGTCATCAGAGAGGATTATCGCATCCTTATCGCTGTTTTCCGTATGACTCTTACCAAGTATGACAAAGGTTCCGATGGAGGAGGTTTTAACCGGATAACAGTGGATATTATAAAAGTCAGGATAACAATCGTGCTGTTTACAGTATTCTAAAAAATCATAGAATTCAGAATTGCTAAAGTCTAAGGAGCCGTAAGAAGGATTACCAAAGGAAAGCAAAGGGTCGCACTCTTTGACACAATTTCTGGTTATTCGGTAAAGATCATAGGCAATTTCGTTGTTTTCAAAAGAAAAGATATAGGATAAGAAAGGGACGTTCCAAAAGGAAAACATCCAGGATCTGACCTCACTGGAGCCGTAGCGCTTTAGCAGATGCTTGGTGAATTCAGTAATAAGGTAGACCCATTTCTTATAATCCTTAGGCTTACTTAATATGACAGGATTATAGAAAAGTGTCCTGTCTGTGTCATCTGCAAGTTGTTTTGGCATAAAGGAAAATTGAATCAGTGGTTTTAAGCCGAGAGACAAAAGAAAATCCAGTACTTCATCGACATAAGTAAAAACCAAATAGGGATTACCGTTTCTATCTTCGTTATATAACATCATACTATCATCTAGGATGCCGTGGAATTTGATGTATTGAAAGCCCACTTCTTTTTGCAGCTCCTGTAAATTATCTCTGACATTCTTATACATAAGCTCTTTTGCTCTTCCGACGCTGGTAAAGGTTTTAAATGAATGATGAAGAAACTGTTTTTTTATAGTAGTATTAATGCTGTGTACGATTAATCTTGTAGGATATTTTTCCGATGGGAGATCATTTTTAGATTCTTTATCAAGATATTCTCCCAGCTTGCTTAAGAAATCCTGCTGTTTTAAAAGAAGCATGGAAGGCTGAAGGGATTTGGAGCCATTGTCTGAGACCGCGGGTTCCTTTTGCTCCTTTTTATATTGCTTGGGAAGTACTCCATATTCTTTTTTAAATAAACTTACAAAATATCGGCTGTTGGAAAAGCCGTTGTTTACAGCTATTTGTTCAATGGTAAGGTCGGTATGGAGCAGGTCTGAGACAGCATGACGCAGACGAATGCCTGATAAATAGTTAAATAAACTGATTCCCATGTTTTTTTCAAAAAAGTGTGACAGGTAGGAGGCAGATAGATATTCTCTTTTAGCAATGGCCTCAAGAGTTATATTCTCAGTATAATTATCATTTAAATATTGAATAATTCCTTTCAGTCTTTTCAGATTCTTTGAATTCTTTTCCGTAGTATTGGTCTTTAAACTTCTAAAATTATAAATCAGCTCATATAAGATATTATAGGACAAGGGAATGATAAGCAGACTTTTATGCTCTGTCACATTATAGCTTGCATGTACAAGCTTGGCGATTAATTTTTTTAATTTAAGATACTTATTCCTTGAGTGGTAAAGTACGGAGTTACATTCGAAATAGGTGTTTTCATCGACCCACCGTTCAAAAAAACTTTGTTTTATCTGAAGAACGGCAGCAACCGTATTGCTGCTCTTAATTTCGTGGAATTGATTGCTGTTAATAAGAATAATATCATCTTCTTTGAGCTTGAAAGACCCTTCCTCAAACATAACTGTCAAACTACCGCTCAATATCAGATAGATTTCAAGGCTGCTGTGCCAGTGCCTGGACATATCCTCCATATTCTGAATGCTGATTTTAATCGGCATTTCATTGCTGTAATCGATTATTTCGTGCTTTGATACCATAACATACTCCTCTCGAAACTGTTGTGATACTTTAGAAAAAACGTTTCATTTTAACATATTACCATTTTAATGCGAAAAAATGCATGATTTGTACACAACTGATGCAAAAAATATAAGCAAGCAATGCAATAAGCGCATATAAAGACACATTGTTTTGCATATGGAATAAAATTTATATAAATCACACAAAAATATGTGCAATATTGCTTATTTAGGTAATAATATATAAATTCAAATTCCAAATAAAGCTAAATCATGTATAAAATATATACAAATAAATAGAAATTAGCATGGTTTTATTCTACAACATATATTATCATATGTAAATAGAAACGTTATTTTACATAAAAAGCTCGTTTTTAACCAAAGTGGTTATTGCGATAAAAAAAACAGGAGGGAAGCATTATGAAAAAGAATGTAAAGAGATTTATGTCGCTACTTCTTACCACGGTCATGGTATTAAGCATGCTGACAGCTTGTAAATCCAAATCAGATGAAACAAGCACAAAAGATACACCGACACCTACTGCAACGGTAGAAGCAACAGCAACACCGGAAGCAACAGCAACACCTACGGAGGAAGTAAAACCCGGTGGTGAATTACCCAGAACTGAAACCTTATATTATGGCGGTCTGCAATGGGGTGCAGTTAACGGATGGAATCCTCTTTCCGATGATATGAACAACGCATTGGCAATTACACAGTCCGGTAGCGGTTCACGTACTCCTATGTTTGAAACACTCTATATGTACAATATGCTTGATGATTCCATGACTCCATTATTAGCTGATGGCGATTATAAATGGAATGATGCGAAAACAGAAATAACCGTTAAGATCAAGAGCGCTGCAAAGTGGAGCGATGGAACACCAGTTACAGCTGATGACGTTGCTTATACTTTTGACACAGATGTTAAAATTAAGAACGGACAGGGCGTTGGCCTTGCACCTTATATTGAAAGCGTAACAGCAGTAGATCCCTCTACCGTATTAATTAAAGCTAAACTTGATGATAAGGGCAAAGCAGTTAATCCCCTTTTGGTTGTAGCTTACCTGGGCCAGACTTATGTTATTCAGAAAGCTTGGATTCAGAAGGTAGAAGCTCGCTGCAATAATGATCCTGCTGCTATTAAGAAGGATGCCGGCGAAGATGTTGTATGGTCCGGTCCTTACCACAATTTCTATAATGACGATCAGAAAGTTGTTTTAGTTCGTGATGATAATTACTGGGGCCAGGATGCTTCCATGTGGGGAAAACTTCCTTCACCTAAGTACTTATGCCATACTATTTATGCTGATAACCCTGCTACCGAAGTAGCACTTAAAGCAGGTGAAGTTGATGTTGACCAGCAGTTTATTCCCAATGTTCAGGATCTGTGGGAGAAAGATGGCCTTCCTATCTCTACCTACCTTCAGGATGCACCTTATGGTATTTGTGTAAATATGCCTACTGCTTGGTATAACATGGATAACAAATTACTTCAGAATGTTAACATCAGAAAAGCAATTGCTATGGCAGTTGACTATGATGCGATTAATGCAAATGCTATGACAGGCCAGTCACCCAGCTTTAAGGATGTTCCTCGTTCTGTTATGAATCCTACTGATGGTGAGCAGGCTAAATATGACCATGATGCAGTAAAAGATCTCCAGTGGACAGGAAATGATATTGAAGGCGCTAAGAAGTTATTGGATGCTGCCGGTATCGTAGACAAAGACGGAGATGGAATCCGTGAATTAGACGGAAAGAAACTTTCCTTCGTTGCAGCTTGCCCCGATGGATGGACTGACTGGCAGGCAGCTATTGAAATCGTAGCAGCAGCTGGTAAGAACATTGGTATTGATATTACTACACAGTATCCTCAGGCTGACGTATTCCAGTCAACTGTAACTTCTAAGAAACAGACAGATTACGATATCTTCATGATGTGGACGGATTCCGCAGGTCCTACACAGCCTTGGGGACGTTTAAGAATGTTAACAAGTTCCGAATTCAACGGTAATGACAATAACTGGGCCGGTAACTGGGGACATTACAGCAACAAACGTATGGATGAGCTGATTAAGTTAATCCCTGGCGCAGATCCTGATAAGCAGAAAGAATATTATACAGAAGCTGTTAAGATTTATCTGACAGATGTTCCTTCTTTCTCCTTAATGTACAGACCTGACCAGTTCCATGTTGTAAATGAATCCGTATGGACCGGTTATCCCGAAAAAGACGATGGCAATAACATACCTCCGTTAGTACTTTTAAATGGTTACAGTATTGCTGGTCTTTATAAAATTGATCTGGTTAAGTAGTACCTGAATACAAACGGTCAGCCATGTTTCGGAAGATCCGGAACATGGCTGATAGATTATGGAGGTAATCAATGAAAGGCTATCGTAAATATTTCGGCAAAAAGATTATATGGTTCCTCATTACGTTCGTTGCTGCTATCCTGCTTAATTTCATTCTTCCAAGGCTAATGCCAGGAGATCCTGTTGCAGCCATTACGGCTAAATCGGCTCAGGGTATGACAGATGCATCTGCGGCAAAAGAAATATATAACCATTACGCTGAACAGTTTGGTACCAACAAACCTATGTATGTTCAGTTTTTCACATATTGTAAAAATGCGGTTAGAGGTGATTTTGGACTTTCCTTTAGCCAATATCCTCGTAAAGTATCTGATATTATAGGCTCCGCACTTCCTTGGACTCTAGCTTTGCAATTTCCGGCAATTATTGTAGGCTGGATAATCGGAAATGTTTTAGGAGCATTAGCGGCTTATATCCGCAAGGGATTTGACAGGGTTTTAATGCCTGTTACGTTGTTTTTCAGCAGTCTTCCAGCATTTGGACTTGCAGTAATTCTAATGATTATATTTGCTATCAAATTAAAAGTTGCACCTATTTCCGGCGGATATGGATATGATCTGATTCCTCAGTTTAGCTGGCAATTTGTGAGCTCAGTAATAGCCCATTACCAATTACCTTTCTGGTCCATTGTACTTATTTCTATCGGCGGCCAGGCTATAGGTATGCGTTCTATGTCAATTTATGAATTAAATGCCGATTATGTGAAATACAGCCGCTTCCTTGGTATAAAGGACAGAAAGATCGTAGGATACGTATTTCGTAATGCCATGCTTCCCCAGATTACTGGACTTGCACTTTCTATCGGTACTATGGTAGGTGGTGCCTTGGTTTCCGAAGTTATCTTTAGTTATCCGGGACTTGGTTCTACAATATTGAAGGCTGTATCAAATTCTGATTATCCGCTTTTATCAGCAACTACTCTGATCATTACTATCATGGTATTGCTGGCAAGCTTTATTGTTGATATTGTTTATGGATTTATTGATCCCCGTGTAAAAGCGGCTCAATTTGATTAAGGGAGGTAGACAGGATGAAAAATACGTTAAAACAGGTGTTCCACTCCCCTAAATTTGTTGTTGGGTTTGTAATCTTTGCGTTTATGCTTCTGACAATTATTATTTACCCTATCATTTCTCCGGGAGATCCCCTGCAGATGATAAGCAAAGGAAGCTTTTTAAAACCTGGAATATACTTCTCTGTATATGATAGTATTAATACAGAATCTAAAACCATAGATTTACCTGATGCCAATGCAAAGCGCCTTACCAATAAATTAAGTGATACGGATAAAGTATCCATGGTTCAGTGGCTTACAGCGGTGGGAGTGCCTGCAGAGGATATTGATATGCAGGATTCCAGCAGCCTGATAAAACTTTGGCAGGAAAAATATGATCCCACTGCGAAACCCGAAGGTATGACTATGGCGCAGCGTAATTTCTATAAGAGACTTGACAAGAGTCTTGATAATGCGTTAAATGAACAGCCATTAGTAGTTTCTGCACAGAATACAGAGACCCAGTCTCTGGATGAAATTAAGAAGATTTCTGATACCGATTATGTAAATCTGAGTGATGTTCCAAATGTAAAAGTATTACCGTTAGGTACGGATAACTTTGGTGATGATGTACTGAAGAAGCTGGTATCAGCAACAAGAACCTCATTAATAATCGGATTGATAGCCGGTTCCATTGCGACCTTAATTGGTCTGACCCTTGGCTTATTGGCCGGATATCTTGGCGGGGTAATTGATGATTTTATTATGTTTATCACAAACCTTTTTACAGTAATTCCTTCCTTTGTACTCTTAATATTAATATCCTATAGTATCGGGCAGGATAAACGAGGTGCCTCTACAGTAGCTATTGTAATCGGTATAACTTCCTGGGTATGGACTACCAGGTCCGTAAGATCGCAGGTTATCTCTCTTCGTAACAGAGATCACGTTAATCTAAGCAAGCTTTCGGGACATAGCCTTTTTAGTATTATAACCAAGGATATTCTACCTTACATAGCTTCCTATGTAGTAATGGCATTCATATTACAGATATCTTCAGCAATCCTGGCAGAAGCTTCACTTTCCATGATTGGTTTAGGCCCTAAAACTGCTGATGTTTCCACTCTGGGGTTAATGATGGATTGGGCAATGTCTTACTCCGCTCATCTTAATGGTGCTTGGTGGGCATATTTCCCTGTAATATTAGTTATTGCTTTGATATCATTTTCACTGAATTTGATGAATACTGGTCTCGATCAGGTGTTCAACCCCACTTTAAGAGATTAGGAGGTCCGCTATGGGAAAGACAATTCTGGAGGTTAGAGACCTCAAGACAAAATATATTACAAGATTCGGGGAAGATGTTTATGCTGTTGACGGGGTATCCTTAAAGATTGAAGAAGGAAAATCCCTTGGTATTGCAGGTGAATCAGGTTGTGGAAAATCCACCTTGGCATTAAGTCTTATGGGATATTACTTCCCCCCGCTTCATTACATCAGCGGCGATATTATTGTAGAAGGCAATAATATCTCTAAGATGAATCCGGATGATATACGAAGAAACATATTGGGAACGGAAATTGCTTATATACCTCAGGCTGCCATGAATGCATTAAACCCCACTCAGAAGATTATTCGTTTTATCGAAGACGTTATACATGTTCATGAACCGAAGAAGACGAAGCAAGAAATTTATGAGATGGCAAAAGCTAGATTTGAAGAGCTTGGGCTTCCCTCCTCCGTTCTTGAAAAACATGCGGTTGAGTTATCCGGTGGTATGAAACAGAGGACTGTAATTGCTATATCTACCATTCTTTCACCAAAGGTATTAATCGCTGATGAGCCTTCCAGTGCTCTTGACGTAACCAGTCAGAAGATGGTTATTAAGATGTTAAAGAATCTCATGGAGAAGGGATATATTAAATCCATGATATTTATAACCCATGAGTTGCCGTTGTTATATAATGTAACAGATGACATTATGGTAATGTATGCCGGACAGATTGTTGAAAAAGGCTTGGCCAAAGAAATGGTATTTGATCCTATTCATCCCTATTCCAAAGGACTTATGGGTTCTATTATTGTTCCGGAAGCAGGAAGCCGCGATGTAAAACTTACAGCTATTCCTGGAACTCCGCCCAACTTAAAGAGGCCTCCTTCGGGTTGCCGTTTTGCCGAGAGATGTAAATATGCCACAACTGAATGCCGTGCAACCACCATTGATTCTAAAGATTTTGGAGAAGGACGCAGCTACCGTTGCATTTATGATGTCCAGAAGCTGAGGGAGGTGTATGGCAATGAGTGAAAAGGCGAGAGAGAATAAGGTTCAAAAGAATTTATGTTTAAGCGGAAAAGGTGTCACCAAAGTATTTGGTTATGGAAACAAGAAAACAGTTGCTGTAGACCATGTAGATTTTGAATTTCATGAAGGAGAATTAATTTCAATTGTTGGGGAATCCGGAAGCGGTAAGACTACTCTTAGTAAGTTACTTCTGGGTCTTAACAATGAAACAGAAGGCGAGATCTTTTTTCAAGGAAAACCGCGAGATATCGGCAGCCGAAAGAAGAAAAAAGAATACTGGAAGGATATCCAGGCAATTTTTCAAGATCCCTTTTCTTCCTATAATATTTTTTCTAAAATAGATACGGTTCTTATTGATTGCATCAATATGCGTGGCGGAAGAAATTATCCGATGGAAAAGAAGATTGAGATGATGACAGAAGCCTGCAGCTTTGTAAATCTGAAATTCGCTGAGCTTACGAATAAATATCCCTTCGAGCTTTCCGGAGGGCAGATGCAGCGCCTTATGATTGCTCGTATCTTTTTATTAAAACCTAAGATTTTGCTTGCAGATGAGCCGACTTCCATGATTGATGCCTGTTCACGTGCTACAATCTTGGATATGTTGCTGCATCTTAGAGATGAAACGGGTATGACAATTATATTCATTACCCACGACATCGGCCTTGCTTATTATATATCAGATAGTGTTTATATTATGGAGCACGGTAAGTTCGTTGAAAGAGGTACTGCAGATGATGTGATTCTTCATTCCAAGGCAGATTATACAAAACGTCTAATAAGTGATGTGCCCAAGATATATGAAGAATGGGATTTGTCTACTGTATAAATATTAATAATTACAATAAGAGGCTGCGGTGCAAGTGGGAAGAAGATTGTACCGGGCCTCTTGTTGTATTTAAAATATAAGAAAAAATAAAAATGCATCGTATTTTTCCTGTTACTCCTGCATATATTGAATTAATCTTTGGTATAAAAGTGTGAAAAATGGAAAGCTATAAGTATAATCAGATAAAAGTATATCCGGCACAGATGGGAACTCAGAACTTTGGAAAACTTCAGGTTGATGTAACCTCAGAGCAGGGGTTTCGCCCGATTCCGGGTGCCAAAGTCAGAATTACTTATACCGGTAATCCCGATTCCGTCGTAGAGGAATTGACTACGGATAGTCAAGGCAGAACACCCCAGGTTGACTTGCCGGCACCTTCACTTGATTACAGCCTCGATGCAACTTCCGATGCACAGCCATACTCAGAATATAACATTACCGTTTCTTCGGAAGGTTTTGATAATGTAGATGTAGATGGCTCACAAATATTGCCGGATGTTACAGCTATTCAACCTATAAGTTTAAGAGCCCAGCCGGGAAATCAGTTATATGTCATACCTCCTCATACTCTTTATGGTGATTATCCACCTAAAATAGCAGAATCTGAAATAAAGCCTACCAGTGAAAGCGGCGAAATAGTTCTACCAAGAGTAGTTGTTCCGGAATTTGTAATAGTACATGACGGCCCTCCTACTGATACCAGTGCAGAAAATCACTACGTACGATACAGGGATTATGTAAAAAATGTGGCTTCCAGTGAAATATATGCTACATGGCCTGCTTCTACCATAACAGCAAATATACTAGCTATTATGTCTTTTACTCTAAACCGTGTATATACAGAGTGGTATAGAAATAAAGGATATAATTTCACGATAACATCCTCTACTGCATTTGATCATAAGTGGATGAACGGAAGGAATATATATGATACAATCTCCGCAGCTGTTGATCAGGTATTTAATAATTACTTATCCAGACCGAATGTAGTTCAGCCTATCCTGACCCAGTATTGTGATGGAAGGAATGTAACTTGTCCTGGCTGGATGACCATATTACAACAGGGTATATACAATAAAAAACCTTTATATTCCGCGGTTTGCGGATGCTTACGAGTAGTAAAAGTAAACATCCAGCAGACCTTCTTCTTTGTTAAATATTATTTTTTCTATAACTGACTTAATAGCTTTGTTTTTTGTTATATTATCAATATTGTTATTATGTATGATATCATTTACGCTGCGTATTCTTGAGAGCATATCAGGCTTTGTATCTTCTGTATATCTTGCCTTATCTGCATCTATCTGAGCTTGTATGGACTCCTGTTCTTTCTGAATCAGTGTTTTGTTCTGCTTGTACTCCTCTAGAGTATCTACTCCATTCAAATAAGCATTTTTTACTCGTTTTTCTTTCTCAATGAGTTTAAGTAATTGTTGCTCAAGTAATAGATACTCCGGGATCTCCTCACGCTTGCGTATGACTGAGTATTCCACATCTCCAGTTGTAATTACTTTAGTTAAGGTATCGAAAATAAAGGGAAGAAGCTTACTTTCAGATATACTATTACAGTATTTACATTTACCTTTTGCATATCCGTTACAGGAAAAATGCATATATTGAGAATGTTTTACTTTTGAAGCAATCATGCTGCGACCACAGTGGGCACATTTTACTACCCCGGATAGCCAATGTTTATATTCAGATTCTGGCCGTGCGTTCTTTGGTATGTACTCCTTTGTAAATCGTTGCATCGCCTGTTCGAAAAGATCCTCAGAAATTATGGGTACATGTTCGCCTTTTTCAATTATCCATTCAGATTTATCTTTAGCTTTTTTAGTCTCACTTTCAGTACGGTTCCAGGGACTATATCCCGCATATGTAGGGTTCTGAATTATATATTCTATAGATCGTCTTTCAAAGTCTCCACCAGATTTTGTTTTATATCCTAGAGAATTCATGTACTTGGCAATCTGATAAAAAGTATAACCTTCATAAACATACTTCTGAAATATGAGTTTTATTAGTTCAGCTTCTTCAGGAATAATAACTGGAGGTTCTCCAGAGTGAAGAACTTTATATCCGAGAGGTGGACTTGCCTGGTATCCGCCACGTAGAGCATTTTCGCTCATACCTCTAAAGACTTCACCAGATAAGCGAATGGAGTAGTATTCGTCCATCCACTCGATAATTCTCTCAATTAACGATCCAAACGGGCCATCAATAAGCGGCTCTGATATACTTACAACATCAACATTATTTTTCTTTAGTAAAGACTTATAGACAATACTTTCTTCTTGGTTACGTGCAAAACGAGAAAACTTCCATACGAGAATAACATCTATCGGTTGATCCTTCGATTTGGCCAAAGCTATCATTTGCTGAAACTTAGGACGCTTGTCTGCTTTTTTTCCGGATATACCCCCCTCGATAAATATAAACTCTTCAGGTACAGACATATCATTTTTTGATGCATACTCAAGAAGTAGTCTTTTTTGCGCATCAGGAGAAAGCTCCTCCTGTTTATCCGTAGAAACACGGATATAGAGTGCTGCTATTTGTAGCTTTCGCATATTTTCTCTCAGCTCCTTATCATATTTAATCTTATGATAGTCAGGGTAAAAAAATACCCCGGTTGCCAAACCAGAGCGTATGTTCGGTATTGTTTAAGACATACCGAATATGATATAATATGCTTGTCGAGGGCACATATATCAGTTAATCTGGTTAAGTGCAAACCGTTTCTGCTGGTAACAGAAGCGGTTTTTTTTATTTGGTTTATCAACTAAAAAGATAGTTGTAAAATACGCATTATGTAAGAATTTTCAAATTTGGGTTGAAAAATACGAACAAACGTTCTATAATATGAATCAGCTACTTTGGTGATTGCATATTTTGGAGGGCGTACATATGGAGGAAAATTATCGAGAACTAATTACTGAATTGATTGAAAAAATAACAGATGTAAAGCTTTTGAAACATATTTATATATTTATTCAATCAATATCTAGCTAGGCTTTATGCCTAGCTTTCTTTATTTTCTTCAGCCATTAACAATGCCATTTTCTCAAGTACTTTCCAGTCTTCTTCTTTTAATTTACTAAGCATATGTACAAATTTTTTCATAAACTCATTATTATTATTTGGATTTAAAACAGCACCGGTCCAAGCTGCAAGTTCATCATCTCTGCTCATTTCTATAATAGGATTGCCGATACCAGATCGAAGCCATTCTTCGTTAACATTAAATTCTCTACACACATCCTGAATTACCCTATCAGTAACATTTATTCTACCAACCTCTATACTTCCTAAATTAGCTCGGCTTATAGATATAGCATCTGAAAACTGCTCCTGAGTCAAATTCAAATAATCTTTTCTCAATGTTTTAATTCTCTTATTTACATCCAAGAAACAATCACCTCCTATCTAGTAAATAATAGCACAATTAAAAATGTGTGTCAATCACAAAATAATGCTTGACAATGATATAGAAGCACATTATAATGTGATTAGAACACAGGAAAGGAGAAACCCATATGAGTGAAACAGAAAAGAAAATACTCGAGACATTCCGTAGGGTAATACCTAACCTAAATGACATTCAAAAAGCAAGACTGCTTGGGATTGGGGAAGGAATGGAAATTAAGGCAGAGCAACAAGAAAGAGAAAGACAAACCGCCTAGTTAATGGCTAGGCGGTACCCTAAATTATTACTTAAAAGCTCGCAACATGTACAACCAGTACAACATAAACTTTACTGGAGGTGATAGTTATTAAGGATGAAATAAAGGTGAGGATTTTTCTTAAGCTTGAAGATAATTATGTGAATTGGGAAGAGCTCGAGAAAGAAAAACAAATGGAATTCGGCCAGGCTCTTAATGACAGATCACTACGGGCTATTGGGTACGAACCTGTAAGAATAACACCTGATAAAACCGCTTAAGCGGTCAGGAAAGGAGGGACAAGCATATGAGCTATGCAGTAGAAGCAAAGATTTTTAATAGCGGTCAAATAGTAGCCAGAGTCAGACCGGCTAGAACGGATGACATGGAAGGCTGCACAGAGACCAGAACCTGTGATGTTTGGATAGATCTCTTTGATGATTTAAGCGAAGCTGAAGGATTCAAAAAATCCTATACTAGAGCTTAAGGAGGCAGAGCGTTTATGAACTATGAAGCCATTACTATACAGGACTGTTTGGATAACTATTTTATGAAGAATGTTGCTGCAGTTATTAACGATGGACAAGTTATTGAATTTGTAAAAGAGAATGAAAAAAAGCTTTCCGATACTGCGAATATCAGAAAGCCAAATAGAAAATAAACTATAGTGCTATTGTAGCACGGAATAAGGAGAATTTGCAATATGGCAAGAGGATTTGTTAGAAAAATAGATGACCTGGGAAGAATCGTAATCCCGATTGAATTGAGAAGATCTGCAGAAATTATGAATAGAGATGCCTTAGATATGTATCTTGTAAACGGGACAATGACATTATCAAAAGGGAAAGGCCGTAAACTGGACAAGCTTGGAAGATATACAATTCCAATGGAGGTCAGACGTACACAGAGTTGGGACATTGGACAAGCACTTGACATTTACATGGAAGGTAAAGAAGTCTGCATTCGGAGATACGGCTGCGAATGGTGCGATGAGACAGAGGATTTAATAGAGGTTAATGGTCATAAACTATGCCATGCTTGCGCTGAAAAAGTTGGTGCTGCAATTATAGAGGCTTGATTGAAGAGTGTCAGAGAGTAACTCAAAAACCTACATACATAGCTGAGTCAGGATTAAAAGTCAATCTGGACTTGGCACCGTTTTAAGAAAGGAAAAAAGACTATGGAAAAAATCAATTTAGAAGACTTTGCTGGTGGTGCGCTTGCTGAAAAGATCAATCAGGCATTGCGTGAGGTTACGGAGAATGTACAGGACCCGAATACCAAGGCAACCGCAAAAAGAAAAATCACCTGTACATTTACCTTTAGTCCAAGTGAACAGAGGGACCTTGTCGCAACTAGTATTGATGTGAAATCAACTTTAGCTCCTTCAATGGGTATTGCTACTGCTTTTGTCATGGGTAAGGACATCACAACGAATGAAGTTGATTACAGGGAGTACAGCAAGCAGGTAAAGGGCCAGATGAATATCCAAGATATAAAGACTGAATCCGAACAGGCTCATGAGTTTACTGGTTCAGATAGACAGAAAAAAGGATATGACCAGTCAACTGGAGAATTCTTTGATACGGAAGAACCTGAAGTTTTAGAGCCTAATAACAAGGTGGTAGACCTCAGGGCTGCCAGATAAACAAATATTACATTATTATATGGAGGATAAGAACATGGAATATGGTAATTTAAAAGATGCATTGCAGTACTTAGTAGGTTTAGGGGAAGAAGGTTCAAAGCCTGAAGTTGTTGAGATTAATGGAAAAACCTACTGCACGAAGAACCTTACCAGATATGATAAGGAAGAAATGGCAGAACCTTTAAAGGCAGCTTCCTTGACTGCTATGGTTGATTATATCAAGAATAAATATTCTGAATTCAAGGGAGATATGATTTTACAGATTGTCGGTCCTGAAGAAGTCAGACTGATATCTGGTCTTACTAAGGAAAGAAACAGGGAATGCCTGTTTAAATCCGGTATTAACCCTAACGGTTTCCGTTTTGATAATTACTATGATCAGGAAGATTTCATTATCAACCTGCAGTCAGGTTTCCAGAAGAATGATGATCTTGTTCTAATCCTGCAGGTGGCCGGTAATGTAGAAAACAATGCCACTGCCAGTTATGGAGACGATGGTGTGTCTCAGAAGACAACTATCAAGAAAGGAATAGCGTCCAAGGTGGATGTGATTGTTCCTAATCCGGTATTATTAGCTCCTTATCGTACCTTCTTGGAAGTACAGCAACCTCTCAGTGCTTTCATTTTCCGTATTGGCGAAGGAAGAGGCGGTGAACCTGTTTTCAAGCTTGTAGGAGCTGACGGCGGCATGTGGAAGTATGATGCAGTGAAAGAAATTAAATCATACCTTCTGGAAGAGTTGGAAGAGTTCCCGAATATCACAATTATCGGATAATTTACCACAGTACCTCCCATTATAACATATCACAATGATGTAATGGCATGACATAGACCTCCTGGTATCCAATGACTGGGTACCAGGGAAAGGATAGGTATGAAAAACAGTAGAGAAAAAGGTGCCAGGGGCGAACGTGAACTTGCGAATAAATTAAAAGAATACGACTATAAGGCGCGCAGAGGGCAGCAATATAGTGGTATAGAATGAGATGACGTTGTCGGCCTTCCTGGTATACATATTGAATGCAAAAGGGTAGAGAAATTAAACCTATATGATGCGATAGACCAGTCAAAGCAAGATAGTATGTGCGAAGATTTACCATACGATTATGATTTGCCGGCAGTATTCCACCGTAGGAATAATAAAGAATGGCTTGTTACAATGCCTCTTAAATATTGGATGGAATTATATGAGATGGCTGAAAAGAATAAACCAAAATAGGAAGATAGGTGGCTTACCATGGGGAGACCTCCAAAGCAAGGGCTAGACTACTTTCCGAAAGATGTTGACTATTACGAAGATTTCAAAATCATGGATTTGCTGAATACGTATGGACCCTTAGGGCAGACAATCTACGATATTGTAGTATCCATGGTGTATCACGAAGGCTATTACCTGGAAGTGCCTCTGGATAAGCTGGTGAGTAAAATCATCCGGATTATTGGGAACCGGTGGATTAAAGACAAAAACCTTGTGTTACAAGTTATTCATTATTGCGCGGATATAGGACTTTTCCATAATGACCTCCTGATGCAAAATGTTATAACCTCTATAGGAATTCAGCGACGCTATCAAGAAGTGACTGTTAGGAACAAGGTTCAAAAAGAAAAATACTGGTTGATTGATAAAAATGGTCAACCTGTATTAAATGCACCTATAACGCAGGTTTCTGTAACAGAAACTCAAATTAATGTAACAGAAACCGAGGTTACTGCATCGGATATTCAACAAAAGGAAAGTAAAGAAAATAATAATATATATATGTCTATTGTAGACTACCTGAATCAGAAATGCGGTACTAAATATCAAAACACCGCCATAGAGACTATACAGCTCATCCTTGATAAGTTAAGCAGAGGTTTTAACTATGAGGATTTTATAAAGGTTATTGATATAAAAGCTGCTGAATGGCTTGGTGATGATAAAATGCAGAAATTTCTCCGGCCTTCCACTCTTTTCGGTAAGAACTTTGAAAGCTATCTGAATCAAAAGGCAGCAGCACCAAAGGAGCAGCACACTAAAAAAAGCAGCAATAAGCCTGCAGCTAATAGATTTAATCAGTTCCCACAAAGAGATTACTCAATGGAAGATTACTCCACTATGGAGCAGAAATTATTGGGAAGGAGTAAAAGTAATGAATGTAGAGGACCAGGAATGCAAGGACTGTAAATATAGAAAATTATCATTGTTTGATGAGCCCTGTAAGAGTTGTCACTGGGAAGGTGGAGAGGTTGGATATACTTACTGGGAATCGGCAGATGTTCATGAAATAGTGTAGGAATGTGAGTAAAATAATCAGCTTAGGAAGACCCTTGCTCTACCTAGCTGAGCTATATCACTAACCAAAGAAGATACTAAAACATAAATAACTGCTCCAATAAACTTCATAAGCACCACTTCCTTTTCTAGTAAACAAAATGAAATATAGTACGCAACGGACAAAAGTAAAATATTATTGGTTATTATGTGATAGTTGGATTTGAACCAACGACCAAGGTTTTCCTAAACTGATTATATTAATATTATAGCATGATTTGTAAATAAAACAATTAATTGGCATAAAAGAAAGGATAAAAGTTCCGGCCGGACAAAGGGTTATAAGTGAGTTTATTTCTTAAATAAATCACTTAATGAACCAAAAAGATCATATATGCCAGATAATAAACGTGCTGCTTTCTTTGATGACCTAACAGACTTTCCAGATAATCTACTTAAACCATATGTAGCATTGGAAATAATACAGCCTATAATACCAGAAATAATTAAACTTATAATCAGAGTCCTGGTAACAGGGTACAGCCAAATAGCCTTAATTAATTCACTGAATGAATGGAATATGCTTTCAAAGATTAATCGATTAAGGTCAATTGCAAAATTTTTAAGTGTTTCATTTATTATACTATCGTTCACTTTACGCCTCCTTGTACACTTAATAATAGCAGATAATGGTTAATAATGGAAGTTAAAATATGATTAAATCTTTCTTAGGTAGGAATAAACAAGTACAGCTGCCAGGTGGAAGATGAAAAGAAGGACCCGCCGGATAAGAGAAGAAAATGGAATAAGGGATAAAGGAGGTAATACATAATGCCTAAATATGCAGAAACAACTTCAGTACCAGTTGTAAAGACAAAGGCTGATATAGAAGAGATAATTCAAAAATATGGAGCCGATCAGTTTGTATCCGGATACCAGGGAAATAGAGCAGCTATTGGATTCACATTAAATGATCGACAGGTTAGATTTATCATAGAGTTACCGGACAAGTCAGAAAATAGGTTCCTTTATACACCTGGTAAGAACATGCGACGGACAGATGAGGCTGCTTTGAAGGAATGGGAACAAGCCTGCAGGCAGAAGTGGAGAGCTTTGTATCTGGTGATTAAGGCTAAACTGGAGGCAGTAGAATCCGGAATAAGCTGCTTCGAGGATGAATTTTTGGCAAATATCGTCCTTCCTGATGGTTCCCTGGTAGGTAATTTCATGAGGCCGCAGATAGAGCAGGTATACAGTTCCGGGAATATGCCGGCATTATTGCCAATGATGTAAATAATTGACGAACATTGACAACTGAATATTGATAGTTGGTAGAAAATGGTGTATATATATATTATACAAATAGGGGGGATTTATGGCATTAATAAGCGGGCTAATAAATAGTAATGTATTTAATGTTTTCCTTGGAGCTATCGTTACATTTATGTTCACATATTTTTTAAATATTAAAAATCAAGGAATGAGCTATAATCAGAAAGTTGTTGATAAACGTTTTGAAGCTTATGAAGATATAGTTGATACTATATCTGAATTAGGTCATTCAATAACAGCTACTGATGTAAATACTTTACCTTCACAGTGCATATTCTTAAATGAAAAGAAAAATCTTAGGATAAGCCTTGCTATACCATATATTTTTATGACAAAAAGTGATTTGATTGAATACTCTATAAATTTACAAAAATGTTGTAGTAAAAATGTTTTGTGGATAGATAATAAAGTGTCCGCTGAATTGGACTTTATTAATGATTATCTACTTAATATCTGGAAGATAGTTGAAGATAGAAGTGACGATGATCTGAAAATTTTAGGAATTGTATTGCATCAGGAATTGATTAATTTTTATATTAGCGTGAATAATATAATTCAGGAGGATATTTATGGTGGAAAAATAAGAAAACTTAAATCAATCAAGTATACGATTAAAGTTAACAATAGGAGATATAGACTTTTAAATACAAGCTTGTATAAAATAGGGTTGAGCGACTTAAATAAATGGTTTGGGGATTTATATCAATGTCAAGAGTGTCATTATGTAGAATGCGGTAAGAAATGTCCATTGGCTACATATAGGTTTATAAATAAGAATTAACTAAAACTACCAACTATCAAATCAGTTGGTAGTTTTTTTGTACCCAGAATTAAGGAGGAAAGCATGAAAGATAAAATCAAAGGATACATAGAACTGTTGTTTCAGGCTATTTTACTTGGCGCAGGAGTAATGATTGGAATGACTATTATAACAGCTGTGGCAAAGCTCCTTTAAGACAGAGGAGTGGCCAGCAGGTTATCCTACTGGCCGATTTATGAAAAAAATTTATGTTAGCAAGGTGGGGAACCTTGTTTTACGCTATGGATATAGTATACCGTTCATATGTGTACGGGGTATGACCGGTTATTGAAAAGTTTGTGAACAGAAGGAGGGGGTTTATTGACAGAAAAGGAATTAAGCCAGTATAAGGCTATAAAGAATGAAATAGCAGACTTGAACCGGCGCATAGCTGAAGCGAAGGAAGCTGAGATTGTACCGTTCGGGACAGTGAAGGGATCGAGCAAGTATTTTCCATATACTCCCCAGACCTTCAAGGTTGCAGGGATAGATCCTGCGGACGCCAAACAGAGGCAGGAAGAAATATCAGAGCTGTTAAGGTTGCGTGAGATTCAGAGGGATGAATTACTAAAGAAACAGGTAGAGATAGAGCAGTACATAATAGGAATTCAAGATAGTACAACTAGGACAATCTTCCGGATGTTTTACATTGATGGGCTAAGTCAGTGGGAGATAGCTAAGAAGCTAGGGTATGAAAGAAGTACCATATCTCAAAAAAAAAGACGATATTTAAATATAGTATTATCCCAAAAATAGTAGAATAATATTGATAAATGGTAACATTTGTATTAAACTTATTTATATATTTTAACTTTGGGGAGGCTTTTATGCAAGATCTGACTGTGCGTTCAGAAAGTATACAAAGAATTTATAGTTTTTATATTAATGATAAGTTATTAGTGAATCGAAGATATCAACGAAAACTTGTTTGGACTATAGATGAGAAGGCTGCTTTCATTGATTCTATACTTAAAGAATATCCAGTGCCTTTATTTTTATTAGCGGAAGATACAAAAGAGCAAGGATCTATATTTGAGATCATCGATGGCATGCAAAGATTGGATGCAATTACATCATTTATAGAAGGGCAGTTTTCTGTAGAAGGGAAATACTTTGATCTGGACTCTATGGCAGAGAGTAAACTACTTTTAGATAATGGAGGACTTATACAGAAAACCCCTAAGTTAGAAAGGAATATATGTTCTAATATATTCGCATCATATGTGCTTCCATTATCTATTTATAAAAAAGAAAGTGAAGAACAAATAGATGAAATTTTCCGAAGAATAAATTCTAATGGGAAGCATCTATCAAGACAAGAAATAAGGCAGGCGGGTTCAGTGTCAAAGTTTGCTGAATTAGTAAGACTAATATCATCTGAAATCAGAGGAGATGTATCATTAGAAAATAGATTATTACTAAATGACATGAAAAAAATAAGCATAACAAATAAAGATTTAGAGTACGGAATAAATGTTGATAATGTTTTTTGGGTAACTAATTCTATAATTAGACGTGAAAAAGTAAGAGAATCAAAGGATGAAGAAATAGTTGCAGATATTTTAGCTTATGTCTTACTGGATGAGAAACCCTTATCTAGTAGTAATGCTCTTGATGACTTTTATGGATTTAATTCTGAAAACAAAAAGAGTAAAGAGTTAGACGAAAAAATAAAAATTAGAGGTATAGATAAAATAAAATCTGAATTTTTTACAGTATACGATATAATCAAAAGTGTCGTAAATTTTTCAAATCAAAAATTACAACAACTTATGTTTAAAGAGAAAAGCTCAGATCAAATACCTAGATATTTTCAAATAGTATTTTTAGCACTGTACCAATTGGCTGTATTTCAAAATAAAAAAGTCAGCTCAATTGCCAGATTAGCTGAAGTATTTCAGGGCATAGGTAATCATATAAGCTTAGGACAAGGAGGTGGCAATTGGAGCGCCAAGGAAAGAGAAACAAACATTGAAGGTGTTGTAGGTATATTAAATAAATGTTTTATTAAGAATTTAGAAGATCCTGCTATGTTAAAATGGAGCACTGAGTTAGAGACAATATTAAGACAATCCACTACTGAGCAAACTTGTTTTGATTTTAAGATTGGCTTTACATCCTTATCTAAAAGAGAGTTTGTAGATAAAACTTTTGATAAAGTTGTAAAAACATTGACTGCAATGGCTAATAAAGGGAAGGGAAGTGTCGGTTATGTAATAATAGGTGTAGCTGATAAAAATATAGATGCTGAAGAACTGGAAAAAATCACTGGTGAAAAATCTATACAATGTGGAAATTTTAAAATCACAGGAATTAATCATGATATGGAATTTTTAAATATTACTGATGATAAATATTACCAATATATAATACAAAAGTTAGATAAGCAACCTATTTCTCCTAAATACAAATCCTCAATTGGAAATTTAGTTAGGTTTATGTCATATGGTAATAAAAAAGTTATCATTTTTAAAATAAATGCTTTAGATGAACCTGCTTTTTATGATAATAAATATTATGAACGTAAAGGTGCAAATATCGCAGAAATTGAAATGACTCGTGTAGTGGAATTGACCAAAAGATTTCTTTAAGATGTCACACAAATCACAATATAATATGGTATATTGTTAATATGGAGGATTAAGATAATTTTTAAAGATACTTTTTGGTAAAAAGAGTAAGTATAATTTAGGTACTTGAGTGTTATTTTCAAGTACCTTTTTGAATGCAATAATTGAAAACGAGGTGAGCCTTGATGGCATTAACAGATAAACAGAAGTTGTTTGCAGATGAATATTTGATAGACCTTAATGCTAGCAGGGCTTATTAGAAAATCAATAAACTTTATTAATCAGAACATGTCTGAAACATAGTATTTGTCTTTCTGTTGAAAAAAATTGTAAATAGGTATATAATGGGGAAAATACCAATTAGGAGAATTTATGGGAGAGATAAGGGAATCGAAAGAGAAATGCTTCGTTATTATGCCAATAAGTGATCAAGAGGGGTATCCTTCAGGGCATTTCCAAAAGGTGTATGACCAGATATTAAAACCAGCTATAGAAGAAGCTGGGTACGTTGCATATAGAGTTGATGAGAATAAGATATGCGACCCCATAATTAACAAAATATTTGATGCTATTCAAAATTGTGAAATGGCTATATGTGATTTAAGCTCTAAAAATCCGAATGTATTATATGAATTGGGTTTGCGGCAAGCTTATGATAAACCAGTTGTTTTGCTTCAAGATACACGAACTGAAAAAATATTTGATGTTGGAGGCATAAATACTGTTTTTTATAATGATAGCAGATTATACGAAGATGTCATTGATGCAAGGAATAAAATTCGAGATGCAATAATTGCGACAAGAGATGGTCAAGGATTAGGCGGATCAATTGTTAAAGTAGTAAAAGCTGGAGTGGCTAATGTAAGTGCAGATGCCATAACACAAGATGAGAAATTACAAATAATATTAAATTCTATAAAAAATGATCTACAGCAAATAAAGGAAACTAATAGAAACATTACATTTAGAGCACAAGAGGATGAAATCTATTCCCTTTGTAGAGAGGTAATTGATTCAATAGATTTACTTACAAACAACGAATTGGCCCAAAAATATGATAGAATAATGTTCTTTGATAAAAAAAATACAAATTTAATTGACGAAAGAACAAAAAATTTAATAACTAAGGTTGACCATTTAGTACAAAATCGTTGGGATAGAGAAATAAGAATTTTAAAAGAAAAAAATGTTATAAATGAATAGTGCAAACTAAAAATAATCAGAGGCGTATTAATGGACGAAAAAAGCAGATTACATATTAGATATATTGTTATAATAGCAATAATAATCACTTTAGGGTCACTTGTTTTAGCAGGTTATGATAATCAATCTTTTGTAGGACAATTTTCCTTTGCAAGTACAATTACTTCAATAGTCCTTTCTGTTGTAGCTATTTGGATGAGTATATCTGGAGAACGTACAACCAATGAAATCAAAACCAAAATAATAGATGCTACTGATAGGTTAGATAATGCAGTAATAAATGTACAGGATATTAATAAAACATTTGATAAAAGTTTTAAAGAAAAAGTGGAATCTATACAAAATATTCATACTGAATTTAGTAATGTTGTTTTGGAATTGGAAAGTGTAAAAAGTGAGGTGGTTTCAACTAAAGAGTACGTGCAAGAAGCGTTTGACTTTAATAAAATTACATTGTCTAAACAAAATACTAGTGAACAATATACTGATGATGAATATATAAGATTAGTAAAAAACATACAACTTCTTGCAAATTCACAGCCTGCTTTAGATGTTCTTAACAAATCGATTTTGTATGTTATTGAAACAAGGGAGGCGAGAGGTGTCGGTGAAGTTACTCTTGAATCATTTATTGATTTTTATCGAAAATTAATTAATGTTGATGTATTAAATGATTTATTTAATGTTGGAATAATATGGTCAGCTGTTAAATTATTAAATATAACAGGTTTACTTGAATCACCAACAGCGGTTGAAAAAGTTAAGAAAATTTTAATATAAGTATAGTAATAAGCATCCTTCGGGGTGCTTTTTCTCTAATTGTATTTACAGTTTTTAAGATAATATATTTCTACCACAAAAATGTGACTAAATGCTAATATAAGAATGTGTAATGTAGGAGGAACAGCTAATGACAATAATTAATGAAATAAATATAGGAGAAGCAATTATAGGCTTATTGTCCATAGTGACTGCGTCATTGATAGCAGTATTAACAGTATATTATGAATCTAGAAAAACCGAAAAAAGGGAAAACAAGTATAAATCTGATGAGATTAGAAGAGAATTTTTAAGTAAACTTTTGACCGAATACAATATACTCTTGCAAATGTTATATGAATGGCGTAAAGAAATATTCATTTTTGAATCATCAAATTTGAGTAAAGAAGAGAATATGAATCATTATAATCTAAGTGGCGAAATGCAAATTAAGATGTATTGTCAGAGCGATTATTTATTAAGTTATTACAATTGTTCAAAAATAATATTGGAAATAGATATAGATGTTGATGAACAAAGAGAAGTTATAGAGCAAAGGTTTACTGAAATCAATAATAAGTTGTTAGAAATTATTAAGTATAAAAATGATAATAAGGATGAAAAAGTAAGACAATTAACTGAAGAAGCTATTGCTAAATACAACAGTATTACTAATTTATTAGGAAAGAATATTGTTACAATTACTAATAAAATTAACTCATATCTACTAAAATAACATTGAAGATTTTTAGTAGGATATTTTATTAATAAGTTGGAAACGAGGTGGGACCTGATACATAAAAAATAACAGAAGTTATTTGCAGATGAATATTTGATAGACCCTAAGGCCACCATGGCAACCAGAAAAAATTGCTATAATCTTATATTTTACAATTTAACAGTCTGTTATTAACATATTTATGATTTATTCTTGAGAGGGATATCAGTTATTGATATTTCTCTTTTAGTGAGGAGGTGTTCGCCATTAATACTGTAGAGCCAATAAGAGATATTAACCTGATCTCAGACATTGCTGATTTCTTAAAGATAAGAAGTGAAAGGGATTTCGTAATGTTTATGTTTGGTATATATTCAGGATTGCGTATTTCAGATATATTGAAGTTTAGAGTACGTGATGTAAGGGATAAGCATTATCTCATGATAAGAGAACAGAAGACTAAGAAAGAAAAGAAATTTGCTATGAATGATGAACTAATCCCTATTATTGATGAATATATAGAAGATAAAAAAGATTATGAATATTTATTTAAATCTAGGCAAGGTAAGAATGAACCTATTACCAGACAACAAGCTTACAACATTCTAAAAGAAGCTGCAGCTGCTTTTGGATTAATGGCAATTGGAACACATACGCTCCGTAAAACATTTGGCTATCATATGTACCAGCAAACAAAGGATATTGTTACTATTAAAGAAATATTGAATCACAGCGATATATCAATAACCTTGAGATATATCGGTATAAATCAAGATATAAAGGATTCCACAATGAAACGATTATCATTTAAACCTACTAAGAAAAAGTAGGCTTTTTATTTTTACCTTTTATCTATAAAAACGGAACCCCAAATAAGAATACTTATGAGTTTGACATATTGAGCGAGTGTTAAAGTGAATATGAAGAATTTAATGAATTATATAGAAGCAACACAAAATAATGAGTTTTACACAATATTAAGATATGACAAATTCATGGACTGTATAATGTAAAATTATTATCCAATATTATAGATTTATGTAAAAATATAGTGTATAAAATATATATAAACTAATATAGGGGGAGAGTTATGATAAAAAAACTTTACAAGCAATACAAACTTTACCTGGTATTATTAATCCTAATTTTAATGGCATTTTTATTATGGAAGCTTAATGGTCCGAGTGGAAATATTGGTGACTTTGGGTTGAATTTATTTACTGAGCTAATAGGTATTTTCATTACAGTAGCATTAGTAGAAAGAATAATTAGCAAACAAAAATCTAAAGAAATGATACCTGTTAAGGCCGCTGTGTACAGAGAGATTCAAGTATTGATGTCTAGAATCATAGGGTTTTGGGCTGAAGTTTATGATTGTTCAGTACCTGGAGATAATCCACAAAATGTAAGAGATTTACTTAATGCTGATTGTTTTCAAAAGATGCGTATAAATCTAAATATGGATAGCAATGCTAATGTATATCCTGAAACTACATGGTGGAATTGGTTTGAAAGTAATGGAAAGGAATTTCAAGATAGATGTAACGCTATATTAAATCGTTATTTTATATATCTTGAACCCAATCTATATAAAGAACTACACTATCTTCTTAATGACAGCCTTCTGTTTGATTCTATGCGTAATACGGTAATTATTAGAAGAGTTGATGAGAGAGAAGGCATTCCAAAACCTAAGGTTTTAGAGTATTATTTATATATGCAAGAAAGTACATATAAAACATTATTGAATATTTATGATTGGTGTGAAGAAACATATAGAGAATTAACTGATTTGAATTATGAAGTTCACAAAGTTCAAATAAATTATGCAAATAAAAAATTATCTGTTCCAAAATCAATGATAGATTACAGTGAATTATTGGAGCAAACAAGTAAGTTTATAAAATGGCAAGAAGATCATAAAGTTATTGAGGAACAATAATTATATAAATAAAGCACAGATAATGTCTGTGCTTTTTTCAATGTTTTAATTATATATTAGGTTCTTCCAAAAATACAATAACCCTTGCGGTTCTGTCGAGCCCAGAATTCCGCTAGAGACTAATTTTTAAAATTTTAAATTGCCATTTCCGTTTTTATAAAGTTGGGAGGTGTTGCACATGGCAGAAAATGAGAAAGTAGATGATATATCTAAGATTACGGTATCAGCTAAAGTGTTAGGTAAAATTATCGGTGTTGGTGATCGTAGAATTCGTGGGTTAGCTGAAGAAGGGATTCTGACAAAGGTATCATCTGGCCGGTATAACTTACAAGAAAGCCTGCATAGTTATATTCTTAATTTAAGAGTAGCTAACGATGCTGCTAAGAGTCAGCAAGACTTGGAGGATGAATTAGATTATGGCTTAGAGAAGGCTATGCATGAGAGGGTTAAGCGGCATATTACAGAGCTTCATTATGCTTTGATGAAAGGTAATGTCCATAAGTCAGAAGACGTGGAAGCCGTAATGACTAACATGCTTACGAACTTTAAGACAAAGATTATGAACCTTCCTTCAAAATTAACTCCTCTTCTCGTAGATAGATCTGATAAGAAATATATACTCGAATTATTAACAAATGAGTTTTACGAAGCGTTAAATGAACTGTCTAATTACAATGCAGGTGATTTTTACAGTGATGATTATATTGATATCACTGAGGAAGGCAAGGAAGAAGAAATGATATTCGATGTTTGTGAGGATGATGAAGATGATGAAAGTTGATTTTAAGACCATCACACTTTTTCATAATATTGCGAAGATATTAGCACCGCCTCCACAGCTCCTTGTGAGTGATTGGGCCGATACTTATCGTAAGCTTTCTCCTGAAGCATCTGCAGAACCAGGACAATGGCATACTAGCCGAGCGGAATTTCAGCGAGAAATAATGAATTCCGTAAATGATCCTACAATACAGGATATTGTGATCAAGTCCAGCGCACAGGTGGGCAAAACTGAGATAATACTAAATGTATGTGGATACTTCATGGATTACAACCCTGCACCAATAATGGTACTTCAACCTACCATAGAAATGGGTGAAACCTTTTCAAAAGATAGATTGGCACCAGCAATTCGAGATTCGGATGTATTAAAGGTAAAAGTCAAGGAACCAAGAACGAAAGACAGTGATAATACCATATTACATAAAAAATTTCCTGGTGGTCATATCACTATAGCAGGAGCTAATTCACCGTCCAGTTTAGCATCTAGACCAATACAGATATTATTGTGTGATGAGATAGACAGATACCCTGATAGTGCAGGTTCTGAAGGTGATCCAGTTAAATTAGCGGAAAAAAGAACAACAACCTTCTGGAATAGAAAAAGAATTAAGGTATCGACTCCGACAGTAGCAGGACATTCTAAAATTGAAAAGGAGTTCAAACTTGGTACGCAAGAAGAATGGTGTGTACAGTGCCCATGTTGTGGTAAATATCAGCCATATGAATTCAAAAGGATTGTCTTTGATACAGTAGAAATGCATTGCTTGTATTGTAATGAAGGATTTTCAGAAAGAGATTGGAAAGCTCAACCGCATAAATGGATAGCGGGTAATCCGGATGTAAAGAGAAGAAGGAGTTTTCATTTAAACGAGCTGTGTTCACCGTGGAAGACATGGGAGGAAATCATTGAAGATTTTGTTAATGCAAATGAGGACTTAAAAAAGACAGGTTCTACAGAAGCATTAAAAGTTTTTATCAATACTTCATTAGGAGAGACCTGGGAAGAAAAAGGGGATGGAGCAGATGAGAATGATCTATTAAAAAGAAGAGAACCTTATACTGCAGAAATACCGGATGGAGTGCTCGTTATCACTGCTGGTGTGGATGTGCAGGATGATCGTCTGGAATGTGAAATCGTTGGTTGGACTAGAGGGAATGAAAGTTGGGGTATATATAAAAAAGTCATCAACAGTGATCCTCAGAAGCAAGGTGCGTGGAATGAACTTGAAGAATTGTTTGATACAGAAATGTTCTTTCAGAATGGTACCGGCCTTATGATAGCTGCCATGTGCATTGATACAGGTGGGCATCATACTAATATGACATATAAGTTTATTAAAGCAATGGCAAAGAAAAACAAAAGAATATATGGTGTCAAAGGGTATTCCAACACTCCTGGAATACCCTTAATTTATAAAAAGACCAAGGTAGAAATTAAGAATGATAAGGGAAGAGTCATTGATTATACAGAAATATGGATATTAGGAGTTGATGCCGGTAAAGAAGATATTACAGGCTGGCTGAAGCTGACGGAACCCGGGCCTGGATATTGTCATTTTCCTGTTAATAAGGAAAGAGGATATAACCAGACTTATATGCAAGGTATTACTTCGGAGGAAAAGGTTCAGAAGCTTGTTAAGAATAAGCTTAAGATTGTTTGGGTGAAAAAGACAGGGGTAAGAAATGAACCTCTTGACCTTAGAAATTATGCATATGCAGCGGTTGAACTTCTGAACCCAAATTGGTCAAGTCTTGAGACTAAAATTGAAAATGGTATTAACTACATGAAGAAAAGACCTACCCAGGTAAAGAAAAGAAAGTCCGGTGTAGTAAACCGGGGAATAGAGGTGTAAATGGACAGGAATAAAGTGAAATTGGATACATTGCGGACACGATTGGCGCAGTATTACGAAGCAGAAAGCAAGATTCTTGAAGGACAATCATATTCTTTAGGTTCCAGAAGCTTAACAAGGACAAATTTAGGAGAAGTCCAAAATATGATAAGAGAGCTGGAAGCTAAGATTAATAGTCTGGAGACAAGGGGAACTACGAAAAGGAAAGTAGCTCGGATTATTCCTATGGATTTATAGGGGGATGTTAAATGGGTATTATAGATAATTTTTATTATAACATTAATCCTGAAAAGGCATTAAAAAGGGAAACAGCTAGATATAAAGTTGATATGCTACGGGATATGGGATTTAAAAATAGCGGATATGATGAAGGCGGTGCCAGTAAAAGAAAAAATAGTATGAAAGGGTGGCCCGCTAAAAGTAAATCTCCACAAAAAGATATTGATCTGAATCTGAATACTCTAAGACAGAGGGCAAGAAGCTTATATATGACTGCTCCAATTGCGACTTCAGCTATTAAGACAAACCGTACAAATGTAATTGGATCCGGCCTAGTCTTAAAATCACGTATAGATCATGAAGTAATTGGGATATCTCATGAAGAAGCTGATATACTCGAAAAGCAAATTGAGAAAGAATGGGCACTCTGGTCTGAATCGAAGATGTGTGATAATAACAGGCAGCATATTTTTGTAGAACTTCAGCAGATAGCGTTAGTCTCATGGTTAATGAATGGTGATTGCATTGGGTTGATTAAATATAAAGATGCAACTCCCTACATGCCATACCAACTCAGGATTAAGCTAATTGAAGGAGATAAGATTTCTAATCCAAATTCCTATGGATACTCCATTGACTTAAGCTTAACCAATGAAAAGAACAGTAATAGAATAGTTAATGGTATAGAAGTAGATGATGATGGTGCGGTTATTGCTTATTATGTATCGAATTCTTATATTGATGATTATGATACGCATAAAGAGTGGACAAGAGTTGAAGCTTACGGAGAATTAACAGGAAATCCAAATGTTATTCACATATTTGAAGCGGAACGCTGTGAACAATATCGAGGCGTTCCTTTTTTAGCTCCAGTTATCGAAACACTAAAACAATTAACCAGGTATACAGAAGCTGAAATAATGGCAGCAGTTATTAATGGGATGTTTACTGTGTTTGTAAAAACCACGGAAGGAGAGGATGATATTGACTTTGAAGGAGTGGAAGAGGAACTGGTTGATGGATTAGATAAATCCTCTTATGAATTAGGAAACGGGCTGATTAATTTTCTGAAACAAGGTGAAGACATTGAGGTTGTAGATGCCAAAAGACCAAACATCAACTTTGATGGATTTGTAAATGCCATGACAAAATACATAGGAGCTGCACTGGAAATACCGGTGGAATTACTGACAAAGAATTTTACAGCTTCTTATTCTGCTTCGAGAGCTGCATTACTTGAAGCTTGGAAGTCATTTCGAATGAGAAGGACATGGTTTGCGAATGGATTTTGTCAGCCAATATATGAACTATGGCTATCAGAAGCTGTAGCAAAGGGTCGAGTTAATGCTCCGGGATTCTTCCTGGATCCGCTTATTAAAAAAGCATACTGCAGAGCGGAATGGAATGGGCCGGCACAAGGGCAATTAAATCCTGTAGTAGAAGTTCAGGCAGCGGCACTTAAGGTTGAAAAGGGTTTTTCTACGAGAGAAAAAGAAACCATCGAAATGAACGGAGGTAATTTTGATAGTAATGTGGAACAACTTGCTCTTGAAAATCAAAAGATGAGTAAAATAATAAATTTAGATGGAGGTACTACAAACTATGAAAGTTAATATAAAAGGTACTATCGTATCGAATGACGATAAGTGGATATATGACTGGTTAGGTTATGAAGCCACATCGCCAGGGGATGTAGCTGCGGTATTAGAGGCAGCTGGAAACCAAGATATTGAGGTGGAAATCAATTCTGGTGGCGGGGATGTTATGGCAGCCTATGAAATCTATACAGCTATAAGGGCGTATAAAGGAAATGCTATTATCACTGTAATTTTTGCAGCCAGTGCAGCAACGATTATTATGGAGGCTGGAAAGAGCCAGATCACTCCTGTTGGAATTGTTATGATACATAATGCATCCAGTTGGGCACAAGGGGATTATAGGGACATGGATAAGCAATCCTCAGTCTTAAAGACGGTTGATCGCTCTATCATGAATGCTTATATCGAAAAAACTGGTCTGACAGAAGAGGAGCTGACAATTCTTATGGATGAAGAAACATGGATGACAGCACAAGAAGCAGTTGAGAAGGGGTTCATAGATTCAGTAATGTTTCAAGATACTGTAAAAAATCAGTTTAGTAATTCAGCTTCTGGTAATATTGGTATTTTCAATAATACACCTCAATTAAGCTCAGAAACGATTGAAAAATTAAGAAGTACACTTAAGGTACAAGTAAAAGGAAAACCATTACTTGATAATAAGCCTGATGCCATTCTGGATAAATCAGAAGAGCAGCAGGCTTTTAATATAAATAAAAATAATATTAATCAAGGAGGAACTAAAATGACCTTAGAAGAAATTCTCAACGAACATCCGGAAGTGCAAAATGAAATTAATACTCTTCAGGTTACAGCACGACAGGAAGGGGTGACGGAGGAAAGAAACAGATTACAGGCAATTGATAATATTGCAGGTTCTGTTCCAAAAGACCTTGTGAACAAGGCGAAGTATACCGAAACAATAACAGCTTCTGAATTGGCTCTTCAGGTTATAACTGCGAATGCAGCCAGTGGGAATAAGTATTTTAATGATGCTTTAAAAGATAATCAGGAATCCGGAGTGTCCGGCGTAAAATCAGAACCATCTGATGTAAAAGAGGAAGATGATGATGAAGAGCTGATTAACCTTATGGCGAATACCGCTAATTCAAAAAGAAAGGCAGGTAAATAATGATGGAACTTCTTAATCAGGATAGTTATGAAGTGAAGCCGGATAAGCTGATATATGACAGCAAACATCCTATTGATGTAAAAACTATTAAATTGAAGGCTAACCAGGGGATTGTAAAGCGAGGAACAGTTATTTCGCTGGTATCCCCTACCAATGACTATATTGTTTTTGGTACAACTCTTACCTCTGGCCAGGATTCTTCAAAAGCCAACGGTATCATATCAGATGATGTGGATACAACATCAACAACGGGAGATGTAACAGCAGTTGTCTATATTTCAGGGCATTTTAACCGCAATGAGCTGATAGTAGCAGCTGGCCACGAACTGAGTTTAACCGATGAAGAAACCTTAAGAGCTGTAGGTATTTTCTTATCAAGTTCACTATAATCGAAGGAGGATTTTTTATATGTCAATTTACGATACCAGAACACTTATTAAAACAGTTAAGAAGATTTACCCGGTGCTAAACTGGTTCAGAAACCGTTACTTTCCCACATCCGATCAGGATATTTTTCCTACTAAGAAAGTTTTAATTGAATACAAGCAAGGAAACAGAAAACTCGCACCTTTTGTAATACCAAGAAAAGGTGGAATTACAATTGATAGGGAAGGATACACTGCCAAAGAATATATACCGCCTTATATTGCACCACAGAGACCACTTACCATTGATGATTTAAATGATAAAGGCTTTGGAGAGGACCTGTATTCTGATATGACACCGGAGCAAAGACAAGCGCAGGTACTGGGAGAAGATTTGGCAGACCTTTCTGCTATGATTGACCGGAGAGAAGAATGGATGTGCAGGGAGTTGCTTCTGACAGGTGAAGTTATCATGAAACATTATGCTGAAAAGTATGGGGAAGGTGAACCGGTTGAGAAGGTATTAAGATACTACGATAACCAGGATGGATTTCAGAATGTCTATACACCAACTGCTCAGTGGGATGAAAGTACCGCGGACTTGTATGAAGATTTGGATGCGATGGTCTTTATGCTGACAACGGAAGGGTGTGCTGCGAAAGATTTGAATATGGCAGCAGATGTTTATGCCAGATTCATAAATGATCCCAAGATTCAGAAACTGCTTGATAATAAGAGCATTAACATTGGTAATATAGATCCTATCGAAACTCCGGATGGGGTTGCTCATGTTGGAACGATTATCATAAGAGGTAAGAAACTTGATATTTTCGTTTATGATGAAGTATATGAAGATGAAGATGGAGATATTGAACCTTTCATGCCTTCAGGAACGCTCTTTATTACAGCTCCCGGTATGGGACGAATGCTGTATGGTGCTGTATCACAGATTGAACAGGAGGATAACCAATTCCATACATATCGTGGAAAGAAGATTCCGAAATATCTCTCCGATGCAAAGAATGAAGTAAGAGAAATTCGTGTAGCTTCGGCACCTGTTCCGGTACCAAACGATAAGAAGGCTTGGGTAGTTGCCCAGGTATTGTAGGAGGGATTCTATGATAAGAATAATTTCTGGAAGGTATGGGCCTAAACTTTTAGGCCCAGGAACTGTCCTTAATCTGGATCCGAGCAAAGAAGAAATTCTGGTAAATAAAAAGATAGCCGAATATGTTGATGAGCTTGGTGAAGCAGATACCGATGATGGAAAAGAAGCTCCGTTTAAAACTTTTGAAGAGCTAAAAAGAATGAGGACAAAAAAAGAATTAATTGAATATGCTCAGTCAATCGGTCTGCATACTTTGGAGGAAGAGGATAAAAAAGAGGTTTTGATTGATGCCATTGCTAATTATACTGAGGAACATTTAACTGGAGGTGGCAATGGGGTTTAAGGAAAGTTTAGAAGATGATCTTGACCGGGTATTCTTCAATACAAATGAGTTTGCAGATAAATATCAATGGAATAAGAAGGAGATTACAGCAGTTGTTGATGATGATTCCTTAATACGAAAATACTCCTCTGAGTTTGAAGCACTTGGGCAAGGTGGCCGGATGGTATTTGTATCCGAAAAGCAATTTACTACGCTTCCCATCATGAACGAAGTTGTTGTGTTTGATTATAATACTTATACCATTGATGAAGTTAAAACAGATGCTGGTATGCTGTGCATATTCTTACGTATGGGGCGTGGTTAAGTGATTAAGATTAATACCAAAATTGATACTCCTTTCTTTGAACAGTTAAAAACAGTTTCCACAGTTAATGGGAAGAAGGACATGAGCATGGCTATTAATGATGCTCTAAGAGCCGGCATTACAACTGAAAAAAGAGAAGTAAGTCTTCGGTATAATCTAAAACAAAAAGAAATAGTAGAAAATACCAAGCTTCAGAGAGCAACATTTTCAAACTTGAAAAATGGAAAAATAACAGTTTCAAGCCGGAGGCTTACGGTTGGAACCAGTACACATTTTAGTATCACACCACGAGAGTATACATCTCAAAAGGGGATTAAGAGTACTAAGAGAAAGACAGCTACTGCAACCATCCGGAAGAAAGGGAAAGAAAAAGTAAAACATGCCTTTATTGCGAATCCTGCAAGTATTAAGGGAGGAAATACTATGTTATGGATTAAACTTAATAATAATGGTGGGATTGCACCGTTAAAGACAATATCTATTCCGCAGATGGTATCCAATCCCGAAGTGTATAAGCCGATGCAAAAGAACATGCAGGAAAAGTATTTAGAACGTTTCGAGCATTACAGGAACCGCACCTTAGAGAGGATGAAAGGGAAATAATATGGCAAAAACAGTACTAAGGATTTTACATGAATATACTGAATTTATTCATCGGGAATTAGTGGATGCAGATTATAAGCTTGCGAAAGCACCTCCGTTAAATAAACAGGGAATTGAAAAGCCCTGTTTGGTTATACCTGCAGTTACAACCGGAAATCTCCCACATGCCAATTTTTCATTATATGGAGCCGAAAATGAATTTTTTCAGGCTCCTTATATTATGATTGGATTTGATGAGAATGTTTCGGACTTTGAAAATTCCAGTACGCAGCTGCTTATTCAAACTTGTTGTTATCCATCTGAGTCATATGTGAATGATCTGCAAGATCCAAAAAATGACCTGGATATTCCAGATAATAAGGCATATGAAGATGTGATTAATTTGCTGGAATGGTTGAAAGATAGACTGCTTTTTGTGGGAGGAGTGGGCGGAACTACAATAGAAAGGCCTGTTAAACTGGGATCGTACAATACAAAGGAACTTACTTACCCCTATAGTTTTGGGTATTTGAGCTTTCAAATCAACTCAGCTTCCCATGATATAAACAGGAACAAAATAAATTATTAGGAGGAAATAACAATGGCAAGAGGTATTAATGCTATCCAACAGGATAGTGAGTTGTTGGATGCAGAAAAAAGCTCTCTTATACCATGCTATATCGGGTCCACCCCTTATTGGCAGGTTGATGTAGCAAATTGGGCTGATATCGCAGGGAAAGCATATATTGTCAGTAGCCTAGAAGCTGCCAGAAATACTCTAGGATATTATGAGCCGGTATCGGGAAAATGGCCTAGGGAATACAGCCTGTGTGAGGCAGTAAATGCCCATTTCGGAAACAAATTAAGTGCTGTAGGACCAATTATATTACTAGTAAATGCTGCAGAGATTGAGATATCAGAAGATTCAGTTACTCAGACTGTTGCAATTTCAAATGGTGTAGGTTCTATTAATGTTAATGGACTTGCTATCCTTAATTCCGTTGCAATTACCGGAAAAGTAAGAGGCGTTGATTATACTGCAGCTTATGATGATAATGGAAGGTATATCATCATTACAGATTTAAAGAAGAGCCTTGGAAATAGTACCAGTGTTACATATTCAGTCGTTTCTAATCTGAGTACTTTGGTTATGACATCTCAAACTTTTAGTGTAATAGATTATTTTGAACAAACTATTGGAGCAGTTCCATCTGTTCTTGCAGCACCTGGGTGGGAAGATGAAGCTGTGAATGGCGTAGCTGGAACAACTGTTGCGGACAAGTTACAGGAGTGTTCAGAAGGACAGATTAATAGTCATTGGTATACACAGTCATATATTCAACTAAAATCTGCAGACCATTCAAACGTGGCTTCAGAGAAAGCTACAAAAGGATATGACAGCCCTAAAATGAAAGTTTGCTGGCCGTATACTCGAAAAAGAGGACTGATATACAGTCTGGTGGTAGCTTTTATTGTTGCCAAGATGAAGGTTGATATTGCTAACGACAATATACCGTATGAATCTGCATCCAATGAAATACTTGATATTGAAGGCTTATGTGATAGCAACGGTAATCTAATCTTACAGAATGAAAAGGCAGCCAATTCATTAAATGAAATCGGAGTTGCCACATGTAATTTTGCTTCCGGCTCTTGGCGAACTTGGGGTGTATGCATGGCGAACTATCTGGAGAGTAATAAAAGCAATATTCTTCCGGAGTATCTAAGTGATGTAGCGGTTCAGATGAGGGATTATGTATGCAATGATTTTCAAGTTGAAAATTTTGATTACATTGATAAGCCTATTCCTACCAGAAAAGCAAAAGAAATCGTAGATGATTACCAGGTGAAACTAAATAACCTTGTCAATAGCGGAGCATTGCTGTATGGAGTTATAACCTTTACAAGTTCTGAAAATCCAATAGGTTCACTTGCAGACGGAGAATTTGTATTTAATATTGCTGAAACTAGCACACCTCCCGGCAAGAGTATTACAGGAAAGGTTAAGTATACAGCAGCCGGTTTAGAATCATATTTCGGGGAGGAGTAAGATGAAATATTATGCAAATAAAGTCGCTGATTTATTTCCAACCATTAAAAAGAGTGGAAAATATATCGAGATTGAGGATGTAACAGCTTTTGCTACACCGGAAATATCCTTTGCAGATGGAGAAGTCTCTGGTGCCGGTATCTTTGGGACAGTAAATATCCCGGATATCTATAATATCGAAGCAATGGAAGCCTCCATTACTGCAAAATCTTTTAGTTCAGGTGTTATAGCTGCTATTAATCCCAGTGGGGTTGATCTTAGGCTTAATTGGGCGGTAGATAATATAGGTGGTACATATGATACTTCTTATACGGCTTATACCGCTACGATAAAGGGACGGCCTAAGAATATACCAGCAGCGGAAGCGAAGAAGGGTGAGGGGCTTGAAATGACGATTAATATAGCTTGTACTTACTATAAGCTGGTTAAAAATGGTTCTGTACTCTTTGAAATAGATCCACTTAATGGAGTTCTTATCATTAATGGTAAGGATTACTCAAAGGAATTGAATAAAGCATTAAATAAATAGACTGGACAATAATCCAGTCTATCTTAATTTAGGAGGACTCATATGAATATTTATGAAGATAGCAATGAATTAAAAGCTGAGACTATTGAAGAAACAATGCAGGAGGATGCTGAAGAAGTAGGTGAAAAGGAAGAAAAAGCTGCAGGGGTATTGAAATTAACAAAGCCATATGAAATCAATGGAGAACTTACCAAAGAAATCTCTTATGATTTGAATTTTGTGAAACCTATTCAATACATTAATTTGGTTACAAGACTCGGTAAAAAGGAGTCCATATCAGTACCGGAGCTTAACATCAACGTTCAGATCGGTTATTTTGCACTTGCATCCGGTATCCCGGTATCTGAGCTTAAGCGTATGCCAAGTACACAGGACTTTACAGCGGCTTGCTCGTTGGTGCGTAATTTTTTGCTAGGAACATCGGATATGGAGAGCGAGGAGGAATAGAGTATATAAAATTAGTAGCAGGTACTATTACAATGGATACCTCGACTGATTATATGACTGCTTTGGACATGCCAATGGGCATATTTCTGGATTGTTATAGTACCCTTGTTTTTATTTCAGAAAAGCGAAATGAGGAAATGAGAAATAGCCTTGAAAAGAGCAAAAGAGGTGAGAAGTGAGCGGAAAAATTCTAAATACAGTTATTTCACTTGGCGGTAAAGTGGATGGAACCCTCTTAAAAGCCTTGAATAAGACCAAGAATCAAACGCAGAACACTGCAAAATCAATGCAAAAAGCAATGGGAGAAGGGACGAAAGTAGCTGCAAAGGCTATGACAAAATCTTTGACTTCTGTAGCTACAGGTGCTTTAAAGATTTTTGGTGCCATAAAAGCTATATCAAAATTAAAGGATTTTGCTTCTGAAACAGTAACGGCTGCAAAGGCACAGATAGAAGTTCAAACAAAACTTGCCTCTGTTCTTGAAAATGTAAAGTCAATTCAAATTAGAGGGCCTAACGCTGCAGCAGATGCAGCAAAAGTGCTTAGTAATGTAGCAGATAAGATAGAGCAGAACGGTGTAATAGGCGCAGATATTACAATGGCCGGAATGCAGCAGTTGGCTACATATCAGCTTTCAGAAAAAGAAATATCTGTTTTATCAACCGGTATGACAGATCTCCTTGCACAGCAAAAAGGATTGAATGCTTCCCAGAGTGATGGCGTTGCAATAGGAAACCTTATTGGTAAGGCTATGATGGGTAATGTGGGGGCTCTATCTCGTGTAGGTATTACGTTTGATGAAGCTCAAGCAAAAGCTATTAAAACTGGTGATGCAACGTTAAGAGCTGCCACCATTGCACAGGTACTACAAGAAAATGTAGGTGGAGTAAATAAGGCGTTAGGAGAGACAGATCAGGGGCAGTTACTCCAGACACAGAATACTTTTGATGCAATTCATGAGGAAATTGGATATTTCATATTACCTTTAATGAATAAATTATTCAAAGGTATTCTGCCTTATGCTACGAAAGGATTACAAAGTTTGCAGGCAGCATCCGCAAAGTTTGGACCGGTACTTCAAGGAATCATCGATAAGGGATTTGCTAAGTTATCAGACATTCTTCCGGATGTAATGGGTACAATATCAGACATTTTACCTATTATTACACAACTAAAAGTACCAATGGGACTCTTCATGCAGATTTTGCCGGTGATCCTGGAGTTAATCAGAAAACTATCACCATCTGTTCAAATGCTTATAAAATCTTTAGTTCCGTTGATAAGTAAAATGATTACTATGTTGATACCTGCATTTGAGACACTTATACCTCCAATAACAGATATTATAAGCACTTTATTGCCGGTCTTAATATCGCTTTTTAATATGTTAGCTCCAGAAATAACAAATATAATTAAGCAATTTGCTCCGTTAGTTGCCTTACTTTTAAAAGCCCTTATGCCAGCCATAAGTGCACTCATTCCTATAGTAATGCAGGTTATTACCTCTATATTACCGGTAGTTGTACAGTTAATTAATTCGGTGTTTAGTCTTTTAACAAAGCTTGCACCAGTGATTTCTGTTGTAGCTCAGGTATTTGTATCTATATTAGGAGGGGCGTTGAATTCAATTCTTCCAATTATTCAAGGAATAATAAGCTATTTTAACAATGTAGTAGTTACTTTAGGCTCAATTGTTGATTTCATAGTAAATATCTTTACTGGAAATTGGTCAGCAGCTTGGCAAAATGTTCAGGATATTTTTGCAGGTGTATTTAGGGGATTTGTAGGATATGCAAAGTCACCGCTAAATATAGTAATTGGACTTATAAATACAGCTATTGGAGGTATTAATGGCTTAACAGGGATAATCAACAAAATACCAGGTGTTGAGATAGGGAAAATACCACAGATACCCTACTTAGCAAAGGGAGCTACGGTAACAAGTCCTACACTTGCAATGATTGGTGAAGGTAGGGTCCCTGAAACAGTAGTACCTCATAATAATAATCCAAGATCACGAGCATTATTAAGTGAAGCAGCAAGGGGAGTAGGTGTTAAAGAAATATCTATCCTACCGGTTATTGATAGAATAACAGAAGCTCTTTCTTACTTTAAGATGAACAATAAAAGTGCATCTATTCCTCAACAGAACAGTGACAATTCAAACAATAGCAGGGTTGTGAATTATTATTATCAGCCAGTAGTAAATGCCAAAGATGCGAAAGGTGTGAAAGAAGTACTAGAAGACGAATTTGAGAAATTCAAAGCTTGGGTAAAGCAAATGAATGAAGAGGAAAGGAGAGAGGTCTTTGGGTAATGAATATGTAGCAAGGCAAGGAGATACCTGGGATTTAATATCCTATCGTTCCTATGGGAGTGAATATCACATTACAGAATTAGTCTTAGCGAATTATCAATATATCAATACTGTTGTATTTGATGGTGGAGAGGTGTTAATCATACCGGAACTAGCTATAGAAAAAAGCTCCCTCCTTCCTCCTTGGAGGCTATCATGAAGCTGTTTATAAAGGATGTAGATATTACGGAGTCTGATCAATCTATTAGGGCTTGCAATTATATTGATTATGCTGGAGGACATGCTGATGTCCTCCAGATTACTTTTAATGATACTTTTGACCTCTGGCGAACTTGGGGATTAACAAAGAACGATAAAATCAGAGTAGTTAAGGATAACATTGATACAGGTGATATGTATATAAGCGGCATCTCGTTAAATTATGGTATGTACAAGCTCCGAGCGTTATCAACCTCTGAAAAAGCTTTTAACGAAATTTCGACCATACGTGAGAATATCAAATTGTATGAGATATGCTCTGAAATCAGCAAAGAAGCCGGACTGCAGTTAAGTACATACGATTTAGTAAACTATCTGTATTCCTATGTAGAGAGAATAGACAGGAAGCCGCTTGAATATTTGGAAGAGCTGTTACGAAGAGAAGGGTATATACAAAAGGTCTATAATGGGAAGCTCATTGTATATTCAGAAAAGAAAATGGAGCAGGCTCTACCTGGAATTACGATTACAGAGGACGATTTTATAAGTTATCCCAATTTCTCAACCAGTGATGCAGATATTGTTTCCTCAATAGAGAATACCTATCAGTCAGGTAGTACAAATTTTAAGAGTAAAGTTAGTTCGAACCTCACTGGTAAGAAGCTTCGGTTTTATTTTCCTGTCAGCTCTCTTGGCGAAGGTGAAAGATTCTGTAAAGGTATGTTAAGGTATTTTAATAAGTATGAATATACAGGCAGTGGAGTAATTACGAATAAGAACATAGCAGCAGGTATTACTATTAATATTGATGGTAATTTTGCTAATTGGAGTGGTGTTAACTTCATTTATGAAGTGAATCATGATTTGATAAATGATACTAAGGCTATTAAATTTAGGAAACCGATAGAAGGTGATTATTGATGAATAAGAGAGGAAAGATAGCAGAGATTTCGGGGGATAAGGTTAAAGTCATTTATGAGAATGAGGGGATAATGACACCTTATCTTGATGTAGCAAGGCATGTTACTAACCTTGAGATGAATTCAATCGTCATTGTAGCCATTTATGATAATGACCTTCGTACAGGTACAGTGATAGGGGTGATTTAATGAAAATTGGAACATTTGGCTCAAAAGTATTCTCTGTTAGTGATAATAAAATAAATACATTTGGTAATATATCACGATCTGCAAATTATAACACAGAAGAGCAGGAAAACGGAGGCAGTAAACCGAGACTTAAAAATAAGGCTCCGGAACTTGAATCTATGTCGTTTGAAATCTCTCTTAGATCTGATTTTTCAAATGTCAGAAGAGAGATAGACGAATGGATACAGATGAAAGGAAAAGCTTATTTCTTTATCATAGGCAAAGAGACATACGGCTTAAATAAATGGGAACTGGTAGGGGTAGAAATATCCAATCAGGAATTTGCTGCCGGTGGTATCTTAAAAAAAGCTACATTAAGTCTTAGCTTCAAAGAAAGTATCACATCCAAAAAGGCTAATACTGCCAAACAGACAAGAAATACTAAGGGTGGGTGAGTGAATGTTTAAATGGGATAGTAACCTGTCAGAATCAGAACGTATAAAAAAGAATGTGTTGAATCTACTAAATATACGTAAAAATGAAGTGTGTTTTGATAGAGATATGGGAGTATCCGCAGACTATATTGATAAAACTGAGAATAAAATAACCTCACTAATGCTTACTGAAATACAAGAAATGCTGTCAGAAAAAGAACCAAGAGCAGCTGTGAGTGTGGGCAATCTTATTACTTTCAATGAGAATGGGGAATATAGTTTTAAGGCGGTGATTAGCAGTGTATGATTTTATTAAATTTGATGAAAGTGCAGTATTGGAAGAAGCAATTGCAAAATATGAAGAGGCAACTAAGACTACGCTTTATGCAGGAGATGAAAGAAGAATATTAATAAATAGTTTTATGTATCCTGCAAAGCTTATTGCTGAAAAAGCAAATTATTTGGCAAATCAATATTTTGCTCAGACAGCCGAAATGCCTTTTTTACAGTATATTGGTGAAGGAAGGAATGTCTATATCCTTCAGGCGGAAAAATCCTTGGTCACAATGCGCTTTCGTATTGCAGCTCTACAAACATTTGATATAGCTATACCTGCAGGAATTCGAGTTACACCAGATGGAATTCATTATTATGCAACTCAAAACGCAGGAATAATCATTCAGAACAGTTTATATACAGATATTATATGTGAAGCAACTGTAGCTGGTAAAGGGCATAATGGTTTTATAGCCGGTACTATTAATACATTAGTTGATAATGTACTTTATATTTCCAATGTAACAAACATTGATACTAGCTCCGGAGGTTCTGAAACGGAAGATACAGAATCGTACAGGGAACGCATTTTATTAAAGCCCTTTGGCTATAACACGGCAGGAGCTGAAGAAGCCTATATCTATCATACAAAATCAGCGGACAGCAGTATAGGGAGTGTAACCGTAACGACTGAACCTGCGACAGTTATAATTACTATATTAAATAAAGATGGTACTATTCCCAGCGACCTCGTTGTTGATCGTGTTCAGAATGCCCTTAATGGTAAGGAAGTACGCCCGCTTACCGATAATGTAATTATTCAGAAACCTACAACAGTAAGCTATGATATAAATATAAACTTTACAGTAAGCGAAGAAGATAGGTCTAATGAGAATAGTATCAAGACAAATGTGGAAGCTGCGATTAAGGCGTATGTCATATATCAAAGTTCTGAACTTGGAAAAGCTATTAATCCTGATGTTCTAAGAAAATATATCCTTAATGCCGGAGCATATACCTGTACGATCAATTCACCAAGCTATATAGCAGTTAATAAGCAATCCATAGCACAGATTTCAGGAGAACCAGAGGTTACATATACTGGTATAGTGTAGGAGGTAAAAATGCAATTAAATAAAATTAGTCTACTTGAACTATTACCTCCCTATATGCAGGATGATCAAACCGTAATAGGATTGTGTGCAGCTGCAGATGTTATTTACAAGAAGTTACATGATGAGATTTCAAAAATTAATTTTTTTGAGAACTTAGACATGCTTGGGGAAGCAGAATTGGATTACATAGCAGATGCTAATCAGATAATATGGTATAAAAAATCAGCACCCATGAGTAGTAAAATTGATTTGATAAAAAATTCTGAAAGTGTCTTTTGGAATTTAGGGACTATATCTGCAATTGAGAGCGTTATAAAGGATACCTTAGGTGAAGCTGAAGTAATTGAGTGGTTTGATTATGAAGGTGATCCATATCATTTCAAGATTGTTAGTAAAAACCCACAGCTTCAATCAGATGCTATTAATCAATTTAATGCAGTAATAGAACAGGTTAAAAGAAAAATTGCAATATTGGATACCATTGAAATATCTCTTACAGCAACTATGAACACATATTATAGTTTCAAACTAAGCACAGGTTCCTATGTTTCATTAAGACAGGAGGGTTAAATTGAGTTTTAGTACAATACTATTCACAGAAAAAGGTCGAGCCTTGCAATCAAAAGCATTAGCAGGGATGGCCTTAAATTTTACCCGGATAGGGATGGGAGCTGGTACATTAACAGGGCAATCTCAGATTACACTTAATAATCTAATTGATCCTAAGGTATTTATAACAATATCTCAGATAAAGAAAGCAGGTACCTATGCCACAGTTGAGGGATACTTCACAAATGCTGATGTAGGTACAGGCTTCTCTTGGAGAGAAATAGGAATTTTCGCTCAAGATCCAAACCTTGGTGAGATTCTTTATTGCTATGGAAATGCTGGTTCGTTGGCAGAATACATACCGCCCCAAACAACGGAGATAGTTGAAAAGGTAATAAGTATATCTGTGATTATTGGTGATGCTGCAAATGTTACGATAAAAACTGATCCGGCAGCTTATGCAACGAAATTAGAACTTCTGACAAAATGGGAAATCTATATCTCAAATGTAATTCCGGAAGTCAGCCAGCGAAAGGAAAATACCTTGTACTTTAAGATTACAGATACTATATCACAAGGTGTTAATAGTAATATAATCGTAAGCCCCAATATGGGACTTAAAATAAATTAGAGGGGGAAGGATTAATGGCTTTAGACAAAGTAAGAGTACAGCTCTTAGATGAAAATTCCGGTGCGGTAATAAAAGAAGTTGATGTTTTGACCAGTGCGGATGCCGTGCTTTTTTCAGATGGAGAAACATTTCAACAGAAGTTAGATGCAGGTACACTAAAAGGGCAAAAGGGTGACACAGGTGCAACCGGTGCCCAAGGAGTAAAAGGTGATACCGGAAGTACAGGTGCAGCTGGTCAAAGAGGTAGTCAATGGTTTACCGGTACTGGAGTAACCGGGACTAGTACAACAGGTACTGTGTTTTCTGGTTCTGGTGTATCTTCCGCTCTTTTAGGAGACTATTTTCTTAATTCATCGACCGGATATGTATATAATTGTACCTTGGCCGGAGCTGCATCCGTAGCAAAATGGGCTTATGTCGGTTCGATTAAGGGAATTCAGGGTGACCAAGGGCCCGCAGGCTCAGCTGGATCCACCGGAGCCCAGGGAGCTACCGGGGCAACAGGGCAAAGAGGCAGCCAGTGGTATACCGGAACCGGAGTAACCGGGACGAGTACAACAGGGACTGTATTTTCTAGTTCAGGTGTGACTTCTGCTGTTGAAAATGATATGTACTTAAACAATAGTACGGGATATGTATATACCTGTACACTTGCCGGAACTGCATCTGTAGCAAAGTGGGTATATAGCGGATCTATAAAAGGCGCAACCGGGGCTACTGGTGCAACTGGATCCACTGGAGCTACCGGAGCAACCGGACCTAAAGGGGATGCCGGAGACTCAGTAAGAATTGGAACAGATTATGCAACCGGCACCCAGGCAAAGCTATTCTTTAAAGTAACTAATTAAGGGGGACATCATATGGCAATTAATAAAATCGAAATACAAGATAGTGATGGAAATATCTATTATCCCCATACAGATGCCTCCGTAGTGAAAATTGGTGATAGTACCGTAGAGGATATGTTAGAGCAAATAAATATAATCCAAACGGCTGGAGGTAGTGCGACAGCAATTACATTGACTAATGTGAATCTGGTTAATGGATTTACTATTTCTTTTCTTGTTGCTTCCAATAATAACGGGGCTACAACTACCATTAATGGAAAGAATTTATATAAGTTTGGAGGAACGGCAGCACCTACCCTCACAGCGGGAAAGGTAGTTACAGTCTGGTATAATGGTACAAGTTTTTTTATCAAGGCTAGTGCGGAGGGGGATGCCGTTGCTGCGAACGTACTAGCAGGAAAAAAATTCAGCAATGACAGTGATACAGGAATTACCGGAACAATGACAGATAGAGGAGCAGTAACAATAACACCCGGGACAACAGACCAGGTGATTGCAGCCGGTTATCATAATGGGTCAGGAAAAGTTGTCGGCGATGCTGATTTGATTTCAGCGAATATCAAAGCCGGAGTAAATATCTTTGGAGTTGCTGGCAATGCGAATGTTGTAGATACCAGTGCCGGAGATGCTAGTGCAGGCGATATTCTTTCCGGAAAAAAAGCATATGTTGATGGAGCATTGGTAACCGGAAATATCCCGGTTAATCCCGGTCTTATTAGCGGAACTGGTCATATTGCCTCAGCAGGAGCAACTGTTGGAAATTATAGTCCCGATGGAATAAATCGAATATATCTTCGCCCAGGTCTTGCAAATGCAAGACAGTGTATTGATGGGGATATGTATCTAACTGCTCAAGCACCAGATTTACTACCTCAAAATATTTTGAGTGGGAAAAATATTTTAGGGATTGCTGGGGCGGCTATATCTGGTAAAAGGTTTGCAAGCGGACAAATAAATCTTAGCAGTGCTACGTTGGTACAATGCCGCTCATTTCATTATAATTATAACACTTATTACATGATACCCATTAGTAACCTCGGATTAACTTTTGTCCCTAAAATCGTAATGTTTAGAAATTCTGGTAGTTCTAGTGTTTATGTCGGTGTATATTTCAGTGAAGGTATATTTACTGACGCTGGTAATGGAATTGTTTATCAAACAGCCTTTAATAACGATTATTGCAGAGGTACAGGGGATTATTACAATGGATATATACCTGCATGGAATAACTCATTATTTGATTGGTTTGCATGGGAGTAAGGAAGGAGAAAACATGAAAACATTAGTAATTTATGATACAACAGGTAGGATAATTTATCTGGGTAGCGGGGATGTATTGGAACCTGTTGGGATTCCATTTCTTTGGCTAGAAATCCCAACAGGAAAGATTCTTAAGAGCATTGATACATCAAAGCCCATTCACACACCGATATACAAAGAGGTGCCAAAAACAGAGATTGACGATGTAAAAGAACAGCTTACAGCAGTACAGATTGCTCTTGCTGAAATGATGGGGGTGTAAATTATGCCGAGTTGGAAGAAAATTATCTTTGTTAATGCCATAAAAGCCAGGATGATACAGGAAAACAGGACAGCAGAAGATATTATCACAGAGTATACTAAGTTGACCGAAACAGAGAAAATAGAAATATTAGCAAATTTATCATATGGGGGCGAAAGCTCTCTTTTCTTTATTGAGAAAGGATAATGAAAATGGATGGATTAAGAGCATTTGTATTAACAATTATCGGTATAACAGGGGGATTTATAACAACATTATTCGGGGGATGGAGTACAGCATTGACTACACTAATCATTGTAATGGCGGTGGATTACATAAGTGGGCTGGCGGTTGCTGGCATCTTTAAAAAGTCACCTAAAAGTAAAACAGGAGCATTGGAAAGTAAGGCTGGATGGGCAGGATTATTCAGGAAGGGGATGACACTTTTAATCGTTTTGATTGCTTACCGGCTCGATCTGGCAGTCGGGACTACATTCATTAAAGATGCTGTGATAATTGCATACATAACGAACGAGACTGTTAGCATTACTGAAAATGCCGGTCTTATGGGAGTACCTATTCCTCCGCCTTTAAAAAAAGCTATAGACATCTTAAAACAGAAAACAGAAGAGGAGGATTCCAGTAATGGCAAATAGAAAATTTATTGAGCAGATTGCAGCTGCCTCACTAAAATATTATCCTACATACAAAATCCTTCCCAGCATGACGATTGCCCAGGCTTGTTTGGAGTCCGCTTGGGGAAAGACTGGCCTTGCGAAAGACTGTAATAATTTTTTTGGTATGAAATGGACGAGCTCCTGCGGGGTAGATTACGAAGAGTATTCTACTAAGGAGCAAAAGAAAGATGGTACATGGTACACGATTAAGGCAAAATTTCGAAAGTATCCAGGAGTTATAGAGGGAATTAAGGGGTACTATGATTTCCTGAACTATACCAGGTATAAAAATTTAAAAGGGCAGACAGATTATAGGGAAGCTTGCCGACTTATTCGAGAGGATGGTTGGGCTACGGACCTATCCTATACTTCCAAGCTCGTTACACTGGTTAAGGATAATGAGCTCTGGAAGTTTGATCTACAGGCAATATATCCGAAAGGACCGCTGGGAAATATTACACCAGACACTAATTTCCTGGCTATTGTTTGGCTACAGAACGGACTTAATACATGTCTGGCTGGAGTCAAGGGTTTTGATACCTTAAAAGTTGACGGAGATTACGGAGTAAAGACCAGGGCGGCAGTACTGTTGTACTGGGACTTGTTAGGTTGGAATAAAAGCACAGGATGGAGTGTAGGAGTAAATACTAAAAAAGCACTCGTGGCTGGAAGAAAAATCGAAAAATAGTTTAGAATCATATATTAAGAGATCCCTTTAGCAAATCTATAAAAGTCATTAGGCTACTTCGATAATACACCGAAGTAGCCTAATAATTAATTAATCAACTCTAACATACCCATCATATCCCGCTACAGATAAATCTGTTATTGCTACAAGCCAGAATTGATATTCCTCATCATAAGGAAGAGCAGGAAGATTAAACTGAGGATATTTATATGAGCTAATATCTGTATATGTAATCATTCCCTGTTTCTTACCAACTACCAGTACACGTTGGTATTGATTTACTGCGTTATCAGAGAGAGTAACATTAAAAGTGAATTTATTTCCGGCAGGAACTTTCCAATAACCATCGCTGGTTGTTGTATCATTTAAAATTAAGGATTGATTTGCAGATAAAGAATATGGATCTGGTATATACCTGTAAACCTTAATCCCATCTACATTCATAACCAATGTTGGTAAAGTAGCAGCAGAGACAGTTGCAGTAGGAGCTGCGAAAAGTATTACTGCTATAGCCATTGCTATAATACGTGATAAAACCTTTTTCATAAATTATAACCACCTTTCTTTGTTAAACTGTTGTTATAGTTATGTGAAGTTTTCATATACTTAAATCCGAATTAATTTTTAATATATAATTTAAAGTATATAAATATAGGTGTATAAATAATAAATAGTTGCCCATTTGGACACCCAATTAATATTATTCAACTTTTACATAACCCCAATACTGTGAAATTGTTATATTCGAGTAAGCTGTTGCTGTTACAAGATAACGATATCCTTCTGATTGTGGTGGTATAAGTACCGATGGGTAACCATCATTTGTCATTTGGCTATCATAATATACCATTGTGTTTTCTCCATTGACACCAGATCGGAAAACTTTCATTTGATGATATCCTGGGTTATCTAAAAAATATCCTAACTTCACAGTGTAACCAGCAGGTACGTACCACCAACCATTTCCTGATGTTGTGTTTTCTAGGGTAACTGATTGTCCTGCAATTAACTTGTAAGGATCAGGTTGAAGTTCAAATACTTTAAGATCATATTCATCATAAATTAATACAGGATTGGATGCTGCTTGAACAATTGATGGTGAAGAAAATAGTACAATAGCAATTGCCACAGCCAAAATACGTGATAAAACCTTTTTCATAGATAAACCACCTTTCTTTTGCGCATTATATAATTTGTAAAGTTAGGTATTAATAAGCTCTATCCGGATTAGGGGTTTTAATACATACATATATTACCATTAACTAATCTAATAGTCAATTGGTTTTGTGTCTAAATATGTAAATAATTCTTTTTATATAGTAGAGAAGATGCTATAGGAGATATATAAATAAAAATACCCGGAGGGTTAATGATATGCTCCTCCGGGTGTTAATCTGTTATTTATAAAATGTGATAGCTTTAAATTAAAATGGTAATCCTCCATTAATCGGAATGGCAAAAGCAGAATTCACAGTATTTGAAACTTTATTTTGATAGCCACCATGAGCTACTAACCCTTGTATCGCAGTTCCATCTTGTTCCCACTTGATTACTCCATATCCACTTTTACTTATAGTATTATAGTATGTCTGGAAAGTACCTGTGCTATGTGCATTTAAGGTAAATGTTAATGTTGAGTCAGTGTTTTGATCACAATAATTCAGTAATTCTGATGTTCCTGTAATGAAACCTGTACTAGCACTATTATCATCTAATAAAATTGTTCCGTCTGAATTATAAAGTGTTATGGTGACATTTATAGGTTTATCAGTAATGTTCGAGACTGAAAAGCCGCACATTGTGCTACTACTTTGAACATACCAAGGTATAACTGCCTTTCCGGTACTATAACTACTTGCTGAAACAATACCACTTGGACTAACTAAACATGTAACCATAACTAATGCCATAAATAAATACTTAAGTCTTTTCATATTATTTTCCTCCGTGTGAGATTTATCTTTTAATGCCTAAATTATAGTCCGGAGGAGTACAAAGAAACAGTCTATTAATACCAAAATTTTCATTATACAATGAAAGTTTTACATAAAATAACAAGTATATTACATAAAATACCCGGAGGGTTATTAATTCACCGGGTATTTTTAAAAAGGTTATTTTGCTCCTCCTATGTAAAATAATACCTTTATTATGCCTTCCTATGAAATATTTGTAAATCACCGCATAACCCATATGTGTCGGTCTAAGAGGAATGAAAGATTAAGTGTTCGTTCATTCTCCAACTGACACTGAAAGTCCATGGAATGAATTCCCGCAAAGCAAGTCTCATTTAAAAGAGTATTGGTAATTTTATGGGTAACAACAGTATGATCTTCATCTTCCAGACGGATATAATTAGGCCGGACTGTTCCATCTTTGTGAAAGTACGCTATTATGTCTACAGGTATGTTCATTGTTTTATCACCTTTCAAAGAATTATGAGGTCATTATAACAGAACATATGTTCTGAAGCAAGACGAAAAAACTTTTTAGACGCTTATTGCATTGGTGAGAGTGATTGAATCTGAAAGTACGTATTTATCATGTTCAATAATCATGCGTATTGTTTTTTCAAAAGTATGTACATGGCATTGTAAATGATACTTCTTTACCCCGGGATACCTATGTCGAACAATAACCATTTTAGCCCTGGGCATGTCCTTTTTTACAATCTGCCACCAGTGCCCGGTATTTTTAGAGCGGATCTCGATAACTCCATTTATGTATGAGTAGTCGGAAAAATAACGAGTTTGAACTAAGGATAGTTCTTGTGAATTGAACATAAAGACCTCCATCTGATATATTCGGGAATTAATAAATGATTAAAAATAAGGAAAATATTGTTTTTATTGGATGTTTACTGTAAAATATATACGATTAAAGTTAAATAAGGAGGGAAAATGATGAGGAAAAGAATAAATGAGCATAAAGCTGGTGAAAAAAAATATAATGGAGTTTTAAAAAGAAGGGTGTTAGCTTATGAAATAAGGCACATATTGTTCGATATAATATTGTGGTTATCACCGCTAATTTATCTTACGAATCAATTAATGCTTAATAAAGATTCAAGTTTAATAATTTATGGAGCTTGTTTAACTATAATTATTATTAAAAGAGTGATATCAGGCTTTAAATCTTATAAAAATGATAAGAAAAGCAAACTTAGAGAAATTGAAATAAAATTTGTACGAGCAAAAAAATCTGAAGAAGTAAATAAAATTAGATATGAAATAATAAATTTATTATGTTACAGTGACAAAGTAGCCGTTAAGGCAGAGATAAAATCTGGATTAGGCTATGAATTTATAATACCCTTTGTTCTCACTTGTATCATAACTTGTTTTAATATTGCAGTTGCTAACAAGGAATTTATTACATATAGTCCTATTCAATATAAAGTAGCAGAACAAAGATTAATTACTGAAATGATTAGTAATAAAATGACCAAAGAAGAAATAAATGATAAATTTGAAAAGATGTTAGATGATTATAGAAGTCAAAGAGTAAAAGAATATTTGAGTGCTGTTAATGCACTATTCATGATTGGTATATTAGGGATTTTACTTTCATCAATTGGTTTTATAAATCAAAATAGGCTAAATAAGAGTATACTTACATATTTAGAAGAAGTTAAATAATTATAAGGCTAATATTATCCCCCAAGACTTTACGTTACCTAGGGGATTGATTTTAGAGCGGGGATGATTGCTTGCTAAAACATTTCTTATTATATAATATATTAGACTAATACAAAGTTACAATAGTAAAATAGAACTATTCAGCGAGAGCTGGGAAATGAAAACATCTTGTCCGTGCTAGTACTACTAAAATTAAATAAGGACCAGTAATGCTAATTAATATAAGAAAAACCTGTACTTAAGTGCAACTAAGTGTCACAGAAATATGTAAGAGCCGCCTTTATAACATGTTTCTCTGGAATACTATATTAGTTACTTATTTTGTCACGTTTATTACATTATTATTGAAATAATATATAGAATAATATGGTGAAATTAGCATAAATATAGTTGTGTAATGACGGATTATAACTTATAATCTCTAATATTGGAAGAAATAAGGGGTGAAATATGAAGTCTTTATTAACTTGGATCCAAAAATGGTATTATAAAGTTTTTTATATAGGCTGGCTTTCATTATTCATATTATTATTATTATTTTCATTTAAATGGTGTAGAGATATTTTAAAGGGCATTATTATCTCATTTTTGGGTCAAGAAATTTTAGAGATATTATATCAAGCATTTCAATTTTTAAAACCAGCAATTAATATAATGTGGATAGTATTATCATTTATTTTGATATGTTTATATATAATGAATAATTATAAAAGAAAATTGTATATCAAAAATATTTTCAAGGAAAATATTAAAGATGATTTAGATAATGCTCTATTTAATTATATAAATTCTATTAACATGACTGCATTTTTACTCAACGGTAATTGGGGTTCAGGGAAAAGCCATAGAATAAATGAATTTATGGAAAAAATGAATAAATGTGGTTCTTATAGATTCTATAGAATTTCTTGCTTTGGATTAACTAATAGATCTGAAATATTAAAAGAAATAAAAAATGTATGTGAGGCTGAAGATAAAAGCATCAATAAAAAAATAGTTAATATAAGTCGAAGCTTACCAGTTATAGGTGAATTAATATATTCGTTATGTAAAAAGGATTATGAGTTAAATAATATTCAAAAACGCTCTATTTTCATTTTTGATGACTTGGAACGTATATCAGTAATAAACGAAGAAATATTTGAATCTATAGGTACAGCAAAGGAACTAATTAATATGTATATTGCTGATAGATTTAATATAATAACAGGTCTCCTTAATGAATTAATTGAACAATATAAAATGAGAGTAATAATTATAGCAAATATTGATAAAATACCTCCAAGTATATTTCAGAATCAGTTTATAGATAAATTATCTTGTCAAAAGTTTAATTTAGAAAATAAAAACCTAAGTATTTTGAATCTGGTTCAAGCTCAGTTAGAGTCATTTAATTATACATCGAATGAACATGCTAATATAATAAAAGTAATACTCTTTAATAAAATAAATAGTTTAAGTTATATGTGGAATGAAACAAAAATAAAAAATTTAAGAAGATTAAATTATATAATTTTTTCATTTATTAGCACTGTTATTAAATATGATTTATTCGATGACGAAGACTTATGTGACAATGTTCTAATCAGTATTTTTCTGGCTCATCAAAAAAATAGAGATACTGAAAAATTCATTATAGGAGAAAATCCAATTTTATTTTACAATAAAATGGAACTTTATTATGGTGGAAGACTAGAGGAATCCACAATAAATAATATTATGAATAAAAATGATAAAAAAAATAAATTTAGATGGTGTGGTAATGAAATATCAACAGAATGGTTAACTGGTAATCAATCAACAGTAAACATTGAGGATTTAAGAAATAAAATTAGTTCGTTTGATAATAGTTTTAACGATGCATATTGTAATGATATAGATTTAGCTATTCCCAAAACTCTAGAAGAAGTTGTATTATATCTGATAAAGGTAAGAGAATCCGGTATTAATAAAGTTATAGAATTATTTAAGAATGATGAGATAATTTTTTCAAGTATTATAGATAGATATGAGGATATAGAGTATGATCTACCTAGTATTCTTAGGTTGCTGAAACCTTTGTATGATAATAAATTACTAGATAATGTATATCTACAAGCATGCTTTTCGGATTACCTGAAGAGACTTAAAGACTTTTCTAAACTAAAAAGCGCTCATTTAGGCAATCTAGAACCCGTATTTCTAACGATTATAAATAAAAGACAAGAAACTATATGAAGAATAATAATTATGATAGATATACATACGCTTTCTGGCTTGGCAACCTTGATTCTGTATATACCCTATACCAATATGGTTGACCCAATGGGGTTCTAAAGCACTGGGTGACCAAGGGCTCTCGGCTATACAGATTTTACGGAATTTCTATGGAGCAAATATATATATTAATTCTGCCTCTGAAGTGGCTGGAGTTCCCAGTTCCTGGCCGGGCGCTAATCTTACCATAGGTTCCAGAGGAGACAGTGTCAGACAGATGCAAGATCAGTTAAATGCCATTGCGGGAGTTTATACTTCCATTCCGGTAATCGCTGTAGATGGTGCCTTTGGGCCTCAAACACAGGCTGCGGTTACGGCATTTCAGCAGGCTTTCGGTCTCCCGGCGAATGGTATTGTAGACCTGCCTACCTGGTATAGAATATCTGGAATTTATGTTGCAGTAACTAGAATCGGTGAATTAAATCAATAGAATATAATGATTATGAGGGACTGATCTTGTATGATATACTGGAAGGTCCCTTTTTGTATCCGATTATCAGCAAAATAATGCAAACAAAAAAGTAATAAAACAACTAATACAATAGTTTACATAGGAAATATATGGTGGTAATATTTACATAGTAGCTGATGAATATAGAGAGGAATACTTTGCTTAATTATTAGATAGTGAAGGTTAACTATATGAAACAAAAATTACTTATTTTAACTATTTCAATAGCTTTGATTTTTATTATTATTATAATATTTAAACAAATAATTAGTGTCGAGCCACAAATTACTGCCTTAGCTGAATTAAGAGATGTACCGAACGAGAAATTCATGAAAGAAATATATATTGAAGCAAGTATCTCAAATGCTAAAAACTGTATCCGTAAAATTGAGATACCTAATTTACTTTCAATAGATAAGATTGATAAGGTAAGAAGTAAAGAAGCCAGTACATCAGAGATAAATAATTCAAATTCAGCCAAGGCATGGTCAATCGGTAAAATTACTTTTGATATGCAGGGTTTAACATTTGAGCAATTAAAAGAATGCTACTTAGAAGATAAAATAACAATTAATATAGTTACTTCTAAAAATAAAAAGTTAAATTATTCATATAGTATTGGAGAATTACTTGTTAACAAGACAAATAAGTAGGTATAACGTAGTTATAAATGAACGTTGATGGAGAAATTCGGGCAAAAAAATTAATATTACATTAATCAGAAAAAAGGAATTCAATTAATAAGAAACAAAGAACAGAAATTTACACTTCTGCTCCTTGTTTCTTGTTTTGATACGGACAATTATCCTTTAAATTATTCTGAACTAGTATTTATCGGTAGTAAATTTATAATGTTCTACCTTCCAGCTGTATAACAAAGTAAAATAAATTTTAACCCAGGTGACTTGATTATTTATTCGTATTAATGTATAATTATAAAAACTATGAATAAAAATAAATAATAACTCCTTATAAATGAGCAGTAAAATTCTAATAAAAAACTTCTTGTGTTTTAAAAAGAGATGTGATAGAATTTTAGCAATTTGGGTATCTGTAGGCTCAAGGGAGAGAGTTGTTTGTTAATAATACATTTTTCAAACTTCCTGTTAAACACTATCGCAGTCTGCAGACATGATTGTAGATTTGTTAAAGTCTACAGTGGGATTGCGGTATGCGTGGGAGTAGTATGGTAAAGAATATTATCTACTCTTTTTTTTCGGGCAAAAGCAGGTGAGAAACTGTTAAATGTAAGACTTTGAAAGGAACAGGTGGAAGTTATGCAAGCTTTCTTAATACTGGAAGACGGCAATGTATTTGCAGGAACAAGTATTGGTTCAACAAGGGATGCTATCAGTGAGATCGTATTTAATACCTCAATGTCAGGCTATTTGGAGGTATTGACAGACCCTTCCTATGCAGGACAGGCTGTTGTTATGACATATCCCTTGATTGGAAATTATGGAGTATGCTATGAAGACATGGAATCTAAAAAGTCTTGGGTTGACGGGTATATTGTAAGAGAAATTGCAAGGAGACCCAGTAACTTCCGCAGCGAGGATACCATTGAACATTTTTTAAAGCAGAATGATATCCCAGGAATTGCAGGGATTGATACAAGAGCTCTTACGAAGATATTAAGGGAAAAGGGTACCATGAACGGTATGATTACCTGCAGGGAAGATCTGGATATTCAGGAAGTAATAAAGGAACTTAAAGGACATAAGGTAACAGGTGTGGTAAATAAGGTAACTTGTTTGGAAAAGAAAAGCTACCAGGCGAAAGATTTTACACCTACCAGCGCAGACCTTGCAAGAAGCGGCTTAAAGGTTAATCCTTACAAAACAGGTCATTATAAGGTCGCATTAATGGATTATGGCTCCAAAGATAATATAAAGGACTGTCTGCTGAAAAGAGGCTGTGACGTGACTGTTTATCCAGCGCTCACAAAGGCTGAAGAAGTCTTTGGAGATAAGCCGGATGGTATTATGCTTTCAAACGGACCGGGAGATCCGAAGGAATGCGTGGAAGTAATTGAAGAGATAAAGAAAATGTATCAAAGCGATATTCCCATCTTTGCAATCTGCCTGGGACACCAGCTTATGGCATTAGCCTGCGGTGGAGATACCAGAAAGTTAAAGTACGGACACAGAGGTGCTAACCATCCGGTTAAGGACCTAAAGACAGGCCGTGTATATATCTCCTCTCAGAATCATGGCTATGTAGTTGAAGACGGTACCTTAAAAGAAGAGATTGCGGAAAAATATTTTATCAATGCCAACGACGGGACCAATGAAGGCTATCATTATCTGGGAAAGAATATTTTCACGGTGCAATTCCATCCCGAGGCCTGTGCTGGCCCTCAGGATTCTGAGTTTCTGTTTGATGAATTTATAAAAATGATGGAGGTGCAGGGATGCCAAGAATAGAGAATATCAAAAAAGTACTGGTGATAGGGTCTGGTCCAATTATTATTGGTCAGGCAGCAGAATTTGATTATGCCGGTACACAGGCTTGCCGCTCTTTAAAAGAAGAAGGAATTGAAGTAATATTAGTCAATTCGAATCCTGCAACCATAATGACAGATAAAGATATTGCGGATAAGGTATATATTGAGCCTCTGACACCGGATATGGTAAAGAAGATACTACTTCTTGAGATGCCGGACAGTGTACTTCCTACTCTTGGTGGTCAGGCAGCGTTAAATATTGCTATGGAATTAGAGGAATCCGGCTTTTTAAAGGATAATGGAATTCGGTTGATTGGAACTACCTCAGAGACAATTAAGAAGGCTGAGGATCGCCAGGAATTCAAATCCACAATGGAGAAAATCGGTGAGCCTTGTGCATCAAGTACCGTAGTAACCAAAGTGGAAGATGCATTAAGCTTTGCAGAAACTATTGGCTATCCGGTAGTGGTAAGACCGGCTTACACTCTTGGTGGAAGCGGCGGCGGTATTGCAGCTGATGCAGATATTTTAAAAGAAATCTGCTCGAATGGACTTAGATTAAGCCGTGTGGGCCAGTGCCTGATTGAAAGAAGTATTGCAGGCTGGAAAGAAATTGAGTATGAGGTAATGAGAGATAATCAAGGAAATTGCATTACCGTTTGTAATATGGAAAATATCGACCCCGTTGGTGTTCATACAGGAGATAGTATTGTTGTGGCACCTTCACAGACCTTATCTGATAAAGAATATCAAATGCTTAGAACTTCAGCTCTAAATATCATAACTGAGCTAAAAATCACAGGTGGTTGTAACGTACAATATGCCTTAAATCCTGATTCTTTTGAGTACTGTGTAATCGAAGTAAATCCAAGGGTAAGCCGTTCCTCTGCATTAGCCTCTAAGGCTACCGGATACCCCATAGCAAAAGTAGCAGCTAAAATCGCTTTAGGCTATAATCTGGATGAGATCCCCAATGCAATTACAGGCAAGACCTATGCCAGCTTTGAACCTGCCCTTGATTATGTGGTAGTCAAAATACCAAAGTGGCCTTTTGACAAATTCATTATGGCAAAGAGAACCTTGACCACTCAGATGAAAGCCACCGGTGAGGTTATGAGTATCTGCACCAATTTTGAAGGTGCTCTTATGAAGGCATTACGTTCACTGGAACAGAATATATACAGCTTAAATTATGGTAATTACAGTAAGTACTCAATGGAGGATATCAAAGAATTTCTGCACCGCATTGATGACCGCCGATTATTTGTAATCGCAGAAGCTATCAGGAGAGGAATTTCTTATGATGAAATATTTGCAATTACAAAGGTTGACAGGTGGTTTTTAGATAAGATAGCTATTTTGGTTGAAATGGAAGAAGAACTTAAAACTCAGCCACTTACCAAGGAGCTTCTGGAGGAAGCAAAGAGACTGGAATATCCAGACCGTGTTATTGCTGAACTTACCGGTAAGAGTCCGGAAGAAATAAAGAGACTTCGTAAGGAAGAATATAAGATACTCCCGGCCTTTAAGATGGTAGATACCTGTGCTGCAGAATTCGAAGCCAGTACTCCTTACTACTATTCCTGCTATAAGAGCTTTAATGAAGTAGAGGAGACAAAGGGAAGAAAAAAAGTTATGGTTCTAGGTTCCGGTCCAATCCGTATCGGTCAGGGTATCGAATTCGATTATTGTTCGGTGCACAGCGTTTGGGCACTGTCAAAAGCAGGTTATGAAACGATTATTGTAAATAATAACCCGGAAACAGTAAGTACAGACTTTGATATCGCTGACAAACTCTATTTTGAACCCCTTACACCGGAAGATGTAGAATCCATCGTAGACCTTGAGAAGCCTGACGGAGCGGTTGTTCAGTTTGGCGGTCAGACTGCTATCAAATTAACGGAAGCCCTTCTTAAAATGGGAGTACCAATCCTTGGCACCAGTGCGGAAGATGTGGATGCAGCTGAGGATAGAGAACTCTTTGATGCTATCTTAGAGGAATGCTCCATACCTAGACCTGCCGGAAAGACTGTGTTTACCACGGAAGAGGCAATTAAAGCAGCCGGTGAGCTCGGGTATCCGGTATTGGTCAGACCTTCCTATGTATTAGGCGGACAGGGAATGCAGATTGCTATCAGCGATGATGATATCCACGAATTTATGGACATCATCAACTTAAATGTACAGGAACATCCCATTCTGGTAGATAAATACCTGATGGGGAAGGAAGTGGAAGTTGATGCAGTGTGTGACGGAGAAGATATCTTAATTCCAGGTATTATGGAGCATGTGGAACGTGCAGGTATCCACTCCGGAGACAGTATTTCCGTATATCCGGCCCAGAATGTTTCTGAAAAGATTCAAAAGGTCATTGTGGAATACACCAGAAGACTGGCAAAGTCCCTTCATGTAATCGGCTTAATCAATATACAGTTTATTGTATATCATGATGAAGTATATGTAATCGAAGTGAATCCACGTTCCAGCCGTACAGTACCATATATCAGTAAGGTAACCGGTATTCCGATTGTTGAGCTTGCATCTCAGGTGATTCTGGGAGATAAATTAAAAGAATTAGGGTATGGCACAGGACTTGCTGCAGAAGCCGGTTATATAGCCATCAAGATGCCGGTATTTTCCTTTGAAAAGCTCTATGGAGCAGATATCAGCCTTGGGCCGGAAATGAAATCCACAGGAGAGTGCTTAGGAATTGCAAAGACCTTTAATGAAGCGCTTTATAAAGCCTTCCTGGGAGCCGGAATTAATTTGCCGAAGCATAAGAAGATGATAATGACCGTGAAAGATGCAGATAAGCAAGAAGCGGTTGAGATAGCTGGAAGGTTCAAAAATCTGGGTTACGAGATTTATGCCACCAGAAGTACTGCTAAGTATTTAAATGATAATGGTGTAAAAGCAATCCCTGTAAATAAGCTGGATAAAGAATCACCTACGATTATTGACTTGATTATGGGGCATGAAATTGATCTGGTTATTGATACACCTACCCAGGGAAGAGATAAAAACAGAGATGGCTTCTTAATAAGAAGAACATCTATTGAAAATGGAGTAACCTGTCTGACTTCGCTGGATACAGCAGGAGCATTGGTAACAAGTCTTGAAAATGCAGATATGAAAAATATTTCACTGGTTAATATTGCAGCATTATAAGAAAATCCTCCGAATATGAAGTAATTTGCTACCTGAAGTAACCTGCTACCTGAAGTAACCTGCTGCCTGAAGCGACCTGCTACCTGAAGTAACCTGCTACCTGAAGCAACCTGCTACCTGAAGTAACCTGCTGCCTGAAGCGACCTGCTACCTGAAGTAACCTGCTACCTGAAGCAACCTACTACCTGAAATGACCTGCTACCTTGAACTTACAAAGGGAGCAGCTGATTTCTTACATTACACTGTCTGGAAGGCATACTGCCGGCTTATATTTATAAGCAATTCGTACTTATAAGCTGGTAGTATGCCTTAAAGCCATTGTATAGAGAAATGGGCTGCTCCTTTCGTCTGTATAAAAATGATTATTGGACTGCTCCGGGAACTGTTTCACCCCGCAAACTGTTGAAGGAATTATAGATATCCAGAATACCATAACCCCATTCTCTGTTCGGATATGTCTGATTTGGATCTCTTCTAGCGCCGCGCAGCATTAGGTTCTTAATTTCTACACTGTCAAGCTGTGTATAATAACCATCGATAATGCCCCATTGTAATACCATAGCTGCAACCCCTGTTGTATGGGCAGCCGCGACACTGGTACCTGACATAGTTGTATATCCCCCGCCGGGAGCCGGACCAACCAGGTTCACACCAGGTGCTGCCAGATCCGGATTTATTGCATTTGTTCTGGTAAAGCCTCTGCTGGCATTCAGATACAAGCTGTTATTGGTGTAATTATAGGCTGTCACTACAATAGGGATTAAGGTATTACCGGGAGAAGTTAAAGTAGTATAAGGGTTCGGCTCCACAAAAGCGGTTGTCGGATCCAGAAATTGAGAAATCGGCAGCCATATGTGGAAGCTTGACTGCAAATCACTGCTGGAATAAACACGAAATCTCCAGATACCCTCGGAAGGGGAAGAGAATCGCATTAATATCAGCTGATCACCGGTTTGAGATTCCACTAATTGATAATCGATATAAATAACTGTTTTTTCAAATATAAAACGAATAACCCTGGTTTCTCCAATTCTTGCAGGAATACGCGGTATATATTCTCCGGAGGGGGATAAGATATCAACGGAAAAGGTGCTGGGAGCCTCACCCCATAATTCCATGGAAAATCCATTTACATTACTTCCTACATGAAGATCTACGGTAACATAATTCGTAGTATTTTGTATATTACCTTGAAAATGATGTCCGGTATTTCCCTCATTTCCACCGGCGACAGTAATTGCAACACCGCTGTAATCAGCAAGTAGAGAGATATAACTGCTTAAGATTCCCCTTTCGTCATGAGCACCCTGTGAGGTACCAAAGCCAATACAGATTGATACCGGTACGGCAAGAGTTCTTGCCATAGCCATTAGATAATTAATGCCAAATATAATGTCTGTTTCGGAATAACAGATAACATTATCAGGAATCTGAAAAAAACTCCTGATATAAGGTTTGGCCTGTTTTAATTTGACAATAACAATAGCTGCATCCGGCACAATACCGGAAAAGTTCTGAGATTCATTGGTATTGCCAGCTATGATTCCGGCTAGAAAGGTACCATGACCACTTTCGTCATTCGTGGGAACTACAGACAGGGGATTTGGATTCGTTAGTGCTTGGTTTAACTGTTCCCTGGTATATTCCGTACCGTATAGAAATCCTTGGGGAGGAGGACCTGTCTGAATAGTCTGATCCCATATGGCAACGATTTTGGAAGTACCGTCTGCATTTCGGAAGGCTTCGTGAGTATAATCAATTCCAGTATCTATAATACCAACCAGAGTGCCGTTTCCTCTCAGATTAAACACAGGTATATTACGTATTTTTGTAATACCAGAACTTTCCAGACTTCCAGTGTCCATAAGTCCGAAGCAGCTGGGGAATACGCCATACCCAAAAGTTTGAATCATGTTTTCAGGAATATTTGCTATAGGTACATATACTGCCGTATGACTATTGGTTAAAGGGGTCTGACAGGTATTTTCTATTGCAAGAAATCGACTCAGCGGTGAACCATTTTCCACAATGAAGTCAGCGTACTCATCACTAATGATATATTGTCTGCAATCCTGGTCCATGGTCCGTCTCCTAAAATAGTTTTACTAACTAAATATATGAGCAAATATCAGTAATATTCACTTGTATCTTAAATCAATCAGGCAGAGGTGATTTTAGGACTATTTTCCTAAGTTTCGACTTAATCCCGCTTATGTATGTTTGAAATTGCGGTTGTGGAAACCCGTAAATTATGTTATAATAAGTACAATTCTACAGGTAAATGATCAAGGATGACAGTAATCTACAACATGGATGGTAAAAATTAAATATGTCTGACATAAGAGAAAACGCCTTTCCCAAAAGGTACATATATACGAGAGAGCAACTAATGGATTTCTTTATTAAGACCCCTTTGCCAGATGGTATCATCAGCAATTATGTACAGAAAGATAATTGTATTGAATTTATCTGTAATGACACGATTTATTGTGTACTAATTGATGGAAGTAATTGGGAAGAGATCAAACGGGAGCTGACACATCGGAAAGAGTTAAAAGTGATGGAGAAAAACAGAATAATGGAAAAGGAAAAGCTGGATACGCTTACCGGGCTGTACCATAAGGAGTACAGTAAAAAGGTGATAGAAGAATTCCTAAAGACTTCTGATACAAATCACTATCATGCTCTAATGCTGGTAGACATCGACAATTTTGATGCAGTAAATGAAAATCTGGGCTACCTTTTTGGTGATACAGTTTTAGTTAATATTGCCGAAGCTCTGCGTAAAAATTTCTATGATACCGATATAGCCGGTCGTATTGGCGGTGATGAATTCCTGATTTTCATTAAGAATGTCTCCAATATTGAACTTCTGAAAGAAAAAGCAAGAATTATTTATTCCGTTTTTGCCAATACCTACACCGGAGAGAACAAGAACTACAAGTTATCCTGCAGCATTGGAATTTCAACCTATCCCAAAGATGGTATGAACTTTGAGGAACTTTTCTTAAAAGCAGATGCTGCACTTTTATATGACCGAGAGAATAAAACCGGGAATGAAAAGTTTGATTACGGATGCTTTTATCATGAAATTCCAAACCCCGGTTTGTATTTGGATACAGAATGCTTTTATAAATACCAGATTAATCGTACAAAAGGTTTTGGCAGTAATAATTTTGATAAGGAGATTACTGCATTTGCTTTTGATATTATGTCCAGAACAAAGGATGTAAACAGTGCTATTAATCTGCTTCTAAATAAAGTAAGAGTGCAATTTGATTGTACTCAGATATGTATTTTTGAATATGTATCGGAATCTCCTGATTTTGCGATGACTTATTTTTGTTCCAATGACAGGATGGAGGCAAATGAGCAGGAAAAGGAAGAGTTTTTTCATTATTTAGGTGAGCATGAGTTTACCTTTAGTGAATCCGGAGTATATTCCCGGACAGAATTAACAGAGGCTGATAAGAAGGAAGCTATTCTAAAGAAGCTTGGCGTAAAGGCATTGCTGCAATGTGCAATCTTTGAAAATGATAATCTAAAGGGTTGTATCAGCGTCCATGATTATGAAAAATTAAGGAATTGGAGCGATTATGAGTTAGATTCCTTCCTTACTATTACAAAAATTATATCGTCTTATTTATTGAAACTAAGAGCCTCTGAGCGTGCCAGCAGGCAATTGTATATCCTAAAGAATTTCGATGCACTTACCGGTCTTCCGACCCTTCATAAATTAAAAAAAGATGCCAGAAATATTGTAAACAGTACAAAAAGTAAGTGTGCGATTATCTATTCGGATATTACGAAATTCAAATACCTTAATAATACCCTCGGGTATGAAACGGGAGATCGGATTTTATGTGATTTTGCCTCTATTATAGCAAGCGGTAATACCAATGGCGAAGGAATTGCAAGAATATCGGATGATAATTTTGCGGTATGCTTAGCGTATCAGGATGAAGCGGATATTATAGCTTATGTTCAGAATATCTATGACAAGTTCAATCAAATACAAAAAGCAAAATATCCCGGTACAAAATTTATTGTAGCCAGTGGAATTGCATACATAAATCCGGAAGAAGATATTACAGTAGCAATTGATAATGCCAATATAGCTCGTAAGACAATAAAGAGTGCCCCCCACTCAACCTATTGTTTCTTTGATATTAATATGCAGCTGAACCTGCAAAGAGAAGCAGAAATCAACAATACAATGGAACAGGCATTAAAGGACAGAGAATTTGTTGTTTATCTGCAGCCCAAGGTAAACCTGCATGATAACAGTCTTGTAGGGGCAGAAGCACTGGTTCGTTGGATACGTGACGGTATTATCATTATGCCGGGAGATTTCATTCCTATATTCGAAAATAATGGATTTGTAGTTAATCTGGATTTTTTTGTTTATGAGGAAGTCTGTAAGATTCTGAAAGAATGGATGAAACAGGGCAAGAAGCTGGTTCCGATATCTATAAATGTTTCTCGGGTGCATCTGCATGATGAGAAATTTGTGGACAACATAAAATCATTAGTGGATTCCTATGGAATACCATATAATCTGCTGGAACTGGAGCTTACGGAGAGTATTTTCTTAAGTAATACGGAAGCAGCACTTACAGCCATGAGGCAGTTAAGAGGTTTAGGCTTTGGTGTTTCTATTGATGACTTTGGGGCGGGATACTCTTCCTTAAATCTATTAAAAGACATGGCTACAGATGTAATTAAACTGGATAAAGAATTTTTTGGTCATGATAATATGCAAAGAGAAGAGCAGATAATTGTTTCCAGTATTATCAGTATGGCAAAACAGCTTAATATGAAGGTATTATCTGAAGGTGTGGAAACTCAGAATCAGTCAGACTTTTTAAGAAGTGTAAGGTGCGATATGGCACAGGGATATTTGTATTCCCGGCCAATACCGGTTGGTGATTTCGAAAAGTTAATCTAGATGTTTCTATAAAGTTAAATATAAAGTCAATAAAGAAATAAAAAAGAACTTCTGTATCATTACAGAAGTTCTTTTTGTTAATTGTTTTTATACGAAGTAATTACTTACCGCTCTTTGTAGGTGTAGGGGTAGCTGTTGCCGTAGGAGTAGCGGTTGCATCAGTTCCGGAAGGTGTAGGAGTTGAGGTTATTCTCTCTGCTACAGGTATTGTTGTTTCACCCATAACGATCTTATCCCATACCTTGTCATTAACAGTAATTTTATAGTCTTTTTTAATTTCATTTTCGTACTTCTTAGTGAAAGCGTCATTCTGAGCTTGTGATAATGCTTCTTTTACAGCAGCATCATAGCTTGCAGAACTGTTATTATCTTTCATCTTGATGATGTAGTAACCGGAAGTAGTTTCAACAACACCATCAGCCAAAGCATCATTATCAAGCTTTAAAGCAGCGGCTTGGTACTCTTTATCAGCCTTGTTGTCATCCTTCACAAAGTTAAGAGTACTTGTAGTCAGGTTATCGTATTCTTTTGCTATATCAGCAAATGCTTTTCCAGCTTTTGCTTCCGTTAAGGCCTTGTTGATATTTGCCTTAGCAGCAGCTTTTTCTTCATCAGAAAGGTCTACCACCTTAGAGTCTTTATCATATTTAGTTGTTGCTGCAAACAGATATTCTGTATCATATTCTCTGTATTTATCGCGGTCAACAGTGGCTTTAACATCGTCTTCTTTTATGCCCAGGCCATCAATAACTGTCTGGTAGTATTGATTTGCAAGCTGCAGCTTATTCTGAGCAGCAGTTAGATTTTCGGTAGTGAATCCGGTAAGCTTTAACTGTTCTTTCTTGTCTTTTAAAGAAGTCATGATAGATTCAACATTTGTTTTTATTGTTGTTTTCTCATCAGCAGTAAGGGTGTCTTTTGCTTCTTGTGCTTTAAGGTAAAGGATTTCCCACATAACGGCGGCATCCATTACGCTCTGTTTCATCTGCTGTCTCATAGTAACGCCTTCTTTATACTCCATATCCCAATAACCAGGATAATACTGGGCATACATCTGTCCCTGTGCTTCCATGGCATATATGAAATACATCATATCCTGCATATAAAGTTTTTCATCGTTAATGGTTACTACCAAGTCACCAGTAGAGCTTGTCTTCTTGCTGCAGCCGGCAGCGAATATCATTCCTGCTATCAGAGTAAAAACTAACAGCTTTGAAATGATTCTTTTTGAATTTTTCACGGTGTTTCCTCCATTATATGTGATTCATGCGTAATAATTAATAGGACGCACATATTAACATTTTAATACTTTTTCCATATAAGTCAAGTTATATCCTATATTTTTTGGATATATTGTGGTATTTCTCTTGCTTAATTGTGGTATAAATTCTTAACTAAGATTATTCGTGGAGCCTTCGGATAAGTTTGTAAACAGTACAATTCTCAATTACAAGAGGTTTTCGGTGAGCAAAGAAGATGATACCATCGCTGGGGGAGATTATCTGGGAAATCACCTCTCCCTCGATTGGATCAACCACTTCTGCTAAAAGATCTCCAAAAGTAACCTCCTCACCCGGTTCCTTAAAGCGTCTGTAGATACCGGATACGTCCGCACGGATGGACATCAGGCTTTCCTCTTCCAGGGTCGTTGCAATAAAGCCGCTGTGGCAGTTGTATTTAATAATACCCATTCTGGTAAGAAATCGAAGAACGGAAGATACTGCCTGATTGGCGGACTTTTCATCAATATGGTCAGTAGCAGAGGTATATACGCTAAATGCATTAGTCCCATTCATCTGCCAGTTGTAGTTTAAGGTTGCCGTATCAATCGGCCGTGGGTTTCTGGTAACTACATAGGGAAGCCCAAAGAGGTTGGCAAGACTGGTGTTCTGATAACCGGTCTCCATCATTCGTACATGGGGAATAAAGTCTCCGGGGGTATGAAAACTGGCAAACTGGATACCGTAATTATACCCTTTAACAGCTTCAAAGATGCCATCAGCTATCCTTCTTGTGGTTTCACCTTCGGCATCACCCGGAAACATTCGGTTAATATCGGTATTGTCCATCGCCCAGAAGCGTTTTTCCACATTAATGGAATAGTGATTGACAGAGGGGATAACCATAATCTCGTTGTTATTAACTATATTGCCGGTTTTTTCAAGTCGAGAGAGAGTCTTAATTATCTGTGAACAGATATAGAGCTGCTGCACTTCATTACCTCTGGTCGGCCCTACGATGCAGGCAGATTTCTCTCCTTTACCGAAGTGATAGGCAGGTATATCCATGTCACCGCGAAAGGGGGAGGTGCTGGAGTATATAGTACTTTTTATCATCAGAAGTTACCTCCCAGAATACGGACTATTAAAGAGCCTTTGTTAACCACAGGATATTCCCTTAAGGTAAATATCATACCGTCACAGGGAGCCAGAATATGCTGATTAATCTCACCGGTCAGGCTGTTAACGATATCACCGATAACCTCTCCCTTTTTTATACCCATCCAATGAGAGGCGGCTGGGAGAAAAACACCGGAGGCATCTGCATGAACCATAGTAACCTCACTTTGCCCCTCGGAGGAAATGATGGGAGTCTTCGGCGTAATTACCTCGCCGTCCCACATGCCAAGTTCCTTTAACAGGCAGAAAATACCTTCGGTTATCTGGTCACCGAATTGCTTGGTTATACGCATGCCGGTACCCATTTCCACGGCTATGGTAGGCACTCCGCTTGAATTAAGGGCATGGGTAAGGGTAGCATTTTGTACGGTGGCTGAAGGGTGTATCCATACAAAGTCAAGATTTAAGAGTTTGGCGTAGGGTAACAGCATCTTAGCATTTTCTTCTATCATACGGACCTGGGGTATTTCACGCAAGAAGATATTAGAGGAATGAAGATCTACACATAGCTTTGCGCCAAGGATATCATCTACAATTGCCTGAGCTGCATTTTCTGCCATATCACCATTTTTATTTCCCGGAAAGCATCTGTTTAGATCCAGGTCGAAGGCGGGAATACCTCTTGTTAGGGATTCAATACCTAAAGGGTTAAGGCAGGGATATATATCAATTATTCCGTGGAGATGTTGGAGATTCGCATTAATACGACGGATTATTTCATAGCATATGTATTGGCCTTCAAGTTCGTCGCCGTGAATACCGGATACAATGCAGATGCGTTCTTCGTTGCCAGTTTTATGAAGAGGTTCGATTCGGTTTTTCCATATATGCATACTCTCCAATACCGGAAGGTCAATAGAAAATACAGATTTAATCAAAAAAACACATCCTTTCAGTAGTTTAGAAATTTGATTTCAAGAATTCATACTATCATACCATTTTTCATATTGAAAAACAAGGAAGGAAATTGTAGAAAATAATACATTGTACTTGGCTTAGGATTCCGATAAAATGAAAAAAAATAAGAGGGAAAAACACTTTCACTCATTAGAATATTGCTGCCAAGAGTAGCGGAATAGGGGTAATTATGAGCATTCAATTTGAGGAAAAGAGTAAAAGTTTCATCTTGCAGACAGAGAATTCTACTTATGTAATTCAGCTGTTAAGAGAGAAATTCCTATCCCATGTGTACTGGGGGGCTAAAATTAAGGAACCAGTGGTAGAAGCTATGATAAAGTCCGCAGGAAGAGCTTCCTTTAACGCCACCACAGATGGAGACAGGGAGTTTTCACTGGATACCATGCCAAACGAATATCCGGCTTATGGCAATTCAGACCTTCGCATGCCGGCTTACCAGCTGCAGCTTGAAAATGGCAGCAGAATTACAGATCTCGTATATGAATCCTATGAAATTGTAAGAGGAAAGCCGGCTCTTAAGGGTCTCCCCAGTGTTTATACAGAGAGCGATACAGAGGCGGATACCTTGCATCTAACTTTAAAAGATGAACTGACTGGCCTTAGAGTGATATTAAGCTACACAGTAATGAAGGGCTATGATGTTATTATTCGATCTGCTCATTTGAAGAACGAAGGGCAGCAGAAGCTCAAACTTCTTAGAGCATTGAGCATGAGTATGGATTTTGACCACTGCGACTATGATTTAATAACCTTATCCGGTAGTTGGATTAGGGAGCGCCATGAGGTTAGAAGAGCTCTGGTGAACGGAACACAGTCCATTGAAAGCCGCAGAGGAGCCAGCGGACATAGCGAGAATCCCTTTATGGCAATGGTATCAAAAGATGCAGGAGAAGAGTCAGGTGTGGCTTATGGTTTCAGTTTGGTATACAGTGGTAATTTTTTAGCAAGTGTAGAGGTTGATCAATATAAGACTGCCCGAGTAGCAATGGGTATAAATCCTTTTGATTTCACTTGGGAATTAGAAGCAGGAGAGGACTTTGTTACACCGGAAGTGGTAATGGTTTATTCCGGTAATGGCATTGGTGAGATGTCAAGAACCTACCACAGACTATACCGTAACCGGTTGGCCAGAGGCAGGTATAGAAATGCTGAAAGACCGGTTATCATTAATAACTGGGAAGCAACTTATTTTGATTTTATGGAAGAGAAACTGATTGAACTGGCGAAAGCAGCAGCACCTCTTGGCGTTGAGATGCTGGTACTTGATGATGGCTGGTTTGGTAAGAGAAATTCTGATAATTGCAGTCTTGGTGATTGGTTTGTTAACGAGGAAAAACTTCCCGGAGGTCTGAATAACCTTGCAAAGGCAATTAATGAGGAAGGCCTTAAGTTTGGTCTTTGGTTTGAACCGGAGATGGTATCACCTGATTCAGAGCTCTATAGAGAGCATCCGGATTGGTGCCTGCATGTGCCGGATAGATACCGTAATCTTGGAAGAAATCAGCTGGTACTGGATTTCTCCAGAAAAGATGTACAGGATGCTATTATTAAGATGGTCTCGGATATCTTAAGCAGTGCGGCTATCTCCTATGTGAAGTGGGATATGAACCGTAATATGTCAGAGATTGGTTCAGAGCTTTTACCTGCGAACCGCCAGATGGAGACGGCCCATAGGTATATTCTCGGTGTTTACCGGGTAATGGAAGAACTTATAACAGCATTTCCGGAAGTGCTCTTTGAGAGCTGCTCCGGCGGCGGCGGACGTTTTGACCCCGGCATTCTTCATTATATGCCGCAGAACTGGACAAGTGATGATACTGATCCGGTAGAAAGACTGAAAATACAATACGGAACTAGTATGGTGTATCCGGTAAGTGCTATGACCGCCCATGTAGCGGATTCACCCAGTCATCAGACCGGTAGAGTTACTCCCTTTGAATTCAGGGGAAATGTAGCTATGGCAGGAAATTTTGGATACGAGCTGGATGCCACAAAGCTGTCGGATGAGGTGAAAGAAAAGATTAAAATTCAGATAGCAGACTACAAAAGGCTGAGAGGGATTATTCAATATGGTGATTTCTACCGTCTGTTAAGTCCCTTCAAAGGAAATCATACAGCCTGGATGTTTGTTTCGGAAGAAAAAAGGGAGGCAGTGGTATTTTTCTACCGCATTATGAATATTCCCAATGATGCTCTGTTCCGTTTCCGCCTGGCAGGACTTTCAGAAGACTTAATATATGAAATAGAAGGAATGGAGCAGGAAATCAGCGGACAGCAATTAATGAATTACGGTTTGAATATTCCGAAAGACTTTGCCTGGGGTGATTTTGGAAGCAGAATGTTTGTATTAAAAGCGAAATAAAAGGTAAAATAGAACAATATTCGGACATTAGAAAGGGTTTGGTGGTTAGTATGATTATCAGTGCTTCCAGAAGAACAGATATACCAAGATTTTATTCCCCCTGGTTTTTTAGGAGGCTGGAAGAAGGATTCGTCCATGTCAGAAACCCTATGAACCCAAGGCAGGTAAGCTGTATTAGTTTGAAGAAAGAGGGTATAGACTGTATCTGTTTTTGGACGAAAGACCCTTTGCCCATGCTATCTAAGATACCCTGGCTCATTGAGAAGGAATACCCCTTTTATTTTCAGTTTACCTTAACATCTTACGAGAAAGAGCTGGAGATAAATGTACGGGAAAAATCAGAGATAATCAAAACATTTATTACTCTTTCAGAACTTATTGGGGCAGACAAAATGGTATGGCGTTATGACCCTATCATATTGAATGAAAAGTATACAATACCGTATCATTTTAAAGCCTTTGAAGAATTCTGCAGCAAGCTTTGCGGATATACCCAGACAGTATACATCAGCTTTGTGGATATATACCGGAAGATAAAAAAACAAACATTGACAGCTGCCCTTCGGGAAATTACCAAGGTGGAAATGATACTGATTGCAGAAGGATTTTCTGAAATCGGGGCACATTATGGTATGAGGATAAGAAGCTGCTGCGAAGAAATACTTCTTACTGTACCCGGTATTTATAAAGGAAGTTGTATTGATCCTGAATTGGTAGAACGGATATTGAATCGTCCCATAAAGCGGTTAAAGGCTGTCAGTCAGAGAGAGGGCTGCAACTGTATTGAAAGTGTAGATATCGGGGCATACGATACCTGCAGTAATGGGTGCCTGTATTGTTATGCGAATACCAGTATGGAAGGAGCAAAACAGAATCAAAAAATCCATGATGTCAGGGGAAGCCTGTTAATTGGAGCTATAACAGAATCTGATAAAGTAACAGAAAGAGCAATAAAGAAACTATAAGGTTCAGAAGTATAAGTCGGATAAATCTATAAATTAACTTTATAAATAAACTTAAAGGTTCAAAAATAAGGATATGCCTTGCAATCCGGGGGATACTAATTCCGCAGCAATTATTATGTCTATTTATCTGTTCTTTGATATTATTTACAAAGGACGGATAAATATTCTAAGCGAAATATTTATTGGTAGCGGAAAGGAGTAAACCTATGGAAAAGAATAATTCTAAAAACAATAACATTAAGATAACTTCAAAAGAAGGACCTAAAAAAACAGAAGATAAATATAATCAGACCAGAGATATTGGTGTAGGTTCTGCTATGGTGCATAAAGCTGCCTGGGAACCCCAGTCTGAATGCAATCCGGACAATGGTGCTTTCTTTGAAGAGAGAAGTAATCCTTTAAGCAGCAAAGGCAATTAGTTTGGATAGTGTCGCAGGTAAGCCTGCGGAATGCATGGGATTTAGTAAAGTCCCCCCTTTACTGGACAAAACCAGCAAAGGGGGGACTTTTATATCAGGGCACCATTGTAAGCTGTTCTATCAGATATCTGGCTGCATTGGAAAGGGGGATATTTTCGTTATAAGCAGCTACCAATCTTCGGGTAGGAAGAGTTTCTTCCAGTGCAATGGGTGTTAATCGCTCAGAACCGTCTTTTCTATAACAAAAGTCAGGAATAAAGGCGATGCCAAGACCAATCTTAGCCAGGTCAATCAATAAATCATTACTGCTAAGTTCTACAGCCGGTACCAAATCAAGGGAGTGCTGTAAAAACAAAGTGTGCAGGAATTCACTGGTAGTAGAGTGCTTTGTTAACATCAAAATAGGATAGGTAAGCAATTCTTCCAGTGACAGGGGTTCTTCTTTTACGTCGAAAAAGTCTTTATTTACTATAAAGATATCATTAAATTCAAGAACTGTTTCTATGTGCATGCTGTTAATCAAGGAGGAGTTGGGGGAGTTGGTGACGATAATATCCACCTCGTTATTCTCTAACATCTTTGCACATTGAAAGGAGGTGCCATTCGTGACCTTTATGTGTATTTTGGGATATTTCCGGTGAAAATCTTCCAGAAAGGGAACCAGATAGTAGCGGCATATAGTATCACTTGCGCCCAGGCGGAGCTGGCTTTCACCCAATGAGGAGGCTTCCAGCAGCTGATTTTCCCCCCGGCTGATAAGATTAATCGCCGGTTCTATATGCTTAAATAGCAATTCTCCTTCCTTAGTTAAGGAGACCTTCTTTGTACTTCTAAGAAATAGTGTTTGATTTAAGTTTCCCTCCAGTACTTTAATAGACTGGCTTACAGCGGATTGAGAAATATAGAGAGAAGCGGCAGCCTCGGAAAAGCTTAATGTTTTCGCTACATAATAAAATACCTTATACAGCTCATAATTGATATCCATGTATTACCTCCCTGAAAACTATTTAGCCGGAATTATCTCCAACCAGTATCCATCCGGATCATTGATAAAATAAATACCCATGCCGGGGTTCTCAAAACAAATACAGCCCATTTCTTTATGTTTTTTATAAGCGCTCTCATAGTCGTCGGTAACAAAAGCCAAGTGAAATTCATTATCTCCCAGATCATAAGGATGATCCCAGTCACTTAGCCAGGTAAGCTCCAGCAGATGTGCGGTTTCCTTATCACCAAGATAAACAATGATAAAGCGGCCATCCTCCGGTTCAATACGCCTGGTTTCTATTAATCCTAAAGCTTCTTCATAGAATTTAATGGATTTATTCAAATCCAGAACATTAATATTATTGTGTGCAAATTTAAATTTCATAATAGCTCCTTTCAATGATAGTTCAGAAATGAAATGATATAATACATGTTAACCCTTTTTGGAAGGTTACATACTTGTTGCAATATCTAGTGGTCGGTTATCTGGAAGGTCTGACCCTCTTCTGAAATCTCCATAATCTTATTCTTATAAGGAGCAGCCTCTTCTGAAGCTTTGAATTTATCGATGATACTGTAGTCCAGCCAGAAGTGCATGGGAAAAGCAACAGCAGTATTAGTATTTCGCATAAAGAAATCAAAGCCCAGGAAATAATTCTCCTCCTGCCGTGGATCTAATACCAGGAAAGCCACATCAATTTTCCTACCGTTTAGCTTTTCCATTTCAGATTTAAACTTCTTTGTCATGTTCTGATATTCAGCTTTTGTATCTTCCTTCCATACCCACCAGTTCAAATCACCGGCATGATAAAGAGTGCGTCCATTCTCAGTTAACAAAAAAGCAACTCCCTTATCCGTTGAGCGAAATGTTTCAATGGTTAAAGAAGAGGATAAGGTAAGGGATTCATTTTTATCAATAGTAATAATATGATTCTTAATCACTTCATAAGCGGCGGGATCTTCAAAAAAAGATTTTCGAAGGTGGATATCCTTCGAAAGAACATAAGTAATCCGTGGGTATTCATCCAGCAGTTTAAATATCTCATGATTAAAATGATCCTGGTGGGAATGGCTGGAGAATACAAAAAGCTGTTTTTCTTTTGAAAAACTGGGGATATTACCTTTATAATAATCAAAGAGAAACACGCATTGCTCGGTTTCCACACTGAAACAACTGTGGTGAATGTAAGTTATAAGCATAAGTACCTCCTGATTCTATTACCAAAATACATTATTAATAATATTCTAACTCAAATACAAACATTTGTACAGACTCTGGCAGGAAGAAAATTGGCAGCTGTAAATTTGTGTAGATATTTAGTGAAAACACTTGAAAAAAAAGCAAAATATGTATATTATTAATATATATTATTTGCTTAGGAAGCAAGTGATAAAAAACGGATTGTACTAATTTCATATCGTTGTTCGACAGTATTTACAGAAAGCTTGGGAGAGAATGGGGTAAAAAATACGGTTGGAGGAGGATAAAATGATGGAAGTAAAGAGTAAGCTTTACAAGAGTAAGTATAGTAATCCGGTTATGGAAGGTGAAAGTTCAAAATTAAAGTATTTTTACATTGAGAAGAAAAGGCAGGAGTTACACAGACTGCTGAATTTCTATGGGGGATCTGTAAATCACATAGAGATTTTGGAATTGGCAAGAGAATTTGACGATGCTTTAATAGAATTATATCAAAGTAAATAACAGGAGGAATGCCTGTAAGGCATTCCTCCTTAGCTCTTGTTAGAACTCGAGCTCTTTTGATATAATTGAATCATTTGTCCCTTTATATAATCCCTTTGTTCGTCGCTAAGGCGTCTGTAATAGTAAATAGCATTCCATTCGTCTTTATCTAACGCTTTCCCCGTATTGTAGCTATTCCCTTCTTTAATAAGATCTTTGGGTTTATCCATACCATCATTAAACAGATAGTCAACGGAAACGTTAAAATAAGAAGCTAATTTTATAATAGTGTCAGGATCGGGGGTGCTGATATTTCGTTCGTAATTAGACATAGTTGACTTACTGACCCCAAGGATTCCTGCCAGTTCATTTTGAGTTAGGGGTTTTGCCAGACGAAGGGTTTTAATCTTTTTACCGATATCCATAATAACCTCTTTCCTGAATATGTAGTCTTGGATTGGATATAATCGTTTGTTGAAAGTACTTTGGTTTATCAACTTAATCACTCCAATAAATAGTAACATAAATATAAATTTTTAAAATAGGAATCTATTAATACTGGAATTATTCCAATAATATTTGACATATAGTTAAAAATTGGTTATAATAGTAATATCAGCATAGTAAAAATTATGCCATATACTTTTAATAAAGCATAAGGCAGATAAGACTCTATTACCCCTCAATATAGTTGATACTGTTTTGTGCTTTATTAAAAATATATGGATAAATTACCAGAGAGTTCCTGTAATCCGTTTTCAAATCGGGCTACATGTGATATAATCATTTTGTGTACAACATATAGAATACTGCAGAATCAGTTTGTACATAATTCTACAGAAAATAACAGAGAGGATGATAGCATATGTTAAACCCGGAAGTATCAAAATTATTAAATGAACAGGTGAACAAGGAATTCTATTCAGCTTATCTTTATATGGATATGGCAAATTATTATGCAGACCAGAGCCTGAATGGGTTTGAGCACTGGTTTATTGTACAGATGCAGGAAGAAAGAGATCATGCCCTTTTATTCCGTCAATATTTATTAAATAATGGTGAGCAAGTAACTTTAACACAGATTGCAGCTCCGGAGAGCGGCTACAAAAATTTCAGAGAGCCATTAACACAGGCCTTAGAGCATGAGCAATTTGTAACAGCTTCTATCAATACGATATATGAAGCAGCCTATAAGAATAAAGATTTCCGTACGATGCAGTTCCTTGACTGGTTTATCAAAGAGCAAGGCGAGGAAGAGAAGAATGCCGATGATAATATCAAAAGATATGATTTATTTGGCTTGGATCCGAAGGGATTATATATGCTGGATAATGAACTGAAGGCAAGGGTCTATACAGCACCTTCTTTGGTATTGGACTAATTTGAGCTTTCTAGTTAAAAAAGAATAATAGTATTTTACCGACACTTTGTAAACGTTTGCAGAGTGTCGGTTTTTATTTGTGAAACTAAGGATAAGATAAAGTATAGGTAAGAATAAAGGCGCGGTTTTATCAACTGACTCCTTCGGGTAGATTAAAATTTAAATAATGGGAGGTCAGTTTAATACCGCGCCTTTTGCTTTTATTTAATCCTCAGATATTCCAAAATAAACATAATATGGCATTGGCAGATATAACTTTCCCGGATCGGTAAATACCTTAATATAATAAGTTCCGGCAGGAAGCTCTTTGGAGATATACCAGTAGGGAGTATCATCATAATAATAGATTTCGCTGTCTATATTAACCATTCCGGCTGCATCTACTACTTTGGCAGTCATGTTATTAATGTCACTGCTGTATTTCGTATCTGCAGCTGCAATTACCATAATACGAGAATTCTTTGTCAATGTTATTCGGTAATAATCTGTTCCGGTGCGGTCTACAGTAGGATCGATACTACCATCGGCATATTGGCCCGAGGGAAGTTCCTGGGCGGTGGCAATATTTCCGCTTTTTGCTGTATCCTCCTTTAATATCTGTTCAGAGGAATCCGAAGCAGGTTCATCGGTGGGCATCTTACTAACTGCAGTAGGATTGCTTCTGTCTATATCATATACCTGTGTTATGTTAAGAGCAAAATTTAAATTCTGCCCGTCAACATACTGCATGGTATTTATTCCAATTACCTCACCATAAGCATTTAATAAAGGACCTCCGCTGTTACCGGAAGAGATGGCGGCAGTTGTCTGAATATATTCCACATTATCGTAGACTCTTGATGCGTTAGAGATGGTTCCATTGCTGAAAGTGTTGTCAAGCCCTAGAGGATTGCCGATTGCATAAGCGGTATCACCTGTTTTGGGAGCAAAGCGGCTTGCTGTAAGAGGGGTACCTTTACCCGGCAGACTTAACAGGGCGATATCATAATCTTTATCATAACCTAATATGGTTTGAACACTATATTCTTCACCATTATTAAGTTTGACCTTAATTTGGGAAGCACCCTCAATGACATGGTAATTTGTTACGATAACCCCTTTTTCCGTAAAGAAACCGGTACCAAGTGCTTTGTCCGTTGTTATCTGTACGACGGAAGGAAGACATTTTTCTGCAACTGAGGTAGCGGTTGGAGGAGCTGTCCGGCTGTCATCTGCAACATTTACTTTAATGACAAGTTTATCTGAGTCATTTTTTGATGTAATGGTAACCGAGGTAGAGCCTTTTTCTTTGGGATAAATATAAAGATTCAGACTATCTGCATCGGATGCCCAATAGCCCCATTTGCACTCCGCTATGTCAGAATTCGCAACACGATAATAAACTTCGTCATCAGCTGTGGAGTTCTTTACCGATACAGTTATAAATCCTGCTTGGTTAAGGTTGATAGAGTTCTGATTTACTGCTATTCTTCCCGTTTTGAGTATTACCGTTACCTTACAGGTATACTTATGATTTTTATAAGTTCCAGTTACAGTGGCAGTGCCGGCGGCTTTACCGGTAACCAGGCCTTTGCTGTTTACAGAGGCTATTTTGGGAGCAGAGCTTTTCCAGGTTACAGAGCCTTTAGCACCTTTAATTGAAAGGGCTGCGCTTTTACCCTTTACTAGTTTTAATGTTGCTTGGCTGATAGCAGGGCTTTTTAATGTTGTTTGAGCTTGAGCTTGCATTACTACCTGGGTACCTGGAAAGTGCATAGGTGATATTGCCAGAGTCATAACAGTGATGATAGCAAGAATGGTTCTTTTTATACGTCTCATTCGTTTCTCCTTTGTATCCGGCACTTTGGAAAGTGCGTGGAGCTTATTATGTTAGAATATTAATGTTTAAATTATACAATATATACTAGGGTGCCGCAAGGTAATTCTATTGAATTAGTCTTATATTACTGGTAAACTATAGAAAGATAGTTTTACTTTGGGGTACTACTTTAGAAGGAGGTATTGTTATGCTAAAGCAAAGTCTGTCCGGAGCCTGGGAGCTTACGGATAGTAAAAATGCTGTTAAGATTTCAGGACATCTGCCGGGATGTAATTTTCTTGACCTAATGGAAAATGGGGTTATTAAGGACCCGTTCTGGGGGGAAAACGAGAAGGATATGATGGAATACATCGAAAGGGATTATGAGTATTCCAGGGCTTTTGACTCTGATTCAGGGCTTTTGGACAATGATAGTATAGACCTTGTTATATCAGGCCTTGATACCCTGGCTGAGGTCAGCTTAAATGGAAAGGTCATTGCCAAAACAAACAATGTTCATCGGACCTATCGTTTTCCTGTTAAGGAGTTTTTAAAAGAAGAAGGAAATCAGATACGGATTCATTTCTTCTCACCTCTTCCCTTTCTGGAAGAAAAGAACAAAGAAGATAATCTTATGTTTCATACCGGAATGGGAATTGAAGGAATATCCCATATTCGAAAGGTTCAATGTCACTTTGGCTGGGATTGGGGTCCTGTATTGCCGCCTGTTGGTATCAGCGGTAGTATTGAATTGGAAGGTTATTCGATGGCAAGAATACAGCAAACTTCCATCAGACAGGAACATAACACAGAGAGCGTCGTATTACATATTAGTACGGATATCCTTACATATCAAACTAGTCATACTTTAAAAATCAGCAAAACTACACCTGCCTTTTTACTAAAAACAAGCATCCATTATCCTTCCGGTAAGACAGAGATATTAGAATCAAATATTTCGGGAGATATTGCGGAACAAAGCATCAAAATAGAGAATCCGCAGCTTTGGTGGTGCAATGGTCTTGGAGATCAACCTTTATACGGAATAACGGTAGAACTCTTTGATGGTGACAAGCTTCTGGATGAGAAACATAAGAATATCGGTCTGCGGACCATAGCACTGGATACCCAAAAAGATCATATTGGTAATAATTTTCGATTTCTTATGAATGGTGTACCAATCTTTGTGAAGGGGGCTGATTGGATACCGAGTGATTCCTTCATAACCCGGACTTTAAGAGAGGATTTGGAGTTCTATATAGCAGGTGCAAAGGATGCCAATATGAACATGCTCCGGGTCTGGGGAGGAGGTTATTATGAATCCGATACCTTCTATGATTTGTGCGACCGGTACGGGATCTTAGTATGGCAGGACTTTGGTTTTGCCTGCCTTCCATATCCCTTTTATAACCAGGATTTTCTGGATAGTGTGGAACTGGAGGTAAGAGACAATGTACAGAGAATCAAGCATCACCCTTCTCTGGCATTATGGTGCGGAAACAATGAAATAGAGTTAATTACCATGTTTATGAAGATGAGTGCAAGATTAAAAGAGGCCAATGCAACGTTCTTTCATGATACGCTTAAGAATTGGGTACAGAAAGAAGATGGAATTACGCCTTACTGGCCGGGGTCACCCAATTCCGGTGCCCCGTATGATAAACCCAATGATTTTAAACGAGGGGATACACATCTTTGGCAGGTATGGCATGGCATGCTTCCTATTGAGCACTTCCGCAAGATGCCAACCAGATTCTGTTCAGAATTCGGAATGGAATCCCTGCCCTCTATGAAAGCCGTCCGTACTTTTACAGAAAAAAAAGAACCGGATATTTTTGATTCTGTTATGATGGCTCACCAGAAGTCAAAGGGCGGAAATCAAAAGATGCTTTTCTATCTTCTGGCTAAGTTCAGAAACCCTGTCAGATTTGAAGATTTTGTGTATCTTTCTCAGATTGTACAGGCTGAGACGATAAGGGAAGCTACTGAGGAATGGAAACGTAATATAGGTAAGTGCAATGGCGCTATCTATTGGCAGTACAATGATTGCTGGCCGGTTGCATCCTGGGCCGGTATTGATTATGAAAAACAGTATAAGGCGGTTATCTACAGTTCCAGAACCTTTAACCAGACTTTAAGTGCTTCCTTAGATCTTCGAAAGGATAACGCAGAGATCTATGTGGTCAATGAATATCAGAGAGAGGAAAAAGTAAAGCTTCAGTGCCAGATTGAAGACTTTAGCGGAAATTTAATATGGCAGGAAGAAAAGAATCTTACTATGAAAGCAGTTCAATCTGTAAAAGCGCTGAGTATTCCCCTGAGAACTGTGCTAAAGGACAAAAGAAAGGAAGATAAAGTGTTGGTGATTCACTTGTTAAAGGGAGAAAAAATCATCTTCACACAAAACCGATTATTAGTACCGGATAAGGAAGCTTTACTGCAAAATGTAAAAATAACCAAGGAATTAAAAAGGGAAGGTGAAAAGGGAATACTTACTCTAAAGGCAGATACCTATGCCCGCTATGTCTTTGTTGATATCCCGGGAGTGGATACACCTCTGTCAGATAATTTCTTTGATATCAGAGGAAATGGGACTACTTCCATTACCTTTCACATGCCAAAAGAAGCCGAGGATACAAAACTATTAGAGCAAATCGGCCTGACTACATTAGCTCAGGTACCTTTTAAAGGAAATAAGCTGACTGATAAACTGCTGCGTCTTGCAATGAGGCTCCATAAGGATAATATCGTTGCTTGGATAGCCTTTCATTTTGTGTAATCAAAAAATAACTTTATGCCCCGGAGCATTCTAGAAAGCTTTGGAGTTTAAAAAGGCTTTGGAGTTTATAGCTCCAAAGCTTTTTTGTAAACATGACTTCGAAAATATTCGTTAGGCTATTTGGATTAATGCAGATTGGATCTCCATTTTACTTTAAATATTAAGAGAGTTATGAGTAAGGCAGCCATATAATTGGAAAATAGATTTCCCCAGAATACAGAAAAGTAACCGAGAGAATGCTCTGTCGCAAGTATAAACAGATAACGTAACAGCCATACACGCAGTACGCTGATAACCAGAGTTACCTTTGTTTTACCAAGTCCGATAAAGGCACCTTGTTCCACCATACAGATACCAAATCCTACTACAGAATAGGTGTAAATATGTAAGGCCCTGTTAGCAATAGAGAGTACATCCTGCTCTCTGGTAAATAATACTGTCAGGTGGGAGGACAGCGGGACGATGACGGCTATCAGAATAATAGCAGTTATTGCACTGGTAATACACCCTACCAGACAGGAATACTTTGCTCTTTTACTTTGCCCCGCACCGATGTTCATACTGACCATGGTGGTAACCGCTGAACCAAAGGAGGAAGGAAGTATAAAACAGACGGAGGTTATGTTGTTGGCAATTCCCTGTCCGTTTAGAACGATTGCACCATATTTTTCTACTTCATTGTTGATTAAGAAGAACCCAAGGTTGAGCATGAGACTTGAGAGCATAGAAGGAAAGCCGATATACAGCAGCTGTTTTATGATATCCTTATCAAAATGGAAGCCCTTGAATTCCAGCCTGTCTCCGTTCTTTTTCATAAACAGCTCATAAAACATCCAAAAGGTTATCAGTATGTTTGAGGCTAGGGAAGCCATAACTGAACCTATAAGTCCCATTGAAAAAACGGCAACAAATAAGGTGTTAAACAATATTTTAAAGATAAGCATAATAATCATCCGGATAAAGGAATCTTCCGGTTTGCCGCTTGCGTTCTTGATTGCATTGTAGATGGATTCCAGAAAGGAGAATGGGATTACCAGTGCATTCAATGAGAGGTATAAAAAGACATTATGTGATATCTCGCTGTCTACATGAGCGGATATTGGAAAAGCCAGGCCTACCAGGAGAGGAGCTAAGATAAAACCCAGTATAAAAGCAAATACTACTAATTGAACGGTAATACGCCTGCTGCCTTTGAAATCACCACGACCGTTAGACTGTCCAATAATCGCCATACCGGCAACGCTTAAGCCTTGAGACAGGGCAGAGGTCATGTTAACTATTGGCGTACAGTAAGTTACTGCACTGGCAGCCCTAGTACCTGCCAGGTTATTCAGGAATAGACCGTCAATAACCGGTATTAAGGATTGTACTATGCCCATCATAAGTGCCGGAACCGATAGCATAAGTAAGGTCGGGAGCAGATTTCCCCGCAATATAAGTTCTCTGCGCTGCTCCATGTTTTGGTTTAGAAATTTAAATTTCATTATTAATCACCTTTAATCTTTTATTACGGAGACGAAAGTGACCGTGCAAAAAACAATTATACCCTCTTTGAAATAGAAGGTCAAGTGCAGAACCAAGTCTATAATTTCACAATATGCCAAAAAATGAATAAAAACAACAAATATAAACAATTACAAAGTGGAAGGATTATACTATAATGAAGTTAATTTAAAAGTATTTTTGTCTGTATTTTCCTGGACCGGCAGCAGTTATTATACTTCTTAACCTTGTTGAATAGACAGATCCTTAGGAGAGAATTGCGCATATAGAAGGACTCTCAATAAACGGATATATGGTTAATTAATATAGAAGCTTGGCTGCAGGTTTTCTTTTTATTCCTGCTCTTGATTCTATTTCTATTTCAATTTTATTCAAAAGCAAATTTATGCTATTTATAAATATAAGTATCATATCCTTTGATATTGCTTCTTTGTTTTTAACAGAGCATTATCCCGTAGGTTTATTTTTTGCAGCCTAATTTAGGCCAAGCTATCAATTTTGATAAAGGAGGTTTAAGTTTACCAGGTGATTAAAATAGAGGAATGACAGCTTACGAGGGGACAGCATGTCATATCGGCTTACCTGACAATTCATAATAACTAATACGCGATAAGGAAGGAGGGGATTCTGACCTAAGTATGAAAGACGGGTCATATCGGGGAAGTTGTGAATTGCCAAGATGAGTATATATCATGAGAAAGGGGTTAACTTATGAAACATATTCGAAAAATAATAGGTATAATATTGGCGCTTGCGTTATTGGTCACAATGACACCGGCAGGTTCCGAAACTGTAAAAGCAGCTTCGGGGAAAAATATCGTTGTTTATTTTCCTAACTGGGGAATCTACAACGCTGCCCACCGTTCAATTACAGTTGGAATGATTCCATGGGACAAGGTAACCGTTATTAACCATGCTTTTTTTGAAGTAGATTCTTCCTTCAAATTGGCATCCACAGATACCTTTGCAGACTTTGATAAGATGATGGACCATTCGGAAGGATGGGATACCAATCAGCTGAGAGGGCATTTCGGTGAGTATAAGTATTACAAGAACCTCTACCCTAATGTAAAGATAATCATATCCGTTGGTGGTTGGACAAGGGGCCAGAATTTCCATGCTATGGCTGCAAGCACCTCTTCCAGAGCGGTGTTTATCCAGAGTGTTATTGATTTTCTGAAGAAATATCCTTTTATTGACGGTATTGACCTGGACTGGGAATATCCCGGTGTTAACAGGGCGGCAGATCCCAATGACCAGTATGATAGGGGATGCCCGGGAGGTCCGGAGGATAAACAGAACTTCACCTCTCTCCTTCGCGAGATACGACAGGCTTATAATAACAATGGTCTAAGCGGTAAGCTCTTAACGATTGCTGCGCCTTCAGGCTATGACAAGCTTGCTCTGCAGGAACCGAATGTGTATGCACAGTATCTCGATTGGCTGAATGTTATGACCTATGATATGCATGGAGCCTGGGAGACGACTACAAATCATCAGTCTCCGCTTTATGCCAATCCAAATGATCCTTCAGGTACTTCGCCGGTTGATATAAAGAACAAGTATAATACAGACTCTGCCATGAAGACATTGCAGCAGGTCTATAATATACCTGCAGAAAAATTGTATGTGGGTTCACCTTTTTATTCCAGAGGCTGGAAGGGGGTTACCGGTGGAGTAAACGGCATGTACGGAACTGCTACGGGAGCCGCAACAGGTACCTGGGATAATGCTCAGTCCCCTGGCGGACAGTATCCTTATTTCACACTAAAGACCATGGAGAATCAGGGCGGCTATGTGAAATACCGTGATGATACCTACACGAAAACACCTTGGTTATATAATGCATCCCAGGGAATTCTTTTAAGTTATGAGGATGCCACTTCCTTAGGTGCCAGATGTGATTACATCAACAGCAACGGATATGGCGGACTTATTATCTGGGAAATCTCAGGTGATACCAGCGATTATGAACTGACAACGGTAGCTTATAATAAACTGATAGGCTCAAATCAGACACAGACGGTAGCTACCCCGGTCATCAATCCGGCAGCCGGTACCTATGCCAGTGCACAGTCAGTAACCATGACTTGTGCTACCTCCGGAGCACAAATTCGATATACGACAGACGGTTCAGAGCCTTCCACTTCTTCTGCCCTTTATTCTGCTGCACTTACGGTAAGCACCACCACTACGGTAAAAGCAAAGGCCTTCAAGAGCGGAATGAACAATTCGGCAACTGCAACAGCTGCTTATACAATTGGAACCACTCAAACAGTGGCTGCACCGGTATTTAGTCCGGCAGCCGGTACCTATACCAGTGCTCAATCAGTAACTATTACCAGTGCTACTTCCGGAGCAGAAATCCGCTATACCACAGACGGCACAGAGCCTGCCACTTCTTCTTCACTGTATACTGCACCGCTTACAATAAGCACAACGACTACAGTTAAAGCCAAAGCTTTTAAGAGCGGCATGACTGCTTCCGTAACTGCAACAGCGGCCTATACAATAAGTTCAACTCAGACAGTGGCATCACCGGTATTTAATCCTGCAGGAGGTACTTATACAAGTACCCAGTCAGTAACTATAACCTGTGCCACTTCAGGAGCCCAGATTCGCTATACTACTGACGGTACGGAGCCTACCGCTTCTTCTGCATTGTATTCTGCTGCACTTACGATAAGCAGTACCACTACGGTAAAAGCAAAAGCATTTGTAAGCGGTATGAACAGTTCTGCTACCATTTCTCAGACTTATACTATCAACTCTGCCCAGACACCAGCCTGGACTGCCGGTACAGCCTATAAGGCAGGAGATTTGGTAACCTATGGCGGAAAGACTTATAAGTGTATACAGGGGCATACTGCCTTGACCGGTTGGGAGCCGCCGATTGTTCCGGCTTTGTGGCAATTGGTGTAAATGATGTTGTTACGAAAGCGATAGTCCTTTTGATTTTAAATCCAAGCTAAAAGCTTACTCATAGGAGGAGATTATATGAATAGAAAAAGGCTGGTTAAAGTAACCGCTATTATATTAATGTTTGTCATGGTATTTTCCTTTTCATCCAATGCGATTGTAAAAGCTGCATATCCCGCCTGGCAGGCAGGAGTAACCTATAAGGTCGGAGACATTGTTTCCTATGGTTCCAGTAACTATCAATGTATTCAGGGACATACAGCGCTGACCGGCTGGGAGCCGCCGATTGTACCAGCTCTCTGGTCACTTTATAATGGAGGGGGAACTCAAACCGTTGCCACACCGACCTTTAGTCCGGCAGGAGGGACCTACACAACTACACAAAATGTGACGATTGCCTGTTCTACTGCCGGAAGTACAATCCGCTATACTTTGAATGGCAGTGAACCCACTTCTTCTTCCACAGCCTATACAGGTGCCATTGCGATTGCATCTACCACTACTGTAAAAGCAAAGGCTTTTGCATCCGGTATGACGGATTCTCAGACTGCTTCAGCTACTTATACAATCAACAAGGCTGATACCACAGCAAATCCGGTATTCTCACCGGCAGCAGGAACCTATTATGGAAATCTGAACGTAACCTTAACCTGTTCAACAAGCAATGCAACCATTCGTTATACAACAGACGGCTCCACCCCCACATCATCCTCTAAAGTTTATACTTCGGCAATAGCACTTACAGCTACAACTACGATTAAAGCTTATGCAACAGCATCCGGACTGAAGGATTCCTCTGTTGTAACTGCAACATATACCATATCATCAAGTCAGACAGGACTGCCTGCACATATCCTGACAGGTTACTGGCAGAACTTTGATAATGGTGCTAAATGCCTAAAGATCAGCGAAGTACCTCAGACCTATAATATTATCGCAGTAGCCTTTGCAATGGCAACTGCCAATCCGGGTGAAGTTACTTTTTCTTTGGATTCCAGTCTTGCTTCTAAACTGGGCGGTTATACGGAGCAGCAGTTTATCAATGATATTGCTGCAGCGAAGACTAAAGGGCAGAAGGTAATCATCTCCGTAGGCGGTGAGACAGGTTCTGTAAGTGTAAACAGTACAGCATCTGCTACTAATTTTGCTAATAGCGTATATTCACTTATGGTAAAATACGGATTTGATGGTGTTGATATTGACTTAGAGAACGGTATTAATGCAACCTATATGACCTCAGCACTTCGTCAGCTTTCTTCAAAAGCCGGCAGCGGATTAATTATTACGATGGCTCCTCAGACTCTTGACATGCAGTCTGTCAGTTCAGGATATTTCCAGGTTGCATTAAACATCAAGGACATCTTAACGGTAGTTAATACCCAGTACTATAATTCAGGCAGTATGTTAGGACAGGACGGAAAAGTATATTATCAGGGTTCTGTAGACTTCTTAACAGCTTTGGCAGCTATCCAGCTGGAGAATGGGCTTCGTCCCGATCAGGTGGGACTTGGCCTGCCTGCTACTTCAAGAGCAGCCGGCAGCGGATATGTAGCTCCAAGTGTAGTAAATTCTGCCCTTGATTGTCTGGCATACGGTACCGGCGGCGGGTCCTATAAACCTCCGAGGACATATCCTGCAATTCGCGGTGCTATGACCTGGTCTATTAACTGGGATGCCAGCAATAACTATGATTTTGCCAATACGGTAAGTGCGAAATTAAAAACTCTTCCGTAAGGAGAAGTGTTAACGGGAGCTGGTGCTCGCTAAAATAATAGAATAAAGACAAATGCAAGAAAGCCCCTCTCACTGTCTTCAGACAATGGGAGGGGCTTTCATAAGGGTATTATTTAACTTGTTTGAAATAGAGGAAATACGGTAAGGAGGCATAGACCTTTCCTGGTACCGCATTCACCTGAACATAATAGGTTCCGGCGGGTAGATCAGCAAAGATATTCAGGTAGCCGTCATCATCCTCATCGGTATAATCATATAGTATGGTCTTGTTGCTGGAGTTTAATATCATCAGGTGCATATTATTCAAATCAGATGGATAGGAAGTTGTTGTAGTGGCCAAAACACTGATACGGGAATATTTATCAATCGTAATTCGGTAAGAATCAGTTCCAAGTCCTGCCGGGTCTGTAGATGGATCAATGCTTCCTGTGACATAGTATCCATCGGGTATATCCTGAGCAGTAGCGGTAGCTCCGCTTTTAGTTGAATCTTCCTGTATGGTAATCTTTGAGTAGTCCGTATCATCGGAGTCATCAATACTGCCAACAGAAACAGGTGCAAGAGTACTAATGCTGTAAATCTGTGTAATGTTAAGGGCAAAATTGAGGTTCTGACCATCGGTGTATTGCATGGTATTCATGCCGATTACCTCGCCAAATGCATTTAGGAGAGGTCCTCCGCTGTTGCCGGAAGAGAGGGCGGCGTCTGTCTGTATGTATTTAATATCCTCTGATATCCTGGAGGCATTGGATATGATGCCCTTGCTGAAAGTATCTTCCAAGCCCAGGGGATTACCGATAGCATAAGCGGTATCACCGGTCTTAGGGGCATATTTGCTGACTGTAAGCGGTGTACCGATACCGGGAAGGCTTAAGAGAGCCATATCCAGATCTTCATTATAACCCAGAATCGTCTCAATCTTATATTCCTTTCCGTTGTTAAGCGTAACGGAGATGGAAGACGCTCCTTTAATAACATGGTAGTTCGTAGCAATCACACCTTTTTCTAAAAAGAAGCCGGTTCCAAGTCCTAAGTCAGTGGTTACTTCCACAACGGAAGGGGTGCATTTTTCTGCGATTTTAGCGGAATCAGGTGCTGAAGATATTGCACGGGAATCTTTGGCAACGATTACTTTGAATGAAGTTTTCTCTTTTCCGTCTTTGGTCTTTACCGTAATAGTAGCGGTACCGGACTTCTTAGGGATGATATAGAGTTTTAGACTGTCCTCATTATCAGCCCAATCACCCCATTTACAGGTTGCGATGTTTTCATCGGATACATCATAAAGTACCACATCATCTAAGGTGGAGTTTTTCAGTGTGACCGTCACAAAGCTTTCCTGATTCAAGGTAATGGAAGAAGCACTTGCAGAGAGCCTTGATACTTTATTCACTACCGTGATCTTGCTGGTATATTTCTTTTTACCGGCAGTGGCTGTTATGGTTGCCTGACCGGCTTTTTTGCCGGTTACGACTCCTTTTGCGGATACAGTTGCAATTTTAGCTGAACTGGATGACCAGGTTACTTTAGAGGAAGTACCGATTAACTTTAAAGTAATGGTATTTCCGGTGTATATGGTTGCTTTTGTAGTATTCAGTTTTACGGTGGCCGCCTCTGCATGAATTATAGCCGGCACAACAGGAAGTGTTACCGGTGATACCGCAAGAGTTGCTGCCATTATTAGCGCAAGCGCTGCTTTTTTGATTTGTTTCATTATGTACTCCTTAAAAGTGTAGGAATTAAGAATGACTTCATTATACGATATCTGTTGTGGACGGGCAAGTAAAATATATATTCGTCGGTGGATATCAGGGAAACAATTTTTTTGAATATGTGAAAGATGACCAAGGGTGGATTTTATTTTAAAATCAACACTTGGTCAACTAAAGCTTTTATTATTCACTTTCGGACTTACTGGAGCCGGAGGGTTTGTCAATGTCCGGGATGTCACCGTCACCATACTCTGTATTAAAGTCATAATCAAGATTTATTTTATCTGTTGGGGCACTCTTTAAGGTACCATCTTTTTTACTCTTTGTATGAGCTTCGACTTTGTTTTTATTAATACCCATAATATTCTCCTTTTGTTCCTTGTTTTGATTAGCATGTACAAAGAACTGAAAAATATTCGAAGTAATCGAGCTTATACGTTTTTATTCTGGTGGACATATTCCAGGATTCTTTGGAAGCTTTGTGCCATTTCCTGATAATCTGATTCAGAAACAAGCTGACTCTTACCGGCATACTCACAAAGAAAACTTACAAATGCTACAAAACGGATATATTGTTTTAATAATTCAAAAGATTCCGAATCCAAATAGCCTTTAATAATTGAATAATTAAAATTGGTTATGGTAAGGACAATTTCTGAACCCGTATTATCCAATAAAGCTGCAAGTTCCTCCAATTTATTCTCTGTAAAAAGTTCTTTCATATCTGTATTGAGATTGTGCATTTCTTCTGTCATATCAATCGTAATCCTTTCCAAGAAAATATACTAGTACCGAAATCTTGTGAAAGAAATATATATTTATATAATTCTTACAAGAAGTAAAACCTATTCAATTAGCTTCAAGATTGAGCCGAGGATTTCGCAGGCGAAATCTTGAGTAAGAATTATATATTTATATAATTCTTACTCAGCCGATTATAAAAAATCCCGCTGCTGCAATGATATAGATAGAGACTAACTTTAGGCCCTCCATCCAGTTAGAACTGCCGGATTTTACAATCTGGTTGGCCACCAGTACACTGGAGAATAATAAGAACAATTCAATCGGCTTTAATACAATACTCATGGGAGTAAAGAACAAGCTGATTAAGACGGAGACAGGAATTACAAAGAGGGCAATCTGAAGACTTGAACCCACAGCAATTTCAATTGCAATATCCATCTTGTTCTTAAGAGCCATAATAACTGCTGTACTGTGTTCTGCTGCATTTCCGACGATAGGAATGAGGATAATACCGACAAACATCTGTGACATACCGGCTGAGGAAGTCATTGGCTTGATGGTATCAACTAAAAGTTCTGATTCATAAGCTATAAATACCGTGCAGGCAGCAAGGATAACAATGCTTAAGGTAAGGCTCCATTTGGAATCGATATCCTCCGCATGTTCAACACCATATAGGTCATTTTGTGTCTTAAAGGAGTAAAACATACCAAGCACATAGATACACAGCATTATAACACTGGTAATAATACTTAGATTCTCGTATTTGGAGGAAACCAAACTTTCAGAAACATGGTAAGTAAATACAGCCGGAACAGAAAGCCCTATAACCGCAAACAGCAGCATAGTTGCCGTAAAGCTTCCGAGACCGGAGTCATAGGTTAATTTTTTGTGTTTTAGTCCTCCTGCAAAAATACTGCAGCCAAGTACCAAAAGAATATTTCCCAGTATGGAACCAACTAAAGAGGCCTTTACGACATCATATAAGCCCGCTCTTATGGCAAAGAAACTAATAATAAGTTCCGTTGCATTACCAAAAGTTGCATTGAGAAAACCACCGAATTTGGGGCCGGTATAAACCGCAATTTCTTCTGTAGCACTGCCCAGATACCCTGCCAAAGGAACAATAGCAAAACATATCAGGAAAAAGGTAAGTGTGGAGTTCCATTTCAGATAATAACCTGCAATGGACAAGGGGATACAAACTAAAAGAAACTTTAAGTATTTCATATTTTTATCTTCCTTCTGCAATGATCTGCAGTATTGCCGTAAAAACAGGAGCAAAAAATCTCTGCGGCATCCTTTCTGATATTTATTTCTTTGCCCGCTGTATTGGTATATGTACAAAAAATACCATTCATAGTTAATTATACTCCTGTGCATTTTGAAAATCAATGTAACAAGTTATTAAACACACGGCAAATGCTTGAAACCATATATTAGGTCCCAGACCCTCATTTCTATAGTTGATTTCAAGTGTTTGCTCTGCAATCAGACAGATTTACGTTTAATCAAATTCGTTAATATTTCGATCTTAACGGGAGTATATTCTTTGGAACCGAGGATAGATACCAATCTTTGAACTGCCATCTCGCCCATGTATTGTTTCGGTACATTGATGCTTGTTAAAGGCGGTTCAACATAAGTACAGACAGGCATATTGTCAAAACCGATTACAGCTATGTCCTCCGGTATGCGAAAGCCCCGTTCTCTGAAAGCTTTCATGGCCCCCGCAGCAATTAAGTCATTGTCCGCAAAATAACATCTTGCTGTTTCTTCTTTCTGGTCGAGTAGCGCCAGCATATCAGCATAGGCACCTTCTACCGAAGGGGATAGCAAATGTACGATTGACTTAGAAGTGGACATACCATTAGCACGAACTGCTTTATAGAAGCCGTCAGCACGCTCATTGAAGTTATTAATGGGATAAGCCGAATGCAGATATCCGGGCTGAGCTTTGCATTTTGAAATCAGGTATGCGGTTGCCTGATAGGAACCCTGTACGTTATTGATAAGCACACAGTCCTTGGTAATTGTTTCAAAGTAATTGTCCAATAAAACAAGGGGAATGTTTAATATAGAAAACGGTCTGAAATCTTCTTCCTTCATTTCTGTGCCAAGAAGGATAATACCCTTGCAGCCCTGGCTCAGTATCTGGCTTAAATGGCTGTCAATATCATCACCCTCATACAAATAATAGACATTCAGATAATACCTTGCCTTCTTACATCCCCAGTCGATTCCTTCTGAGAGCTGTGAGAAAAAGGGAGTATCGGAAACGACTGCTCCATGTTTACGGTAATTAATAAAATATATGGTGCCGTTGGTGGTTACCGGGGTAGCATTATCCTCGTTAATGCGGGTAAAGTCGTAACCTTGCTGTTTCGCGGCTTCCATTACTTTTTTTCTTGTTTTTGTACTGACACCTGGCTTGTTGTTTAGAGCCATCGATATAGCGGCTTCTGATAAATTCAGTAATTTAGCAAGTTCTTTTGCTGTAATAGCCATATTACCTCTTTCCTGATCTGTAGTTGAAAAAGTCTTTTGTTTCTTTCACTGACAAGTATAGGCGATTAAGTGAATTAAGTCAACAAACACAGAGATAATCACTTAATAATTCATTGTAATTAAGTTAAATTCACTTAATAATAGTATTATCAAATTTAACTTTGAGGTGAAAGAATATGGAGAATATTGTTTTGGGATTTGCACCAACAAGAAGAAGTATATTTTCGGCACCGGATGCAGTGAAATATGCGGAACTGACCAGGAGTAAACTAAAAGAGCTGGGTGTCTGTTTTACAGATATCAATGATATTGCAGAGGACGGATTACTTCATGATGATGCTGACAGAATTAAAATTGCTGCCAAATTCAAAGAAAAGAAGATTGACGGATTATTCTTCCCACACGGAAACTTCGGAACGGAGTATGAAGTGGCAAGGTTAGCCAAGGAATTGAATGTTCCGGTGCTTTTGTGGGGACCCAGAGATGAGAGTCCGGATGAGAACGGAATCAGGCTCAGGGACAGCCAGTGCGGACTCTTTGCAACCGGAAAGGTACTGCGCCGCTTTCAGGTACCATTTACATATCTGACAAACTGCCGGTTAGAGGATCCTGAATTTGAACGGGGAATTCGAAATTTCATAGCCGTCTGTAACGTAGTAAAAGCTTACCGTAACATCCGAATTCTTCAGATCGGACCAAGGCCCTATGACTTCTGGTCCACCATGTGCAACGAAGGAGAATTGCTGGAACGATTTAATATACAACTGGCACCTATACCCATACCGGAACTGACACTGGAAGTTAGAAAAGCCAAGGAAGAGAAGGCGGAAGTTCTTAAGGTAATGGAGTATTGTAAAGAAAACTTTGAAGTAGCTGTCAAAGACAGTGAGCTGGAAAGTATCGCAGCTCTAAAAGTAGCAATGAGAAAGCTTGCGAATCAATATGGCTGTAATGCAGTTGCAATACAATGCTGGAATGCACTCCAGGGTGAGCTTGGAATCATGCCCTGTGCGGCAAACAGTCTACTGAACGAGGAAGGACTTCCGGTGGTCTGTGAAACCGATATTCATGGTGCGGTTACGGCAATTATGTGTGAAGCGGCCGGGATGGATAAAGCCCGCACTTTCTTTGCGGACTGGACCGTAAGACATCCGGACAATGAAAACGGGGAACTGTTGCAGCACTGCGGTCCATGGCCGATATCCTGTGCAGCCTGCAAGCCTAAAATAGGATATCCGCTGGCTTTTCGTCATCCGGGTGCTGTGGAAGCTGAGGCAAAGCAGGGAGATATGACGTTATGCAGATTTGACGGTGATAATGGTGAATACTCCCTATTGCTGGGAAATGCTAAAGGTATTCCAGGCCCTTATACAAAAGGTACTTATGTATGGGTAGAGGTAAAGAATCTGAAAAAGCTGGAAGCAAAGATCGTGGAAGGCCCGTATATCCATCATTGCGTTGGTATTCATGAGAATGTTGTACCGGTGCTTTATGAAGCCTGTAAGTATATCGGGGTAAAACCGGATTTATATGATGACAACGAAGAAGAGGTAAAAGCTTATATACGCGGTGAATAAGTAGAGAACTTACCTGACGGAATAGCAGAAGACAGAGTTGTGACAGCGCTGGCACATAAATCTGCTAACTGTTGGGATTGTAAATTAAGGCGCAGCGCAGAAATGAGGTATATATGGACAGTCTTACAAAGAAAGCATATGAACTAAGGCGTGACATCCTTGAAATGATCTATCGCTCAAAAGCCGGTCATGTGGGAGGAGATTTAAGTGTAATTGATATCCTGACTGTTCTTTATTATAAAGTTATGAATGTATCACCTGAGAACAGGAGGGATCCGGACCGTGACCGTTTTATCATGAGTAAAGGTCATTGTGTGGATGCTTTATATTCTGTACTTGGAAACAGGGGATATTTTGATAAAGAGGAGGCTATTAAGAATTTCAGTGCTTATAACTCCAGGTTTATCGGGCATCCCAATACCGATGTTCCGGGTATCGAGATGAATTCCGGCTCTCTCGGACATGGAATTTCCCTTGGCGTCGGAATGGCTCTTGCAGCTAAACTGGATGGGAGGGCCTACCGCACTTATGTAGTCCTTGGAGACGGCGAAATGGCAGAAGGGTCAAACTATGAAGCTATGATGGCAGCCAGTCATTACAAACTTGATAATCTTTGTGCCACTCTGGATTTAAACGGCTTGCAGATAAGCGGGCGGACCAAAGATGTAATGTCCAGTGATGACATCAGTGAGAAATTTCAAGCATTTGGCTGGAATGTGGTAGAGGTGCCAGACGGCAACGATTGCACCGAGCTTCTGGAAGGTTACAAAAAGGCAGAGGAGTTCAAAGGAAAGCCAAGTATTGTAATAGCTCATACGGTAAAAGGAAAAGGCGTTTCCTTTATGGAAAATAAAAAAAGCTGGCATCACGGGGTTATGACTGAGGAGCAGTATATTCAGGCAGTAAAAGAGATTGAGGAGGTGTTACTGTGAATAATATAACCAATAGACAGGTAATATGTGATGTATTATTAGAAGCTGCTAAGAAGGATAAAGACATTCTGGTAGTATGTTCCGATTCCAGAGGTTCCGCTTCTTTAGCGCCTTTTGCGGAGCAGTATCCGGAGCAGTTTATCGAGCTTGGCATTGCAGAGCAGAACCTGGTTACCGTGTCGGCAGGACTTGCCTCCTGCGGGAAAAAAGTATTTGCGGCATCTCCTGCAAGTTTTTTATCCACCAGAAGCTATGAGCAGGCAAAGGTGGATGTAGCTTATTCAGAAACCAATGTGACACTGATAGGTATCAGCGGAGGAGTGAGCTACGGAGCTTTAGGTATGACCCATCATTCCTGCCAGGATATTGCTGCTATGGCAGCCTTGCCCGGAATGAGAGTGTATCTTCCAAGTGACCGTTTTCAAACAGCGAGGCTAATCAAAGCATTGTTAATGGATGAAAAGCCTGCTTATGTACGAGTAAGCCGTTCCGCTACGGAAGATGTAAACGAGGAGAACATAGAGTTCACTCTGAATAAAGCCAATGTCATATCAGAAGGAACAGATGCTGTGATTATTGCCTGTGGGGAAATGGTGCCTTATGCTATCAAAGCACAGAAGAAGCTGGAGGAAAAAGGTATAAGTGCTGGCGTAATTGATATGTACTGTATTAAACCAATTGATAAAGAGGCAATTATCAAAGCTGCTCAACATACAAAGCTTGTGGTGACAGCAGAGGAGCACTCACCTTTTGGAGGCTTGGGAAGTATAATAGCACAGATTATATCTGCAAACTGTCCCAGAAAGGTAATCAATCTTGCCTTGCCCGATGGTCATATCATTGCAGGAAATAATCACGAAATCTTTCAATATTACGGGCTTGATGATGAAGGAATCGTAAAAGCTATTGAGAAAGAATTGGAGTAGTACATGAAATATATACTTAGTATTGACCAGAGTACCCAGGCAACAAAAGCGGTTCTTCTTGATGAAAAAGGGAAAATTATTAAAAGAGCAGACCGCAGACATAAGCAGATTATTAATGATAAGGGGTGGGTTTCTCATGACCAGGAAGAAATCTATCAAAATCTTCTACTAGCTGTAAGAGATGCAGTAGAAGCCTCCGGTATAGCAAAAAGTGATCTGATAGCAGTTGGCATCAGCAATCAGAGAGAAACAGCAGCTGCCTGGGATAAGAATGGCACAGCTCTGGGACTGGCTGTGGTATGGCAATGCAGCAGAGCGGAAAAAGTAGCAGAACGACTGAAAGAAAGAGCGGAAGATATTCATAAGAAGACAGGGCTTCCCTTATCACCTTACTTCTCAGCCTCTAAAATGACCTGGTTAATCGAGAATGAAATCAGGGAAGAGGAATATCATCTTGGCACAATGGATAGTTGGTTACTGTTTAAGCTGACAGGCGGAAAAAGCTTTAAAACGGATTATTCCAATGCTTCCAGAACACAGTTATTTAATATTCATACCTTAGCATGGGATGAAGAACTGTGCGCTCTATTTGGAATACCGCTAGAATCCTTGCCTGAAATCTGCGACAGTAATTCTTGCTTCGGATACACGGATTTTGAAGGATTTTTAGAGGAGGCAATACCAATACATGCAGTTCTTGGTGACTCTCATGGGGCTTTATACGGACAGGGCTGTCATATGAAAGGAATGGTTAAGACCACTTATGGAACAGGCTCCTCTATTATGATGAATATTGGTGAAAAAGCTTTGGAAACGGATTCCGGCTTGGCGGTTTCCTTAGCTTGGTGTATTGACGGTAAAGCGGAGTATGTCTTAGAAGGAAATATTAATTATACCGGTGCCGTAGTTGCCTGGCTGCAGGATGACATGCACATGATTGAGACACCAAAAGAACTGGAGGAGCAGTTAAAACTGGCAAAGGAAGAGGATTCTGCTATACTGGTACCTGCTTTTACCGGATTATCAGCACCTTACTGGAGGGGAGATGCCAAGGCTATGTTGTATGGAATGACCCGTACTACAGGAAGAGCAGAGGTTATAAAAGCTGCTGTTGAAAGTATAGCTTATCAGATTACCGATGTAATAAAGATGATGGAGCAGATAAGCAAGACAGATATCAAAGAACTGCGAGCTGACGGCGGACCAACCGGCAATCAATATCTGATGCAGTTTCAAAGTGACATGGCAGAGGCAGTCCTTTGCGTGGCAAGCAGTGAGGAACTTTCGGCAATCGGAGCCGGGTATATGGCAGGAATCAAAGCAGGTCTATATGAGAAAGAAGAAGTGTTTCAGAATTTATCCTACAATAGATATAGTCCTCAGATGAGCCCTCAAGTAAGAGAGAGCAAATATGAAGCATGGAAGAAAGCGGTAGCAATTGTATTAAATACGGAAAGAAGTAGTTTCTAACGTTAGAAATAGGAAAGCGATTAGATGGCATACTAAGAAAATAAAGAGTTAGAAATATAATCCATGAGATACGGAAAGGCTAAAAGGGCCAACCTGTATTTCATGGATTTTTATTTATTTCTTCCGGAATTCCTGAGGTGTTTTTCCGGTTAAACTCTTGAATTGTCTTGAAAAATACGATATATTCGGAAAACCGCTTTGCAAAGCAATATCTCGGATACTATTTTTACTTAATAACAATAATTCTTTTGCTTTTTTTATGCGTTCATTCAGTATGTAGGTTGAAAGGGATTCACCTGTTTTTTCACTGAATACGTGTGAGAGATAATCCGGACTCAAATAAACAAGGGAAGCCAGTTTTTTTCTGTTTAAGTCGTCATCCAGATGTTCTCTGATATATTTTTTAATTTGCTCAATAGAGGAATCAGATTGTTTTATGGCTAAGAGACAATTATCAAATACATCTATTACGTGGTTTAACCAGATTTCCATGGAAGCTACGGAATTGCAGGCTTGCTCGAATATTTGCTCGGAGGTATTATTATCAAATAGCCGATTAGCAGACTCCCCGTTTTTTTCAAGAATTGAATAGATGACCTGCATAAAATCATGATTAAAGCGTATTAAGTCACTTCGGCTTGCCACACCGGATTTTTGCATCTGATATAAAAAATGCAGAGCCTGTTCCTTCACTTCTTTCTTTTTATGCTGCATTAGCAGGTTGGTCCATTCATTCAGAAAGGGGCTGCTGGTATAAGATTTTATCACTGCAGGTTTCATGGTATCTATAACTTTGCAATCCTCACTGATATTATTACGGGCGAAGTCGCATAAAGCCTTAAAGGCTTGTCCGGTATGCTCCAGAGGGGTTTCATTTCCAATGTATAACTGGAATAAACCAGGCAGGGAGGAAGTAAGGGCTTTTAGTATCTTACCGCACACCTGCATATAGTGGGAACGGTCAGTAACAGCCTCTTGATTAATAATAACCGCGAACTGTTTTTCACTGATTCGTGCCAGGTAAGGCGAAATATTTTCTGCTGCCAGAATTTCGCTGACTACATTTTTGATTGCATATTCGTATAAGTTTATTTCCCAGCGATTTTCTGAGTTTTTCATGTAAGCCTGAAGGAGTCCAATAAAAAAATGTTGACTTAAGACTGCTTGAGGTAAGTGATATTGTTTTAATTCTTTTGCAATTTGTTCCGGTTCTGAAGGAATTATCTGGGTACAGATATCACTCCAGAACTGTTCTTCCAATTTCTTTTTACTGGTATCCCAGTATTTGGATTTTTCCCGGTATGATTCCTGAATTTCCAACTGCCTTACCTTGTCGATGGCAACCATCATACAATCGTTTAATTGTGTGTTATCTACAGGCTTTAGAAGATAGTCGATACTTTGTAATTTGATGGCATTGCTTGCATAATTAAAGTTTGCATAGGATGTCAAAAAGATTGTTACTGTATTATACCCCTGGTCTCGAACCCACTTTAATAAATCTAAACCACTGCCTTTGGGCATTTCAATATCACTTATCATAATGTCAATCTTGTGTGACTGAAAGCATTCCTGGGCCTGCTGCATATTATAGGCACAATAGATCTGTTCCATCCCAAGCTGCAGGGAGTCTAGAGAAGTCCGTAAACCTTCTATACTGTAATATTCATCATCAACTAATAGTAAATTCAAAATAATTCCTCCTTAATAAAGAACGGTATAAACGGTAATTCAATATCAATCTGAGCACCTGCATGCAAACGATTGGAAAAATGAAAGGAACAATTTTCGGGGCCGAAAATCAGGGAAGCCCGTTGCAGTACATTATTGATTCCTATATGCATTGTCGAAGCATCTTTTGAATACCCACCGATATCCTGTAAACGCTCTAATACTTCGCTGTTGAATCCACAGCCGGTGTCCCAGATAGTAAAATGTACGAATGTTCCATTATCTCTTTGTATAAGAGCTGAACTGATGTGGATAGCAATTTCTTTTCCCGGCACGACTTCGTATTTTATAGTGTTTTCTACAAAATTCTGAATTAATAGAGGGATAACCGTTGCTTGCATGGTTTCAGGAATGAAGTCCGTATATAAGGTAATACTGTTCGGGTAACGGATTTTTGACAGCTCGATATAATTTTGTACATGCATGATCTCTTGTTTTAGCGCTACGGTTTGCCCTGAGGAAAGGGTGTAGCGCAAATATTGGCTTAGATCTTTGAGCATGGTCTTCATTAAATCTGTCCGGTTAATTTCTGCCAGCTGGTAGGACATATTTAAACAATTGATTAAAAAATGAGGAGCAATCTGCTGCATCAAATATTGAATATGAATCTGCTGTTTGGATAAGCTTTCCTCATAAACATCTATTTTTAAGGTTTTAATTTCATTTACCATCTCATTAAAAGCATTATTCACTTCTTCGTATTCAATACATACGCCATCTGCTTTAATTTGTACTTCCAAATTTCCGCTTTTAAGTGAGTATATGGCAGTATTTAATAATTTAAGGGGATGGAGTACCCATCGGTTGATTATATAGGCTGTAAGTGTCATCAGACTTATAACAATGATAAAAATCACGATTAAAAACGGAATATATTTATTAATATCCATAAAAAACTGATTTTCAGGAATAAGCGATATGATATAAAGCTTGCCAAAATCCACCTGACAGGAAACGATTAGATTCTTTATTTTATTGACTACTGTGTATTGATAGCTATCATTTTCCGAAAGCCCCTCCATGGATAGCTTCTTTAGGGGGGGATTATCGCTGACGACTAATCCTTGATCATTGATAAGGAAGATACTCTGGTTTAATTTATTACCTACTAAGGGCTGGAGTGCATTCTGTGTACTAATCCAGGCTCCGACATAACTGTCGTGTATTTGAATTACACGAAACAGGTAATATCTGCCGCTTATCTTTACCGGAAACCATTTGCCTTTATTTTCGCTTGTCAGGAATGTATTAAGCTTTAATTTCCGGCATATCTCATTTTGTATATTCTTATAGGTATTATACGCCGAGTCGGATTGGGTCTCTTCTATAAAGGTATCGCCGCTTAAGGAGTAAAGGAAGAAACCATCTATAGCATAGATGGATAAAGCCGACCGGAAGCTTTTTTGTACATGGTACACAGAAGAAAAGTATTGTTCGGAAGAGAAATCACTTTTATCAATGATACGGATGTCACCGTCATCGTAAGCAAAATTCTTCAGATATTTTTCTGTTGTACTGAAACTTGCATTGAGTCGGTTCTGATATATCGTAAGAGTCTCTTTCATAGAATCATATATTTTATTCTGGATTTCCCGAAAGGCAATAATATTATTTGCTGCCATTAGAACTATAAGCAGTAGAAATATTAAGATAATAAAGGCTCCCAGACGAACGCGCAAGGAGCGGAGCTGAAGATGCTTCAATTGAGTACCCCCTATAGTAGAGTGTTGTGGATATTGCCTATGCATAATGATATCATATAGAAAAATGCTATGCAACTGTTTGCAAAGATGTCAAAGAATGGTGATAAATCATAGCATAATTGTGCAAATTCACAACAGGATAATTCTTTTGCTGGATAGGTGATTTCAACTATAATGAATTTGTTACAGAAAATCATTCTAAAATATATTGTGTAAGGAGAGGATAGTTATGAAAAAAGGACTGGCTATAATTTTAACGGTTGTGATGCTAATTAGTTTAGCCGCATGCAGCAAAACCAATAATGCAAATACTGGAAATACCGAGACTTCCAGTGGAAACAAAACCGAATCTACCCAGAAAACAGAGGATACAAAAAGCAATGGGGAAATTACACATCTTGTAATGAGTTTTATGACCTGGACAGGTGCTCCGGCCGACACGAAAAAGGTTCAGGATGCAATTAATGCAATTACGAAGGAACGTTACGGAATTGAAGTTGAATTCCAAATTTCAGACAGCAGCTCTTATAAGCAAAATATGACCCTTGCTTTATCCGGCGGAGAGCAGATTGACATTCTAAGTACAATATTAAGCGGCTATAATTCAATGGTGCAGCAGGGATATCTAATGGATCTGGAGGAGAATGACCTGTTAAAGAACTTTGGCTCCGGAATAGTTGATGCAGTAGGAAAAGAATATGTTGATGCATGCCGAATCAACGGCAAGTTATATGGTGTTCCCAATAACCGTGATATGGCTCAGGGCCGCGGCAGTACAGCAGTAGCTACGGAATATCTGAAAGGTATCGGATATCCGGTGGATGAAAGCAAAGAAATTGTCAAAGTAACACAACAAGAGATGGATGATATATATGCAAAGCTTCACGAAAAGTACCCTAATATTGAATTATACAGACCTACCACACTTGGTATATCCCAGTTAACCGATGTTGACTTAATTGGCGGTAATGCATTTGGTGTATTAATGAATTGGGGAAAAGAGCTTAAGGTTGAAAATGTGTTTACCAGTGATGTATATAAAGAATTATGTAACCGTATCTATGGCTACAATCAAAAAGGCTACATCAGTAAGGATGCGATAACTGATACAACTGCAGTTGGAGAGCTTGTGAAAGCCGGAACCTTAATAAGCTATAATACCAGCGGTAAACCCGGAATTAAAGCACAGGAAAGTAATTTGTGCGGACGTCCCATGACAATCTTTCAGACAATGGATGACTTTATAAGTTCTTCTGCTGTTGCATCCTTCCCTTGGGCAATATCTATCAATACCGTTAATGCAGAAGCTTCCATGCGTTTATTAAATGCTTTTTATACGGATGCCGACCTGGCAAATCTGCTTAGCTGGGGAATTGAAGGACAGCATTATAAGGTTTTGGACAGTGGCTTGATTGACTTTGCTGATGGTGTGGATGCCACAAAATCCGGTTGGAGTCATTCCGTGGGCTGGTTAATGCCAAATCAATATATAACCCATGTATGGAACGGAAATGATCCTAATTTATGGACAAATATCAAGAACTTTAATGAGAATGCTAAAAAATCCGCTGCTCTTGGTTTTAGCTTCGACACAACAAATGTAGCGACTGAAATGACCAGTGTTCAGAATGTATATGATGAATTCCAAAAGAGCATTGAGTATGGCTTTGTAGATCCGGCAACGGGAATTGACGAAATGAATGCAAAAATGAAGAAAGCCGGCATCGATAAGATTATTGATGAAAAACAAAAGCAGCTGGATGCTTGGGCTGCTGCCAATAACAAATAAACCATTGGTTTTATAATTGATAATTGGCGATGGTCAACAGATATTGACCATTGCCAATTATCAGACTAGTAAGGAGATGATGGCTTGACTGATGTGAGAGAAAACAGAACGATACAGTTACATAAAACCCACTTACTTAAGAAATTGGCAAAGTGGAAGCGTTTTATTCCTATTTATATTATGATGCTGCCGGGCTTCCTATATTTGTTTATCAATAATTATATGCCTCTTCCCGGGCTGGTTATTGCATTTAAACAGTATAATGCCAGAAAAGGAATATTCGGGAGCAATTGGATCGGCTTTAAGAACTTCGAGTATTTATTTAAGACAAGTGATGCCTTTGTTATTACCCGAAATACGATATTGTATAACCTTGCTTTTATTGTTGTTAATACCGTAATGGCGGTCTTAGTTGCGGTGATATTAAGTGAGCTGAATGGAAAAAGAAAAAAAGTATATCAAAGCGTAATACTTCTGCCAAACTTAATTTCAACCGTTATCATAGGCTACCTGGTGTTTTCGTTCTTCAGCGTTGAAAACGGTTTTGTAAATAACTCAATATTACCCGCATTTGGTCTGAAACCAGTTGACTGGTATAGTGAACCAAAATATTGGCCTTTCATTATTATCTTTGTAAGTGCTTGGAAAAGTGTCGGCTATAATTGTATCGTATATCTGGCAACAATCCTGGGCTTTGACAGAGCATATTATGAATCGGCTTTGGTAGATGGGGCAAACCGGTGGAAGCAATTTAAGTATATTACTCTGCCGTTATTGAAACCAACGATAATAATGCTTACCCTGATGGCAATCGGCAGGATTTTCTATTCCGATTTCGGACTGTTTTATCAGGTGCCAATGAACCAAGGTGCTTTGTATTCTACTACTAATACCATTGATACCTATGTATACCGCGGCCTATTACAGCTTGGTAATATATCCATGTCCGCTGCAGCAGGCTTATACCAGTCTGTTATCGGATTTATCCTGGTATTAGGTGCAAACATGCTGGTTCGTAAGGTTGATAAGGACAGTGCATTGATTTAGGCATAGATTGCGGGAAAATTCTCATACAGGATTGTTTAAGATGCCGCTAAGCGGTATTGCGGAGGTGAATATGAAAACGAAGGAAGCAAGAATATATGATGGGGTTGGTCATCTGATCATGACAATCCTATCCTTGTTAGCAATTATACCAATTATATTAATGGTTATTTCTTCTGTGACGGACAATGCTGCTCTGTTGCAGAACGGTTATTCCTTTTTCCCTAAAAAATGGAGTCTTTTTGCATATGAGTGGGTTTTTAAATCCAACAGCAGCGTGGTGATGCGTGCATATGGAATGTCCTTTTTGTTAACAGCAGTTGGAGTAACCTCCAGTTTGATAATAACAACCTTGCTGGCCTATGGCTTATCCAAAAAAGGAATTCCTTTCAGAGGGCTTTTAACCTTTCTGGTGTTTTTTACCATGCTATTTAACGGAGGTCTTGTACCTACCTACATTAATTATACCAATGTTTTTCATGTGAAGGATACTTTTGCTGGTCTTTTAGTGCCGGGGCTTTTAATGAATGCTTTTAATGTACTTCTTATGAAAAGTTACTTTGTCACCGGTGTTCCGGATGAGATTCTTGAAGCTGCTTATATTGACGGGGCAGGAGAGTTTAAAACCTTGTATTCTGTAGCACTTCCAATGGCGAAGCCGATTATTGCCACCATTGGCATGTTTGTAGGGATTGCATACTGGAACGATTGGAATAACGGATATATTTATTTAGTAAAACACACGGATTTATATAGTATTCAAAATCTCTTAAATCGTTTGATGCAGAATATCCAGGCGCTATCCCAGAATGCATCGAATCTGACTAACGCTAACCAGGGACTGGCTCAGATACCAACAGCAACTGTGCGTATGGCCATGGCAACACTTGGTATTCTGCCTGTAGTTGTTATCTACCCCTTCATTCAAAAGAACTTCGTAAAGGGAATTACCCTGGGAGGAGTCAAGGGTTAACAGGAACGTTTATGTAACAAGGATGCCGCTATGGAAGAAGTATTACAGGACGGAAAAGAGGGGACTTTAGGAAATGGTTTGGAACAGCTTGTGTTACATAATCAGAAAGTCGGGATAAAATAAATATGTATAAATATAATAATTTATCAACGGGAAATGTTGCAAAACAATTGTTAAGTTTTGCCTTTCCTTTTATCATTACCAATATAATTCAGACTTTATATGGTGTTATCGATATGATTATTGTTGGGCAGTTCTGCGGGACTGATAGTATGTCAGGGGTGAATATCGGAGGGCAGGTAACAAATCTGGTAATGAATATTGCAATCGGCCTGTGTGCAGGAACAACAATATTAATTGCCCAGTCTGTTGGAGCCGGAAGGCTGAATCAACTGAAAAGAATTATCGGGACCTTGTTTACAGTACTTGGAATCGTCTCAGTTATTATGACAGGTCTGATATTACTGCTCTCAAACTCTATTCTAGAACTGATAAATACCCCGGCAGAATCTTTTCAGGAAGCCAAAAACTTTTTAATTGTTACCGCATTAGGTATTGTATTTATATTTGGCTATAATGCTTTGAGTGCCATCATGAGAGGTATGGGAGATAGTAAGAATCCTCTTTATTTTGTAACCATAGCTTGTATAGTTAATGTAATCCTTGATTTTATCCTTGTTGGGGGTTTAGGGTTAGGTGCTTTGGGAGCTGGAATTGCAACAGTCATCTCTCAAGGAATCAGTATGTTATTATGTGTGATTTATTTGATGAAAAAGAAATTTGTATTTGATTTTAAATTACGTTCCTTTTTGATAGATAGTATACAATTAAAAGCAATATTAAAAATTGGTATACCAATGTCTGTTCAAAACCTTATAACCAATTTATCGTTTATATTTATGACGGCATTGGTAAATACAATCGGAGTGACAGCTTCTGCGGCAGTGGGAGCAGTAGGAAAATACAATGGTTTTGCAATATTACCTGCAATAGCTATGAGTGCCGCAATATCTACCATGTGTGCTCAAAACTTTGGCGCGGGAGAAGTGGAAAGGGCGAAAAAGACCTGGTTATATGGAATGGGCATAGCCTGCGTCATTTCATATATCATCTTTATCCTGACTATTATTTTCCCTGGAGAGATTCTAAGTATCTTTTCAAATGATGAGAATCTAATTCGGATTGGAACCCCTTATCTGCAAGCTTTTAGTTTGGATTATTTATTTGTGCCGATAACCTTTACGATGAACGGGCTCTTTAACGGTGCAGGACATACAAGATTTACCTTGATTAATAATATGCTGTCAGGAATTGTAGTAAGAATTCCCATGGCGTATTTGTTATATACACTTCTTGATAACGGATTGTTTGGTGTGGGACTGGCAGCACCGGCGGCATCGCTAAATGCGGTCATTATCAGCTTATGTTTCTTTTTGTCCGGTAGATGGAAAAGAAAGATAATTCGTTTTGAGGAGAAGGTGGAGACGGATTATCTGAAAGAAGAAGCAGAAATGGTATAAAAACAAGATATTACATTGGAAGGATTCCACTTCATTGGAATAGAAAATCATACAAATAAAGAAGTCTATTCCGGACCGGTGATATATCTTTGTAAAATATTCCATGTTATAATAGATTTTAGGAAGGTATTAAACTAAATTTATGGAGGAAAAGCAGATGAAATACAATACAATAGCAGAGTCTATGATCTGGGGCCCTTTATTACTAAATTAGTTTTAGAACTGGACCAACCACTGTCGGAATGCAGCCTTGACTGTGAAACCTTCCAGGTAAGGGTAGTAAGAAGGGATATAAAGACTGGAAAAACGATTCAGGTTCGAAAGTCCTGGGATTCTGATGAGGTATACCCCTCCGAGGGGGAAAGAAAGGTATGTGCAGCTTATGTATCAGACAGAGAAGGAAATATCCGGAAAAGTGGTTCCTTTATAACACTTGTTTTAGAGGTGGACCCAAGAAATCCACTGGGAGCAGCCATAGCCTTTAATGGAACTTTTAATGTACAGGTAGAGAGTGATTATACAATTACCCAAAGGAAAGCCATTATCTGCCGGGATAGCAGGATAGATGGGCTGGAATTTACTGAGTTAAATACAAAAAGAACAATATTAGCAGACGATTTTGTTACCGGCAACGGAATATATCAGGGAATAGGGTTAGGCTATGCTTCTTTTCAGCCGGAAAGCAACGGGAAAAAGCGTCCGTTACTGATATGGCTTCATGGCGCAGGGGAAGGCGGTGATGATCCTATCATTGCAATCAGCGGTAATAAAGTTGTGAACTTAATCTCGGATGCCATTCAGGACTATTTTGACGGCAGTTATGTTCTGGCTCCCCAGGCACCTACCATGTGGATGGATGACGGAACAGGAGAGTATAACAAGGATGGCAGTTCCATGTACGTTGAAAGCTTAAGGACCTTAATTGAGGAGTATGTGGCTGCACACGATGACATAGACAGAACACGGATTTATATAGGCGGCTGTTCCAATGGCGGCTTTATGACACTTAAAATGATTATTGCTTATCCAAGTATATTTGCGGCAGCATTCCCAATCTGTGAGGCTTTGAATGACGACTTTATAACAGAAAATGATATTGAACGGATTAAGAACGTACCTATATGGTTTACCCATGCAGTCAGTGATCCAATTGTTGATGTACATAAGCATAGCGAGGCGACTTATAAGAGGTTAATAAACTCAGGTGCAGAAGATGTGCATTTCTCCTGTTTTCACTCTGTCACAGACCGTACCGGCATGTATGTGAAAGAAGATCGGACACCTTATGAATATAATGGGCATTTCAGCTGGATTCCTGCCTTAAATAATGAATGTATTCTGGATTATAATAATAAACCTGTCTACCTAGACGGAGAGCCAGTAACACTATTTAAATGGCTGTCCAAACAAAGGTGCAAACAACTTAAGCATACTTAGACGGAGGCAAAAGATGAAGGAAATAAAAGGATTGATATTTGATCTGGACGGTGTAATTGTAGACACTGCAAAATATCATTTTCTGGCATGGAAGAAACTTGCACAAAACCTGCGGATTCCATTTACCGAATCAGATAATGAAAGATTAAAAGGAGTCAGCAGGCTGCGTTCTTTTGAAATCATCCTGGAAATCGGTGGACTAACGATGTCAGAGGAAGAAAAAGAAAAATGTTGTACAGAAAAAAATAATCTCTATCTGGAATATATCTATCAGTTAAAATCCGATGAAATTCTTCCGGGAGTAAGGAAATTCTTATCCGATGCCAGAGAAAAGGGATATAAGATTGCTTTAGGCTCAGGCAGCAGAAATGCAAAGCTTATTCTGGAGAAGTTAGAGATAACAGATTTATTTGATGTAATTGCTGACGGAACCATTATATCACAAGCAAAACCGGACCCGGAAATATTTATCAAAGGAGCAAAGCTTCTGGAGCTGCCGGCTGAAAGCTGCATTGTATTTGAGGATGCGGCGGCAGGTATCGAGGGGGCACATGCCGCTGGAATGTATGCAGTAGGTATTGGCACAGCCGAGAATTTACCGAAAGCCGAGATTATATTGCCGGGGCTGAAAGGCATTACCATAAAAGATATTATAAATAAATTACAAATACATATAAAAGAGTGACAGCGCACGGAATTTGCAGATGTTATAAGAGCAGTTGATTGACGAATGACCCATGAAAGAATGGATACGCAGGAAAGGAGTTAATATGATTAATTATGATGTGTTAAAAAAGAATCCCTTTAATCTGGGGGATAAGCAAATTGATTGGGTAAAGAGCACCTTGGAGGAACTGACAGTAGAAGAAAAAATCGGACAGTTGTTCCACCTGATTATGTACAGCAGCGAGGAAGGATATTTAAGTGAATTGGTTCATAAATATAAGATAGGCGGAATTATGGGACGGCCCATGCCTTTGGAAGAATGCTGTAAAGCGATTACATATTTACAGAAGGAATCCAAAATACCCATGCTGATTTCCGCCAACTTTGAAGCCGGCGGCGATGGTATGATTACGGAGGGAACCAATATCGGGCCTAATATGCAGATAGGAGCTACAGGCAATTCGGAATTTGCAGGAAAGCAGGGCTATGTCTGTGCGAGAGAAGGACTTGCGGTGGGGGCTAATTATGCCTTTGCACCGGTTATTGATATCGATTACAATTTCCGTAACCCTATTATGGCGACCAGATTATACGGCTCTGATCCGAAGCTGGTTCGAGATTGCGGTGTCGCTTATACCAAAGCTGTTCAGGAACAGGGGATGGCTGTATCTATAAAACATTTTCCAGGAGATGGTGTGGACGAAAGAGACCAGCATCTGGTAACCAGCATTAACTCACTCTCTTGTGAAGAATGGGACGATTCTTTTGGGGCAGCCTATCAGGCTTGTATTGATGCAGGTGCCCTTACGGTTATGGTAGGACATATTATGCAGCCGGCTTATTCTAGAAAATTAGTTCCGGGCATAAAAGATGAAGATATTATGCCGGCAACTCTGGCACCGGAATTGTTAAATGGGCTGTTAAGAGAGAAATTGGGATTTAACGGCTTAATTATAACAGATGCTACCACCATGGCAGGTATGTGTATTCCAATGGCTCGTGATAAAGCAGTCCCCTATACCATTGCAGCAGGATGTGATATGTTCTTATTCACCAAGAATCTGGATGAGGATTATCAGTTTATGACAGAAGGCGTTAAAAACGGTACGATAACTCCTGAGAGGTTAGATGAAGCAGTTATGAGGATTCTTGCTACAAAAGCGGCCCTTAAACTCCCTGAGAAGAAGGAGGACGGAAGCTTGCTGCCTGATATTGATAAAGCCAGAAAGATTGTAGGCTGCAAGGAGCACAAGGAGATTGACCTTCAAGTTGCTGATTATTCCGCAACTTTGGTTAAAAACTTACAGGATATCGTACCGATGGAGGTTAAGAAATATAGAAGAATTCTTCTCTACCCGATGTTTACCGGAGATAATGCTTATATGGGAGGCGGCAACGAAGATATTGACAAGATAAAGGAAGCTTTTGAAAAAGAAGGCTTTGAGGTAAGTATTTACCAGCCGGCGGCAAGTTTTCAGGAGGGCTTCTCTGCTTCGTATAATGAGATGCTGAATAAATATGATTTACTGATTTATGTCGCCAATCTGATTACCAAAAGCAATCAGACCACCGTACGTATAGAATGGGCTCAGCCTATGGGTGCTAATTGCCCGAATTACCAGGCTGCCATACCTACTATGTTTATTTCCTTTGCGAATCCTTATCATTTATTAGATGCACCAAGAATCCGCACTTTTATCAATGCATATAAATTAAAAGAATCAACTCTTCAGGCAGTAATTGATAAACTGTTAGGGCGCTCTGAATTCAAGGGAATCAGTCCGGTTGATCCTTTTGTCGGAAGATGGGATACAAGACTATAAAATTAATTGGTTATTAGTTATTGCTTGTTAAAGATAGTATGGCAGGTAATGAGAATTTAAAAAAGCGGCGGTACCCTATGTTCTCTGGTACTGCCGCTTTTCTTAGCTGTAATACTTACTGTTCATTAATCGTTTAATTGCAGGGGCATTACTGCTACAACAATATGCTTATGCTTTAATAATTTACGTTCGATGAATCTTCCTGTCTGGTTGTGAAGCAGCCTTTGCCACCAACGTTTCACCACGAATTGAGGGAGGATAACGGTAATAATGTCTCCCTTCTTGTACTCATATTCAGCCGACTCAATAAAATCAAGCAGAGGTTCAACCACCTTACGATAAGGGTTATACTTGATAATTAAGGGGATATCGGTACCAAGTTCGTTATATTTTTCCTGTATCTTGGCGGCACTCTCTTCATCGGTTGCAACACAGAATGCTGTTACATTGTCTGAAATGGTGGTGCCGTATTTTAATGCACGTACACTGGACTTGTTGACACTGGATAGAGGAACGATAACATGGTTGGTGTATTTTTTATTATTAATGTCAGCACGCTCTAAAAGTTTAGGGGTTATCTTTAACTGTTTACGGATATTCTCATAATGTTTTTTTACTTTGAACATCAATAAAATCAGTATTGGTATCAGAACAATTACAATCCAAGCTCCCTGGTGGAATTTCGTGAAAGCAATTATGAGAACGGCGACGGTGGTAACCAATGCACCAAGACCATTGATAAATGCCTTAGGGACCCAGTTCTTCCCCTTGATTATAAGCCATTTTCTGAACATTCCTGCCTGTGAGAGGGTAAAGGATATAAATACACCGATTGCATAAAGTCCGATAAGGGAAGTTACATCGGCTTTAAACAGAATAATTAGTACGGCAGCCACAGAAGAGAGGAGCAGAATTCCGTTGGAATAACTTAATCTGTCACCTTTCATGCTAAGCTGTCTTGGAACAAAACCTTCCTTTGCCATTACGGCAAGCAGCAGAGGGAAACCGGAATAAGCGGTGTTAGCTGCCATGATTAATATAACAAAGGTAGTTATTGTTATATAATAATACATAAAGCCATGGCCGAATACCTGTTCCGCAATAAGTACCAGCATAGCTCTGTCCCCCGGAACAACGTGATATATATTGGCAAGAATGGAGGTGCCGCCAAATAGTACAAGAATAATCAAAGATAACAGTAATAGTACCGTTTTGGCATATTTCACCGAGGGTGTTTTAAAATTAGGGACCGCATTGCTTACCGCTTCCACACCGGTCAGAGCGGTACAGCCGCTGGAGAAGGCACGGAGAAGCAAAATAAGTGTAATCGGTTCACCTAAGGATTTAATAGTAGGTTCCGGAGGAATATATCCTCCTTTTATCTTTGCGAAACCAAAAATAAGCAGCATCAAGAGAGCCAGCATGAATGCATAAGCCGGAAGTCCGAATATCTTGGAAGCTTCCCGGATACCTCTGAGATTACCGACCATAAGTAATCCAACCATAACGATACAGATAATAACGGTATAAGGCTTCAGGGAGATGAAGGCAGAGGTTATCTGCTCAACTCCGGAAGAGACGCTAACTGCGACTGTCAGGATATAGTCAATGCAGAGTGCGGCACCGGCTGTTACCCCCGCTTTGGTTCCCAAATTATCCTTGGCGACAATATAGGCACCGCCTCCGTTTGGATAATGTTCAATGGTCTGACGATAGGATAGTGTTAAAATCATCAAAAGTAGAATGATTGCGCCGGAGATTAAGGATAGTTTTCCATAAGCCAGAGCACCTACAACCGGCAGCATTACAATCAGCATTTCCTGACCGGCATAAGCGACAGAAGAGATTGCGTCGCTGGCTAAAATGGGAAGCCCCCATAAAATACCATATTTTTGGCCGTCTGATTCTTCGTTCTTAAGGGGCTTGCCAATCAGCACCCTTTTTAAATTATCATACATTACCTTCACCTTTTCAAAAGTTAATATTATGTCAATTCATATAATAAAAGAAGATATAGGATTTATTATATTAACTGCATTATGAATTTGGTGATTGACTAAACATAACTTGTAGCATTATGTAGAAAATCTTCATTAGCATATACCTTTTGATTGTAATATTCAAGTGAAAATTTGCTAATTTTATGTAATCTAAAAACTGCTTTGACAAATGGCGAAAATTCTGCTGGTAATATATAGTCAATTAATCCTAATTGGATTTTGCAATACCGCAGAAATCAAGGAAAATACTGATAACACAAGGTTTTCACTAAGAAAATTGACTTGACAAAGAGGCTCGATTTACAGTATATTTTGTATAAAAAAGGTGATACAATTACCTTGAGAATATCAAATCGTTCTTGATGATGTTTCTATAGGGTCAGTTAGAATGATGGGAGGAGAAAAGGTCATAATCAGGATTGAAATTTTATCATAAAGGGTGAGAAGGAGTTAAATTATGGATTTAAGCATGATAATCAGTTTGATTTTTTCATTTGTTATGTTAATAATGGCATTTGTTTTGGATAAGGGACATGTTGGGGCTTTACTTGAACCTACTGCCGCCATGATTGTTATTGGAGGTACCATTGGTGTTGTAGGTGTATCTTTTCCTCTGTCAGTACTTAAGAAAGTACCGAAGGTGTTGGCTATAGCGTTTCGTAAGCATAAGGAGGACAGGCAAGAAATTATACAGGTCTTTTATAAAACAGCAAACCTTGCCAGGACCAATGGATTGTTATCTCTGGAGAACGAATTACAGAGTAATGAATATGACCCCTTTATTAAGGATGGACTTCAGCTTGTTATGGATGGAACAGACCCTGAAATTATAAAAAAGATTCTGGAAACGAAACTTGATAATATGGAGTATCGCCATTCCAAGGGAATTGCAGTATTTGAAGCTGCCGGCGGTTATGCTCCTACTCTTGGTATCATCGGAACTGTTATGGGCCTGGTACATGTACTTGGTAATTTAGGCGGCGGTGATACGTCAGCTCTTGCAGGGTCTATTGCTGTAGCGTTTATTGCAACGCTTTACGGTATCGGAACCGCGAATTTACTATGGCTTCCCATTGCTAATAAACTAAAAGAATTGGATACAGATGAACTTGTAACCAAAAACATGATGATGGATGGTATTCTGATGATACAGGAAGGCGGAAATCCGGCATTAATCGTAGAAAGGCTTAAGGGATACTTGGATGATGAAAAAAAAGGAGAAGAAATCAGGGAACAGTGAAAGATGGCTCTTTACATATTCTGACATGATAACTCTGTTAATGATTTTCTTTATTATGCTATACTCAATCAGTAATGTGAATCAGCAAAAATATGATGAATTGGCAGCATCTCTAAGCAGCGCCTTCGGAGCAGGTAACAATACACAGGGAGGATCTATTATCCCAAAAGGCAGCGGAGTACTTAACAGCGGGAAAGATGCCTTAAATCAAGGAAATTATCAGGGAAGCGGCAATGCTTCAGGACCGGGAGACAGTACCGGGACCGGGAAAGACAACGGAAAAGATATAAAAGACATAAAAGAGGTCAGCAAAGATGAGTTCCAGCAGCTAAAAGGCTGGTTATATGATGCTATCGGTAACGGTGCATTTAAAGATAATCTGGACATCAGTATACAAGAGAGCGGTATTGTCATTACCTTATCCAATGACGTACTCTTTGACAGCGGTCAGGCAACGATCAAAGAGGATATGAAGAAGAATCTTGATGTTATTGCGAAGCTGTTAAAGCAGGTGGACAATAAGATACAGATTGGCGGACATACGGATAATGTTCCTATAAACAGAGGGGTATTTACTTCAAACTGGCAGCTTTCGGCACTTAGAGCAGCTAATGTGGTAGAGTATATGTCAGCTCAGTATGATATTGATCCCAAAAGGCTTGTAGCAAGCGGTTATGGTGAAAATGACCCGATTGCATCCAACAACACGGAAGCGGGAAGAGAAAAGAATAGAAGAATCAGTATTACTATATTATTTAACAATAATTCTTCGGACAATACAGAAACAGGAAATAAATAGAAAATACATTAGAAACTCCCGGAATATCAGGCAATAAGGATACCGGGAGTTTTTGTATTATTGAAAATAATATTGACAAAAAAGCTTTTTCGTTGTACACTTTAACAGATGAAAGTGTTAAACTACATAACTTTAAAGTGAAAGAGAAACTAAGAATAGAATGGAGAATATTTATGAAAAAAAGACTATTAGCGGGAATATTAACAGCTTCGCTGGTTGTGATGTCACTTACCGGCTGCGGAACCAAAGATGCAAGTACATCAGGTAGTTCCGGTGATACGGATGGAAAGGTTTATCATATAGGAATTAATCAGTATGTGGAACATGCCGCATTAGATGCTTCCTATAAGGGCTTCGTAGATGCACTTGCGGCTGCAGGCTATGTGGATGGAAAGAATCTTAAGTTGGATTATCAGGTAGCACAGGGAGATATGTCAACAGCTCAGACCATTGCTACAAAATTAGTGAATGATGCACCGGATCTGATACTTGCTATCGCTACACCATCAGCTCAGGCAGTTGTTAATGCTACAAAGGAAATTCCTGTTCTGGTTACTGCTGTTACCGACCCCGCAGGCTCCCAGTTAGTTGCTTCCAATGACGCGCCGGGGGGTAATGTATCCGGTACCTCTGATCTTACTCCTGTTAAGAAACAGATTGAATTATTAAAGCAATTGATCCCTGGTGCTAAAAAAGTTGCAATCCTTTATTCCTCAGCAGAAAGCAATTCAGTTATTCAGGCAGACATTGCCAAAGCAGCAATCAAAGATGCAGGAATGGAAAGTGTGGATGCAACAGTATCGAATACAAATGAAATTCAGCAGGTAGTACAGTCCCTGGTGGATAAAGTAGATGCAATCTATGCACCAACAGATAATATGATAGCACAGTCCATGCCTACTGTTGCACAGGTTGCAAATGCAAGCAAACTTCCTGTTATATGCGGTGAAGGCGGTATGGTAGATAACGGCGGACTTGCGACATATGGTATTGATTATTATGAGCTTGGTAAATTAACGGGAGAACAAGCAGTTAAAATTCTGAAAGGAACTGCGAAAACTGCAGATATGCCTATTGAATACCTGGCAGATGAGAAATGTACACTTAAGATAAACGAAGATGTGGCGAAGGAATTAGGAATAACAATCCCGGATGATTTAAAGCAGAGTAAGTAATTTGGCTATATTTATTGGCCATCTTTCTTTCAATAAACAGTTCGGTTGATTTGAGAATGATGGATATAAACCCTGTCCCATACCTGTTGTTATTGCAGATTATGGGGCAGGCTTTTGTTTTAGATACATTTATACAATTTATACATAGGGAAGGTTAGAAAATTAATGGATGAATTAATACGTTATTTATTATCGATATTGGGAGCTACCTCACAGGGATTTGCCTGGGCTATATTAGCAATTGGTGTTTATGTATCTTTTCGTATTCTGGATTTTCCGGATATGACAAGCGAAGGAAGTTTCGCATTAGGAGGAAGTATCAGTGCTTTTTGTATATCAGGTCTTGGGATTAACCCGGTACTCTGTCTTTTAATATCAACTCTGGCAGGTATGGCAGCAGGTGCAGTGACAGGCTTTTTGCATACAAAGCTTAGAATACCTCCTATTCTGGCTGGGATACTTACAATGATAGCTCTATATTCCGTAAACCTGGGTATTATGGGCAAGTCTAATACCCCTCTTTTAGCTCAGAAGACAATACTTTCTATGGCTAAGAATCTATTTCCCTCTGCAGCAGCCCTTGGGATTAAAGATAATCTTCTGCAGAATTTAATTTCAATGGGACTTAGTATAATCTTTACAGTTCTGGTTATTGTCCTGCTATATTGGTTTCTTGGTACAGAAGTTGGTTGTGCTATCAGAGCTACCGGTAATAATGAAGCAATGGTACGTGCTCAAGGTTCTAATACTGATGCAATGAAAATAATCGGACTTATGGTTGGAAATGGACTGATTGCGCTTTCAGGGGGTCTTGTAGCCCAAACCCAGGGCTTTGCGGATGTATCCATGGGGGTTGGTGCCATTGTCATCGGATTAGCTTCAATTGTAATTGGAGAAGTGATTTTCCGTCGTGTGATATCCTTTGCCAGCAGGCTGATTTCTATCGTTATAGGCTCCATTATTTATCGAATTATAATAGCCTCTGTTCTGTATATTGGCTTTAATTCCAATAACCTGAAATTATTAACCGCAGTTATGGTAGCCGCAGCTTTATCCATCCCTGTCTTTAAGAAGGATAAAGTAAAGATTGTAAGGGAGGAAAACGAATGTTAGAAATAGGAGAATTATATAAGACCTTTAACCCCTTTACCATAAATGAAAAGAGAGTACTAAAAGGGTTGAATTTAACTTTAAATGAATCGGATTTTGTTACGGTTATCGGAGGCAATGGTGCGGGAAAATCCACCATGCTCAATATGATTGCAGGAGTTCATTACCCGGACAGCGGCAGTATTATGCTTGACGGACGGGATATTACCAGGATGCCGGAATATAAAAGAGCAAGTTATCTTGGAAGGGTATTCCAGGATCCTATGATGGGAACTGCTGCCGGTATGGAAATACAGGAAAACCTGGCTCTTGCATACCGCAGAGGTAAAAGAAGAGGATTTGGCTGGGGAATATCAAAAGCGGAAAAAGAACTGTATGTGGAACAGCTGCTGAAATTGGATCTGGGTCTTGAGAACCGTTTGACAACAAAAGTGGGTCTTCTATCCGGAGGACAAAGGCAGGCTCTTACATTATTAATGTCAGCGTTAAAGAATCCTAGACTGCTTCTGTTGGATGAGCATACGGCTGCCTTGGATCCAAAGACTGCCCAAAAGGTTCTGGAGCTGACAGAAAAGATTGTGGCGGAAAATTCTCTGACTGCACTTATGATAACACATAATATGAAACATGCAATTCAATATGGTAATCGTTTGATTATGATGCATGAAGGAAAAATCATCTATGACGTTTCCGGTGAAGAAAAGAAAAATCTTCATGTCAGAGACTTACTGGATAAATTTGAAAGTGTAAGCGGAGGCGAGTTTGCCAACGACAGGATGCTCTTATCTTAGAAAATATAAAAGCCAGAAAATATAAATTATGGAAATATAAAAGCCATAAAATGTAAGAAATTCTTAAAAGTAAATAAAAAATTATATGTACTCATATTCGACAATATATGTTATAATTATATCTTAGTAGTTTATTTGGGATAACACTATTACTAGATAAAGTTGTCCATGTTTAGTTATGTAATCGGAGGATATGGAGTATGAGATTTCTTTCCATAAATAGGGTTGAACCTGGCGCTGTACTCGCAAAACCGCTTTATGGCAATCAGGGGGTCATTTTATTAAGGGAAAATGTTGTTTTGACGGAGAATATTCTGTCAAGGCTGAAAGCAATGGGTTATACAGGACTATATATCGAAGATGAAATTTCAGAGGGGATATATATTGAAGATGTAGTGGATGAAGGCTTGAAACTGCGTACAGCAACAAGATTGGAAGAAATCGTTGGTAATAATGGGAATATCGCTGAGATGCTCCCAATGATTAAAGACATCGTAAGCAGCATTATCAGTAATAAAGATGTTGAGCTTACCATGAGAAATCTATGGGGACATCATGAATACACATATCTGCACTGTGTTAATGTAGCAATATTGGCGGTCAGTGTGGGAATCAAATTAAACTTACATCCCGATGAATTGATTTATCTGGGAGCAGCCGGTATACTTCACGATATTGGCAAGAATAAGATACCGGCTGAACTGTTAGACAAAACAGGTAAGCTTACGGAAGAGGAATTCGCAATCCTTAAAAAACATCCGGAATATGGTTATGAGATGCTGACCTCCTCTCAGGAATTAAGCAGCGTAACCAGAGCCGGTGTACTCCAGCACCATGAAAGATATGATGGTACCGGATATCCAAGAGGTTTAAAAGGAAATGAGATAACCCTATATGGCAGAATACTTGCCGTGGCAGATACTTATGACGCAATGACCTCCGACAGGGCCTACAGAGAAGCATTTGCTCCCAGTGAAGCAGTTGAATACTTAATGGGTAACGGGAATCAACTGTATGATAATCGTGTAATAGATGCATTCATAAAATGTGTAACGGTTTATCCCATAGGTTCTTGTATTGAGTTAAATAACGGCGCGAAAGCGATTGTAGTAAAAAATTACCAGGATTGTGTGTTAAGGCCTTTAATAAGACTTGTTGAAACAAAAGAAACAATTGATTTAAAAAATGACACTAACTATTTAAACCTGTGTATTACCAAACTTGTTATTTAAATAAGCATATAATGTACTTTAATGTTTGTAGTATTAATTTTATAATATTGACAAACAATTATAGGACTGATATCATGATAGAAGCAAAAGGCGAAGATGTTCTTTATAGGACGTTTTCGCTTATTTTTCATATTAGAATAAAGGGTTGTTCAGGAAAGGAGTTATTATGAATCATTTTACAAAGCAGGACATTATCAGGATGGTGAAGGAGGAAGATGTTGAGTTTATCAGACTTCAATTTACAGATATTTTTGGCAGTTTAAAGAATGTAGCGGTAACCACCAGCCAATTGGATAAGGTATTGGATAATAAATGTATGTTTGACGGCTCCTCTATTGAAGGATTTGTGCGTATTGAAGAATCAGATATGTACCTTTATCCCGATCTTGATACCTTTGAGATATTTCCTTGGAGACCTCAGCAGGGGAAAGTTGCCAGATTCATCTGTGATGTATACAGACCTGACGGCACACCTTTTGAAGGAGACCCGAGATTTATTTTAAAAAAGGTGGCAGAAGATGCAAAACAGATGGGCTACACCTTCCATGTTGGCCCTGAATGTGAATTCTTTTTATTTAATACATTAGACAATGGGGAACCAAGTGTAGATACGCAGGAAAAGGGTGGTTATTTTGATGTTGGCCCCCTGGATAATGGTGAAAATGCAAGACGTGAGATGGTTCTGACCCTGGAAGACATGGGATTTACTGTGGAAGCATCCCATCATGAGGTTGCTCCTGCCCAGCATGAAATTGATTTTAAATATGACCACGCAGTAAAGACTGCCGATAATATTATGACCTTTAAATTGGTAGTCAGAACCGTTGCCAAACGCCATGGACTCCATGCTACCTTTATGCCAAAACCAAAGTTTGGTGTAAATGGCTCCGGTATGCATATTAATATGTCCTTATCCAAAGATGGCAGAAATATATTTGATGATGCAGACGGCAAGCTTGGTCTTAGTCAGGAAGCTTATTATTTTATTGCAGGAATTATGAAGCACATGGAAGGAATGGCGGCTATCACCAATCCACTCGTGAATTCTTATAAAAGACTTACTCCGGGTTATGAAGCACCGGTTTATATTGCATGGAGTGCTACAAACAGAAGTCCTTTAATCAGGATACCGGCAGCCAGAGGTACCAGCGCAAGAGTTGAGCTTAGATGTCCTGATTCAGCAGCTAACCCCTATCTGGCTCTGGCCGTATGTTTGGCAGCGGGTCTGGATGGCATCAAGAATAAATTAACTCCTCCGGAAAGTGTAGATCAGAATATATTTGAGATGAGCGAGGCTGATAAGAAGGCAATGGATATTAAGAGTCTGCCATCAACTTTGAAAGAAGCACTGGAAGCCTTACAGCAGGATGAACTGATTCAATCGGTTCTTGGAGAACATACAACCAAGAAGTATCTTGAAGCCAAATACCAGGAATGGAATCAATATGCTATTCAGGTATCTAAATGGGAAATTGATCAATACTTACACCGTATATAATATGCGTTTAGTGGCAGCATGAAGAAGTGGTATGCCAGATGAGTGTGGAGGTGATCGAATGTGCCCAGTATTATAATAGCTTTTCCTAAAATTGAAGATGCAATGAACATAAAGAATGTTCTGGTGAGAAATGGATACGAAGTAAATGCAACCTGCACCACAGGGGCACAGGTTGTAACCATTGCAAATGAATTGGACGACGGAATCATAATATGCGGATACCGTTTTTCCGATATGCATTACAGCCAATTAAACGGTTACCTACCCAAAGGATTTGAGATGCTTTTAATTGCTTCGGCGAATAAGCTGGAAGAATGTACTTACAATAACATTGTATGTCTTAGTATGCCAATTAAGATGGCAGATTTAATCAGCACCCTGCAGATGATGTATTTAAATATCGCAAGACGCAGGAAAAAGGAAAGAGAAAAGCCGAAGCCCAGATCAGAAGAAGAGAAAGCAATTATCAGCAAAGCAAAGCTGGTTCTCATGGAACGTAACAATATGACAGAAGAAGAAGCACACCGTTATATTCAAAAGAACAGTATGGACAGCGGTACGAATATGGTAGAAATGGCGGAAATGATATTAAGCCTGATGTAATGCTTTCTTGTTCAGACATCTGATTCCGCTAAAATGGCAGCACTTGTTTCCGGAAGGTCAAGTTACACCAAACTCACTTCAAGTTTACTGTTCTGTAAAACTTTGAGCTTAGACACTGGTGTTATAGACCTGGTCGCAAGTGCTGCCATTCCAGGTCATAAGAACCCCTGAATTAAAAAGCAATTAATAGTATCAGACACCATCCGTTATTGTTAGTTAAACCTCTGAAACACCAAGGATACTATAAACTTAGGAGTATTTATAAGAAATGCTTAAATGTAACTTAAGAGTCAGCAAAACTGCAAGCAGGCTTGCAAGAAGATTAAGAGCTATGGTAAAATGAACAGGTGGTAAATTTTACACGAAAGTTCATGTACCAGGGCTCTTTTGTGAGTACTCAACGGTGCATAGCACTATATGCAATACATAAAGCATTTTTGAAGTATTTTCGCTTAATAATGTCATTTACAATAAGGGTATCGTGAATTATTATAAAACAGAATTCACACCCTAATATGGAAGTACCAATAAGTATTAGATGGGTTATAAAGGTGCCATTGTTGGATTTCCTAATGACTGGTCACAAATTAGAATTTAAGCGAAAATTAGTATGAAATTGGAGCATACAGCAGGCTGTTTGTGGTTTGCTGGGTGCAAATGGAGGTTAGTATGAAGTTTACAAAAATGCAGGGCTGCGGAAATGATTATGTATATGTAAATTGTTTAAGAGAAAAGGTTGTGAATCCCTCCGAACTTGCTATTGCAGTCAGTGACAGGCACTTTGGAATAGGTTCTGATGGTCTGATTTTAATTAAAGCTTCCGATAAAGCTGATTTTATGATGGATATGTATAATGCGGATGGCTCTTCTTCTGCAATGTGCGGAAATGGAATACGTTGTGTTGCAAAATACGTATTTGATTACGGATTGATACAGGAGAGAGAGATCACCATTGAAACGGGAGCAGGCATTAAGCATCTATTCCTTACGGTAGAGGACGGAAAAGTTAGAGAAGTAACTGTCGATATGGGTCAGCCGATTACAGAACCTGCGTTGGTACCTGTTAAAGGGGATGAGGATAGAATTATTGGCAAACCGATTCAGGTAGGAGAGGAGGAATACAAGGTAACTTGTGTTTCTATGGGCAATCCTCATGCGGTAGTTTTTGTGGAGGATACTAAGAAGGTCCAGATAGAAAAGGTTGGTCCCCTCTTTGAACATCATGAATGGTTTCCCAAAAGAACCAATACAGAATTTATCCATGTAATAGACAGAAAGAATATAGACATGAGGGTATGGGAAAGAGGTTCCGGAGAGACTTTAGCTTGCGGCACAGGAGCTTGTGCCAGTGTTTATGCCTGCATCTTAAACGGCTATACAGAGGATGAGGTAAAAGTGAAACTTCTTGGAGGAGAGCTTACCGTACGCTATGACAGGGTAAAAGACTCAATCTTTATGACCGGTCCTGCCATAACCGTATTTGACGGTGAGTTATTATAAAAAACAAACCAGCCGGATGCAGGCTATCCCGGAAGAGAATAGTTTACATTCTGCAGAAAAAAATAGAAGGAGAGCAACTATGTTTAAAATTAATGAAAATTATCTGAAACTGCCGGGAAGCTATCTGTTTTCCGATATTGCTAAAAAAGTGAAAGCCTTTGGAGAAGCGAATCCGGATAAGAAAGTCATTCGTTTAGGTATTGGAGACGTAACACTTCCCCTTGCACCGGCTGTAATTTCTGCCCTCCATAAAGCAACGGATGAAATGGCTGTTAAGGATACCTTTAAAGGCTATTCCCCTGACCTTGGCTATGAATTCTTAAGAAGCCTGATTGCTGAACATGACTATAAGTCAAGAGGTGTGGACATCGCTTTGGATGAGATCTTTGTCAGTGACGGAGCGAAGAGTGATTCCGCTAATATTCAGGAAATCTTCGGAGCAGATAATAAGATTGCTGTTTGTGACCCGGTATACCCTGTTTATGTGGATTCGAATGTTATGGCAGGCAGAACGGGAATATACAGCAGTGAAACAGGTAAATGGAGCGAAGTTATCTATATGCCCTGTACCGCGGATACGAATTTTGCACCGGAATTTCCAACGAAAGAGCCGGATATGATTTATCTGTGCTTTCCCAATAACCCTACCGGTTCTACCATAAACAAAGCAAAATTACAGGAATGGGTAGATTACGCCAACAAAATCGGTGCAGTTATTATCTATGATGCCGCTTATGAAGCATATATTTCTGAAGAAGACGTTCCTCACACTATCTATGAATGTGAAGGTGCAAAGACCTGTGCTATTGAGCTTAGAAGTTTCTCCAAGAATGCAGGTTTTACCGGTACAAGACTGGGATTTACTGTAATACCCAAGGATTTAAAGGCAGGGGAGGTATCCCTTAACAGTCTGTGGGCAAGACGTCACGGTACGAAATTCAATGGTGCACCTTACGTAATACAGGCAGCCGGAGCAGCTGTTTATACGGAGGAAGGTAAGAAACAGACCAGAGAACAGATTGCCTATTATATGAACAATGCCCGTGTAATCAAAGAAGGTCTTGAGAGCTCCGGTTATACGGTATCTGGTGGCGTGAATGCACCATATATCTGGTTAAAAACACCGGATAAGATGACCTCCTGGCAGTACTTTGATTATCTGTTAAAAGAAGCGAATGTTGTGGGTACTCCCGGTTCAGGTTTTGGTCCCAGCGGTGAAGGATATTTTAGACTGACGGCTTTTGGAACCTATGAAAATACCGTAGAAGCCATTGAGAGGATTAAGAAATTATGATATACCCGGAATTTTTAAAAAAAGACGATATGATAGCCGTACCTGCTCCTTCTGATGGTAACGGTAATCAAACAGATTATAACCGACTGGATAATGCAGTGCTGCATTTTAATAATAAAGGATATCAGGTAATAGAAGGCCCTCTGGTAAGAACGAGCGTAAAAGGCCGGAGCGGAGACGGAAAAGCCAGAGGCGAGGAAATTAACACTTTTCTAAAGAATAAAGATATCAAATGGCTGATTAGTTCAGGAGGAGGGGATTTCCTGGTGGAAATGCTGCCCTACTTTGACTATGAAGCCATAAAAGCAAATCCCGTATGGTTTCAAGGTTTTTCCGATAATACAGGACTTACACATTCCATAACTACCTGCTGTGATATCGCAACTGTTTATGGCAGTAATTTCACTGCTTTTGGTATGGATAACTGGCATTCTTCTTTGGAGGATAATCTAAAGATAATGACCGGCGAAGGCTTGATGGAAGGCGGATTCCTTCAGGAGAGCTTTGATCTTTATGAGGATGGCTATTATGACAGAGTTACGGGGCTGGAAGAATATGTATTAACAGAACCGGTGGTACTAAAACAGATAGCAGGCGAAGAAGGTAAGCCGGTAGAAGGCAGACTTCTCGGTGGGTGTCTTGATGTCCTCTTAAATATCCTGGGAACTCGCTATGACAATACGCTGGCCTTTATTGAAAAATATAAGGAGGATGGAATCCTTTGGTACCTGGAAAGCTTTGCTCTTAGCAGCGACGCCTTAACCAGAGGGTTATGGCAGCTTAAGGAAGCTGGCTGGTTCCAGCATGCAAAAGGCTTCCTCTTTGGGAGACCTGCCTTTTACCAGGAGAATCACGGTATCCCTTATGAGGAAGTATTAACTTCCGTATTAAAAGATGTTCCCATTATTATGGATACCGATATCGGCCATAAAGCCCCTACGATTACCGTTGTCAATGGAAGCATGGGAAGCTTCGTATGCAAAGACGGCAAAGGAATTCTTCGAATGGAATTCCGTTAAGAAAGAGTGCAGATACCTTGGATATCTGCACTCTTTCTTTTTTAGATTTCTATTCTTTTCATGATATAGGCTTACTCATGTAATAATTTTTATTATTGACAAAGGTAAGAATATGGTCCAATATATTTATGACTACTGAAATAGTGTTGCGTATAAGTGATACATTTACCGCATCTAAATATACACAAATAAATTATTATTATTATTCATAATTTGCTGCTAATACAACAGAACTTGTAGCCCATGAGCTTGGTCATAGCAATGGATAGGATGGTATGGTGAAAAAAATATTATTAGTTATTATAATTGGAGTAGTTTGCAGCTTATTATATATCTGTGTGCCTAATTTTTAAAATCATCTGATGTAACGAAGGAAACCTTGGATAATTCAAAATTCTTCCATGCTAAAATGGCTTTTTATGCAGATTCGCTGGAGGAGGTATATGACCAATCACCTATAATTATTGAAGCAACGATTAAAAATAACGTTGGTGAGATTGAGTTTGGCCCAGAATCTTATTTTACCTTTACCGAAGCTAAAGTTGATGATATTTTAAAAGGGGATGGACTAAGTAAAAATGATACTATTAATATTATTCAAACAAAATACCTTATTGAAGACCCGGTTCTAGAAGAAGGCTCAAGAAAGATACTATTCTTAACAAAGTATGACGCTAAGGAATATGCAAACAATGATTATACTTATGCATGTGTGGGCGGCTATCAGGGGATTTATAATATGAATGAGGATGATACCATATCCGGAAGTTTAACTGGTGATGACCTGGCTTTTAATAATAAAGGGATGAATAATAAGGCTGAGAATAATGCGGCTTCAGATGCGAATACTATGTTAAAAGATTTTGCAGCCGGAAAAACAAAAGAGGAATTTATAAAGGAAATCAAATCGTTTAAATAAATCATTTAAAATTACCTCTTGTCAGATAATATTTTCTGTGATAATATAGCTTAAAAGTATTTGAATATTTATAAAGGCTGAGAAAGAGACTAACCTTTAGGGATTTCATCTATAGACAGGAATGGCAAGCCACCGACTGAGAGCATGCCTATGGTGATAGCTATTGGAAGGAACACTCTGGAGCTTATAAGCCGAAGAAGTTCTATGATCTGTAATGGAGGATATTATTACTCCCATCTATCATACGACTTATAGTAGGTTTATACGCGGCACGCGTTATGTGCTTGAGAGGAAAGCTTTTGCTTTCAACGCGGGTGGTACCGCGGGTTATTCTCTTAACGTAAGACGATTGCCTTTTGCAGTTGCTGTTGGATTCCCGTCCCGGATATTTATGTGTTTTTTCACATAAATATCCGGGACTTTTTGTATTCAGACGAAAACTAAAAGTGATTGTCTGTTAGATATGCCTGGAGAAAAAGCAACTGCCAGATCAATGGATAGATTAAAGGAGGAACACGATGGAATTTGTAAAAGGAATAAAAGAAAAAGAAATAGTAGAAATCAGTGATATACTTACCGGTGACTTATTCCAAAAGCAAGTAATAGTAAGAGGTGCTGTACATGCGGTAAGAGATATGGGAGAATTCTCATTTGTTGTTCTTCGTAAATATGAAGGTCTGGTACAGTGTGTTTTCGAAGCAGGCAAGGTTACGGGAGCAGAAGCAAGTTGTATTAGAGAAGGAATGACCCTTGAAGTGACAGGAATTGCTTCCAGAGAAGAGAGAGCACCGGGAGGATTTGAATTAAAGGTCTCAGAAGTCCGGGTATTATCAGAACCGGCAAAGGATTCCATAATGCCTCTACCTATCAGCAAATGGAAGATGGGAACTTCTCTTGAGACAAAGCTTTCCCTTCGTCCTATCGCACTAAGAAATATAAGGGAACGGGCAATCTTTAAGATTCAGGAGGGAATTGTAAGAGGTTTTCGTAATTTCCTCTATGAGAATCATTTTACAGAGATCAGGACACCTAAGATTGTGGCAGGAAATGCAGAGGGTGGTGCCAATGTATTTAAATTAGAGTACTTTGGAAAGAAAGCCTTCTTAGCACAAAGCCCCCAGGTATATAAGCAGACAATGGTAGGCGTATATGACAGGGTATTTGAAGCAGCACCGGTATTTCGTGCAGAGAAGCATAATACCACAAGGCATCTGAATGAATACACCAGTCTTGACTTTGAGATGGGATATATCGATGGCTTTGAGGATATTATGGATATGGAAGCCGCGCTTCTTACGTATACCTTTGATTTATTAAAGAAAGACTACGAGAAGGAATTGAAAATCCTGAATGTAGAATTACCCTCCACCGATAAGATCCCTGCAGTTAGATTTGATGAAGCGAAACAATTGGTTGCTGAGAAGTATGACCGTAAAATAAAAAATCCCTATGATTTGGAACCGGAAGAGGAAATTCTCATTGGGAAGTATTTTAAAGAGGAATATGGCAGTGATTTGGTATTTGTAACACATTATCCTTCTAAGAAAAGACCTTTCTACGCTATGGATGACCCGGCGGATAATAAATTTACGTTAAGCTTTGACCTGTTATTTAAAGGGATGGAGATTACCACCGGGGGACAGAGAATTCACAGCTATGAAGCACAGGTAGAGAAGATGCTAAAAAGGGGAATGGACCCTGCGGAATTTAACGATTACCTTATGATCTTCAAGCATGGAATGCCTCCTCACGGCGGACTTGGAATCGGCCTGGAGCGTCTTACCATGAAGATACTGGATGAGCAGAATGTAAGAGAAACTACCCTGTTCCCGAGAGATGTAACAAGACTGGAACCTTAGAATTGCGAATAGATAATTCAATAATTGGAACAAATCCATTGAAATGAACGAACAGAAGATTTGAACGGACAGAAGCTTTGAATGAACAAAATCTTTGAATGAACAAAGCTTCTTTCATAAGAATTTAAGCTGCTTCAAGCAGCGGAATTGAGGAATAATGGAGATAACAGATAAAACGATAGACTATGTGGCGGCCCTTGCTAAGCTGGAGCTGACAGAAGAGGAAAAAGAAAAAGCAAAGACTGACCTTGGAAGTATATTAGGTTATATTACAACCATGAATGAACTGGACACCGAAGGGATAACCCCTATGTCCCATGTCTTCCCTATTAAAAATGTATTTCGTGAAGATGTGGTGGAGAACAGTCCTGACAGAGATGCCCTCCTTGCAAATGCACCGGCAAAAAAAGACGGCTGTTTTATGGTTCCCAAGACTGTTGAGTAAGGAAGAGTCATTGTAATGAAAAAGATCATACCAAATCAATAGATGATGTCAATAGAAAAGAGGTCAGCATGGACATAACCAAACTATCAGCCCTGGAATTGGGGAAGAAGATTCAGGAGAAAGAGATATCGGTAGCGGAAGCAGTCAGTATTCAGATAGATAAGATAAAGGAAACAGATTCTGTTAACAGCTGCTATATATCCGTTTTAGAAGAAAATGCTTTCTTGGAAGCAAAAGAAGTACAAAGAAAAATTGACAGCGGAGAATTAGCAGATGCACCTCTGGCGGGAGTACCTGTTGCCGTAAAGGATAACATCTGCACCAAGGGAATAAAGACTACCTGTGGGTCTAAGATATTAAATAACTTCCTTCCGCCTTATAATGCCACCGTAGTGGAAAAGTTAAAAGCACAGGGGGCTATTATAATCGGGAAAACCAATATGGATGAGTTCGCAATGGGCAGTACCACTGAAACTTCCTATTTTGGAATAACGAAAAATCCCAGAAATACAGAGTATGTGCCGGGAGGCTCCAGCGGCGGTTCTGCAGCGGCAGTAGCAGCAGATGAAGCTTTCTATGCCTTAGGTTCGGATACCGGTGGTTCTATCAGACAGCCAAGTGCCTTCTGCGGTGTAACCGGTATAAAACCTACTTATGGTACAGTCTCTCGCTATGGGTTGGTAGCCTATGCTTCTTCCTTGGATCAGATTGGACCAATCGGAAAGAATGTAGCAGATTGTGCAGCAGCACTTGACATTATTTCCGGTCATGATAAGAAAGACTCCACCAGTGTTCCCACAGAACATTATGGGTATTCCAAAGTACTGGGAGAAGATATAAAGGGAATGAAGATTGGAATTCCCAAAGGCTATTTAGGAAACGGACTGACAGAAGAAATCAAAGTAAGTGTTCTAGAAGCTGCAAAGGAACTGGAAAAGCAAGGTGCTATTATAGAAGAATTTGACTTGGAAGCTGTGGAACATGCAATTCCTGCTTATTATGTTATTGCCTCCGCAGAAGCCAGCTCCAACCTTTCACGTTATGACGGTATCAAATACGGGTATCGTACAGAGGACTTCGAAGGGCTTCAGGAAGTCTATAAGAAGACCAGAAGTGAGGGCTTTGGCAATGAAGTAAAGCGCAGAATGATGATTGGTGCCTTTGTACTTAGCTCCGGTTATTATGATGCTTACTATAACAAAGCTTTAAAAGTAAAAGCCCTTATTAAAGAAGGTTTTGACAGGGCTTTTGATAAATACGATATTATACTTGGACCTACGACGCCTTCGACGGCTCCAAGAATCGGTGAAAGTTTATCCGATCCCTTACAGATGTATTTAGGAGATATCTATACCGTATCCATTAATCTGGCAGGACTTCCGGCTATCAGCCTTCCCAGCGGAATTGGAAATCAGGGTCTTCCCATAGGGCTTCAGTTAATCGGAAAACATTTCGGTGAAAAAGATATTTTAAAAGCAGCATATCGCTTTGAACAAACGAGAAAGGAAGTGGTGCTATGAAATCCTATGAAACCGTCATCGGACTTGAAGTCCATGTAGAGCTTGCAACAAAGACGAAAATCTTCTGTAGCTGCACCACTCAGTTCGGCGGAGAACCTAATACTCACTGCTGTCCGGTATGTACCGGTATGCCTGGTACTCTTCCGGTATTAAATAAGAAGGTAGTAGAATTTGCCATAGCAGCTGGCCTTGCGACTAACTGTCAGATAAATCAGAACTGTAAATTTGACCGAAAGAATTATTTTTATCCGGATCTACCCAAAGCTTACCAGGTATCTCAGCTATATCTACCCATTTGTCACGATGGAGGAATTGAGATTGAAACCGCTGCCGGCAAGAAAACCATTGGTATACATGAAATTCATATGGAAGAAGATGCCGGAAAACTAATACATGATCCTTGGGAAGATTGTACCCTGGTTGATTATAACCGCTGCGGTGTTCCTTTAATTGAGATTGTAAGCGAGCCTGATATGAGAAGTGCGGAAGAGGTTATAGCATACCTTGAAAAGCTGAAGCTTATTCTGCAATATCTTGGTGTCTCTGACTGCAAGATGCAGGAAGGTTCTTTAAGAGCTGATATTAATCTTTCTATCAGAGAGGTAGGAGCGAAAGAATTCGGTACCAGAACAGAAATGAAGAATATGAACTCCTTTAAAGCCATAGCAAGAGCTATTGAAGGTGAGAGAAAACGTCAGATTGATGTACTGGAATACGGAAAAGTAGTTACCCAGGAAACCAGACGCTGGGATGATAATAAAGATACCAGCTTCGCCATGCGTTCCAAAGAAGATGCCCAGGATTACCGTTATTTTCCGGAGCCGGACCTGGTACCTATTGACATTAGTGACGAGTGGCTGAAGGAAATTAAGAACCGTCAGCCGGAGCTTCGTGATGAGAAGATGTTACGTTATGAGAAGGAATATGACATTCCTGTTTATGATGCCGGAATCATAACCGGTTCCAAGCACCTGGCAGATTTGTTTGAGGAGACAGTTGCACTCTGCGGTAAACCAAAGGAAGTATCCAACTGGCTGATGGTAGAGACAATGCGCCTTTTGAAGGAAGAAGAAAAAGAGCCGGAGGATATCTCTTTTCATGCGGACCACCTTGCAAGCCTTATTAAGCTCATAGGGGACAATAAGATTAACCGTACAGTTGCCAAAGAGGTCTTTGAAAAAATCTTCAAAGAGGATGTGGACCCTGAAAAGTATGTTGAGGAAAAAGGGCTTTCCATGGTCAATGATGAAGGTGCCTTAAAAGCTACGATTGAGAGGATAATATCTGAGAACCCGGCTTCTGTAAGTGATTATCGAAGCGGTAAGGAGAAAGCCCTTGGCTTCCTTGTTGGTCAGACGATGAAAGAGATGAAGGGAAAAGCAGATCCAGGTATGATTAATAAGATTCTAAAGGAATTGCTGGCATAAACGCCCTTTGATAAATGTGATTTGGTATTATGAATGCAGCAGATAAGTAAAAAGTCGTAATAGTGTAAACTGATCAGCCCAATGACAGATACACTGCTTGCGGCTTTTTCTTATCACGATAAGTATTTGCTATCCTGTGTGTGGGATGGTATAATTTAACAAGCGTATAGATATAGGATACCGCATAATATTTTATTAGGAGGATTTATGGAAGATATTACGGCTGTGCCAGCATATACTGAAGATACCATCAAGAAAAGGGGTATACCAGGAAGTACTTTAAAGTTAATAGCAATTTTTGTAATGCTGATCGACCACGTTGCAGCAACTATATTGGAACAAACGCTTATTTCTAATGGATATTTTAATTACAATACGGTAGCATCAACGGATACGTCAAACATAAGATTATATTTTATCTATTTTGTTATGCGAATGATTGGCAGACTTGGATTTCCCCTCTTTTGCTTTTTGCTGGTAGAAGGTTTTGTACATACCAGGAATAAGGGCAAGTATGCTATCAGACTGGCATTGTTTGCGCTTATTTCAGAGATACCCTTTGACCTGGCTTTTCAAGGGAAGATTTTTTATTTTGGATATCAAAATGTGTTTTTCACACTTTTCATAGGTTTCCTGGTAATGTGGGGATTTCAATTCTTTGCAGAGCGGCTTAAGGAAAAAAGATGGTTCCCTGTAATCTCAATAATAGGTGTAATAGGCGCAGGATGGATTGCTTTTCAGGTATTACAGAATTCTATGTACACCATAAACAGCATTGTTACAGGATTTAATGGCACAGGGCTTCCGCTGATCTTCACGAGTATGGATGATAAGGTCATGATTGGTGTAATCGCCATCGTTGCAGTCATTTTCCTGGTGCTGTATCTTATGTTTAGAAGTAATGGTGAGAGAATAGGGATTTTTCTTGCAGATTGTGCAGTGCTCGCAGTCGGTATGGTTCTTGCTAATCTCCTGGTTACGGATTATTCTGCATTTGGAGTCCTGACCATCGCTGTGATGTATGCTTTAAGAAGGCAGCATTTATCGGCAGGTATCGGTGGCTATATTACATTAAATATAATGTCCTTATCCGAACTGACGGCAGCATTTGCGCTGATTCCCATAGGATTATATAACGGTGAGAGAGGATTAAGATTAAAGTATGTATTCTATGCTTTCTATCCGGTTCATTTATTTATACTCTACCTGATCTGTAAAGTTATGAACCTTATATAGAGGGATATATAAATTTTAAAATTTAATCATTAGAAGTTTTTTAAGATGAAAATTGCCGTCTAAACTTTCAGATAATCTCTAAAGTTTAGGCGGCAGTTTTTGCTTATGAAATGCTACTATAAATATTAATCATGCACGAATGTCAAAATGATAACGTTTACCTCTGGAAGAAGGAGCAGGAGCGTTTTCTTCTGTGTGCAAGGAACTATCAGGGAGGACTTTCCCTGCGGGTTCGCTGTTTTTTCCCTTATTAACAAACTCAGTACTTACCTGATAGCCTTTACCTGTAAGCTTTTCTTCTAAAGTTCCCATATGAGAGGAAAGTAACTCCAAGGCTTCCTTATTTTCCAGGTAAAAGGTGTTTTTTAACTGGCTGTGTGTAAGATCGATAGCGATATCCACTGGCCCCAGATTATCCATTTTTAAGTGAAGGACAACCCTTATACCCTCTTCAATATCCAGGTTTGATTTCTTGTTGGAGTAGACATGGAGTTCGCTTTCTGCATATTGGTTCTTAAGTTTAACAGGAAGCTGCAGATAGGAAAACATATGTTGAAACATATTCATATACTGAACGGAATCTGTAACATGAGCTAACTGGGCTTGAAGAGCTTGTGCGCCGGTAAAGGTAGCTGATTCGGCAAGGTTTTTTATATCAGTTAACTGTCTTAGCAGATTCTCATAGTGGTTTTTTACGGCATCAGGCTTAGCAAGATCCTCGGGAGTCATACTCCAATCCGACAAAAGCTTGGAATTTAAGAGGCTCTGAAATTCCTTGGAGGAAGTGAGTTTCTGGAGGGCAGCAGTGTGTTCTTCCGAAGTGCCGGCAGCGGGAGATAATTGTGTACTGATCTGCCCCAGAAAATCTGAGACAGATATATTTCCCTTCACAATCGCATCGGTAAAGGAAATGGGAAAGTTTTCCGGTAAGGCTTGAACTAACTTAAGCAGAGTATCTCTGCTCTCAGGGGGAAGTAATTCCTTTAATTCAGAGGTACTACTTTCCTGTATATCGGCAGCATTTATAATTTTGTCAGCCAGGTTCCAGACAGCAGGATTCATGGTATATTCTTTTAATAGTTTTGCAGCTTCTGATAACGAAGCGGCTGAAAGGGTTCCGGTTAACAGCTCCTCAAGTTGAGAGTTTTCAAGGGCGGCAGGGGAAAGGGCATTCAAGCTGTCAGCCAAAAGAGTCCTTTCCTCAGCGGAGAGTAAGTTCCCAATCGGAAGCTCCTGGGAATAATTAAAAGGCTGCATTTGCAATGGATTTTGGATATTAGCAGTATTTACGGAAACTGAATCCGAAGAATTAATCTGAACCTCTGGTGCTAATGTATTTTCCGGTGCTAATGTATTTTTAAGAGCTGATTTGTCTTCTAACAGCAGATGAAGTAAAGCTTGATTGTTGTCCTGACCGGTCTCAGCCCATGGAAGTTTTGATATCGTATCAGCGAGCACTGCCAGGTTATCCATCATCTTACCATTGGAACTTAGAAAACCTTCCGCCAGTTCGATGCTGATTTTATTAACCGGAAGATTATTTTGATTCAAGAAAATAAGGCTTTTAATAGAAGCTTCCGGAAACTGAGTCATTTGTTTGGCAAAAAAGATAAGATTATTCTTATCAATAGACATACGGGAGGAAAGAAGTTCTGCCACCAGGTTCCTGTTTTTAGGAAGTTTGCTTAAGGAAGCGGCATCCAGAGCAGCATCAATCGTTGACTCCATATAAGAGGAGGAACTCTCCGGCAGAATCTTCAAGGTAAGATTCTGGGAAGAGGCATTCTCTACCCGAAAGGATACCCGGCTACCAATGGAGAGATTATTAACATCTGCTGTCAGCTTTCCCTTTAAGATCTGTCCGTCACTCAAACGTATACTTACTTCATTATTTTTAAGATCAACAATCTCTCCTTTTATAACCTGCCCTTTTTCCAATCCATAGGCAGTAGAACCGGAATAGGTACCGGTAGAAGTATTTGATACATTACCGGTAGTCTGGGAGGTGACCTGGGCACTAGAGGTCCCTGATGGAATAGACCCGGAAATAGCGTTATTTATCATAGTAACCTCCTTTTAGGTACGAATGTTCTTGTTAAGTGAAGCAGAGCCTATGATATATATCGGAAAAAATGACATTTTACAAAAGGAGACTTAATAAAATAATGTATAAGCCGTTAAAAACCTTATAAAATAAATAATATCTCAAAAAAAGATTGCATTTTTCTGCGGCATATATTATAATCGGTTTCAGAACAAAGGCGTTCTTGAAGAAAACATGATTTCAAGGATGCCTTTTTTGTATGGAAAATTAAGAAAGCCAATATGGCTTAGAGTAATATAAAATGACCCAAAAGGCATACCGGATAAGCCGGAGGATATTTTTAATCCGGTTTCTCGATACAAATCAGGTAAATTTAGAAGAAAAGAGGCGTGCGAATGGACAGATATGGCGTAGAAGAGACAAAACGTACGGGGGCAGGACTTTATGATCCCAGATTTGAACATGATAATTGCGGTATTGGTGCAGTAGTTAATATCAAAGGTGTAAAGACCCATGAAACAGTAGCGGATGCATTAAAAATCGTAGAGAACCTGGAACATCGTGCCGGAAAGGATGCGGAAGGAAAGACCGGAGATGGTGTCGGCATCCTGCTTCAAATATCTCATAAGTTTTTTGTAAAGGAAACGGAAAGTCTTAATATTAATCTTGGCGGTGAAAGAGACTATGGTATCGGTATGTTTTTCTTCCCACAGGAGGAGCTATCCAGAAACCAGGCAAAGAAGATGTTCGAGATAATAGTGGAAAAGGAAGGAATGGAGTTCCTTGGCTGGAGAGAGGTGCCTATTATTCCTGATATTTTAGGGCACAAAGCGGTGGAATGCATGCCCTACATTATGCAAGGCTTTGTAAAGAGACCTCATGGTGTGAAGAAAGGTCTGGAATTCGACCGTAAGCTCTATATTGCCAGAAGAGTATTCGAGCAGAGCAATGATAACACCTACGTAGTATCCTTATCCAGCCGTACCATTGTATATAAAGGTATGTTTCTTGTAAAACAGCTTCGCAGATTCTTCATGGATTTACAGGACGAAGCCTATGAATCCGCTATAGCAATAGTTCATTCCCGTTTCAGTACCAATACCAATCCTAGCTGGCAGAGAGCACATCCTAACAGACTTATCGTACACAATGGTGAAATTAATACTATCAGAGGCAATGTGGATAAGATGCTTGCCAGAGAAGAGACGATGCAGTCCAAGTATCTGAACAAGGAACTTCATAAGATTCTTCCGGTTATTAACACGGAAGGCTCTGATTCCGCAATGCTTGATAATGCTTTGGAATTCCTGATTATGAGTGGTATGGATCTGCCCCTTGCAGTTATGATAACCATACCGGAACCTTGGAGCAATGACCAGAATATGAGCCAGGAGAAGAAGGATTTCTATCAGTATTATGCTACTATGATGGAACCCTGGGACGGCCCGGCTTCCATCCTGTTCAGTGACGGCGATATTATGGGTGCGGTGCTTGACCGTAACGGACTACGGCCCTCCCGTTATTATATAACAGACGATGACCATGTAATTCTTTCCTCTGAAGTAGGTGTATTGGACATTGCACCGGAAAGAATCGTGAAGAAGGAAAGACTTCGTCCCGGTAAGATGCTGTTAGTAGATACAGTAAAAGGCTGTGTCATTGATGACGAAGACTTAAAGAACAGCTATGCTGTACACAGCCCTTATGGAGAATGGCTGGACAGCAATCTTGTAAAATTAAAAGACCTTCATATTCCGAATAAGAAGGTGTGGGAATATGACGACGAGGAAAGAGCCAGGCTTCAAAAGGCCTTTGGTTATACCTACGAGGATTACAGAACTACAATTCTCCCTATGGCAAGAACCGGAGGAGAACCGGTAGCAGCAATGGGGGCTGATAGTCCTCTTCCTATTCTTTCAAAGAGCAATCCTCCCTTATTCAGCTATTTCAGACAGCTCTTTGCCCAGGTAACCAATCCGCCCATTGATGCTATCAGAGAAGAAATCGTAACTTCTACGGATGTTTATATCGGTGAAGACGGTAATCTTTTGGAAGAATGTGCTGAGAACTGTAAGGTACTTAAGATTCATAACCCTATTCTTACCAGTACCGATTTATTGAAGATTAAATCCATGAAGATACCGGGCTTTAAAGTAGAAACTATTTCAATTATTTATTATAAGAATACATCCTTAGAAAGAGCAATCGACCATATATTTGTGGAGGCTGACCGCGCTTACAAGGAAGGTGCAAATATCCTGATTCTTTCCGACAGAGGTGTGGATGAGAATCATGTAGCAATTCCTTCCCTTCTTGCCGTATCAGCCATGCAGCAGCATCTGGTTAGAACCAAGAAGAGAACAGCGGTAGCGATGATACTAGAGAGTGCGGAACCAAGAGAAGTGCATCATTTTGCAACGCTGTTAGGCTATGGTGCCTGTGCGGTAAATCCTTATCTTGCCCAGGAATCCATTAAGCAGCTGATCGCCAGCAATATGCTGGATAAAGACTATTATGCCGCAGTAAATGACTATAATAAAGCAATTTTAAAGGGTATCGTTAAGATTGCTTCCAAGATGGGTATCTCAACGATTCAATCTTATCAGGGCTCTAAGATATTTGAAGCTATCGGCATAAATAATCAAGTGATTGATAAGTACTTTACCGATACTGTAAGCAGAATCGGCGGTGTTACCATAAAAGATATTGAAAAACAGGTGGATGAACTGCATACCAAAGCATTCGATCCCCTTGGCCTGAATACAGACCTGTCACTTGAGAATAGCGGTAATCACAAGTTAAGAAGCGGTAAGGAAGAACATCTTTATAATCCCCAGACCATCCATCTTCTTCAGAAAGCCACGAGAACAGGAGACTATAGTGCCTTTAAAGAGTATACAAGGCTAATCGAAAAAGAAGAGGAAGGCATTAACTTAAGAGGACTTTTAGACCTTAACTTACCGGAAGCTGGTATCCCCCTTGAGGAAGTAGAAAGTGTGGACTCCTTGGTAAAACGCTTTAAAACCGGAGCTATGTCCTATGGTTCCATCTCCCAGGAGGCTCATGAAACTCTGGCTATCGCTATGAATATGCTAGGTGGTAAGTCCAACAGCGGTGAAGGCGGTGAAAGTCTTGAGCGTCTTACCATAGGTAAGGATGGTTTTGACAGATGTTCCGCTATTAAGCAGGTAGCTTCCGGTCGATTCGGGGTTACCAGCCAGTATCTTGTCAGTGCAAAAGAAATTCAGATAAAGATGGCTCAGGGAGCAAAGCCTGGTGAAGGCGGACAGCTGCCGGCAGGAAAAGTATATCCCTGGGTAGCTAAAACAAGGCATTCAACTCCCGGTGTAGGGTTAATCTCCCCGCCTCCTCATCATGATATTTATTCCATTGAGGATTTGGCTCAGTTGATCTATGACCTTAAAAATTCCAATAAGGATGCCAGAATCTCTGTAAAGCTTGTTTCAGAAGCCGGAGTTGGTACGGTTGCTGCCGGTGTTGCGAAGGCAGGCGCTCAAGTTATTCTCATATCCGGTTTTGACGGCGGAACCGGTGCGGCACCCAGAAATTCCATTCACAATGCCGGACTTCCCTGGGAATTAGGGCTTGCCGAGACTCATCAAACCTTGATTATGAATGGTCTGCGCTCCAGAGTTCGGGTGGAGACCGACGGAAAATTAATGAGCGGTAGAGATGTAGTTATTGCAGCGCTTCTTGGAGCAGAGGAATTTGGTTTTGCAACAGCTCCCTTGGTAACCTTAGGCTGTGTTATGATGCGTGTATGTAATCTGGATACTTGTCCTGTTGGTGTTGCTACCCAGAATCCGGAGCTTCGTAAGAACTTTAAGGGAAAACCTGAATATGTTGTTAACTTCATGCGTTTTATCGCTGAAGAAGTCAGAGAATATATGGCAAGACTTGGTGTCAGGAAGCTGGAGGAATTGGTCGGAAGAAGTGAGCTGCTAAAAGTTAAAGATTCTGCAATGACAGGAAGAGCAGCAAGAATTGATCTTTCAAAGATTCTTAACAATCCTTTTGACGGAAATACAGAAGAAGCACATTTTGACCCCAAGAAAATATATAATTTTGAACTGGAAAATACCATTGATGAAAAGGTACTGTTAAAAAAACTAAAAGGAGCGATTGCTTCCGGTCAATCTAAAACGATTGAAGTTGATGTCACTAATATCGACCGTACCTTTGGTACCATCTTAGGTTCGGAAATAACGAAAGCTCATGGTACTTCTTTGGAGGATGATACTTATGTTATCAAATGTCAGGGAAGCGGAGGGCAAAGCTTTGGAGCCTTTATTCCTAAAGGTCTTACACTAACCCTATCAGGTGACAGCAACGACTATTTCGGTAAAGGTCTCTCCGGTGGTAAGTTAGTTGTATATCCTCCAAAGGGGACGAAATTCGAAGCGGATAAGAATATTATCATCGGTAATGTTGCCCTTTATGGTGCTACCAGCGGTAAAGTATTCATTAATGGTGTTGCGGGAGAACGTTTCTGTGTACGTAATTCCGGTGCCAGCGCTGTTGTAGAAGGAGTAGGTGACCACGGCTGCGAATATATGACCGGCGGAAGAGTTGTTGTACTTGGAACTACCGGAAAGAACTTTGCAGCAGGTATGAGCGGCGGTATTGCATATGTCCTGGATGAAGGCAGCAATCTCTATAAAAAATTGAACAAAGAAATGATATCCATGGAATCTGTTTCAGAAAAGTATGATGTGCTGGAGTTAAAGCGTATGATAACAGAGCATGTGGAAGCTACTGGTTCTGCAAAGGGTAAGGATATTCTGGATAACTTTATGGATTATCTTCCGAAATTTAAGAAAATCATTCCATATGATTACAGCCGTATGCTTATGACTATTGTTCAGATGGAAGAGAAGGGCTTAAGCAGTGAGCAGGCACAGATTGAAGCATTCTTTGCCAATACCAGAACAGTATAAATTAGATAAAAAATAATTTATTCACAAGGTTGTGACAGCGAAATCCTCGGCACAATCTTGGGGTGCTGGAAAGGGCATGGCTGTTAGTATGAAAATACATTGAATTTTTCATATGCAAATTTGTGTTGGCGCGGAGAATACAGCGCCTGCAGCAGGAAGACTAGGAGGTAAGAAGCGATGGGAAAACCAACAGGATTTATGGAGTATGACAGAAAACTCAGCAAAGGGCTGGCTCCTCTTGAACGTATAAAGAACTTTAATGAATTCCACATCCCCCTTTCAAAGGAAGAACAGAAAATCCAAGGGGCAAGGTGTATGGATTGTGGTGTCCCCTTCTGTCAGTCAGGCGTTATCTTAAATGGTATGACATCGGGATGTCCTTTAAATAATCTGGTACCGGAATGGAATGACCTGTTATATAACGGAAATATGAATCAGGCTCTAAAGCGTCTGTTTAAAACGAATAATTTTCCCGAATTTACCGGAAGGGTATGCCCGGCTCCCTGTGAGCCGGCCTGTACCTGCAATGTTGCGACAAGTCCGGTAAGCATTAAGGAAAATGAATTAAGTATTATAGAGAATGGCTATAAATCAGGCTTTGTAACCCCTCAGCCGCCTAAGGTGAGAACCGGGAAGAAGGTTGCAGTCATTGGTTCTGGACCTTCCGGTCTTGCAGCAGCAGACCAGTTAAATAAAAGAGGTCATCAAGTTACCGTATTTGAGCGTTCCGACCGTATTGGCGGTTTATTGATGTATGGTATTCCTAATATGAAATTAGAGAAGGATATCATTGAGCGCAGAGTTGAAATAATGAAAGAAGAAGGTGTGACCTTCATTACAGGAGCTGATGTAGGTAAAAACTATAAGGCTTCTGACATAAAGAAGGAATTTGATAGCGTCATTCTGGCTTGCGGAGCTTCTAACCCAAGAGATATCAAGGCTCCCGGAAGAGAGGCTAAGGGAATCTACTTTGCAGTGGATTTCTTAAAAGGAGTTACAAAGAGTCTTCTTGATTCAGACTTTAATGATAATGCCTGTGTTAATACAAAGGGCAAGAACGTGGTAGTTATCGGCGGCGGTGATACCGGAAATGACTGTGTTGGTACCAGCATCAGACAGGGTGCAAAGTCAGTACTTCAAATAGAAATGATGCCAAAGCCACTGGAAAACAGAACGGAAGACAATCCCTGGCCGGAGTGGCCCAAAGTTTTAAAAACAGATTACGGTCAGGAAGAAGCTATCGCAGTATTTGGTCATGACCCAAGAGTATATGAATCCACAGTAAAGGAATTTATTGCTGACAAGGACGGTAACCTTACAAAAGTTAAGATTGTAAAACTTTGCAGTAAATACAATGCTGAAGCTAAGCGGTTTGTAATGGAGGAAGTACCTGGAAGTGAATATGTGGTGGAGGCAGACTATGTCTTTATAGCCGCAGGCTTCTTAGGAACGGAGGAATATATCGCAAAAGCCTTTAATGTAGAACTGAATGCCAGAACCAATGTAGCTACAAAGGAAGGAAACTATCAGACCAGTACAGAAAAAGTTTTTGTAACCGGAGATATGCACAGAGGTCAGAGTTTGGTGGTATGGGCTATCAGAGAAGGCAGAGAAGTTGCCCAGGAAGTGGATGAACATTTAATGGGGTATAGTAATCTGTAGGAAGACCTTTAACATCCAAATATCTTTAGTATCTATAAGGATTATGTGTGGTTGAAATAAATAACTATATGAGATATTTCTAAATAAAATAAATGGGGCGGCAAATTCGTAATAAATTTGCCGCTCCATTTACTTTAATAAAAAACTTTAAAATCAAGGAATCCATTAGTACTTCCTAATGTTTCCGGCTTGATGCGGCTTGTAAATATATTTGACAATCATCAATAAAGTTGCCGAGTCGCGCGAATCCTTCTGATTCTTTGTAGAAAACAGACAGCTATTAACAGAAAGAAAGTATAATTCATAATATCAAACAAAAATGATATAATAATCTCCAGGAAATTATTTTTTTAAATTATCTGAATCGAAAGGAAAGGCAATCCTATGCAAAAGCAGCCAAGAAGAGGATATGTACCGGAAGATGATAAAGAATTCGGGGAAGAAGCCCTTACCGTACTTGCGAAGGCTGGTAAGGATATCTGTTATCTGCTGAATCAGGGCTACCGTATAGAAGGAGCCGTCACTTTTGTCTGCAATCATTACATGCTATCCCAACGCCAGCGTATTGCTCTTATACGTTTTGGAGCTTCCGATGAAGCAATAAATAGAAGAAAAGCAAAAGAAATAATAACGGAGATTTGTAAAGGCAGGACCTTTCATATAGATGGATTTAATACCATAATTACACTGGAGGTTGCACTCTCAGCAGCTCCGGTTATACTGTGCCGGGACGGATGTCTTAGAGATCTGGCAGGACTTCGGGGGACTTATCATCCAATCGATAAGACTGTAAAAGCAATTAATCTGATAGGAGCATTTTTTGAGAACAAAAAAGCCGCTAGGGTTGTGTTCTATTTGGATGCACCGGTATCCAATTCGGGGAGGTTAAGCCTGTTGATAAAAGAAGAATTGAGAAAATATTCTTTTCTCACAGAAGTATATTGTATTAATGAGGTAGACCATGTCCTTAAGAGCCTGGAATACGTAGTGACGGCAGACTTTGCTATATTGGAAGAGGCGAAAAGTTATGTCAATCTAAACCGGTACCTGTTGGGGGAGGGAATACCTGATCTATGGCTGGTGGATTTTCTTTGCTGAAATCTTGGTAAAATGGATTAAAAGGCTGGAACCATTTGAAAAAAGCAGCTCATGTGAGAATTTATCTTCTTTTATCTGCAGCAATTCACTGAACTCCAATGACAAATATCCATTGGTCAAAGCCAGAGAGCTTTTCTTTCCGGTAGCAGGATGATACTCCAGAAGCTCCAGCCCATAGTAAGTAAGCTGCCATATATCGATGAGATCGGACAGTAAGATTTTGCAGATAGGCAGATTTCTCCATTCTGTATCGCTTTTATTTTTGCTATTAGAGGATAGAAGGATATCAGTCAGAAAGCAGCCGCGGTAGCCAAAATTATCTTCGTATGTTTTTATGAAAGCCTTGGATAAATATTTCTTGGTTTGTATATATTCGCCTACATAACATGCGGCATTCTCTTCCCATTTTTTAAGGGCTGTCAGGCGTGTATTCTCTTCATCACTGTTGGTATCCATCCAAAGATCGTATTCCAGATATTTCATCTATGGTCACCTCACTTTCCGCTTCTGATTTTGTTATTAGTTTAACCGTTTTCAGTGATTTATTTCATATAATATTCTTCAAGTGTTAATAGAACTTATTGACATAAAGGTTTCTATGGTTGAAAATGTTAAATATAGAATAAAGAAAAATAACGGGAGGAGGTATTACTATTTTAAGAGAGAACTTTACATTCCAATCGATGGACGGAACTACCGTCTATGGTTATTTGATAAGTCCTGAGGAGGGAAAAGAGCTAAAGGGGATTGTTCAGCTTGCACATGGTATGGCAGAAACAGCAGAGAGATACGAAAGATTCGCTCGTTCTCTTGCAGCAGAAGGATATTTGGTCTATGCCCATGATCACAGAGGACATGGAAAGACAGCGGGAGATCTTGAGAATGTAGGTTATTTGGCGGACAAGGAAGGGTTTGAGTGGCTGGTAAGGGATATGCATAATCTGACGGACATTATTCGGGAAGAACATCCGGCTTTACCCTTATTCCTTTTGGGGCATAGTATGGGCTCTTTTGCCGCACAAAGATACGCCATGGAACATGGAAAAGAGCTTACAGGATTGATTCTGTCGGGTTCCAATGGAAACCAGGGGATTATGCTAAAGGCAGGAAATATCATAGCTGCCAGGGAAGTTAAGAAGCTTGGAAGAAAAGCCCGAAGCGAAAAGATGAACCAACTTCTCTTTGGTAGTTTTAATAAGCGGTTTCATCCTAGCCGTACTGAGTTTGACTGGCTTAGCAGGGATGACGAGGAAGTGGATAAATACATCCGTGATCCCTATTGCGGGGCTGTATTTACCAGTGGTTTTTACCATGACTTTATAAATGGCCTTATGGTGATTGAGAAGAAAAGTAACAGGAGAAAAGTACCAAAGGACCTTCCAATACTTATTCTATCCGGTGACAGAGATCCGGTAGGAAAGTTCGGAAAGGGTGTCAGGAACCTGTATGAAATATATAAAAATACAGGAGTAAAGGATATAACTTTAAAACTATATCCCGAAGCCAGACATGAATTGCTGAATGAAATTAACAGGGAAGAAGTGACCAATGATATAATCACATGGGTTAAACAGCATACAGTATGAAATGATATATGGAGGAGTTTATGGAGATAGGATACGCGTATTTTAGTGATAATCACAATGTACTGAAAGAATTTGCAAGGCAGCTTGGGGTGAAACATGCGGTTACGAATACGTCAGCCGGCTCCAGGGGATGTTCTGCCTATGTCCATCCTTGGGATTATATGCCCTTACTGCGCAAGAAGAAGGAATTTGAAGCCTATGGAATTGATTTTTCTGTCTATGAAGGAGTTAATTTTATTGACAGTGCGAAGTTAGGGCTGCCTGATAAAGATGAAGCCATAGCAAAGTTCTGTACCCTGCTGGAGAATATGAATAAGCTGAAGATTCCAACCCTTTGCTTTAACTGGATGCCTATCTGGGAATGGTTTCGTACGAGAGATTCTGTGATCCTTGAAGGGGGAGCTGTGTCCACCGGATTTGATATAAAAGACATAGAGGATTGCCCGGTGACGGACTTTGGCAGGCTAAAGGCAGATGCACTTTGGACGAACCTGGAATATTTTCTGAAAAAGGTGGTACCGGTAGCTGAAAAATTCGGGATACAACTAGCCATTCATCCGGATGATCCTCCGGTTTCTTCTATTGGAGGAATAGACAGGATATTAACCAGTTCGGATGCGATGTACCAGGCAACCAGACTGGTAGACAGTGAAATAAATGGAATTACTCTTTGCCAGGGAACCTTTGCTGTAATGGGTGAGGATATTCCGGCAGCAATACGCCGTTTCGGGAAGGAAAAGAAATTGTTTTTCGTTCATTTTAGAGATGTCGTCGGGGATAAGAATCAATTCTATGAAGCCTTTCATCATGCCGGAAAGACGGATATGTATGAGGCAATGAAATGCTATTATGAAGTAGGGTTTGAGGGAGTTGCTAGACCCGATCATGTGCCCACCATGGCAGATGACAGTGTGGAAATTCCCGGTTATGGAATTAATGGAAATCTTCTTGCTACCGGTTATATGTTAGGCCTAATGGAAGCGGCTAAAAAAGAAGCAGGAAAGACAATGTAATAGCAAATAAAATTAGAAGAACCGTGTATGGAAGAAGATTACTTCCATACACGGTTCTTTTGTGCAATCAGGCTAGAATAAATCCAAGGTAAAGCTGAGGGCTACATAGCTCTGTTAATCCTGGTTGTTCAGCATATCAATAATATTTTGGATATCTTTTGATGTGAATTGCCCGCCAAAGGAAAGGATGGAGTGAAGAGGAAGACCGGCCATCATTTCACGCATCATTTCTGCTGTACCTTCACCCAGACCTTCTGCATCGTCAACAGGAATTGCAGGCATCAAATCACCGCCAAATTTTTGAATTAATTCATTGGCATTTTTCACATATTTCATAATATCACCTACGGTCGTGGTGTTATCCGCTACAAAGGGAAAGGCCGTTGTACTTGTGATAAAAATATCTTTTACAAGAACGATATCACGGGAAGATTTACCAATCATAATGGTAAAGTCACCAGTCTCTACGTACCAGTCTTTTAATTCTTTACTATAGTAAGCAAAGGAGCGTTTATCAAGAGTAAAGGATATTTCTTTCTCTTCTCCGGGAGCAAGTGAAACCTTTACAAAGCCCTTTAATTCTTTTTCAGGGCGGCTTACATAAGCTTCTTTGTCGTGAACATAGAGCTGAGCTACCTCTTTGCCGGCTATTTTACCGGTATTCTTAACTTTTAGTGTTACCGTAATGGTATCGGTATCCTTTAGATCAGCTTCAGGAGAGACTTTCAGATCACTGTATTGGAATTCCGTATAGCTTAAGCCGTATCCGAAAGGATAAAGGACCTCTAATTCCTTGGTATCGTAATAACGGTAACCAATGAAGACACCTTCACTGTATACAACTTCCTTCTCTGTACTGGGGAAATTCAAATAGGAAGGATTATGCTTTAAGGAGAGAGGATAAGTTTCAGCAAGCTTACCGCTTGGATTTACTTTTCCATACAGTAAATCTACACATGCACCGCCTACTGCCTGGCCTCCCAGATAAACAGAAAGAAGTCCCTTGATGTCATTAAGCCAGGGCATTCTTACGGGAGAACCGTTATGAAGGATAACAACGATATTCTTCTGCACCTTGGCAATTTCCTGAATAAGGTGATTCTGGCACTGAGGAAGTTCCAGATGGGTCCTGTCATAACCTTCACTTTCAAATGAATCGGGAAGCCCTGCAAAGATAACTGCTACCTCTGCATTTGCTGCTGCATTTACTGCTTCCTTTAACAGTTCCTCATCTACCTTATCCTCCTTGGTATCATATCCCTGTGCATAGGTTACTTCGGCAATTTCTTTAACAGCATCCAAAGCGCTTGTAATCTTGAAGCTGTTAATATGGCTGGAACCGCCGCCCTGGTAGCGCGGAACCTGGGCAAATTTACCGATAAAGGCTGCTTTGGTCTCTGGCTTTAAGGGTAGAATAGAATCATTCTTCAATAATACGGCACTTTCCGCAGCAGCATTTCTTGCCAATGCATGATGTGCTTCTTTATCATAAGAGGCATTTTCTATTTTATGTTCATAATAATGCTTTACTAGATGAAGTACTCGTCTTACGGCAGTATTTAATACTTCTTCTGACAATTCACCATTTTTAACGGCTTCTACAATTTCCTTATCGCGGATTCCGTTACTGCCCGGCATTTCCAGATCAAGTCCGGCTTTTAAGGCACTTACTCTGTCATTCATTGCGCCCCAGTCAGTCATGACCAGTCCTTCGAATCCCCATTCATCACGAAGAACCTTATTGAGAAGCCAGTCATTCTCACAGGAATAAACACCGTTAATACGGTTATAAGAGCACATTAAAGTGGTAGGTTTTGCTTCTTTTACAATGGTTTCAAAGGCAGAAAGATAAATCTCCCTTAAGGTTCTTTCATCAGCCTCGGCGCTGATACTCATTCTGCGGTATTCCTGATTGTTAACGGCAAAGTGTTTTACACTGGTACCAATTCCTTTACTTTGAATACCTCTTACAAGGGAAGCCGCCATTTTGCCTGCAAGATAAGGGTCTTCTGAGAAATATTCAAAGTTACGGCCGCAAAGAGGAGAACGCTTCATGTTAACACCGGGTCCTAACAAAGTGGACACAGATTCTGCCTGGCATTCATCCCCGAGAGCTTCTCCGATAGTATTTGCAAGGTCCGTATCAAAGGAGCAGGCAAGAGCGGAAGCAGCTGGAAAACAAACTGCCGCAACACTGTCAGACAATCCCAGATGGTCAGCATCCTCCGCTTGCTTTCTGAGTCCGTGAGGACCATCTGATACCATTACACCCGGCAGGTTAAGCCGATTAATGTTCTGGGTATGCCAGAAGTCAGCTCCGGAACACAAAGAGGCCTTTTCCTCCAAGGTCATTTCAGATAATAACTTTTCAACATCCATAAGTAATCTCCTTTACTTTAATGTAGTCAGGTATGGGTAATACCTGATATTGTTGCGGGACACGTGTCCTGCTATAATCTGAATATAGCATTTTGTACAAAAGAAGTCAAGTAGATGCTATCTAATTAATAAAAGTTTCATAATCCGTCAGGTTAGCGATTAAGAGAGAGGGAGTATTAAGACCATAGGGGCAATGCTTTTTGCAATGGTCACAATGGATGCATTCCTTTATCTTAGCCATTTTACCTTGATGTTCGTCATTCAGATAGACAGATAGGGGAGCTCTTCGGATTAAAAGAGACATTCTGGCACAGGTAGGAATGTCAATACCTTTTGGACAGGGCAAGCAATAACCACAGCCGCGGCAGAAATCACCGCCAAGCTCGCTTTGGTCTTTCACAATAATTGCTGTTAATTCCTCATCCAAGATGGGAGGTGTATCAATATAGGATAAGAATTCTTCTAATTCACTTTCCTTTTGGACACCCCAGATAGGAAGTACATTATCAAACTGGGCCAGATAAGCATAAGCTGCCGCAGAATTGGTAATTAAACCACCGGATAATGCCTTCATCGCAATAAAGCCCATGTTATGTTCTTTACATAACTTTACCAGTTCCAGTTCTTTATTTGTGGATAAATAACTGAAAGGAAATTGTAAAGTTTCATAAAGGCCGGACTCGATAGCTTCCTTTGCTACGGCAAGCCTATGATTTGTGATACCTATATGGTGAATAAGCCCTTTTTCTTTAGCTTCTAACATAGCCTCGTAGAGACCGCTGCCATCATTTGGCTTCGGACAGACAGCCGGATTATGGAATTGATACAAATCCAGGTAATCTGTCTGTAATTCCTTTAAGCTTGTATGTAAATGGTTCCAAAAGTCTTCTGTTTTAGTGCACATAGTTTTGGAAGCAATATAAATATGCTCTCTCACATCTTTTAGAGCATAGCCTATCTTCTCCTCACTGTCGGTATAAAAGCGGGCAGTATCAAAAAAGCGGATTCCTTTTTCATAGGCTCTTTTAAGGAGTCGTGCTGCTTCTTCCTTTGAGATTCTTTGAATGGGCAGGGCTCCGAAGCCATTCTTATTGACGGTAATATCTGTTGTTCCCAGTGTAACGTATTCCATGATGTTTTTCCTTTCTGTAGAAATCTGCTGAATAATTCTCTGTTTATTATAACATCTATTCGCTGTCATGTATATGTATACAAGATAAGCTAGAAAAACGGGTTACTGAATTAGATGCTTCAAGTTGACAAAAGGAAGTGCAGACATCTATAATGAAGGAAATAATTTGGATTATGCGGAAATACAGAATGCTTTAGAGATGGAGACAAGTTAATGGCAAGGGTATTGGATGAGATGGATAGAAAGATTCTTAAAGTGTCCAAGGAGCTTTTTATGTCTAAGGGTATACGTGAAACAGAAATGAAGGACATAGCAAAAAAGGCGGAAATAGGAAGAAGTACCCTGTACCGGCATTTTGCAGGAAAGGAATTGATTGCTTTTTATATCGCGAAAGATATCTTGACAGAGCTAAAGAATTATTCGGAGGATAAACTCTCGCAACATAAGAATTTGAAAAGCGGATATGAGAAACTTGCCAGTGGTATGATATTATTTGCGGGGAAATTATTAGAAAGCAGAGATGAGATACGCTTTCTGGATGAGTTCGACCAGTTTTTTACCGACAGCTATCCGGAGTCCGAAGAGGCCAGTGAGTATACTCAGTTTAATAAGAATAAGGATATGGGAATCTATCAGATGTTTCTGGAAGGAATTGCAGACGGCAGCGTAAAGAAGGTAGAGAATCCGGAGTTTGAAGCGGATGTACTGGTAAACGCTATATTCGGCATTGCACAGAGAATCATCCCAAGACGGGAGCATTACATTGAGGAACATGGATATTGTGATGAAATGCTGGAAGAAGCGGTAAGGCTGATGCTGCTTGCAATAAAAGCTTAGCAAATGAGCTGAAAGGAAGGTATTATATAAATTATATGTCTCCTAATCAATAGGAAAATCCTAAGGCTATAGGAGAAAATATAGGAGATGAATGGAATGTATAAATATTCGGCCTGGTCTAAATGGATTTTGGACTTTCATTAGCCCAGCTTATCTGCTTAGTGAAAGAAATATTGCTTTTAATAGGACAATGCTTGTGTTATAATACTGCTAAAAGCCAATGGAGGTAGGAAAATGTATTCATTTGATGAAGTTGTGGGATTTGATCCGGAGCTAGCCCAGGCTATCAGCAAGGAAATCGGCAGACAGGAAGACCATATTGAGCTGATTGCCTCTGAGAATTTTGTAAGCAAAGCGGTGATGGCGGCCATGGGAAGCCCACTTACGAATAAATATGCAGAAGGGTATCCCGGAAAGAGATATTACGGCGGCTGCGAATATGTTGATATTGCAGAGAATCTTGCCATCGATCGTGCCAAGAAATTATTTGGCTGTACCTATGCCAATGTTCAGCCTCATTCCGGTGCCCAGGCCAATATGGCAGTATTTTTCGCTCTGTTAAAGCCCGGTGATACGGTTATGGGAATGAATCTTGCCCATGGCGGACATTTAACACATGGAAGTCCGGTGAATATGTCCGGCAGTTACTTTAATATTGTACCTTACGGCGTAAATGACGAAGGCTTTATTGATTACGAAGAACTTGAGAAAATAGCTCTTAGCGTGAAGCCGAAATTAATTGTGGCTGGAGCAAGTGCTTATGCCAGAAAGATAGATTTCAAACGCTTCCGGGAAATTGCAGATCAGATAGGTGCCTACCTGATGGTGGACATGGCTCATATTGCAGGGCTGGTGGCAGCAGGCTATCATGAAAGTCCTATCCCTTATGCCCATGTAACCACAACTACTACTCATAAGACCTTAAGAGGACCAAGAGGCGGTATGATCTTATCCAGCGAGGAATTTGCGGAAGAACATAAGCTGAACAAGGCAGTATTTCCTGGAATTCAAGGCGGTCCTTTAATGCATGTAATCGCAGCAAAGGCTGTTTGCTTTAAAGAAGCACTTGACCCTTCCTTTAAGATATATGCCGGAAATATTATCGAGAATGCACAGGCGCTTGCAAAAGGTCTTATAACAAGAGGCTTTAACATTGTATCTGGCGGAACAGATAATCATCTGATGCTGGTTGATTTACAGAATAAAGGAGTTACCGGCAAGGAGACAGAAAAGCTTCTGGACGCCGCTAATATTACCTGTAATAAGAATACCATCCCTAATGATCCTGCTTCTCCTTTCGTGACCAGCGGTATCCGCCTTGGTACACCGGCGGTTACAACCAGAGGCATGAAGACAGAAGATATGGATGTAATTGCGGAAGCTATCAGCTTATTAATTGCAGATGTGGATAAAAATAAAGCGGCAGCGATGGAACTGGTGAAATCTTTGACCGAAAAGTACCCGCTTTACAAATAAAAAATAACAGAATGCCTTGCTTTCATTTATTAATAAAAGCAAGGCATTTTATATTGTTATAACCTTCAACTACCGGGGTTGTGCCTCAGGGCAGCTTACAATAAGTATGAGAGCTTTAAAGAAAAGAAAGGTTTTTATTAAATATATATGAAAGGATTCTGCAGAGTCCGCGGAATACAAGGGAACGATAGTGAAATCAAATGTCAGGATTGGTATTATTGGAGATTACGACGGCCGTCCCTCTCATCTGGCAACGGAGGAGGCTCTAAAGCACAGTGCTGCAGAATTGGAAATACAGGTGGAGTTTCAATGGCTGTCTACGGATTCCATTATGGAAGAGAAAGAAAAGCTAATTGGTTTTGACGGGCTTTGGTGTGCTCCCGGTAGTCCTTATAAAAGTATGAACGGTGCCATTACTGCAATCGAGTATGCCAGAGTTAATAGAATTCCCTTTTTAGGGACCTGTGGTGGATTCCAACATGCTGTAATAGAATTCGGCAGGAATGTACTGGGTATCAACATATTGAAAGATTATAACTTTAATCCTTATGCAGAGAATTCTTATATCAGCGCTCTGGCCTGTTCTTTGGTCGGTCAGACCAGACGTATTAATCTGGATAAGAATATACCTATCACCCGGATATTTGGTGCATATGAAATCACAGAAAAGTATAACTGCAGCTTTGGGTTAAATAAGAGCTTTCAAGACTTATTACATAAGAATGGTTTTAAGGTTATTGGTACCGATGAAAATGAAGAGGCTAGGTTAATGATGGTGGAAAGTAACAGTTTCTTTATTGTATCCTTGTTTCAACCTCAATTGAGCTCAACTTATGAACAGCCTCATCCGTTAGTTAATGAATTTTTAAAGCAATCCAGACAATTTAGCGTGGGCATTTGAAATTTGTTTGTGCAGGGAAGAAAGTTTTCAAACGAACCCTGGCCTTAGTGAAAGTGGTATTTAGAGGCTAAAAATAAATCTCAAACTTAAAAAGAAATCTCAAACTTAAAAGAAATCCTGAGTTGTTTTGAATGTCAGTAAACAGCTCAGGATTTTTATATTTAATACAGTATTAAATGTTGTTCAGGTTCATAGCCTTATCTGTCAAACTTTTTGATAAAACAGACACCAACAGCACCGGGACCTGTATAGGTACCAATCGTTACACCAATCTGGAATACGGGATAAGTAACAGGTCTTCCGATTAAGCCTTCAAGCTGTGACTGAACAGCTCTTGTATCCTCTATGGTCGTAGCATTTGCGAGACAGAAGTCATAATCCTCGTAACGTTCGTTATTCTCAGTAAAATACTCTTCCGTCATAGCAAGTATCTTATCCAGAGATTTCTTTCGTCCACGAATATTCGAATAAGGAACTAATTCCGCATCTTTTAACTGTATCATAGGTCTGATATTAAGCATTGTACCGGCAAGAGATGCTACCTTTCCGATACGTCCGCCTTTTGCCAGATATTCCAAGGTGTCAACGGTAAACATAATTCTGGCTGTTTTTTTGATCTCTTCCAGCCGGCTTACGGTATCGTCTAAACTATAACCGGCTTCTTGTAAGTATGCGGCCTGAAGTAACAGAATTCCCTGACCGGCAGTGGCCTGTATAGAGTCTATGATATGTATCTTACTATCGGGGTATTTTTCTATCAGGAGTTCTCTGGCATTTATGGCTGCCTGGTAAGAACCGCTGAACTTCCCCGTAAGACACAGACAGAGAATATCTTTCCCTTTTGTTATCTCCTGTTCAAAGGCATGAAAATAATCCATAATGGAGGGAAGGGAGGTCTTCGGGAATATCTTTTCTGTTGCCAGTTTATGATAGAATTCTTCGTTACTTATCTCTATATTTTCTTTGTAATAATGTTCCAGGTCGAATGTAATATAAAAGGGTACCAGAATGATATGATGTAGATCCAGCAATTCCTTTGGTGTATCGCAGGAAGAATCGCTGAATATCTGATAGTCGTCCATGAGTTTCTCCTTCATTGTGTTAATAGGAATATTATATCGAATCTGAGACTAAAAGTATAGTGGTAAAAATAAATGTTACTGTAGAGCATGGGAATAATTACCTATATTGATGGGCGAAATCTGGGAATTATTGTTTTGACATAATAAGACAAAATTGGTAATATGAGTAATATGGTAAGTTTTACTAATCATATACAATTGTTTTACCGATAAAGGCAAACGCAGCGAAAGCTGCGGACGCAAAGCCATGGGCCTAACCCCTGAAGGGTACGGTAGCCAGGTTACCGAAGATTACCATTACTACTAGGTAATAGTATGCCTGTATCGTTTTTTGCGATCAGGCTTTTTTATATTGTGTCTTGAGGGCACACATTCTAATGGGTGAAGTCGCCGGTCCACTCGGATGTAAGATGTATAAAGCCAATCCAATGATGTTTATCACATATTAAAGTAATCAAACAAAGATGTTCGGGATAAGCTTAGGTCTGGAAACAATCATAAAAAGAATTCTTTTAACCCCTAAATGAGATTTAGAAATACTGTAAATTAATAGTAATGAAGTCTATTTGAAATATCATCATTACTGTTCATAAATAACAATCAAGAAAGGAGATTAATAAATGAGGGAATAGTATAACTATCTACATATACATGCATGCAGAGTCCTAATTGTGGCTGTATAAACCAATAAGTTAGTATATAAAAGATAAATATATGGAGGTGGGGAAAGTGAAACAGCATATTAAAAAACTGTCAATTTTCATTTGCATCATTATGTTATTACAAGTGCTTGATATATATAATTATGTTTTTGCAGAGGGAACGGGTTATTCCGAGGAAAGCGGACAGGAAGAAGAGATTACAGGTTCACTGGACATAGAACCATCAGCAATGGTTCAGGCAGTTACACCTGCTGCTATACAGCTGCAGATGTATAATGTTGACAGAAGCGAAACCAGCAATACAATCTATGCAAATTTCAGAATTATTAATAATGGAGATGAATCGGTAAGTCTTTCTGATTTAAAAATTAGATATTATTACATGCTGGGTGGTGAGATATCCCAGAATTTCTGGTGCGATTGGTCCAGTGCAGGCACTTCAAATGTGAAAGGGACTATTATAAGAAATGACCCTCTTTATCAGGGGGCCGATACCTATGTGGAAATAGGATTTATAGACGGCAGCGGGAGTTTGGGGGCTGGCTCCAATGTTGAGATTAAAACAAGGTTTGCACGAACCGACTGGAATAATTACAAGCAGTCAGATGATTACTCCTTCAACAGTACTTCTACAAATTACCAGGATTGGAGTAAAGCAGTGGTTTATGCCGGTGGAAAAGTAGTTTGGGGTGAAGAACCTAGCATACTGATGCCGCAGATTACTTCAGCTGGTGTTAAGATGTTTAATAATGGGAGAAATGATTCGTCAACTACCATATATCCATGGTTTAAGCTATATAATACCGGAACACTGCCCTTTGACCTGGAAGATGTAAAAATAAGATACTATTACACCATTGATGGGGAAAAGGATCAAAATTTTTGGTGTGACTGGTCAAGTGCTGGAAGTGATAATGTGACGGGCACATTCGTAAAAATTCCCTTTATAGCAAACGGTCTTGATTATTATTATGAACTGGGTTTCAAGCCTGGGAGTGGTTCCTTAATTGCAGGAGACTTTGAAGAGATACAAACAAGATTTGCAAAAAATGACTGGAGCAATTATACGCAATCCAATGATTATTCTTTTAATGCCGGTGCAAGTGATTACACCGAGTGGACGAAGATAGGTGTATATATAAAAGGAAAACTGGTCTGGGGTGAAGGTCTTTTGTTTGGGGTGCCTCAGAATATAAGATCCATTGCAACAGAGAAGGAAATTAATTTATCCTGGGATCCTGTTGAAGGAGCGAAAGGTTTTCAGGTAGAGGTTGATGGGACGATTTTGAATCAAGGGATGAGTACTTCCTATGTTCAAGAAAATCTAACTCCCGGGACGTTGCATACATATAGAGTAAGAGCGGTTAACCCAATTATGAACGGAGACTGGACTGATCCTATCGAGGTTTGGACCCTGCCCGATATACCACAAAACATATCAGCTTCCGGTATGGGCAATTCTATAAGCCTTTCATGGGATTCGGTTATAGGTGCAAACGGATATGATGTGGAAGTACAAGGAGCTCCTGTTGATAATGGTTTAAATACAACCTATATACAGACGGGCCTTGATTCCAATTTACAGCAGACCTATAGAGTCAGGGCGAAAAATTCAAGCGGAGCTGGAAAATGGAGCGGTATTATTGCAAAATCAACGCTTTCTTCCGTACCATCAAATATAAAATATACATCGTCTGATAATGGAATCAGGCTCACTTGGGATTCAGCGGCCGGAGCTGATGGTTATGATGTGGAGGTTGACGGTGAGTCGATAATTTCAACTTCCGCAGCTTACTATATGCATACAGGCTTATCTCCTTATACAGGGCACTTTTACAGAGTTAGATCAAAAAATACCGGCGGAGTGAGTAACTGGAGTGAAATAATATATGCATCGACCTTATTGCAGATACCATCCAATCTGGGAGCAAGAGTTACTCCGGATGGAATTATCGTAACATGGGATGCTGTAGAAAATGCTGACGGATATGATATTGAAGTCGATGGTGTGATGATAAACAATAAAAACTTAACTTCCTATACCCATGAAGGGTTTTTGCCAAATACAGAACATTTCTATAGAGTAAGAGCCAAAAATGGAACTGCTGTCAGCGCATGGAGCGAAGAAATAACAAGGAAAACTTATACGGGTGTTCCGGCGAATTTATCAGCAAATGCAACCAGTTCAGAGATTACATTAACCTGGGATCCGGTAGTCGGGGCCCAAGGCTACGAACTTGAAGCAGATGGCACAATCATCAATACCGGAATGAATACATTTTATAATCATAAAGGTTTGCTGCCTGGATCTGTCCATAAATACAGGGTAAGAGCAAAGAATGCTGCAGGAGCGTCACAATGGAGTGAAATTGTTACAAAATCAACTTCACTTGGTACACCGTCTAATCTACGGTCAACAACCACATCAGCGACATCCATAACAATTATGTGGGATAAAGTACAAGGAGCCGATGGTTATGATGTTATGGTAGACGGAGTAATCATAGATAACGGCACGAGTACTTCCTATACCCACACAGGTTTGGAACCCGGTTCTACCCATATTTATATAGTGCGGGCTAAAAGTAGTGGGATTTCAGGAGAGTGGGGCCAGGAGCTGAGTGCATGGAGCGGTGCGATCATAACCCCAAGCAATCTGGGGATTCCAGGGAACATAAAAGCGATAGCAGCGAGCAGAAGTATTACTTTAGTATGGGATGAAGTCAAAGGGGCAACAGGCTATGATATAGAGGTGGACGGGCACTTAATGAATAATGGAAACGAAACAATGTATTTACATGAGGGATTGTTATCATTAAGTTCACATGTTTATAGGGTTAGGGCAAAAAACCTAAAAACAGTAGGGGAATGGAGTGATTTTATCCAAGCAGAGACTTCATTGGGAATACCATTAAATCTAGGAACCGAACCTCAAACAACAAAGATGGTAATTATGTGGGATCCTGTGGAAGGAGCTACAGGTTATGATGTGGAAGCAGACGGAGAGGTATTTAAAAATATTGAAAATAATAAGTACATACATGATGCCCTTCAACCAAATACAATGCACTCTTATCGCGTAAGGGCCAGAGGTAAAGAGGGTGTGGGTGAATGGAGTGAGATTATCACCGATAATACAATTCCTGAGCTTGTAATAAATATTCCGGCAGATACGATGTTTAATTTTGTCGTAGTTGCTCCTGCGAAAGAAACCTCCGGTGAAATTACGGTTACAGTAAATTATAATGCAGATGAACTTGAAGTATTAGATTTATGTGGAGCTACACAAAAATCAGATATAACGACCGGAAAGGTGGACGGAAAAAGAATTGTAATTGATGAGTTTAAAAAGGGCAGGATTGTTTTCCGGTTTCTTGATACAGACGAAACTCAAACAAATGTAATAAAGTTTATATCAAAAACCAATACACCTTCCGGTGTAACATATAGTATTGATTAGTAAAAAATATATTTTTCCCTTCCGTTTATGCCTTTGAGATTCTCCACATAAACGGAAGGAAAATGAAGAAGGTTTGGAGGTTGGGATGAAAAAATTAAAAATCATTTGTTTTATAGCTTGTATGCTTTTGCTCTCATGGACGCAATCATCATCGGTTTATGCCGGAAACAAGATTGATATCATATTTCTTATAGACAGATCAGGGAGTATGGGGTCTAGTATCAGTAATGTCAGAAATGAAATAGGGAATTTTACAGCTGCATTACAAAATCAAGGCATTAGTTATCGACTTGGCCTTGTGACATATGAAACCTATCCAACTAATTATGGCTTTACATCAGATGTTAATGTATTCAGACAGTGGCTTGATGGGGTTTATGTCGATGGTGTTAACGAGGAGGGCCTAGATGCAATAGAAGATGCAGTCCAGAATTCGGTCTTTCAAGTTGATGCTATCAAATACTTTGTTCTTATTGGAGACGAAGTAGTTACAAGTATAAGAGGAAATACCATTGAGGGAACACAAAATCTTTTGAATAATTTTGATATCACCCTCACAACAGTGGGCATAGATTACATTAAGAGTCAGTTTCAGTCTTTATCCAGTGCCACAGGCGGGCTATATCTGGATTTATACAGTGGTTTTGGAACAAATCTGACAAGTATTTTTAAACAGATACAAGCAATACCAAAGTTTGATATTATGTCTCCACCGTCAGATAGCTTTTTTGGCGGAACAAAAAATACGTTTATTCCTACCTTGTCCGTATCGGATGCGGATGGAGATGCACTGACATGTAAGCTGTTCGTTGATTCTGAGGGAACTCAGAGAGAAACAAGAACTATTACGAATACAAAAACTCCGCAGATCGTCAGCTTTAATACATTTAATGTATCTGCCCTGGGGGAAGGAAACCATACCTTGAGATTTACTGTTTCTGATGCCAGGGATACCGTACAGGGAAGTATGAGCATAAAAGTTGATAAAACTGCGCCGGTGACATCCAATGCGTCTTTTTCATCAACGGATAGTAGCATAGTGGTTTCAGGAAGTGCCGGTGATTCATTATCCGGATTAGATATAACTCCTTACCGCTTTACAGCTGGCAGTTCCTCTACCTCCTGGGGGACGAATACATCTGCGGTTTTTTCTTCATTAATTCCCAATACCCTTTATCCGGTAAAATTCGAAGCACAGGATAAGGTAGGAAATATCGCCGTAGTTCCAGGAAATATTTATACAAAGGCTCAGACTCCAACCATTACCGTGAAGAATACAGCAGAAAATGCCATCGACATTGCATTAACAGATAATAATCCGTCTGCTACTCTGTATCAGGTTGTCTCACCTCAGATACCGTCAGCGCAGTGGCAGACCGCTTCTGGAAAAGTATTGCATCTGAGTGGTTTACAGTCAGGGATTCAATATACCTTTAATGTGAAAGCAAAAAATGCAGAAAATATTGAAACTGCTCTCAGTAATCAGATAAGCTGCAAAACATTTTCAACACCGCCTTCGGATGTGGTAGTAAAGGCGGAGCGTAATGCTATGAATATTTCCTGGAGCGCAGTCACAGGAGCTTCCAGATATGAAGTGGAGCTTGACGGGGGAAGCGTAATTTCAACAGGTACGACTACATCCTATAAGCACGAAGGTCTTCAGCCTGGAACACAGCATACATACAGGGTTAGAACCATTAACTCAGCAGGAGCAGGTCTATGGAGTAAATCCTACACTCAATATACGATTATAGATCCACCGGCAACTCCTGTAAACTTTGCGGCTGGAAATGTCACAAACAAGCTTATTACACTGGGCTGGGACTGGGCCACAAATGCTTTTGGCTATCAAATCGAGATCAATGGGTCTAGGATAGTCAATATAACAGACGGTACCGCAACACAGTATGAGCTATCCACTGTAACACCAGATACATCCTATAGCTTCCGGTTACGTGCTTATAATGTAGGAGGAGAAAGTTCATGGACAGAACCTCTTAAGATAACAACCTTACCTGACCCTCCCTGCACGCCGGAAAGCATTACTACAGAAGCTTCTAAATATAAAATAAAACTGACATGGGACTCAGTGGAGAGAGCGGAAGCTTATTGGATCATGGTTGATGGAATAAAAATAGATAATGGAAAAAATACAACCTTTACACATGAAAATTTAATGCCTCTATCAGGACATACCTATCAGATAAAAGCGGTTAACAGGGGCGGAGAAAGTGAATGGAGTGAAAAAATAGATGTAACTACCTGGCCGGAGGAACCATCAACACCTACCAATATCCTTGCTACCTCAGGAAAAGCATCAATATCACTTTCGTGGTATAAGGTGCCATATGCAGCGAGTTATGAGGTGGAACTTGACGGCTCATCCATACAGAGTGTTACAGACGAGGCTTTTGTGCATGAAGGTTTAAGTGCCGGGACAAACCATACATACAGGGTTCGTGCAAAAAACATCAGCGGATATAGCGACTGGAGCAGGGAAATAACTGTTTCGTCCATACCGGCAGATAATGCAGCAGTATCTCTCACCAATATTGTCGCAGTAGTTACAACCAACAGCATAATGCTTTCATGGGACGCAAAAGCCTATGAAGGAAAGTACGATATTGAAGTTGACGGAAAGATTTATGACAACGGATTGAATACTATTTACAATCACACCGGACTTAAGCCGGATAGTTACCATACTTACAGAATCAGAGTCAGGGACAGAAGCGGCTTGGAACAGTGGTGTGCTACTCTTTCGCTATCCACTATGCCTCCGCTTCCTGATGCTCCGGTGAATATAAAAGCCTATCCAGGGAACAACTCCATTGAACTAGAATGGACCAGAGTAGAAGGAACGGAAGGTTATGACCTGGAGATTGATGGAGAAACGGTAGAGAACCTGACAGACACAGTATATAACCATATTGACTTGAAATCCGGAACCACGCATACCTATAGAGTACGTGCCAAAAATACAACAGGTGTAACGGCGTGGAGCCCATCAATAACAGTAAGTACCACCAGCCCGACCTATGTTGCAAAATGTGTGAAAGGCAAAGAGATTGAGTTTTCCATACTTGCCGATAACGTACAGGACTTTGGCAGTATGACCTTCGTTGTATTGTATGATCCAAGTGAACTTGAAATAACAGATTTGTATAAAGGAACTCCTTCAACGGATACAATGACTGACGGAAATATACCAGGGACCAATTTGATTGTAAAATACTCCGCGGGACGGATAGAAATTAAAGTAAATGAAAGTATTACGCCAGGTACATCATGGTCAGGAGAGATTACCTGTTTAGCTTTTAAGGCTAAATTTACAGGCAATTCCAAACTTGATCTGACAGTAGAATAAGGGGGAGCAAATGAAAATCTTTATATTAAGACATAAAAAAGGTATAGCTGTTGTTCTGGCTGTATGTGTAATGATTACCATGGTCCCAATGTTTGTAGGGTATCCCAGTCGTCTGCCGATCTTAGCTGCCAATTCGAACGAGCGAAAAATGGCAGCTGATATCTCAAGTTCTACCGGAGTAGATGTTGATAAAATTCTTACCCTTAGAAAGGACGGGAAGTCTTGGAATGAAATTCTGGAAGAGCTAAAAGGCAAGGGTGGAAGCACGGAAGATAGAAATCAAATGGATAAGCTCTTAACCGAAGAGGCGCTAGGAGAAAAAGATGTAAAAATGCTACTGGGTGCGGGCTTTACCAAGGAGGAAATACAACAAGCTACATTGATTGCAGAGAGAATCCAATTCCAATTACAGGAAATAACAAGCAGTAATGGTAATGAAACGATATCTGCTGTAAAAGAAATGCCGGAGACCGGTGAAGTTACGAGTGAGAATGGTGATAGTACAGCTGTTTATAAGGAACTGGAAGAAAAACTTAATATTAAAAATGCCATAACTTTAATGCTAAAATTGAAAGCTGCCTTTGGTAGTATGGAACAGGTTATGGATGAATATCTATATTCGCTGCAAGTGGATATTAATTTAGAAGATTACCTTACAGACCGTCAGGCTTATCAGAAAAAGAAAAATGATAAAAATCTCGAAGCCGGAAACAAAAAGATCATTACAATGTCTGATATCGAAAATGAAATGCTGAAAACGATACAGCAAAGTAATGTGAATAATGACACCAAGGAAGTTACAGATTCCGGTAGCAAGCCTTCTGATAATTTGGGATGGAAAGCGGATGACAAGCCGAAATCACCCCTTCCGGAGGTAACGGATGTAACTCCGAGAGATCCAGGTGAAGATATTCTGGAAGAGATACAGCAAATTAATCCCTTAAAATAGTAGTGAGGAGAAGAAAAATGAAAAAGCTTTTGAAATTATTAAGCTCAATTTTTATAGTGACACTGCTGCTTTTATCAGCTGGGGTGGCAGTATATTCAGCTGCGACCGGACAAAGTAAGAACTTATTGGCAACCCTTTCAGGTAAGGAAGCAGTGAAAAATGAAGAAGCAGAGAAAAATACAAAGATAGAGGCAGATACGAAAGTTGTTTCTGGTTTAACAGATAAGGAACCAAAGAGTACTGCTTTACCTGGCGAAACAAAGGAGGTAATCAGGTTATCAGGTAGCGTAAAATCTGAAGCAAATACTGACAATTATACGGAATTACTGGAATCGCTTAATGTACACGAAAAATACAAAAATGAAATGGACAGGTTATTGGGAGAAGGCCATAACCTTTCCGATATCCTCACAGCGTATTCCTTTCTTAATGATAAATATGGAAAGCTCCAGGAAATTGAAACCCTGGTTCAAAAAAAGGAATCGGGGAAAGACTGGGCAGATATATTCATAGGATATAACAAAAAGAATCCGGAATTCGTACCAAGATCCTTCGATGATGGTTATCTTGAAGAATTATTGAAGGTTCCGGGAATTACGGCAGATGATATCATGATAGCTGACAGGGTATCACAAAAAACGGGGAGAACATATCAGGAAGTAATGGAAAAGCGAATGGAAGGAAAGTCCTGGAAGGATATCAATGCAGGACTCGATATTGTGAATGGTGACGAGACTCTTTTGCGGGTATCTGTATCTCCTGAACAAATCGATAAATACGTCAATACTGGAATGGACAGGGACCTTGTGGTTAAAGGCTATGTTATTGCTAAGAAGTTAGGGCAGAAAGCTGATACCGTAATGAAGGAACTAAAAGAGGGGACAAAGGAAGAAGAATTATTAGATAAATATTACACCCAGAAATACTACTAAATTTTTGGAACGGGGTTAAACGGATGAAAAAGCATGTCATTACGATATTCTTGATATTAACGGTCATGCTGCTTATACCGGCAAAAGCCGTATTTGCAGAAACTTTAGAGGATAATCTAAATAATCTGGCTGGACCAACAGGTCAGTACAACACGAAACTGTCACCGGTGTATTTGAAAAATAATGCAGAAGAGGAGTCCATAAGCCCGCAAAGCGGTGAATTGACACTTCAACAAACAGATTATACACTGCCAGGCCGTAATGGTCTTAATCTGGAAATAAAAAGAATCTATAAGAGCGGTGCTTCTAATGTGAAAGATATGAAGACTGAATACTCAAATGGTGCCTGGGTAGACACCGTTTATTCCGATGCCAATACCACATCTTTTTATGAAGACAGGTATGATATTGGTATAGGAATGAGATTTTCCTTTCCGGCAATAGAGGTAAGAAAAAATTCCGACAACTCAAGCTATATGTTCCTGCATACGGAAAGCGGAGATGTATATAGGCTAAGAGCTTACCTGCAGGAAGACAAGACAATTTACCTGCCTGACGGACAGACTGTAAAGGATGTAACAGTTCAGGAAAGTACCGGATATACAAACGGACAGAAGGATGGTACCTCCAAATACGTAATGTCAGGTAAGGATGGGAAGAAAACTTACTTTTCGGAAGATGGCAGGGTGCTTGGAATCGTTGACAGGTATGGTAATACAATAAAATTCGAATATGTCACACAAAACTATACCATTGACGGAACAAACAGAACCAAAGAACTGATTTCGCGGATAACAGATACAGTCGGCAGAGTCGTAACCATTGATTATAATGAGGATTACTCTTATAAGCCGGGAGCTATAAAGAATGGAAGCTATTCGGCTGACGACAGCTACAAAGCATCCCAGAATCCGAATAGTTCAAATACAGGAGATTTGGAAGGGAAGTTTCAAGTTGTAGTTAATCTTCCCGATGGTAAAAAAATAGTATATGATAAAACGGCTGCACTTATCAGCAGTCAAAACAGCGTAATCAGAACCAGGCTCCAAAGGGTATATGACATCGATGGAAAAGTCAAATATCATTTCTGGTATGAACAGCCGGAACTTGGTTTCACCTATATGAATGGCAAGACCTATAGTGCCTATAACAAATATGAGAATCTTGTACAGGTGGATTATTGCAAGAGCAACAAGATAAAAAGATATGAATATAGCATGTATACCAAAAAGCTTAACGGAAATTCGGGCAGTATGCAATACCGTAAGATTGTGGATGTAAAAGAGCTGGAAAAGAAAGGCTTTGATGACTCTAAAACCGATTTCCTGAATAAATTTATCTGTGATGCTAAAAATCACCTGACGTATACCTATACCAATGAGGCGGATGGATTTGGTATCCCGAAATATAGTGAGGATAATACATACCTTAAGGATACCTATAAATATTATACCAAGAAGGTTGAATATAGTGATGACAGCGAAACAGGGCTTGTAACGACCCAATATACGTATAATGGTCTGCAGGAAGCAGTTCTTACAGAAGAAACAGGAAGCGATCATAAAATCGTCACAGTAACAAAGCATGATGAAATGAAGCTCCCTGTCATGACCATGCAGACCTTTTATAATATAAACGGAGCTGTACAGAGTAAACCTGCTATAAAATATGAAAATTTTAGATATGACGAATATGGAAACCTTACAAACTATACGGGACCGGAGGCCGTAAGGAATTCTGATGGGACAGTAAAGGAAAATGATCCTCATACGGTTACCTATTCTTATGATTACCAGCGGTATCATGTTCTTATTTTAAAGACCTGGCATCAGAATGAAAAAACCCTTAGTCAGATTAAGTTTACACCGGATGATAAAGGCAATATTATAAGGGAAGAGCATATAAATGCAAGTGGAAACGGTGACAGTGCACTGACTGAGTATGAATACGACAGCTACGGGAATATGATTCGTAAGACGGTTCATTCCCCTGAAAAGGACTATGTTACCAGTTATGAGTATGGCAAAGATGCCGATGGAGTGGACCAGAAAGGCGTTTTTCTTACCAAACAGTATGCGGTGGTAGATGGTGCCGAGGTTTCCCAGTCATATTCGTATTATTTCAATACCGGAAATAAGAAAGCGGAAGTGGATGGTAACGGAAATAGAACCGAGTATGGGTATGATTCTCTTGAAAGGCTTATCAGAGAAACATTTGCCGATGGAACCACCAAACAATATTCCTATACGGACTCTGTAGGTAAAAATAGCACGATTGAATACACTGATCCGAAAGGAAATAAATTCCTATATGAATATGATGTTTTAGGAAATCTTGTAGCCTACAGCATATATGATAAAAACAAATGGGTTAATCTGGAGAAAACGGAGTACGACTATAGAGGGAATAAACGAAAGACTATCGATTCTAATGGGCAAAGTACAAGATTTACATATGACAGCGCAGACCGGCTAGTAAAAAAGGAATATTATGAAAACGATGTAACACGCAAGGAAAGTCTATCCGTAAGCTACGAGTATGCTTCAGATGCTGGTTTGTGGCAAACAGTGGCAATTACCGATGAAGAAGGGTATCAAAAAAAGTATAGTTATGATATTCTGAACAGGCTTATAAAAGAAGAGATATCTCCTGTAAAAGACAACACCGTGATAGATGCAACTATCTACACTTATGATTATGAGGGAAATCAAACCAGCGTCACAGATGCAAAAGGTTATAAAACACAGTTTGTATATGACGGACTTGGAAGAATCATTGAGAAGACAGATGCATTAAACAACAAGTCACTGCTCACATATAGCAATACCGGTAAGGTGTTAACTACAGAAGAGCCGGGAAACAGAACTACACAAAGCATATATGATGCTGCAGGAAGAATTACAGAGGAAAGAGTGTCCCTAAAGGGCTCGTCAGATTACGATTATACGAAGTATTCTTATGATAACGCGAACAACATTACCAAGCTTTTGCAGGGAAAGGTATCAAATGGAAAAGACAGCAGATCTTCTCTAAGCGATTATGAATATAATTCAATGAATCGCATTACTAACGAGTATAAGCATATAGACACCAATAGAAGCGGGCATATCCGTTATACCTATGATAATAACGGTAATAAGCAGGAGGTCATGGAATTCATAGATACAGCCGGAACCAAATATATCAGAGAGTCATACAAATATGATTTTCATGATAAAGTTGTGGAAGAAGAGAAATCCATGGTCGGATATGCCGGATTAAAAGTTACCGCGGAGCAAGGACATTACAAAAGGGCATACATTCTTGATTATGAAGGGAATATTCTGAGCGAAACAACCTATAACGGAGATACTCAGGATACGGTTATATATACCTATGACTACCGAAATAGAGTGTTGACGAAGTCGGAACCGTATACTTCTGATGGTATGACAAAGACCAGCTCCTACCAGTATGATAAAAAGGGTAACCTTGTGAAACAAACAGTAACCCGCACAGTAAACGGCAGCGAACAGAACTGCTCAACAATATATACCTATGACGGTCTCGGAAATCTCACAGGTGAATCAGACCCATACGGTTATACCACAAGATATATCTATGACGCGAACAATAACTGCATAAAGAAAATTGATTCCCGCTACTACAATCAACCTACTGATACGGCTCCGGGAACAGAATATGAGTATGATGCCTTGAACCGGCTGGTACAGACCACTGTCTTTGACGGCACAGGCAGAACAGTTATTGCCTATAATGAATATGACGGCAGAGGAAATATAATTAAGAGTGTTAACGGAGAAGGATATAATGCATCAAACCCATCAGCATCCATTGGCAGTTTGTATGAATATGATGCATCAAACCGCGTTATAAAGTTTATTTCCGCACAGCGGGCTGTAAAGGAATATACCTATGACGGCTCCGGGAGGGCTCTCTCAGAAAAAGATGGGATGGGCGGAACCACAACCTATGAATATTATTTAAATGGTATTTTAAAAAGTAAGGTTTCTCAGGATGGTATTGGTGAGAAGTATGAGTATGATCTTACCGGTAATGCAGAGATTTTCAAAACAGACAGAGCAGGCTTTAAGACAGCCATATATAATAATGTATTCGGAAGTCCTTACAGAATAGATTATCCGGACGGAACGACCGAAATTTTCAACTATGATGAGAAGGGACAGAAGATTCAAAGTACCGATAAAGCAGGTAATTCAAAGTACTTTGAGTACGATCCATCCGGAAATCTTATTTCGGAAAAAGATTTTATACGTTCTGCGGACAATTTTAGGTACTATAAGCAGACTACTAACAGCTATGACAAATCAAACAGTTTACTATCAAGTGAAACATGGGAGCTAAAGGTACCTGCTGCAGGCGGTCAGAGTATCAGGACATCTGTAGGAGACCAGGTAAGCTATGTTTATGATAAGCTGGGAAGACTGATATGTACATCCGGTCCAAACGGGCGGGAAACTCTTAACACCTATGACCGGATAGGAAACTTGGTTTTAAGGGAACAAAAGGTTTCAGAAGGAGATTATAATGCTACGGAATTCACTTATGATATACAGTCAAGGGTTACCAATACTGCTGTAATGGTAGAAACCGCTGATCTGGATATGAACCTTATTGGTGATGCCAAGCCCGGAGAAGGGAAATACGCTTCAAGAATAAAGGCGCAAACCCAAAATGAATATGACAGCACCGGTAAAATTAAGAGCACTTTAGATGCAAACGGTAACCTGACGGAATATGGATATGATCTTGATGGAAGATTAGTTAAAAAAACAGACGCCCTGGGAAATACCACCTTATATACCTATGACCTTAACGGAAATCTGATAGAAGAAAAGAATGCAAGAGGGATTTCTACCTTTTATGAATATGACAGCTTAAATAGGCTTATTCGTAAAAAAGCTCCTGCAGCAGGTGAAGGCGTCGCAATTACACGCTATATTTACGACAATATGGGAAACCTTATCAAAGAAATTGCCCCGAATAATTATCAGGCCGAAAAAGATACAGATGAGCAGGCTGCGACCATGAAGGGAATTTCCTACACTTATGACAGTATGAACCGGAGACTGTCTTCTATCTCTCCGGAAGGTAAAGTACTTCAGGTACTCCGATACGACAAAAACGGTAACCCTGATAAGATGGTGGATGGCTTACGCTATAACGGCGATATTGACTCCTCCAAAGGAACAGTATATACCTATGATGCCCTGGGACATGTAACTGCACAGGAAGACCCGCTTGGGAACCAATCACTCTATCAGTATGATGTACGAGGTAACCTCATAAAACAGACAAATAAGAGGGGAAATACCACACAATATGAATATAATACGGATGAAACACTGTTGAAGGTAAGCTATGCCGATGGCGGAGTCATAGAGTATCTCTATGACCTGTTGGGTAGAAAGATTGAAGCAAAGGATCAACGGGGATTTGTAACTACCTATGCCTATAACGCCTTTGGAAGTCTCAGATATGTGAAGGATCCCTACGAAAACAAGGTAGAGTATAAATACGACCTGAACGGTAACATGGTCACGCAAAAGGATAAGAACGGCAGTATGACCACTTACCTCTATGATGCCAGTAATAGAGTAATCGAGAAAAGACTGCCATTGGATAAAGATGGCAGCGGCAGCGTAATTTATGCAAGAGAAAAATATTACTTTGATGAGGTGGGCAATCTCAAATCACTTATACGGACAGGAACAAAGGACAAGACCTCGACGCGGACCACAAACTATACTTATTATGATAATAATCTTCCCTATACTACAACGGATGACAGTGGAGCAAAATCCATAAACAGCTATGACCTGAACGGAAATCTCATAAAGCTTGAAAGACTGAGATCAAAAGATACGGAAGGTAATGCCATCTATCATATACAAGAATCTGTATATGATGATAGTAATCGCCTTATAAAGAGCATAAAACTGGCGGACAAGCAGGATATATACGAATTTGAGAGCCTGCCTGGTTCCGGGTCACTTACAGATAGCAGGTATGAGGGCAGAGTTAGACTAATAACTGAATATGAGTACGATTTATTAGGAAATAAGACGAAGGAAACCAGCCCATCAGGAAATATAACTACTTATACTTACGATTTTATGAATAGGGTGCAGACGGTATCCAGATTAGTAAACAGCAATCTTACAAAAATAAGTTACAAGTATGATGCGGAAGGGAACAAAACAGGCGAAATTAATGAGCGTGGGTTTGAAAAAGGTTACACTTATGATGTCGTAAACCGATTAAAAACAGTTACGGATGCCACCGGTTATACCTTCACCTATAACTATGACCTTGCCGGTAATAAAATCAGTGACACCAATGCAAAAAACAGTACAATAACTTACAGCTATGACAAGCTGAACAGACTCAAAACTACCACGGACCCCTTCGGCATTGTTATAAGCACCAGGGATTATGATGTAAATGGAAACTTGGTAAAGGAGTATGATGCAAAAGGTAATCCTGAGCTTTACAGCTATGATCTGGCTGGGAGACTTGTGAAGATAACCAGCCGTGAGGGAAATGAAACAAGGTATGAGTACAACCATTACGGAGAGAAAGTCAAGGTCACGGACGGTCTTGGCAATCCTACCTCATATGAGTATGACGGTGCGGGAAGACTTATCAGGGTCACAGATGCCAATGGAATAAAAACCGCTTATACTTATGATCTGGCAGGCAATAAGCTCTATATGACGGATGGCCGCGGCAAGACAACCACTTATACTTATGGAGCCTTAGGCAAATTAAGATCCGTGAAAGATGCAGATGGCGGAGTCACACTGTATCAGTATGACCTTGAAGGCAATGTAGTCCAAATGACTGACAGGAATGGATACCACACAGACTACATCTATGACAGCCGGAAGCTACTTCTTAAGAAAAATGTAGAGGAAACGGCTGACAGTATCTCTTATAGCTATGATGCAGCAGGTAACAGAACAGGTATGTCGGATGAAAGCGGGGATACTGTCTATACCTATGATGCAAATAACAGACTGACTGTGATAAAGAAGAAGGGGCAAACGCAGATAAGCTATACCTATGATCAGATTGGAAATATAGTAAAGGTTATTGATGCAGCAGGAAATGTCACCGCTTACACCTATGACAAAGCAAGCCGTATGGAAACCGTGACTTTTGAAGGAGGGAAGCTCACCTACCAATATGATGAGAACGGTAACCGAAGCTCCCTTACCTATGACGGCGGTGTGAAAGAAGTATACGAATACAATAAGGACAACAAGGTCATAACCCTAGTTAATAAGAAAGCGGGCGGAGATGAAATATCACGCTATCGCTATACCTATGATGGGGCAGGCAGGCAGACAACAAAGACCGATAACTATGGAATTACAAACTATACCTATGACAAGGCAGGTAGGATACTAAAGGTCGACGGTCCGGGTAAGATTGATATTTATGCTTATGATGGCGCCGGAAACCGTATAGCAGTAAACGAAACCTACAAGTCCCTGCAGCCTTCCGATTTTGTTGACGACATATCGGGAAAAGATGTACAATATATCTTAAAGAAGACGGATTACACCTATTCCAATGCAGGTAAGCTGCAAAAGCTGGTGGAGAGGATGTATGATGATTCGAATAAAGAAGTGCTGCGTAAGACGGTCAATTACTATTATGATGGCAACGGTAACGAACTGAGTAATACGGCAAGCTGGACGCATCCCCATAATATCAAGCTGAGACAGTCGACGAAAGGGTCTGTGTATGACGAGAACAGTGAGAACGGGACTGACCTGTTGATAGACCGAACAAACAACACCTTTGACGGCTTTGACAGACTTGTAAATACAGAACACATATCCACAGGGGCAAGATCCGAAACAGCATTCTTGTATAATGGTGATAATCTAAGAGTAAGTAAAACCGTAAAAAAATCAACCGGTGGATATAAGGAGGAAGTAACCAATTACCTGTATGACAGACAGAATGTCATACTTGAGACAGATGCAAACAACAAGGTAAGAACAAGATATGTAAAAGGCATCAACTACATAGCAAGTATCAGTGCAGGAGACATAACGTCCTACTTCCTGTTCAACGGACATGGGGATGTGGTACAGACCGTAGATAAAACAGGAGAAGTGCAGAATAACTATGACTATGATATCTGGGGAAATCCTACATTAGTGGTTGAGACAGCAGAATGCGCCATCAGGTATGCGGGAGAATTCTATGATTCCGAGACCGGTCTGTATTACCTGAGGGCAAGATATTATGACCCTTATATCGGAAGATTCCTGTCGGAAGACAGCTACTGGGGTGAAGATGATAATCCGCTGAGCCTGAACCGATACACCTATGCCCACAATGACCCTATACAGTATTTAGACCCGACCGGGCATGCGGTATTAAAGAAAGGTGCAAAGGGTGACGGAGTAGTAGCGGTACAGGAAATGCTGAAGGACCTTGGATATAATATAGGGACCAAGAGTCCGGATGGAGTCTTTGGTGCCAAAACAGAAGCAGCCATCATCAAATTCCAGAAGGATTATGGTCTGAAAGCAGACGGAATCATTGGAAATCAGTCACTAACGGCACTTAAGACCTTGTCAAGTATAGAGAAGAACCCGTATATGCCAGATTATGCAAAAGACTCCGCAAGGGATTCTATTGCAACTGCCAAGACAGGTGATATAAAGGATGGCACGATACTGATGCCTGAGAAGGCAGTTAACAAGGCCTTAGAGAATGTGTCGACTGTAAGAACGTCAACCAACGGAGGTTCGGTGCAGACTGAGGTAAAAGACAATAAGATAGTAATAACCTCAGCAACGCTAGGGAAAACGAATGCAAATGGAACCGAAGTTAAGGTAACACCGGGAAAAGACATACGTGCTGATTCGGATAAGGACGTTGCGAAGTTTTCGGGTAAAGTAACGGCAGAAGATAAAAAACTGGAAACGGTAAAAATCCAGACTAAAACAACAACAGATACAACAAAATCAACGTCAACACCTCCGAAGAAATCCGTTGATGATAAAGGAACGGGGAATACTGATGGATCAAATAACAAACCTAAAACGCAGCAGGAAAGTTCATTTGTATTTAATCCGAGTGGCGTGATAGCGGTAACAGGAGGAATGTTTGTTGAAGAACAAGTGGCAAAAGTAGCAGTATCTAATCCGTATGTAGCAGCTACTGCCATCCTGACAGGAGTTTTTACGTTCTTATGGCCGGCTCAAAAAGTTAATGTAGGCGAAGATGAATTGTTAGCTGAGGCGAAAAAGACTGATCAGAATGCTGAGGAAGTGGGTAAGAGCGGAGACAAAACGTATGGAGATGGTGATTATCCTAAAGACCCAAGTGAATTAGTTGAGCAAGGATGGAAGGATGTGACCGACCCTAGAGATAAATCAGGGAATAAAACATATGAGAATCCAGAGACAGGTGAAAAGGTAAGGTATGATGGAAAAGGGGATGGCGAAGGGCACTATCATAGGTATAATCCAGACTCAACAGGACCAAACGACAGATACCTTGATAAAAATGGGAATCCAGTACGTGATGGTTCAAAACCTTCACATTTATATCCGAATTAAGAATGGAGGAATAGAATCAAATGAGAATATATGAGTATTTTGAAAAAAATTCTTTTCATGACAGTTATATTTCTCAAGTTTATTATGACACAAAGGGAATACTTAGGATAATAGTAGTGCAATTGTTAAGTGAACTGAACATTGATTATTGTAGTATTAAAGATGTTAATACTGACGATCAAGTTGAGATTGAAGTAAGATTGACAGGAATTGATTATATTTGTCATGAAGATAGGGATTACTTAGATTCAGAAATAACTTCTGTCGAGGTGGGAAGTATTAATGGCAATGAAGTTATTCTTGTTAGACTATATAATTATAGCGGTGGTATGGTATACAGGGAAATATATATTAGAGGAAAGAATATGCAAATAGAATACGAAGTTTTAAGAAAAGTTAGCGATACGAACTAATAATTTATTCTTTTTTCGAAATATATATTATAATTAATCTACTTTTCTTCGCTCACGTTTATGACATGGGAAATTTGAACCATATTGGCCACATAGCTTCGGCTGTTGTGGCCCTTTTCAATATTGGAAAACAAAAAGGTAATGCTCCGCGTGATAATCAAAAACAAAATGAGCAAACAGATAAAATTGCCCGAGAATATCGTATATGGTATGTTGAAAAATCATACCTAATACCGTATGCCAGAACTACCCAAAGAGAAAGCAATGCGATATACTTTAAGAAAGATTTGGAAATGTAACGACACAGAACACCGGCAATCTAAGTGTTTTAATAAAGAAGAATATTTAAAGGTTATAAAATTTAGTTGTTAATGCCAAGGGAGCGGATAAGAGTAATTTACCAAATAATGGAAGAAACTCCACCAGTTAACGCAGGTAAGCAAGGAAAGCATGTCCAAGGCATCAAAATGATATGGCAAGTAAATCTCAATGGATAACAGGCGAAAATGGTGTTGACGAAACACAAGAGACTTGGCAAAATGGTACGGAGTTACCGGATGAGACTAGAGTAAGGGATACAGGTAAAGTAGTTGGACAAAATGGTGAAACTGAGTAAGAGTTTCTGTTGATAGTGATGGAAATATACACGGACATCCAGTAAATCCAGGCAGATATTTAAAATAATTACAAGGAGAGCATATGATAAAAACTAATATTGGAAATGTCGACATTTTAATCAATGGACAGAGCTTCGATTATGAACCAATTAAACTACCTAATGTAGGAAAACAATATAAAGTTGATGGACGTTATAAAGTTGTAGTAGATAATATTGCGGTTAATGATGAAACTGTCATAGAATGCATATTACAAAATCAAGACACATTGCCTCTAAAGATAAATATCGAACCAGGTGAGGACTTAGCGTTACTAAGTTTTATGATTGACAATATGAAACTTAGTATAGGGGTACAAGGCGATATACCAAGTATATTGTATGATTATTTAAATGATAGGTTACGTATAAGATTAACAAAATATGCTTCGATAATGAAACTTGACATTAATATTGCATGGATAACAATGGATAACATTGAAAAGGAAAAGATATATACATGGTTTGCAGCTGACCCAACTGCAGAATAATTTAAATTAATAAATTTTATACAAGGTCACAGTTAAGGCTGTTGTGGTCTTATTTATTACTAGAAAAAATTAATATTCTACAGTTAGATAAATATATGACATAAGGGTTATGATGTTGTGCCATCACTAACATCTAACAATCCAAACCATGTATCAATTATTACCCATGGAGGACAAGCATTAACTGACATGGAAGCAGTGAACTTACAGAGCACATTTAACATTAAGCAAAACCCATCAAAATAATTGGAAGTTAACAAGGAGGTTATAGTGGATAATCAAAAAATAATGGATAAAATATCCATAGATAGTAATTTTAACTATCTAGGTTTTGAAAAGCCAGCTTTATCAACATTTGATATTGAATATTTTACGATTAAAGAAGGAGATATAGTTATTGGCTATCAAGATGAATAAGAATGGGAAGGAATAGTGAGATATGATTCAACACTTCCCAATGAAATGAAATGGTATTTAGAGTTAAACTTACAAAAAGAATATGGTGTTTCAAATGAAAGAATGGAAGGGAGAGATGAAGGGGCAAAGTCAGCAATTCCAGTAGGAGAGATAAGAGGAGAAATTGCAGTTGTCACCGCGATGCTTAATGATGGAATGGATATTGATACAGTTAAGAGATATACACGACTATCTGAAACACGGCTAAAGAATATTTTGAAAAATTTAAATAGATAACCTTTATAAAAGGTCACGTAGTTTCGGCTGATGTGGCCTTTTTTTCATCCATTTCTGTTCCAGTGGAGCTTGGTAGTTTTGGCAGTAATGGTTGTTTCTGATGGAGGCATGGACAGGTCAATATTAACATTTGGATAATAAGACAGATGGTACCATTTCAGATAGTCCATCTATTCCTGAGAGTGATGAGTATTATATATTCAAAATTTAAGATGGGCCAAATGATGTTTCGATAATTTGTCAGCAAGTAGAATTGAAAAGTCAAGCATAGAGAATTCCCTGTATATGCCGGTTTCTGCGAAAGCCTCCGCAAGGGCATCTATTGCATCAGCCAAGACGGGTGACAAAAAGATGACATGATACTGATGCCTGATAAGACATTCAACAAGGCGTTAGAGAATGTATCAACGGTAAGAACGTCAACTAACGGAGGTTGCCTAACGACTTTTATTTTTTATGGAGACAGCATTGATATAATGAGTACACAGCTAATTTTTTTGAAAATTTCTTTAATATTGTTTAAGTTGAATCTGCATACCTGGTTGATTCACGGTATATAACATTTGTTTTGATATAAGTAATCCTATATGGCATATCTGGAAATTCAATTCTTGAAAAAATCATATCAGCGGCGATATATCCCATAGATTTGCTGGGAATATTTACTGTAGAGAGTGCAGGTTCTGTAATTTGCGACTCAATCGAATTATCAAATCCACAAAGTAAAATATCTTCCGGTACGGAATAATTTAGTTTTCTTAAGGCCTTTAATGTTGATATTGCTAAGAAATCATTGGCACAAAAGAAAACCTGCGGAAGCTGTGGCAGGGCAGTGATTCGTTTACTCAACCATTCTGCATCCATATAAGGGCTTGAATCATTGTCCAAAATGCAATTGGATGGATTAACAGCAATATGATAGTCGTTAAGCACGTCACAATATCCTTTCCAACGTTCATAAAAAGAATTGCAATTATAACGGTCTCCCACAAATGATATGCTGCGGTATCCTTTTTCAATTAATTCTTTCAGCATGACATAAACACTTCCGTGACTTTCCATGTAAAGAATATCTGAATCCAGATTCAAATCAGAAATATTAGCGGCTGTGTCCACAAAAATAGTCGGAATACCCTGCTTACATAAAAATTCGCTGTATGTACGGGAAAAAAGTTCAATACAGATAATTCCGTCCGTATTTTCATAATTAAAATTAGCCGGCAGGAGAAAGGAATCAATTTCTGTATCTCCGATTGTATAAATGGACAGGCGGTATCCTTTACTGCTGATTTTTTTTTCAAATGAGTTTAAAAGGCTTGAACAAAAATGAGAATTGCCAATTAGAGAATGTGTTAGCAAAGCAATTTCCTTATTACACAGGGGAGTTGTCGTAGTATTCTCTTGTTCCGATGATGGGGCAAAAAATTGTCTGTATCCAATTTCAGCAGCTTTTTGTATGACCTTTTCTCTTGTTTGCTCAGAAACAGAACCGGTTCCGTTTATGACCTTTGATACAGTATTTCTTGATATTTCTAATTCATTGGCAATATCAAGAATAGTAATTCTTTTTTTCATATGATTATCATTGCAATTATTTCTTACATTAAAACTCAAAAAATTGCAAATCCTTTCTTTAAAGTAGTTAGTGTTACATTTGTAATCATGCTTTTAATATTATGTTAAGTCGAGAAATAATTCTATATAAAAAATCCACAAAATTATATTAAATTCAGTAAAAAAAACAAAAATAAGTGTGCAAATGCAAACATTGTAAATAACTAATTGTATATAATGTAAAATTAGTAGTTGACAAATGAAGCTATTAATGTTACTATTGCATCATGATAAAGCTGATGTGATAAGATTAAAGATTTATAAGGAGCTGCAATGGAAAAAAGAAAAAAGAGAAGCAAAAATAGTTCCAGCCTTATGTACATAAAGAAAAACTGGCAATTATATGTGGTGTTCATGATGCCGGCATTTTTACTAACATTGGTATTTAAATATCTGCCAATCGGCGGAATATTAATGGCTTTTAAAGCTTATAATCCAAGACTAGGTATATGGGGAAGTAATTGGGTGGGTGTGAAAAATTTCAGCAGATTTATAAGTTCACCTGATTTTGCGGGGTATCTGCTGAATACCTTAAAGCTGAGTATATACGGATTACTCTGGGGGTTTCCGGTACCGGTTATTTTAGCTCTATTACTAAACCGTATTAACAGTAAAAAGGTAAAAAAGAATATACAGCTTGTTTTATACGCACCTAATTTCATATCGGTTATTGTACTTTGCGGAATGGTATTCATATTTTTATCACCTATCGGGCCGGTTAATAAGATATTGGGTACAAGCATTAATTTTATGACAATGCCTGAGGCTTTTCGTTCAATTTATATAGCAAGCGGGATTTGGCAGGGAGCAGGATGGGCATCCATCATGTATACTGCTGCACTTTCAAATGCAAGTCAGGAACTTACGGAAGCCGCAATCATAGACGGTGCTGATGTCCTGCGGCAAATAAGACATGTGGACATACCTGCTATTAAATCGATAATCGTAATTCAATTTATCTTACAGGCTGGTAACATTATGAGTCTTGGCTTTGAGAAAGCGTATGCGTTGCAGACTTCTATGAATATACCTGCTTCAGAAATTATTCCAACATATGTGTACAAATTGGGTCTGCAGTTAGGAGATTATAGTTTTTCAACAGCAGTCGGATTGTTTAATTCTGTTATCAATGTAATATTGCTATTAATGGTCAATGGAATTGTAAAACAATTTAATGAAGGTGAAGGATTATAGAAGGACGTAAGATTGTACCTGCGAAATTTTTTTCAACTATGGATTCAGGAATATTCAATTTAAATTTGGATATTCACGGAAGGGGTTAATATGAATAAAAAGTTTTCGAAACTATCGAAAAAAGATCAGATTATATTGGGGTTGGGATATTTACTGATGGGGTTATTTGCGCTTGCTATTATCGTTCCGCTTATCTTTGTAATTATTGCTTCTTTTATGGATCCGAATGTTTTAAACAGCAAAGGTATTAGCTTTAATGTAGCACACTGGTCTTTGGATGGGTATCACAGGGTACTTGAAAATAAAATGATCGGAAAAGGTTTTCTTAATTCCATCCTCTATTCTGTCAGTTTTTCGATGCTATCAGTTGGTGTGACATTGTTTGCAGCATATCCTCTATCTAAATTGGATCTGGCAGGCAGGAGGTTTTTCAATACATTTTTCGTTATTACCATGTTTTTTGGCGGAGGCTTAATGCCTACGTATTTGTTAATTAATAAGCTGCATATGGTAAATACCATTTGGGCAATCATTGTACCTAATGCAGTGAATGTGTGGAATATCATCTTGGCAAGAACGTATTTTCAATCCGTTCCCGGAGAGTTAAGAGAAGCATCTTCTGTAGATGGTGCCTCCGATGTTCTTCATTTCTATCGTATATTAATGCCTGTATGCAAGCCTATTATTGCTGTACTGATCTTGTGGCAGTTCGTTGGAATGTGGAACAGTTACTTTGATGCCATGATTTATTTGGAGGATTCCTGGCTTCAGCCTCTGCAATTAGTATTAAGGTCAATATTAATTCAAAATACACCGGATCCTGGGATGGTCGCTGATATCCAAAGTGCAGCGGAAATGTCAAAACTGGCTGAATTATTAAAATACTCAACAATTGTAGTATCAAGCTTACCCTTATTAATAATGTATCCATTCTTTCAAAAATATTTTGACAGTGGAGTTATGGTAGGCTCTATCAAAGGTTAATCATTTTGACATAAAAGGTTATAAGGAAGAAAGATTAACAGCAGTAGAACAGTTTATTCTTAAAGGAGGAAAAATTATGGGAAAAAGATTTCAAAAATTTGTAGCACTTGCAGCTGTATTTGCAATGGTTACATCATTGGGGGCATGCGGAAAGAATGCGGCTGAAAATAAGGAGGCTGCTCAACCGGTTCAGGAGTCAAAGAATATTGAATTCCCGTTAGCTCAGCCAGAAACCTTATCGATTCTAACAAGTGCAGAAGCTACTTCTACCCAGAATCCGGAGGAGAAAGTCATCTATCAGAGAATTAAGAAGGAAACGAACGTAAATGTAGATTGGACGTGTTATGTTAAGGATCAATTTGTTGATAAGAGAAATTTAGTTCTTGCTAAGGGCAGTAATCTGCCGGACATCATATTAAATGCAGACATGGGCACATTAGATCTGCTGAAGTATGGTTCACAAGGATTAATTGTGCCTGTTGAAGATTTAATTGATAAATATATGCCGAATTTGAAAAAGGTGCTGGATGACAATCCAAGCTATCGTAAATTAATTACCGCACCGGACGGACATATCTATTCTTTCCCGTGGATTGAGCAGTTGGGAACAGGAAAAGAAGCTATTCAGGCAATAGGTGGTATGCCGTTCATCAACAAAGCCTGGCTGGATCAATTAGGACTTAAAATGCCGACCACAACAGAAGAATTTGTTAATGTACTTACTGAATTCAAAAATAAGATACCGAATTCTATCCCTATGTCCTTTCGAATCAATGGCGGCAACGAAGATTTGGGATTTATTTTAGGGGCTTTCGGTTACGGAGATAATCCGGACCATATCATGGTAGATCAAAATAATAAAGTTCTTTATTCAGTAGCGGATGAAGGGTATAAGGAAGGTATTACATGGCTTCATACCTTACAGGAAAAAGGATTAATTGACCCTGAAGCCTATACACAAGATTGGGCGACCTTAGTAGCAAAAGGAAAAGAGGACAGATACGGTGTATATTTCGGATGGGATAATCTTGGTGTTCCGGGAACCGCTGCCTCCTATGTTCCCATGCCGGCCTTGAAAGGACCAAACGGAGAAGCGAATGCACCCAGACAGAGCGGTACTGCCGAAGGCGGTTTTCAGGCCGGAAGAGCTGTCATTACAAGCGATTGCAAAAACCTGGAGTTAGCTGCAAAATGGATTGACCTTATGTATGAGCCTCTCCAATCCATACAAAACAACTGGGGAACTTATAGTGAAGATGGAAAAGATAACATCTTTGTTCTAAAAGATGACGGAACATTATCCCATACACCTCTTGACAGTTTGAAAGTATCACCTTGGGAAGCCAGATGTGCTCAGATGGTTGGCGGACCTTTGGCTGTATTAAACAGTTATTATGGTAAATATACAACCTGCCCGCCGGATGCCTTAGAAAGAATGGATTTTGTAAAGAGCTATGTGAAAGATATGAAATACGATATGGTTTATCCCAATGTATTTATGTCACAGGAAGATTCTGAAACTTTAGCACAGTGTGAAACCGGAATTAAGCAATATGCGGAACAAAAGAAAGCAGAATGGATCTTAAATGGCGGAGTTGAAAAAGAATGGGATAGCTATCTACAAAAATTAGACCAGCTCGGTTTAAAAAAGTATCTTGAAATAAAACAGAAATATTTAGATGCATACTTAAGCAAATAAAGAGAGATAAAAAATCTGAAATGATTTAAATGGGCTGTTGCAAAATAAAGTCATACTCCGCAGGGCTTTATTTTGTAACAGCCCATTTATAGAAAGTAAACAGAAGTATCTAACAAATTAAAGGGGAATGTGAATGAGTGATTTATTAAAAAAAGCACAAATATATCAAGAAGAGAGGGCAGATAAGGTTCAAGACATACATAGGCCGGAGTTTCATGCCAGTTCACCGGTTGGCTGGATGAATGATCCTAATGGCTGGTCACTTTATCGGGAAGAGTATCATCTTTTTTTTCAATATCATCCATATAGTACTCAGTGTGGTACTATGCACTGGGGACATATGAAAACGAAGGATTTTATTAAGTGGGAGAGAATGCCTGTCGCTCTGGCACCGGATATGAGTTATGACAAAAATGGATGCTTCTCCGGCAGCGCCATTGAAAATAAAGGAGAACATATCCTTATGTACACAGGAGTATATGAGGATTGCCAAGTACAATGTATAGCAATTGGAGACGGCGTAAATTATACAAAATTAGAACAAAACCCTGTTATCACCGGACAGATGTTGCCGGAAGGCTGCAGCTCACATGATTTCAGAGATCCAAAGCTTTGGATGAAAGACGGTATATATTATGCCGTTATAGGAAGTAAAAATCAAGAGAATGATGGTCAGGTTGTTATTTTCAAATCAAAGGATCTAAAAAAATGGGAATATGTAAACAGTCTTGATCAATCAAATAAGCGTTACGGAGCAATGTGGGAATGCCCTGATTTATTTGAATTGGATGGGCAAGATATACTTATTACATCTCCTCAGTTTATGGAAGCAGAAGAGCTGGAATTTCATAATGGTAACGGTACTATATGTGTCATCGGAACAGTGGATGCAAATAGCAGATTAATCAGAAAAAGAATTCATACCATAGATTACGGTTTAGATTTTTATGCACCTCAAACTCTGAAAGCTGCTGACGGCAGAAGAATTATGATTGGCTGGATGCAGTCCTGGGATAATTATATTACGCCGGAAGGGTTCGAATGGTCAGGTATTATGAGTATTCCCCGGGTACTAAGTTTAAGAAATGACAGGTTGTATCAATATCCTGTAAGGGAAGTAGAAGCCTACAGGCAGAATCAATTTACGAAAACTCTTACGGTGGAAGCAGGAAATTCTTACATACAGCTGATAAAGGGAAGACAAATTGATTTAATATTAAAGCTTGAAAAAGCAGAGTGCAGTTACTTTGAAATGAAACTTGCCTGCGGAGAAGGAAAGTATACAAATGTGACTTATGAACCTATGGAAGATACTATAACCTTTGACAGGACCTATTCAGGGCTTCATAAAGATGTGGTATGTATCAGAAAAATGAAAATTGATTCCTTCCACGATGAAATGGAAATAAGGATATTAATGGATAAGTACACCGTTGAAATGTTTATTGACGAGGGAAAATATACCATGAGTTCTCTGATTTATACCAATTTAGATTTTGATGGTATTGATTTTATAACAGATGGAAAAGTGCAATTGAATATTGAGAAATATGATATTATAGTGCAGTAATTATGCTGTATGAGGGAGAGGGCTGATGAAAAAGGCAGGCATTTTATTGATAATTGGTTTAGCTTTTATAGCAGCAGGGTGCACAAAGATGAATGCAGATAGGATTGTGGCTGATAATAAGGTGAATTCTCCTGAAGGTAAGGAAGAACAGATAGAAGAGGTGTCCATATTTCCGTTACCAGATAATGGATTTGTGGGGGATCCTATGCCTTATTATGATGGGGAAAAAATGAATATATTTTTCCTCGATGATCAAAGGACCGGAAGCCAGGGATATCATCCATGGGCTCGTTATATTACAACTGATTTTTGTAAATATGAGTTTTTGGGTGATGTCATACCCTATGGGGAAGATATTACAAAGCAGGATATTGCTTTGGGAACAGGCTCTGTAGTGAAGGATAAACAGGGATTGTATCATGCCTTCTATACGGGGCACAATGATACATACTCCCCGAAGGAAGCAATTATGCATGCTACCAGCACAGATCTGCAAAACTGGGACAAGCATGAAAAAGATACTTTTTATGCAGATAAAGAGTATTCCTCCGATGACTTTCGGGATCCTTATGTTTTTTTTAACAAAGAAGAACAAAAATATTGGATGCTGGTTACAACAAGAAAAAACAATATGGGTGTGATAGTACTTTATAAATCTGTCGATTTAATCCATTGGAGTAATGAAAAGGTACTTTTTGAAAATGATATGGGCTCAGATGCTAATATGGAATGTCCTACGTTAATGGAATGGAAGGGTTACTGGTATCTGACATTTTCAGATCAATGGCCGGACAGAATCGTTCATTACAGAATTGCGAAATCACCTGAGGGTCCCTTTGAGAAACCGGAAAGGGATTCTTTTGACGGCAGCGGATTTTATGCGGGAAGGCTGGAAAAAGCAGAGGATAAAATGTATTTAATAGGCTGGAATGCCACCAAGGATGGTCATCAAGATCAAAATAATTATAATTGGGCAGGAAATCTGGTAACTCACCAGGTAGTGCAGCAGAAAAATGGTTTACTAAATATAATTCCGGTTCAAAGCGTTACGAAGGCAATGAACCATGATAGGAATGTGATAGCCTCGTACATATCGGATTCTGTTAAAAAAGAAAACAGGGAACTTCACTTTTCAGGTTTAGGTCATGAATACGCCTCCTTTCCTAAAATAGATAAAAGTACTAAGATAACAGGAATTTTAAAATTAAATGACAAGACAAACATCTTTGGATTTGCCTTTAACTTAGGTCTAAATAATATTGGTACATTAAATTTCGTATTGAATAAGCAAGAGGGTTATGTAGGATTTTTTAATAAACCTACAGATATCCTTTCAGGGGAGGAGCCTCAGTCAAAAGTCAGATATGATTTCAAAGATGGCGATGAGGTTGGGTTTACAATCTTAATCGATAATACAGTTGCTGCAATATATTTAAATAATGAAATTGCATTAACTGCAAGGATGTATTCTGCTAATAATGAACAGTGGGGTTTTTTCAGTGATAATTCAAATGTGACACTTAAGGATATTAAAGTATACAAATAATTTCAGACAATAGTAAGGATGAAGAAAGATGAGCAAATATATTGATATTGCAGCCTTAGGAGAGTTATTAATTGATTTTACGGAATGTGGAGACAGCGCCCAGGGGAATCCCATCTTGGAAGCAAATCCCGGAGGAGCACCTTGTAATTTATTGGCGCAGCTAACAAAACTAGGAAATAAAACTGCCTTTATAGGAAAAGTGGGAAACGATAGATTCGGTAAAATGTTAATTGACAGAGTTTCCGGTTTGGGTATAAATACTACTTGGCTTTATGAAGACAAAGAAGTACCAACTACTTTGGCTTTTGTCCACACCTTATCTGATGGTGACAGAGATTTCACCTTTTACCGGAATCCAGGTGCGGATATGATGCTGACGGAAGAAGAAATACCGGAAGATACCATAAAAGGCGCAAGAATTTTTCATTTTGGTACGCTTTCCATGACTCATGAGGAGAACCGGAAAGCCACAAAAAAAGCATTAAGAATAGCAAAAGAAAGTAATTGCCTGATATCTTTTGATCCAAATTTACGGCCTCCTCTTTGGGAAAACATGGACATTGCAAAAAAGCAGACAGAATACGGTTTAGAGCAATGTGATATCCTAAAAATTTCGGACAATGAGATACAATGGCTTACAGATGAAAAAGACTATGATAAAGGTATAGAGATATTACGAAGAAAATATGAAATTCCCTTGATACTTCTGACTATGGGAAGGGATGGAAGCAGAGCATATTATAAGGAATTCAGGGTTGAAGAAAAGGCAATTATCCAGGATAGAACAATTGAAACAACTGGTGCCGGCGATACTTTTGGCGGATGTATTCTGCATCATATATTACAATGGGGACTTAGGGACTTAACAGAAGATAAGCTAAAAAAAATGCTGACCTTTGCCAATGCAGGGGCATCAATTATTACGACCAGAAAGGGTGCACTGTCTGTAATGCCCTCGGAAGATGAAATTCAAACTCTGATCAGTAAGAGCTCTTCCCATGAATCTAACAGCTCAATAAAGAGATAGATTAATAAAAGTATCTCCTATATCTCCTTGAATTTTAATCCCATTTCCGGAAGGATAAAGAATTGAAATTCAAGGATATTTTTAGTTATATTAATGTTAATAAATTCAAGGATATTTTTAGTTATACTAATGTTAATAAATTTCAGCCTATTGTATCTGCTTATTTCTGTGTGGAAAGCCTGTTAATGATCTGTGTCTGAACATAGACTGTCCTATAGGATAGTTCCGGATGCTGTATTCTTGATAATAGAATTTCTGCCGCAAAATGCCCCATGGAATCACCGGGGATATTAGCTGTGGTAAGAGGAGGTTCTATAATTCTCGATTCTGTAGAGTTGTCAAAACCGCATATTCTGATATCATCAGGAATGGTAAGATTCATGGATTTTAAGGCTCTTATAACATCTATTGCAATGTAGTCATTTGCACAGACAAAGGCTTCCGGCAAGCATGGCAGTGCTTTTATTTTGGATGCTAATAACTCTAGATTGTAATAGGGCAGATTGTCATTCTCTAATATGCAATAATTCTTATAGTTGTCTAAGGATGAATCCTGCATGGCACGGCGGTAACCTTGCCAGCGCTCATAAAAGGAATGACAGTGGAGGTAATCACCTACAAATCCTATTTTTTGAAAGCCATCTGCAACGAGGGAAAGTGTCATCTGATAAGAGCAGTTACAGTTTTCCATATACATGATATCAGATTTTAATAATTCACCCTTTGTGTTTGCATAGGTATCGATAAATAAAGTAGGAATCTCCAAATTACATAAAAATTCCGTATATTTTTCATTAAACATTTCAATTACAATAATGCCCTTTGTAGACTCATAATTAAAATTAGCAGGAAGCTCACATTGAAACATAAAGTCATCCCGGATAGTGTACATGGATAATCGATATCCCAGTCCGCTTATATGTTCTTGAAATGTGTGCAATAATGGTGAACTAAAATGAGAAGTGCTTAATACGGAATGGCTGAATAAGGCGATTTCATAGTTTGGCCCGGGTATTATATTATCAGTAAGGTTTTGATTCAACATTGAAAACTGCTTGTAACCAAGTTCAGCTGCCTTATTAAAAATTTTTAGTTTCGTGTCATTGGAAACAGTCCCAGTTCCGTTAATAGCTTTTGAGACTGTATTACGGGAAATATTTAAAGCATCTGCTATATCTTGAACGGTCGCTTTATGCTTCATAAAAACCTCCTCTTTCTTTTAATATAATCATATAACATTTTATTACATGTGTCAAATGTAAACATTGATTTATGCAAATGACTTCTAAACTTAAATTAAGTCTTCAAAATTTTAGATAATTAATAATTTAAGATATTTTGGTTAATATTAATATTGGTCACAAAAAAATGGGCATAAGCTGCTAACAGGAGCTTGTAATGAAAAAAAATATTAACCTTATTATATCCTTATTATGTATTACTGTTTTTGTTCATAACCTTTTCTATGCAGTACCGCTGATAAGCCAGAATCTTTACGGTGTCCAAGCTGTCTATGCAAAAGCGGATGATACACTGCCTTTAATTTCAGACGGCAGTTCTGTAGATTATATGTCTTATATTCCGGAGATGAAATGCAGCAGACAGGTAGAAAAAGCCCTGTCCGTAAGAAACCCGGAAATTTCCGTTGATGCCAAAGCGGCTCTTCTGATTGATGCAAAGACCGGAAAGGTTTTGTATCATAAGAATGCACTGGAGCCTATCTTTCCGGCCAGTACAGCAAAGATTCTTACAGCGCTGGTTGTACTGGACTGGTGTAAGACCAGCGAGGTGGTGAAGATAGGAAACGAGGTTAATTTAATCCCGTATGATTCTTCCAGGGCAGGGTTAAGAGCAGGGGATAAGTTAAAAGTCTATAATCTTCTCGAAGCTATGCTGTTACCCTCCGGTAATGATGCGGCTTACGCACTGGCGGTTCATGTAGGAAGAAAAGAGCTAAAGGATAATAAAGCGGATGCAATGTCAGCTATCAGAGAATTTACCCGTCTGATGAATGATAAAGCCAGAGATTTAGGTGCTGAGAACTCCTGTTTTATATCTCCTGACGGCTATGATGCAATCGGGCAGTACTCCACAGCCTATGATATGGGGCGTATTGGTTTGCAGGCACTAAAGAGCAAAACGATTACTAAGATAGTAAAGGAAAGAACAACTACGATCAAGATGGCTAACGGAAGGACATTGCCTTTATGGAATACCAATGCTCTTATCAACAAGGACAGTGTCTGGTATGAATCCCATGTTATCGGTTTAAAGACCGGTACCACCAGTCTTGCCGGAAGGTGCTTGATATCGGCAGCACAGACTGATAAAGGCTTGGTATTGTCTGTTATTATGAATTCTTCCAGCCAGGGTCGTTGGAATGATTCTCTGAGACTGCTTAAATACGGAAGAAAAGTTATGAGCACAAACAAATAAAATCATAAAACTGCCTGGGAGGGTACATGGTGCTTCCCAGGCAGTTTTTTGGACAGGAATACTGTTTATTATGTATTTGAAATATTAAATGCATCTGCAGCAGTGGACAAGGAGGCAGGTTGCAGGTATACTTATAAAGATTATTTAAGATTTGAAGAAGAGGGATTTTTATGAAATATTCCATAAGAGAATTTGCTGAATTGTTAGGAGTAACTGTTGACACCTTACGCTTGTATGAAAAGTATGGAATCATAAACCCGGCAAAAGACAAGAGAAACGGTTACCGGTGCTTTGATGATTTTGATGCCAGAGACATGTTAATGAGCCGATGGTATCGGAGTCTTGAATTTTCAATGCAGGAAGCGGCTTATTTAACCAGCAGGGCAGAACCCGAAGATATAATTAGTAAGGTTCAAAGGAAAAGAGCAGAGCTTGATGAGGAGATAAGAAGGAAGATGCTGCTCCTTGAGAAACTTACTGATATAACAACAGAATATAGTGAGTTGGACAAAAGAGTGAAGCAATGCAGGCTTAGAAATCTTCCTGGTGTATTTCGTATCAGTCAAACGGAAAAGAACAGCCTTGTAAAAGATGCTTCACTTGCCGTAATTGTAGAGGAATGGATGAAGTTTCTCCCCTTTGTTTTCTTTTCCTTTCAGATTCCCAAAGGAGAAATAATAAGCGGTAATAGACATTTTAATTATAACTGGGGACTTGCAGTATATGAAGAAGAGGCGAAAGAGTTGAAGTTAAAAAACCTGGAGAGGATGGAATACCTTCCGCCTGTCAGCTGTATATCTTCTCTCATTGTAAGCTCCAGTGATTACATAACCAGTGATTCTATCAGCTTTATGTTTGACTATGTGAAAGCTGCAGGCTATGAAATAAAAGGTGATATATTTGGTAAAATTGTTTTGTCGGAAAACTCTGTGGCAGAACGGAATACTTATCTGGAAGTAAACATACCAGTGTAAATCACATATTCAATAGTTTGTTAAATAACAAACTATTGACATTGGTGTTACACCAGAGTTTATGATAGGAGTGCATAATAAGGCGCTATATCATAAATGAAGGAGAGAAAGTATGAAAAAAAGGAAATATGTTATTTTATTCATGGTTTGCATATTGCTATTGCTTTTTAGCGGATGCAATAAAAAAGACCAGAGTGACAAGAAGAATGAAGGTAAGGATAAAACAGATAATACAAAAGTAACAGAAGCTGTTAAACCTTCTGAAGGTGTTTCCTATAAAACAGGAACCTATACCGGGAAAGCGGAAGGGAAAGACGGCCAGATTGAAGTGGAGGTAACCTTTAACGATACAGAAATCACAGACATTAAGGTTATAAATCAAACAGAAACAGAAGGTCTGGGGGATGAGGCGATTAACAGTATTAAGGATAAGGTGCTGAAGGGACAGAGTCTGGATGTGGATGCTGTCTCCGGTGCTACTGAATCCAGTAATGGAGTGCTGGCTGCAATTGAAGATGCGGTAAAGCAGGCCGGAGGAAATGTAGAATTGCTAAAGGATAAGGAAATAGCAAAAGAAGGTGAGGGTAAGAAAGAAGAGCTTACCGCAGATGTTGTGGTAATAGGAGCAGGAGCTTCCGGTGTTTCTGCGGCGGTGTCGGCAGCAGACAAAGGCGCAAAGGTTATTATTATAGAAAAAACTGCCGTAATCGGTGGTGCCAGTAATTTATCCTGGGCAGGAAAATTCTATAATTCCTCCGCTGCCCTTGATTCCGGTTTGAAGGTTGAGGTAGAGAAGGAAATCGCTGACTGGATTGTTAATAACCACTGGAGAGTGGATGCCGCTGCTATTAGGCAGTATGTGACAAAATCCGGAGAAACCTATGACTGGCTGGCTAAGAAAGGCTATCAAACCACCTTTATTAATTTTGGCGGTGAACAGCTTCATATGCTGCCTGCTTATGATACACGCCAGAAGATTCTGCGCAGTATGCTGGAGGCTTCTGTAGTAAAGGGCGGCGGTCAGGTACTTACGGAAACCACAGGCAAAAAACTCTTAACCAATGCTTCAGGGGATGTGATTGGCGTTAGTGCCCAAAAGGCTGATGGAACTGTGGTAAACATCACTGCAAGAAGCGTTGTTATGGCGACCGGAGGATATGCAGGAAACAAAGAAATGGTAAAAGAACTGTTTGGATTTGAAGGGATTAACGGCGGTCTTGGGCAGAATGTGGGCGAGGGCCTTAAAATGGCCTGGGCTGTGGGGGCAAAGGTGCCGGACAATATCGGCGGACAGATGCTCCATCAGACGTTAGCAAAAGCAACAGCGAACTTAAAGAAGGAATACTCTTCTTTTGAAGCAAGTTATCCCCTTATGTTAGCGTATCTGCCGAACTTTATGAATGTAGGACCTTCAGGAGCCAGATTCAGAGATGAAGCTGCTACTCTGACAGCAGTGGCTGCTGCCAATACCAGTGCCTTCAACGGAGCTTATCATATGGTAATTGTTTCGAAGTCTCAGCTGGAACTGCTGGCGAAGAAGGGTATGAGTGGAGTCAATGCACCTGCGCTGCCGGGAATGCCACCGGAATTTTATGCGGATTTTGCGAAGCAGTTCACACTTGATAATCCCTGGAAAGATGTAGAAAAGGTTATGGACTCCATGGTTGCCAACGGTGACGGATACAAAGGTAACACCATTGAAGAGCTGGCTAAGAATGCAGGAATGGATGCTGAAACCTTTAAGGAAGCTTTTGAGAATTATACGAAAGCCACCAAGACAGGTGTGGACACGGAATTTGGCAAAGCAAAAAAATACCTGTTGCCCATGGGCGAAGAAGGACCTTTTTATGCAATTGTAGCCCAGGTCAACAATCTGGGTTCTGTGGGAGGTCTTCTGGTTAATACTCAATTTAAAGTTTTAAATGACGACAGAGCACCAATCAAAGGCCTTTATGCGGTTGGACTGGAGTCAGAGGGAGTACTCTTTAATGATACTTATGTGGGAAATGGTGTGGGTATTGGCTATTCCTTTACTTCGGGCCGTTTAGGAGGAGAAGATGCCGCTGCCTATGCATTAAGTAATAAATAAAAGGGTTACCAGTTAATAAAAAGGCTGTTACAAAATGTAGTTTAAGGCTGTCGGTTAATCTGCCGGTAAAGGCCTTAGTTCAACACCTCATTTTGTAGCAGTCTTTTTTTGTTTATATTTATCGGAAGAGCCATTGGTTTACTGCTTACTGTGCAACAAATTCATGGGTTGCAAGACCTTCTTTTCATAAAGTAAAAAATATGCTATGATAAGTAGGTGAGTTTGAACCCGATAGAAAGTTGGAATATACATGTCTAAGAATTTATATATATCAGAAAAGCCCAGTGTTGCCCAGGAATTTGCCAAGGCCTTGAAGGAAGACTTTAAGAAAAGAGACGGCTACATGGAGTCAGAGAACTCCTATGTTACCTGGTGCGTTGGTCATCTTGTAACGATGAGCTATCCTGAAACCTATGATGCAGCCCTCAAACGCTGGAGCCTGGAAACTATCCCCTTTATGCCAAAAGAATACCGTTATGAGGTTATTCCTTCTGTCAGTAAGCAATTTGCAGTAGTAAAAGGCTTGCTTAATAGGGAGGATGTGGGCTGTATCTATGTCTGCACTGACTCCGGAAGAGAAGGAGAATACATATACCGTTTGGTGGACCAGATGGCAAAGGTACCGGGAAATAAAGCAAGAAGAAGGGTCTGGATCGATTCTCAGACCGAGGAAGAGATTCTTCGCGGCATCAGAGAGGCCAAGCCTTTAACTGCCTATGATAATCTGGCTTCTGCTGCGTACTTAAGGGCAAAGGAAGATTATCTAATGGGAATTAATTTTTCCAGAGTGCTTACCTTAAAATATGGACAGAGTGTCACAAATTATCTTAAGGGAGAGAAACGAGCTGCTATCTCCGTGGGCAGGGTTATGACTTGCGTTCTTGGAATGGTAGTACGCAGAGAGAGAGAAATCAGGGACTTTGTGAAAACTCCCTTTTATAGAGTATTGAATACCCTGGAAGCCTCCGGCAGAACCTTTGACGGGGAATTCAGGGCGGTGGAAGGTTCTAAATATTATAATTCTCCCTTATTATATAAGGAGAATGGTTTCAGTGAACGAATTAGTGCTGAGAAGCTGATTGAAGAACTAATCGACAGAGAACCTGTATTTATCGAAAAGCAGGAAAATGGAAAGAATTCATACAGCGATATGATGAAGGCGGAGGAGAATCTTTTCGCAGAGATTACAAATCTGGAAAAGAAAAAAGAAAATAAGAATCCCCCCTTATTATTTAATCTCGCAGAGCTCCAGAACGAATGCTCCAGAATCTTTAAGATAAGCCCTGATGAAACCCTTAAGATTACCCAGGAGCTTTATGAAAAGAAACTGGTCACTTACCCTAGAACCGATGCCAGAGTGTTATCCACGGCAGTAGCCAAGGAAATCCATAAGAATATCGGAGGCTTAAGGAATTTTGTTACAGTTAGAGACTATGCCTCAGAGGTCATGGACAAAAAGAGTTATCAGAATATTGCAAAAACCAGGTATGTAAATGACAAGCAGATAACGGATCACTATGCGATTATCCCTACAGGACAAGGGTTTCAAGCTCTTGGTTCACTTTCACCTACCGCCGTTAAGGTTTATGAGATAATTGCCAGAAGGTTCTTAAGTATTTTTTACCCTCCTGCAGTTTATCAGAAAATCAGCCTGACTACAAAGCAGAAAACAGAAAGCTTCTTTACTTCTTTTAGGGTTCTCTTAGATGAAGGTTATCTAAAGGTCGTTACCAATTCCTTTGATAAGAGAAAAGAGGCTTCCATTGAAGCAAATAGTCAGAACAAAGAGGGCAAAGAGGAGGAAGAAGAGAGCGTTGACAGCAGCTTTTTAGAGGTAGTTAAGAACTTAAAGAAAGGTATGCTTCTTCCTGTAAAGGCCATGTCTATTAAGGAAGGTGAAACCGCTCCTCCAAAGAGGTATAATTCCGGTTCTATGATTCTTGCCATGGAAAATGCAGGTCAGTTGATAGAAGATGAAGAATTAAGAGCACAGATTAAGGGCAGTGGCATTGGAACCAGTGCTACCAGGGCGGAAATTCTGAATAAACTTGTAAAGATTGATTACCTGATGTTAAATAAAAAAACGCAGATAATAACGCCAAGCATCTTAGGGGAAATGATATATGATGTAGTCAATTCATCGATTAAATCCCTGTTGAATGCAGAACTCACTGCCAGCTGGGAAAAAGGACTTACGATGGTTTCGGAAGGTCAGATTACGGAAGAGGAATATATGGGGAAACTGGAAGGCTTTGTGGGCCGTATGACAAACGGAGTAAAGGGATTGGAGAACCAATATAATCTAAAACAGTATTTTGACAGCATTTCAGCTTTTTATAAGAAAAAATAGCTATTAGTTATTATAATGAATAAGGATTGGAAAGGAGAGCAAGATGTACGAGGAACTTGGAATAAAAGATAACTTTGATTTAAGCCAGACCATAGCTGCTAAACTGTTTGAGGGGGTTAAGTATCCATGGGAAGTGCTTCATAACATCGGAGATTTTATTCGCTCCTTTGGTGAGCAGCTGGATAAAGAGGAATATGAAAAAAGGGGAGAAGATATCTGGGTTGCCAAATCCGCTAAAGTAGCACCCACCGCTTTCATAGGAGGGCCGGCTATTATAGGGAAAGATGCGGAAATCAGGCATTGTGCCTTTATCAGAGGAAGCGCCATCGTAGGAGAAGGAGCGGTAGTCGGCAATTCAACAGAACTTAAAAATGTCGTTCTGTTTAATAAAGTTCAAGTACCTCACTACAATTATGTGGGCGATTCAGTATTAGGCTACAAAGCACATATGGGGGCAGGTTCTATAACCTCTAATGTGAAATCCGATAAAACTCTGGTTACAATAGGGTATCAGGGGGGGAAAATTGCAACTGGCTTAAAGAAAATGGGAGCTATGTTAGGAGATAATGTGGAAGTAGGCTGTAACAGTGTATTAAATCCCGGTACTGTCATCGGGAAAGGAGCCCATGTATATCCTTTGTCCATGGTAAGAGGATTTGTACCTGCAGGGTGCATCTATAAGAAACAGGGAGAAATCGTTAAGATAGATTAAGAAGTTGATTTATTCAAAGCCTTATTTAAAACAAACTTAAAACAATATTTAAATGGAACAAATATATACAACATAAATATTTGTTCCATTTAAATTGAAATGATTTGCTTACTTCATGAATTATATTTTACCACTCCAGGTATTCTTCCAAAATTGTGACAAACTCCGTAAGTCCTTCTTTATCGGTTTCATCAAAGCGATCGGGAAGAGGACTGTCAATATCCAGTACACCGGCAATGTCTTTGCCGTCATGGATGGGAATTACGATTTCAGAACGAGAGGCACTGTCGCAGGCAATGTGCCCGGGGAATTCATGAACATCAGGAACCAGTTGGACTTCATCCTTTAAAACAGCTGTTCCGCAGACGCCTCTGCCAACAGCAATATGTACACAGGCCGTCCTGCCCTGGAAAGGGCCCAGTAAGAGTTCACCGTGTTTCATAAGATAAAAACCGGACCAGTTAATATCCTTTAAGGCACCCATCAAAAGAGCCGAGGCATTGGCAAGACCGGGAATGACATCAGGCTCGTTGTCCAGGAGCGCTTTTAGTTGTGAATTTAATAAAGTATAGAGTTCTTTTTTATCCTCCGGATATAGGTTTGATACTTCTACCATGTTAACTCCTTTCGTAAATAAAAATCATTGGTTGATATTTAAAAAATACCGTATAATAATCCGCTATGATCAAAAGATATCTTTCAAAAATACAGAAGTCTATATCAGTAAAATTGGGATATCCTTTAAAAGTATATCCCAATTTACTCTGAGTTTCAACTGATAGAAGTTTCTTAGCGAAAACTATTATCCTCTGCCAGATTGGATACATATTGCTTCATTTCCGATTTGGAACGGACACTGTGGGTACCGTCAATAACCTGTCGTTTGCCGGTATCATCCAGGGCAGCAAAATAATTCATGGCATTAATATTCTGCGCCAGAGCCATACCAAGCCCTAAAGGAATTTCAGGACCATCAGTATAGTTTTTTTCCATATCAACCTCTTTCCTGAATATTCAAATTTAGATTGGATATTCGATAATCAGTAGTTAAAAAACTGTCAGTTGTATTAAATATACAAGTTACAGGTTTAGTATTTGCAGCTTCTCAAACTTTTTATACGATATCTTCTACGGCATTATTTTTATTTTTTTTTAATCGATAAAAGCCAAATATTAATAAAGCTATGGCTGCCAGGGAAGAAATGATGGTATGAAGATGTGCCGGAAGGAGACTTAGAAGCGGCGGATAGGAAAATATCATTTCAAGAGAGGTATGAACTAATACAGCACCGCAGAGATAAAGGATAATAAGGTAACGTTTCATTAGTTTCATAAAGAAACGGCAGCTGATTAATAGAAATGGTAAACTAAGAAGAAGTCCCAATGTAATAACTTTAATATTTCCATCTGCGGCACCGGCAATTGCCAGTATGTTATCAAAGCTTAGGGAGAGACTGATAACGGTAAGTTTTACAATAGCTCGTGACAGCTTCATGCTATTATTTACATTATATTCTCCTCCTTCCTGCTCCGGTTCACCGGGGTGAGTCTTTAGCATATCATATGTGATTTTCATTAATAGCAAACCGCCTAAGGGTTGGATCGGAAGCCATTTGATTTCCATAATAATGCTGATAATGGAAGTAAAGAGAATAGAGAACACAAGGGATAAGGTGAAACCTGACAGATAGGCTTTCTTTCGGTTATGTTCATTAAGGCCGCCGGCAATATAGGCGATTACGCTGATATTATCAAAGCTTAAGATAATATTGAGTACTGCGATATGCAGTATACTTAACATAAAAACAATGAATGCGGACATGTTTAACCTTCCTTCTGCTGAAAATGTTCGGGTCTTTTTATTGTATGATACAAGGGGCAAAAGGTGCTACCATTAAAAAGGGCGGAATTTATCTGTCCAGTATATGAGTATAGAACACTTTTTTTATAACATAGAAGTGAAGGAAAGGATTTATCATGGAGGATAGTAAAAAAGTTCTGGTAGATGTCAAAAACGTATCTTTTGATTATGAGGGAAAGCAGATAATTAAAAATCTTAACCTTTTGTTATATAAAGGGGCTTCCTACAGCCTTATCGGAAAATCAGGAACCGGTAAAAGTACGCTTTTGAATCTGATTGCAGGGTTCATGAAACCAAGGGAAGGCAGTATCCAGATAAATTCTAAGAAAATAATCGGTACCAGAAAAGAAACATCATTCATGTTTCAGGAACTTGCCCTATTCCCCTGGCAGACAGTGGGACAGGCAGTTTCCATGGCTCTAAAGCTATCGAACAAAAATGACATTACGAAGAAGCCTAATATACCGGAAAAAGTAGACAGCCTGTTAGCTGAGCTTGGACTTCTGGAATTGAAAGATAAATATCCGGATCAATTAAGCGGCGGGGAAAGGCAAAGAACAGCACTTGCCAGAGGGTTAATCGGTCAGCCGGATCTGTTATTAATGGATGAACCTACCTCTTCACTTGATTCTATAACCAAGGAAAGTATCCAGGAGCTTATCCGAAAGCAACAGGAAAAGCTGGGAGCCACCCTTCTATTTGTTACTCATGACATGGAGGAAGCTCTGCTGTTAGGAGAAAAGATTCTAATATTACAAAATGGAGGCTCCCTGTATGAACTTGATAATCCCTGTTACTATCGGAAGGAAGGCCGGAAGAGTCTTGCCTTTTATGAACAGTGTATCCGGTTTAAAGAACTCTTAGAGGAAAAGGGATAGATGAAGCAGCAGCGTATTTTGATGCCAAGGACAGAAACGAAGTTAGAAGACTAACACTGGATGACAGGAGTAAGAAGATAGAAATTAGAATCTTAAACTATGAGATAGATGCCAGAGCTTACGATAAAATAAGTTGGAGATGGTAAGAATTGAGGATACAGTAATGATGAGAGAATCCGCAGACAAAATGTCCGAAAATAAAAATGAGAACAGTAATAAACGACGACAAGAAAAGTCAAAACAGCAAAAAGAAAAATCAAAACAGCAAAAAGAAAAGTCAAAACAACGAAAAAGCAGAGTCATGGAATTATTATGGGGACTGCTTAGTTTCTTACTGCTCTGGGAAATTTTGTACCTTACCTTAAAGAACCATACAATTCCCTCACCTTATCTGACTTTTTTATACCTGCCTAAAGTATGGGGAAAACTTGGTTATCATTTGGCCGGAAGTCTGTTAAGGGTAGGTGCTGCAATTCTGATATCTTTATGTTTAGGGATACCGGCAGGCATTGCCTTAAGTACTTCTAGCCGGTTAAGAAAGCTATTTTCCCCTTTTGTATATTTTATCTACCCAATCCCAAAGGTAGCATTTTTACCGGTATTTATGCTGCTGTTCGGTCTTGGGAATTTATCAAAGATTCTGCTTGTTATATGGATTATTGTGTTTCAGATTATACTTTCAATCAGAGACGGTGCTGATCAGATACCAAAGCTTTATTACAAAGCAATGGCAGGCTATCAGGCAACGCTTTCTGATACCCTGCGTTATCTGATAATGCCTGCCATATTGCCTTATATCTTTTCAAGCCTTCGTATTAGCCTTGGTATATCCCTAGCTTCCTTATTCTTTGCAGAAAACTATGCTACAAAGTATGGAATAGGTTACTTTATCCTTAGTGCCTGGACGAAGATGAATTACAAAGAAATGTTCTGTGGAATCTTAGCACTTGGACTTCTTGGAATTCTGCTTTTTATCTTATTGGACTTTCTGGAGAAAACCTTTGTACCCTGGTCTGATAAACAGAGTTATTGAGGAAGGAATGAAAAATCAGTTAAATCCTCATAGGTATATTCTTTTGTAATCTGTCCTTTATTTTTTGACCATTTAATAATATCATCAAATTGTTCCTGCTTAATGACTCCTGCCGGTTGATAGGCTTTCTTTAAATTATCGAGATAGGTGCCGATTGCCTCCGGAAACTGATAATTAGTTAGGATGGAAACAAATTCTGAAGATTTTGTAGTATTCATATATTCCACTGCTTTGTTGTAAGCCCTATAGAAAGCTCTGATGCTATCAGGTTTTTCAGAGATAGCTTCTTCTGTAAATAAGAGAGTACCGCCTTTAATACCGGCTTCCTTGGAACTTCCAAGAAGATGAGCTCCCTGTGCTACCAGCATACTTGCCTGGGGTTCGGTAAATACCACACCGTCTATCTGATTTGACATAAGTGCTTCGGAACGGCCGGAGAAGGAAGGAATTTCAACGATATCATAAGTAAAATCATTTTCTTCTGCAAATTTATCCATAATATATTCCAGAATAAAGTTTTTTACAAGGCTGACTTTTTTGCCTTTTAAACCTTTCATATCAGTAATACCGGAACCAGGTGAGGAAAGAATCTTAAAGTCCTCATTGATATCGGAAGTAATCTTAAGCTTCAGGCCATTCTCATAAAAAGCAGCCTCTGTCATAACATCACCGATAACCCCATCTAATTCCTTTGCCTGAACGGCTACGTTACGGTCAGTAGGAGCAGAGAAGGATTGAATTGTCACAGAAAGACCTTCTGCTTCAAAAAACCCTTTTTCTTTTGCTAAAATTATCGGAATAGCAGATTCTGCCGGCAGGATACCAAAGGTCAGAGAACCCAGAGCTTCAGGGGTTGGAGTCGCAGTGTTCTCTGAAGGTTTTTCGGTGGCTTTAGTATCGGTGGAATCGGTATTGGTACCGGAAGGAGCTGCGTTTTTGCTTTCATCCCCGTTTTTGGTACTCTGGCAGGCGGTCAGTAATAGGGATGATGTCAGAAGTATTGACAGGAGCATGGTTAATAGAGCTTGTCTTCTAAATATTTTCATAGGAACCTCTTTCTGTTTCTTATTTTACTTTTGTTTTGTAGAAGTGTTTATATCGTTTATTACCTTATCTAGTTTACTGCTATAGCTTTAAAGGCCTCCAAATCGGCAGAATAGGGAATGACGTTGCGCTTTAGCAGAAGGGGAGGAGTAGTTTTATCATTCTTTCCGTTAATGCAGGTAAAGGCTAACTTAAAGTCTTCCCTGTAAAGCAAGCTTACATTCCTTTCTTCGAATAATCCAAATGGATAAGCAAAAGCATCCTTTGCAGAGATATATGTGTAACTGCTGCAAACTGCCAGGTCAGCGGCAAAAGCCTCGTCTGACTCAGTCATGATTCGGCTCGTCTTAAGGTCACTTCTGGTATGGAAATGGTGGGTGTGGTTTGCATACTCAAAGACATCCTCCATTGCAGTCAGTTCCTTTGCCGCAAGGCAAAGGGACTTGTCAGTCTGAAATACTTCCGGTTCCTTCTTCAACCAGCCCGTTACGGTAAAGACAGCAGCGTGGAAACCATATTCCTTAAGAATAGGGTAAGCATAATACTTTAAAGCCTGGTAACAGTCGTCAAAGGTGATAAGGATACTTTTTTCGGGAAGAGATTTACCTTCGTAATAATAATCCCTGACTTCCTTTAAGGATAGGGTATGAAATTCCTGCTCTTTAAGATATTTCATCTGCTCCTTAAAGCTCTCGAAGGTTACAAATAATACAGAGGGAAGGGCATCGTTATAGTCCTGTTCCACCTCAATGGGAGAAGGGCGGGAAGGGTCGAAATCTGAAACTTTTCTGATTTCGTGGTAGAGAATGGTAGAAAATGACATTATTTAATCTCCTTTAAGGTTTTTACACATCTTTGTATTATAAGCTTGTGAAATTTCTCTGTCAATTATAACTGCTTTCGATTTCACTCCATAAAATATATAATCCGCTTATGGAAGTGAGCGGTATATTAAGATTGTCTTCCCCAATTTATCCGCTTAATTCCATAAAAGCGGCAGAAGCATTGAAAAAATTGTTCTTAAAAATGATATGCCCCCTCTTAAACAAATGATAAAATTTGTTTATTAAGAGAGAGCATATCATTATGGTTTAATACGAATTATTTCCTGTTTTTGGCTAACGAAGGAGCAGAGATGTTATCTGTTTCTTTTTCTTTTCGTTTCTCCCACATTGCCCAAAGAGTGCCTGCTACACAGATGGAAGAGTAGCAGCCGGTAACGATACCAAAAAACATAGGCAGTGAGAACTCCATGATTGAGTCAATATGGAATACCAATGAGGCAATCAATATGATAAGGACACAAATACCGGTAGTAGAGGAGGTATTGATAGACCTGCCAAGGGTCTGTGTCGTGCTTTCATTAACCAATTCCACTACTGATGTTTTAACAGATTTTTTACGGTTCTCACGGATTCTGTCATAAATTACGATGGTATCGTTCATGGAATATCCGATTACTGTCAGAACTACTGCCACAAAGGCATCATTTAGTGGAATTCCAAATAGTACAAAGGCAAAAAAGACCACAAAGGCGTCATGTATTAAAGCAATCAATGCTGTTACTCCGGCAGGCAGACCCGATAGTGCGGAGAATCTTATCCATACATAAACCAAGATAAAGGCAGAGGAGAGAACAATAGCAAGACCTGCATTCTTAAGTGCTTTTGCTCCTATATAGGGTTCCACAACAAAAGTTTGGGACAGTTTTGCATTAAGCTTATCGGAGGTACCATTAATGGCGTTTGTGATAGCTTTCTGGTCATCCGGGGACATTCCGGCGTTTCCTGCAAGAGTTACGGATAACCGCTTAAGGCCGGTGAGATTTTCTTCCTTAATCTGTACCGTAACCGGTCTGTTGGTTTCTTTTTGAATGGACTCCTGGATTTTACCGGTATCGGCACTTCCTGATACGGAATAGGTCAAAACAGCACCTCCGGTAAACTGAGTATCTAATTTTACACCCTTTGCGAAGCAGCCAATGATACCGGAGAGTATAATTACACCTGAAATAATGGCAAATATATATTTTTTCTGGTAAAAGGGAATTGTCTTTTTCTCTTTTCTGATACGGAACCATTTCCGGTCACGCCACTTGTCATATTCGACCAGGGACAACAGGAGGTGCTTTGACAGAGTCACGCCCACTAAGATATTTACAATCATGCCGATCAGGAGGGTATAGCCAAAGCTTAACATGGAACCGGATCCAAAGATCATCAGGATGACGGCAACAATAGCGGTTGTAACATTTCCATCCAAAACAGAGGAGAAAGCATGTTTATAGCCGTATACAATGGCTCCTCTGACAGGCATTCCTTTTCTTAATTCATCCGAAATACGTTCCGAAATGATAATATTGGCATCCACCGCCATACCAAGGGTAAGTATAATTCCGGCAATGCCCGGCAGTGTCAGTGTGTACTGAGGAATAGAGATAGCAAGCATCTGCAGTAACATCTGTAATACCAATATAATACAGGCAGCAATACCGGGTAATTTGTACATGATTATCATAAAGGTGCATACAACAAAGAATGCAATAATTCCGGCAGCTACCATAATATTCAACGCATTGCTGCCAAGCGTCGGACTTATGGTCAAAAAGTTGGTGGTTTCCAGTGAGAAGGGAAGTGCTCCCGCATTAATCTTAGCGGCCAGCTCCTTTGCTTCATCATAACTTGCAAGGTTTGTAATAACAGCCTGGCCGCCTGATATCTTTGTTTCTACGGTGGGGCTGGAGATAAGATTCTTATCCATGTAAATGCTCATCCTCTGTCCGATAAGTTTACCGGTAGCATCCTCGAATTCCTTCGCTCCCTTGGAATTGAATTTTAAGGATACTAAGAATTCTCTTGTGACACCTGAAACATTCGTCTCCGGCGTCGCACTTTCCACATCCTTTCCTTGAATCAGTACTTTTCCATTAGGATCCTGAAAGGTGAGTTCTGCCATTTCCCCCAGTTCTGCAATGGCATCCTCGGGTTTAAAGCTGGTCTCCCCGGATTTCCAGGGAAACTGTACAATAATATAACCTGCAGTTTTATCCACCGTTACTTCACGGTCTGATATATTCTGGTTGTCCAGCCTGGTTTCAATGACCTCTCTGGCAGACTCCAGTTCCTTTGCGGTAGGCTTCCGGTTAAGTCCCTGAGGTTCAAAAACAGCTTCCACACCTCCGCGGATATCAATACCGTAACGCATGTCAAAAACACCTTTGACAGCGCTTCCGATTCCAAAAACTGCAATATAAATAAAAACTGCTATAGTGATAAAGATAGCAGCAAGCATTTTCTTTCCTGGCTTCATAGGTTTATCCCCTTTTCTTATTCAATTTTCAATAGGCCATTTAAATGCTTGCTGGTTCTCCTTTCGCACCATCCGAATTATGTATGAATTCTATCAGATACGTCCTGGCAGTATAGCCCCCTTGTAACAGGACAGTTAATAAAGTCCATAGTATAAGGGGTATATATAAGAGGACGGTCTTTAAAAAGATATATTTTAAGGGTAATACCCTAAAGTACAAAGAAGAGGATGTAAGGACATCAGAAACCTGAGCTGAGATTCCTCCCGACGGCTCGGCTGCTTCATTTATTGCATCTGCCTTTTTGCTGCGGGAAAGATTGTTGGAAAATGAACCTGCAGAAGTTACTGGTCCATAAGCAGAATCGGAGTCGATACCAGGGTTATTCAATTCTATCAATAAAAGGGCTGTACAAAATAAAAATACCAGTATACAGCGGACAGACAGCCTGTGTTTCGAAGAGAACATTTTGGTACTCCTCCCGTATTAAGTGTTTTTGTTACTTTTCATCCTCATCTGAAGGTAAATGTTTGATACAATCCGGGCATATTCCATAGATCTCTAAGTTATGACCGGTAATGGTATAACCGGTTTTCTCAGCCAGATTCTCTTCAATGGGCTCAAGAGGGCAGATATCAATATTTACTTTCTTATTGCACATGGAACAGATAAGGGAATGCCTGTGTTTGTGATTGTTGATTTCAAAGTAAGTCTTCCCATCCTGATACAAAGTCTTAATAACAATATTCTTATCGACCAGTGCATTTAAAGCGCGGTAGATGGTAGATAAGTTCATCTTTATATCTTTTGACGCTATCTCTGCAATCTCCTCCACCGTAAGAGCGGTTGGAGCAGCTTCCAACACAGAAAGAATCAAATTCCTTTTTTTTGTCTGTTTTAAATCGGCAGATTTTAGTATATTGTTGTTCACAATGCACCTCTCCCTTTTATCAATTCAAGTTTTTACTGATTTACTAAATAAAATCATAGTTTACCTGTCATGAAATGTCAAGCACAATAAAGAATAGTACAGGATATGCAGGAATCAATCTAGGGAAATCTACGATAAGCAGAGGATAATCAGGTATTAATTCGTTGACAAGGTAATAGAATAGAGGTATATTAAAAGCAAATGTGTTGCATTTGCAATTATGCGTAATTTTAAAAAATATACTGTAAACAAGCTTGCAGCTAAGAAATCCTCTTGCAATCTTGTAGTACAACCAGGAGGCATTGAAGTTTATGGCTGTTAAGATAGATATATTTTCTGGATTTCTAGGTGCAGGGAAGACAACTCTGATAAAAAAGTTTTTGGAAGAGGCCTTTAAGGGTGAGAAAATAGCTTTAATTGAGAATGAATTTGGAACGGTCGGTATTGACGGAAAGATTATGAAGAGTTACGATCTGCAGATTACCGAGCTGAATGCAGGCTGCATCTGCTGTAGTATAGCAGGAGATTTTACACAGGGACTAAAGGAGGTATTAAAGCAATATAAGCCGGACCGAATCCTGATTGAGCCTTCAGGTGTCAGTAAACTGTCCGATGTCATAAAAGGCTGTAGCCCTTTTTTTAGAGAGGGGATTGTAGAACTTGATTTATGCATCACCGTGGTAGATGCAGGTAAGTATAAGATGTATCTTAAGAATTTTCCTGAGTTCTATAAGGACCAGCTGAAATTCGCAAAAACAATCATACTAAGCCGGACAGCAATAGGAAACCGAGAGAAACTAGATGGTATTCTGGAAGATATCAGGCACTACAATAGGGAAGCTGCTATTATCACGACAGACTGGGAGAGCCTTTCTGGTATGGCAATTCTTAAGATTGCAAGGGAAGAACATAGAAGCAGCCTGGAGGAGGACCTTCAGAGGGAAAAGAGGACTATCAGGTTAAATCCTGCCAAGGTAACCGGCACCTGCATTGAGAAAGTGGGAAGAAGCACCTGTGCGGAAGAGGTATTTTCGGTGTGGGGAGTTGAAACTTCCAGAGTATTCAGCCGAGAGAAACTAAAAGATATTCTTCATAAGCTGGAGGCAGAGGACATGCAAATCCTTCGTGGCAAGGGTATCCTGGAAGCCGATAATCATCAATGGCTGCAATTTGACTATGTTCCTGGAGAAATCACTATAAGAGAATGGGTGCCGGATTATATCGGAAGAATCTGTATTATTGGCAGTAAGGTTAATGAGGACCGTTTAAAGCAGTTATTTGAAATTTAGGATAAGGAGTGGTTATGGCAATCGATATTGATGTAGTAACTGGGTTTTTAGAAAGCGGAAAAACTACGTTTATCAAGCAAATGATAAAGAGCGGTGTGACAAAAGACTACGAAAGAATGATTCTGCTTCTTTGTGAGGAGGGAGTGGAAGAATACGAGAAAGAAATCCTGGAGAAGTATAATGTTACCCTTATACCGGTGGAAGACCGGCAGATACTTACCGGTGAATACCTTGCGAAGATTTGCGAAGGCGGTACTTCGGATTACATATTGATAGAATACAACGGAACATGGGATATGCAGTATATTCTGGGGAATAAATTAAAAGGTGATTGCCGTATAAGAAATATCGTATTTGTCAGTGAAGCAGCTACTTTTCATACTTATTACAGCAATATGGGAGGACTTTTAAGGCCACAGATAGAGAATAGTGATTATGTGGTTGTTAACCGCTATGAAAATCAAATAGAAAATGAGAAAAAAGAAATAAAAAATAAGATAAAAGCGTTAAATAAAAAAATTAAAACAGTATTTTTAAACAGCCCTGCTGAGGATAAAAGGTTTCTGCGAATCTTTACACCCTATGAGGATTTCAAAAAAACAGTAACTCCGGGGATGATTATACTGTTGGCGGTATTGGTTGGATTATGTTTTCTGCCAACTAAATATCTTTCTTATGCCTATGATTACACAAATAAGATTTCTGTTTCTTTTCTCAGTATTTTAATTCAAGCGATACCTTTTCTGCTGCTAGGCGCATTTTTATCCTCCTACTTACAATTGCTTGTACCGGTAGGATTCCTAAGCAGACAACTTGGTAAAAATAACTGGAAATCCTTTCTGGCAGCAGGATTGGCAGGTTTTTTCTTTCCGGTATGTGACTGCGGCCTGGCACCTTTCGTATCAGGTTTATTAAAGAAGAATCTGCCGCTGCCTCAGGTAATTGCCTTTTGGCTGGCTTCAGCCTCTGTTAATCCGGTCGTAATCCTATCTGTGTGTTATGCCTTTCCGGATAATAGGAGGATAGTTCTTGCGAGAATTTTTGCAGGAGTCATTATTGGTATAACCGTGGGAGTTATCCTGCTGCTCTTACGAATACCCACGAAGGATGTTATACGGCCGGATGCAGGGCTGACTAAAATGAGCGTTGATATGGTTTATGAAAGCAGTAAGAGAGGAAAGTTCTTATCAGTTATAAAGGGAGCGCGGGAAGAATTCTTCCGTGTGTTTCGTTATGTTATCTTTGGCGCATTTATTTCGTCCCTATGTCTGACCTTTTTGCCCCAGACGATCAAGATGTTTATTAGTTCCAGTGCACTGCTGCAGTTTTTCATTATGCTTGGGGCAGCTGTCTTTATGTCCACCTGTTCTACCTCCAATGCCTTTATCGGAAGAAGTTTTTACGGACAGTTTGCATTACCCGCCGTACTTTCTTTTATGGTACTTGGACCAATGCTGGACTTTAAGAACATCATTATTCTCTCTGAGGTACTTACGAAAAAGTTTCTGTTTCAGCTGTGCCTGTTAACGGCAGTGGTTGGTTTTTTAACCTATACCCTGCTGATGTTTCTTCTTTTGTAAAACACCGAAATGAATTATTTAGTGGAAAAGTATTAGCACAGACAGGAATCGTATTGGAAAGGATATGGTTATTCATATGAGAGGAAATAAGAATCTGGAAATATATATGAAACTAATAGTATTTATTGCCCTGGCTACGCTTTTACTATATGAGCTGCTTTCCGGCAAAGTCTATTATTACGTGCATCCCAGATACCTGTACGGCATTTGGTTTGCAGTAGCAGCTCTTTTGGTATTTGCACTTACTACAGTAGGAGAACTTCAAAAAGGAAGGCATAATCCCGATATAAAGCCTTATTTTCTTTACTTGCTGCCCGTTGTATTTGCACTGCTGTTTCCAGCTATGGAAGGAGGGAATGGCAATATTGCAATTGCACAAAGCAGTAAAGCACAAGAAAGTAATTTGAACGAAAATCAGGCAGGCGGTGCCATAGAAGGAGATGAGCCAGCAGGAAGGAATGAAAAATCCAATAATTCCTGGGATACCTCCGGTAACAGCTCCGAGGATTCTGCAGGGAGCGTTTTAGATTCTGCCGGTGACCTGACATCTGATGGTAATTCTTCATATGAGGAAGTAGAGGATGCAGCGGAGAAGGACAGGTCTCTCAAATATAAGAAGAAGACAGAAGACGGTGCAATTCTAATCAGCGATGATGAGTTTGGCTGCTGGTATTTTGAACTTTTTGATTTCCTGAAGGATTTTAAGGGGAAGCGCTATCAATTCACCGCACAAGTACTTACCATGGAAGATTTAAAAGACAATCAACTGCTGGCCGGAAGATATATTATGACCTGCTGTGCCCTGGATTTGATAGGATACGGATTGATTACGGAGACCGGCCTAAGCGGTAAATTAAAAGAAAATCAATGGATTACGGTTACCGGAACAATTGGTGAATATAAATACAAGGGTAATATTGTCCCCATGTTAAAGGATGTGGTTATTACCAAAACAAAGGCACCGAAAGAAGAGTATGTTTATTACAGCTATTATTAAAAATATTTGGGGATTGACAAATACAATTATTGTGGTATGATAGGTTCAGTAAATGCAAATGCAAATGATTTGCTTTTGGAAAGGAAACCGACATGAGAGTGAAAATAGTACTGGAATGCACAGAGTGCCATGACCGTAATTATGTAACCACGAAGAATAAGCAGAAGCATCCCGAACGTATAGAAGTTATGAAATATTGTCCTCGTTTGAAAAAATATACGCTTCACAAAGAAACCAAATAACGAAATGAATTTACATAATATGGTTAAACTATAAGATAAAGGAACTGGTATTTCACATAGGTGTTTGAACCTGCCAGCTAACAGCGGGTTATGGAAAGGAAATGGTTATTATTATGAAGAGAATTATCTGCCTGTTTACAGCCATTATGCTTATCGCGGTTTTAACTGCCGGCTGTGGCAATAAGAATGAAAATAACAAGGAACCCCAGGTATCTTCCGCTGAAACGGGAGGAGAGGCATCCGGTGATGCTAAGAACTCAGATACAGGAGATAAGCTGAAGGTTGTCACAAGTTTCTACGCCATGTATGACTTTGCTGAAAAGATTGGCGGCGACAAAGTAAGCGTTATTAATATGGTACCGGCAGGAATTGAGCCTCACGACTGGGAACCGGCAGCTTCGGATATTACGAATCTGGAGAAAGCACAGGTATTTATTTATAACGGTGCAGGGATGGAACATTGGGTAGATACGGTGTTAGACAGTCTTAGCAACAAAGAACTGGTGATAACCGAAGCTTCTTCCGGTATTACCTTGCAGAAAGGTCATAGTGAAGAAGAAGGTACTTATGACCCCCATGTATGGCTGAATCCGGAAAATGCAAAATCAGAGATGAACAATATCAAGGAAGCTTTTATTAAGGCTGATCCGAATAATGAAGCTAATTACAGTGAGAATTATGAGACCTACGCTGCTAAATTAGACGCCCTTGACAAAAAATATAAGGAAACCTTGACAGCCCTTGAAAATAAAGATATCATAGTAGCACATGAGGCCTTTGGTTATTTATGCAATGCTTATGGACTGAATCAGGTAGGGATTGAAGGCCTGTCCCCGGATTCGGAACCGGACCCGTCTAAGATGGAAGAAACCATTCAATTTGCAAAGGACAATAAGGTCAAGGTTATCTTTTTTGAAGAATTGGTCAGCCCGAAGGTAGCTGAGACCATTGCGAAAGAAGTAGGAGTAAAAACAGACGTCTTAAACCCTCTGGAAGGATTGTCCGAGGATGATATAAAAGCTGGCGGAGATTATTTCTCAGTGATGGAAACGAATCTTACAAGTCTGGCAGAAGCTTTAAAATAGAAACCGCAGGAAGGGGTTGTTTGCAGAAACGTATTATTTCGTTTCAGTTGCAGCAGCACCTTCTTTTTGAGGATTTGCAGTATTTTGGGTTTTGAATTATTGGGATATTTCATTCACATTAAATATAGATTCAGGAATATTTTTCAGACGCTTTAAAAAGCCTGAAAGATACTCACGAAAGAGGTTGGAATGCAGGCAATAGAAATACAGAATGTGGACTTTGCATACGGAAAAGAACTTATCTTAAAAGAAGCTTCCGCTGTAATAGAAGGTGGGGATTTTATCGCCCTTACCGGTGAAAACGGAACGGGTAAGAGCACTCTTTTAAGGCTGCTTTTAGCAGAATTAAAACCGCTTCGCGGCAGAATCAGACTGTTGGGAGAAGATAATGATAAGGTTATCCGAAGCGGAAAAGTGGGTTATGTTGCCCAGAACGGTACTTATGCCAATCAGAATTTTCCGGCTACGGTGGAAGAAATCGTGACGGCAAATCTATATAAGCAGATTGGTTTGTTTCGTTTCCCTTCGAAAAGTCATAAACACCAGGTTTACGAAGCTTTGGAAAAGCTTAAGATGTCGGAATATGCGAAAACCTTGATCGGAGAGCTTTCAGGAGGTCAGCAGCAGCGGGTTATGCTCGCCAGAGCACTGGTAATAAAACCTGAACTCCTGATATTAGATGAACCAACAACCGGGATTGACATGAAGTCCGTCAGGCAGCTCTATGAGATTCTGGGTGAACTGCATAAGAGCGAAAAACTGACGATACTTATGGTTACCCACGGACATTTGGAGGAATGTGCAGGAATAAACAGAATTCTGCAGCTGGAAGATGGGAAGATAGGTGAAGTCGTTGGAAATGGGGTGAAGCTATGAGTATTTTACAGTATCCTTTTATGCAAAGGGCATTTCTTGTAGGAATTCTCTTAGCAGTGATAGCACCCTGTATCGGTATGACTATTGTATTGCAGAGAAAATCAATGATAGGGGATGCTCTATCCCATACTTCTCTGGCAGGTGTAGCAATTGGTATTCTGCTTGGAATCAATCCGATTCTGGGAGCAACCGGTACCTGTATAGCAGCTGCCCTGAGTATAGAATTTATTCAAAGGAAAATACCAAGATATTCGGAAATGGCAATTGCGATTATTATGTCAACAGGAATTGGTCTGGCTGGTGTGCTTTCTGGCTTTACCAAAAGCAGCGGGAATTTTAACAGCTTTTTGTTCGGTAGTATTGTTGCTATAAGCGATATGGAACTGCGGATGGTTGTCATCATAAGTGTGTGTGTCTTAGCTGCTTTTCTTCTTCTCTATAAAGAACTTTTCTATATTGGATTTGATGAAAGGGCAGCCAGGATAGCAGGAGTACCGGTAAGATTGGTGAACTTTATCTTTACCATGCTGACAGCGCTTACCATATCCATTGCCTCCAGAACAGTAGGAGCTTTGGTTGTATCCTCTTTATTGGTAATCCCGGTAGCCTGTGGTATGCAGATAGGAAGAAGTTATAAGATGACCCTTGCCTCCTCTATGATTTTTGCCGTATTCTTTACGGTTTGCGGACTGACATTATCCTACTATTGGAAACTGAAACCCGGCGGTACAATTGTATTGACCGGAGTAGTTTGCTTTGTGGTAATTGTAATCCTCAAGGCTTTGTTAAAATCTCTGCGCCGGGCCGGCTAAAGAGAGTCTTAATCAATAAAAGAACTTCATTGCATTTTCTTAAAAGTATCCTTTGAACTTCACTCTGTTTGAACGATACAGGAAATTGTAGTGAAGTTTTTTTATTTTAACAACATGCCAAGAATATACAAGAAATCACAAGAATTACATATTTACAAAATATGTAAAAGAAGAGAAAGTGTAATTGTAGGGGACAGGTTTTGTAGGAAATTTACAAAAGAAGGTGAAGGGAGGAATGAAAAAGATTCAAAGTAAACAAAACCCAAAATAGTACAGTTGATGTTGCTAGAAGTTTAAATAATTGACAAGGAGGGATAGCTATGAGTAAGAAATTATTAAGGTGTAGTTTGGTTTTATTATTAATACTGTCAATGCTGCTTCCTGCTAAAGTCTTAGCTGCAGACTATACACAGGGAGTAAATGTTTCGGGTAATAATGCCGTCATATGGTTCAAATCTACAGTGAGCACTACTTGGGTGGATGTCCATTACAGCGTTAATTCCGGTCCACAGCAAAACTTAAGAATGACCTATAATTCGGCAAATGCAAGATACGAACAAACAGTTGATTCTGCCGCAAATGCAGTAATTGTATACTCCTTCACTTATAACAATGGCACCCCGGCCTATGACACATCTACTTTTACATACACGGGACAGGCTGGCGGTATCAACAGCGGAAGCGTTTATAAGATAACTAGTAAGGTAAGCGGTAAAGTGCTGGACATTACCGATAAGTCTACAGCAGCCGGAGCCAAATTAGAGCAATGGACGAATTATGATACCACCAACCAACAGTTTAAGGTTGAGAAACAGTCGGATGGCTATTATAAGATCACTGCTATGCACAGCGGGCTGGTTCTGGATGTGCCTAACAGTTCCTTAAGTAATAGCGTTCAATTACAGCAGTGGACGGATAATGGCAGCAGTGCTCAGAGATGGAGTATCGTTGACGTTGGAGGCGGCTACTATAAGGTAATCTCAAAGGTCAGCGGACTGGCTATGGATGTACGCAGCTCTCAGACAAACGATGGTGCGGTGGTTCAACAGTATACGGATAACGGAACGGATGCTCAGAAGTGGTCCTTTACAATTGCAAACACCTCCGGCGGATCAACCCAGGGTTCTATTTATTCTATAGCAGCCTCATCTATACCGACTCCTGGAAATGGAGGCGTTAGTGTTAAGGTTATGAATGGAACAAATGGTGCTTATGCTGACAGTAATATTTACTGGGGCGTTATCGATATTAATCCTGCTAACGGTGCATGGAGCTATTTGGACCTGTCCGGTAATCTTATAGCAATTTCCACAAGTCTTAACGATGCAGCCGGACATTTGACCAAAAACGGTATTAATTATGCAAACATCTATCATAAAGTAAGCGAAACTTCCTGGGTGAATCTGCCGAAGATAACTTCAGGGAGAATGTTCTTAAGTGTAGGTTCACCTTGCTACATCAAGACCTACAATGATGGTTTTGCAGGCCCGGATATAAATAATCCTACAGATCCCAACAAAGATGTATATTTTGACTTTGTTGAATTCACAGTAGATGCCGCCGGATACCATGGGAATACTACAAGAGTAGATCAGTTTGGTTTCCCGGTTCAGCACAGACTGGTTAATAAAGCCGGAAACTATGACAGGACAGTAGGAGAGCTGGAATCCGAAACCCGTGCCGGTTTATTTACGAAGTTCCAAAATGAAGTTCCGACAGAATTTAAGTCCTTGGCTACACTTCAAGCACCTTATCGTATTGTTTGCCCTATCAGCGGCCCGTTTAATACTGGGGGAACTTACGCCAATTATTTCTCCGGTTATTCCAGCATATCGACCAGAGATATTTTACTGGGTATCGGAGGAGCCAGTGATGCCTCTGTTTGTGCCGCACTTAACAGACATGTGTACGGAAATACCTCTGATTGGAACAATGTAAGCAAATATTATCAGGCGGCACCTGCCAACTACTATGCAAAATTCTGGCACAATCATAGTATCGATGGTTTAGCTTATGGCTTCTGCTATGACGATGTGAACGGGCAGGCGTCTTACCTGGAAGTAGGTGACCCGAAGGGACTTATTATAAGGGTAGGCTGGTAACAATAAGCTGTGCCTCTAAAGGTTCATAAAGGGATGATAGAGACTCGGTGGGAAACCACTGGGTCTCTTTGTTGTACCACATTTTCTGCAATCAGGAAATAGATATTATAGATTGAGAGAATTGGAAGGAATTAAACAAATGAACAGAAACAAACAACATTGCAGCCTTTTATATAAAAAGTAAAAGTATATAATGTGGAATATAATACCATTCAACGCTGGTTTCAACAGTGGTATTTAATATAGTAGGATTGGAGGTTGGGGTAAAGCAGAAGCGCTTTCTAAGGAGAGTATTTCTGTCTGAAAGTTGAATTTCCGAGATTCATCGCAAAAAATCAAGTATAATGAAGGGGGTCTATGATGATTACAAAAAAAATAATAGCATTTGTATTAACAGCAACACTAATAGTAGGAGCTTGCATGATGAATAATTCTGCTAATACCGTTTCAGCCAGTACGACAGGACATACCGCACATACTATAAGCCCGGGAACATCCTTTGATAACAATCCTCTGAGGGGGTTTTTACCCTTTGATTTCAGCACAACAACATTTCCCCATAGCATGGAGTGGTTCTATATTCCGGTAAGAGATGTTCAGACCGGGATGAATACTTTTAACTGGTCGGCGCTGGAGAGCAGACTGAATGCCATTGCAGGACGCGGCCATCAGGCTGTATTCCGTTTCTACTATGACTATCCGGGATTATCTACCGGTGTTCCTCAGTTTTTGATTGATGGCGGTCTTACCATGCGCTACTATGATGAGCCTTCGAATTTAGGCGGCGCAGGTTATTGCCCTGATTATGAAAATCAGACCTTTAGGACCTCAATGCAGAACTTTATTAAAGCTTTCGGTACAAAATATGACGGAGATTCGCGTATCGGATATATTACATTAGGACTCTTAGGTTTTTGGGGGGAATGGCATAACTGGCCTTATGATGAGGATACTTCTGACGGTAAGCCCAACTGGAATATTTCCAGCACCGTATATACGGAGGTTCTGACTACCTTTGATTCCTACTTTAATAAAACTCAGCTCTGTGTGAGAGAACCAAAGTCAGGCGTGCCCAATGCCAGCGCAAATATTGGATACCATGATGATTCTTTTGGAAATGCAACGTTATCCGCTGCAAATGGAGGGCAGACCTGGAGTTTTGATCAGAAATTAATTAATTTGAATCAGCAGAATAAATGGATGACGAATTCTATCGGCGGTGAAATATATCCTCCGGACCAGGGCTCCTTCTTTTCCGGTACTACCTGGCAGGGTTCAACAAATCAAACCTGGGCAGCTTGTATTAGTGAAGCACATCCTACCTGGCTGATATGTGAACAGATGAAAAATTATACCGGAACAACCTTAACAAACGCGAAAACAGCTGCAAAGCAACTTGGTTATGACTTGCAGGTAACGACGGCATACTATGATAATTTAGCAGCCTCCGCTCCGCTCTATCTGGGAGTCAACATCAAGAATATCGGAATCGCTCCATTTTATTATGACCATACTATGTGGCCGGTGCAGGTTGGCATAAAGCAAAACGGAAGCCTTGTTAAGAGCTGGACAACGACTTGGGATCTGAATACCATACCGGCAGACAAGTCTGCAAAAACCTTTGAATATACGGTATCAGCCCCCGGTTTATCAAACGGTACCTATAATATGTGTATAAAAGTTGTAAATCCTCTGTCCAATGGGAATAAGCTTGGCTTTGCCAATGCCGGACAAAATACGGACGGATGGTTGGATCTTGGAAGCTTTACGGTGGGTGGAACATCAACACCTACACCGACGCCGACACCTGTACCAGGCTCTATCACAGTTGATGGAAATGCCTCGGACTGGAGTAATATATCAAGTCTTTCAACAGCTACAGGACAGTCAGCAACCAGCCTTAAAGTGACGAATGATTCAAATTATATCTATATTTGCGCACAAGGAAGCGGTCTTGGCACAAATAGCCAGTTCTATATTAACAGTGACAACAATTCCTCCACCGGTTATCAGGACAGTGCATGGAGCAGTTCCGGCTGTGATTACCTGTTTGAATTAGGAAAATTATATAGTCATCCCGATAACAGCAGTACCTGGAGTTGGAACGACCTTGGCACCGCCAATGTAACTATTTCAAGTAATTCTTCTGTATATGAAGTAAGGATTGCCAAGTCTGCCATCAGCAATCTAAGCAATACCTTCAGTATAGGTTTTAAGGATGTAAACAGCAGTTGGAGTACGGTAAGCAAGCTTCCGGCTTCCGGAGCACTTTCAAGCTATACGTTAAAATAAGAGATATCCCTGCAACGCAAGGGGGGATTTTTGGAAGCTGCCTTAGTAAGGCTGTTAAATAAAGCTCTATGGAATATGAATTACACAATGCACTGTTAGCCATGCATAACATGACAGCCAATGGGCAAATGTGTTAATTCAAACTCCATAGAGCTTTTCTTTGTGCGGTAGTTTAAGAGTTTTGCTTTCTATATTTCGAAGGTGAAATTCCGATGGTGTTTTTAAACGCTTTTTGAAATACCACCGGATCATTATAACCTGACATAACAGCAATTTCTGAAACAGAAAAGGATTCATCTTTTAATAGGTTACAAGCCTTATTTATTTTAAACTGAGTCAGATAAGTCTGAGGAGGAATATTTAAGCATTCCTTAAAGATTGTTGTAAAATAACTGCGGTCTAAGCCCACATAACCCGCAAGGTCGGCTACGGTTATATGATCCATATAATTTGTCTGTATATAATCAATTGCTTTACGAATGTACTGGTTTTTCGTGGTATGTAAGCTTACCGGATTATTTTGCTGTGAATTTTCCACTAACTCTGCAAAAAGAGAATATAGCAGAGATTGTATACGCAGTACAGTGCTGTGAGTATATTCGTTGTTAACCTTAACCATTTCCAGCAGACAATTTTTAAGCTGGTCACCTCTGGTGAACTTAAAAGTAGGTTTGTCCGAGGAGAGTTCTGCAAGCTGCAGGTAATTATAAGCATTCAAGCCATGAAATCCAACCCAGACATATTCCCAGGGATTATCATAACTTGCTGAATAGGTGGACACATCATTAGGGCTTATTAAAAAGCCTTCATTCTCCTTTAAGGTGTAGGTTTTATCCTTCAGCTTTAAGGTACCTTCACCGGATAAAATATAGTGAATAACAAAATGTTCACGTATTGCAGGTCCCCAGGTATGGCCCGGATGACAGGAAGAGATACCGCAGTAGTACACATATAACTCAGGGGAGTTGGTATTGTCATAAAAATGATATTCCTTCATGGTGTCATCTGTATATACTGCCTTTAAATAAGAGTCGTATTTACTAATGATTGTGCCGTCATCCGATAGTATCTGACAATGTTTCGCTTTCATAGACAAGACCTTTCTTTGGTGGTTAATGTACAGGTTATTTATTATTATAACTGGACAAAACAAATATTTCAATAATGATATGTCTATTTGTTGTATGAGAATTATGCCATTTCACTGCAGCAATCTGCAGACAATTATTAAATTGCACATATTTACATTTTTTAATAAAAGATATACTGTGAAATAATACAACAAAATGTCTTATTTGCCTAACAATAATTCGTATGAATGATGATTTCACTGTGCTATTATTATTTGGTAAACAGTTAATATGTTGTACAAAAATGGAAAGGAGATATTATTCCGTTTGATGATATAATAATAAAACGAACCATAACTATACCGACTAAATCAGAAAGGACAAAAAATGGGATTAGCAGTAAAGGGATCAAGACAACGGGGGGGGTATCTGCAGAAGATCCATATGTTGCGGAAGGGATAAAGGTTAAGAAGTACACAGTTATTAACAAGCTAAAAGAGGAAATTAAAAAAGAAGAGTGGTGATTAGAATGCGAGTAAAAGACAACGAGGTTAAAAAGAAAAATGGTTTTTTCAGGGAAATGAAAGAGAATAGGATCTTATATTTAATGTGTTTACCTGCATTATTGGTGTTATTGCTCTTTTGTTATATTCCCTTTGCCGGTATTTGGATGGCCTTTACTGATTACAACGTTGTTGACGGTATATTTGGAAGTAAGTTTGTGGGGCTTCATAATTTTAAATATTTCTTTATTGGAAACAGCATGGCAAGGAGAGTTACCTATAACACATTAATTATTAATATCTTCTGTATCCTGTTTGGGCTGGTCGTACCGATCAGTATTGCTGTCTTTTTTAATGAAGTAAAGGGAAAGTTATTTAAGAAGGTTACACAGAGTGCTATGTTTTTCCCGTATTTCCTGTCATGGGTAGTGGTTGGTGCAATTGTATACGGGTTCTTTGCCAGGGATGTCGGAATGGTAAACAAAGTGCGCGAGGCCCTGGGGTTCGATGCAATAAGCTGGTATGCGACTCCAAAATATTGGAAACCAATTATTATCTTTGCAAACGTATGGAAATGGAGCGGATATAATTCTATTATCTATATGGCAGCTATGGCAGGCTTTGATGCATCTTTATTTGAAGCAGCTGAAATTGATGGGGCAAATAAATTCCAAAGAATTCTCTACCTTACGCTGCCAATGTTGAAACCAACTGCAGTTGTACTGATTTTATTGAGTGTCGGACGTATTTTTTACGGTGACTTTGGAATGATCTACGGTATCGTAGGTAATAATGCAAGCTTGGCGGATGCGGTTACGGTTATTGATACCTATGTATATTCCTCCATGAAGACCTTAGGTTTCTCCTATTCTACAGCGATTGGTCTGTACCAGTCAGTTATGGGATTAATACTTGTTACTTTAGCAAATAAATTCGCCAAAAAAATAAATGATGGAGAGGGATTGTTCTGACATGAAGATACAAAAATCATTTAGCGACAGATTATTAACAATTTCAGCTTATCTTTTTATGGGTCTATTTGCAGTAATCTGCCTTTATCCATTAATCCTTACTTTAAGTGTTTCATTTTCCTCGGAAAATGATGTGGCAATACATGGGTATTCGATTTTTCCCCAGGGCTTTACTTTCAATACATATCTTTATATCTTTGCTCACAGCGGCAGTAAAATTCTGAAATCCTATGGGATTACGATTTTTGTAACGGCTGTTGGTACTATAGGAGCTTTGTTGATAACCACGATGATATCCTTTGCCATCTCCATAAAGAAGCTGAAATACAGGAATATCATAGCTTTTCTCTGTAATTTTACGATTATTTTTTCCGCAGGGCTAATTCCATGGTACATTGTATGCGTTAATTACTATCATCTAAGAAACAGTATTCTGGCATTGATTCTGCCTTCTATCTTTAGTGTTTGGAATATGTTTTTACTGCGAACTTACTTTTCTTACATCCCGCCGTCTCTCTATGAGGCAGCCAAAATAGACGGAGCCAATTATTTTAAGATTTATTACAAGATTGCACTGCCTTTAAGTAAGACGGGAATATTAACAGTGGGCTTAATGTATGCTCTGCAGTATTGGAATGACTGGTGGAATTCCCTGATGTTTATCAATGATAAGAAACTCTTTCCTTTACAATATTATTTATACAATATTTTATCCAATGTAAATGCAATCAGTTCAGGAGTTGTTCCTTCCGGCGCAGCCGCCAATATCACGCTGCCGGCAGAAACCGTTAAAATGGCGGTTACTATCATCACTATCGGACCTATTATATTTTTATACCCGTTTGTACAGAAGTTCTTCATTAACGGTATTATGACAGGAGCGGTGAAAGAATAGGCAATGCATGTTTAGATGGGAAGCATTTTCGCTTAACATAAAAATTATTTTAAGGAGGATTTTATGAGGAAACAAAAATTATTAGCGATTGTTTTAGTGCTCACTCTGATTATGGGGGTATTGGGAGCATGCGGCAAAAACAGCGCACAAACAAGCAATGGGGCAAACAAGACAAGCAGTGAAGATAAAGGTTCAAAAGATAGTTCCTCGGGAAAACCGAGTACTTTAACAATTCTATATCCTGGAGATGAAGCTGACCGTATGACTTCATTTTTGGAAAATGAATTTGCTGATAAAATGTTAGCCGATCTGAATTTGAAGGTTAAGATGATATATGTTCCCTGGGATTCCTACTGGGAACAAAAGGATATCATGCTTGCTGCCAATGAACCGATTGACTTATATTGGGATGGACTTCCCAATCTCTCACAGATAGTTAATGAAAAGCAGGCAATGCCTCTTGACGATTTGATTACGAAATATGGTCAGGATATTCAGAAAGTAATTCCGGAAACCCATATTCAGGGAGCAAAAGTAAACGGACAGATATATGGTATTCCCTCCTCTTATGCATCCTCCTCCGGTATGTATCAATTTGTAACTGTTCGCCAGGATTTAATGGACGAAGTAGGAATGACAGATCTGAATACCCCCGATGATTTAGTTAGCTATGCAACGAAAGTGAAGGAAAAGCATCCGGAATTAAAAGGACCTGGAGACATCATCTTTAAGCCTCTTACAAGATATTTCCAGCCTGAACAGTATACCTTTGTGGCAAAAGAAGAAACTGCTGTGTATGGTGAGGATACCGGAAAAGTCTACAGCTATTATGAAACAGATGCCTTTAAGGATGTTGCTAAATTCAACAGAAGTATGTATAACGCAGGACTCTATTCAGATGAATTATCAACCAATTACAATGAAAGAACAAATCGTATGCAGACAGGTTTATACATCTGGACCGAAGGTTCTTTCGGAAAAGACACTGAAATCTCCAGCGCTGTAAAAGCAAATGCACCGGATGCAAAATTAAAGAATTACTTGTTAGCAGATGATAAGCCACGTTACATCACAGCAACCGGCGGAGAAGTTCTTTGCATTCCCAATACAGCTCCTAACCCGGAAGGTGCTATGAAGTTTATTAATTGGATCTATTCCTCTCAGGCTAATTACTTATTTGCATTATACGGAGTTGAAGGAAAAGATTATGAAATGGTAGACGGAAGAATTAACAGATTGGTAACCAATGACTTCTTCTATGAGTGGATGTTCCGTAATAAGAATTATACGGTTTTCACACCGGATGCTGACCAGGAGTACATTGACCAATATCAGCATTGGGATGATGACGCTAAGTTATCCAATGCCATTGGCTTTGTATTTAATAATGAAAATGTAAAAGAGATTGAAACTGCCGTATATGAAGTATGCCAGAAGGACCTGGCTCCTATCAGAAACGGATTTGTGGACTTTGATTCAAATTATGATGCCGCCATTAAGAAATTAAAGGCTGCAGGAATTGATAAATATATTGCAGAGGTTCAAAAGCAATTTGATGAGTTCATTGCAAATAAAAATAAATAACCCGGCTTAATGAAAGAGCTGCAGAATATGTCAGTTTTGATTGATTAATAAGTATAAGATGAGTAAGCAATGATTTATTGATATGAGCTGAGTAAATTATAATTAATAGGTATAAGCTGAGTAAGTTATAATTAAAAGGTATGAGCTGAGTATTAATAGGTATAGGATGAGTAAGTAATAGTTGATATGTTTATAACTGACCACCTAAATGTAAAACAAAATCAGATTTACTGTTTTATATTAGGTGGTCTTCTTATAGCATGGTTTATTTACTGTGCCGGTAATTAACCATAGGATAAGAGGGTAAAGGGGTGATATGTTGATTGGAAAACCGGCTAAGGGTTTCACAATAAAAAAGGGAGGCAAAGAACTGATACAGGGCGGGATGAAACACAAAGAAAAGAATAAAACCGGCAGTATCTTTAATAAAATCCGATATAAACTAATCGTAGCATTTATGCTTCCAATATCATTTGTCATAATCCTTGGAGTAATATCGTATAAAGTTGCATCGAATAACATGATTAATAACTATAAAACAAATGTAAGCCAGATGTTGGGAATGACAAGTGATTACATCGATTTTGGACTGCAATCATCAAGAGACCTATCTGTTCAGTATTTGTCTGATAATGAACTGGCGAAGTATTTAAGAGGCAGGTATAAAAAGAACTCCCCGGATTATTTAGAGGTATATAAGAATTTTAAAACAGAATTATTATCAAAGAGGATGGCAGACAGTTTTATAGAGAATATCCACTTAATAACGCCTAATGCGCAAAGTATCAGCACAGCTGAAAAAACGAATGGGAGAGAACAGGGTGATTTATACGAGAAATTAATGGACACCAGGGAAGGTTCTCTAATCAAAGCTAACCCCAAAACTGAAATTTGGTTAAGCAGTCTGAAAGAGCTGGATGATTCATTGGCTCTTAAATCATCTGAGTATTCTCTGCGCTATATGAGAGCCTTTGTGGATTTTGACGGATTGATTGTAATAGATATAAGCTCCAGTGCTATGGAGGATACCTTAGGTAAGTTAAAGTTTGGGAAAGACAGCTTTTATGGCTTTATAACAGCAGATGGAAAAAATCAGATATATCCGACTTCCGGCGACAAGGACAATGCAATCAATAATTTCATGAAAGCCGAAGTGGATAAAAATCTTGAAGGCTGCTATTTTACAGCTTTTAAAGGAAATGAGTATTTGTTTTGCAGTGCAAGAATCGGAACAACGGGAGCTATTGTGACGGCACTCATACCAAAAAGTGAAATATTAAAGCAAGTTATGAGCATCAGACTTATTACTTTTCTCGTTGTAGTAATCGCATCTGTCATTGCAGTGTTTATTACCATTATTATTTCTAAGGGGATTGGCGGTACCATTTCCGCAATCATAAATAAGTTGGGCAAAGCGGCAAAAGGTGATCTGACAGTAACAATTACGACTGACAGGCGTGATGAATTTCAGGATTTGGTGCACAGTATGTCAGATATGATAGAAAATAATAGAAAGCTCATCGAAAATATAAGAAATATCGGCAGAAAAGTAGAAAATACTTCAAATAGAGTCGAAGATACCACCAAGCATTTTATGAAAGAAACCGACAGTATAGCAAAATCAATTTCGGAGATTAAACAGGCGATGCAGCAACAGGCCGGAGAATCCTCCGAATGTTTAAAGCAGATGGATGACCTGTCGGATGAGATTGGACAGATATATATTATAACAAAAGAAGTCAATGGACTGATAATAGATACAAATAATAATATAGACCAAAATATTCTAAAGTTCGGTGAACTAAAAGATAAAGCAAGGGATACAAATCAAATTACTAACAAAGTAATTGGTGAGGTAGAAGAACTTGATAAGACAACAGCAGCCATAAGAAAAGTTCTGGAAGTTTTAAATTACATAGCAGAACAGACGAATCTCCTCTCCTTCAATGCGTCTATTGAGGCCGCAAGGGCAGGAGTGGCAGGCAGAGGTTTTACAGTTGTAGCGGATGAGATACACAATCTTTCTAATCAATCCATGGAAGCTTCAAAGGAGATTGAAAAGATGATCGGTGATGTACAATACCGCATAAATAAAGTCGTAGAGAGTTCATTTACTGCAAAGGAGATAGTAGAGCATCAGGAAGCAGCTGTAAACAATGCATTAGATTGCTTACAGAGAATGAACAAAGACTTATATGCGTTCATCAATAAAGTCAATACGATACAAAATAAGATTAGTATTATTGAATCCAGCAAGCAGATTGTTTTAAACGCTCTGGAGAGTATGTCTGCAATTATGCAGGAAATTGCCGCATCCTCGGAGGTGGTGAACCGTGTAACGGAAAAACAATTGGTCCATGCCGAGGATATGCATTCGGCATTTGATGAACTAAATAGTCATGCTTTGAGTTTAAATGCTTCCATAGAAGTATTTAACATATAAAAGACCCAATATTGTAGAACCATATAGCATTAGTGCCGACTTATGCTAAGGAGGAATGTATGAAAGAAAGAATATTAGAGAATGAATACTGGTATGGAACTTGTGTAAAATATGGCTTAAAAATGCCATTTGATGCGGAAAGTGAATGTGTCTTAGATTTCAGAAGCAATGAAACACCTAATCAGGCCATGCCATTTTTGGTATCCAGCAAAGGGCGGTTTCTTTGGAGAAAGTCCGGATTTCAAATTACTTTTCAGAAAGGTGAGATGGAATTTCCAGACGATGTAATTTTAAAAGCTGGTTTTGGTAACTTGAAATCTGCATACCTTTCTGCTATGAAAGAGTATTTTCCGTTTCATCAGATAACGCCATCAAAAGCCCTTTTTAACAAGGTTATTTATAACACCTGGATAGAGTTTACCTTCTATCAAAATCAAAAAGATATTTTGGAGTATGCAAAAAGTATTCTGGATTCCGGCATGCCGGCAGGGGTGCTGATGATTGACGACGGCTGGGCAGAGTATTATGGGGACTGGAAATTTCATAGTGGTAAATTTCCGGATGCCAAAGAAATGATAGATAGCCTGCATGAAATGGGGTTTGAAGTTATGGTTTGGATGTGCCCGTACATAACCCCGGACACCGTTGCATACCGTGAAGCGGTGAAAAGGGATATTCTGATAAAGAGACCGGACGGAGAAGCTTACATAGCAAAATGGTGGAATGGATATTCGGCAGTTCTTGATATGTCAAATCCGATGGCACAGGATTGGTTAAGTGAGCAGTTACACGAATTACAGGAAATTGGAGTGAATGGTTTCAAATTTGACGGAGGGGACAGCCTTTATTATAGAGAAGATAACGTGACATATGAAAAGCTGAGTCCGGATGAACATTCTAATCTGTGGGCAAGATATGGCGAACAGTTTGAATTCAACGAATTTCGTGTTTCTTTTGGTGCAGGAGGTTACGGATTATTGCAGAGACTTTGTGATAAGGACCATTCCTGGGGGGATAATGGAATTGCTTCCTTGATTCCGGATATATTATTGCAGGGGCTTACAGGACATCCCTTTGGCTGCCCTGATATGATCGGCGGAGGAGAATATGTGAATTTCCAGGAGGCTGCAAAAAATAATCTGGACCAGGAACTATTCATCAGACATTGTGAGATAGCATGTCTCATGCCGGCGATACAGTTCTCAGCGGCTCCTTTTAGAGTTCTAAGCGAAGAGAATTTTAAACGAATCTTAAAGAGTCTTGAATATAGAAAGCAGTACCTTGATATAATATGTCACTTTACTGATTTGGCTGCAGTGACAGGAGAACCTGTAATAAGATATATGAGCTATGAATATCCGGAGGAATCGGTTGAAAAAGTAATAGATCAATTTATGATTGGAGACAGACTTTTAGTAGCTCCGATTTATCAAAAAGGTTGTGCTGGAAGAGAAGTTTATATACCAAGAGGTAAATGGAAGAATGGGAACGAAACCATAGTAAGTAAGGGTGAAAAATTATATTACGAATCCCTTCCCGGCTGCCCGCTGGTATTTGAGAAAATATAAATTACAGAAGTTAAGGACATAAGTGTAATTATAGTATGAAAACAAAAGGGACTGCTGCTCATCGGCAACAGTCCCTTTTGTTTAAATAGGGAGAAATGTATTATTTTCCAAGGGTAATTACATGGAAGCTCTTATCGCATAATACTGCAGTAAGAACACCATTTTCAATCTTAGCGCCATCAGCCTTTACAGGAGCTACATTCTCAGGATGTTCTTCCGTATTGATAGCCTTTAAGTCGGAATGGGTTAACATTACATGGTCTTTCACACGATAACCTGAGAACTGGCGAAGGTCGCAGGTGATTTCCATAGGTGATTCTAAATCTTTATTTACAGCAAATAAAGTTACAGTGTCCTCCTCCTCATTCATAAGGCATACGCAGTCCAGATAGGGTGCATCACCGTGGGTACTCTCATAGATAGGGGTATCTACAATCGTGTTCAGAACAGTACCTCGGCCGTAGTTACTGATAAGTGCAAATGGATGATAAATAGTCTGCTTCCAAGCTCCGGTGTCCGAAGTCATAATTGGTGCGATAACATTTACAAGCTGGGCAAGACACGCAACCTTTACACGGTCAGCATGACGAAGCATTGTAATCATCATACCTGCAACTAAAAGGGCATCTTCAAAATTATAAATATCTTCCAACTGATGAGGGGCTTTTACCCAACGCTCCAGTTTCTGATCCTGTTCATGAGAATGATACCATACATTCCATTCATCAAAAGAAAGGTGAATGGATTTGTTCTTGCGTTTTTTCGCTTTTACTGCATCGCAGATAGAGATTACCGAACTGATAAACTTATCCATAGCAACGGTATTAGCAAGAAAATCAGGAGTATTATTAGCCTGGTTGCCATAATATTGATGAAGAGAAAGATAATCTACCTGGTCATAGCATTCGGATAGCACCGTATCTTCCCAGGTACCAAAGGTATCCATAGTTAGAGAAGAACTGCCGCAGGCAACTAATTCGATGGAAGGATCCACCATTTTCATGATTCGTCCGGCTTCAGCAGCAGTACGGCCATATTCGGAAGCAGTTTTATGTCCCATCTGCCAGGGACCATCCATTTCATTGCCTAAGCACCACAGTTTGATATCGTGAGGTTTTTCGTATCCGTGTTTCTTTCTTAAATTGCTGTAATAACTTCCGCAGTCTAAATTACAGTATTCCACAATGTTTTTTGCATCTTCTGCGCCGCGGGTTCCAAGATTGACAGCCATCATGGCAGTAGTATCAGCCTTTTTGGTCCAGTCCATGAATTCATTTAAGCCGAACTGGTTGGTCTCAATCACATTCCAGGCAAGATCTATCTTCTCAGGGCGTTCAGCCTTAGGCCCAACCCCATCTTCCCAGTGATAACCGGATACAAAGTTTCCGCCAGGATAGCGTACAACGGGAACATTTAACTCCTTAATGAGTTTAACTACATCCTTACGCAGATCCTGTTCATCGGCGAAAGGGCTTCCCGGTTGATAAATACCTTCATATACAGCACGTCCAAGATGTTCGATAAATGAACCATAGATACGTTTATCAACATCCCCTACCACAAAATGCTTATCAATGCTTATAGTTGACTTTTTCATCTCTTATTACGTTCCTCCTGATAATGAATTTTTTCATTAAGATGCTTAAAGTATAACATTTTCAAAAAGAATTCATATTAATTATCTTCTTATAGTATTGACTTTTCTTCCGGTTATGAATAAGCTTAAGTTATATTAATTTATTATGTGAACAAATTGAGTGAGGTAAACAAAATGATAACAGTGGAGTACTGCGGATATCATACCCATAATCCTGACCGGGATACAATTTTGCGTCCCTACGGCTCAGAAAGCTACCTGTTTCTGCTTATTCTGTCACCTATGACATTTTATTTTCAAAATCATAATCCGGTAAAAGTAAAGCCCGGAGCCTGTATCTTGTATTCACCGGGAAAATACCAGCATTATCAAGCAGAGAATGAGTTTTTTAACAGTTATGTGCATTTCTATTGTAAGCCGGAAGATATCAGGGGATATGAAATCAAAAAGAATCATATTTTCTATCCGGATAATACGGAGGATCTTAACTGGCTGTTAAAGAAGATATATCAGGAATTTATTAATGGCTTGTCAAAATCAGAAGATATGCTGGATTTGTATGTGCGGGAACTTTTTGTACTGCTGCATAGAGGTCGGCTAAGGGAAGTAATACCTGATGAGCAAAGAAAAGGTATCTACCCCGAACTTCTAAGCCTTAGGCAGCAGGTACTGGGAAACTGCGAGCAGCCCTGGAGTGTGGAGCAGATGTGCCGTATACTTAATATTGGGAAAAGCCAGCTATATAAATATTATGAGGACTTTTTTCACAGCACGCCTAAGAAGGAGCTGGTTCAGGCAAGACTGCAGAAAGCAAAGTATTTACTGAAAAATGATGCCGTGACTGTGAATCAAGCAGCCTATGAGTCCGGTTTTAATAATATCTGCTATTTTAATCGAATGTTTAAGCTGCAATGCGGTTGTACACCCGGAGAGTACCGGGGACAGAAACGGTAGGTAAGTGTACCAGTTATAACAAAAAATACCAAGATGGAAGCTTTACAAATACACTCAAAACATGGAAAGTAGAAAGGGTATTTGATTGAAAATTATAATATTTTAGCTGCATGGAGGGGAAGAGTGAAAGATAAATCTTTCACTCCCCCTGATTTTGTACGCGTGCTAAAGCACGCAGATGGGAGCCAAAAATGAATATAAAAGCAGAAAAGTCGGGAACAAACTTTAAGGTAGCAGGATATTATCCAAGCTGGGAACCGGAGAAAACAGACAGGATACAGTATGATAATCTTACCCATATTAACTATTCCTTTGCTATACCGACGGTTAACGGATCGCTGTTACCGCTTAACAATCCTGATACGGCTGAGAAGATTATTAAACAGGCACATAAAGAAGGAGTAAAGGTGTTATTGGTGGTCGGAGGCTGGTCCTATCAGGATATCCCCCTTGAAGCCACTTTTATGGAAGCCACCGATACCCATGAAAAAGTTACGAAGCTTGGAAACGCTATCATTGATATGGCAAAACAGTACGGTTTTGACGGAGTTGACATTGATTGGGAGCATCCAAGGATGGAAGGCAGCAGTAGAAAACAGTATGAGGAACTGATGCTGTATCTAAAAGGTGAGGTTGATAAGAATCAGCTGCTCTTAACAGCAGCCGTATTAAGCGGTGTTACAGCAGAAGGGGAAGCTATACCAGATACTTTTGCACAGACGGATACCGTATTAGGTATTCTGGATTGGGTTCATGTTATGGCATATGACGGGGGAGACGGAATTCGTCATTCTTCCTATGAATTTGCAGTGAACAGTGCGAAGTACTGGATAGACACCAGAAAGATGCCAAAGGAGAAAGTAGTGCTTGGCGTACCCTTCTATGCAAGGCCTTCCTGGTCTGCGTACAGTGACATACTAAGCCGGGACTCTGACGGCTATAATAAAGATGTTTTCCGGAATGGTGAGGTTGAAGATTATTATAATGGCATACCTACTATAAGGGAAAAGACGAAATGGGCATTGGAGCATGCAGGAGGTATTATGATCTGGGAATTATCTCAGGACACAAAAGAAGATGACAAGAGCCTTCTTAGGGCTATAGGGGATACTGTCAAAAAACAATTATAAATATACTTGCTATTTTTAGAGTGAAGCTATTCTGTTATAATATTGGAAAATATAACTGGATTAAAGAGAGGTAGTATCCATATGACAGAGGCAGATTTTTTAAGAATAAAGGATAAGGTAGCAGGATTTACATACAATTCTTTGGAATATACAGATTATGAGGATATTGCGGGGTATGAAATTAAGAAAGAATCGGACAATATAATCTTAATTAGCGGCTTTCACCGGGAAGCTGATTGTATCCATTACCATTGGGCAGCCAATGAAGCAAAGCAGGTACTTGATACTTTAGGGAAAGACAGCCGGGGCTTAATTGAATTCATACCGGATGAGTGGGTGAATTCTTTTGAGGAAGAAGGTTTTATAGTACGAGATGTCTGGAAGGATTACTTTCTGGATTCACTGATAGATATTCCTGTTATAGAGGCTTGTGAGCTTGAAGAAGAATTCTTAAAGGAAAATGAAAGTAAGGAAGCTTCCGATACCACACTTGCCTGCAAAGGACAAAGCCGTGGTTTTACCGGACAGACAGAGGAATGGATAAAGGAATGGCTTAATAATACCTCAAATGAGGAACCGGTAAATAAAGCGGTGCTGGTAGAGCGGAGGGGAAAGAACAAGATTGCAGGCCTTGTGTGTACCGGTATATATGGCCTTCAGAGTAAGAAAGGACCAATTGCCTGGATAAGAGAAGTGACGGTTATACCGGAATATCAGAATCAGGGAATTGCTAGAAGACTTATCGGAAAAGCCTTGGGATATTGTAAAGCCTTTGGTGCCACCAGAGCTTTTCTTACAGCAGATGAATGCAATACTTATGCCATTCATCTTTATGAAAGTATAGGCTTTCGTCCGGGTCCTGAGAAAGGACAGATTGACATGATCCGGGAATAAGGTTTACAATAGGGATATCTAGATTGACAAGGAGGAATGGATATGAAGATAACGATGTATGGAACGGAAATCTGCTCGGACTGTGTTCAGGCAAAGAAGGATCTGGCAGATTGTAAGGATATTGAACTTGTATATAAGAATATAACCGCAGATACGGCTACCTTAAAAGAATTTCTCAGCTTTCGTGATAAGGAAGAAATGTTCTTGGAAGTGAAAGAAAGAGGCGGTATCGGAATTCCTTTCTTTGTGTTAGAGAATGGCAAAAAGACCTTTGATATCAGCGATTTTGCAGAACTACCCCAGAAAAAAGGTGACTTTGTTCATGCAGCCAATTATTGTTCCATAGACAATCCCGGCCAGTGCTGATGTGAATTATTAAAAGACAATAATTCACAGACATGTTTGTGCCTGCGAAATCCTCAGCCCAAACATGAGGGCGAGTTGGGAGAATATAAGCTGATATTTACATTTGTTTTAGAAACGAGGCAGATATGTTAAACTTTTTGTTACTGATTAAGAAATCCAATCAATCACCCAAAAAGCTCTATGCAGCGCAGAACATGTAGTTGCGATTCCTTGCATAGAGCGATTATTGAATCGCATCAATATGAAATGTGCTGCACTCTGGTGGAATTTATCAGAAGGAGTGAAAGGCATGTCATATGTAAATGGGAAAGAGATATTACCGGAGAATATTCTGGAAGAGATACAAAAATACTTTGGCGGCGGTTTGATCTATATTCCCCAGCCAAAGGAAGAACGCTGTAAATGGGGCAGCAGAACTGCCACAAAAGAAGAATTAGAGCAGCGGAATGCAAAAATCAGGCAGCGAAAAATGGAAGGTACCCCTATCAGTGAGCTGATGGAAGAATTTCATCTTTCTTATGACAGTATTAAAAGAATTATATATCGAAAGAATTAACGAAAGCTGCCAGGGACCGGGTAAAATATCAGTGTCCTTATGGCGGCTTCTTTTTATTAGATTATAGTACTCTCAGTATGAGATATGTATAATAAAAAGTAATTGATAGAATGATATCATAACAGGAAAAGCAGATAATTCATATACGGCAGCCACAGTAAAGGAAGGAGAAAAGACGATGAACGTTAAAAAGTACAAATTTACAGGTGAAAAGAATTTTGATATTAGAAGCTTTGACACTTCCGATAAGGGAGATTTCTCAGGGAAAGAGGATGCACTTGAAGTAATCGAAAAAAACCTGGAATTAATGGAAGAATATCAGGATAAGTTATATGCTGAAGGGAAAAACGGTATATTAATTATATTTCAGGCAATGGATGCTGCCGGTAAAGATGGAGCAGTCAAACATATATTTTCTGGTTTAAATCCCCAAGGAGTTGATGTGTATAACTTTAAACAGCCCTCGACAGAAGAGCTGATGCACGATTATCTCTGGAGGGCTCATAAGGTTGTGCCGCAGAAAGGGAAAATAGCTATCTTTAACCGTTCATATTATGAAGATGTTTTAATAGCCAAAGTGCATAAATTGTATCAGGTTCAGAGCCTGCCGGACAGATGTAAATATGAGGATATTATAGAAAGGAGATACCGGCAGATTGCAGATTTTGAAGAATATCTGTGGGAAAACGGTATTACAGTTATCAAATTCTTTTTGCATATCTCTGGTGAGGAACAAAAAAAGCGGTTTATGGATCGAATAGAAGACAAATCAAAGAATTGGAAATTCTCAAAAGGTGACATACTGGAACGTGGATACTGGGAGGAGTATCAGGAGGCTTATGAAAAAGCAATAAATGCAACAGCAACAGAGAATTGCCCATGGTATGTGATTCCTTCTGATAAGAAGTGGTTTGCCAGAACTCTCATTTCAGAGGTTTTAGTAAAGATTCTGAAAGAAATTGATCCGCAATATCCGGAACTCTCAAGAGAGGCAGAGAAAGAGTTGCAGGAATGCAAGAAGATGCTAATGGAAGAATAGAAAATTCAATAACAATAATAATTATTATTTTTGTTATTGATAATTTATTTCATTTATAGTATTATACTCCTAAGTTTAAAAATTTGATAATTAACGGGAGATAACTATATGACTTATGACAGTACAACAGAAAAAGTAGTTTTAAGTGACGAGCAGTATATTAACTTATTTGGGGAATTTGCCTCTCTTTTTCATCAGGCTTTATTCGTTCAAAACAGTGTAGCATTAACAGACAGGGAAAAATTTACTCACTATTCCATTGGCATTAGCGATATGGTAACAGGTCTGGAAGGAAAACCATTTTCAGATAAGGGGAATATCCCTTTGGTATTAAGGACGGGAGAACAGAGTATCGGAAGAATACCAAAGGAAATATATGGAGTTGAATTCAAATCATCCAGTGTTCCAATTAGAAATACAACAGGAAATATTATCGGAACACTCACAGTTGCCCTAAGTATGGATTCCCAAAATGCTCTTAAGGAAGTAATGGAAGAACTTTCCTCATCCACAGAGGAATTATCTGCCACCTCAGAAGAGATTGCTGCTTCATCCAGTGTATTGTCGGAGAATATTTCAGATATCGTTAAACAGACAACAGATATAACAGAGCTGATTGAGAAGACGAATACGATTTTAGGATTTATTAACCAGACCGCTAATACCTCCCGAATTCTTGGATTAAATGCTTCCATAGAAGCAGCAAGGGCAGGAGAAAATGGCAAAGGCTTCGCCGTGGTTGCCAATGAAATCAGAAAAATGGCAGAGAATAGTGCCAAGGCAGTGGTTGACACAAAACAGATTCTGTCTTCTATACAAGAAAAGATAAAGGTGCTGTTAAATAAGACCCAGGAGATATCAAATATATCTTTAGCCCAGGCTTCTGCTACCCAGGAGATTTCAGCTACAGTCCAGTCACTTGCAGGTGACACTGAGGTTATCAAAACGATTGCAGAAATTATCTAAGAAATAATTAATAAAGCTCCTATTTTACTTACACCGCTATTTGGACTTTTGCCACAGAGAATGTATGAAGTGAAAATAGGAGCTTTTCAAAGATTACATATTTTCAATTAAAGTAAATTTATCAATGTTTTCAAATAGTAAAACTGCCTGGGTATTAAGATCTTCGCTGAAGGCAGAACACTCTTCCGCAGCAGCTACATTGTTTTGAATTATACCGGATATCTGGCCGATACCCTGGGTAATCTCTTTTAACTCATTATTTTGCTGCCTGCTCTCGGAGTCTATCTCCCTCATAATATCCTTGAATTCGTTGATCATATCGGTTATTTTCACTAATTGTTCTGCGGTATCAGCAGTATTTTGCGAGCCATTGGCAACTGCAGCAAGAGCAGTCTCAATGAGAGTCTCGGTATCATTTACAGCAGCTGCAGACTGTCCGGCCAATTGGCGCATTTCTTCAGCCACTACTGCGAAACCTTTACCTTCGTTTCCTAAACGTGCGGACTCAATGGAGGCATTTAAAGCCAATAGATTGGTTCTTGCTGCAATTGCTCCTATGGTTCTGTTAATACTTCCTATTTCCTTGGAGGTACGTTCGATATTCTCCATGGCAGCTAATAAGCTTTGCATTTTCTCATTGCCTTCTCTGGATTTATCGTTAATCTGTCGAATATAATCAGAGGCTTTATCTACACTTACCGTGTTTTTCTCAACATGATAGGAGACTTCATCAAGAGAGGCTGACAGTTCCTCTATAACACCTGCCTGCTCTGTGGCACCGTCTGCCAATGTTCGAGACATATCGGATACCTGACTGGCGCCTCCCCTTACTTGATTAGAAGCCTGATTGATGGACAGAAGGACTTCATTTAAGTAGCTGGTAATATCTTTTATGGATTTTTGGATGGGGATGAAATCACCGGTGTAAGCTTTGTCTGTACTGATTCTTAAATCTCCGGAGGAGATTTTGCTGAGGTTTACTGTAATATCTTCCACAATTATCTGAAGCTGTTTAATAAGATTATTTTCAGCATTTGCAAGAATACCAGTTTCATCGGTTTCTGTGATATTTTCGGAACCAGGAGAATAGACATCACCCTGTGAGAGCATATGTAAGCGCTTTGTTACGGTTGTAAGGGGTTCAGTGATTTTTGAAATAACTTTATTAAGTTGCTTGGTGCCTATCAACACGCTTAATATGCTGACCAGTATCAGGATAATATCGGAGATAGACTGCTTGAAACGTAAGGTAAGGATGGCTTTATTAATATCATCGTAGTAATTTCCGGTACTGATATACCAGCCGTAAGGCTCAAACTTGGCGGTATAAGCCCTTTTCTTAAATATTCCGTTGACATTTGGCTTCGTAAAGTAGAACTCCGAAAAATTCGTACCATTGTCGGCGGCTTTAATTACATTTCTTATATAGTAGGTACCTTTTTTATCTACAGCATCCAGACGATTGGTGCCTTCATAATCCGGATTCATATGTACAACACATAAACCATCAGCCGTATCTGCCCAAAAGTATCCGTTACCATTGTTGTAGCGAGTGTTTCGGACAATTTCTTCTGAAGAGGCCAGTGCTTCTTCCTTTGTAATCTCTCCGTTCTCATACCGTTGGTAATTAACAGTAAGAGCACTGATGAGACTGTCCACCGCGGTTTTTATTTCGGTGTCAAAGTTTTGCCTTTTTTCAAAAGCGCTGCTATCATAAGATATCTGCAAAGCAATTCCTGCAAGCAAAGATAAGGCTATTATAGTGCAAATTAATATCCCCCGTACATTTTTAAGAAGTTTATCTTTTAGCATCAGTTTCTGGGTCTTATTTTTTTTCATTTGTAAACCTCCATTTTTCTTTCGTAGTAGTATAGTATAAACTGTTGAGAGGCATAAGTCATAGGTGTTGCAGATTAGACCCGTATATTATAATTTGAATAAACGGAAAACTCAAGTGAAAGATATGAAAATTAAGGAAAACGTAAAAGGCTTGCTGTTTTGTTTATAGATTGGTGTAAATTTAATGCTAAATGGTGGTCTTAATAGCATTAATAAAGATTGTACAGTAGACGCACCTGACGCTGGTGCTAAGCAAGCGTTAATCAAATTCTACACACAAAAAGATATATTCTTGAGATTATTGTGCTAAATGGTATAATATGTGAAAAGTATTTCTATCAAGTGAGGTGAGTAACATGGAAAATTTAGTAAATTTAAGAAATGAGATAGCTGAAGCAATTGGAATTATAAATCCTAAGACCATATCTCATAGTGAGTATAGACTACTGGATTCTACGAAGGAGGAGGGATATACAAGACAATTAATTGAGTATGATTCTTACGGAGACAAAGTTATTGCTTTTCTATTGCTTCCGAATACACTTGATAATAATCCTGCTATTCTCATCAATCACCAGCACAACAGGGAATATCATTTGGGAAAGAGTGAGGTTTGCGGGTTAACTGGAAATCCTTTTCAAGCTTTTGGACCTGAGTTGGCAAAAAGAGGATTTGTGGTGTTGGCTCCTGACTCAATATGCTTTGAAGAAAGACGTAAAAATACTCATGGAATAGAACCTCTTTCAGATGATGGTGATTTTTGGCAGTATTATAATGAAATGTGCTATCGAATAATAAAAGGCGATTATTTGATGAAAAAAGTACTAGATGATGCTATGAATGGGATAACATTACTTACTAATCTTACTTATGTTGACAACAAAAGGATTGGCACACTTGGACATTCATATGGTGGGAATACGGTTTTATTTCTTTCTGCTTTAGATGAACGTATAGCTTTTAGTTGTGCGAGCGGCAGTGCCTGTACTTATAAAAAACGTATGATGAACGATGTGGGGATTGAAATGGCGAGTGTAATACCAAACTTTTATAGCAAATATGATATATTTGATTTGGTGTCTTGTATTGCACCTAGACGACTGCTTATAGTTTCCGCAGATGATGATAAATATTCTTTAGATGCCTCCTATATAGTTGAAAAAGCAAGCTCAGCTTATTCAGAGCTTAATGCCTTACATAATCTGTACCACAAGAGATATCAGGGCGGTCATGGACTGACGAAAGAAAGATTCAATTTTATTATTGAGTGGATTGATTCAAATTCGAAACCTTATGAGGGCTAATTATACCTTGAAAATAATAAGTTCTGAATTCTGAACCTCACTTTGTTTTGTGAGGTTTCTTTTATTTAAAATCTGGGTATAACAAATTAGTAAAAAAGGTTATTGTACTATGGGAGTTATGAGCCTTGAAAAGTATGACCAGTTGAAGGATGATATCGAACTTAAATTAGATGAGGCAGACAAAACAGTGCACTAGATAATACAAGAAGCTCTCCCCTGTATACTGCCAATAAAGCAATTTACAGGAGAGATATGAGAGGCTATTACATGTTTCTCTTCATAAACATTATGACAGAAATACTTCATTTAGAGTTTACCATAATACCGGTAGATTGCTTGGGCTGTATATTCGGCACATCCTTCTCCAAACTGATTATCAGTTGCTTCTGCAAGTTTATCATATTCGGTATATTCTTTTGCCAAATCCAATAGTATAGCTCTTGCGTTATCCAAATTAAACATATTCTTGTAAAGTTCTGATAAATTTGCAATGGCTTCTTTTTCTAAAGCAACATTTCCTGTTTCTTTAGCCTGCATAAGTTGCTTGTAGTTTTCTACATTTTTTGCCTGTTGTTGTGTTTGTTCTTCTTTATTTGGAATTGATTGAAGGACAGCTTCTACAGCTTTTTCTTTACTCCCATACCATTTTAATACATCTGCTACTGCATGTTCATTTTGAAAACCAAGAGTCAGATATTCACGGTACTTTTCTAAACTTCCATATTTTTTTACTTGTTCTGCAAGGATTTCTTCTGACATATTTTCCAGTGTATGGTCTAACATTTTCTGTACATCATTATCGCTAAAGGCTTCAAAACTCATTGTATTTACTCCTTTCATTACATCTGTTATCAGCTCAATAATTCCGTTTAAGCGATTTCTTTTACTTTCTAGAAGAGACTTTTGTGTTAATAAGGCTTGTTCTTTATCATAATCAGGATTATCCATAATTTTACTAATATCGGTTAATGGTATCTCTAATTCTCTAAAGAACATGATTTGCTGCAGTTTCTCTAAGGATTTGTTATCATAGAGTCGATAACCAGCTTCTGTTAATTGTGTTGGTTTTAATAATCCGATTTCATCATAATACCGCAATGTTCTTATACTAACTCCTGTGATTTCAGACATTTCTTTAACCGTTTTCATTTTTCCTCCTTTTTATTCAAGCCTAAACCATTACGTAACGAGAGAGTCAATACTTAAGTTAATTTAAATTTAAAATTTTGTAAAACGAGTGGCGCATTTTTGATTATGAAAAATGTTGAGGTTGAACCATCGATATGTCTGGTGATATCATATGGATGGAAGTTTAAGAAAGTGGTGAAGCCAATGGTAAATGAGTTAATGATCTCAAAAATTCTCTAACATATTATAGCGAAATTATATATTAAAAGGAGGTTTCAAAATGTGTACTAGTTTTGCAGTATACAGTCAAGAAAAGGCTATTTATGGTATGAATTTCGATGCTGAAGATATTGATTTAAAACTGAAAATCAATAGTTATAATGATAAAAATATTTTTCATTTTTCAGGCTTAATGGAAAATAAATACATTGATATCGCTGGTGTTAATAGTGACGGTCTTTTTATCTGTACTCAAGCAGTAGAATATAGTTCAGGTTTTAAATCAAGTTGTAACGAAAATGATTGGTTTGCTTTTGATATTTTTGATGAGGTGCTAAAGAAAACAAGAAAAACATCTGAATTTTTTGAAATAAGTAAAAGAGTAATTTCGTATCCTAGAAATCCATTGTTCCCAGACTTAGGGCTACATACTATTATCGCTGATAAAAGTGGTGATGCATTTATACTGGAAGAAGGAAATGATACAAATATAGTAAGTCCTATTCATAATGATTTTATTATTATGACTAATTTTCCGAATGGGGATTTTAAGGAAGCAGATTATAATAAAGTAAATGGTATAGGTGCTGATAGATATATTTGTGCTCATGAATATATTCATAATAATATTCATAGCTTTGGAATAAATGAAGCCTTTGAAGTTTTAAGTAAAACGAGTCGGGAGGATACTCGGTGTACAATCGTATATGAACCATTAAAAAATGAAATTTATATTAGTTTTAAAAAAGATTTAAGCAGAAAATGGAAAATTTCTATTATGGAAAAAACAATTCAATCATTGGATGGATTTTTAAGTAATAATAAAATTCAATTTACAAATGAAGAAATACTTGTGAAGGATCTTATTAGCTTATATAAGTGAAAACCATTTAAATAAAGAAGATCAATTGGTAAAACAGAAATTTTTAGGGTAGTCTATTACATTTTACAATTTCAACGTTATTGTATATCACATCTTATAAATTCCACTCTTTATTGGCATAATAATTAAATAAGTTTATCTTGTTATAACGAACGAATATGCAATAAGGAGCGTCCATATGAATACAACCGAACATGTAACGAATAAAGGTCAAGGTACTACCAGAATTCCAAATAAATTAATTGATGAAAAATCCCCCTATCTGTTACAACACGTCTATAATCCTGTCAAATGGTATCCATGGGGTGATGAGGCATTTACGAAAGCGAAAGCGGAAAATAAGCCGATTTTCTTAAGTATCGGCTACTCTACTTGTCACTGGTGCCATGTAATGGCACATGAGTCCTTTGAGGATAATGAGGTCGCGGAATATTTAAATGCGAACTTTGTTTCTATCAAAGTGGACAGAGAAGAACGTCCGGATATTGACAGCGTGTATATGTCTGTGTGCGTAAATATGACAGGTGACGGAGGCTGGCCACTTAGTATTTTCATGTCACCGGATCAGAAACCCTTTTATGCCGGAACCTATTTTCCAAAGCATTCCCTCTATCAGAGGCCGGGATTATTGGATTTGCTTCACGCCATAAAAGCAGCGTGGGAAGGTTCCAGGGACGAACTGATAAAATCTTCTGAGGATATTACAAGGGCATTAAAGGAAAATGAGAATCGGAAAGGAGCAATCGGCTTGCAGGAGCTGGTGCAAACAGGAGGTTCTTATTTAAAAAGATATTTTGATAAGGAAAATGCCGGTTTTGGCAGAGCACCTAAGTTTCCGACACCCCATAATCTGACTTTTTTATTAAAATACTCTTACTATTTTAAGGATAAGGAAACCCTCGAGATAGCAGAGAAGACGCTTCTGGCACTTTACCGGGGAGGAATATTTGATCACATCGGGTTTGGTTTTTCAAGATATTCCACAGATGCTATTTATCTGGTACCACATTTTGAGAAGATGCTCTATGACAATGCCCTGTTGACCAGTGCCTATCTGGAATGCTATCAATATACAAGGATAGAGCCTTACAGGGATATTGCTGAGCGGATAATGGAATATGTGAAGAGGGAGCTTACTGACAGAGAAGGAGGCTTCTACTGTGCACAGGATGCAGACAGTGAAGGAGAAGAGGGTAAATACTATGTGTTCGAACACCACGAAGCAATCAAAGTACTTGGTGAAGAGGATGGAAAGTATTTTAATGAATATTTTGACATTACTTCAAAAGGAAACTTTGAAGGTGCCAATATTCCAAATCGCATAAAAGCAATAAACTTTGATGAGTTTCAAAGTATCAAGGATGAACGAATTGACAGATTGGGACAGCAAATGTATGAGTATCGTTTATCAAGAATGAAACTTCATAAGGATGATAAAATACTGACTTCCTGGAGCAGCCTAATGATTGCTGCTTATGCTAATGCCTATAGGGTAATAGGAAAAGAGGAGTATTTGGAGGAGGCAGTAAAGGGAGTAGAATTTATACAGAAATATTTGACGGAGAAGGGAAGGCTCAAAGTATTATACAGGGATGGTTCCAGTAAGGGAGAAGGGCACTTGGAGGATTATGCATTTTACTGCATGGCTTTGATTTCGCTTTACGAAGGAAGTTTTAGAGCTGAGTATCTAAAGGAGGCTGTATGCTATACAAACGTGCTGCTGGAGTTGTTTTTTGACTGGGTGGAAGGAGGCTTTTACCTGTATGCAAAGGATGCCGAGAGTCTGTTGTTTCGTCCAAAGACGGCAGAAGATAATGCCATGCCCTCCGGTAATTCAATAGCAGCATGGGTATTACAAAAACTTGCACTGCTTACCGGAGATGCATCTTTAATGAAAGCCTATCAACTGCAGTTAAATTACCTTTCAGGAGTTATCCAGTATCCTCTTTCTCACTGTGCTGCTTTGTCCGTGATGCTTTCAGAAATTAATCCCTCTAAAGAGCTTGTATATGTTTCTGCTGGTAAGGATACAAAAGAACTTCAGTGTTTTCTTCGGGAAATTTACACACCTGATTTGACAGTAATTGTAAAGAATAAGGACAATGCGAAGATGTTAGCTGAATTGATACCTTTTATAGAGGATTATCCGCTGGAAGAAAGTGATGCATATTATCTCTGCGAGAATAAAAAATGCCAAAAACCTGTTCGACAGATTGAAGAATTAAGGGAACTTCTATTATCCTAGTAATAATAAAAACGTTTTCGGTTATGCTAAACTTAGCTGCAGTTCCATAAGCTGCCTCTTCATCCTAATTGTTGTGAAGAGAGCTTATGGAGGTGCAGCTTATTATGTATATTGAAAATTATCCTAGCATCTCCTATACTTAATAACAATAACTTATTTGTAGGTTTATTATAAAACTAATATTTTAGCAGTATCAGATATTGACATATACATGGAGGTTTAAGATGAAATTACCAAGAGAATTTTACCGGCAGGATGGTTTATCCCTGGCAAAGGCTCTTCTGGGTAAGGTACTGGTTCACCAGACACCGGAGGGTGTTACCAAGGGGATTATTGTAGAGACAGAAAGCTATATGGGAGTAGTTGATGCAGCGGCCCATTCCTATAAGGGAAAGAAAGACGGCAGATGTAATATTCAGTATAAGGAAGGCGGCTATGCTTATATCTATATGATTTATGGCATGTATTACTGTATGAATATTGTAGCAAATGAAGAAAACGTACCGGAGGTGGTTCTTCTTCGTGCCCTGGAACCTCTGGACGGAATTTCCCTTATGGAACGAAGAAGAAATACGGATAAACGGAAGGCTCTTCTTAGCGGGCCCGGTAAGCTCTGTCAGGCAATGGCAATCGGAAAAGACAGCTATGGAACAGACTTGTGTGAGGATATTTTATATGTGGAAGAACCGGAGCAAAAGACAGATATTGTAATAGAAGCTTCAAAACGGATTAATATAGATTATGCCGGTGAAGCAAAGGAGTATCTCTGGCGTTTTACAATAAAAGACAATCCCTATGTATCAGTAAAAGTGAAGAACCCAAGTTAATAATTTTTTATCAAAAACTATGGACTAATTTGACTTTTTATGAGAAAATAAGTGCGGTGTTAAAATAATAACGATTTATAATGCAATTATTGATGTACATTGAAAGGAGTCTTGACATGATTTATTCACATGAAGTAGAAATGATGTGTCCGGTTGCGCAAGGCGTTAACCACGGGGCAGCACCTATCCCGGAAGAAGCAAAATGGGTACAAGCCAAGGAAGTAAAAGATATTTCCGGCTTAACACACGGTGTTGGCTGGTGTGCACCTCAGCAGGGAGCCTGTAAGTTAACCTTAAACGTAAAGGACGGTATTATCCAGGAGGCATTAGTTGAGACAATCGGATGTTCCGGTATGACTCACTCCGCAGCTATGGCAGCAGAAATCCTTCCCGGAAGAACTGTTCTGGAAGCACTGAACACAGACCTTGTATGTGATGCTATCAATACTGCTATGAGAGAGCTTTTCTTACAGATCGCTTACGGTAGAACCCAGAGTGCTTTCTCTGAAGAGGGACTTCCTATCGGAGCAGGACTTGAAGACTTAGGTAAAGGCTTAAGAAGCCAGGTTGGTACAATGTACGGAACCTTAAAGAAAGGTCCCCGTTACCTTGAAATGGCAGAAGGTTATGTTACCGGAATTGCTCTTGATGAAGAAGACCAGATTATCGGTTATCAGTTCGTAAACCTGGGCAAAATGACTGACTTCATTAAAAAGGGTGAAGACCCGACTACCGCTTATGAGAAGTCCAAAGGACAGTATGGACGTGTTGCGGATGCAGTGAAGATCATCGATCCCAGAAAAGAATAATAACCGAAGGAGGATACATAAAATGGCTTTATTTGAATCATATGAAAGAAGAATAGATAAAATAAACGCTGTATTAAACAGCTATGGAATAGCTTCTATCGAAGAAGCAGAGCAGATTACAAAAGCAGCCGGTCTTGATGTATACAGCCAGGTAAAAGGTATTCAGAATATTTGTTTTGAAAATGCCTGCTGGGCTTATATTGTAGGCGCTGCAATTGCTATTAAAAAAGACTGCAGAAAAGCAGCAGATGCTGCCGCTGCAATCGGTGAAGGACTTCAGGCTTTCTGTATCCCTGGTTCTGTTGCTGACCAGAGAAAAGTTGGTTTAGGACATGGTAATTTAGGAAAGATGTTATTAGAAGAAGGCACAGAATGTTTCGCCTTCCTTGCAGGTCATGAGTCTTTCGCAGCAGCTGAAGGTGCTATCGGAATCGCACTCTCCGCTAACAAAGTAAGAAAACAGCCTTTAAGAGTTATCTTAAACGGTCTTGGAAAAGATGCAGCACAGATCATCTCCAGAATTAACGGATTTACATTCGTTGAGACACAGATGGATTACTATACCGGAGAAGTAAAGGAAGTATACCGCAAATCCTACTCTAACGGAGACAGAGCAAAGGTTAACTGCTATGGAGCTAACGACGTAACAGAAGGTGTTGCTATTATGCACAAAGAAGGCGTAGACGTTTCCATCACAGGTAACTCCACCAATCCTACCAGATTCCAGCATCCTGTAGCAGGTACTTACAAGAAGGAATGTGTTGAACAGGGCAAGAAGTACTTCTCCGTAGCTTCCGGCGGCGGTACAGGAAGAACTCTTCATCCTGATAACATGGCAGCAGGTCCTGCTTCCTACGGTATGACAGATACTATGGGAAGAATGCACTCTGACGCTCAGTTCGCAGGTTCATCTTCCGTTCCTGCTCACGTAGAAATGATGGGCTTAATCGGAATGGGTAACAACCCTATGGTTGGAGCCACAGTAGCAGTAGCAGTTGCCATCCAGGAAGCTGCTGATGCAGGTAAATTCTAATAAAATGCTTAATTTTAGAGGGCTTCTCAAGTCGTAGTACGGTTTGGGAAGTCCTCTTTTTTTTGTCTGCAAGACTTGTACAAGCCACAAGCCATCCTTCGGGATGCCTTTTCTTTATGGGAACAATGGGATTTTTCAAATTGGCACTTAACACAAATCTGAAAGATCTAAAGTTTGATTTTTGGAACAAATGTTATATAATGGTGCTATATTTATGAGATAAGTATGGGTATAAAGATTGATAAGTTTAAGTGATTGATAGAGAAGAGGACGAGAGTCCTCTTATTTTCTGATTTGTTCAAAGGATAAAATCTTACAACAAAAGTCAAAATTCTATAAGCTATAACAGATATATTTAATGCGGAGACATGTAAGGTCAATATTTTACATGACAAAGGAAATGCCACCTATTTCATGCATATTGCGTTTCAGATATCCTATCTATGAGTAGGAGGATAAAAGAGATAGCAGGGCGAAATTATGGAGGTAAAATATGAATGAATTAACAGATAAGTATGGCAGAAAGCTTCACGTATTGACCATTGATAATGGTTGTATGTCTTTTACAGTACTCCCGGAGAGAGGCATGGATATTGGTGATATTTACATAAATGGAGAGAAGGTATCCTGGGAGACTCCGGAGGGGGAACTGCTTCATCCCGATAGCGTTGATTTAAAAGAACAGGGAGCCTGGGATAAAGGATTTGTGGCCAGTGTTGCTACCATTGGACCAGAGCTATTTGGAACACCGGATGAGGTTAGAACCGTCCATGGAACCGGGGCTTACTCTGCGGCAGATCCAAGCACTATTTATGTGAATGAATCGATAGAAGAAATAGAGGTTTTGGGTAATGTGACAATTCGGGGATATGAAAAAAAACCAGTGTATAGAAAGGAAATCCGTATCGTAACAAAGCGGAATTCCACTTTTTTGACTCGTTATGAAAGAACGATCAACCTTACAGATGACAGGCAGCACATTGATGATGGTTTTCATATACAACCGGCAGGAGCTTTTGTATCAAAAGGCGGTAGATATGTGCTTCCTGTAAAAACAGAACATATGCTTCTGCGTGATTCGGCTCCGTTCGAGGAAGATCCAAAGAAAATAAACGACTACAGCATGTCACTGGATCCAATCAGATGTTATCAATATGTACCGGAAGAAGTAAGCGGCCTTGCGATGCTTCCTCTACCAAATACCCATCATATAACAGCAGAGATGCTGGTGGATGATGGATACACTATGGCAGCTGTTCTTGTAAGACCTTTGGATGTATTTCCAAGAACCTTGATAGCCAAAAGAGCCATAGGAAAGCCGATGTATGCCATTGAACCATGTAAGACCAGACCAAATTCAATCAAACAGAAGGCTATTGATGGAGAACTGATGTATCTGAAGCCTCACGAATATATGGATTCCTGGATTACGTTGGGATATCTTATGGATCAAAAAGAAATAAAGGATGTTGCGTCTAGAATCGAAGAGGCGAAAGGGATAAAGGATGAAAGAAAATAGTCTGATTATTAAGTTCAGCATGATATTGATGGTAGCGTTTCTGCTATATGGAATGTATGTGAGTTACGGGACCTATAGAAATATTTTAAAGGATAACAATGAATATATCGATATTATGGTTGACGTGAACATTGACAGTCTTAAACAGACCCATGAGCTGATCAGAGGAACGACTTTTTCACTGTCAGGCAGTAATTCAATAGAAGGCTGGCGAAATGATGAGACTTTTTTCTCAAGGGGAGGCAAGAAGGGTTACCTGAATATAGAGAACCTGAACCAGGAAATGCAGAAGATTCTTACAGACAATAATGTATGGAACTTTGATCTCTTTGATTACTTTGTTATTTATGAAAATGATAAATTGATTGCTTTTACTTATACAAAGCCTTTTAGCACCAAGCAGATTATTACCTCTTCCGGGAAGATATACAAGCAGATTAGGGATAAAGAGGATTATACGGTAGAGATTCCTCCCACGAAAGAAGATAATACAATCTATACCACACTTCGTATCAAATCAGATTTTAAAAGTGAGAATGAGCTATACATTATAGGGGCTACCAATGAAAGGTGTTTTGGTGACAGATTGAGTAGCCTGGCCACCTATGATGGTTCATTGGTATTTATGACAGACAAAAAGGGTATGATTTATTCTGCGAATGATAGAGAATGGATGGGCAAAAAAGTGCCAAAGGAGTTACTCGGTTTGTCTAATTCCAAAGAAAAAAGAGAGCTTGTGATGAATAGAACCAGCTATATTGTAACAAAACGAGCAATAAACAAAGAATACAACTTTATCTATCTTTATCCAAAGCAGGAGTTAGTAATGCATACATTTTTGGGAATGAAATCCTTCCTTGCAATATCTGTACTTTTTGCAGCCTTTATCGTGGTAATTTTTGTTCTTTTAACCAATGGGGTTAAACGTTTGGTCAAGAGTTCCTATGAGTCCAAAATATTGCTGGATGAGATGGAAATTAAGTTTTTACAACATCAAATGAATCCTCACTTTCTGTTTAATATTTTACTAACCATACAGATAAAGGCAAAAATGTCCGGAGATGAAAAGATTTATAAGATGATTTCATCGTTATCTGGATTGTTACGGGCAGGTATCTATAAAGATGCCCGTGCCATCGTGTCAATTAAGGAGGAACTTAAGTATGTAGAGTATTATCTCTGGCTTCAAAAGGAACGATTTGATGATCGCCTTAATTATAGCATTGATGTATCGGATGATTCTATACTGGGTTGCGAAGTTCCCAGGCTGATTATTGAATCAATGGTGGAGAATGCTATTGTACATGGTATCGAGAATATGTCAGAAGGAGCCATGGTCCGTGTGACCCTGGATTATGTTGTTTCAAAGGAGAAAGAAGAAATATTGATTCATGTCATAGATAATGGAGCCGGTTTTAATGCAGCTCAGGTGGTTTCTGAAAAGGTAGGATTGGAAAACGACGGAAGTATCCGCCGTGATAAAATGGGGCTTAACAATACCAATCAAAGATTGAAGTTGATTTATGGTGAACAATATGGTCTGATCATTCATAGCAAGGAAAAGGAAGGAACAGATATAGAAATACATATACCGAAGAAGATTGTGGAGACAGAGTATGATAAAAGTAATGATAGTTGATGATGAACGTAATATCAGAGAAGGTATTATTCATTTAATTAATTGGAGAGAACTGGGGTGCGAAGTGGTACACTCCTGCAGCAGCGGGAGTACTGCACTTGCGTATATGGAAAGTAATACAGTGGATATCGTTGTGACTGATATTAAAATGCCTAATATGGATGGAATTGAGTTGAGTAAAAAAATAAGCGAGAAGTATCCAGCTAAGGTAATTATCTTAACAGCATATTCTGATTTTGCACTGGCGAAGCAAGCAATTAAGTATAATGTGTCTGACTTCATTGTAAAAAATGAATTTATAGAAGAACTGCCCTTAGCAATCAATAAAACCATAGACATGCTTGTAAAGGAACGAGACACGAGAGAATCAGGCAGAGCAGAGGGGCTCGGTAGCTTTGATTATGTTAAAGTGTTTCAGCGTCTTATTATGACAGGGCAGATTTCAGATAAGGAGATATTGGAAGGTAAACTTGATGAGAATAATTATGTTCTTTGTGCTTGCGATATTACCTATTTTGATAAGAAAGAGGGAAATCAAGATATGCCTGAACTTCTTAATAACATTCTTCGAATCTCTTTAAAAGACTGTAGTTACAACATTATACCCGTTTCCGATTCCTATTTGATTATTCCTGTAAGTTACAAAAAGAATAGCACTATCGGTCTAAATACCATCGTAGATTATTTTAACAATATAATTATCATGATAGAAGAATTCATGAGGATTGATATTAAACTTGGAATCAGCTCAGAAGTAAAAGATGTAAAGCAGCTTAAAAATGCATATGAAGAAGCAAGACAGGCGTTGGCTAAGATAACAACTAGGGGAACTGCAATTAAAGTGTACACTTCGCAGCCTCTACCGGGTGCTATCACAGCCTTTGATGTGGACAGATACACCAATATACTGTTAGAGCTTACCTTTGATGAGGAAAACCAGGAGGCACCAGGTAAGCTTAAGGAAGGGTTTGAAATGCTGGCTGATACCGGTTGTACCGTTGAACAGTGTCAGCTGTATATGCTGATGATCTGTAGCTCCATAATACATAAGGCAGTTAGGTATCATCTGGATGTAGATCAGGACTTTAATGAGATGGAAAAGGAAGTTTATGAAAAGATTCAGAATGCAAAAACTATCTTTCGGTTAATCCATATAGGAAAGGATACCATTGAAAGAGTCAGAGCACTGTGCATTGGTAAACAGAATTTTAAAAATGAGTTGGTAAATAAGGTGGAAGAATGTATAAGAAAACATTACAGGGAGGAACTTAATCTTCAGTATATTTGCAATGAATTATATTTGAACAACAGCTATGTAAGCCGTGCTTATAGAAAATTAACTGGCTATACGGTTACAGAAAAGATTGCTATGTATCGAGTGGGTAAGGCAAAAGAACTCCTGTCAGGGACTAGTATGAAGATTTATGAGATAGCACAGGCAGTAGGGTTCAAGGATGCGCCTTATTTTACTAATATTTTTATGAAATATACAGGAAAGAGTCCAACTGATTTCAGGCAGGGACAATAAGGGATATAAAATCAGTTATGGAGAATCAATCCATTAACTTCCAATAAATTTAGTGAAAGCCCTTATAATATATCAAAATATTTATATAAAGGTAAAAAACACACAAGTAAAATAAAAAATAAATAGTTACTACAAGAAGTGGTCAATTTTCTATAACAGGAAGAAAAAGGAGTCTATTTTGAATCAATGGCAGATACGGTATTATGATCATGTGTTAAACAATAAATCATTTATTTAGGAGGGTGCTTATGAAAAAAAGTTTATCAAAAGCAATTGTTTTACTGTTGGCCCTTACCATGGTCATGTCATTGACAGCATGTGGTAACAAGGCAGACAAAGATACAAGTACCAGTAATGCAGGGGGTAAGACAGAGGAAACAAGCTCTGAACCGGTAGAAATTTCTTATGCAACTTTTATGGTTGGTGCTCATACCTCTGCAGCTGCTGAAGCAGAAGTAATCAGTGCTTTCAATAAGAAGTATGAAGGCAAGTACAAAGTAGTAGTTGAAGAGCTTCCAAGTGATAACGCATTCGTTGATAAGATGAAGGTTTTAGCTTCTTCTAAGACCTTACCAGACGTACTTATTGGTAAGAATGGTATCAGAGAGCTGGCTATCGATAATGGACAGGCTGTAAATATTAAGCCATTTTTAGATGAAGATGCAGAGTGGATGAAGTTTGTAGGTGAAGATGCTATGAACTACAATATGGAAGAGGACGGAAGCGTTTACTCTGTTTCCAATCAGCGACAGAATATCGGATATTTCTATAACAAAGAAATGTTTGAAAAAGCAGGCGTCACACCGGCTAAGACTTGGGATGAGTTCATGAGCAACAATGCAAAGTTAAAAAAAGCTGGATTTACACCACTGGCTCTGATGACTGGTGAAAATGCATGGACCACAAACCTTTGGTTGGCTGCAATGATTGGTACAGATGGTGCAGAGGGAAATGCTTTCATGAATACCAGCTATCCTACAAACTATAGTAACAGTTCAGTAATCAAGGCTCTTGAGATGATTCAAACATGCCTGAAGGAGTACACTACTCCGGATGCAGTAGGTGCACTTTATGCAAATGCAGCAAACAACTTCGAACAGGGTAATGTAGCTATGATCGCTAACGGACCTTGGATGTGTCCTGATTTTACAGATGAAACCAAGTCTATACCTGGTTTTGGCGATAAGGTTGGTGTAGCGCTTTATCCAGAAGATGGATTAGTTTCACAGTTTGAGGTTGGATATATTCTTTGTACAAATGGAAAATCTAAAGAAGAACAAAAGGGTGCTCTTGAATTCCTTAAGTTCAAGACCGGTGAGTATGCCCAGAGCGTATTCCTTGAGAAAGCTGGTGTTCTTCCTCTGACAGACAACGTAAAGCTGTCTGATGAATACAAAGCCGCCAATCCTATTCTTACAGACCTAATCAATCTATCCGGTAGTGCAAAGTACACATTTCAAAATATCGACAATACAGCATTCACTGCTATCGTAGATGAAACCGCTGTTAGATATCCAGAACTTGCATATGATGAAATTACTCCTAAGGAGTTTGCAGATAAACTTACAAAGGTAGCAGAACAGAGCAAGAAATAAATTGATTTAACCAATTGCGCAAGCATAAATAAGAACTTAACAGAGCTTCATATTTATGCTTGGGCTATATTTTTGCCTATTTTTACAGAATTTAGAATAATGTGAATGAAAAAGCAATTCACAAGGGAAGAACCGCGATGTTTGCACACTTATGCAAACGACTTGTTCTTCCATGATTTGAGCAGCCAGGAAGTGGTTGCATGGAGGTATACGATGACAAAAAATAAGAAATGGATAATACTATTTCTGCTTCCGGGAATCTTATTATTCAGCTTTGTATTCCTTGGGCCTATTGCAGTATTATTTGGAACATCAGTTACAGATTGGTCCATTGGTAAGGATATATCATTTGTTGGATTAAAGAATTTTACATATCTATTTACAGAAGACAAAACATTTATGGACGGCTTAAAAAATACGATTGTCTGGATTTTTCTTCAGGCAACTTTTCATGTACTTATTGGAACTACCGTAGCGATTGTTTTAGCAAAAAAGAAATGGTATAGCAGTGCAATAAGAACAATTTACTTTATACCAAATGTTATTTCAAGTGCAGCACTGGGGATGTTGTTCTTATGTGTGATGAATCCCCAGTATGGACTTGTTAATTCATTAATTACGAAAATAACGGGAGAAGGCTTTATTCAAAACTGGTTTATGGATCCAAAGTCTGCATTTTTTGCAGTTACCATGACATGGCTTCCATACGCAGGACTTGTTACAGTTTTAGTCATGGCTGAGATGTCATCTGTTTCGGAAGATGTATATGAAGCAGCAAAGATCGATGGGGCCTCGTCTTTTCAGACAGATATATATGTGATTTTACCTCTTATGAAAAATATAATCGGAACCTCTGTCGTTCTGGCATCTACCAGTATGCTGCAGAAGCTGGACATTATCATGATGACCACCAACGGTGGACCGGGAAGTAGAACCATGAATATGCCTATGTATCTGTATAAGACTGTATTTACCAGTAACGATTATGGACTGGCAAATGCGCAAGGTGTTTTACTGGTAATTCTAGGCATGATTGTGCTTAAGAGTATTCGCAAAATGTTCAATATGGACGCAAAAGAATAGAAAGGGTGACATTATGTTTAGAACAATAAGAAAAATACTTACAGCCCTATTGCTGACGGTCATAGTGGTCATCTCCATAGTGCCCTTTGCGTGGGTGTTGTTTTCTTCCTTTAAAACCAATAGTGAGATTTTATCCGGAACGCTTTTGTTTCCTTCCGGTTTTCACTTTAGCAATTATGTGACAGCTTTTAAGCTGGCGCCTCTTATAACCTTTTATAAGAACAGTATTTTTATTTCCATCGTAGGAACAGCATTGAATCTTATTGTATGCTCCATGGCAGCTTATGTAGTAATAAGAAACTCCTTTAAGTTAAAGGGCTTGGTAATGCTTCTGTTTTCCATAGGACTGATTATTCCTGGAGCAGCACTTTTGCAGCCGTTATATATCATATTGAATGCTACAGGTCTTTACAATACGCGAACCGGACTGATTCTTATATACACAGCCCTTGGTATGCCGACTACCTTTTATGTCATGATGAGTTACATAAAGACCATTCCGTATACCTTGGAAGAGGCGGCTTATATTGATGGCTCCGGATTTTTCCGAACCTTTGTGCAGATTGTTCTGCCGCTTACAAGACCGGCATTTGCTACGGCAGGTGTTATTCAGTTTTTACTGTGCTGGAATGAATTCCAGCTAGCTCTTACTTTAACAGGGGATACCGGAAAAAGAACGCTTCCAATTGCACTTTACTATTTTAAGAGTGCCTTTGCCAGCGATTACGGTGCCATGTTTGCAGCAACGGTAGTAGTTGTCATACCTAGTATCATTACATTTATATTACTTCAAAAACAGGTAATTTCAGGCTTGGCTGCCGGATCAGTGAAGGGATAATGGCCTCGATTATTTGAGATGCCGCAAAAGCGACACATGGCGGGAAGGTTGAAAGAAATATACACAGGAACGGAGTTAAAATGAATACGAATTGGTGTCTATATGAAAATTCCTACAATGGGGATATGGTAAAGTATTATGAAGGCTTAATGACCCAGGGGAATGGTTATCTTCATGTGCGGGGTAGCTATGAAGAAGGAATATCGGGAGCATTGCAGGATGAAGAGTATGATAGAAAGCCTGCTAATGTTACTTTAGAAAAGCATAAAAAACAAAAATCCAAATGGGGAACCTATATTCCCGGTATAGTGGGACCCCATCCTTATTTGAAAACAGAAACCATCAATCTTCCTTACTTGTTTGACTTAAGGGTAAATGTGGATGGAGAAGTGCTGGACATGGAAAATTGTCAGATTGAGAAGTATGAAAGGTATCTGGATCTTCGGGATGGTGTAATTACCAGGTCATTTATCTGGAAGACAAAGAAGGGAAATGAACTGGCACTTACTTTTAAACGATTCATTTCCATGGCAGATAAACATATTGCCGTGCAGATGCTAACAATAAAAGCAGAATCAGGAAATGCCAACCTAAATGTAACAGGTGACATTAACACCGGTGTCAGAACCAATGGATTTAATCATTTTATAAAAGTAATAAAAGAAAAACAAGAGGGTATAACCCGTGTAATTACAGAAACCAATGGTGGAAACATCGTTACCATGTGCTCCTACTTAGATCAGGAAGGAGAACAAGTGATACAGGAAGGGGAACAGCTTACCATAACGAAAGTGATCCATGTCAGTACAGATCGGGACGGAGAAATTCCGGAACTAAAGGTAGCAGATGTTGATATCAGAACCTTTAATGTGGATAAGGCTCTTAAAAGACACAGACTTAAATGGGCAGAGAAATGGGAAGCGGCAGATGTAAAAATCATAGGGGACAATCGAGCACAGCTGGCCATTCGAATGTCTATTTACCATTTGATGAGAGCGGATAATGAAGATGATCCAAGAGTAGCTATATGCGCCAAGGGTCATGCTGGAGAAGGGTACTGTGGCAGATACTTCTGGGATACAGAGATGAATATGCTGCCGTTCTTTATCCATAGCAATCCAAAGGCAGCAAGAAACCTGGTGAAGTTCCGCTACCTAACGCTTCCAGGAGCAAAGGAAAATGCAAAAGCCTATGGCTATGAAGGTGCGCGCTATGCCTGGGAATCTTCTGTGACTGGCACGGAGGAATGTGCGTGCTGGCAGTATGCAGATCACGAGATTCATGTAACCGCAGATATCATATATGCCATGGAGCATTATGTAAAAGCTACTGGCGATGTGGCTTTTATAGAAGAATGCGGCCTGGAAATCATGAAGGAAACAGCAAAGTACTGGGCCGGACGTGTGGATGAGATTAACGGACAGTATGAACTTTTAGGTGTTATGGGCCCAGATGAATATCTTCCAATGACTATGAATAATGCATTTACCAATCGAATGGTAAAGTTTTCTTTGGAAAAAACCCTTAAGTATTGTAGGGAGTTTGATCAAGCGGAGAAGGATAAACTTGCAGAGTGGGAGGCAATAAAAGAGTGCTTAAGGCTTCCCTACAAGGAAACAGATGAACTTATCATGCAGTCTGATGATTTTTCTTCTTATGCTGATTTGGATTTTGATGCGATCTGGACGGACCGTTCCAGATGTTTTGGAGAATTTATTTCTCAGGAAAAAAATTATCGCTCAAAGGCATTAAAGCAGGCAGATGTACTGGAAATGATGATGCTGTTTCCTAAGGAATTTACGAAGCAGCAGCTAGAAGCAAATTATGATTATTACGAACCGATTACCACTCATGATTCCTCTCTTTCCGCAGCGGTTCACGGTATTCTGGCAGCGCACATGGGAAGGATTACAGAAGCAGAAAGCTTTCTTAATAAGGTGATAGATATTGATATGTCCCCTGAGAAGCGGGGAGCCGAAGAGGGTATACATATTGCAAATTGTGGCGGCTTGTGGCAGTTAATTGTATATGGTTTTGCAGGACTTAATAGTGCAATGTGGGAAGAGGACGTGGTACTTGAACCACACTTGCCGAAAGAATGGGAACAGTTGGAGTTTCCTCTTATGTGGCATGGGGAAAAGAAGAGGGTAGTAGTGACACATGAGGGATACAAAATATATTAAAGGAGAAAGGTAAAAAGTGTGAAATAAAGAACATTTCACACTGAGGTTTGCGTTCTGATAAGGAATGCAAGCACTCATTAACAAAAAATGGAGGTAAATTATGGGAAAAAAATTATTATTGTTAATGCTGTTGGTAGCAATGGTGACTACCTCACTACCATTACAGACCGCACATGCAGAAGTGGAAAGTCAGTATCGAAACCCTCTTATGAGAGGTGCAGATCCAACAATCACAAGAGATGCTGATGGTTTTTATTATTGCGGCTTTGCTACAGATAATAATATTTATTTGAAGAGAGCAGAGACAGTCCTTGGAATATCCACTGCAAAGAGCAGACTTGTATGGAAGAAGCCTGAGAACTTTGGGTATGTATGGGGACCATACATCTATCGTTTGGCTGGCAAGTGGTATATCTATTTTGCATCCGGTCCGGAGACAGACTTCGGCTATGGACATCCAAGTACCTATGTACTGGAAAATGACTCACCTGATCCATTTGAAGGCAACTGGGTATTAAAGGGCAGCTGGTCCAATAAGGATGAAAATGGGCAAGCTACCGAGAAAGCCGGACTTATGAATGCAGAAGGCTATGGACTTCCCTGTGGTGTTATTACCATGGGAGGAGAGACCTATTATACCTATACCAAGTATTTTTACTATGAAGATAAGTATTTGGGTACAGTCAGCGGATCGGCCATTGAATATACCAGAACCAAGTTTGATGAGTGTCCAACCATCGTAAAAATGCTGAATCCATGGACATTAGATAATGGTACCGTAGCAGATTCAACAGGAGAACTGTCAAAAGGAACAGAGTGTACACTGGCTAGACCAACTTATGACTGGGAAAAGTATGGAGACAATATTAATGAAGGCGCTGCGGTAGTAGAAAAAGATGGCAAGGTGTACTTTGCATACTCTGCAAGCAGCTTTATGAATGATAACTATGGTGTAGCTGTATCCTACGCAGACTTAAATTCTGATTTATTAAATCCGGATTCCTGGCAGAAGCTTCCTGTACCACTGATGCAGAAGTCGCCGGAGAACAGTGCGTATGGACCGGGATCACCTCTTTTTGTAAAGTCCGAAGATGGAACTGAGGATTGGCTGATTCATCATGCAGGCCCGGTAGGTGGACAGACAGGATCCAATCGTTGGGTAAGAGCTACTCCGGTTAGCTGGACCGATAATGATTTTGTTAATGTAGGTGTACCTTCTAATCCGGGAACTGTTTTCGACAGACCGTCCGGTGAAGAAAAGAGTGAAGTGCTGGAAGCAGAAGATGCTACCTGCGTAGGTGTAGAGAAGAGAATCATTAGTGACAGTGCCAGAAGCTCAGGCTCCGGTAATGTTAAGTTTAATGAAGCCGGTGGATATGTAGAGTTTGACGTAGAAGCCGAAAGCGCTGGTATGTACTCTCTGGATTTCCGCTATAACAATGTCGGCTCAGCTACTAACATGCAGTTGACAGTAAATGACAGTCCGGAAAGAACACTGAGCTTTGAGTCCAATGGGGACAATACAGTAGATCTGGACATTTTTAAAACATATAATATAACACTTCAGAAAGGAAACAATAAAATTCGCTTGACAGCTCCAGTTTCCAGCGAACTTATTCTGGATACTCTTACTATTAAGAAAACTACACTTTATGAGGCAGAAGATGCAACTTTGTCCGGTGGTACTAAGGTTAGTACAGAGCATGCAGGATATAATGGAACTGGTTACGTAGATAATCTATATACGAAGGGAACTGGTGTTGCATTTAAAGTAACGGCTCCTAATACAGGGAACTATTCCGTTGACCTTCGTTATTGCAACGGATTTTACGGTGAAAAGATCAATAAATCTCTTTCTATCTATGTAAATGGAGTAAGAGTAAAGACTGCTGACTGTTTCTATGGAACCAGTTGGTCAGATTGGCAGGATCGTTACGATAACTTAAACCTAAAGCAGGGTGTAAATACGATTGAATATAAATATGACGATACATCTTTGGGCAATGTTAATATTGACTATATTACAGTAACGGAAGCAGTTACTAATACCTATGAAGCAGAACAGGCAAATTTGACCGGTGGTGCAAGTTTAGCAACAGACCATACCGGATTTACCGGTACTGGTTTTGTAGGCGGTCTGTGGCAGGATGGAGCAGTAGAATTTAATGTAGATGTGGAAACAGCTGCTACTTATGATGTATCAATGAAGTATGCACTAGGGTTTGCCGGCGAAACAAGAAATATGAACCTGTATATCAATGGTGAATCAAAAGGACCGGTTACCTTTACAGGCACTGACAGTTGGGCTAAGTGGAGTGAAAAGGTAGTTGCTATGGATCTGAAAGAAGGCATTAATACCATAAAATTGGCTAGAGTTGGAGCAGGTCAAGGAGATATTAACCTGGACAACATTCATCTACAGAGGAGAATTCCGTGGTCCTATCAGGCAGAGAATGCTACTATTATAGAAAAAAAAGCAGTAGCAGTTCCCAGCACCTACGAGGCTGAACAGGCAACCCTGACCGGTAGTGCAATTGTTGCAACAGACCATACCGGATATACGGGTACTGGTTTTGTAGGTGGTCTGTGGCAGGATGGAGCAGTAGAATTTAATGTAGACGCGGAAACTGCTGGTACCTATGATGTAGCTCTGAAGTACGCGCTTGGGTTTATCGGCGAAACAAGAAGTATGAATCTGTACATCAATGGTGCGTTCAAAGAAAAAATTACCTTTACAGACACTGGCTCTTGGGATAGCTGGGGTAAGAAGGTTGTTGCTATGGATCTGAGCGAAGGCAACAATACCATCAAACTGGCCAGAGAAGGAGTTGGTCAGGGAGATATTAACCTGGACAACATCCATCTACAAGTTACCACATATGAAGCAGAAAAGGCAAAACTGTCCGGTGGTGCAAGTGTTGCAATAGACCATACCGGATATACGGGTACTGGTTTTGTAGCTGGTCTGTGGCAGGATGGAGCAATAGAATTTAGTGTAGACGTATTAAAAACTGATACCTATGATGTAGCTATGAAGTACGCGCTTGGGTTTATCGGCGAAACAAGAAATATGAATCTGTACGTCAATGGTGTGTTCAAAGAAGCACTTACCTTTGCAGACACTGGTTCTTGGAATAGCTGGGGTGAGAAGGTTGCTGCTATGGATCTGAACGAAGGCAATAATATCATCAAACTGGTTAGAGAAGGAGCCGGTCAGGGAGATATTAACCTGGACAACATCCATCTACAAAGAAGGGAATTGAACGAAGGCAATAATACCATCGTACTGGGCACAGAAGGCGGTCAGGGAGTTATTAGTCTGGACAACACCGATCCACAAGTTACCACATATGAAGCTTATGAAGCTTATCAGGCAAATAATGCTTCCATTAAAGTAGGTAAACATGATGATCAGCTTTGGTATGAAGGAACCGGATATGTAGGTGATTTTGAAAATGTTAGTGAGGGAATCGAATTTACGGTTAATGTACCATACACAGGTACGCATACAGCCACTGTAAGATATTCAGGTGTTCAAGAAAATAACATGACCATGAGCTTGTATGTAAATGGAAACAAAATCAATCAGATTGCATTCCCTCTAACCAAAGACTTGGATGAATGGGCAGAAACAACTTTTGATGTACATTTGAATGCAGGAGACAATACTATTAAAATTGTGCGTGACGCTGATGACTCCGGTTTTTTAAATATTGACAGCCTGACAATTGACAAGTATAGCAGTGCCAAGACCTCTCTTAAGGATCCTGGTCTGGTATCTGGTACTGTATATGTAATGAAGTCAAAGACAAGTGGTAAGGCAGCGGATGTGGCAGGTTATTCCAGAGATCCCGGTGCGCTTGTAAATGAGTGGAGTTATTTAGGCAATATCAATCAGATGTGGGAGCTGTTAGATCAGGGAAATGGATACTGGAAGCTTATGAGTTCCTATAGTGGACATATGCTGGATGTAGCAGATACTACGAATTACTTTACCTGCCAGCAGACAAATGATCCAAATTCTCTTACCCAGCAATGGAAGATTGAAAAGGTAGGAGATTTCTATAGGCTTAGCAATAGACAGTATGATATGGTTCTGGAAGTAGTGGATGGTTTGACCAACAATGGTACGATGATTCGTCTTGCAGCATACGAAGAAGGGGCAGCTCGTCAGCTTTGGAACATTGCAAATGGCTTTGATGCTACCGGTATCAAGCCAGTAGTGGTAACACCTGGTGGGGAAACACCGGGAGGAAGTACACCAGGAGGAAGTACACCGGGAGGAAGCACACCAGGGGGAAGTACACCAGGAGGAAGTACACCGGGAGGAAGTACACCAGGCGGAAGCACGCCAGGGGGAAGCACACCAGGGGGAAGCACACCAGGGGGAAGTACACCAGGGGGAAGCACACCAGGGGGAAGTACACCAAGCGAAAGTACGCAGAACGAAAACATAAGCGGAAGCATTGAGAATATAGTATTAGAGGATGCTGACTTAAAAGACGGTTCCTACACTTTACCGACTGACAGTATTGTGAAAAAGATTACTGAATCAAAAGATTCCGTAGTAAACGTAGCAGTAAAGCGTCCGAATAGTAAAGCAGATACAAGTATAATATTGGAAGCAGAGGTTTTAACTGATGCTGCGAAAGCTGGAAAGACCTTATCTGTTACTGTGAAAGATGAGAGTGATTTGGTAGTTTATACTTGGAGCTTTGATAAAGATCAACTAAAACAGTCTCAGAATAAGATGAAAGATGTTAACTTAACACTAGATATTAGCGCATTAAATGAGAACGCAGCGCTTAAAAATGTAACGGATGGTAGTGGTATTGTAATGAACTTTGCTTATAGCGGGGTACTTCCTGCGCAGGCAAGTGTGAAAGCTTATGTTGGCAACATGGAGGGTGTAAAAGCGGGAAATAAGATTTATTTCTACCATGTTAATGAGAATACGGGTAAGCTGGAAGAATTACCTTATAGTTCAAAATATACTGTAGATGCAAAAGGTTACATTACGGTTGATATTCTGCACTGTTCCGATTATGTAGCACTTACCAAAGAAGCGCCTAAGGATATGTATGTCAGCCTTACAAATCAGATTAAGGTAACTCCTTTACAGGTAAACTTAACTCTTGGTAAGAAAAAATCCACCAGTGTCAAAATTGAATTACCGTTAACATTACAATTAGTTAATGACCTAAAAGATAAAACCTCACAGAGTGCTTTAGGCGCAGTAACTGTATCCTATTCCTCCTCCAATAAAAAAGTAGCGACTGTAGATAAGAGGGGTAAAATAACAGCAGTTTGTGCAGGTAAGACAGTTATTACAACAACCTTGAAACTTTATAATGGTAAGGTTAAAAAAGTTAAAACAGATATTACTGTAAAGGGTAATTCTGTTACTGTAACAAAGTAACCCAATTCTAAGAAATTGGGAAGTAAGTTCACATTTAGTGCTAAAGTATCCGAATCTGATCCTATCGTTTGGACTAATACAAAAAATCAGTTGTTATTGATAAGAAAACAGGTGTTGCGAAAGCTAAGTCAAAGTGAACAGATTATGCTGTTATGATTGTAGGAGATATACAGTAATAAAAATTAGATTCATTGTAAAATAGTAAAGCGAAACAATTAAATTTAAGGTATTGTTTTCGGGATATTATATTACGATACTAATGACTTAACAGGTGGGAGGTGTATGACAGCCTCCTTCTTGTTTATTCAGAAGATTAGATGACAGGAATGGTGACAAATATGATTAAGGGAATAATTTTCGACTTGGATGGAGTATTGGTCTCAACGGACGAGCTTCATTATCAGGCATGGAAAAAGCTTGCTATGGATCTGGGCATTATGGGATTTACGAAAGAAGATAATGCAAGACAAAAAGGCGTAAGCAGAATGGACTCGTTAGAGATAGTATTAGAGAAGGGTAATAAAAGATACTCTGATGAAGAAAAGTTAACTTTTGCAGATCAAAAAAATAATTTTTACATAGAACTTTTACAGCGATTAACCGATGATGCGGTACTTGCAGGGGTAAAAGAAACCTTAATCATGCTAAGAAAAAAAGGTCTGCTGATAGGAATAGGCTCCGTTAGTAAAAATACACCACTTATTCTGGAAAAAACCGGACTAAAATCATATATTGATCAAATTAGCTGTGGACTAGATATTTCGAAATCAAAACCAGATCCTGAGGTTTTTCTAGTTGCAGCAAAAAAATTAGGTCTACTGCCGGTACAATGTCTTGTCATAGAAGACTCAAAAGCTGGAATAATAGCAGCAAAAGCAGCAAATATGCGCTCTCTTGGAGTAGGTCCTGAGTATGAGCAATTGGGTGCAGATTACAAATATAAAAATCTTCAGTGTGAAATAGATTGGGATAGTATCTTAAATTCATGATTATTTATTTTTGTTGGGTAACTGATAAGCCAGATTACGGCGATTTGAAAAAAGTAATATTTAAGAACAGTGAAAGAATGTTGAAATTAAGAACGCAGCTCCTGCAGGTATCGAAGTTGAGTTTGCTGAATAATAAAGATTTAATTGTAATATAGACAGTGCAATGAAATTATTATCTGGCTCTCATGAAAAACCATGGGAGCTTTTTTTATGGAAAAGGAATCTCTCGGGCTTTATGTTTTTGAAATACAATCAATGGAGTGGTTGGTTATTAATTATTTCTTTTAACAAAGCCTCTAAAACCACTAAGGAAAGTGGTATAATATGTAAGAGCAACTATAACTTAGCAATTCTATATCTATTATGAGATTAAGAATTAAAAAGGTGACAAATAGATATAAAGGAAAGAAACAATAAAGGAGGAGAGAGATGGAGATAACAAAGGCATGGGATTGGAGCAAAAATACCGATGACCAATGGCTTATTCCATGTATGGAAAGTGCATATTAGTTAGTCAACATAGATATAGTATCAATCATAAAGGATAAAAATTATGGAGAAAAATCATTTTGTAGCAGTTGGAGGATTTGTAACAAATGAGAAAGAGGAAGTATTACTTATAAAAAGCCCCTTGCGTGGTTGGGAATTTCCAGGTGGGATGGTAGAACCGGGGGAAAGTCTGACAGAGGCTCTGATCCGTGAGGTGAAAGAAGAAAGCGGTATCAATGTTTCAATAACAGGAATAATTGGTTTATATAAAAATATGGAAGCTGATATTGTTAATATTGATTTTTGCTGTAAATATGAATCCGGTGAGCTTTTAACCAGTGATGAAAGTATAGAAACTGGGTGGTTTTGTATAGAAGATGCCAAACGTATGATAACATACCCTTTGTATGCAGCTCGAATTTCAAATATGATTTCTAATGCTGAAAAGGTCTATTGCAGTGCCTTTTTGAAGAGTTCATTTGCATTTACAGAGATAATGGAATTACCCGTTGGTACTGGAATAGGGAAAGATGAAAATTGAATGCTAAGGGTGCACAGATGGGAGTCATTATGAATGAGAATATATTGATACAGAACAAACAAAGCTGGGATACGATGGCCGACAGTTGGAGTGGGTCAACAGCTTTACCTGAATATGGATGTCTTATCCCGACAGAAGAAGAACTGGGTCTATTTCCTGACCTTAGTGAGAAAAAGGTACTTGATATCGGCTGCGGCAGTGGACATTCCCTGAAATGGTGCGGCGACAAGGGAGCATCCGAGCTCTGGGGACTGGATTTGTCATCAAAACAGATTGATATTGCACGGCAGTTTTTATGTGATAATAACTATGAAGCAAAGCTTTTTAATTCTCCGATGGAGGTAAGTTGCGGACTCCCGGCAGAATACTTCGATGTAGTATATTCTATTTATGCTATCGGCTGGACAGTGGATTTGGAGACAACCTTTCATAATGTAGCATCATATCTTAAAAAGGATGGTGTTTTTATCTTTTCCTGGGATCATCCGCTGATGCACTGCTTGGAGGCTAATGACAATTCTCTGATGTTCAAAGAGAGCTATCTCATGGAAGAAGATTTTTCTTATGCCCAGAGAGGTAATCCGGTAACTATTAAGAATCGTAAGCTCTCCACCTACATAAACAGTCTTGCCGAGGCGGGATTTCTGGTTGAGCGCCTGGTAGAGGAAACTGACCGACAAGTAATGGAAATGTCTGCCCCCTTTCAGGAAGGTTACTATACACCATATAAAGCTAAGAACTTTCCCTTATCCTTTATAATCAAGGCACGCAAGCTTTAAATATCCTATTATGCAACTAATAGGTGAGTTGATTCGCAGGTTGCGTTATAGGATTTATCGTATACTTTTGTTAACATATAGATATGAAATGGTTGACAAGGAGGATATTATGACAGCTGTAAAGCTTAGAATAGCAGAATTAAGAAGAGAAAAAGGAGTAGGGCAGCAGGAATTGGCGGAGGTTTTAGGTGTATCCTTTCAATCCGTCAGCAAATGGGAGAACGGTATAACAATGCCGGATATTACGCTGCTGCCTGACATAGCAGAGTATTTCCATATCTCAGTAGATGAATTATTGGGGTTAAAGCCCTTGCATCGGCAGGAATATATACCAAGCGGCACGGATAACCGTGATACTTCAAATGGCAAGGAAAAGACTCTATATAAAAATAGAAAATACTTCTGGAATGGCGACTATATGGAATTTTTAATCAAGATGGTCTGGAAAGTGGAAACCTCCGTTGATGTGATTGAGTTTCGCTGCGGAGAGGGGTATTTAGGGCACCAGCTGCTTTCTCTTCTGCCAATGGGAAGCACTTATACCGGTATTGACAATGAGTATTTCGCAGAAAAAGCAAAGTTAAAATTCAAGGATTCTGGTTGCAGTGCAGAATTTATTGTGTCAGATATCTATTCCTTTGACACAGAAAAGAAATATGACATTGCTATCATCCAAGCTGGATTAAGGCATATGAACAGACCGGTGGAAGTGTTGAAAAAGATGAAAGATACCGTTAGAAAAGGTGGTCTCATCATAGCGGTAGATGTGAACAGAGAGTTTGAAAATACCGGGCTCTACATAGAAGATATGGACTATGAATATCTTTGTACGGGGTTTGATTTCCATAAGATCTGGAGGAAGGAATTGCAATGTGAAGGCAGAGATTACGCTATTGGTATGAGGCTGCCCTTTTATATGCGGCAGTTGGGTCTCCATGATGTTGATATTCGAATAAATGACAGGGCTTTCTTTGTAAATCCAGATAGAGCGGATTATGAACAGATGGTACAGGACTTTATTGATATTCGTGGGCTGGATAAATCCTTTGATATTCAAAAGAGGGAAAATATTATTGAGCATTTTATGAACAGAGGAATGGACAAATCCCAGGCAGAAGATTATATTAGCATGCAGTCTCAGTTAGCGGAGTATTTAAAAAGTAAAAAGGATAAGACATTCTTGAATATACAGGGATTACTGATAACCTATGGTTGGAAGTAGCTTTAAGAATAAACGAGAGGTTAATAATCAAGCGTATTATTAAAATAGCAAGTTGGTGGAGGAAATGAAAAAAAAGCGAACGATAATGATATTTCCAAGGTTTCATAATATTGGGGTCATTAACGACATACGAAAAAAATATGACCCTTTGGCAGATAAGGTCTTGCCCCATATAACCTTGGTATTTCCTTTTGAGAGCGAACTTGGCAATGTTGAAATTATTGAATGGCTGTCGGTCTCTTTAAAGGACATAAAGCCATTTACATTAAGAATGAGCGGATTTTCAAAGCAGTCTGATGTCTATGAAGATTATCTGTTCTTAAATATAACAGAGGGAAAAGAAGTAATTACAGGTATTCATGACAGTCTATATCAGGGGATATTGGAAAAATACAAAGCAGATTATCCTTACGAGCCTCATATGACAGTTGGCAGGCCCCCATCAAGGGAAAAAACAGATAGTATTATTGAAAGTTTGGGAAGTGATAAGGAAATTTATGAAACAACCATTGATACCATATCAGTGGAAATGATTGGAGTAAACGAAGAATCGATTATAGAAATCGAGTATAAATTGTATAGATAATCTCGCACCCTGTGATTTACAACCCAAAAAACATCTTCTATGGGATGACTGGAATCTAAGGGGCTGTGTTGCAAAATAGCTATAATAAGCTCTAAAACCGGACAGGGAGTATAATAATACACCCTGTCCTTTCAAAAGAGTAAATTAGCTATTTTGCAACAGCCCATTATTTCTTATCCTAATGGTTATAAAGGAACCATTTGTGGTGCTGCAGATTGTAGGCGATTTTAATCTGCTTTAATTTTTCCTCTACCTGAACATCGCAGATATACACAATATTATAGATGCCGGCATACTTTTCTTCTTTTGAAAACAGAACATTTGCTATCTTGTAAGTACCCAAAGTATGGTCTTCATTTTCCAGACGAATAAAAGTAGGCTTAATCTCTCCTACAGTATTAAAGATGGCAACTACATCCACAGGTATGTTCATTCTATTGTCACTCCTTCATAATTTGCAAATCTCTTTTCTTTACTGATTCCACCTGCCATATGGTATAGAGAGCTGTTTAAGAAGGAAGCTCTGAATATGGCATCATCGCCATAAGAATCTCTGATGGAATCAATGGCAACATCTAATTTATGCATTCTTTCATAGTTCATATTGAGATCAAAAAGATTCATTTGCCGTAATCCCATAGACTCCGTTACTTTACTGGTGTGTATCCCTAAATTTCGTAATGGGACTCCTGACCATAACTGATTAAAAAGTTTACACGCAGCTCTCCATATTTCTTCCGTTATATTCGTAGTGCTGTTCAGATTACATTGGTGGGAGTAACGGTTGAAATCACAATCCACCAAGCTGATTGCCACAACGGAGATTTCTAACTTGTCAGCCCGAAGGCGTGCGGCAACCGTTTCTGAAAGTGAGAGAAATACCTGATAAGCTACCTCCTTGTCAGTAATATCAAACGCTATGGTTATACTATTTCCATAACCCTTTTGTCGTGGTGCCTCGGATACGACCGAAGAAAAATCATAGCCATTTGCAAATGCCCATATAATCTCTCCCTGGGTTTTTAGATGTGACCTTAAGATAGCCGGGTCTGTAGCTGCCAGTTCGCCGATTGTATGGATGCCAAGAGAGAAGAGCTTCTTGGTAGTTGCTCTGCCTACAAAGAATAATTCACTGACAGGCAAGTGCCACATCTTAGCTTTCAACTCATTCGGAAATAAGGAATGAGCAAGATTAGGTTTTTTAAAATCACCTGCCATTTTGGCCAGCATTTTATTGCTGGAAACCCCAACATTGACAGTGAACCCAAGGTTTTTATAAATTGTATCCTTAATCAGATTAGCGGTTACCATCGGAGGGCCGTAAAGTTCTACCGTGCCGGTCATATCACAAAAGGCTTCGTCTACAGAATATTGCTCGACGCAGGGAGAAAAATCCTGTAACACTTCGATAAATGCACGGGAAGCATGTTCATATAAATCATAATGAGGTGGAATAAGGAGTAAGTCAGGACATTTCTTTAATGCTGTTCCTACCATTTCACCGGTTTGAATATGAAATTTTTTTGCGGGTAAAGATTTGGCTAAAATAATACCGTGACGTACCTGTTTATCTCCTGCAATAGCAGAAGGTACCTCACGCAAATCTTTTGAACCGCCCAGAGTCTTTAAGCGATAGACCGCTTCCCAACTCAAGAAAGCAGAATTTACATCAATATGAAATATCACCTTTTCCATCTCATTACCTCACATAATTAAATAGAACATGTGTTTGCTAAAAATAAGTATAGCAAACACATGTTCTATTGTAAAGAGGTAATTTATTACAAATAAAAAAATTTAGTGCTTGGTTGCACCATTGATAATTGGTTACATCTTTTCTGCCAAGTAAAGAACACACAAATAAGGACGCTCAATGTATCCATTATGTTTATCAGCCAATTTAATCAGTTCATGATAAGCCATTTGCTTTTCTTTCTCTGATTTTTGAAGAAATCGATTGCCTGTTAGAGCAAATCCATAATACTCGTCTGCTGTATACTTTTGTTTCCAGCGTGAGCGTATGACTTTTGGCTTTAAGAACAATCCACTCCCCTCAATTTCTGCAGTAACGGAAGCAATTCGTTTTTCACAAGCTTCCTCGGAAAGAAAATCGGCAAAACCTCCATAGGTATCAGATATGGCTAACAGTTCGTTATCCAAATCATTGTCATAAGTAATGTACATATTCCAGAACAATGCTAAGTATCCTCTGTCTTTCAGGGCAAGAGCACACTTTTGATAACCGATAGGCTGAGGAATCCAGTGAAATGCCTGAGCAGAGAAAATAGCATCATAAGAATTTGGTACGGTATTGAATTCCTCAAAACGAGCTGTCTCAAACTTAAAATTCTCGTTTTTAAATCTTGAATTGCCGATATGTACTAAATCAGCTCCGGGATCAATACAAAGAATTTCAAAGCCTTTATTGGTAAATAACTCTGTTGCTTTTCCGCTGCCGGCGCCTACTTCAAGTAGCCTTGCTCCCCTGGTTAATTTAGCCTGATCAATAAACGATTGGATAATATCTTTGGGATAAGTTGGTCTGAATTTGTCATAATAATCAGCGGCTTGATTAAATACTTCACTCTCTTTTTTCCAATCCATAACAGTAATCTCCTTCTATCGAATGAGGTTCTGATTGTTCCTTTATTATACAATATGTTCCATCTGGATGACAACTAAGAACAGCGGATTTTTATTGCAATAATGACTATGATAAGATTGACAAAGACGATAATTTCCTTTATACTAAACCTAATCCAATAGGATAAATTTTACTCTCGAAAGGGGTTGACTAAAAATGGCAGTATGTAAGGTGATTGATTTATAAACTGAATATGGGCATATCGATATAGGATACACTTGTCTTAGTTCTTTATGCTGCCTAAAAGTAACCTTTCGTGAATACTATAAATTCTGTAGCACACCTTAGGTGTGTTATTTTTATGTGATTTTATATCACTCAAAACCGCAGATTTGTAGCTTTTTAAGGCTGCCTGTCTGCGGTTTTTTGCGCCTTTTGGGATGTATCCATATTCAGAAGAATTTTACACTTGGTTTTTATGAATGAAGCAGTCTTTATAGGAAATGAGGAAAAACAAAAAGGAGATAGGAATGATTAATTTACAAGATTATGGATATAAGGAAAGAATTGAAGCAGATAAGATGGGGTTGATTCCGGCAAGAGTTATGGAGGTTCACCGAAATCTGTATAAGGTTATTTGCCAATTCGGGGAAGGGGCAGCAACCTTAAAAGGGTCATTGCTTAATGCACGGAGGAGAAAGCTTCCTCTCTAAAATCGAAACGCGTATTGCAGAAATCTATAGCCGAGCATAACCGGCATTTTAAGAAAAAAGGAGATTATAAGAATGAATAGATATAACGAAAGACAGTTAAAGAAAGAAACACTGACCCAGGTCTTAAGTAAAATGTCAGGTAAGAATATAATAGATGCCAGCTACCAAACCAAACAATTGCAAGGTGGAACCTTGGGAGAGGTTTGGCTTGTTACTGGCATAGCTGAAGCGGCTGATGGCTTAAAGCAGCCGTATAAGGTAGTTCTAAAAATTCAGAAGAAATGGGAACGTTACGGAGATCCGGATTCATGGCGCCGGGAATATGACCTCTATAGGTCAGAGCTCGGTAAGGTTTTTACCGATTCCTTTCGATGGCCGGAATGTTATTTTCTAGAAATCAAGGATGAGGAAATACAGATCTGGATGGAGTATATCGATGGAATATCCGGTCTTGACCTAACCGGTGAAATGTATGAGCGGGCGGCGGAGGAATTAGGGCGATTTCAAGGCAGGTTGTATGCCGAGCAGCCAACTTTTTTCCGGAACTTGAATAACCTCAGCTCTGTTGATTATGCGAAAAATTATTATCTGCATTATAGGTCATGGGAAGTGGTTTACAATTACATACGTTCCGATGACTGTGATATTCCGAGGCACTTATGCAAAATGCTTATTGACCTTGATGAGAATGCAGATGAAATCTTCAGCCGCATTGAAAAGCTGCCTAAAGTACTTTGCCACAGAGATTTTTGGGTGGCGAATATATTTTATTCAGATGATAAAATTCGTATTATAGATTGGGATACCGCCGGCTGGGGCTATCTGGGCGAGGATCTGGCTAGCCTGATTGCAGACGAAGCCGATGTTGAACATATGGTGGACTACTACCATAGATGTATTCCGGCTTATTATAAAGGTTTTTCGGAATATGCAGACCTTTCTCATATTACGGATCCTTGTATCCGCGAAATAATTCTTATAATGTTCGGGTATAGATTAATTGAATGGTATATGTTCGCAGAATCCTCGGATACGAAAACACAGCATCTGAAGACTCTTCAAAAAATATATGAATTCGAGGGAATACAGATGAATTAAGTTCAAGCGCCAGTTGGTTTGGTGTGCTACCTGACAAAATAGGACAATGAAAAACAATATATTTTCTTCCGTCAGTCAATTAATTGGCTGACGGAATTTTTATGCTGTCCGCTATATATTATGAAATTTCGCTGAAAACTTAGCTGTTTGCATTGCTGCTTTCGTATTTTTCACGGGATTTACTATATTCATTGGACCAGTCTAAATCACGATAGTGTTCTGCACGAGAATCAGTACGTATAAAATCCATTAATTCATCCAGCATGTGAATTGGCCATATTGGTTGGTCGATATCCGCTGTTGTATACTTTTTCTTTTCTAACATATCAAAGCCAAAAATGTCTTTTACATGGGGCTTTTTTGCTTCGCCAATAATATAGGCAACTAAATGTGCGGGTACGAACATAATACCGCCCTTATAACCATATACAATATCTCCGGGAAGGCAGACTGCCGCACCGATTTTTACAGGTGTATTATATCCTGTTATGACAAAATCCTTAATGGGAGTGGGGTCATTGCCACGATAGTAAATCTGAAGGTTGTCAATTTTCTGAATCTGCTCAATATCCCGGATACCTCCCCAGATAACAGCGCCGCCGGTTTTCGTGTTATTCGCAACTGCTGTTGAAAGATTACCTCCCATAAAGGTTCCTTCATATATTTTGTCATACATATCAATGACAGCGACATCTCCCTCTACCAGTTTATCCACTACCCATAGGTTATGGGTGCCCCGTCTTCCTTCGGAATGTCCGATTTCTTCCGCTAATTCAAATAAATCAGGTCTAGCCGGCATATAAGCTGCTGTTACTGCCCGTCCTATCAATTTACGGTTGTCATTATGTATCTGATATAGATGGGATTCAAACTGGTTTTTGTAACCCAATTCCCAAAGCGGTTCCCAAATCTGTTCCTGTGTTAACTTCTTGAGTTCTTCGATCATCTCATCCGAAACTCTTGGGCGTCCATCCGAAAAGCGTTCGCCTTTCCATAGAGAGGTCAATTGAATGATATCTTCTTTGTTATTAAAATGCATAGCTACCTCCAAGTAATTTATATTAAAATATAAAGTAATAATAATGCATATGCATTATTAAATCAATATAAAATACAATTAATAATGTAAAAAAGTTATTATTGTCAATAAATGCACTACATTAATATCAAAAATCACAAAGAAAAATAAAATAATGAATCGGTTAATTGACATAAACGTGTAAACGGAGTATAATACATTTATATTGCAAAATACATAAAAATAGAATAATGCACTATAAAGTGCATGCTATTGTGCGGACATCGGAAAATTATTATTAATGGGAGGCGGATAGATTGAAACAGGATCTTTCGTTGAAATGGTTTCCGATAATTTAACAATAAACAGAGGTGACAAATATGAATGATGAAAGAGAAATATTGAATAATGTGCGTACCGCATCCTCCCCTTCTGATTTAAAAATTACAGACATACGTTTTGCGGATATATGGGGCGCACCAATGCAGTGTATACTGGTAAAGGTATATACCAATCAGGGATTGGTTGGCTATGGAGAAGTTAGGGACTTTGCGGATAAAAGATATGCCGCATTATTAAAGAGCCGACTGATCGGTGAAAATCCCTGCAATGTTGACAGAATCTTTCGTAAAATCAAGCAGTTTGGCGGGCAATCCAGACAAGGCGGCGGTGTATCCGGTATAGAGGTTGCTTTATGGGATCTTGCAGGTAAAGCATATGGTGTTCCTGTCTACCAATTGTTAGGAGGTAAATTCAGGGATAAGGTTCGCCTTTACTGTGATACGGATGTTTCTGGCAAGCCGGATGGGAAAAAGATGGGTGAGGCACTTAAGGCCCGCAGGGATAAAGGTTTTACTATTTTAAAGATGGATCTCGGAATAGATTTGCTTTATGATATTCCCGGCACGCTAAACGGCCCCCTTGGTTTTCTTGAGGAGCTTGTCGCAGCAGGAGAAAAGCATGAGCATATGGCAGGTGATATGGATACCAGATTAAAAGCACATGCTGCGAAAGAGGTTACCTGTGTGGAACACTGTAGAACTGGAATACAGATAACCCAAAAAGGGATGGAATGGCTGGAAAATTATGTGAGTGAGGCAAGAAGTGTGGTAGGCTACGATATTCCTCTTGCGGTAGACCATATCGGGCATGTGGGACTTACAGAGTGTATTAAGCTTGGAAGAATGCTTGAAAAATATAATATCGCATGGATGGAGGATGCCCTTCCCTGGCATTACACAGATCAATATGCTATCTTAAGAAGAGCTGTAAATGTTCCTATTGCTACCGGTGAGGATATTTATCTGAAAGAAAACTTTAAGCCCCTTTTGGAGGCCGGAGGTGTTTCCCTTATTCATCCGGATGTGCTTACCTCAGGCGGTATCTTAGAGAATAAGAAGATTGGGGATTTGGCACAGGAATATGGAGTGGGGATGGTAGTACACATGGCGGAAACACCCGTTGCGTGCATGGCAGCTGTACACAGCGTGGCGGCAACTGAAAATGTGCTTGCGCTAGAATTCCATTCCAATGATATTCCATGGTGGGAAGATCTGGTAAAATGCCCTTTTAAACCAATTGTGGATAATGGTTTTATTAAGGTTCCCGATTATCCGGGACTGGGAATTGAAGAGCTTGATGACGACGTTATCAAGGAACATATTGACAATGATAAAATTCCCGGCATATGGGAATCAACAAAGGAATGGGATACCACTTTTGCCCATGACCGTTTATGGAGCTAACCCCTTCTCTTGATTCGCTATTCTTTGCAGGCATATAGGTATAAAAAATCCTCTTCTTAAACAGTAAATAAAAACTGCTTAAGAAGAGGATTTTATTTTACGTATTTTTGTGACGATCTGCGGTAAATAGGTGTACTGGAAACGGTGATGGTTTCAGGAGGAGAGTCAGGATGGCTCATCCGCCAGATTAATTGCTGTACCATACGCTTGCCTAAATGATAGGCATTACAATCCACCGTTGTAAAAAACGGAGTAAAGGCATCGTATTCATCGTTGTCGTATCCGGTTATTGCTACATCCTCAGGAATCCGAACACCTCTCTGCATTAAAATAGTAGCAAATTTTGATGCTGATTCATCATTTGCACATACAATTGCTTCCGGTAAATCCGGTAATTGATCTAATGCCGCACGAAAGGATATGCTCTTATCCTGATAGGGAGAGGAGGTTACCACATACTCAGGTAGAATAGGAAGTCCGGCAGCGTTCATAGCAGCACAATAGCCCTCGTATCGCTCATTAAAAGTCTCTGAATTAATATAATAGGGACAAAGATAAGCGATTTTTTTCATGCCCTGTTTAATCAGAGACTGGGTCAATTGCATAACGCTGCGCCTGCCCTCACTTTTTACAACGTCACCAAGAACAGGTTCCAGATAGGTATAATACTTGCTGTCCAGAAAGATTCCGATTTTATTATTGCCAAGGATTTTACGGGAATAGGCATCTCCGAATTTATGAAGGAACAGGCAAGCATCAATATCCTCTGAATAACCAATGGGCAATTGCATTGCATCAATATTTTCCTGTGTGACAACAGATATATTAATAATGCATTTGTATTTGGCGGATTCTTCCGAAACACCATTAATGACGCGGTCCCAATAAGCAGTCTGATCGACTCTTCGGATGACCAGAATACGAATATGATTGCTTTCATTTATCGGAATGTCTGTTTCGGGGGACAGCTTCATATACCCCAGGGAGGAAGCATGCTCAATGATTTTTTGGCGTGTCTCAGGAGATACTTTCGGATCACCCTTAAAGGCCAGGGATATGGTATTTCTGGATAGACCAAGGTCTTGTGCTATGCTTTTAATTGTTACTCTTGCCATATGATTATCACCTGTTCATAATATGTTATATGCATGAATGTTTCATTCGTTTTGCACTATTATTTTACCATATGAACAAAATCTTGACAACTGATTTCAAAAGCTAAAAAAGGGGTTCTATTAATTATTCACATAACGGAAGTTTCTATGATTACCCGTGGCGGTAGAATAAGCATCGTCTGAGTATTCAACAGCAGGATGAGGTGACGGCCCGAAACCGGAATTACTCTGCTGTAATCCCTGAGGGAAAGTAAAAATATTATATGGATCGTATTCCCTTTTGACAGCCTCAAGTCGTTCAGCATTGTCACCATAGTACTCTCTTAGATATTGAGGAAGGCCACAGTAAGGGAAATTAACATAAGAACCTGTCGTCAGGGAGGCGAATACAGGAAAGCGGCAGGCAATCCAATCCATATTCGGACAAGCATACCTGTCTTCTTCCCATACTGTTTCAAGCCATAAGATATATCTGGCATTTCGGTAAAAAAAGGCGGTATCCTGGCTTTCGGTTTCAGATACTTTGCCACCCAGTGCATACAGGGATAAACCGGTAAATACAGAACCTTCAGCTGGAGTTCTGATTAGGCTGGCCAGATAAGCTATTTCGGAGGAAGAATATTTTCTTAGGGCAAATCGGCTGACCGCATCAAACTTTTCAAAGGGCGGGTAAGAACTGCCAAGGATTGTTACTGCTTCCAAAAAGGTAACGTATTCGAGATTGACAGCGGCCTGGGGCAATATAAGAAATGGAGCTAAAATTGTCCTTGCTTCTTCCGGTTCTCCATAAAAGATTCCCCTTATCAGCATAGCAAAGCCATCTTCCTCAGATTGATATATCCGACTTATGAGTGTTATCCTGTTGTCAGCTGTTTCAAGCCAGTTCTGCCAGACTGAAAGAAATTCTTCCTGCTCTTGCGGCCTTACATGCAGATAATCGATTTCTATTAACGTTACATTATTTACAGGCGCAGGAAGTTTAAAGGTCATTGCGGTTATGATCCCGAAATTACCGCCCCCTGCCCCCTGACAAGCCCAGAAGAGGTCTGTGTTACAAACAGGATTGGCGTATAGCAGCTCTCCCTTGTAATTTACTAGCTCTATCTCAAGCAGGCTGTCACATCCAAGTCCGAAATTACGGCAAGAGAGTCCCCAGCCACCGCCTGAGGCATAACCGCTCAAGCCCACCGTTGGACAGGTACCGCCGGGAAAGGGATAACCATAAGGGGAAATATAGTTGTAGAGCTGCCCGTTGGTTACACCGCTTTGAACCCGGACAGTATTACTCTCTTCTTCCAGGGTGATACTCTTCATCTCGCTTACATCAATTACCAGAACACAGTTCCCATTGGAATATCCCTCATAATTATGACCGCCGCTTCGAATACGAAGAGGTATCTGTCGGGCAGTGGACCAGCGGACTGCATTTACGACGTCTTGAACAGAAGAACAGTAATTAATAATAAGAGGAAAATTCTGAACTCCATGATTATAGCCCTGTCTGTCTAGGTTGTAGGCTGGACTGAAGGTAGTAACGATGCGCCCGGTAAGCCCTTGCAGAAATTCTTCATCCATTTTAAATCCTCCTTTCCGGAAAAAGACAAATTAATCTATTTAACTACATCATATGCGGTATTTCAGAAAAAGTACGGAGCAAAAGAAGAGAAAAGCAGAGAACGCAAAGAAAGCAGAGAACGCAAAGAAAGCAGACAAAGCAGAGAAAGCAGACAAAAGCACATAAAAGCACATAAAAGCAGCAGAGAAACAGCACTAACGAAAAGCGAATCATAAATAGTTAGAACAGACGGCAGGAGATGCAAAAACCAATAACCTTAAAAAAGTACAATAAATAAAACTAAATATATTCAAATTGCAAAATATAAAATAGCTGTAATTCATGTTATAATTTATATAATATGACAGGTATGAAAAGTCAGGCAGTACCTGCCGAGGGGTACTGCTTAAATGTAAACGGAGTAATAAGGGGGCTTAAGATGAAGGGAAGGTATCGTAATTTATCTATCCGTAAAAAGATTTTATTGGCAATTCTGGCCTTTTCGCTGCTTTTAGTAGGTTCAACCACAGCAATCACAGTGCAGATTTCCAGAAATACGTTAAAAAACCAGTTGATTTATAACAGAAAGATGAGTACCGGCTGGCTCCAGGACCGTTTAGGTCTTGAGACAAAGGACTATGTGAATCAATTTTATAGCTTTGAAGTCAATAAGGAAACCAAAAGCATTATTATGGATTGGTGCAAGACCGGAAAAAATCTGGATTATACTTCAAAACTGCAGCTGATTTCAGCCATGAATACCGTGATAAGTATGGACAGCAACATCAATTCTATTGAGTTGTATAATCTAAAGACAAAACAAGTATTGGTGGCGAAACGTTCCAAAGCGGATATGGAAGAAGCGGAAGAGAAACTGAAATTCTGGGAAGAAAGGGACAAATCCCTGCAAACGAACATCGTGTTTAAACGGGATGGAAAAGAAATTGTGATTGCCCATCAGGTTTACGACTTTTATGAAAACGTACCGGTGGCGCTCATAACCATGAAGATAAGACCCTATGAGATTCAGGACATTCTGGAGAACATCAAAACAACAGAAGATGAATCGGTTATGCTTTTTAACGATGAAGGAGAATTGATAGAAGCTGATTACAGCAAGAGCGATTCTAAGATAAAAACCTTCGATTTTGCAGATATTATGAAAAGATTTCGGGCGGGTAAAGAACAGGAATTCTATTATAAAGATAATTTCTGGTTCTATCGAAGCGTTAACAGGGGTAAGCTGGTAATTCTATTTGCGGTACCGGGTTTTGTTATCACAAATGCCATGAGGCAAATGCTGATGGCAGGACTCATTATTGCCGGCATTGCGGTTATTATCTCCATAGCCGGGTCCGTATTATATTCAGGCATTTTCAGTAAGCCCATTATTGCTCTTGCAGAGAAGATGCAGACGGCAATGATTAACAGCTATTCGGAAGAGATGCCAGCTGATAGAAAGGATGAAATCGGCGTGCTTCAAAATAGCTTTAATCTGATGATGGAACGTAATCAAAGGCTGATTAAGCAGGAGTATCAGAGTAAGATAGAAAAAAGAGAGGCACAGGTAAGGGCACTGCAGGCACAGATTAATCCGCATTTCATGCATAATACCCTGCAAACTATCGGAGGAATTGCACTGGAAAAGAATGTGACAAAAATCTATGATATGACCACTTCCTTAAGTGATATTATGCGTTATTCCCTGAACTTTACGAGAGAGATGGTGTGTCTTAGGGAAGAAATCCGCTACTTACAGGAGTATTTGAATATTCAGAATGAAAGATTTGATAACCGGATTGAATTTGAAGTACAGGTGAAAAAGGAACTTCTGGAATATGTAGTTCCAAAGCTTATTCTACAGCCGATCTTGGAGAACAGCCTGGAACATGGGCTTATCAATAAAGCAGGGGCTTGGAGGATTCAGTTAAAGGCCACGTTGACAAAAGAGAATGATTTGCTGCTCCAAATCAGTGATAACGGCATAGGGCTATCAAAAGAGCGGTTGGGACAAATTAAAGATATATTGGGAAAAGACGCAGGTAATGCACTTAAAACAAGCTCTCATATTGGACTTGGAAATGTTCATTCACGGATAAGGTTAAGATATGCAGAAGCTAAATACGGAGTAACCATTGAAAGCCGGCCGGGAGAAGGAACATCAGTCTGTGTACTGACGAAGGCAATAAAGGAGAATAAGAATGACATTGGCGAAAGCAGTGATTATTGATGATGAGACCTGGACCAGAAAGGTTATCAGGCAGCTGGGATACTGGGAGGAATTCGGTATACGAATTGTAGGAGAAGCCTCCGACGGGGAATATGGTCTGGAGCTGATACATCATATGAAGCCGGAGATTATCCTGGTGGATGTAAATATGCCGCTTTTAAACGGGCTGGATTTGATTGCTGCGTTACGAAAAGAAGGCAATGAAGCCTGTGTTATCTTTGTCAGCGGCTATGACAATTATGAATTTGTCCGCACTGCCTTAAAGCTTGGTGCCCTGGATTATCTTCTAAAACCCATAAAGCAGGAGGAATTAAACCAGCTGCTAAGGAAATGTGTACATACTCTGCGGGAGAAAAAGGATATAAGAGAAGAGAATCTGGTGGGAAGTTTTTTGGACACTGCCTGGGCCGGCAGTTATTATAAATTAAGGGATTGTCTCGCAGATGCCATGCTCACCAATGATATGCAGGTTATGAGGAATTTGTTGAATGACATCTATGAACTAATTGTAAAGAACGAAGCCGGAACAGTTCCGAAAGGAACCATGATATGTGTTTATTATTCCATGCTTGGCACCCTGCAGCAGTTTATTATGGAAAGACAGTATGATGCAGCGGAAATATTCGAAGGGAAAAGTACGGTCTTTGTGTTTAGTAAAGAATGTTCCTTTGATGAGATGTATGGCTTTTTATCAGACTTATATTACACCGCCTATACCAGAATTCAAGAGTTAATACATGCGAGAAACCGTATTGACATTAAGCAAATCACAGAGTATGTCAAGGAACATTATACAGAAGGCATTACCCTGGAACAGGCGGCGGCAACCTTTTTCATCAGCAAGGAGTACTTAAGCAAGGTGTTTAAGACCGCTGTGGGAAAGGGATTTTCAGAGTATGTTACGGCGCTTCGGATGGAGCGGGCCAAAGAACTTTTAGTTACCTATAAGATTCCCATAAAAGAGATTGGAGAAAGGCTTGGGTATGTGGACCAGGCACATTTTTATAAGACTTTTAAGAAATTCTATGGCAAAACTCCCAAAGAAATAAAGGAAGATAATAATATACAATAAACTTAAACGGAAATGTAAAATGCTATTTATTGCCCGTTACCCTATAATGAAGGAGCATAAAGTATATTATTATTCAGTGAGGAGGATGATTTATGAAATTAACGAAAAAGTTCTTGGCTTTGGGAATGGCAGTAAGTCTTGTGGTATCTTTGAGTGCTTGTGCAAAGAATGAGACGAAGAACGAACCTACCGGGGCACAAACAACACAGGAGGCAACAAAATCTCCGGAGAAAGAAAAGGAGCCTGTAAAAGAAGTAGAATTAAATGTAATGATGAGTTTTCCGCAGTATATGGACCAGTGGGAGACTTATTGCAAGCAGTTTGAGGCAAAGATGGAAGAAAAGGGTATAAAAGTTAAAGTCAATCTTGAGATGCCAAGCTCTGATCAGTATGAGAGCGTATTGCAGGCTAGAATCTCAGGAGATGATGCACCGGATCTTTACACACTGCACAGCAATAATATCGCCGTATATAACAAAGCCGGTAATCTGACAGACCTGACAGACCAGCCTCTTACCGGTAAGATTTATGAGAATGTAAGAAATACCGTAAGCGTAGATGGTAAAGTACTGGCAGTACCCATTGAAAGTCAGGCTTGGGGAGTATTATACAATAAAGATATCTTTGACAAATGCGGACTGAAAGCTCCGGATACACTGGATGACTTAAAGAATATCTGCAAGATATTAAAGGATAAAGGGTATACCCCTTTTATGCTGGCTTTCCAAGAACAGTGGGTGCCCCAGCTTATGACCGCACTTACCATCGGAGGAAAAGTATCCGGAGAAGCAAAAGATTGGCTGGAGAGAATGTACAAGGATCAAGCTTCTTATGAAGAAATCAAGGATATCTTCGATCCAATCGATGTTATTCTTAAAAATGGTACACAAAGACCTATGGAAGAAGGCAGCGAAGCCGGAAGTGCAGATTTTGCAAACGGAAAGGCAGCAATGTATGTTCAGGGAACCTGGGCAGCTCAGACAATTATGACCACGAATCCTGATATGAAGATGGGCGTATTTCCTCTTCCTGTAAATAATAACAAAGATTGTACCCTTGTAAATCTTTCTACTTCAACTACCCTAGGGGTATACCCGAAGAGCAAGAATCTGGATGTAGCCCTTGAATTTGCTAATTATGTGCTGGATGATAAGGATTCTTCCGCACTCTTTAAAGCCTGCTCCTTTAATCCTTTAGCCACAGTTCATACCTTTGAGGCTTCTTCCTGGGTTGCAGAAGCTTCCAAGTATGTAGAAGAAGGACGCGCATACCAGGATCTGGTACTTCCATCTTCCGTTACCGATGAACAGGGAAAATTACTGCAGGAATATTGTGTCGGCGCAGTTACAAAAGAAGATATTATCAAGAAACTGGATGAAGCTTTTAAGCAGGCAAACAGTTTCAATCAATAAAGGAAGCAAGGGGCTGTGGTAAACAGCCCCCTCTTTTATCAGAATAGGGAGTGACAAAATGCATAGTAAGAAACGGGAAAACTTAACATTAATGCTCTTTGTAGCACCGGCTTTGATTGTATATATTATTTTTAAGCTGTATCCGGCCATTGCAGGCATGTTTTATGCTCTGACGGATTGGAACGGTTTATATAAGAGCTACCATTTTGTAGGGATAGATAATTTCAAGGATGTACTTAAGGATGAGGATTACTGGAAATCACTTTTATTTACAACAAAATATGTGGTTGTAATGCTGATAGCAGCCAATGTTACCGCTCTTTTGCTTGCTGTTACCATTGAGAGCAGAACAAAGGCCAAAGGAATCTTTCGGACGCTCTTTTACATGCCAAATATGATTAGTATGATTATCGGAGGCTACATGTGGTCCTTTATTTTTACAAAGGTTCTGTACTATCTGGCAGATAACTGGGGAATTAAGTTCCTGGATAAATCCTGGATTGGGGACCCCAAATATGCCTTCATTGCCATAATCATTGTTGCCGTATGGGGATCTGCAGGGTACCTGATGATTATCTACATGGCAGGTCTGCAAGGAGTGCCGGAGGATTTAAAAGAGTCAGCCAGCCTGGATGGCGCTAATACCTGGCAGCGCTTTTGGAAGATTATCTTTCCCATGATTCAGCCGGCATTGACGATTTGCATCTTCTGGACACTGAATACAGCTTTTCAGGTCTTTGATGTTATATACTCACTGACGGGCGGTGGACCTGGAAGAATGACACAGTCTGTTGCGATTAATATCTATGAAGAGGCATTCTCCGGAAATATACGATATGGTTATGCAACGGCAAAATCAACAGTGCTTTTTCTCATTATACTTCTGATTACCATTATACAGTTATGGGTTATGAAGGGAAAGGAACAGGAACTCTGATATGGTAAGCAAAAAAATCTCTCATTTTATCATATATCTGCTGTTGATAGTAGCAGCGCTCTTCTGGCTCTTTCCGCTTATTATGGCGTTGGTAAATTCCTTTAAGACCAATGGGGAACTGCTGACCAATGTAATGTCCTTACCAAAGTCAATTGATTTAAAAAACTACATAAGAACCATTGAAAAGATGCATTACCTCCGAAGCTTTGGCAATACGGTTCTCCTATCTTTTCTTAGTGTAACTCTAATTATACTGTTTTCAGCTTTGGCAGGCTGGAAGCTGTGCCGTACGAAGACAAAGCTGTCATCTGCTATCTTTAGCTTATTTATCTTTTCCATGCTGATACCTTTTAGTTCCATTATGATACCTTTATACCGGGTTGTTCTGGCTTTTCATATTAAGAATTCCCTTATCGGGCTTTCCTTTGTTTATGCCGGTCTGGGCGTCAGTATGGCAATCTTTCTCTATCATGGTTTTGTAAAAGGAATACCCATAGATCTGGAGGAGGCGGCTGCTATTGACGGGTGTAACAATCTAAAGACGTTTTCTCATATTGTATTTCCCATGCTAAAGCCTATTACTGCAACCATATGTATTACCAATGTTCTTTGGATCTGGAATGATTTCTTATTACCTTTGATTAATATTTCGGACAACAAAAAGTATAGTCTTTTATTATCGACGAATACCTTATTCGGACAATACAGCAGCGATTGGACAGCAATTTTAAGCGCGCTTATTTTGGCGGCAATACCGGTAATTATTTTTTATGCTATTTTTCAAAAGCAGATTTTAAAAGGAATAGCAGACGGAGCTGTCAAAGGTTGAGACTATGTGAGAATATGGCTTAAAAGCCGATAAATCCCATAATTTTTGGGGATAAATGTATATATTAAATTTTAGAGAAATTTGTTTATGAAAATGTAAAACTAATTAAAACTATATTAATGGTATTCTGTGAAAAATAGTGTATAATCCTCTCTTGACAGCAATAAGCTTATACTGATACCAGAGAACTTGGACTTGCAGTGTTGTGTGAAAAAAACATGAAGCAGCAGCGTACTCACATATTGGTAACAGGTAAGCTTAGCATGGCGTGAGGGAGGACAAAGCATTGGTTTTTAGCAGTTTGGAGTTTATATTTCGTTTCTTACCGATATTCTTAATCATATATTATCTGGTACCTGCAAGATTCCGGAATATCGTTCTTCTTATCGGGAGTGTTATTTTCTATACCTTAGGTGATTATAAGTATCTTATATTACTTATATTAGCAGCTATAGTCAATTATATCTCAGCAAAGAATATAAGGCACGAGGCGGTGCCATCAAAGAAAAAAGCATGGCTGATTGCAGCATTAATCTACAATTTTGGCATGCTGTTTTTCTTTAAATACGTCAACTTTACAATTGAAAATATCAATGGTCTTTTACATATATTTTCTCCCCACATACATCTTTCTAACTTAAGAATGGGACTTCCTCTTGGAATCAGTTTCTATACCTTTCAAGCAGTATCCTATCTGGTAGATGTTTATCGAGGGGAGATAGAAGAGGAACCCTCTCTTTACCATCTTACTATCTACCTTTTTATGTTTCCAAAGCTGGTATCGGGTCCGATTACTCCTTATAAAGAAATCAGAGAACAGCTTACTTACCGCAGAATTCCTTCCTTTAAGGTGGAAGAAGGTTTAAAGGTATTTACCATAGGTCTTGCTATGAAAGTTTTGCTGGCGGACCGCATCGCAATCCTATGGAATGATATCCAGACGATTGGATTTATAAGCATTTCAACACCCCTTGCCTGGCTTGGAGCCTTTGGATATACCCTGCAGCTTTACTTCGATTTTCATGGTTATACGCTGATGGCAATTGGTATAGGAAAAATGCTTGGGTTTGAATTACCCCTTAACTTTATACATCCTTACATGTCAAAATCCATAACGGAGTTTTGGCGCAGATGGCACATAACACTTGGAAGATGGTTTAAGGACTATATCTATATTCCTCTCGGGGGTAACAGAAAAGGTACAGGACGTCTTATTCTTAACCTGCTGATAGTATGGTTATTTACTGGCCTGTGGCATGGTGCCAGCTGGAATTACATCCTTTGGGGATTATCATTGTTTCTGCTCATTCTTTTGGAAAAGCTGTGGATGAAGCCTTACCTGGATAAATCGAGAGTACTGGCAAGACTGTATATGCTCTTTGTGATACCCGTTACCTGGATGCTTTTTGCTATCAATAATTTTGAGGATATGGGAACCTATCTTGGAAGAATGTTTCACCTGGTTTCCGGAGTGAATGTAAATAACGGGGACTTTGTCAAATACTTGGGACAGTATAAGTGGTTGTTCTTAGTTGGAATCTTCTTTTGCTTTCCTTATGGACAAAGATGGTTTGAAAAACACAAGCACAATTTTTTCAGCACTGTCATATTATTCTTTGTCTTTTGGTATTGTATCTACCAGCTTGCAAATGGTATTAATAATCCATTTTTATATTTTCAATTTTAACCCAAGCGGGTATGCTAAGAATTTATTTGTTAGTAACTGTAGGATGTAAGATATAAGATATGGATTGTTTGGCAGAGCTGCTTCACAGGAATTTATCTGGCAGGAGTTGGTTATAATCTGATAATTTACCCAGACTCTTAAGGATTGAGAGAAGTATAGAAACGGAGAAGGAAATGAAATTCATTAGGAACTTAGGGAAGTATCCCTTTATGATGTTGTTAATTATAAGTGCCGTAATCCTTACCCTGGCAGCTTATCTGGGGAAGAATTCCGTTTATGCGGATTATTCGGTGGATATATTTAAACATCCCAGATTATCAGTGGTATTTGAAGGAATCAAGGATGGGAATTACCCCTGGGGAAAGGCTAAAGAAAACGAGACGGTAGATGTTGCCGCAGGAGAGGGAGATTCAAAAGGGGATTCAACTGCGAATACTCCGGATAAGGACAACACAGAAGATGCCGTGGAGGGAACAAATAGCAATCCTTCCGGGAGTGATTCGGGAGAGACAAGCGGCAGTATACCTGTGGAGGGTTCAAAGGACTCTGGTAAGAGTGGAAATGAAAAGGGTGCGGATAGTACCGGTAAAGGGGATACAGGCGGTGGTACAAAAGATACCGGCAATGGTACGAATGGCAGCACAAGTATAGATACTGAGGGCAGCACACAAGATTCCGGCACAAAGGATCCCAGTGATGGTTCAGAAGGCTCTGGTGAGAATGGGACTGGTAAGGGCTCACAAAATCCCGGTAAAGATGGTTCAGGAAAAGACGGACAGGATGGCACAAAGGAGAACGATAATCAATCATCTGGAAGTGGTTCAAAGGATACCGGTAAGACAAAAGGCGATAAGGACCCGGATAAGGCAGCAGATCCAGACAGTAACTCTTCCTATGAGTTTGTTGCGGTGAAAAAAAGTTATTTTGATAATGCATTATTTATCGGTGATTCCAGAACAGTAGGACTCTCTGATTATTCCGGCTGGAAGAATCCTACCTTCTTTGCAGATGTTGGTCTTACCATTTATGATGTATTTGATAAGAAAGTAGCCGAGGTTGATGGTAAAAAAATGACCATAGAGGAAGCTCTGAAAAAGAAGAGGTTTCAGAAAATCTATATCATGCTTGGCATCAATGAGATGGGAACCGGCACAGCAAAATCCTTTACCAAGGCTTATAAAGAGGTTGTTGAACGGATACATGAACTGCAACCGGAGGCCATTATCTTTGTAGAAGCTATTATGAATGTAACCAAGGAAAAGTCTGATACGGACCCTATCTTTAATAATAAGAATATCAAAGACAGGAACAACCATTTGAAAGGACTTGCTGATGGTAAAAAAATCTTCTATATTGATGTGAATGAAGCAATTACGGATAACACCGGTGGAATACCGGCGAAATATACCTTTGACAATATCCATCTTAAGGCGGCTTATTATAAGATTTGGACGGATTTTCTGTTAAAGCATGGGGTTTCGGCCAAATAACAGTTAGCCAGTAAATATATAGAAATGAGACATATTGCAGTTGTTTTCAGGTAAGCAGATTGAGCTTGCTGATGAAAACAGCTGCATTTTTTATGAAAAAATGCTTATATAACAATATTGGATCTTTCTTACTTTAGAATATTATAATGGAATAATATAGGAATAAATTACTATTGAAATAGTTAAAAGTTATATACTAATCTGTAAATATATGTAACAATAATTTATATGAAATTATAGGAGGTTTAGTAAACTATGAAAAATTTGGACATCTTATTTTGGTTATCTCACTTGCATTCCTAAGTAATCCCACACAAACCATATTTACACAGAAAATTGGTACTACAGCCTAGGCTGAACTAATGGAGTATATATGACTAATGAAGGAGAAATCATGTATAAGGGAACGATGGCTACCCCCTACTGGTGAATTAATTATATTAAAAAAGAAGGGGAAGGAGAAGGAATTCCTACTGGAGAATTCATTAAATAATTATGGATAATACAAATGTATTAGTCGATTTTAGGATTATTGGAGATAATTATAATATTCAAGAAATAACAGATATTCTTTTAATAAAACCTAGTAGATATTGGAAGTCTGGAGATGATATCCTCCAAACTGGGAGGAAATACGATTGTACAGAATGGATATTTAGTACTGGATATGAAGAAACATTGGATATAAGTACTCAAATTAAGAAAATCAAATCTATTTTCCTGGAAAAATCAAATCAATTAGTTAGTTTAAGGGAAAAATATAATTTAAAATATTGTATTGAAATAGTTATAAAAATTGAAAATAATGCAGTACCAGCAATATATTTAGATTCAGAAATTATTAATTTTGCCGCTATAATAGGAGCTACGTTTGATTTTGATACATATATTAATTTTTGATAACTGTAAAAAGGCAGGTTCACCCAGAGGTGTACCTGTCTTCTATGGAAAAAATTAGAAACATCTTTATTTTAGCCAGACAGGGCGTTATGATACAGTTATCAAGGATGAAAATTGTGAGAAACTTGCAATATTTCTGAATTCTTCTGTTATTGATTTTACTCATTTAATAAAGGCTGAGTCAGACGTTGATTTATATATTTAGCAATAACAGGGAGGATAATAGTAATAAGAGAGGTCATATGGATAATAAAAAACGTATATTTAGGAATAGCGAAGGTATTGGCGGCTTTGAACAGGGGTTATATGATGAGGAGGCACCTCAGCCTACAGCTTCAAATTGGACAAGGCAGTCCTGTTTTAAAATACCGGATAAGCCTGCATTAATATGGAAAACCGGCAGAAAGAATGCATTTCTGGGAGGCACGCGTATCGGAGGGTCTTTTGCAATAACCGGTAAGAAATCCATTATAGTGTCTGAATGTAGTAATGATTTATTTGCCAGAGATGGTAAACTTCTTGAAATTAGCGATAATGGGACTATAAATGAAATATTTTCATGTAATAAGCTGCTTGGCATACCTGTAATTGGAGCAGACGGAATCATATATATTTACACATTAGGTGCCTCGGATTCAAGGGGACATCAGTTGTTTTGCTTAAGTCCTGAAGGAAATATAATATGGCAATATCATATTGACTACAGCATAGAAAGAAGGCCAATATTAGATAAAGACGGTAATATATATATGTTTGTCAAAAGATGGGATATTGAAGTGGGAGCATTCCTTTAAATCAATTGGTGTGATCCGGTGATAACTAAGAATGAAGTTATATATGTAGGGCTGAATGTATCATGTTCTTTGTGTGCTTTTCATAAAGATGGTGAAATGCTCTGGGAGAAGTCAAGCGGAGGAGCACATGGTTCAGAATTTATAAATATGAAAGAGGATGGTACAATGTATATATGCTACGGTGCAGCCCTACACGCAATTAGTCCTAATAGTGAGTTAAAGTGGACTTATAAGCCAGAAAGAACCAGCATTCATGTGTCACCTTCACTGGGCAAAGATGGTAAGCTATGCTTAAATAGGACTCCAAATTTATTGTCTTGTCTTGATGCTGATGGAAATGAGTTATGGAATGTAGAAATAAAGGGTACAAAATTACAGGCACCTATCATAGGAAATGATGGTAGGATTATGCAGGTTTGTTATGAAAGTAATTACCCGAAAGATAAATCATGGATTCAAATATTTACACCGGAAGGGAAAATTCAATGGGAATATGCAACGGAGGGACTTATCGTGTCGGCATATTTGGCAGATGATAATTTGATTTATTTTATAACGAATATTGTTAACAGAAAGAAAAGTAAAAACTGTCTATATACTGATTGGGAAGTTCAAGCTATTGGTGAAATCTAATTGTTATGAAAGGAGAGTGCAAATAAATGGGACAAAAATACGCAAGTATGCATGTTTATGGCGGTGGGCAGGATAAGAATCTTTTAAGCTTAAAGGATTTTTGTAATAATAACAAAACCGCGAATGTGATGTTAGAGGAGATTTTAAAGAAAATTGAGGACCCAGAGAAAAGGCTCCTAGTGGAGAAATTTTCCTCGCCATCGAATATACTTATTGTCCAGTCAAAAGATGTCCTTTCAATTTATGATGGAGATCTTTCCTTCGAAATGGTAGAGGAGAGAGCAAAGCAACTTTCTAAAAAAATAAACAACCCGGTCATTTACACAAGCAATTTTGATGATGATATTTTTATCTTCGGCATTTATCAGTCCGGTGAGTTTATAACCGGAAGAAAAATGGGTGATGGATTAGCGGATTATGACATATCTCCGGAAGATTTGGAGATAGAAAAGTTTTACCATGGGTTATCTCTTAATAAAGCCATAAATACGAGGATGGTTCTGGAGAATTCCGAAGAGGTAGAGGCGTTAGAGGATGAGTTGGAGAGGATTTTGGAGGCACCATTGAAGTTCTCTATAGAAGATGTTAGGGAAGATTATGAAAAGTTTACGGAATTATTTACGGAAAATCATATTCAAGTGTTCAAAAGGCATGATAGATAATTAAAATTTCTGAAGACTAGGAACATTTGACACGAATATGAAAAGGATAGTTGATTAATGTATAAATATAATATTTCTAAATATAATCCTATTTTTCGAGATAGTAATTGGACTTATCGAAAAGAAGATTGGACAGCAATATCTGATATTGGAAAATCTTTTGATAATAAGATATTAACAGTTACTGATTATATTGAGACGGAAAATAAATACATAAAAACAGTTAAATTAATATTGAATTATTTGGAACTTGATTATATATATGTTCATGATGTACGAAGGAGTTTTTCAAAGGAAGTATTTGCGGATATGATAAAAAAACGTGAGACCTTATATTCCTCAGAAATGATTAATATGTATGATAAAGCAGAGAGAATAAAAAAGCTAGAACGCAAAGATGTAGATGCATTTATTAAATTACTTTTAAGAGAAGACATTGGAGCAAAAGTATTCTATCCAAGGCGGTTAAGGATTTTTATATGTTATGATTTTCTAATGGGAGTTAATTGTAGTCGTTCTTTAGAAAATATAATTCCCGAAATAGAAGCGTTAGGATTATATACTGATATCTTTGAAAATGATTGATGGGTTGATATCATCCAGGATTATTTATAAACTGAGCCAAATAGAGTAATGCTTATAGAATACCTTTAAGTTGAGGAGATATTAAACATGAAAAAAATAGTTGTAAGGAATAAAATATTGCCAATCGGGTATGCCAATTCAGCTTTTATTGAAATATGCAAAGAAAAAGAATATAAGTCATTACAAGAGTTATTATTAGATTATGATAGAAGTGATGTGATCAAGAGACTATATAGCGAAGATATAAATAATTCAAATTTAGAGGAAACAGATATATATAGATTATATCAATTAGCACATGAATCAGGTGAAGATAATGAATTATTCAAAATTATGTATTCAGTCGATGATGAATTTGCAGTTCATTTAACAGAGAATATATATTTATATCATATGGCAGTAAAAAAAGAAGAGGTATATTCATTAATTGTTCCTTGGCATTATGCTGATAGTGAGAAATACATAGGAGATACTTGGTGGGAAAAGGATAAAGAGATTATCGAAAATCTAAAAAGCTTATCCATTATTGATTTTTTTAGGAGATATAAAGGGTACTAAAATAATGGCGATTGTGGTTTTTTTTCAAATATTATATATAAAATTAAAGGTGGCGAATTTGATAAGTTTGTTAAATCTGCTTGTAACGGATTATTTGATTACTTAGATTTAAAGCATTTCATTCTTGTGACTATGAATTATGTAATTGAAATTATAACAGAATGGGAGCCTAGTATTGAAGTGAACAAAAAACTATAAGCCATATGTAGTAATGACATAAACCTGCCGGACAGAGAGATTCTAAAGTTCTTAATATATAATTAAGAAAATGTTTCGTTGAGAAGATCTGACTGATGTAATATAATGAAAAATATCAATAAATGCAGATTCTTATCAGAAAAAGGGACAGGTTGAAATAGAATGGATAATCAAAGTACGAGTGAAAAAAGAATGAGGCAGCAGCGGAGAAAGCAGAAACAACGCCGCCGTATAATATTGACATTTTTGGCCATTGTGTTTGCATACCTTGCAGGTTATATGGTGGGCTCAGGGAAAATGAAGCCAACGATAGACAGTGTATCCAGCCGGAGTACAGACGTTCTGGCCAGCGGGGACAGTGAGAGGAAAGCAGAAAGTCCGGTACAGATAGCCAGAAAGATGATGAATACCAAAGAGGGAGAAATTACCGTTGAAACCCCAGAGGATTATTCAGAAGAGGAAGTAATGCAGAAACTGGAATCTCAGTCAGGGGATGAAAGGTATGATACAATTTTAAGTCAACTGGAGGATTATCCTTATGAACTGTTGAAAGATCTGGCAAACAATCCTGAAATGGCTTCCTTTGTTGCAAATTATCCAGACTTGCTAGAAGGTTCCGGGAAAGGGAATATTTCAAAGAAAGAATTAGATGAGAAATGTCCTCTCTTTTTGCAGTGGGATAAACGATGGGGAGCTTTTCGGTATGGAGAGAAAAGTGTATTGGCTGTAAGTGGATGCGGACCAACGGCACTTTCTATGGTTATAGTGGGGTTAACACATAACAAGGAAGCAACTCCGGATAATGTAGCTGATTTCTCCATGAATAACGGATACTATCTGCAAGGAACCGGAACCAAATGGTCTTTGATGACGGAAGGAGCTGCCCAATTCGGAATCAATTCTGAACAGCTTCCGGCAGATAAGGAACAGATGGAGAAAAGTCTTGATGAGGGTGGTTTTCTGATCTGTTCCATGGGCCGGGGAGATTTCACACTAGCCGGGCATTTTATCGTAATATACGATTATAACGAAAAAGGCTTCAAAGTTAATGATCCTTTTTGCCTGTACCGCAGTAATCAGGAGTGGACTTACAGTCAGCTTGAGAATCAGATTAAGAGCGTGTGGGTATTAAAAAATGAAGTATAAATTACTGCTAAAACAAAAAAATTGATAACAGGAATTCCTAAGTAATAGAAGGCAGAAAAAAATAAGTACCGCAAACACTGATTTATTGAGGTTTGCGGTACTTATTTTTACTGAGAGTGATAGCCAAAAGCCAATCATTCCTCAGGAACAAATTGCAGATTTGTCTTTGCTCTGGTTTTTTGACTTAGTTTTTGAACCTGTTCAATAAGTAAGGAGGAGACAGTCACTGTTACCAGTGAATAGGCAATCCGGTTAAGCGGAATATAGGACAGAGATAAAAGCAATACTGTAATATCCGTAGCAAGATATACATGGGAAATACGGCAATGGGTAAGCTTAGAGAGAATTAACGCTAAGGCATCATCTCCGCCACTGGAGGCACCCTGTCCGATAATAAGCCCTACTCCGATACCTACAAAAAGACCTCCGGCTAAAGCAGCTGCCAGGGGATAAGCTGAAAGATTGGGAAGTACGGGGGGAAACATCTCCCAAAGTTTAAAAAATCCAGCCAGACTCAAGGTTGAGAGAAGAGAAATCTTGATAAAGTCCCATCCTAAATACCGGAAGGCAAATGCATAACAGATGATATCCAGAAGAGGTGTTAAGATTGCAGGAGATACACCGGTCCAATTGTTCAGAAGAAGTATCAGACCTAATACACCACCTTCTGTTATATGAGTCTGCCGATGAATGTTATATATTCCAAAAGAGGAGATTGCTGTACCTAGAATAATAATTGCATATCTTTTAATGTTTATGGATTTTGTTTTGTCATTTGAAAAAATCATAATTTTCTTACCTTTCTAATTCTACCATTTTAGTTTAAACTCTGGTATAATACCAATGTCAAGTACTTAATTTTACTGAAAAATGAGTATACTATACAGATAGCTTCCTGCTTATTATTGAAAAACCAATTCCGTACATAGCTCTGTATTTAACAGCTTACGGTGAGATGTAATCTGCATGTTCTATCTGAAAGGAGTCCTGATTATGAAGGATTATTATAAAATTAATGAAATATCCAAGCTTTATGGTATTGGAGTGGACTCTTTGCGCTACTATGAGAAACTGGGAATTCTAAAGCCTAAGAGGGATCTGAATGATTATAGGCTCTATAGCCTGAAAGATATCTATAAACTGAATATAATCTTTGACTTGCGTAAATTGGACTTCTCCATGAAACAAATCAAGGATTATCTTGAGCACCAGAGTATTGATAACACTCTAGCCCTGCTGCAGGAAGAAGAAGAGTACATCACAGAGCAGGTTAAGCACCTAAAACTTCGAAAACAGCTAATCAAGGAACGTATGAATGCCCTGAAGGAAGCGGATGAAATAAAAACAGATATCTACGTAGTTAAAAATCTAAAAGGAAGACCCTGCGTCCGATTGAATGAACACATAACCCGGGATGAAGAGATGGATTTTGCTGTAAAGAAGCTTCATAGAAAGCATGAAGGGAAGATACGCGATTTCGGCAATCAGGCTATTGGGGCTACTGTAGACATAGAGGGCATCGAAGAAGGAGTTGCCGGAGGATACCACAATGTGTTTTTTATTCTGGAACCAACGGCAGACCAATACGACTTCCTGATACCGGAGGGACGATATCTCTCCTGCTACTACAGAGGGGAATATCTTAAAAGTACAGATTGCATCCGAAAACTCCTTCACTATGCAGTGGGAAAAGGGTATGAAATTGTGGGGGAACCTTTTGAACTTTATGTTATTGATAACCGGGAAACGATGAAGACAGAAGAATTTTTAACAGAAATTCAGGTAAGAATCAACTAATCAAAGTCAGGGGAATGAGATTAGGGCAAGACATAAATAGATCACTCCTTTGATTTCATAAGCGTGATAAAACACGAGGATGGGAGCCAAGTATGAGCAGAAGAAAGCAATTGAAAATGAAGAAAGTAGGCCTGGAGCACCTGGAACAGTATAACCAGCTGTTACGGTATGTGTTTCAGGTAACCGACAGGGAGCTGCATCAGAGTGGATGGGAGGAGGATGAGATTATCCGGGCGAAATCTCCCGTACTGGAACAGGCGGATGTTCTTGGCTGGTTTGATGGCGACAAATTAATATCTCAGGTAGCGGTATACCCTTTTCAGGTACGTATCTTTGACCGGACCTTCGATATGGGTGGGCTTACTGGGGTAGGTACTTACCCGGAATATTCTTCACAAGGGCTGATGCATAAGCTTTTGTGCCAGGCACTTGAAAATATGAGGGGGCGCAAGCAGTCCATATCCTACCTATTTCCCTATTCTATACCTTATTACCGCAGAAAGGGCTGGGAAATCATATCGGATGTGATTACCTTTGAGATTAATGATTATCAGCTGCCTAAGAATAAGCGGGTATCCGGTGAGATTGAGCGTGTTACGGTGGACAGTGACCAGGTGAAAGCAGCCTATGAACGTTTTGCCATGCAGACCCATGGGGCTATGCTGCGGAATGAATTGGCTTGGAACGAGTACTGGCTTTGGGACACTGATGATTTGATGGCGGCTATTTATTATAATGAAGAGGGGCAGCCCGACGGGTATGTCCTTTACTGGATCTCTGATGAAGTCTTTCACATCAAGGATATGATATTTCTTAATGAAGAAGCAAGAAGCGGTCTCTGGAATTTTATCAGTGCACACTTTTCCATGATTTCAAAGGTTGTAGGCAATATTCATACCGATGAACCCCTGGCCTTTCTCCTGGAAGATGCAGACATTAAGGAAACTATATCTCCTTATTTTATGGCACGGATAGTGGACTTGGAAATGTTTGTAGCTGAGTATCCTTTTAAGCCTGATACCGCCGACAGGGAGTGGACCTTTACATTGGATGATCCGCTGCTTTCCTGGAACCAGGGGACTTTTACCCTGCGGATAACGGCAGGAGGAAAAGGCGTGGTTGTACGTACCTCGGAGAAGAGTGCTGATAAGATAGATATTCAGAGTATGACTACCATGCTTTTAGGCTACAAAAGACCGGATTATCTACAGAAAATCGGACGCATCACCTGCAGCCCGGAGACAGTGGATATGTTAGAGGACGCCATTGAGCAGCAGACGCCTTACTTCTCGGATTATTTCTAGAAAATACTGTTATATACGCATAGTACACGGAATGTTTCTTTATAAAGGAGGAGGCCAACCGGATTACCGGCTGGCCTGATATGAAAAAAGTTCTATGTAAGCAAGGTGGGGAACCTTGATATTAGCGATATACATAGTATACTGTTCATATATGTCCTCCGTTTGAATGTTTATTTAAAGTTATGTGAACAAAGGTGTTAAAACAAGCTGAATGAATAATTAGCCCTTTACGGTAGATACTGATAAAAATTATATTTTGGAGGTATCTCTATGAAAAAGGAATCAGAACAGGAAGAGCAGCGGAAGGTAAAAGAAACCTTTAACCAGACCACCCATAAGGAAAAACCGGAAAATCAGAATCAGACTCACAATGTAGTCAGGGAGGGTATCGGCCCTCAAAATCAAAGAAAATAAATTTTAGAAGGGAGAGACTTTCAGTCTCTCTTTTTTTTGTGTTCAAACTCTTTCATATCTTTATACTTTCTTAACATCCCAGTCGGGTATCTGAACACCACTTTAATATGATATTTGCTATTATCTTAAGTACAGCAAAGGAAATTTTGGCTGGAGAATACAAAGCAATTCAAAATAAGAGTTGTTTGCTATGAAAAAGATGGGAGTGAGAAGAATGGGAACGGTGATAGTTCTGGCGGGTATAACCGGGTTAAGTTTGCTGGTATACCTTTTTTATGTCTTATTTCGAGGTGAGAATCTATGAGTAGGATGATAATACAGGAGGGTTTGTATCTGATTCTATTGATTGGGCTTTCCCTGCCTCTTGGAATTTATATGAATAAGGTAATGAGTGGTGAAAAGGTATTTTTAACAAGATTGTTAAAGCCTGTTGAAAATGGGTTTTATAAACTGATGGGGGTACAAGCGGAAGAAGAGATGAGCGCTAAGAGATATGCTATTTCCGTAATCCTTTTTAGTGCAGCAGGATTTCTCTTTCTGATGCTCCTATTGCTGCTGCAAGGAATCCTGCCCTTAAACAGGGAAGGAATGAAAGGATTAAGCCTGGATTTAGCCTTTAACACGGCAGCAAGTTTTGTTACCAATACCAATTGGCAGGCCTATTCCGGAGAGGCTTCCCTTTCCTACCTGTCACAGTTTTTAGGACTGACTGTGCAGAATTTCTTATCTGCCAGTGTGGGAATGGCAGTACTTTATGCACTGATAAGAGGCTTTCTCTATAAGGAAAAGAAAACTATCGGAAACTTTTGGGCTGATATTACAAGGTCCGTGATATATATACTGCTTCCCCTTTCCCTTATAGTGGCAGTTCTTCTGGTATCCCAGGGGGTGGTGCAGAATTTTTCTTCCTACAAAGAAGTTACTACATTACAAGACGGTGTATCTCAGGTTCTGCCAATGGGACCGGCGGCCAGTCAGGTTGCTATTAAGCAGCTTGGAACCAATGGAGGCGGCTTCTTTGGAATGAACTCAGCATATCCTTTTGAGAATCCGACTTCGTTTTCTAATTTGATACAGCTGCTTTCTATTCTTTTAATACCGGCAGCTCTTCTTGTAAGTTTTGGAAAGGCAGTAAAAGATAAGAAACAAGGCAGAACTTTATATGTAGTAACGGTGATTTTATTTGCGGCAGCACTTTTCTTTACGGGGTTAAGCGAGCAGTATACCGCACCTTCTTATGCAGGTGTTAGTTCTTCCGGCAATATGGAGGGAAAAGAAGTAATACATGGAGTGGGAATGTCTTCCCTTTGGGCGGTTGGTACAACAGCGGCCTCCAATGGTTCCGTCAACTCCATGCATGATAGTTTTACTCCCCTTGGCGGGTTAATGCCCTTGTTCCTGATGCAGCTTGGAGAAATCGTATTCGGGGGTATCGGCAGTGGGTTATATGGAATCCTAGCCTATGTATTACTGGCGGTATTTATAGCCGGATTGATGGTAGGCAGAACACCGGAATATCTGGGTAAAAAAGTAGCCCCTTATGATATGAAGATGGTTTGCCTGCTAATTCTGGTACCTCCGCTGGTATCCCTTTTAGGAACGGGGGCAGCCGTATTGATACCCGCCGTAAGTGGATGGCTTACGAACTCAGGTGCCCATGGATTTTCAGAAATTCTCTATGCTTTCTCTTCGATGGGTAATAACAACGGAAGTGCTTTTGGAGGCTTTACCGCTAATACACCTTTTACAAATATCACAGGGGGAATTATTATGCTTCTAGGAAGGTTTATCCCATTGATAGCGGTAATTTTCCTCGGTGGTAATATGGCTGGTAAGAAGTCTGTTGCAGCCAGTGAAGGAACGCTTTCCACCAGTAATGGTATGTTTGCAGGGCTTTTAATCGGAGTAATACTGATTGTTACCGCGTTAAGCTTCCTGCCTGCCCTTGCTCTTGGACCTATAGCTGATTACTTCACAACGCGTTAAGGGAGGGAATTATTGATATGAAAGAGAAGAGTTTTGATAAAAATATTATTTTGGATGCCTTGGCTCAATCTTTTAAGAAACTTGACCCCAGAGTTCAGGTGCATAATCCGGTCATGTTGGTTGTATATATTGGAGCAGTATTTACCACATTGCTCTTTTTCCTTTCCTTTGCAGGAATTAGGGATGAGAGTGCAGGCTACACCTTTACCATATCAGTTATACTATGGTTTACCTGCCTTTTTGCCAACTTTGCAGAAGCAATTGCAGAAGGCAGAGGTCGTGCCCAGGCTCAGTCTTTAAGAAGTGCCAGAAAGGATGTTAAGGCAAAGAAGTTACTATCAGAAACAGATATCAGCAAATATACGGAAGTGTTGTCAAACAGTCTGAAAAAAGGTGACTTGGTTTATGTCAGTGCTGGCGAGCAGATTCCTATGGACGGAGAAGTTATAGATGGTGCCGCTTCTGTAGATGAGAGTGCTATAACCGGTGAATCTGCACCGGTAATCAGAGAATCCGGAGGTGACAGAAGCGCTGTTACAGGAGGTACTACACTGGTATCTGACTGGCTGATTATCCGTGTTACTGCGGAAGCGGGAGAAAGCTTTCTGGATAAAATGATTGCCATGGTGGAAGGTGCCGCCAGAAAGAAGACTCCCAATGAAATAGCCCTTCAGATTCTACTGGTAGCCTTGACTATTATATTCCTGGTGGTTACCGCCATGCTCCTGCCCTTTACGAATTTTGCCAGTAAGCAGGCGGGCAGCGGTGCTCCTGTATCCATTACGAATATTATTGCCTTATTGGTATGCCTTGCCCCCACTACAATTGGAGCGCTGTTGTCTTCCATCGGTATTGCCGGTATGAGCCGTTTAAACCAGGCAAATGTACTTGCTATGAGCGGAAGGGCAATTGAAGCTGCAGGTGATGTAGACGTATTACTTCTGGATAAGACCGGTACCATAACCCTTGGTAACCGCCAAGCCTGTGAATTTCTCCCGGTAAAAGGAGTAACGGAAGAAGAACTTGCCGATGCAGCTCAGTTATCTTCCATAGCCGATGAAACAGCAGAGGGACGAAGCATTGTGGTGCTGGCGAAAGAAAAGTTTGGCATAAGGGGAAGAGATTTATCTAAATTACAGGCAACCTTTATCGAATTTACTGCCAAGACCCGTATGAGCGGTATTGACTACCAGGGAAATGAAGTCAGAAAAGGAGCTGCGGAAGCTGTAAAGGATTATGTAACCGGAAAAGGCGGTACCTATACAGAGGAATGTGACAGAATCGTCAAAGAGATTGCAAAAGCCGGAGGAACACCTTTGGTAGTGGCAAAGAACGGGAAAGTTCTGGGTGTAATTTATCTAAAGGATATCGTGAAGAACGGGGTGAAAGAGCGCTTCGAAGACCTGCGTAAGATGGGAATCAAGACTATTATGATTACCGGAGATAATCCCATGACTGCGGCAGCAATTGCTGCGGAAGCAGGGGTGGACGACTTTTTAGCGGAGGCCACACCGGAGGCTAAGCTTACCCTAATCCGTGATTACCAGACAAAGGGGCACTTAGTTGCCATGACAGGTGACGGTACTAACGATGCTCCTGCTCTTGCCCAGGCAGATGTTGCAGTTGCCATGAACTCCGGCACTCAGGCTGCGAAGGAAGCCGGAAATATGGTGGATTTGGATTCCAATCCTACCAAGTTAATTGATATTGTGCGTATCGGAAAGCAGCTGCTAATGACCAGAGGTTCCCTTACTACCTTTTCTGTTGCCAATGACGTTGCCAAATATTTTGCTATTATACCCGTATTGTTCTTTACAATATACCCTCAGTTATCCGTACTGAATTTTATGGGTTTGACCAGCACATACAGCGCCATACTCTCTGCCATCATTTACAATGCCCTTATTATTATAGCTTTAATACCACTGGCTTTAAGAGGCGTTAAATACAGAGAGCTGCCGGCAGGAAAGCTCCTGCAGAGAAATCTTTTTATCTATGGTCTTGGTGGTATTATAGCACCGTTTATCGCAATTAAAGTGATTGATTTGTTACTGACCGCTTTTGGTCTTGTATAATGGAGGTATATAATTATGAAAAGCAGTAAAGGAGTTTTAAGACCGGCAATTGTGAGTCTTCTTCTGATGACAGTTCTGTGCGGAGTACTTTATACCGCAGCGGTAACCGGAATTGCGGGGATTTTCTTCCCTGCGAAAGCAGAGGGAAGTATTATTACGGTTACTTTAAAGGATGGCAGCAGGAAGGAATACGGCTCTGCACTTATTGCACAGGAATTTACAGAGGCAAAATATCTGATAGGCAGGCCTCTTGGTACCAGCAACCTTTCACCCACCAGTACAGAACAGAAGGAAATTATAGAAAAAAGAATAGACTGGTGGCACAACTTAGATCCGGACAATAGAAGAGATATCCCTTCTGATCTGGTAATGGCTTCTGCCAGCGGTGTTGACCCTAATATATCACCTGCAGCAGCGGATTATCAGGCAGAGAGAATTGCACAGGTGAGAGGTATAAAGGTTGAGGATGTAAAGAAACTAATCGATAAGTATACAACAGGTGCTTTTCTTGGTATCTTTGGTGAGAAAGCTGTAAATGTATTAAAGGTGAATTTGGCATTGGATGGATTGCTGTAAGAAATTCAAGAGAAAACAGCAAAAATCCTAAAATAAAGTACCAACAAATTTGAAGGTTGTAATATTTCTTTTAAAGATATCCACTTTCTTTATGTGGTATAATAAAATGAAATGAAATAGTTTAGAGAGTATCGCCAGTTAGGATGATTCGTTTAAAATTTATAATTATTTGAGCGCCAAAAGCCTTGCATCAATAGGAAGCACAGGCAAATTGTACAAAGCAAAAAGAACGAATGCGCCTATGGAAAGGCATTAGAAATCCTTTTCTCAGAAGATTTTGTGCTAATATGTCAAACACAAAATATTCAGAGAATTAGGATTTCTTATGCCTTGGAATCGAAGCATGAGTCTTTCTGTTTTGTACAATTTGCCGTCCCCTTTTGAAAACTGGCCTTTCGACCCAAATCATATGATTTTCACACGAAACTTTTAGAAAGGTATGGTTATTGGTATGGATAATCAGGATTACCGGCCGAGTCCCGAAATGTTATTAGAGAAAATAAAGGATGAGGAATATAGTGAAAGCGGAAAATTAAAGATCTTCTTTGGATATGCCGCAGGAGTAGGAAAGACCTATGCTATGCTGGATGAAGCAAAGGAACGCTTTCAATTGGGGGAGGATGTTCTGGTTGGGTATGTAGAACCCCATGAACGTCCGGAAACACTTCGGTTTTTGGAAGGGCTGCCGGTGCTTTCTCCAAGGACCATATCCTATAAGGGAATAGAACTAAAGGAATTCGACCTGGATGAAGCTCTGCGAAGGAAGCCGGGGCTGATACTGGTGGATGAGCTGGCTCATACCAATGCCGGCGGCTCCAGGAACCGGAAGCGTTATCAGGATGTAGAGGAGCTATTAAATGCCGGAATTGATGTATATACAACAGTAAATGTACAGCATCTTGAAAGTCTGAACAATGTGGTCGAAGATGTCACGAAGGTAAGTGTCAGGGAAACAGTGCCCGACTACCTATTCGACCGGGCAGATATGGTAAAGGTAATTGATATAGAACCGGAGGAGCTATTGCACCGCTTAAAGGAAGGCAAGGTCTACCGGGAAGAACGGGCTAAGACTGCTCTTAACAATTTCTTCACCATCGAAAATCTGCGGGTACTGCGGGAAATTGCACTTCGAAAAGCTACGGAGCGCATCAGCAATGAGAACCAGAATGAGTGGATGATGCAAGAAAAGGCAGCAAATACTAAGTTCCTGGTCTGCATAGGAGCTTCTCCTTCCTCTGCAAAGTGTCTTCGCTGGACGGCCAGGGCAGCAGAAGCCTTTCATTCCCATTGGACAGCAGTATATGTAGAAGAAGAGGAGTCGTGTAAAGAGCAGAAACAGGGACTCAGGGAAAATGTAGAACTGGCGGAGAAACTGGGAGCGGAGGTAAATACTCTCATAGGGCATGATATTGCACAGACTATTGCAGAATATGCCAGGTTATCCGGCATTACCAACATAGTAGTGGGAAAGAGCAGAAACAAAAAGACCATCAGCAGTCTTTTTGAGATGGATTTTGAGGACCGGCTGATATCCCTTCTTCCTAACGTAGAGATTCATATTATACCGGACAGTGCTATCAAAAAAAGATTTAACCCAAAAAGCAGCAAAAGCTTATTAAAACCTTCTATTATTGTTAAAAAAAGTGATATGTTTAAAATGACCGGAATCCTGCTAAGCGCTCTCTTACTATGTGAAGGGCTTCAGAAATTTAATTTTGGAGAGCAAAATGTTATAATGGTATTTATCTTATCGGTTTTGATTATTTCCAGAATCACAGAAGGATATTTTTATGGGGTGCTTGCCTCAGTGGTAAGCGTGCTGCTCTTTAATTTCTTTTTTACAGAACCTTACTTTACTTTTAATGCGATTGGCAATGGGTATCCCCTGACCTTTTCTATCATGCTGCTGGTAGCATTGATTACAAGTGCTTTGACGGTAAGAATCAAGACCCAGGCAAGGCTGGCGGTTGAGAGGGAACATCGGACGGAAGTAATGTATGAAATTAATAAAAAGCTTCTGGCAACAAGAGGAAGGGAGAATATTGTAGCGCTGGTCCTCGATTATGCAGTGAAACTTTTTGACAGGTCTGTTATACTGTATACAATAAATGAGAATGCAGAAATGACGGGAAGCTTTTTACAATCAAAAGAGGAAGAGGACGCTTCCTTCCTGAACTCAGAAGATGAAAAGGCGGTAGCTCATTGGGTATTTTTAAATAAAAAAAGAGCCGGAGCCGGAACAGATACTCTAATGGGAGCCGGAGCTTTTTACCAGCCAATCCTGATTCAGGGAAATGCACTGGCAGTAATCGGTCTTTCCTGTAAAGGAGGAATTCTGGATCATAACAACAGGCTGTTCCTAAGAATGATTTCACCTCTTGTTGCTATGGCACTGGAACGGCAGAGGTTAAGTGATGAGCAGAGAAACATATTGGTGGAGACAGAGAAGGAGAAAATGCGCAGCAATCTATTAAGAGCGATATCCCACGACCTGCGTACACCGCTTACCGGTATTTTAGGAGCTAGTTCAGCAATATTGGAGAATGAGGGGACTCTAAATCCAAAGGTTAACCATCAGTTGGTGGTTAATATCAAGGAAGATTCCCAATGGCTGATTCGTATGGTGGAGAACCTGCTGTCTGTCACCCGCATAAAAGAAGGCAGCATGAACGTAACGAAGACGCTGGAAGCCGGAGAGGAAGTAATTGCGGAAGCAGTAAGCAGAATCCGAATACGGTATCCGGGAAGAAATATCTTGGTGAAAGTACCGGATGAACTTCTGGAGATACCAATGGACGGCACCTTAATTGCTCAGGTAATCATCAATCTTTTGGAAAATGCCATCAAGCATTCAAATGAAGAGGAACTCATTGAAATACATCTGAGAAAACAGCAGGAACTGGCATTGTTTGAGGTATTGGATAACGGAAGGGGTATTCCCAAAGAGGATATTCCTTACCTCTTTGAGAGCTTTATACCTGGCAGTGAGAAGCCGTTGGATTCTTCCAGAGGCTTGGGCATCGGGCTCTCTATCTGCATGTCGATTATCAAAGCCCATAATGGCAGAATGGAAGCAGAAAACCGCAGTGAAGGAGGAGCTGCTTTCCGATTCTATCTCCCGCTTGAAGAAGGCATTCAATCATAAGGATTAGATAAGAAAGGAGTGAAGGAATATGGAACCTTTAATCTTAATAGTTGAAGATGATGAGACCATAGGTAATTTCATGTCTGCGGTTTTAAATGCTAACGGTTATAAGGTAATCAGATGTACCGGAGGCAAGGAGGCTATACAGATGAATGCCTCACATATTCCTGATCTGATACTGCTGGATTTGGGACTGCCGGATATGGATGGCCTTGAAGTTCTGAAAAATATACGTACATGGTCAAAGGTTCCGGTGGTGGTGGTTTCAGCCAGAGGCTATGAACGGGAAAAAGTAGAAGCACTTGATATGGAAGCAGACGATTATATTGTAAAACCCTTTGGTACCTCTGAGCTTCTTGCACGGATTCGGACTGCACTGCGGCATGGTGTTCAACGAGGAGAAGGAGAAGAAAGACAGGAAACAATTGTTAAGGTCGGAGAATTGGAAATCGATTTTGATAAAAGAATTGTTTCTATGGCCGGGGAGCGTGTTCATCTAACACCCATCGAATATAAGATTATGGCACTGCTCCTAAAGCATCCCGGAAAGGTATTGACCCATGATTATATCATAAAAGAAATCTGGGGACCATACGCCAATGAAAGCCGTACTCTTAGAGTGAATATGGCGAATATCCGCAGAAAGATTGAGAAAAATCCCGGTGAACCCCGGTATATTCTTACGGAAATGGGAGTCGGATACCGTTTAGCGGATAATATGAATTATTAGAAGGCATAATTCATAGTCAAGTACGCGCCTGCGAAATCCTCGGCGCGAACTTGAGGTGTATCGAGTAAGGTAGTTTATATATTAATCATAAGAATAAAACCATGGAATTTAACAGATATTAAAATATATTTTAAGTTTTAATAGATGGATTTGTACCTGCAGCTTTTACGGCGGGTATAGGAAAGGACATGGGATTTACTATGGATGCAAATGCAGAGTATTTGAACTATATTTATCAGAATGCGAAAATGGGAACAGATACCATAGGGCAGCTTCTGGAAATCGTAAAAGAGAAGGAGTTTCTAGAGGTATTGAATTCTCAATACAAAGAATATGAGGCAATCGAAAAGGAAGCAGAAAGGCTTCTAAAAGAAAACGGACAGGAAGAAAAGGACATCAGCTTGTTTCAGAAAGTATCAGCTTATATTATGATTAATGTTAAGACACTTACAGATAAATCAGCTTCTCACATTTCTGAAATGTTGATACAGGGCAGTACTATGGGAGTTATTGATATTATTAAGAATAACCGTAAGTATCAGGGAGCTCATGAAAATATCATACAGCTGGGACAACGGCTTTTAAAATTTGAAGAGAATAATATTAATGAATGCAAGATGTTCATTTAGAATTTCTTGATAGGATATTTAAGTGAGAAAAATCGAATAAATATTATGAAATATAGAATAATTTGACATTCGGACCATTCCGTTGATATAATAAAGCAGAATGTTTTAATATTGCAGAAATGGGGTGGATTAGCGGATGAATGCGAATTATCATTTCGGGGGCGGATATGGTAATAATTTCATGTTCGGCTTTGGCAGTATTTTTATTTTTTTAATATTTGCTATCGTAATTATAGGTATTATTTTTACAGTCATAACTATGGCTAAACAAGGAATTAAGAATAGTCAGTCACCGGTGCTATCTGTGGATGCTAAGGTAGTTGCCAAAAGAACGGATACAACGACGCATATGGATACCATAGATGATGGTATAAATACTAGCAGTAGCAGTACCTGGTACTATGCAACCTTCGAAGTAGAAAGCGGAGATCGTATGGAGTTTTCTATAAGGGGAGATGTTTACGGGATGCTGGCTGAAGGGGACAGCGGAAAATTAAAATTCCAGGGGACCAGATACCTAGAATTTGTAAGGCAGCTGTAATGGAAAGTATGGAAAATATTTATATAAATCGTGAAATAAGGATAAAAGAATACTTTAATGCATGGATAAATAATAATCCCTCCTGTCTGACAACTCTGTTTTCTTCCACCATTACTTATACGGAATGCTATGGTCCGGTGTATTATGGATTAGAACAGATAAATAAATGGTTTTTGGATTGGCATCTTAAGGGAGAGGTTATTGTCTGGGATATTAAACAGTTTATTCATCAGGAAGATACTATGGTAGTAGAATGGTATTTTGAATGTATCTATGAAAATTCCAGAGACGGATTTGATGGGATATCCCTTATTAAATTTGATGATTCAGGTAAAGTGCTCTCACTTAAGGAATTTCAGTCTAAGGCAGAGCATTATCTGCCTTATGCAGATTAATCGTATAAAGATACGGCCATGCAATGAGCGTATTACAGTAATTAATTTTACTGTAATACGTTTTTTTTAATAATGATATTTCTAGTAGACAATTTTGCCATTTCTGATTATGATAGAAGAAATAAATCAGGTGAAAATAAAATGAATAAATATGCCGTCAGTATGGTATAGACAGACTGAATTATCGGTTCAAAAGAGGAGCGGTTTAGCCATGGATTTAAGAGAGTATTTGAAAGAACATAAATTAATTACAGATGGTGCCATGGGTACTTATTATTCCAGGCTTTTAAATAATGACAATGCCGTATCGGAGTTCGGTAATATTACAGAAGAAGAAACCATTGTTAACATTCATAAAGCATACATGAAAGCAGGGGCAGCCCTAATACGTACAAATACCTTTGCCGCCAACAGACAGACCTTAGGGCAGACGAAAGAAGAGCAGGAACTTTTGATAAAAAAAGCCTATCAGCTTGCGAAAAGGGCGGTAGAAGAAGTATTAAAAGAGGAATCTTTCCCAGGGAATACGAAAGCTTTCAAAGGGAACAGGCAGGTCTATGTGGCCTGTAATATAGGCCCAATTCCGGAAAATGGGACAAAACCGGAGGAAGATATCCTTGCGGAATACCAGGATATCTGTGATGTCTTTCTGGAAGAGGGGGGAGAAGTGTTTCTTTTTGAGACCTTTTCCGATTTCTATTATCTAAAGAATTTGGTGAAATATATTAAAGAGAAAAAACCGGAAGCTTTTATCATAACGGATTTTTGCCTTAATAAGAATGGATTTACATCAAAGGGAATCAGTGCCAGGTCCATTCTGGAAACCATTGAAGAAACGAAGGAAATCGAAGCCGGTGGCTTTAATTGTGGAATAGGCTCCGGTCACATGTATCAGATATTAAAAAAGCTTACCCTGCCCGTTGGGAAGTTCATCTTTGCAATGCCAAATGCCGGATATCCCGAGCAATTTCGAAACCGCTTAATCTTTATGGATAATGAAGGATATTTCAGAGATAATATTCAAAGAATATGCAATCTTGGTGTTGATGCAGTGGGAGGGTGCTGTGGCACGACTCCGGATTTTATTGAAAATATGGCGGAAAAGCTTTTGCTGGATGATACTTTTCGAGGTGACAGGAAGGTGTTGGCAGGGATAAAAGAAGCCGGTATAGAAGTAAGGACGAATGAGTTTTATCAGAACTTTCAGGAAAAGAAGAAGGTAGTTGCAGTTGAGCTTGACCCGCCTTTTGATGCCAGCGATGAAGCAGTAATAGCCTGTGCACTTAAATTAAAGGATACCGGTACGGATATGATTACTATGGCGGATTCCCCTATGGGAAGAAGTCGTGTGGATTCCGTTCTTATGGCCTTAAAACTTCATAATGAAACAGGGCTTCCTGTCATGCCTCATATTTGCTGCAGGGATAAAAATATGATTGCCATGCGCTCGATGATTCTCGGCGCTTATCTTAATGGGATACGTAATCTCCTGGTGGTGACAGGGGATCCTATCCCAAGTGAACACAGACAATCCACAACCGGTGTCTTTGACTATAATTCTATACAGCTTATGAACTATGTAAAGGAAATGAACCGGGAGCATTTTTCAGGAGAACCGATCTATTACGGAGGAGCATTAAACTACGGCAGAGGTCCTATAGAGAAGGTAATAGAACGGATAGAGAGAAAAATAGAAGCGGGGGCTAAGTACTTTTTGACCCAGCCTGTATTTTCAGAAGAAGATATCAGAAGGCTGGAAGTAATCAGGTCAAAGGTAGATACGAAAATTTTATGCGGAATTATGCCTTTAGTAAGTTACCGGAATGCTAATTTTATTAAAAATGAAATCTCCGGTATTCATGTGCCGGATTGGGTAATTGAGAAGTATCGTCCTGATATGAGCAAGGAAGAGGCAGAATGGGTTGGGGCAGATATAGCCAGCTGTATTATTAAAGATTTAAGCAGTTTTGCAGACGGTTATTATTTTATGCTTCCCTTTAACCGGGTTAGCCTGATGGAAAAAATTAAAGTTCAGTAAGAGGGGAAGGTGCGAAATATGAGGGATGCACAGAATAATGTCATTGTCAGGGAATCCTTTTCCATGGCTTATATGGGAGGAGAGATATGGTTCTGCCAATTGGATGCCCTCTATGACAAAAAGGAACTTGTCATGGAGAAGTTTCACAGAGATTTGGAAGCAATAAAAAGACCTTCTGCAACTGGACTTGTAGGAATTAATATGAACCAGACTGAGATTGATAAGGATATGGCAGTGGAAATAACAAGATGCTTTAAAGACTTAAAAAAACTGCGAAAGGTTGTATTTATCGGAATAAACCGGAAAATCAAAAATGTGATTAAAACAGAATTACAGCTAAATGAGCAGGAGACAGGATTTGTCTATACGTTTATAAATGATTACGAGAAAGCAAAGCTTTGGCTGGTAGGAAAATAAAAAGCATGGAGGGTTGTTATGACAAAGGTTAAATTCAGAGAACTTACGAAGCAAAAAATAGTCCTGTTGGATGGAGCAACCGGCAGTAATATGCAGAAAGCGGGAATGCCCACAGGAGTCTGCCCGGAAGAATGGATGCTAGAGAATCCGCAAGTACTGATTAAGCTTCAAAAGGAATATATTAAAGCCGGTACGGATATCCTCTATGCACCTACCTTTACCGGAAACCGGATTAAGCTGACAGAATATGGGTTGGCTGACAAGATAGCAAGAATGAACCAGGAACTTGTAAAGTTATCCAAACAGGCTGTTGCGGAAGCGGCGGCAGAAATGAAAGAACCTAAAAAAGTTTATATAGCGGGAGACCTTACTATGACAGGGCAGCAGCTTTATCCGGTTGGGACTCTTAGGTTTGAAGAATTGGTAGAGGTTTATAAGGAGCAGATTGCCTACCTGCTGCTGGCAGGAGTGGATCTTTTTGTCATAGAAACTATGATGAGCCTTCAAGAATGCAGAGCAGCCCTATTAGCAGTAAAGGAGACCTGTGAGCTTCCGGTTATGATTACCTTGACTTTTAATGAAAATAATAAAACCCTTTACGGAACTGACCCCATAACAGCCATTACAGTCCTTCAGAAGATGGGGGTGGATGCCGTGGGTGTCAATTGTTCTACCGGTCCGGAAGGAATGGTTGAGATAGTAAAGGAAATGAAACGTTATGCTACAGTACCTGTCATTGCAAAGCCCAATGCAGGACTGCCGCAGTTAATAAATGATGAGACGGTATTTACCATGGACAGCGAGGAATTTACAAGAGAGACAGTCAAGCTTGTAGAAGCCGGTGCGGGAATTATAGGAGGCTGCTGCGGAACTACTCCAATTCATCTAAGTACGCTTCATAATGCTGTCCGGGATCTAACTCCACCCTCCAATACCCCTGAAAGAGAGCGGATACTGACTACGGAACGCCGAGCACTAAAGATACCGGATGGAGGCAAGTTCCTGATAATCGGAGAGAGGATTAATCCTACAGGGAAGAAAGCATTGCAGGAAGAACTGCGCCAGGGGGATTTTAAGCTGGTTACTGACTTCGCAAGAAAACAGGAAGAGGACGGTGCGGATATCCTGGATGTAAATATGGGCATGAACGGGATTGATGAAAAAGAAACCATGGTAAATGCGGTATTTGAAATTACCGGCTTTTCTAATCTGCCGCTGTGTATAGATTCCAGTCATGTAAAGGTAATTGAAGCAGCTCTTCGTATCTATCCCGGACGAGCACTTATTAATTCGATCTCCCTGGAAAAAGAGAAGATTGAAAAGCTTCTGCCCATTGCTAAAAAATATGGGGCTATGTTTATACTCCTGCCCCTATCGGATAAAGGACTTCCAAAGAATATAGAGGAAAAGAAGGAAATCATCCATACCATATTACAGGCAGCAGAAGAAAACGGGCTGGAAAGAGAAGATATAGTAGTTGACGGTCTTGTAAATACGGTAGGTGCTAATAAAGCAGCAGCTTTACAGACTCTTGAAACAATCCGGTATTGCAGAGAGGAACTGGGTCTGGCTACCGTAATCGGCCTTTCTAATATATCTTTTGGTTTACCGGAACGGCAGTTTGTTAACAGTACCTTTCTGGCACTGGCAATAAAGGAAGGGCTAACCATGGCTATTGCGAACCCCTCTCAGGAATTGTTAATGAACACTGCTTTTGCTGCAGATCTCTTATCTGCTAAGGAAGACGCTGATATTCGCTATATCAATAGGGTAACTGAAAGGCCTGGGGCAGTAATCACCCGAAAGGAAAATTCAGTCAAGGGAACCGGTAATTCTGAAAAGTCTGGAGAGACCTTAGAGAAAGAAGCCATAAACAAAAAGTCAGATATAGAGAATTTACCGGAAGCCCTAAAAACAAAAGCTTTTCAGCAGGTCTATGAAGCCGTAATAAAGGGGAAGAAACGGGATGTTATAAGTCTTGTTAAGGAAGCTATAACTGAAGGTGTAAGACCTTCATTTGTTTTGGATGAACTATTAATACCCGCTATTAATGAAGTAGGAAAACTATTTGATAAGCAGATCTATTTTCTTCCGCAGCTCATATCCTCGGCAGAGACTATGAAAACAGCCATTGATTATCTGGAACCCCTGCTGCAGGAAGGGGAAGAAAAAAAGAAAAAGCTTGCAACTGTGGTCATTGCAACAGTGTCAGGAGATGTTCATGATATTGGTAAAAACCTGGTAGTTCTGATGCTTAAAAACTATGGTTTTGATGTAATCGATCTTGGGAAAGATGTTTCTTCTGATAAAATTATTGAAACAGCAAAGGAACATGATGCGGATATTATTGCTTTATCTGCTCTTATGACAACTACCATGCTTGAGATGAAAAAGGTGATTGCCATGAAGAAGGAAGCAGGGTTGAAAGCCAAAGTTATCATCGGAGGAGCGGTAATTACCCAGAGCTATGCGGATGAAATCGGTGCAGATGGTTATGCAAAAGACGCCGGAGAGACAGTAACTGTAATAAAACGTTCGTTAGGGTTATGATTTTATTTGGTTGAGTGGTCTGTAGTTATAGAACTTTCAAAGTTTAAAGATTAATTTCGTGAAAAATAGAGGGATTACCAGACAGGAAGCTATATTCTGTTGGTAATCCCTTCCTTGTCAGGTTATATTCCTATCCATTAGTGGCATACTCTAACTGGATTTTGTGCATTATGAGAGCAAATTATCGTTGTGAAGAATTTTAATTATGGAATCTGCTATTTTTTAAAAGCTGTATTGACTTCATCTAAAAAAGAACTATAATAATCGTTGAACATCTCAATAGTTGAGCAATTCAACTAAATAACTTTTGACACAGAATAAGAGCTTGATAATGGAAGTTCTTAAGGAGGAAAGAATGATAATGGCAGATATACGGGACGACAGTAATCAGGAAGGAACGATGATACAAGAGCTTTTTACTTCTTTTAATAATGTACGCAAGCTTATGGGGAAGCTGCATAACAACAGAACACTTTATCCGGGGGAGTTTATGATGTTAGGAGCCATTAACCACGGTGTCTGTAAGCATGGGGGGCAGGATGTGAAGAATGAGGATATAAGGAAAGAGGGTGAACCTGGTATCCGTGTAAGCGAGCTCTGTAAGATGGTTCATTCTACCAAGTCTGCCACATCTAAAATGTTAAAAGGTCTTGAAGAGAAAAATTATATTGAAAGAATAACTGATACCAGGGACCGCAGGGTTGTTTATATCGTTCTGACGGAAACCGGAAAAAATATTATCCAGGATTCTACAAGACAACTACATGAATTTACGGATAAGACAGTAAAGAAAATGGGGGAAGACGACACCAAAACTCTGATTCTTATGCTTGGAAGGCTGTATGAAGCCATGAACCAGGTCTTAAAAGAAGCAAGAGAGGACGATGCCTCTTAATCCCGAATGCGACAGAAAACATATCAGAAAGGAGCAGCTATGTTAAAATTATTTAAGCTGTTAAAATCCTCATGGCCAATTATGCTGGTAGTCATTGCTCTTTTAGGACTACAGGCTTACTGTGATTTGACTCTTCCAACCTACACATCAGAAATTGTAGATGTGGGTATTCAGGGAGGGGGAATAAAGAGTGCAGTTCCTGAGGCAATAGAGGAAAACTATATGAAAGCAGTCCTGTACTTTGTTGAGGATAAGGACCAGCAGCAAGTTTTAGATTCCTATACCTTAGTTACCAAGGATTCCGTATCCGCGGAAGATTACAAGGACTATCTTGATAAATATCCTGCTCTTGAGAAGGAAAATATCTATGTATTAAAGGACTTAGACAAGGAGCAAAAAGACAGTCTGAATCAGATATTGGCTGATCCCATGTTAATTGTCGGCTCTTTGTCAATGGAAAGTGACACTACTGCGAAGTTAAAGGATGCAGTTGCTAAGATGGTTCCGGCTGAACTTCAAAGTGCTCCTTTAGTGGCAATGATAATTTCATTACCCAAAGAGCAGTCAGCTAAAATACTGGAACCTATTACAGATAAAATAAATGGTATACAGGATTCCTTAAAGAACCAGAGTGCGGCAGCAATTGTAAAATATCAGTACAAAGCGCTGGGAATGGATACAGACAAAATACAGACCAACTTTATTCTATTAACCGGATTAAAAATGCTTGGGTTAGCTCTTATAGCCATGATATCCACCGTATTGGTAGGCTTTTTTGCTTCCAGAATGGCTGCAAAACTGGGACGTGAGGCAAGAGGCCAGGTATTCAGAAAGGTTGTCAGCTTTTCGAATGCAGAATTTGACCATTTTTCTACCGCTTCACTCATTACAAGAAGTACGAATGATATCCAGCAGATCCAGGGAATGCTGGTATTCCTGATTCGAATCGTGTTCTATTCACCGATTCTTGCCATCGGAGGCATTGTAAAAGTACTTAATACCAATGTATCTATGACTTGGATTATTGCTCTGGCAGTCATTATTATAATCATAATTATCGGTACCTTGTTTATCGTAGCGATGCCGAAATTTAAGGCTATACAGAAATTAATCGACCGTATAAATCTCGTGACCAGAGAAATACTGACAGGACTCTCTGTAATTCGTGCTTTTCATAAGGAAAAACCGGAAGAAGCCAGATTTGACGTTGCAAATGTTAACTTAACAAAGACGAACCTTTTCGTAAATAGAGCTATGACGTTCATGATGCCCCTTATGATGCTTGTATTTAACGGTGTATCCGTTCTCATCATCTGGACCGGTGCTCATGGTGTTAATAACGGAGAGATGCAGGTTGGTGATCTGATGGCATTCTTACAGTATACCATGCAGATAATCATGTCCTTCCTGATGTTCTCAATGATATCCATTATGCTTCCAAGAGCAAGTGTTGCAGCAGGACGTATATGGGAGGTACTTAATTCAAAGGTAACAATTCATGATCCTTCCGTATCCAAGTCATTTGCACCGGATAAAAAAGGTTATGTGGAATTTAAATCTGTTAACTTTAAGTATTCCAATGCAGATGATAATGTATTAGATGACATCAGCTTTACAGCAGAACCAGGTAAGACAACAGCTATTATCGGAAGTACCGGAAGCGGTAAATCCACACTGGTGCATTTAATTCCGAGATTCTATGATGTAACCGGCGGAAGTATTTTAGTTGATGGTGTTGATATTAGAGATATAACCCAGCATGAATTACGTGATAAGATTGGTTTCGTACCTCAAAAGGGTGTACTTTTTACAGGAACCATCGAATCCAATATCAAATACGGTAAGCAAAATGCAAATGAAGATGAGATAAAGAAGGCTGCCCGTATTGCTCAGGCTACCGATTTTATCGAAGAAAAGACAGAGAAATACCAAACCCAGATTTCCCAGGGCGGCGGTAATGTATCCGGTGGACAAAAGCAAAGACTGTCCATTGCAAGAGCCATTGCAAAGGACCCGGAAATCTATATATTTGATGACAGTTTTTCCGCTTTGGATTATAAGACAGATGTGGCACTCCGTAAAGCTCTGAATGAAGAAATAAAGAATAGGACAATTATTATTGTGGCGCAAAGAATTTCGACGATTCTTCATGCAGATCAGATTATTGTATTGGATGAAGGCAAGATTGTCGGAAGAGGCACTCATAAAGAACTGTTAAAGAACTGTGATGTTTATAACCAGATTGCATTATCACAGTTGTCAAAGGAGGAATTGGCATATGAGTGATGAAAAAAATGTACAGACAGCACGCCCTGCTAGGGCTTCCAGAGGACCTATGGGCGGTGGCCCGGGGTTTCATGGACCTACAGAGAAAGCAAAGGATTTCAAAGGCTCCATATCAAAGTTAATTAAGTATATATCTTCCTATAAAATCAGCATTATCATAGCGATATTATTTGCAATCGGTAGTACAATATTTTTCATTGTAGGGCCAAAGATTCTGGGTCATGTTACCACAGATATCTTTTCAGGGCTGATGGGAAAATTACAGGGAACAGGAAGTATCGATTTTGACAAGATAGGAAGGACACTTCTAATACTTCTATGTCTATATGTGGTAAGTGCTTTCTTCTCCTTTGTTCAGGGGTACATCATGTCCGGTGTTACTCAGAAGATAACTTACAGAATGAGAAAAGAAATTTCTCAGAAGATAAACCGCATGCCAATGAATTACTTTGAAACAAAGACAGTCGGTGAAGTGTTATCAAGAGTAACCAATGATGTCGATACCTTAGGACAGAGCTTAAACCAGAGTATTACCCAGGTTATTACAGCAGTAACCCAAATTATCGGTATTACTATCATGATGATATCTATCAGCGGCAGAATGACTCTGGTTGCAATACTGACACTTCCGATTTCTTCTTTATTGATTGCTCTAATGATGAAGAAATCCCAGAAGTATTTTAAGTCTCAACAGGAATATCTGGGTCATGTAAATGGCCAGGTAGAGGAAGTATATTCCGGTCATAACATCGTAAAGGCATTTAATGGGGAAGGCCAGGTTATTGAAGAATTTGAAAAGGCTAATGGCACTCTTTATAATTCTGCCTGGAAGTCTCAGTTCTTATCCGGTATGATGATGCCTATTATGACTTTTGTAGGAAACCTCGGATATGTAGCAGTATCTATCTTAGGTGGTTATCTTGTAATTAAGAAGACCATCGAGGTTGGTGATATCCAGTCTTTTATACAGTATGTAAGAAGTTTTAACCAGCCTATTGCACAGATTGCACAGATATCTACCCAGCTTCAGCAGACAGCTGCGGCTGCAGAAAGAGTATTTGAATTCCTAAACGAAGAAGAAGAAGACCAATTCGCAGTGAATCCGGTAAATACGGAGACGGTAGACAGCAGAGTTGAATTTAATCATGTACACTTTGGTTATAACCCTGATAAGATTATTATCAATGATTTCTCCGCAAAGATAGAACCCGGACAAAAGATTGCCATTGTCGGACCTACCGGAGCCGGAAAGACTACTATGGTTAAACTCTTAATGCGCTTCTATGATGTAAATTCCGGTGAAATCTTAATTGACGGGCATAACATCAAGGACTTTAACCGCGGCGAACTTCGTCAGATGTTTGGTATGGTATTACAAGATACCTGGCTCTTTAACGGTTCTATTATGGAAAACATCCGTTACGGTAAAGCAGATGCTACGGATGAAGAAGTTATTGCAGCAGCTAAGGCAGCTCATGCTCATCACTTTATTCAGACACTTCCCGGAGGCTATCAGATGGAATTAAATGAAGAAGCCAGCAATGTATCCCAAGGTCAGAAACAGTTGTTAACCATTGCAAGAGCTATTCTGGCAGATCCTAAGATTCTTATCCTTGATGAAGCTACCAGCTCCGTTGATACCAGAACAGAAGTAAGAATTCAGAAGGCGATGGATAACCTGATGAAGGGAAGAACCAGCTTTGTTATCGCTCACAGATTATCAACCATCCGTGATGCTGACCTTATTCTTGTAATGAGGGATGGTGACATTGTAGAACAGGGCAGCCATGATGAGCTCTTAAAGCAGGGCGGCTTCTATGCAAGTCTCTATAATTCACAGTTTGAAGAGACCGCTTAAACAAGGGCTGAATAATACTTGCAAAATAACAAGAAATAGATTAACTTAATAGTAGGGATTTGGAAATTCCCTCTGACAAAATATCTTGAATAGGATATTTTGCAGGGGGATTTTTCTTGTAACTTTCATAATATGAAGGTAGCTGCTTTAGGTATTATGGTGTACCTTATATATTAACATTAAGAATAAGGAATAAAACTGAATTGTAAATTAATTATGGATTTCTAGAAAGGTATGGTGATTTGCTTGAGAAAACCAACAGTTTTTTTTATCAGTGTAATTTGTTTGTTAAGCGGAATTATACTGGGATTTTTATTATCTCCAGTTAAGTTTGGTCTTGGAAATGACTGCGGCAATACCACTAATAATTATTACAATAAAAAAGAACAAGAACAGCAGGATTAATAGCTGCTCCAATTCTACTTTGAAAATGAAAATATAACGGGTAGAGCAAATATGACATAGGGCTGTCAACTTTAGAAGTGTATTATATCTTCAGAATCTTATGTAGAAAAGGAGCTAACTTATGAATACGGAAGGAATACAAAAAGAAGCTGTTAGAGATGAAATAATAGAGTGGCTTTTGGAAGAGGAGAATCCGGAAGTAAGATACAGGACGCTGACGGAGTACTTAAAATATCCGAAAGAGAGTGTGGAAGTGCGGCAGGCAAAAGCTGCACTTTTTATGGCGCCTATCTTTAAAAATGCAATGAACTTATTAAAAGAAGAGAAAGTCTGGCCAAGATACGATGCGCTGACTTCCTTTGCGGAGTGGGGACTGACCAGAGAAGAGCTTGCGATTGATGAGGATGTCAGAAGATTAATCGATGACACCGGTTTTCACCCTATGTGCGGGGAGGCTCTCTTACTGCGAAATCTTGTGAAATTAGGATATGAAGAGTGGGATGAGGTTAAAACTGAAATATATTCTGCCCTTGATAAAATAAAGGAAGATGGCGGATTTGGCTGTATCAGTAAAAATAAAAAAATAAATGATCCCAAGCTGCCTCATAAAAGTTGTGCCAGAATAACCGCCAATTACCTCCTTTTAATAGCAGAAATGAAGCTAAAAGAAATGAAAATACCCTGTGAAGAGGAGCTGGTGCATTACTTTCTAAAGCGAAACCTGGTCTTTCGGACAGATAATCCTCAAAGAGTAGTGGTAGAGGGAATGGAAGATACCTATTATCCGCCAGATGCCATAAAGACAGGAATTCAGAATCTGCTCTACGCAATTCATATATTGGGTAGGAGTACTGATAATAGTTGCAAGATTGCCTACGAATATCTTCATTCAAAGAGATTGGAAGACGGCAGATATGTACTGGGAAAAACGAAAACAAATCCATCTTTTAAAGCAGGAAAGATAGGGAAAGCAAATAAGTGGGTGACGCTGTATGCGCTAATGGCCGAGGAGCCTTAATGATTTCCTAATTTCTTTGCCATTGCTTTGCCACAGTTTGTAAATAATATGAAGTTGCAGGTAATGGTAACCTTATGGATTGGTTTTTGATAGGAGATGAAGTTATGAAAAAACAGAAGTATATTAAAAGAATTATAATTACTTTACTTATAATTTGTTTTACAGCCGGCAGTGTTACTCCCATAAAGGCAGATAATGCCATTGTTCCAATTTCCCTTGAGCTTAACAAAGATTGGCTTAACGTTCCGGCAACGCAGGAACAGACAACCAGCTATTATAAGATTGTTTTACCTAAAGCCGGACGCTTAAAAGTTGAGGTTAGACCGAACTATAAGGTGGAATGTTCCTTTATGAAGGAAGACCTTTCTAAAGTTTATTTTAAAACTACTTACAGTAAGGATTATTACAAGTATCTCGATTCCGGTGAATATGATAAACTGGATGCTGTCTTTGAAGCCGGTACCTACTATTACACGGTGGCAGGAGCAAGTCCTAACGGAGAGTATGCAATAAAAGCAAGCTTTCAACCTGCGAATAATACAGAAGTAGAGCCAAATCAAACCTTTGAGCAGGCTATGAAATTAACCGGAGGTACAGTTACAGGGGTTATTTCCGAGGACGATGAGGTAGACTTTTATTCTGTTGAAGTCGGGAAAAATCAGACTTTTGTAGTAATGCCTGCTAACTACAATAAAGGGGACAACAGTCAAGGTAGTTCCTTCTCCTATGGTACTTTCGTAATTTATGACAGTAATCATCAGGAGATTTATAAGCCTTATATGCTGCTGAAACCGGTTAGTTTCAATTGGGAAGAAGGCACTTATTATATTAAAGTTGCTAAGGGTAATGGAAGTTCCCCAAGTATTTATAACTTTGACTGCATGTTGATAGATAAGGGGTCGGATAAAGTTCAGTATACTTATTTTGATAACCTGCACCAGTATATGTACATGAATTCCTCTGTGACAGTAAAACCAGTGGTATTGCCGGAATTGCAGGTAAATAACAAGTTCCTGTGGAAATCTTCTAATACCAAAGTAGCCACAGTATCCCAGGCTGGTAAGGTAACCGGCATTAAACCCGGTGTGACTGTTATTACAGCGACTTCTAAGGATAATCCTGCATTATCAATATATTATAATCTGACAGTTCAATCAATTTCTCTGACCTTTGAGAAATATAATGTAAGTTTAAAGACAGGTAAGAAATATACCATAAAGCCCAAAATGCTTATTGGAGCGTCTAAGAGAATTACTTATTCTTCTGCGAACAGTAAGGTAGCCACTGTAAGTAAAACAGGAGTGGTAACTGCAAAGAAGACAGGTACTGTAAAAATAAAGGCACAAGCGAATGGTTTAACAAAATATATTACAATAAAGGTTACAAAGTAATTAATGCAACCTTTGTTTTTTCTATGCTTATCCCTGGATAGCCAATGAATGGGCATTATCGGATTAGCAGCAAAGATGAAGGATTCCTTTCACCAAAGTTTAATCAGGCGAAAGGAATCCTTCTTTATAAGCGTAAGCTTAGTATTTTATGACTGAAGTATTTTGTTGTATTACAAGAGCCGTATATCAAGTATTTCTGAACATTAATTTACTATGCCTTCTGGATTCCGGTAAAGAGATGGATGGCATCTCTAAGGAATTCTGCCAGGCCTTCCTGTTCCTTGTCATAGTAAGCTTTAAAGCGTTCATCTGCCACATACATATCTGCCAGGCCGGCATGTGCTTGCGGAGTGTAAGAGACAGCGTTACCCCAGCTGAGAGTAAGCCATTCTTTGTGAAGGCGAGCTGCTTCCTGAGCTTTTTCACTTCCCGGGTCTTTGGTAGCGAAAGCTTCTTGTAAGGTGAGCAAAACCTGCTTACTTAGATTCTCCCAGCGTTCATATTCTTCCTTTGATAGATTTAGCATTCTCTTATTAGATTCTTCCACAACTTTATCGCCGTATTTTTCACGGATTTCTTTTCCGTATTTCTCTTCATTTGTTTTTACAAGATCTTTCTTAAAACCTTCAAATTTTTCTTTATCACTCATGGTATTCCTCCCTGATTCGTTATCAATTGTTTTGTCAACGGTTGTAATTAATAAATCCAGTCTTGTTCTTTCTTCCAGCAGTTTTTCGCGATGCTCCCTTAAAGCCTTCAGATTATCGAAATCCGGCTGTGAAAGTATGGTATGAATATCTTCAAGACCAAAGCCCAGCTCTTTATAGAATAATATCTGCTGAAGAAGGGAAACTTCCTTTTCACCATAAATGCGGTAACCTGACGAGTTAATTCTTAAGGGCTTTAGAAGTCCAATGCTGTCATAATACCGCAAAGTTCTTGTACTGACGCCGGCAGTCTTGCTTAATTTTAGAATACTGTATTCCATAAGTCCTCCTTCAGCTAAAGGCAAATATAAGAAAGCTGGAACCTGAAGCTGATTCTATTCATAGTATATAGTTCATAGTTTTTGCGCGCGCTTTGTGAGTAAGATAACAGACCTTCAGGTGTATTGAATAAGAACAAAAGACTGTATTGTATATTCTATCTTTTTTGCTGGCGAAGGGCTGTTAACAACTCTGAAATCATCATAAACCTTAACGTAGCGTTAATGTCAATAGGAAATTTAAAAAATTTTGTAAAATGAATAGTTAAATTCTTGATTGCAAGGGTAAATTCATCATTGACGATTTTAGCCTTGCACAAAGTATGGTATGGTAGTCTTGGTTAGTGGATTCCTCCCAATGCATAGGAGGACAAACTTATGTCTAATATAAAAATGTTTGACCAGAAACACCTTTCTACCACACAAAGAATAAAAATTGAGAAGGGCTTAAATGATGGCCTGTCCTTTGCCGCTATTGCTAGAACCATCGACAAACATCCCAGTACTGTTGCCAAGGAAGTAAAAAAATATCGGTACTTTCCTCCAAAAAAAAATCAGGAGAAACCACTTCAGTGTGCCCGCTTTAAGGAATGCCAGATGCGCTTCCTCTGTGACAAAAAAGACTGTGTGAAACTTTGTAAGAGCTGCTATGATGTCCAGAGGCGCATCCCAAGATGTACCTTGGAATGCCCAGATTATCTGATCCCTCACTGCCCTCAGATACAAAAGGCTCCTTATGTGTGTAATCACTGTCAAAAAACGAAGCGCTGTTTGAAACAACTGGCTTTTTATTCTGCTCAGCATGCTGATCAATCATCCCAGGAGCTTCTGGTTTCCTGCCGTACTGGTATCAACCAAGATCCCGTTGATATCGCTTTATTGGATGAACTGATTTCCCCTCTTTTAAAACAAGGGCAATCTCTGGCTCATATTTATGCTTTTCATGGTCATGAAATTCCTTGCAGCAGAAGAACGCTTTATAATTACATTGATAAAGGAATCTTTTCAGCCAGAAACATTGATTTAAGGCGTCGAGTTCGCTATAAATGCAAACCTCGCAAAACAGGTACACGGATTAGCCTTGCTGCAAAAAAATTCCGCATAGGACGCACCTATGAAGATTTCCAGAAATATTTGAAAGAACATCCAGAGACCTCTGTTGTGGAAATGGAGTTTATTACTGTAATCCCAACAGTTCATGGCAAAAGGGCATGTTAGAAAAGAATCATGAATACATACGTTATGTGATTCCAAAGGGTATCAGTCTTGATCCTTTTACACAAGGAGATGCCATAAAACTTATGAACCACATCAATAGTGAAGCAAGAGACAGCCTGAATGGTTGCACTCCGTTCAGGCTGTCTCAACTTCTTTTGAATATAAACTTCATAAGCTCCTCAAACTTAAGGAAATTCCTGCTGATGAGGTCTCACTGATGCCATCATTACTCAAAAAATAACCATATAGACAAGACGGAATCCACAGCCGAATTTAATCCTACACGAAAAAGGTATGTGGAATTTAGTCTTGCACGATAATCCAGATGCCTGTTTGCCATGCTTGCACTCATGGAAACAGACCTCTATAAATGCATTATAACGCTATTTGATTAACTCGTAAACTGGTGAAACGTGATTTTAGTCCTGCAAAATCAAAGTGTGCAGGAAATCATGAAGTTACCTTTTCACTCAACCAAATTAAAAATATTTAAAATATATTCTATAAAAATAATTATTAATTTACAGTGTACTTTTTAAAAGCTATCAAAAAGCTTCCTTTGTTAAAAAGGCATAACACTAGCCCCTTTAGATAAGGTTATAAGATTTATACATACAAGTAGAATTCGACGGCAAAAATACAGATGATTTCTGAGTCTATTCAGGCATTTTATATTGAAGAGTTCCATTTGACACTTAAATGGCAGGAGTTATGACTAGGTTAAATTACACCGCTGTTTGAGCTCACAGTGCTACGCATCCAATACAAATTAAGCGAGTTCGGTGTAATTTAACCTTCTAGGAATACTTCTGGCATTTTAGTGGAGAACGGAACTCTGAACAAGAAAATGCCTGAATGGACTCAGAAGTCATCGTCCGCCCCCAAGTATCTAATATCAGCCATATAGCTGAACTGAATAAGATACTACATGAATTTTGGCGGGATATCATATTGTAATTTTATTTTTGGAGCTTCATAATGGAGATTAACTGTTGTTAACACTCGGTTTACATAGAATTTACCAAGGAAGGGTTATTTATTATGTTATTTACCAGAAAGCAGCTTTTTCAACTGATTCTGCCTCTGATTGCCGAACAGTTTCTTGCAGTATCCGTTGGGCTGGTGGATGTTATGATGGTATCCAGGGCAGCCGGGGAGGCGGGTATAGCAGGAGTATCTCTAGTGGATACCTTAAATGTTCTTTTGATAACCTTGTTTTCTTCCCTAGCAACGGGAGGAGCGGTGGTTTCTTCACAGTATTTGGGTAAGAAGGAAGAAGACAATGCCAGTAAAGCCGGCGGACAGCTTATTATTACAACCCTGTTCTTTGCTCTTATCATTATGGGAATATCCTTAATTGGAAATGCACATATCCTAAGAGCAATATACGGAGACCCGGGAAAAGATATTATGAGAAGCGCAACCACCTACTTTATTATTACAGCCTTTTCCTTTCCTTTTCTTGCGGTTTATAATTCTTGTGCAGCTTTATTTCGGGCTATGGGAAACTCCAAAATATCCATGTATGTTTCCATCGTGATGAATCTTATTAATGTAACCGGTATTTTTATTATGGTATTTTTACTGCATATGGGGGTGGAAGGGGTTGCAATTCCCACTCTGGTGGCAAGAGCGGCTTCTGCAATTATTATTTATCTTCTAATTAAGAGCAAGAAGAATGCTATCCATGTGAGTAATATCCTGCATGCAGGGATTGATTTCACGATGATTAAGCGGATATTAAATATCGGTGTACCCAACGGGCTGGAAAACAGCATCTTTCAGATTGGAAAGATTCTGGTGCAAGGGTTGATTACAAGTCTTGGAGCAGTGGCGATAGCGGCAAATGGTGTAGCCGGTACTATTGCAGGCTTTGCTTTAATACCAGGCAGTGCCATGGGGCTGGCAATGATTACGGTAGTGGGACGGTGTGTCGGAGCAGAGGACATTGCTCAGGCTAAGAAATATACGGTAAAGCTGATGCAGCTCTGTTATTTAATACTAGGTGTGTTAAATATCGGTATCTTTCTGCTAAGAAAACCGATTGTTGATATTTTCGCTCTGTCCGGTCCCTCTGAAAAGGCCACGCTGACACTCATTATCTATCATTGCATCTGTTGCTGCATCATCTGGCCTTTATCCTTTGCCCTGCCAAATGCCTTAAGGGCTGCCAATGATGTGAAAACTACTATGACCATCTCTATTATCTCCATGTGGGTGTGGAGAATCGGGTTCAGCTATTTCCTTGTGAATGGTCTTAAAATGGGGGTATTGGGAGTATGGGTTGCTATGACCATTGACTGGCTGTTCAGAGGAATCTGTTTTGGCCTGCGCTTTGCAAAAGGCGGATGGGTAAAACATGCATACCTAAGATAGAAAATTGGATAATCAGTGCTAAGAAATTCCCTCATGACATAAAATGTTACTACAGTTTATGGATGAGGGCTTTCTTTTTATGAAAAGATTAAGGCGTGGGATAATTATAGAGGCTGTGCTGGTATTAGCGGCTATCTGCATTATAATGTTTGGCAGCAATAACAGTGGCGGTATTAAACAATTTATGAAGGAGACCTTTCTGCCGCGTTTTCTTACGGCAAGTTCCGGGGGAGAGGCAGAAAAGAAATACATAAAATGGGTGGACTTTGATGTCTGTTCTGAGGCTATGGGAAAGGCCTGCGATTTGGATGTTGCATCTCAATCACAAGCTGTTAAGTTAAATTGGGTAGAGCTCCTAGCTTATCTTGGCACCCGTTATGGAGGTGATTTCTCCAGATATAAAGAGAAAGACCTTACCGGCCTTGCAGAAAAATTAGAGAGCGGCGAGACTACCATGGCAGCCCTGACAGCTGATTTAAAATACTATTCTTACTATCTGGAAGCTTATTCAGCTGTTCTTGGTGGTATGGTTGGTGAATACGAAGAGGAAGTCCCGGACCCTAATGATCCACAGAAAACAACGTGGGTGAAGAAATATGGATTAAAGGCTTATCTGCCACTAGCAAAGTATTTTCCATATAGTGATTTTGATGATTTCGGAGTATCCAGAACCTACGGCTATAAAAGAAAGCATTTAGGACATGACATGATGGGGCAGGTAGGAACACCGGTTATTGCAGTGGAATCCGGATATGTAGAAGCCCTTGGCTGGAACCGGTACGGCGGCTGGCGCATCGGTATCAGGAGCTTTGATGGTAAACGCTACTATTATTACGCTCACCTTAGAAAGAATTATCCCTATAATAAGGAGCTGGCAGCAGGAAGCATTGTTCAGGCCGGTGATGTTATCGGTTATCTCGGCAGGACCGGCTACAGTACTACGGAGAATGTCAATAATATCGACACGCCTCACCTTCATTTTGGTTTACAGCTGATTTTTGACGAATCCCAGAAAGAAGGGAATAATGAAATCTGGGTAGATTGCTATGAGCTTGTCAGGTTCTTATACCGTAACCGCTCGGAAACCTCTAAAGTTGCAGATTCCAAGGAATGGAAACGAATTACTAATATAAAGGACCCGGCAGCTGTAGATTTTGAAAAAAATAAAGAAAACTCTAATATAACACCTCATAATACCGATGAAGATACTGGAGATTCCATTGAAGGAACAGGAGAGTAGTAGGAATTATTGAAAAGAATAATTCCTACACAAGATTGTACCGGGGAAATCCTCGGCCCAATCTTGCAGCAAGTTGGAAAGACAGGAATGTCAAGCCGAAGATTTGATGCTCACGAAAGGGGTAAAATAAAGACATACAAAACGTGAAGAAGGTGTAACGTTTTGTATGTCTTTTTCGTCTATACTTATGAAAAAGTAATACAGGGAGGATGAAATGGAAAATTCAAAGCACGTTAGGGATCTTTCTGGTACAGAGGAAGAATTGAAGAAATGGATAGAAAAGCTGTGCATGGATACCTGGCGAGAGGTATACCAGTTTATCTATTACAAGGTCGGTAACAGGGAAGAAGCAGAAGATATAACCCAGGAAACCTATGTAAAGGCAATGATATATTTAAAAAATGAATATGCGTTAATTGAAAATTACAGCGCTTACCTTAAAGCTATTGCTTTGAATCTAATCAGAGATGAGTGGAGAAAGCAGAAAAAGGGACCGGTAAGTGTTGATATAGAAGAACTTGATTTAACAGGAAGGGAAGAAGATTTTACAAAAATTACTGAACAAAGACAGACTTTAAAGGAAGCTTTGGAGAAGTTGAAGGAAGATCAAAGGCGTGTAGTAGAACTTAGAATATTAAAAGGCTACTCTGTAAAAGAAACCGCTGCGATACTTAAGAAAAAAGAAAGTCATGTAAGAGTGATACAGCTTCGGGCCTTGGAGAAACTGGCTGAGATATTGAAGTCATACGCGTGGGAGTTATAAAAATAATTGATTGGAAGTCTATACTCGTGAAAGGAGTTATAATGAAAAAGGAAAAGTTTATTTCAGATTATATTGATAGATTAAATCAGGAGCAGGTACCCGGCAAGGAAGGATTGGACGATGAGAATGTAAAAGAACTGACCAATACAATCAGAGCTTTGAAAAAGTTAAAAGAGCCGGTATATCCCCAGGAAGGGTTTGAAAAGCAGTTATCGGAGAATATGTGGAAGGCTTATAAAGGAGAAGAGGGAAAAAATATGGCTGGTATAACCGGCCGCAAAGAAATCGCCGTAAAAAAAAGAAGATTTGCTCCTGTCTTTTGGGGGGTGGCAGCGGCAGCAGCTGTATTTCTGGGAGTGTTTTATCTAAAAGATTCATATCTGACCGGAGGGAATCCTGTTTATGCTATGGAGCAAGCCTATGAAAAAGCTAATGCATACCATGGTGTATTGACTATTACCTCTATAAACGGAGAAGGTGAACGTAGCATACAGGCAGTGAGAGAGGTCTGGGCTGATAAGGAAGGCAGATATTACGTGAAGGAATTACAGGGCTTAGAGGAGGGATTAATTACTGCCAATAACAACCAGGAAAAATGGCAGTTAAAACCGGAGGATAACTATATCAGCCTGTATACAGCCTTTCCGGATAATTACACCTTTACCTTTGAAATCGGAAAAGAGGTACAGCAATTAAAGACAGCTGCAAAGGTAACAGAAGAGTCGAAAACATCTATCAGCGGGCAGCAGGCAGTACTTTATAAAGTTACTCCAAAAGGAGGTGATACCTATTCTATCTGGATAAATGAAAAAACAGGTATACCTCTTAAGAAACAAACTGCCTTGGTAAATGGTGTTGCCTATGAGGTAAGTTATAGCGATATTGAATATACAAAAAGCATTCCGACTGAATATTTAAGCTATGGAGATTTAAAGGGGTATGTTGTGAATAGAGAGGAGAATTGGCAGATATGTGCCACGATGGAAGAGGCAGAGGAACTATCAGGCCTCGAAATGGAACTTCCCATGGTCTCAGCCACTTCCTATAAGCTGACAGAAATCTCAGCCAATGCAGAAGATAAGGCCATTAAGGTGTATTATGGACTAGAAGGGCAGGAGAATAAGGTCGCTGTTATTGAAAGAGAAGTTGATCTGGCTGCAAAGAACAGTGGAGCTGTCAACGGTGTAATTGGTTCCATGAGGGCAGAAATCCTAACCAATGCAGCAAAGACAGATATAGAAGCAAATAGCAATAGTGTCGGTATTACCAATGGCCTGGCAGCAGAAAGTTTTGGGGATCAAAACACTATTACCAGCATCACCTGGCAGCAGAACAAAAGAGAATACCAGGTAATTGGAAACGGTTCTATGGATGAAATCAATGTTTTTATCAAAGGCTTAACCGGAGAAAAAGCTGTCCTTTCAAAAGAAAGTTTAAGTACACCTCAGGTTAAGGTAGATTATGATATGAAGTCAGAAGAGCAGACACAAAAACAGGTAGATGCGGGCCATCAGCCCTGGAAGTTAGATCCTGCCTTTGTAGCCCAGGTATTTACCAGCCTATTAATTCAGCCGGATGGGATTAAAGGAGAATATCCGATTCCCTATAAGGATTTTAAGATTATAAAGAATACCGGAAGCTCTATTATTGTAGAAGTGGATAATAAAAAGTCACCGGTATCAAAAGTATATCTAAAACAGCTTGTAAGACAGGATAGCACCGGTATCTGGACGGTAATAGGGTATGATAAGAAATAATACAAATCTGGTTTATTATGTCTAGCCTTTGCCGTGTTGCATTCGAAATTCCGTAGGTGAGATTCCCCAGACTTTTTTAAAGAGCCTGCTAAAATAAAGGGGGTTATCGTAGCCCGTAAGCTGCGCTACCTCGGAGACTTGAAAGAGAGGATTGGCTAATAATTCCTTGGCAGTACTCATTCTGATATTGATGATATACTGCCGGGGAGAAATGCCTACCTGCTTGGTAAAGGTGTCAATAAAGCGATAATAATTAAGACCCCGCTCTTTCGTAAACTTCTTGATGGTAAAATCCTGCTCGGAAGAATGATGAAAGATACGAAGAGCTTCTTCGACTTCTCTGTTATAATTCTCAAAGACTTTGTCTGCCTTTATGCGGTTTCTGCCCATTCTTAGCAGTAATTGCTGCATCATCAGCTTAAGCTGTTCCTCGCAGAGAGGCTGCTTTAACTGCAGTTCCTGAATTATTCCGTCGAAGAGATGGGTATAGCTGCCATGAACCCCTACCTGATAGATATTTTCCTTTCCCCACCCGGTCTGAGATAAGAACGGATTACTCTTATTACAGGAAAAATGAACCCAGTAGATATCCGGGTGTTCCTCCAGATAATAATAATAGAACTGAGGCTCTCCGGGATGAAAAAGTACACAGCTGCCCTTTTCTAAAATATGAATTTTCCCATTTATCTTAAAGTGAGCCTTCCCGTCTGCCAGATAAATAAGCTGGTAATTGGCGGCTCCGGAAGGTCTTTCTGTCTGGAATTTTTCTGTATGGATCAGACGGTATCTGCCACAGCAATGAACAAAAAACTCCTGGTCCGATACAGATTTTTCATCGGACTGCCAATCATAATAACCTACTACTGTAAGCATAGAATCCTCTTTCTAAAAAATAAACGCTTCATGGTATAGGGAAATGTCTGTAATAAAAATGAACATAAACAGCTATCTTTACTATATAAGTATCCTGCTAATATTTTATAATACATAATAGTGATTGTCAAAATGAAAATGAAAACTTTGTGCATATAGATATCAACTTTATGTATGGAAATGTGGATGATATTTTGGTATAACAAAAAAAGAAAATAAATTTTATGCTGATGAAAGGAATACATATGTTAAAGTCAGATTTAAAACTGCCTCCCTATTACGAAGACCCATCTGTTCTTCATACCGGCTGTGAAGAAAATCGCAGCTACTATATTCCCTTTGCTCCGGGTGAAATTCAAAATAGTTCACGGATACAATTATTAAATGGAGATTGGGATTTCCGTTTTTTTGATAATCCTTTTGTGGTAGAAGATTTTACGAAAGAGGATTATTCCTACAAAGATTATGATTCCATTCCGGTACCAAGCTGTATACAGATGCATGGATATGACCGTCATCAATACACGAATATCAATTTTCCATTTCCCTATGATCCTCCCTTTGTTCCTTTAGATAATCCTGCCTGTGTTTATCACCGCACTTTTGAGATTGGACAAGGCAAGGAAAAGCTACAGCATTATCTGAATTTTGAAGGAGTAGATTCCTGCTTTTATGTATATATAAATAAAACTTTGGCAGGCTACAGCCAGGTATCCCACTCTACCAGTGAATTTGATATCACCTCCTATTTGAAGGCAGGAGTAAATGATATTACAGTTGTGGTGCTAAAATGGTGTGATGGAAGTTATTTGGAGGACCAGGATAAATTTCGAATGACAGGTATATTCCGTGACGTATATCTTATCAGCCGTCCTGTAAATCATATCCGTGACTTTTTCATAAAGCCCCAGCTTACAAAAAATTATACCAAAGCGGAAATTCAGGTGAATTTTGAGTTCAGCGGTGAAGAAGTGCCAGTTACCTGCAGCCTGAAAGATACAGAGGGTAAACTTATAGCAGAACAAAAGGCAGAAGGTTCAAAAATTGTAATAAATGTACCGGAACCCAGGCTATGGAGTGCGGAAACACCTTATTTATATACCTTAACTATCAGTACTGCCGATGAAGTGATTTACCAAAAGGTAGGTATCCGTACGATTGAAATAATTAAGGATGTAATACACATTAATGGTGTTAAGGTGAAGTTTAAAGGGGTGAACCGCCATGACAGCGACCCTGTTACCGGTTATACCATCAGTAAAGAACAGGCGTTAAAAGATTTAAGACTCATGAAAGAGGCTAATATTAACGCGATACGTACCAGTCATTATCCCAATGCACCTTGGTTTACACAGCTTTGCAGTGAATATGGTTTTTATGTGGTGGGAGAGAGTGATCTGGAAGCCCATGGCGCTACCTGTTTTTATGGTGGTGGCTGGGAGACTTATGGTGATCTGGTTCAGAGAGAGATGTTTGCTAAGGCTATCTTAGACCGTAATCAGAGAAACGTTATCAGGGATAAGAACAATGCCAGTGTTGTTATCTGGTCCATGGGAAATGAAGCCGGCTACAGCAAAGCTTTTGAAGATACAGGCCGTTGGATAAAAGAATATGATCCAACCAGGTTATTACATTATGAAGGAAGTGTCAGCCAAACCGGCGGGCATATTAATGACATGTCCATGTTAGATATCGTCAGTAATATGTATGCCTCCATTCCCAGTATAAAAGAATACCTGGCTTCTAATCCAAAGCCCTATATGCTTTGCGAATTTGTTCATGCTATGGGTAACGGACCTGGAGATATTGAAGATTATTTTGATTGTATCTATGGAGAAGAACGTTTTGTAGGCGGTTTCGTATGGGAGTGGTGTGACCACGCCATTTACCGTGGAATTACGACAGACGGACGTAAAGTCTTCCATTACGGCGGAGATTCCGGAGAGTATCCTCATGACGGAAATTTCTGTGTGGATGGTATGGTATCTCCTGACCGCATACCACATCCTGCGCTGGCAGAATATAAGAATGTAATCCGCCCGGTACGAGCAGCACTGGTAAGCAAAGAGGAGTTTGGAGGCCGAGAAGCTGTTAATGAAAATTGGCTTTCAGTAGAACTTACGAATAAACTGGATTTTACCAATCTAAAAGATTATTTAAAAATAGAAGCTGAGCTCCTTATAGACGGTGAAGTAGTCGAAACCTGTGACCTCGGAACGTTAGATTTAGCCCCACATGAAAAAACTGTTGTAAAAGTACCCTTTAGTACAGAATACTTACAGCATAAGAGCAGTGAGTCAGGAGTTAGCGTTAAGTTAAGGTATCTTCAGCAGTCTGAAAGACTTCTTACAGCTACAGGACATGAGCTTGGTTTTGACCAGCTGTTCCTCAAAGAAAGGGATATCCCTTTTGTAGCAGCAGGGGAATCAGATAAGATAGCAGAGAAAACTGTTGATTCTGTGTGCATTGAGGAGAATCTGACTACAATTATTATAACAGGCGAGACCTTTAAGTATTGTTTTGACAGACTCCATGGCAGTTTTGTAAGCCTGGTAATAAATAACCAGTCCATATTAGAGAGGCCGTTGGAATTTAATATCTGGAGAGCGCCTACAGACAATGACCGGAATATACGCAACACCTGGCAGGAGGCCCGTTATGACAGAGCATTTCCCAGGGTGTATGAAACAAAAGTATCCAAGGAGAACGGTGTAACAGCCATTTATTGCAGACTGGCTATAACTGCTATTCAGATTCAGCACATCCTAGACCTGGAAGTAACCTGGTTTATAGGAGCAGATGGCACCATAACGGTACAGATGAATGGGAAGAGAAATAAGGAACTTCCTTTCCTGCCTCGCTTTGGTCTGCGTTTATTCCTTCCGAAGCATTATGATAAGGTAAACTATTTGGGTTATGGGCCGGGAGAGAGCTATGTAGATAAACGCCGCTCCACTTGGCACGGAAGATTCACACAAAAGGTTTCAGATATGTATGTGGATACGATTAAACCTCAGGAGAATTCCAGTCATTATGGCTGCGAGGATTTAACCTTGTACTCTTCTCTTGGAACACCTATCCATGTGACAGGGAAGGTGCCGTTCTCCTTCCAGGCTAGTAACTACACACAGGAAGAACTTACGGTAAAGGCACACAATTATGAGCTTGAAAAGGTAGACGAGACAGTCCTTTGCCTGGATTATAAGATGAGTGGTATCGGCTCTAATTCCTGCGGACCTGCACTTTCTGAAAAGTACCAGCTGAACGAAGAAGACATCTCCTTTATGGTTACATTGCAGTTTCAATAGAAAGTATTGTGAAGAGAAAGAGAGCCGGTTTTACAGAGCCTTTTCACCTTAGTGAAGTTTATTACATTTAGATATACAAAAAGCAGGGAAGTATTATCCAACAGAGAGCTGTTAGGGATAATGACTTCCCTGCTTTATTAGTGTGTGGTTTGATAAATATTTTAGTTTTCACTAAGCACTATATATCCATTTCAGGAATTAAGCTCCTCATAGCAAGTATGGTTTTATCAATTAATTCTGTCAGCTCTATTTCCATCATTTCCGCTCCTCGGTTGATTACCTCGCGGCTGCAGCCGGCAGCAAAATTTGCAGTCTTATATTTCTTCATAACGGACTTAACTTCCAGGTCGGAAACACTTCTTGAAGGTCTCATAAGTGCTACGGCACCGATAAGTCCGGTGAGCTCGTCCACTGCATATAGAACCTTTTCCATATAATGTTCAGGCTTTATATCTACAGTGAGCAGATATCCATGGCTTGCGGTAGCATGTATGATACTCTCGTCTATAGTAAGTTCCTTCATAATTTCCTGTGATTTTATGCAATGCTCGTTTGGATAAAGTTCAAAATCCAGATCATGGAGCATGCCGACACTCTTCCAGTAAGCGGTGTTTTCAGGGTCATATTCTTTGGCGAAATACTCCATCACGCCGGCTACAATCCTGCCGTGCTTCAAATGAAAGTCGTCCTTATTGTAATCTTTTAAGATTTCATAAGCTTGTTCCGGTGTAGGTATATAACTCATAAGTTCTCCTTTCGGTAAGTACAATCTATGTATAAATATACTAACGAATATAACACCGGTGGATATAATTGTCAAATGACTTTCCATATAAATGTTAAGGGAAGTTACAGTACAGTATAATATTAAGTTAGGAATATCTTTAAAAGAACGATTATATTTTCGCCGTTCATTTTCTTGTTCTGAGTTGTGAATTCCATTAGTCATATGCAGCTTTTCAATACAAAACGAATGGAATCAGAAATTTTCTGAAAGTAACTATTATATTAATTTGTTTGAGTTTGTGATCGTTACGATGCTTTATGATGTAACATTTGCCAAGAAGGGCTATTTGAAATTTCATTCTCCAATGTTTAATACAAGAGAATGAATCCTTCTACTTATCAGATTAGTATACCTTTAACCAACCACATCTTCTGTCACAGAATAAATAGAGACTTTGATAAAAAAGATTCAGATGAAACTGTTCATGCACCATTAACAGTATTAGAACTATTATATTAGTCAATGGACATATATGTCCATTGACTAATATAATAGTTTTTGGTATTATTTGTATTATAAAGTAAATAAACCCAAAATATAAATAGAATTATGAGTTATTACAAAAGGAAGTGAGAAAAAGCAAATATAAAAAATATTAATAATAGTTTTCAATAATAGGCTTAAATATGGGGGAAAGATGAAAAATTACTTTGATAAATTTAAAATGAACATTATTGGTGACGGCTATAAACCTCAATTTAATGAATATGGGAAAAAAATTATATATGCAGATTGGGCAGCAAGTGGAAGATTATATCATGATATAGAAATGGAAATTATAGATAATTATGGACCATTATACAGCAATTTTCATTCAGAAGGAAATTATATATCTTATAAAACAGAACTAGCATATAATCAGTCAAAAAATATTATACGAATACATTTTGGAGCAAATGATAATTATGCGGTTATTGCTTGTGGACATGGGATGACTTCTGCAATAAACAGATTACAAATGATATTAATAAATCAATATAAAAATTCTAAAAATATAATCATTTTTCTAACTCCATATGAACATAATTCTAATTTTATTACATGGAAAAATAACAATATAAATTGCGTTATATTAAAACTAAAGGAAAATGGTCAAATTGATTTAAATGATATGGAGATTAAATTGAAGAAATATTTTAAAAATGAAAATGTTCTTATTGGTTTTTTTTGTGCATGTTCTAATGTTAATGGAGTTAAAGTGGATTTACTCCCCCTATGTAATTTAATGAAATTATTCAGTGGAATTGTTTGTGTAGATTATACTACCATTGCTCCATATGACGTATTAAACATTGAAAAATTGAGAATCGATGCATTAGTTTTTTCAACCCATAAATTTGTTGGAGGTGTTGGAGGCCCAGGTATATTAATTATCTCAAAAGATTTATATAAATTAAAGGTTCCAACACAAGTAGGAGGTGGAACTGTTAAATGGATTAATCCTTGGGGGGAGATATTGTATAAAGATAACATTGAAGAAAGAGAAGAGGCAGGAACACCACCAATACTACCAGTAATTAAAGCAGGATTAGCAATCAAGCTAAAGGAAAAGATTGGTGTGGATAATATTGTATCTAGAGAAATAGATATTACAAAAAAGATGTTAAGTGAAATGAAAAAAATTAGAAATATTGTAATATATGACAGTAATATAGAAAATAGACTTCCAATAATTTCGTTTAATTTTATTAATGTATCATATATTGAAGGAGTTAAAATACTAGATCAGAAATATGGAATTCAAGTACGGGGAGGTTGTTGTTGTGCAAGCATATATGGTCATCATTTATTAAATATATCATCAGAAGAATCGAACATTATATGCCAAAATATAATAAAAAATGAAGAAAAAATTAATAAAAAAGGGTGGATTAGAGTTTCATTATCGCCATTTGTTTTGGATGATGAAATATATTATATATGTGATTCAATTCGTAAAATAGCGGATGGTATGGAGGAGTATGATAAAGAAAGCAAAGGGAATAGAAGAAAGCTATCTTAATGATGAAGTAGTTTTGTTTAATATTATTACTGGTGAATTTTATGGATTACAAGATACGTCATATTTTATATGGGAACATATTGATAATTGTAGTTCAGTAAATGAACTGGTGGAAAAAGTAAAAGGAAACTATGAATATGAGAATGAAACAGAATTAATTGAAAGCATATACCAGTTAATTAATGACTTAAATAAAGAAAGGCTGATAGAAATAGATGAAAACATTTAAGGCTATAAGTTACTTTATTCAAATAAGTATTATTGATCAAAGAATTAAAAAAAAAGTTTTAAAGAACTTATCGAAAGTGAATGTTGTAAATATGAACAGTTAAAATTAAGACAATATAATAAGTCTGAATTAGAAATAATTAAGAGAAAAATTGTTAATGAAATTAGAATCGTTGACAGAATATGTCTTATATATCCTGGCAAAGCTAAATGTTTACATAAAGCTATATTGCAGTATAGGATATTAAGAAGAAAATTTAGATTACCTGTTAAAATTGTTATTGGGGTACAAAAATTCCCCTTTTGTTCACATGCTTGGTTAGTGTGGAAACAAGGAGATAAAGCAGTTTTTGAATTAAATGAAAATATTATTAGATATACAATAATTTTCGATTCTGATAATTTAATATAAAGGAGTGGAAGATGAAATGGTTTTTTAGTTATTTTTCTTTGAACAATATAAAATATAAATTAGATATAAGTAGCAAACTGGAATCATATTATGAAAAAAAAAGTAATGGTATTACTAACATATATTATAATGATAAATTTTACTACACAGAGTTTTTAACAAATAATAGTAAGAAAATTAATATTGATGAGGAGGAAGATATAATAATAATTGGTGATATTGAATTAGATAATATCGAGGAAATACTACAAAAAGAACAAATCGAGGAAAAATCAGAAACTACAATTCTAAAAATTCTTTACAAAAAATATGGAGATAAATTTTTAGATTATCTATATGGTAGATTTTCATTTCTAATCATAGATAATAATAAAAATGAAATTAAACTTATCAGGGATCAATTTGGTTTAAAACAATTATTTTATTATATAAATAATGAGGGTATAGCTTTATCAAATAATCTTTTTCTATTAAATGATTTTTATAATGAAACAAGAATTAGTAAACGCTACTTATCAAATTTTCTTCAGTATAATGGTATATGTGATTTTGAAGAAACACCTTATGAGAATATCTATCGGGTTAGAATGTCTGAACTAATAACATATAATTATTTAAATAAAAATTTGCAAAAACTGATTTATTGGAATTTAGAAAATTCTAATCCAGGTAAATATGAATTTAATATGTTAGATGAATTTAAAAATTTGTTATACCAAAGCACATATACAATGATAAGGGATATAGATAAAACAAGTTTAGCTTTAAGTGGTGGTGTAGATTCATCAGTTTTATTTTCCATTTTAGCCCCCAAAAAAATAGTAGCTTACAGTGCAGTATTTGATGAGGTTAAAAGTTGTGATGAGAGAAAGTATATAGAAAAATTAGCAGAAATGTATAAAGTAGATGATAAAATTAAATATGTATATAGTGACCAAAGCGGATTGTTAGAAGGTTTTCCAAATAGCTTTTTTTATACATCGGAGCCACATATTAATATATTAAACAAAAAATTTTCTGAAGAGTTATTTGAAAAAGCTTTAATTGATGGAAAAAATTATATGGTTGATGGTTTTTTTTCAGATCATATACTAACTGGAACAATCTTATATTTATTAGATAATTTAAGTTTAAAAAATGGTTTTAATATTATAAAAGCTATAAATACTTTTGCTTTTAGTCAAAATGTAAGTTTTTGGTTTGTAGTCAAACAATATCTTGTAAAAGCTAAAATGGATAATTTATATATTCCCGAGATTGATTATAAGATAAGTAAAGCATTTCATGAAAAAATAAAAAATGCAAAAAAATTTAATGGTAAAGATATAATTATTCAAATTATATCATCTATAACTAGAAATTTTGGAGATTTGGAATTGGCACCAAGATACCAAATTGAATGTATACATCCATTTGTAAACCGAAAAATAGTAGAATACTTGTACTACTTACCAGGAAATATGCGTTTACATAATGGAACACCTAAATACATATTAAGAGAGGCTTTTAGAAAAGATATTCCTCCTGAAATTATGGATAAAATTAATAAGACTCAGCATGTTGAATTGAGTCAAAAAGGTCTTAGAGAAAATTGGGGAGAGATATTTAATATCTTAAAAGAAGGAATTATTACGAAGTTAAACTTTGTGAAATTATCTAAAGAAGAATGGATTCAGTTGTTATTAGAATTCAGATCTGGACAAACATTTAATGATAATATTTTCATTTTAATAACTTTAGAATTATGGTTGAATAAAATTCAGAATATTTATGGAGAAATAGTTTTTTATTAAATTGAATAAAAGTTACTACAGAAAGTTAGGGATTTTTAATAATGAAATTTGTAACACCTTATATAGCAAAGTATGGAAATTCAAAAAATGTAATAAAAGGTAATTGTGGATTTGGGTTGGAAAATTTAACGCTTGATAAGACAGGCTCTTACTTACAAAGTGTATATGTTAAATTTTTTGATATTGATGAAAGCTGCATTAATAATATTTGTACAACAACATATACAAGGGGTTGTAGAATGGAAAGTAGATGTAACGGATCTAGCGATTGTTAGTTTATTATTAAACCTAATTAAATAAAAAAGAAAGGGCTTTCTGTAGTACTTTTATATATATGGAGAAAAATATGATAATTTATGTTTTATTTATATTCACAATATGCATTATTTTTACTACTTATAATTATAAGAAACTTTCTTTAAGAATTAATGTTATGAAGAATATGATTAATGTTGAAAATTTACAAATTGTTTTAGAAGAAGATATGAATTATTTCGTTATGATATCTGAAATGCAAAAATTTGAGATTGAACTATTTATGAAGTTATTGAAATATTATGGAGATGATAAACTAAAAGGATTACTTATAAATGTTGAGGAGTACAAAAATGCAGAAAAATATAAACCTAATTTTATTTGTGAATATAATATTAATATGCTCCCAGTAATAATAAGTAATGGTAAAAACGGATATTATGAGCTTATAGATCCACATAATTAATAATTTAGGGGTTAAAGGAATGTTAATAATATTACTACAAATTTTTTTACGAATTATTATAGTAATCATTTTTGCTAAAAATTTAAGAGGAAAACTGAGAGATATAGTTCCGTATTATTTAGCGATTACAGATTATTATATAAATTTTGGTGAAAAAAATCACAAAAAAATAGCATTATTTTTATTAACTTTAGAAATGAGTATTATTTTAGGAATGTTTTTTAATGAAATTATTACTTTAATTTGTATTTTAGGAATTGTTAATCAAATAATTTATTTATATTCTATGATTAATAATTACAATAAAAAAATGGCTAATACTTGTTCATGTTACATAGTTAATTTGCCACATGAAGTTAGTCTATTACCTATACTATATAATATTGGAATCATATATATATTTATTTTACTATTAATAATATAAAAGGTTAATATAAATTTTAGGAACTAAAAACAAATCAACCCCCCCTCAATGTAGATATCCCCTTAAACTAGTCTAGATTTAAATATAAAACTCATATCTCCAAATATATTATAAATTAAAAATTAAAGAAAGGAAAATATGATTATATGCAAATGAATATATCATATAAATAACTTATGAATAATATTTTTGATTTATCACTAGCAATTTCGCTGTTTTTATCAGGTGGACTTAAAATTGCGTACTTTAAATATACAAAAAACACTATCTTCAAACTTAATGTTTTCCCAGAAAAAATAGCACCTGCCATTTCAATACTTATGCCATTGTTTGAAATAAGTCAAAGCATCATCTTAATTTTGTATAACAATATGATAAGCTATTGTTTTATATTAGGATATTTACTGTTTTTTATTGCGCTAAATTTAAAAACATATAAAGGTGGTGAAAGTAAAGAATGTTGTTGTTATGGAAAATTAATTAAGTCAAAATTAGGATTAGGAGGACTTATACATTATTCATATTGGTTAATTATACTTTTTGGCTCTATAGCTGCATTAAAATATAACATTTTTATCTTTAATAACCTTAATTTTATGTATATATTATTTATAAGTTTAAGCATGGTGATAAATGGATTAATGATTAGAAGTACTATTGAAAGTGTAGAATAGGAGGTGGCAACTATGAATATTGAGTTGTTTTGTATTTTAGTATTTATTTTTCTGAGTCAGTTTATGACAAATTATATAGTTATATATATTAGTCGGAAAAAATCCTTAAACTTTATTGGACCTCAAATTAATCAAAGTATACCTAATATTATTAAGGATAATATTAATTATGATAATTCAATACTATTTTTCTTTGATACAAAATGTACAACTTGTCGAGAGGTTATTAAAGAAATTACTTATAGAGGCTTAGAACAAGAAAATATTAAATATGTTACATATGGTTCAGACGATATAATAAAAGAAATAAAAGAAAAATATAATATCTGTAATTTATATGTATTACCTGAAAAGACAATTAAAGAAACATTGAAAATAACTTTATTTCCTTTAGTTTTAAAATTAAAAGGAGATATTGTCAAGAATAAAGGAATTGCTTCATATGGTTATATCAGGGAGTTGATTGAAAATGAAAATTAATTTTTGGGGTAAAAAAGTAAATTCAGGTAGTTATAATATTTTAAAAATAATGATAAATAATAATAGAGTATCAACTTATGTATGGATTTTACTATCTATATTTATTGGTATAATACCTTCAATAAATGTAATTATGAATAAAAAATTAATTAATAATATATCCCATATTACAGCATATAAAGATAATTATTTTAAAAGTGCTATAATTATTTTAATAATAATGGCAGCAGTAAATGTATTATTAGAAATAATAACTAGTTTATCCGAGTATTTATATCAAAACTCTAAATCTTTATTATCTAGTATAATGGAAGAGAAGCTTTATAATACAATTTTGAAATATCCTATTGAAAAATTTGAATCTAATAATATTTACAATAAAATACTAATGGCAAGTCAGGCTATACAAATGAATAGCTTTGATATAATAAAATTAGTAATAGGAATTATGTCAAGTATTGTATCTTTATTATCAGTTTTCTTGGTATTATTCTCAATAAGCTGGTATTTACCGTTATCACTTCTTTTATCATCTATACCAAGTGGGATTGGAATAATTGTTATTAAAAAATATAGATATAAAATTCGTACAAGTATTTTAGAATATGCAAGGAAAAATCAATATCTTTCTTACTTATTTACTAAAAAAAATGCAATAAAAGAAATACGTATTTTTAATATTTCAAAGTATTTATTAGATGTATGGCGTAATCAGAAAAATAAATTAAGAAAAAAGGAAATGGATATATTAATTAAAGAAAATTATATGTCATTTATTGGGAAATTCGTAATTCAATTATGTATATCTTTAGTATCGATATATTTAATAAGTTTAATTTCATATTCTAGTATTACAATCGGAGATTATGTATCATTATTAACAGCAATGACATTATTCCAATCTTCTTTAGCTTCTATATCAGAGAATAGTGGAACACTGTATGAAATGGGAATTTATTTAGATGCTTTACTAGAAGTTATAAATGAAGATTTTGAGGAACCACCAATTATTAACACCAAAATTGATATTGATGAAATCCTTTCTATTAAATTAGAAAATATTAAGTTTAAATATCCGCAAGCAGAAAAATATGCATTAGAAAATATTTCTTTTGAAATAAATAAAGGAGATAAGATTGCAATAGTAGGTTATAACGGATCAGGAAAAACAACATTAATAAATATTATAATGGGATTATATACTAATTATGAAGGTAAAATAATCGTAAATAATAATGATTTAAATAACACATATAATAAACATAGTTATTATAAAAAGTTTTCTTGTATTATGCAGGATTTTATGAAATATGATTTAAGCCTTAGGGAGAACATAGCATTTGGAAATATTAATGAATTACATAATGACCTTAAACTAAAGGAGTTAATAAAAGAAACAGGATTATCTGATTATTTATCTTTTAAATTGGATGATGTTTTGTCCGTTCAGTACAAGGGAGGATTTGAGTTATCAGGTGGTGAATGGCAAAAGATTGCAATTGCAAGATCCATGATAAGTGATGCAGAAGTAATAATTTTTGATGAACCAACATCATCTCTTGACCCTATCTCAGAAGTGAAAATTTTCGAGCAATTTAATAATATAGCAAAAGATAAGACTAGTATAATAGTATCACATCGACTTGGAGTTACACAATTTTGTAACAAAATAATAGTTATGGATGCTGGAAAAATAGTTGAAATGGGATCTCACAAAGAATTGATGATAAAAAATGGGTTATACAAAACACTCTATACTATGCAGGCTAGTAAGTATCAAGTAAACAATAGTGAATTAAAAGAAATTATCTGAGTTCCGATAATGCTGAATAAAGGAGAGAATTTAATGTCGGAAGTATTGAGAGTAGAGGGTATATCAAAAAAATATGCCAATGGAGATGAGATAATAGAAGCTCTTAAAAATGTAAGTTTAACACTTCATAAAGGTGAAATTCTAGCCATAATGGGGAGTAGTGGTTCAGGTAAAAGTACTTTATTACATATACTTGGTGCGTTGGATGTTCCCGATGAAGGAAAAATATATTTGAATAATATTTATGAGAAAAACTATTGCAAAGAACCATATTCGACGCAAATCCGAAGCAAATATATAGGATTTGTATTTCAACAATTCAATTTGATAAACGATTTAACAGTTATTGAAAACATTTCTCTGCCACTTATTTTAGATGGCGTGGAAGATTCCTTAATTCATAAAATGGTAACAGAAAAATTAGAAATGGTAGATTTAATCGGAAAAGAACACAATAGACCATGTGAACTTTCAGGAGGGCAACAACAAAGAGTAGCAATTGCAAGAGCAATCATAACTAATCCTAAAATACTATTAGCAGATGAGCCTACTGGTAACTTAGATTATAATACAGCAAAAGACATAATGAGTTTATTTATTAAAATGAATAATGAACTTAAGCAAAGTACTATTATTGTTACCCATGATCCCATGGTTGCATCATATGCAGATAGAGTCTTGTTTTTTCATGATGGGATATTAAAAAATGAATATCAAACGAATAATACTGATACAGATATTGATGAAATTATAAATTTATTTCGCAATCTTGTTACTAGATAATTAGAATTGGAAAGTGTGGTAAATTAATATATGAGAAATTTAAGTTACATAAGTAGGCGTTTCATAATAAACAGCAAAACTCTAACATTTTCTTGTATTGTTAGCATATGTATTGCTTTAATACTAATCTTATCAATGGCTAATTTTTCAGTTAGTATTAATAAATCCTATACCGAAAATTTACATAAAGAATATGGTGATTTTGATATGCTGCTTACATATGAAAATTATCAGGATATATCTCAAGAGATTGTTAATGATATAAAAACGATAAATGGAGTGAATAAAACTGCGCAAGGCAGAACAAGTGATCAACTAAAAATTAAAAGTAATAATGTGTATGCCTTAGGTGTAGAAGATAATGATATGATGAAGAGCAGATATCATTATAATATCTCATTAAATGATAATGTAATAGTTATAAATACTGTGTTAGCAGACATTTTACAATGTAAAGCAGGTGATAGCTTTAAAATTTCAGGAGTTAATATCCAGGTTAAAGAAATTATAAAAAATGGCACATTATCAAATACTAGAGTGGCCATGGCAATAATGTCATTAGATACTCTTGCTAAATTAACTGGAGAAAGTTCACAAGCTAATTTTTTAATGATAAAAGCAAAGAAAGGAGTGGAAATTAATCAATTATCAAATGAAATATTACGAATAGATTCAGAGCTTAAGCCTAATATAGTCGAAAAAGATCCTTTCTATAAAAAATCTATAGAGTCTTTTACTATTTTCATAATAGCTTTAATTTTATCAGTGGTAATAGTTGTTTCACTATTTCTCATTAGCATATTCAGAGGCTTTCTGTATAAATATCACCATGACATGGCAATATTACGTGCTATTGGAGGTAAACCTAAACAAATCGTTGAAATATTTGCTTATGTTGCAATATTTTTAAGTGTTTTAGCGGGGATTTTGGGTTACTTCATTACATATTTAATGAATAAAACTATTTATAGCAAGGTTTTTAGTAAGATGGATTTTATTGATAGTAAAGTCAAATTCTACTTATTATACTCCTTAGGGCTGACTGTGCTAATTATAGTCATAATATTATTTGTATTGGTATTCTCAATGTTAAAAAGTGCAAAAGTATTACCTATCGTAGCGATTCAACAAAATGAAATAGCTAAGATAGGGAAAATAAAAACAAAAAAGCAAAAAATAAAGAGAAAAAATTTAAATCATTTTATAAAGTTTATTGATAGAGATTTGTATATTGCTATTAAAATGATATCTGCAAAGATGAAAGAAAATATAACGATTATTTTAACGATCATGATGATAATTGTTCTTTCTTTCGTTGGTTCCAGTTTAAGCAATATTATAAAAGCTAACAATAGTAATTATTTGAAAAATCAATATCTAACAGATATTGTAGTTTCAAGCAGTTCATTTTTAAGCTATTCAGAAACTATGCAAATATATGAGAATATGAAGAATGGGAAAGACTTAAAAGTCTCTATTGTTTTAACTAATGGTGATAAAATGACAATAGGGGGGCAGCCAATATCCTATTTAATGGCTGATCTTGCTGCTATGGAAGGACAAGGTATTATAAAAAATAAGATTCAGGATAAAAACAGATTAATTATAAGCAAAGAGTTAGCAAAGAAACTAGGGGTAAAAGTTGGGGATTATATTGATGTAATAACACCTGGTAAGTATAAATATGATCAGAATGGTTTTAGATTAGGTTTTCTAGAGAAGCCTACTAAACATAAATTGGGGGTAAGTTCAATAGTATCAAGAGAGAAATTATATTATAGAGATGCTTATGTAGATATACAGCTTAATGATTTCTTGCAGGATATGATGGGAATGAATTGTATATATATTTCCGGAAACTTAGAAATAGCAAATAATCTATTACAGGACTTAAAAATAAAATACCCCAATATTGTATGGTCAAACTACAATGAGATGGTTGCCAATAGTAATAAGGCTATAAATCAAAGGTATGCAATGTTTGAAGTTGTAACAGGAGCATTAGTTGTTGTTGCTGGTCTTGGATGGTTTACATCAATCAGAAGTATTATTCTATCAAGGAAAAGAGAATATTGTATATTAAGAATACAAGGTGTTTCAACAAGAAGATTAAAAAAAATAATTAGTATTCAAATATTATTATACCTGTTCGCTGGTATAATAGGAGGTGTTCTTATAGGGTCAGCTTTCCTATTTTTAATCTTGTATAGAGAAGTAAAGATATTAACTCTTCTTATAGATTGGAGATTAACATTTGTTATAGTTCTCTATTTATTATTTCTATGTTTACTTCTTATTCCTTTAGTAAATAAGATCAGTAGCGGAAAATCGGTCATTCGTGATTTTGTTAAAGTATAATATCGGAATCCTACTAAATTTATGTACGATTAATTTGAGTTCAAGCTAAATTAATTTCTCAACGGCCTCATCAGTGGTATAACACTGATGAAGCCGTTAAGTTCGTCTGTATAGATCTTTACCATATTGATATTGCAGTTTGGACCTAATTTCAACAGTAAACTACTTTCGCGAATGATTAAGATGCTGCAGGAATATGATGAAACAGCAGATATGTATAGGAGTGTATATAAAGTGGATACAGCCATTAACAATACCGCTATTATAAATACAGCCATTGCCCCTTTAAGAAAAGACCCTGACAGAAGAGGTGAACTCACAGACGAAGATTTCTATGGGGAAAAGGTTATTATTCTTAGTGAAGTGAAAAATGGATTTAGTTATATCAGAACCGATTATGGCTATGAGGGGTTCGCGTTAAATTGCAATCTGATACAGGACGAATGCAAGGTAAGGGAATGGGAGGATTCTTATAAAATGGTTGTAGTGAATTCTTTTGCAGATATAGTTGCTGTTCCCTCCGTCAGAGGTGAGATTCTGATAACCCTGTGCAGAGGTGCCTTAATTTCAGTACTGGGAGAGGCAGATTCGCAAGGATATGTACAGGTAAGGTTGGTGAATGGTGTAATCGGATATATCAAAATTAGTTTATTGGGAAGGTATAAAGTGGATTATTCACTGGAAATGGAAGATAAATTGAGGTATGATATCATACAGACAGCACTTTCGTATATGGGTTGTCAGTATCGTTGGGGCGGGAAAAGCCCACTGGGATTAGATTGTTCGGGGCTTACCTTTATGGCTTATCAAATGAATGGAATAACGATATACCGTGATGCCTCCATCAAAGAAGGATATCCGATCAAACCCATACCGCCGGATCAAAAAAAACCTGGGGATTTACTGTTTTTTGGCGGACATGTGGCAATGTATCTGGGAGAAGATAGGTATATTCACTCTACAGCCAGAAAGGGCAGTGACGGTGTGGTGATTAACAGCCTTAACGCAGAGGACCCCTTATACAGGGAGGACCTTGCTATGCGGTTAATAGAGGTTGGAAGTATATTCTCATAATTATAGATCAATAGATGATCATGTTCTGTAAATACTCCAGTGTTTTCGGTATCTGAGAGAAATTATTATTTAAAAGAAAGCATGTGAAAAGGTTGAATAATATGATTTAATAAGTGTAATAGAGTATATGCAAGAATAAAAGGGATAACTGCCCGGAAAGAGGAATGGATGAAAATAATAGATATGCATTGTGATACCATATCAGAATTATTTGCAAGAATAAAAGAAGGAAGAGCTGATACGCTGGCAAAAAGTGAACTGCATCTTGATATAGAGAAGATGAAAAAAGGAGATTACCTTCTGCAGAATTTTGCGATGTTCGTCAATCTGAAAGAGCGGGAGGATGCCCTTTTCTATTGTTTGGAGTTAATTGATCTCTATTACGGACAAATGAAACTGAATGAAGATGTGATAGCGCCGGTCTTTTGTTATAATGATATTGAAGAAAACAGAAAAAATGGAAAGATGTCGGCTATGTTAACCATAGAAGAGGGAGGAGTAACCAGAGGAAGCCTTGCCCATCTGAGGAACTTCTACCGATTGGGAGTAAGAATGCTGACACTAACCTGGAATCATGAGAATGGTATTGGTTATCCCAATATTACTGTACAGGACGGCAAGGTTGATTGGCATAAGCCTAATACAGTAAACGGACTAACAGATTTCGGAGTAGAATTTGTGCAGGAGATGGAAAGTATGGGAATGATTATCGATGTATCCCATTTGTCAGACGCAGGCTTTTATCAGGTTCTTGAGCACACAACAAAACCATTTGTGGCAAGCCATTCCAATGCCAGAAGCATCTGTCCCCATGTAAGGAATTTAACCGATGACATGATTTATAAGTTAGCCAGCAGAGGCGGCGTTACAGGAATGAATTTTTACCCGGTTTTTCTTGGGGAGGATGAAAATGCCGGAACAATTTCTGCTATTGTAAAACATATATTACATATTAGAAATGTAGGCGGATACGAATGTATCGGCTTGGGTTCGGATTTCGATGGCATCCCGGGGCATGCCGAGCTAAGGGATGGTTCCTGTATGCCCCTTCTTGCAGAAGCCTTGAAAAAAGCAGGACTTTCCTATACTGAGATAGAAGCTATCTTCTATAAAAATGTATTAAAGGTGTATAAAGAATTACTTTAATAAAGTAAAAAATTACAAAATTGTTGAAATAACCGATGAAATTAACTGAGAGCAGTCTGTATTCTGTTCTATACTTTCTGAAAGAACTTGCCAGGTTTGCAGTGACCAGCTATATAAGTATTATCTGCAAATTTGGGAATGGGTCTTAAAGAAAGTATAAGAACGGGTGATGGACTGCTCTTTTATGTTCTGTTAACAGGTTAAAATACTCCTATAAAGTTAAATATATATTGTTGTGGAAAAATTGTTTAAAATATATAATTTTATACATATAAGAGAAATAAATGTAAACAAAATCACGAAATAATATAAAATAAATATAAGTCATATGTACTATTGTTCTAAAAAATAGAAGATAACAGGCAAATAAATATTGATTATCCATAGAAAATAAAATAATACTGATTAGAATGAATTCTCCATAAGTTTTTCAATTTGAGGGTTAATAATGGGACGTCCTTTATTAAATAAATAAAATTTAGGAGGGATTTAATTGAAAAAGTTTAAAAAAGCTTTTGGCATCATACTTACATTGTTTTTGGTGACATCAATGAGTTTGACCGGATATGCTGCAAGTGACCTTACACTGCCGTCGACTTCGGCTGCCTTTATTCGTTTTTATGTTGATAATAACGGCAATGATAGTAATACTGGCAGTAAAGCGGCTCCCTTTAAGACAATACAAAGGGCAAAAGAAGCAGTTAGAGCAGTGATTGCCGAAGGCAGCCTGCCGGAAGGCGGTGCTAAGGTATATCTTAGAGAGGGGACTTATTATATCTATGATTCCCTGGTTTTTGGACCGGAGGATTCAGGCTATGAAGATGGAAAGATTACATATACAGCATATCCGGGGGAAAATGTCAGGTTATCCGGAGCCAAGCCCATAGAACAAAGCTGGTTTCGTCCTATAAGCGAGGAGGAGAAAACCCCCATAATTGATCAGTCCGCTGCTGCTAATGTAGTAGTCGCAGATCTGAGAAAACATGGTATTACGGAGTACGGTGTACTAAACACAAGAGGTTATCATTACTTTAACAAGGGACAATATATGGCCTCAGAACTGATCGTAGACGGGGAGAATCAGACCCTTGCACGCTATCCGAATACAGGGACAATTCCGGTAAATAATAAAAATCTTTTACCGGACGAGCTGGCTTTTAAATATGACAATGACCGGCCAAATTACTGGGCGAATGCCAAGGATGCATGGATATGCGGTACGTTATCTATTAATTATGAAAATAATTATTACCCGATTCAGAAAATAGATACCGTTGAGAAAAAGATCAAGCTAAGAGAAGGAAAGATAAAGACCTATTATACCAACGGATGGTATTTTGCGGAAAATCTTTTGGAAGAGATAGACCAGAGCGGTGAATATTATATTGACAGAGATGCCGGCAAACTTTACTATCTTCCTCCCCAGGATTTTAATACAAAAAAATATAACATAGAGCTGTCCACCATAGGAAAACCCATATTTTACTTTAATGGAGCGAAAAATATAGAAGTAACCAATATGACCATCGAAGGCGGAAGAGGCTATGCGGCTTTGGGAACCACGAAGGATTATAAAATGATGACCTATGGCGAGTTCCTGATTAAAAATAATGTCACGAATCCGCTGATCTTTGATCCTGCGTCTACGAATTATCTCAAGCTTGCCAATCCCGCAAATTATCCGGAAGCTCAGGTATTTCCCGGTCATATTTGGGATGGCTTTTTGGATGACGGAGCGGGCGTGGAAGGAATTGCCTTCCGAAACTGCCAGATCCGCAATTTTGGACAAGGTGGTCTTATATTCAGAGGAACAAAGATTAAATTAGAGAATAATGAGATAAAGAATATCGGCGGAACAGGAATATTTTTGTCGGGAGGAGATTATGAAACCCTTACCTCCAGTGAGAATACGATAATCAGTAATACCATTCATAGAATTGGTTATCAGCACAGGGCATATAACCCGGCAATAGCTTTACAGGGAGTCGGGTGCAGGGTTGCATACAATGATATCTATGACGGTCCCCATTGTATTCTGAACTTTGGCGGAAATGACCATATTTTTGAATACAATAAAATTCACGATGCGGTAAAAGAATGTCTGGATATGGATGCTATCTATACGCGTAATGAAATCAGTCCTCAGCAGAGGGGATCCGTGTTCCGGAATAACTATATCTACAACATGGGAATTTATCCGGTAGGTGAATATACCAAGCAGTTTAACGTCTGCGGAATCAGAACGGACAATAATGGCCATGGGCTTCAGCTCTACAATAATATCTTTGCCAATATCGGCTCCGACAGAGCGAATAATGTTGTTGCGGTGAGAGCTCAGGGAACACGTAATATGGTAAAGGGTAATTTGTTTTTAGACTGTTCAGCTACCTATTGGGGATTTGACAACTATAAACCTGACATGACATGGAACACAGCAGATCCGGAAACCAACAGAAGACTGGAACTTGTCAGAACCTATGCCGCAAAGCCTGTTTATGCTGCCAAGTATCCGGAACTTTTGACTTTTGACCAGGAATTCTATGCAGCGGTAGCAACAAATGTATTTGATGAGAATCTGACTGTGAATCTTAAGTTCCCTCTGAGCCTGATTAACGGAACCCCCTTATCAAGCGGTGCCAGAGGTGCAAAAGAACTTATGCTTGGTACAAACAATATAGTTACGACCATAGATCCGGGATTTGTCGGATATACAAGCGGAAATTATGAGCTGCAGGACGGGCTTCCCTTATTTGAGCAAATGCCGTTTTTTAAAAACCACAGCATGGAGGATTATGGACCCAGGGAATTGTCTGCCAAAGTACAAACAGATACTTTAAGGGATTATGTATATAATCTGGATATCAAAGACAATCTTAAAAATCCACTAATTAAGAATCTGAATGCTGTTATGGAGTACCTGGATAGAGGCCAGTATAAGATGGCTTTGCTTGAGATGAAGGTGTTTATGGTAAAAGCCAGAATAATGGAACCGATGATAATCAACAAGGGGCAGTTAGAATATATTCTGGATGCGGGTATTACAATCTGTAAAGCTGTCTGGATGGAGTATCAGGGCAGTATTGCATACTCGGATGGAAAATCGAATAAAACAGATAGCCTTCTGAATACGCTGGAGAAGCTAAATGAGGTTCAGGATAAGGCGGATGTGTATGACGAAATTATAGAAAACATCAATGACATGACGAATTTAATTCAATAAAAACTTAATGGATTCAAAATTATGGGACTGCAGATCAATTGACTGCAGTCTTTTTAGTTCTCTGATGAAAGTGTTATCGCTGTTAATACAATGTTCCAATTCAATGCAGTACAATTCAATGCAGTACAAAATAAACAATAGAAAATAAAACAATAGAAAATAAAACAGTACAAAAAAACAGTACAAAATAAACAGGTTGGTTAAAATACTGCGGTTATGTTAAATATCTATTATTGTTCGGGATTTGTTGAAGAGATATAATGAATTACAGAAAGAGCAAGAATAATTATACAAAGTGACGGAAAGGTGTTAGAGCTTATGGCGAAAACAAGAAAGGAACAAGCAAATTTAACAATAAATAGGAAGAGCAGATGGAGGACCTTTAGAGATAATTTTGAACTGTCTGTAATGTTAGTCCCTGGTATTATCTTTTTTCTGGTATTTAGTTACCTGCCAATGCTTGGTGTTGTTATTGCGTTTAAAGATTATCGTAACAATTTGGGCATATTAGGGAGTAAGTGGGTCGGGTTTCGGAATTTTAAATTCTTCTTCACATCTCAGGATGCCTGGAGAATTGCCAGAAATACCATTGGATATGGCTTAGCATTTATAATATTGGGGATTATTTGTTCTGTAGCCATAGCAATACTTTTATATGAAATAAAAAATAGACTGGCACTAAAGTTTTATCAGACAACAATGATTCTGCCTCACTTTTTATCCTGGGTCATTGTCGGATACATTACTTATATTTTACTGGAACCCAATATGGGTATCTTAAATCAGATTCTTCAGTTTTTTGGAATGAAAAGTGTTGATTGGTATCTGGAACCCAAATACTGGGTCATTATTCTGCCGATCGTTAATGTTTGGAAAACTGTCGGGCTAAACTGTATTATGTACTACGCAGCTTTAATGGGCATAGATGAACAGCTCTTTGAAGCAGCAACGGTGGATGGAGCCAGCAAATGGAAACAAATCCGCTATATAACCATTCCCTCCCTGGTTCCATTAATGATTGTACTTACAATACTCCATGTTGGGAATATTATCAAAGGTGATTTCGGACTTTTCTATAATATACCCCGCAATGTTGGTCTGCTTTATCCCACCACCGATATCATTGACACATACATATATCGTGGACTTCAGACCGGTGATGATATTGGTATCACCACAGCGGTTGGTCTTTTCCAGTCATTTGTCGGATTGATTATGGTAGTAACTACGAATAAGATTGTTAAGAAGATTTCTCCAGAAAATTCACTGTTCTGATAATATAGCGTGCATTAGCGCATTTTTCGAAAGGCTAATGAGCACAGAGTTAGGAGCCAAGAGTGAAAGATAAATCTTTCACTCCCCCTGATTTTGTACGCGTGCTAAAGCACGCAGAAGGGAGCCAAATATGAAAAGCAAGAAAGCTAATATTCCTGTAAATATCTTTTTTATATTATTTTCATTGTGTTTTATAGTGCCGTTTGTATTGATTATATCTGCTTCTATTACAGATGAACATACACTATTAGCCAATGGATATAAGCTGTTTCCATCAAAGATTTCACTGGAAGCGTATAAATATGTTATGAAAAGCCCGGGACAATTACTGAATTCCTATAAAGTAACGATCATTTATTCCTTAATAGCCACTGTACTTAGTATGGTAGTTATGACTATGATGGCATATCCCTTATCGAGGGCGAGTTACAAATATAAAAAGCCCGTAACATTTTTTATTATTTTCACAATGTTGTTTTCTGGAGGATTGATTCCTACTTATATATTAATGACCAAATATTTGCATCTGCAGGATAACATCTGGGTATACATACTGCCAAACCTGGCAAATGCATTTCACATTATCATAATCAGGTCTTTCTTCCAGGGATTACCGCCTTCACTCGTTGAATCTGCTAAGATTGACGGAGCCAGAGAGCTGCAGGTATTTTATAAAATTGTTCTTCCCCTGTCAAAACCGGTAATAGCCACAGTTTCCTTATTAAACTTACTGGCCAGGTGGAATGATTGGAATACTGCTTTGATTTATATCAGGAGTAAAAACCTGTATTCCTTACAGTATTTACTTCAACAGATATTAAGGGAAGTACAATTTATAAAAGATATGGCCGAGAGCTCACCGGTGGCCGGTGTCAGTATCAATCTTTCCAATTTACCTTCTGAAACCATAAGATTTGCCATGTGTATTGTTGCGGCCGGTCCTATGCTGATTATATTCCCGTTTTTTCAGAAGTATTTTGCGAAAGGTTTAACAGTAGGAGCGGTAAAAGAATAGAGGTTTACATTGAAAAAGGAGGGTATTTATGTTTAAAAGAATGAAAGTATTTGTGGTAATCTGCCTAATGTTCTCACTTGTTCTGTCTGGCTGCAAAAGCAGTAACTCATCTACAGAAACAGGAAAAACAAATAATACAGGCAAAGAGGCTACCGGAACAGCAACAGAAGGTGCCAAAGAGGCAGAACCGGTTACCTTAAAATGGGTATTTATGAGCCCGGGGGAACAAAAGGATGCCCAGGAAGTTTGGGATAAATTCAATGAAGAATTGCAGAAATATCTGCCGGGTACTACCGTTAAGTTTGAGGGGATAACCTCTGCGGACTATGCGGAAAAGTGGAAGTTAATCAGCGCCTCACAGGAAAATGTTGATATTGTATGGCATGGCTGGATGATTCCTTACGTAACAGAAGTTAGAAAAGGTTCTTATATGGAACTGGATGATTTAATTGCTAAGAATGCTCCTTCCCTCTTAAAAGAAATTCCGGAGAACATTCTGGATAAATCCAGAGTTGACGGTAAGCTCTATAGCATACCTTGCATGCAGCAGATGGTTTCCTATGTGTCCACCCTGCAATTTCCGGAAAAAATTTATGAGAAATACAAGGATAAGATTGATGTAGAAAAACTTGCTGCTTTATTTAGCTCCCATCAAAAAATGGATAAGAGCTTGTGGGATGAAATCGAGAAATACATTGTCATGATTAAAGACGGTGGGGATTTAAAGAAGGGTGTCTTCGGATTTGCCGATCATGTGGAAAAAGGCTACGAATGGATTCTGAATCCTTATAAAATCGATATTTACAGTGATGATTATACACCTATAAATCTTTACAGAACTCCCGAATATGAAACTTTTGTAAAGGTATATTCAGACTGGTACAAGAAAGGTTACATCCGTAAGGATATCTTGACAGCTGACAATGTATCACAGGATATCTACGAGGTTCGCGGCGGTGGAAATTACCTTGTAGGACAGGGATATTATCCGACCGAATCTGAAATAGCAACCAGTGAAGCAGCCGGTTCAACTGCTTATGTAAAGATTCCTTTTGATAACTCACATTATATTCCTTACACTGCTTCTGCTACCAATATGGCTATCTCCTCCAATTCAAAAAATCCGGAAAGAGCCATTCAATTACTTGAATTATTGAATACCGAAAAAGGAAAAGATTTATACAACCTGATGGTATATGGCATCGAGGGCAAACATTATAAGAAAATCAATGATCATGAAATTGAACCAATCGGATATACCTCACAGCCTACAGCAGACAGCCCTTACGGACAGTATAACTGGGCTATCGGCAATATATTCAATGGCTATGAGATTTACATGAAGGATAAACCTCTTACTCTTCAAAATGATTTTATCAAAAAAGTAAATGCAGCTGCAGCACCTTCCAAGCTGAAGGGCTTTACCCTGAATACCGATCCTATTAAAACTGAGCTTGCACAGGTTAATGCCGTAGTAGGTGAATATAAGACAACACTAAGCTCAGGAGCTGCACCGGATGCGGAAGCACTGTACAAGGATTTCGTTGATAAGCTGGTAAAAGCGGGCGATGATAAAATTGTAAAAGAAATTCAGCGCCAGATTGATGAGTGGCGTGCATCCAAATAAAGCAAAGTAAAATGATAACAAAATAAACGATGCATAATTCTCTTCTATGCTGTTAAGGTAAGCTTCATCAGCCTTAATGGCATAGAAGAATGTTATATTATAGATCCGGAAGACACATCGTTGAAACGGAGAGAGTATGAAAAAGCTTAATTTTGATCTTACGGTAGCAGGAGGAGGAATGGCCGGTATCTGCACAGCATTAGCAGCAGCCAGAAAAGGTCTGAAGGTATTATTGGTTAATGACCGTTCTGTATTAGGCGGAAATGCCTCTAGTGAAATCGGAATTCAGATTTCCGGTGCCAGTCATCTGGGCCTTAATCCTTCTATCTATGCGAGAGAAGGCGGAATTATTGAAGAAATCAGGCTTCGCATGTCAAAGTATGCAGTCGGAGGTGGTTATGACAAAGGAGCTTTGCTGGATGCCGTTTTTTTTGATTTAATCTATGAAAATAGTAATATTACCCTGTTATTAAATACCTCTGTGTATTCCTGTGAGGTGACAGAACGCAAAATTACGAGATGTTATGCAAGGCATATTGTTAGCAATGAGATCTTTGAGATTGAGAGTAAAATCTATGTGGATGCCACAGGAAATGGTGTTTTAGCCTATGAGGCAGGCTGCAGCTTCCGTATGGGACGGGAAGGAAAAGCGGAATACGGGGAAACCTGGGCACCGGATACAGCAGATAAATATACCATGGGAAATACGTTTTATTTTGAAACCGTTGACTGCGGGAGGGAGGTTACCTTCACACCACCGGAATTCGCCCATAAGGTAGCTGACATGGACTTTATAAAAGAGATACATAACCCGAAAAATTTCCGTAATATAACGGTAAAAGGAGCCCACTGGTCTCTGGAATACGGAGGACAGGTGGATGTAATTTATCAGAATGAGGAGATCGACTTAGAGCTTCGTAAGCTGATCTACGGTATATGGGATTATATAAAGAACAGCGGAAAATATCCGGAAGCAAAGAATTATTGTTTAAAAAGAATCTATACAAAGTCAGGTGCCCGAGAATCCAGAAGATTCCTGGGAGACTATGTGTTAACGGAAAATGATATTGAAAATAAGATCAACTTCGAGGATGCTGTGTGCATCGGCGGATGGCCTATGGATGTCCATGCAAACCTTGGGATTTATGACAGTGCTCCTGCCAGCAATTTTATTCCGGTTACTGGATTATATAATATTCCTATGCGGTCTCTCTACGCAAGAGATTTAGATAATCTGATGTTTGCAGGCAGAAATATCAGCGTAAGTCATATTGCCTTAGGCTCAACCAGGGTTATGGCAACCTGTGCTGCAATGGGTCAGGCGGTAGGAACTGCCGCAAAATACTGCATAGAACAGAATTTATCCCCACGAGAAGTGACAAAATTATATATAAAAGAATTACAGCAAACCCTTGTTTACGATGATCAGACGATACTAGGTGTAAACAGTCTTAACCCGGTTATGAAAAGCTTCAAAGCCTCCGCCACCAGTGAAAAAAAATATGAAAATGTAATAAGCAGCGGAAGCATAAAACTTGAAAATGATTACGGCTTGGCACTGATGCTTGAGACAGAGCATCTGGAGAGCATAAAACTTAAGATTAGAAATCAATCAGATACTACCCAGCTTCTGCGTTATAAAATACTGACAGGCGGTCATAAAGAAACCTTTTTACCGGAGAAAGTTCAAAAGGTAAGTGAAGTCTCCATACCGGAAGCATATGGTGGATGGTTTCAGCTTACAGTGAATGGGGACAGAGGAGAAGATGGAAAGCTGTATCTGATATTTGAAAAAAATCCTTCTCTTTCTCTTGAGGTTGCATCTCAAAGACCTATGGGTGCAATTACTCTTAGAATGTATACGGCTGAGAATTGTAAGGAATGTAATCATGACAGCATTCCGCTTTCGAAGGAAACCGGATATCTGTTTTTTGAACATCGGTATGACAGAGATAGAAACATCCTGTTTAAGGATATGGTTCCGGCTCAAAGATTATTTTCACCTGCAATGGCTCTGTCTCCTTTTACCAGACCTTATGGTATGCCGAATTTATGGATTGGGGCAGGAGAATTCCCGCAAACGTTGACTTTAACAGCAGAAGCACCTGTTGAGGCCAGTAAAGTAGCTATTATTTTTGACAGCTGCCTGGAAAATGAAACTAGTATGGATATGCCGGAAAGTCTGGTCAGAGATTTTGAACTGACAATTTATACGCAGGATAATCTTATTACAAAAAGAGTTCAGGATAATTGGAGGCGGTATCAGGTAATTGAGATTCCCAGAGCTCAGGTGAGCAAGATTGAAATCAAAGTAATAAGCAGCTGGGGAGCTGAGGCCGGAATCTTCGGTGTAAATTTGTTCTAACAGATGAAAGGTGTTTAAAGGAGAAATCATATGAATTACAGACAAGTCCATCTGGACTTTCATACCAGTGAAAAAATTGAAGGAATTGGTGAAGCCTTTCAAAAGGAACAATTTCAGGATGCCTTAAAAAGAGGGCATGTTAACTCAATTACCTTGTTTTCAAAGTGCCATCATGGATGGTCTTATCATCCTTCCAAGTGTAATGAGATGCACCCGAATCTGAAATTTGATCTACTGGGCGAACAAATAAAAGCGGCTCATGAAATCGGAGTAAAGACACCGGTATACCTGTCAGCTGGCTTTGATGAAAAGACCGCACGAAGACATCCGGAATGGGTGGTAAGAGAAAAGGATGATACCATGCTATGGACAAAGACCTTTCTGGAACCGGGGTATCATAAACTCTGTATTAATTCACCCTATCTGGAGGAGTTGTTAGAACAGATTCAGGAGGTTCTAACAAACTATGAGGCGGATGGAATCTTTCTGGACATTATAGGTGTTCAGCCCTGTTACTGTAAATATTGCAGAGAAGCTATGGAAGACAGAGGATTGGACCCTCTTAAGGAAGATGAGGTCAGACTCCTGGCTGAGAGCGTTTATGCTAATTATGCAAGAAAAGTGAGGGAGACAATCGATAGTATCAAACCAGGCCTTCCCTTGTTTCATAACGGCGGGCATATCAGGCGGGGCAGAAGAGACCTGGCAAATAAGAATACCCACTTGGAACTGGAGAGTCTGCCTACCGGAGGATGGGGTTATGATCATTTCCCCTTATCCGCAGCCTATGCGAGAACCCTTGGTATGGAATATCTGGGTATGACGGGAAAGTTCCATTTATCCTGGGGAGAGTTTGGTGGGTTTAAGCATCCCAATGCCCTGCGTTATGAAGCCGCTTTGTCGGCAGCAAACGGCGCAGGAGTTTCCATCGGAGACCAGCTTCACCCGTCAGGGGAAATGGATCCGGCTACCTATTCCCTCATTGGTAAAGCATATAAAGAATTAGAGGAGAAGGAACCTTGGCTTTATAAAGCACAGAATATAGCAGATATCGGCGTACTTTCAGGAGAGGCAGTTTGGGAAATGAACGGCGGGATTAAGGATACTACCTTAGACGAAGTTCAAAGAGCAGACGTCGGCGCCGTACGTATATTACTGGAGGGACACTATCTGTTTCACGTAATAGATACAAATGAGGATTTTGATCAGTATTCATTAATTCTGCTGCCGGATGTTGTTTTACTGGATGAAGAGAGTCGGGATAAGCTAAAGCAATATGTGGAGAAGGGCGGAAGGATTCTGGCAACCGGCAAGTCAGGCCTCGATAGGGACAAAACAAAATTCATGCTGGATTTTGGTGTTGATTTCCTTGGGGATAATCCATATAATCCGGATTATTTCAGACCTTCCTTTCAGGTACCTGATCTGGAAAATGCAGCTTTTGTTATGTACTCTCAGGGATATAACATTAAAAATATATCCGGAAGAGAGCTTGGAAGCCGTGAAAATCCATATTTTAACCGTACTTACAAAGCATTTTGCTCCCATCAGCATACTCCGTGCAGGAATGAAAAAGCAGGCACAGGCATGGTAAGGGGAAAGGACGGGATTTATATATCCTGGGAAGTTTTTCAGGATTATGCCACAAAGGGAAGTCTGATATTAAAACGCATGGTCCAATATGCCATCAATGAACTCATAGAAGAAAATCTGACCTTAAAGACCACTCTTCCTGCCCAGGGGATAGCGACGGTAACGAAGCAAATAAATCGATATATTGTTCATTTGTTATATGGAGTGCCGGTTAAACGTGGTTTAAACACAGAAGTTATAGAAGATATACAGCCTCTTTATAATATACAGGTTCAGTTGAAAGTGAAAGAGAAGGTAAGGAGAACATATCTGGCGCCTCAGGGAACGGACCTGGAATATCAGGTGAAAGATGGGGTGGTTAATATCGTTGTTCCGGAAGTAAATTTGCATCAGATGCTTGTATTAGAGCATTAGAACTTCGGATGTTACAAAAGGGATATCCGGGAAGATGGCGCTGTAAACTAGAAGGACAGCAAAGCAAACACAGAGAAAGAAGGACAGTGTATGAATTACAAGGTTTATGTAAATGGAAAAAGTACAAATATCTGCACCGCCAAGGTATTTCCCATGCCATACAATGAAGTACAGGAAGTGGAGTATACCAGCTTCCAGATGAGCCAGCCGGTAGATTTACGCATTGAATCAGAAGCTTTATTAGAGAATGTTATCATACGGCCCTTAAGCTTAGGATTAGAGTATACTTACCGGGAACATGAAATAGTAATCCATCTGGAGAGAGCAGCAAAGTTCTCTGTTGAGATAAACGGCACTTATTATAATAATCTGCTGGTATTTGCAGAAGCTATGCAATATGAAGAGTTTGATAAATATGCCGGGAATGTCATGTATTTTGAACGCGGGATTCATACGGTGGATATACTTACGATCAATAAGGATAATACAATTGTTTACCTGGAAGAAGGCGCTTTTCTAAATGGTAAGATTGATTTGGACCATTGTAATAATGTTACCATCTGCGGGTATGGAACAATAAGCATGGAAAAATATCCACTGGAGGTACGTAATATCTATCACCGCTGTGTGGATGCTATGCATTGCACGAAGGTCTGCATTAAAGATATTACAATTACCGACAGCAACGACTGGAGTTTAAGAATCTTTGGCTGCGAGGACGTATTAATCGACAATGTAAAAATCTTCGGCTGCAGGGGGAATTCCGATGGAATCGACATCTGCGGCTCCAGGAATGTACTCGTGCAGAATGTATTCACGAGAGTATGGGATGATTCCCTGGTAGTAAAGGCTTTTAATACAGGTGATCTTGAGAATGTTACTTTTAAGGATTCCATTCTTTGGAATGATTTTGCAAGACCAATAGAAGTAGGGGTTGAGCTTCGGGCGGAAAAGGTTAGTAACGTACGGTTTGAGAATATTGATATTATTCATTCTCCTACCGGTTATCCCTTAATGGGAATCCATCATGGAGACCGGGCTGAGATATCAGACATTCACTTTGAAAACATTCGGATTGAAAATGCACCGGGAGCACAGCTCTTTGATATCCGGATTCGGGACTCCTTCTGGAATAGAGATAAGGAAAAAGGAAACATAAAGGATATCTATTTTAAGAATATTCATTATATCGGAAATCCCGGTTCAGATTTACTGCTGTCCCGCTCCCGGTTACAGGGATTAAGTGAAGCGTCGGCTATCCATAATATATTCTTTGAGAATATCAATATACTTGGCAAAATTGCCGGCAACGAAAGAGAATGCGGACTCTCAGTAATGGAGTATGTGGAGAATGTGGTATTCTGCTCGGATGAACAAACAGAGAGGATGAACCTTTTAGAGACCGGAATAGAAATACTGGATGATTTCGTCCTGACGGATAACGGTTCTTACAAAGGCAGAGTCCGGGTAAATATAAATAACACCGGAGAGAAGGATCAGCTTACTGCGTTTTGGCTTCAGATTTCTCCTGCTCATATGGGAGCGTATAAGCGTGAGGCAGAAAGACTTGCAATAAAAGCAGGTGAGAGAAAGTGCTTTGATTATGATGTCAGTCTGCCCCCCGGAAAATATGTAATAGCAATTCAATCCCATGATGCAAATGTCAGTTATGCATGGAAGTTCCTGCAGTTAGACTGGATACTCTGGGAGGGAAGGGAGTTAGAAAAAGCCACTGAGCTGGAATTTATAAATTACTATAATATCAGAACCAAGGGCTTAAAAGCCACAATCTGCAAGGGAGAGCTTGTCCTACAGTCGGATATTTTAAAAGATGAAAAGAATTCATTGGTTTTATATACTGCACAGCCAGTAGAAAGACGGGAAGAAGAAGTGGTATTTTCCGTTGAAGAGACGGATTTTGGTGTTGTACCCGCTGTAATCAGCGGAAAGCATGAATTGGAACCAGCTCCCCAATTACGCTGCCCGCTAGAGATAACCCTGGTATTTAAGAATGAGCCTAAAGTGAAGGAAATCAAAAAAATCGTCCTAGACGGAGGAGGGAATGGAATAATATCAATCCCGCTGACAGACCTTGGACTTACTACAGAAACAAAGCATTTCTGGATGGAAATAGAAGCTAAAACAGAAGAAGTCTCAAAGTATAGATACCCTTATACTATGTTTCATTCGGTAACACCGACTACGAGTGCCCACATGTTTGCTAATGTGGTAATAACGACAGATACAGTTATGAACAGATAAAAAAGAAAGAAGGTAAATACATATGGCAACAATATTATTTCAGGGAGATTCAATAACCGATGCTAATCGGGATCGTGAGGGAAAGGATAAGAACCGAATCCTTGGTGATGGTTATGTTCAGTTTATCGGAGCGAGTCTATTATGTGATTATCCGGGGATTAATATAAGGAATACTGCTATTTCCGGTAACAGGATTTCAGATTTATACGGCAGATGGATTGAGGATACCTTAAACATTGAATTTGATGTTTTAAGCATTTTATGCGGTATCAATGACATTGGCTATGCTTTAAGATTGAATATGGGAGCGGATGCTGAGAAATTTGAATTTGTGTATGACAGAATGTTACATGAGGTCAAAATGGCAAGGCCTCAGGCGAAAATCGTACTTTGCGAGCCCTTTTTATTTAAAATGGATATTAATGAAGCAAAGAATTCTGCGGATATCATTGAAAACTGGGATGTTTGGAATGGCCATATGCTGGAGAGAAGAGCCATAGTGAAGTCCCTGGCAGAAAAGTACCAGGCAATCTTTGTTCCCTTTGGAAAAGTATTTGAGCAGGCACTTGAAATTGCACCAGCAAATTATTGGTCAACGGACGGAATTCATCTAACCATGGCCGGAAATCAATTAATCGCAAGAGAATGGCTGCGCTGCGTTAAAGGAGATCCGAATGTATCATTTTCATAAGGATAGAAAAGAAGTTACAATTGATCATTATAACACCCCCACCCCCTGGATGAATTATCTGTCCAACGGAACCTTTCATACCATGATATCACAGGCAGGAGGCGGCGTAGCATTCTATCGTTCACCTCAGATCTGGAGAATCAACCATTACCGTTTTTTTCATCTGCCTACGGATAGAAGTGGCTTCTACACTTATATTAAGGATAATCAAGATATCTGGTGTCCCACCAGTGAGCCCTGTAAGCTGAAGCCGGATCAATGGAAGGCTGCCCATGGCATGGGTTATACACGTTATGAAGCAAGTAAGAATGGGCTTGAGGTGACAGCGACTTATATGGTGGGTAAGTACGAAAACGCCCTCCTTTGGGACCTAAAGCTCAAATCCGATGAGGATAAGCAAATAACGGTTTTTCCCTATGTAGAACTTGGTATGATGGAGTTTATGAGAGAACTTCAGTGGCAATGCTATAACAAACATCAGCTTTCTGCCTATAATCTGGAGGATATCCTTATTTATCGTTATGGAGTAGAAGATCAGCCTAAACCGAAAGAAACACCCCTTGTATATTTTGCCTGTGATACGGAGATAAGCGGCTTTGACTGTGACCGTGATGAATTCATCGGAAGCTACCGGAGTGAAGAAAACCCTATAAGGGTTGAGGAAAATGCCTGCTCTAACTCTACTTTATATGGAGGCGACCCTTGCTTTGCGTTTCAGCTAACTGTTGACTTAAAGGCCGGAGAGGAGAAAGAAATTCATATATTCCTTGGAACAGCCATGACAGAAGAGGAAATCCTTGCTTCCGTAAAAAACTGCAGGCAGAAGAACTTTATATCCAAATCAATGGAAGCGCTAAAGCAGGATTGGGATGAGTTTTTAGAGAAGTTTCAATGTGAGCTGCCGGATAAGGAAGCAGAAACAATGATTAATATCTGGAATCCCTATCAGATGGAGCGGAATTTTCAGTTCTCCCGCAATATCAGCTACTATGCTACCGGAACCTTTCGCGGCGTCGGTGTCAGAGATACGGCGCAGGATATTCTAGCCATGATACCCTTTGATACAAAGAGGGCAAAAGATAAATTAAATTTATTATTTACCCAGCAATACCAGGACGGACACTGTAACCATTACTTTTTCCCCACAGAAGGGTGGGAGCCGGTAAAGCGTATCCATTCGGATAATCACCTATGGCTGGTAATGGATGTTTACCATATTGTCATGGAAGAGGGTAAGCTTGATTATCTGTTTACAGAGTTGCCCTATTATGACGGTGGTGAAAATGGCACTGTATGGGGACATATCAAAAGATCCATTGCTTTTACAAAGAAACACCTTGGTGAAAAAGGGTTTCCTTTAATGCTTTCCTCAGACTGGAATGATATGCTATACAAGGTATGCCGTGAAGGAAAAGGTGAGAGTATCTGGACCTCCATGCAGTTTGGTACTGTACTAAATATGATGTCTCAGATAGCAGAACTTATGGGGGAAGAGGCATCAGAATACAACAGGACCTACGAAGAGCAAAAGCAACTGATAAATACTGTGGCTTGGGATGGTCAATGGTTCAGGAGATGTATCACGGATGAGGGAACCTTTATCGGATCTGAGGCCGAAGAACAGGCAAAAATCTGGCTGAATACCCAGAGCTGGGCAGTTATCAGCGGTATGGGAGATCCCGCCAAACAAGTTCAGGCAATGGATAGTGTGAGAAAGTATCTTAATACGGAATTTGGCATTAAGAAAATACACCCTGCCATGAAGGATTATCCTTCCAAGGAAGACCCCCTTACCTATTATAACAAAGGCTGCGGGGAGAACGGCAGCGTCTTCTGTCATGCCAATACCTGGGCTATTATTGCCGAATGTATGTTAGGCAGAAGTGACTTGGCCTATGAGTATTACCATCAGTTATTGCCGATGGTGGTTCAATCCAGAGCAGGAGAATACCGGTACAAGGCCGAGCCCTATGTATATGCCTCCAACATATTCGGACCGGAGAGTGATAAATTCGGTCTGGCGAATGTTTCCTGGCTTACCGGTACGGCAGCTTGGATGTATCTGGCAGCTACCCAGTATTTATTAGGAGTCAAACCAAGGTGGGAAGGTCTTGAGATAGCTCCTTGTATACCAAAAGACTGGGAGAATATCCGGATAGAGAGAGTCTTTAGGGGCTGTAAATATCACATCACCATAAAAAACAGAGACAAAAAAGTGTTTATAGAGCATATAGAAGGTAGAAAAGAATTCTCAGTAGAAGTATAATGTCCAGTGTGCTATAGTATTATAATGAATTTTAAGACTTAGAGCAGCTCTTGGCGAGGAGATGAGGTATGTATCGGGTAATCGTAGTAGATGACGAACTAGTTATACGTAGTGGGATTACGAATTTCATCAATTCTGAAATAGAAGATTTTGAAGTTATACACAACTTTTGTGACGGCGCAGAAGCGGTGGATTTTTTAAAAACCAATGATGTTGATTTAGTGGTATCGGATATTAAGATGCCTCACATATCCGGTATCGAGCTTGCAAAATATATTTTTGAAAATAAACCTAGCGTAAAAGTGATTTTATTAAGTGGTTACAGAGAATTTGAATATGCCAGATCAGCCATACAATATGGAGTGAAATATTATATCCTAAAACCTACGGATTTTGCGGAATTTAAGGATGTACTGGTGAAAATGAAAACGGAACTGGAACAGATGAAATCCAGAAAAGACCAGGTGCTTTTTATGGATAAGATCAAGCTGCTTTATTCTAATATTTTATCCAATAAAAAAATAGAAGCGCAGAATATACTTTTGTCAGTTTTTGAGGATGTCAAGGACAATCCGGTTTCAAAAATAAATCAATATTTTTATGACTTATACGAAATTATTTTTGACAAGTTCAATCTGTATCTGAAAATCCAGCTGAATGCGGACAAATTTAACTTAAACCAGCTGCTAGCCTTGGAAGATGTGAATGAGATAAAATTATGTGCCCTCGAGATTCTCGAGAAAATATTCCACCTGTTGTTAGTGGAAGAAGAAGCACCCAATGTATTTTTGCTGCAGGATATTAAGGATTATGTGCAGGAGCATTTACAAGAGGATATCTCTTTGCAGGATGTCGCTGATAAAATGTTTTTTAGTACAGTATATTTCAGCCGATTTTTTAAAAAGCAGACAGGTGAGACCTTTAGTAATTATCTGTTAAGAGTTCGTATGGAGCAGGCGGTCAGATTACTTGAAAAAAACAAGAAGGTTACAGAAATCAGTGAAGCCTGCGGGTATCATGATCCAAGTTATTTTACACGAATCTTTAAAGAATACTACAACTATACACCAAAGGATTACGCACGCCGATTCATAAGCAACAGGTAGGACAAGAGTATATTTATAAACCAGGTTTGTGCTTGCCAGGGGGCACAGACCTGGTTTATAAAGGAAGGAATGGCATAAGTGTGAAGAAGAAAAACAGCACATGGTCATATATTAAAAACTTCAAATTCAACAGCATGTTCATTCGAACTTTTTTATTGGTTTTTATTATGTTTTCCATTCCTTTTTTTATACTTAGCGATTTGTACTACCGGAATATGGAACATGTGGCAAAAGAAGAAATTATTATGGAGAACAATTCTTTGCTTTATGGTGTAAGAGATATTTCAGACAGTATACTAAGCGATTGCGATATGCTGTGTACTTATATCTCCTATAACGATAATGTTCAGATGTTTATGGTAAATGACTGGTTTTCCAATATAAACAGCAAATCTATGAGAGAGTTTACCCAGTTGGTGAGAGCTCTTCCTTTGATTTATAAGTATATAGATTCCATTTATGTCTATTCCGAATACAACAAGTCCGTTTATATCGGAGAAAGAAAAAGTCCGATTAAGGAGCTAAAGGACATCTCCTGGATGGAGGAATATAACAACCTTGAGGATGTTTCCGGCAGTACAATACCCAGGCTTAAAAATGGTAATTACCCAAAGCTTATAACCATTATCAAGCCTATTATTATTGATAAAGTTAAAAGAGGAGCGGTTGTATTAAATATCAACAGTGAGAAGCTGCATAATATCATTACTACAGAAAAATATCAGAATCAAAGTGATATTTTCTTAATCAATAATACAGGCAATATAATTATGTCCAGCAAGGAAGATTTGTTTGGAGCCGCCTCAAAAGATACCCCTTATTTGAAGAATATACTAAAAAGCGACAGCACCGGTTCTGTTATCAAAAATATTGATGGTATGAACTCCGTCGTATCCGTTATTCCTTCCACGAAGTTTGGGTTTACCTATGTCAGCCGGACCTCGATGCTTCTATACCAGAATAAACTGGACCAGTTGAAGCTGCAAATCGTAATTCTGAGTATTCTGTTAGTTATATTAAGCCTTGTATTTGCTTTTTTTACAGCGATTCGCAGCTATAAGCCGGTAGCGGAAATTATAGCAGTATTAGAGGAGCCGGAGCGATTTAGTACTCATGGTGACAGCCGGAATGCTAGATTGAATGAACTTAGATATATCATCAGCACTATTTTAAAGCAGATACAGACCAATGAAAAAATGAAAGATGAACTGGACAGCAAATTGAAAATGCTTGAGCAGTCACAATTTGCAATGCTACAATCCCAGATTAATCCCCATTTCTTATATAATACACTGGAAACAATTAACTGGATGGCCTTTGACTTAAGTAAGAGTGAGAATAAGGTATCAAAAGCAGTCAACAGTTTAGCACGGCTTTTCCGTAATAATGTTTACATGGGAGATTACATTATTTCTATTGAGCAGGAAATAGAAAACACTATAAACTACCTGGATATACTTGCCTTGCGTTACGGAGATGTCTTTGAATCCAAATGGGAGATTGATGAGAAGGTAAAGCAATATTCCATCATCAAGATATGCCTGCAGCCAATTATAGAAAACGCGGTATATCATGGAATCAAGCCTAAAGGAAAAGGCGGGTTGCTAAAGATTCAGGTCATCTCAAGTGAACAGGAAATTGTACTGACAGTAAGCGATAATGGTGTTGGGATGGATTCGGTCCTGGTATCGGAAATCAATCAGAAACTAAATGACAGGTCCAGCCTGTCAGAAGATCATATCGGCATATATAATGTGAATCAACGAATTAAAATTGTATTTGGAAAAGAATACGGAGTTTCAATTGAATCGAGGAAAAACATTGGAACTTCCGTTAAAATAAGAATCCCATTGGTAAAAATACAATGAGAATAGTATAAGGCAGGTGTATGATTATGCAAAGGCAGGGATGGGAATGCAGTGGGGATACTCTCAGTTTAAGAATGCAAATCGACGAATATGTAAAGCAGAACCTAGGCAGAAGTATTCCGCAGTCTCTTTTTTCCGGCTATCGTAAGTTCATTGAACAGGGCAGCAGAGCAGAGTCAGAGGCGGTTTATTTTGAGAGAAGAAAACAGTTGGCAGCCTTTGGTTTATATCTGCAATATCACCGGAATACAGAAGAACAGTACGAGGAAATACTGAATTATTTTCAGGAGCTCTTGTGGTCTGTAACCAATGAATTTTCCTGGTGTGTTGCAGCTCATCTGCCTCAGAATAAGGAGGGGTTCCTTGAAAGCCCGGAGTTTCAGATAGATTTATTTGCTGCGGAAACAGCTGATACCTTAGCAGAGCTGTTATCCATCCACGCAGATAAAATCCATCCGTTTTTACAAGGACATATAAGAAGGCAGATTTCAGAACGTATATTTGAACCTTTTCTTCGTAAGAATTGGTGGTGGGAGACAGTGCAAAGCAACTGGTGTGCTGTGTGCAACGGTTGTATTGGTATGGCGGCATTATTATTGGAACAGGGGGAGAGGAAAGAAAAGCTCTTAAAGAAAGTAGACGAAAGCCTGGTTCATTATCTGAATAGTTTTGGCGAGGATGGAGCTTGTGAAGAGGGGATTGGATACTGGGTCTATGGATTTGGATATTACACTTATTACATAGCTATGCGAAAAGAACTGGATACAAGCTTTCATATAGAAGAGAAGGTGTTGGTAAAGCTCAGGAAATTGGCTGAATTTCCAAGTGTTGTACAAATGAATGAGTCTTCTTTTGTACCATTTTCAGATGTTCCTGAAAAAACGCTTCTTCCTACAGGCCTGCTATCCTATCTGCAGCAGGAATACGAAGTAGAAATGCCTGCTTGTACACAGATTACATCCTTTGACTTTGATCATTGCTTTCGGTTTGCTCATATCAGCCGGGATTTGTGGTGGACAGACAGCCGGATATTTCATACAGAACTTGGGAAAGAGGCAGTCTATCTTGAAAGCCGCCAGTGGCTTCTTCAAAGGAAAGATGGATACTTTTTTGCTGTCAAAGGCGGTAATAACCAAGAACAGCACAATCATAACGACACAGGCAGCTTTCTATTTGCCATAGACGGAGAATTGCTGCTGGCTGATCTGGGAGCTGGCAAATATACGGCGGACTATTTTGGTGAGAAACGCTATGAGCATGTACATACCAGGTCAAGGTATCATAATCTGCCCCTCCTACAGGGACAGGAACAGATATCGACACCAGAAAAATGTAGAGTGGAGCAGGTTATACGAAAGGATGATTTCGCAGAAATCACCATGGAACTTGGGAAGTTATATCCTGTACCGGAACTGATAAGCTTAAGACGTACCCTAAGGTCAGAGATGGATAAGAGGGGAATTAAATTAACAGATTCCGTAAAAGCAGCAAATGCCGTTGCACTGGAAGAAAGCTTTGTAACCTATATCCGTCCTGTTCTTTTAGAAGGGGGAAAGCTTTCTATAGCAGGAGAGAAGGGCCAGCTGCTGATAGCTTATGAAAACAGTATTTTGGAGTATAACCTGGAGGAGTTTTCTGTAGAGAATCATTATGGTGTTAGAAAAGATGCCTATCGAATTGGGTTAAGAACAAGAAGTGAAAGTGAGAACATAACCCTTCTGATACAGTTATTTTACGAATTTTCTAAAAGCTAGTTGTTAGGCGTTTTCTAATAGATATTATGATAAAGAAAGACATTCTCTAATTGGATTACCATGTGTCTGCTATGAACTGTCGGAACCTGAATTATGTCGAAAGAGTGGAACCGGGTAAATAGTAGTACATATAATAATATGGCTATATTTATTATGTTGAATAAACTAATAAGAAGCCAATTATAAATAGAGGGTGACTAAATGAATCATAATACAAAATTGACCGGAATGGTAGTTTACCCAAATGACCCGGAATACCAGCAGGCCCGCATGAATTGGAATCCGTTTACTAACGCATTTCCCATCGTATTTGTTTTTGCTCAAAACGATGAAGATGTGTCAAATGCTGTTAAATGGGCTCGTGAGAATAAAGTACCCATTCGTATGCGAAGCGGCAGGCATGCGCTAGCAAAAGATTTTTCCCAAACCGATGGCGGAATTGTTATAGATACCAGTCATATGAGAAATGTCATGCTTGACAAGGAAAACAATATAGCAAAAGTTCAAGCAGGAATACGTGTAGGTCAGCTTGTAAGAATGCTTGCAAGAGAAGGTATCCTGGCACCTTTTGGTGACAGCTCAACCGTAGGTATAGGCGGTATAAGCCCCGGCGGGGGAATCACTGCGATACAGCGCACTGCTGGATTGATTTCCGATAATATTCTGGGTGTTACCTTAGTGGATGCCTATGGAAGAATTCTGCAGGTGAATGCTTGCGAAAATTCTGACCTTTTTTGGGCTATTCGCGGTGGTGGAGGAGGTAATTTCGGAATCATAACCTCTTACACGTTTAAAGTAAGAACTGCTCCCTGTAAAGTCGGAATATTTGAAGTAGTCTGGCCTTGGGAACAGTTAAATGAAGTTATTGATGCCTGGCAAAGGTGGGCATCTTTTGTAGATACCAGACTTGGTACCATCTTAGAGGCATACTCAAAAACCAATGGTTTACTGCACTCCCAAGGAATATTCCTTGGCTCAGCTGAGGAATTGGAAAGAATTATCTTACCATTAACCAATACAGGTGCACCAATTAAGGTGTTTGTGGATGAGGTTACATTATTAGAAGCAATTGACTTTTGGGCACCGAATGAGCCTCTGTTTGACTCACAAAAGAGTACTTGGTCATCAGCTTGGGTTGAGAATTATGTACCGGAAGAGGGGATTGCAGCTATGAGAGACTTTCTTGAAAAAGCTACCGGAACCGAATCCAATTTCTTCTTCCTGAACTCCGGAGGGGTAATGAATCAGATACCACCTGAAGATACAGCATTTTTCTGGCGTAACACGAGATATTATATGGAATGGGATGCCTCATGGACGGATGATTGTGAAACGCGAAAGAGCATTAGACTAGTCGAACAGACTCGTACAAGACTGCAGCCCTATATAACCGGTTCCTATGTTAATGTCCCTGATTTATGTATAAGAAATTATGGTGAGGAATATTATGGCGGTAATTTTGAAAGGCTTCGTCTAATAAAAGAACGTTACGACCCGGAAAATGTTTTTAACTTTGTTCAAAGTATTCCGCCGATTTGCATGTGTGATAAAGAAATTTAATATGTAGGAATCTTAAGCTGTAATCTCTGGGATTGCAGCTTTAATAAATTTTGAAAGATATTGAATGAAATTTCTCAATATCTTTTTTCTGTTACTTTCTATCGGTAATCAAAAGATTTTTACTATACTTATTATTTAATTGTAACTTAATATAAGTAATGATTATTATTATAATTATATACAAATATGATAAATATAAAATTAAAATTTTAGTGCATATTTTATGATAAATGGAATATTATACCATGGTTTATTGAATAAATTAATGGTAAACTAGTACTATTGATGAAATTAAGGGGGTTTTGAACAAAAGACAAAAAATGTAATTAATTACTAAATTTTTAATTTTCACTAAAATAATCAGAGGGTGGTAAAGTTATGAAATACTTAAAAATACGTCAGTAAGGTTAAATTTGAATTTATCAACTGTTAGAAGCGATTACGAAAAATTATTTTTTTTAATTATAATTGTCGAAAAATAAAATATAATGTGGTAATATGATATATTTGTGAAGTGATATTTAAAATACTAATATTAATAAGGGGATTAAGGATGAAAAGCATTCGAACAAAACTATACCTATTTACGGCAGTATTACTTTTTCTAGCAATTACCGGGGTAAGTGTATTATCTGTTATCAGTGCACGCAGTGCATTAGAAAAGACAGCAGAAAAAACAATGGAGGCAATGGTAGAGCAGGGGGCCGAGGTCGTTGAAAGTAAAATTAACTGGCAGATTTCAGTTTTAGAGACGCTGGCACAAAGCGAATTCCTAATGGACGATACTAGCAGCATGGAAGAGAAATTGACACATTTTTCAGATGCTATCGAAAAGAATGGGTATTTAAAGGTTGGATTAGCTGATCTTGAAGGCAATACAATCTTTAGTAATGGTACGAATACAAATGTAGCAGACAGAGAGTATTTTCAAAAAGCAAGTAAAGGGGAATCCAATGCTTCAGATCCTTTGATAAGTAAAACAGAGGGTATTATCGTTGAAATATATGCAGTACCTATAATGAAGGAAGGAAAAGTAACAGGTGTTTTAACTGCTGTAAAGGACGGAAGCGAAATTAGTAACATCGTAAATGCAATTACCTTTGGTAAATCCGGAAAAGCTTTCATGCTTAATAAGGATGGCGTAAAAATTGCACATTATACTCAAGAATTAGTTGATAAGCAGGATAATGATCTTGAAAATGTGAAGCAAAATCCGGAGCTTGCGTCTCTAGTTAAGTTGGAAAAGAGAATGATTGCTGGTGAATCGGGTTATGGTAAATATTATTATAATGGTGTAAATAAATTCATGGTATTCACTTCCGTGGGCAGTACAGGCTGGTCTTTAGCTGTTACAGTAAAAGATAGTGAGTTGCTCTCAGAGCTTACCTCTCTCATTACCGTCTGTATCGTAATGGCAGTCGTGTTTTTAATCATTTCAAGCATACTTATTTACTTTATTTCCGGAAGTATTACCAGGGGTATTAAAGTCGCAGTAAATTATATGCAACCAATGGCTCAGGGGGATTTTACGGTTGAGATCAGTGAAAAACATCTAAGGATAAAAGATGAAGTCGGGCAAATGTTAAACGGTATTAGTGTTATGCAAAAATCCTTAAAAGAAATGCTTGGTTTAATTATTAACAATTCAGCACAAATTGATAAAGATGCGGAGAGTCTGTCAGCCGTGTCGTTGGAAATGAGTGCTTCGACCAATGTAATGACAAATTCTATTCAAGAAGTTGCAAGAGGTACCGTCTCACAGACAGATGCCTTAGCGGATATAGCACAAGGTATCAGTGTATTCGGTTCTAATATTGATCGAATAACCTCTGATATAAAAACAGTAGATACAAATGCCAATGATATCTATCTTTCTTCAAAGGAAAGTAATACCAATATGCAAAACCTGGCAAAGTCTTTGGCTGATTTAAATACAACTTTTTCAGATTTTAAGAGCGGAATAACGAATCTTAACTTAAACATAAGCAAAATAAATGAAATTACAAATTTAATTAATTCGATATCAGAGCAGACTAACCTTTTGTCATTAAATGCTGCCATTGAAGCTGCCAGAGCAGGTGAGTCCGGCAAGGGCTTTGCAGTTGTTGCGGAAGAAATCCGTAAACTAGCTGAACAGTCAAGAACTTCAGCGGTTAGTATTTCAGATTTAATTAGTAATATTCAGACAGAAAGTAAAGTTATGATAGACACTGCCGGTTTTGTAAGCAAGGAATTTACAAATCAATCAGAGGCTATAGAGTCTACGCTTATATCTTTCCAGGCTATTATAGATGCGGTAAATGAAATCATACCTAAGATCGATACGGTTAATCAATCCGCTAATTTAATTAAATCAGAGAAAAATGACATCATGAGCAAAATTGAAGATATCTCTGCAATATCAGAAGAAACCTCAGCATCTTCAGAAGAAATTGCAGCCTCCACGGAGGAAATCGCAAAATCCACAGAGGATGTAGCTGCATCAGCAGTTAATCTTGGTGATTTAACAAAAGAAATGGGTCAGGCAGTAGCAAAATTTAAAATATAATTTTATTTGTTCTAAAAAATCCAAGGGTTCCAGAATTATTGATAAGTTCTGGAACCCTTGGATTTTTTGTACTATTGAAACTTCTCGGGAAGCAGTTTAATAATATCAAATTCGGATATCATAATAGTCCACAGCTGTTGATAGTAAACCATTAGGTTCCAAATACCCGAGCCCTTTATTCCATAATCTATGATCAAATCATCATTGGCTTTTATACTTCTGGCATCAATGGACCATACAATATGCTCGAAGGACTCCCCTGTAAAGGAGGAGTAATAGTAAAAATACGGAGTTAGTGATACCTCATCGAATAGAATCTGGGAACTGGTATCGCTTGCTAGAGCAATCGCTGAATTCAGAGTAAGTGCATGTGCTATTGTTTCTCCTTCTTTATAGGGAAGGGCCCAATCATAAGCAATTAATTGTTTTCCTATGGAGATATTTCTAGCACTGGTTATTGATGTAATGTAATCCATAAAGGCACGCAAAGCAGCTATTGAACTTACTGGTGCTGGGGGATTCTTATTAACTCCCCAATAATATTGTATAAAAATTAACCTGTAAACAATTTCGGCAATTGATTTATAATCAAGCTTTTCAAAGGTAAAGTTCCCATCTTCAACCTTAATATTGGGATTAATCGTTACGAATAATAAAAATCCTTTATCATTAAGCAAATTAAAGAATTTATTTATCAGTTTAATATATAAATTCTGATTCGTTAAATTTATGCTGGAGATAACAAGATTAACTCCGCTAAGTCCCTTTTCTGTTAACAAGTTTAAGGCAGTATTTATAAGATTAGCCTGATATTCTTCATTAAGTAATACTTCATAGACAATTTCTAAATTCGTTTCACCCTGTGGTGTCAGGGTAGATATCATTAGTAATGGCAATGTTCCATAAGCCTTTGCTAATCTAATAATTTCAGTATCGTCGCCATATGAAATGATATTACCCTTTTCTGTTACTCTATAATTAAAGATGGATAAGAAGGTCAAATATGGTAAGGACCTTTTGAGAATATCCATACTTACATAAGGATATACAAAACCATTGGTTGAGATTTCTCTTATTGTATTGTAGCTTATCACAAGGATATCCCCCGGATATATAAATTCTCTGTCATTCAATGAGGGATTATTTCTTAATAGCTGATTAATCGTAATACCAAAGCTATGGGCAATGCTGCTTATACTATCTCCTTCTTGGACTGTATATGTCTGGCGGGGATATGCGATGACAATGGTTTGACCAATCACAAGATTATCTGCATTTTCAAGTCCGTTATCAATAAGTAACTGATCTACGGTGACTTTATATTGTTCTGCTATTGAGGATATTGTATCCCCTTCTTGCACTACATATATATCCATATAGCCTCTTAAAATCTTGTTCTAAATAATATATATGCATATCCTCCTCTAAACAGTCATTGAAATAGATTCATGGGAATAAGTGGGCATTAATTAGTAATTAGTTCATAATTTTGTAGACAGAAATAGGTGTGATGCATATAATACAGGGTAATCTCTTTGCGCTGCATTACATTCTATAAAATGAATGCAAGATCAACAGTACAAACTGAGCAGGCGATAAATCCTGCATTGTAGGGTTTATGGGGCCGGGCTACGAATTTAGTAGCAGCAGATTGCCGTCTTGTGCACATCTGTGGGACAGTTGTTATGTTCCATAGGTGTGTTTTTTTATACCATGGAACAGAAGATGGACCTATAATGGAGTGCCATAAGAGAAATTCAAAAACCGTAATAGACGAAAACGGAGGATTCTTTTATGACAAAAATCATGAAAAACAGAACAGGATTAACAACCGCAGAAGTAGTTGAATTGCAATTGCAATTCGGAAAAAATGTACTGACACCTGATAAGCATGAGAACTTTATAAGAAAAGTTCTTCATATTATGTCTGAACCGATGTTCCTTTTATTGATTGCAGCAGCTGTAATTTATTTTATCCTTGGTGAACCCAGAGATGGTGCTATCATGCTGATATTCGTCATTGGAATTATTAGCATTGATATAATTCAGGAGTGGAAAACCGATAAAACTCTGAATGCGCTCAAGGATTTGTCAGCTCCTCATGTCACTGTTATAAGGGATGGGGAAGAGATGGTAATTGCTAGTGAGGATCTTGTTCCGGGCGATTTAATGATGATTTACGAAGGTGTTAAAATCCCGGCAGATGGAATTGTGATTAAGTGCAATGACCTTCAAGTAGATGAATCCTCTCTTACCGGTGAAACAGAAGGAGTCTGGAAGAATGTAAAGGATAAGACAGAGTCAACAGATGATTATTGGCGAAAGGACTATTGTTACGCCGGCACACTGGTAATACAGGGAAACGGTATAATCTGTGTGGATAAGATTGGAGCGGCAACCGAATACGGGAAAATCGGAGTAAATGTAGCAACAGCTGGCGATGAACTAACACCGCTTCAGAAGCAGACCGGAAGATTGATAAAAGTATGTGCTGTAATTGCAGTTGGATTTTTTGCCTTAGTCGGCGTTTTTACTTACTTAAACCTGACTGATCATACCCCCGGACCACGCTTGACCGAGAGCATTCTTTCCGGTATCACCCTTGCAATGGCAATGATTCCGGAAGAATTTCCTGTGATTATGACCGTTTTTCTATCTATGGGAGCATGGCGGCTTGCCAAAAAGCATTCACTTGTCCGCAAATTACCATCTGTTGAAACCTTAGGCTTAGTATCGGTATTATGTGTTGATAAAACAGGTACTATCACAATGAACCAAATGACGGTACAAAATACCTGGACACCGGAGGGGGATGAACATACCCTTCTGGAAGTAATGGGTCTCGCTTGTGAAACGGATGCTTATGACCCAATGGAAAAAGCAATACTGGCTTACTGTGATGACCATGGAATCTCAAAGGAAACCCTTTTTGACGGAGAATTGGTGAATGAATATGCATTTACCAATGAATTAAAGATGATGGGGCATGTTTGGCGCAGGAATGAAAAATATATGATAGCTGCTAAGGGTTCACCGGAAGGAATCTTATCAATATGCAGCATGACGTCTCAAGACAGAGAACTTGCATGGAATAAGGTTCTAGAAATGTCCAAAGAGGGGCTGCGTGTAATCGCAGTAGCTGCAGTTATGCTTAAGTCAGAGTCCGAGATTCCACTGTCGATTATGGAATGCAGATTGAACCTTTGCGGTTTGATAGGTCTTGCTGACCCGCCAAGAGAGGGTGTCAAAGAGGATGTAGAAATGTGCCGTAAGGCCGGCATACGAATCGTCATGATTACCGGGGATAATGGGATTACTGCCTCTACCATCGCAGAAAAAATCGGCATGGAGCATAAGGATAATATCATTACCGGTGACATGCTTAATGATATGACTGAAGAAGAGCTGAAGGAGGCGGTAAAGAAAGTGTCAATCTTTTCCCGTGTAATTCCTGAGCATAAAATGCGAATAGTGAAAGCATTTAAAGCAAATGGTGAGATTGTGGCTATGACAGGTGACGGTGTAAATGATGCACCGGCACTAAAGTATGCCGATATTGGCATCGCTATGGGGAAGCGTGGCAGTGAGGTATCTAGAGAAGCTGCTGATCTTATATTGCTGGATGATAATTTCAACACAATTGTAGAAACAATAAAGGATGGGAGAAGAATATTTGATAATATCCGTAAAGCTGTCGGATATGTTTTTACAATTCATATCCCTATAGCTTTTGCATCATTATTGGCCCCAGTGCTTCATGTAACCCCCTCTGCCCTGTTATTGCTTCCCCTGCACGTTGTTTTATTAGAACTGCTCATAGATCCCACCTGTTCCATTATATTAGAGCGTCAGCCGGCTGAAACTGACTTAATGGAACGTAAGCCACGGGACTCTGGCGAAAAACTTTTAAATGTACACATCATGCTTAAAAGTATTTTACAGGGGATTACAATATTTCTGGCATCCTTTGGAACCTATTATGTTACCCTCGCTGGCAATCCAGAGAATGCATCGGTTGCACGCTCCATGGGAATTACTATACTTATGCTTGCTAATCTGCTGATAGTTCAGGTTAATAGCTCAGAGAATGATTTTATATTCCAAACAATAAATCGTCTTATCAAAGACCGAGTCATGTGGATTGCCAATATTGGAACGCTGCTTATGCTTGTTATTATCCTCTTTACTCCTCTCTCTGGTTTATTAAAACTGGCACCTCTTTCGCCAGGACAGTTCTTTGGTTCATTCGGGATTGCAATGCTGGCAGTGTTGTGGTATGAACCAATAAAATTATTTCATAAACTTCGAAAAGGATAAGAAGGATATATGGTCTATGATAATCACATGCTTCCTGAAAGCCTCATATAATAGTTAGAGCATTTTTTTCAGGAGAAAAACTTTGAATTATAATAAAAACGGTAATTTTGATTCCTATAATTATGGGTATACCACCCCTTATATGCAAAGGGTGGATGAATCAATGACAGTACAGCAGCCTCAGCCCGGCGATAAATTTACTTATCCGCAAAATTTCACGAATGCACTGGATTTGATCGAACATGCACTTTCCGGTGAAACCGAGGACAGAGCATTTTATACCTGGCTCATCGGGCAGGCAGATTCAGAGGATGACAGACAGATCATATCCGGAATCCGTGATGATGAAATCGGCCACTTTGCATTATTTAAACAGCTGTTCTATGAGTTAACCGGTATAATGCCCCAGCCGACCCCTGGTGAACAGTTCGTTCCTCCGGAGAGTTATTGCGATGGTCTGTCCCATGCGCTTATGGGAGAGCAGAATGCTGTACAGAAGTATCGTAAAATTCTCTATGCTATGCAATATCCCGAGCATATTAATATGATGATTGAAATCATAACGGACGAGATAAGACATGGAATTCTTTACAGCTATCTTTATTCCAAAAATGGCTGCACAAGCTAGAATATATAGACCTTTGAATGCATGTATTATTTAGGCAAAGAGTGCAGTGTGAATTGTTTCAGAAATTAAATTAGCGGATAATCAGTAATGTTGAGAGTATGTTATACTGAATAAAACGAACAACTACTAAAATAGTCAATAGACGCATGTATCTATTGACTATTTTGGCAGTTAAATGTAAAGTATATTAGGTGATGTAAAAAAATTCTAATTTGATGGTGTTTCAAGATTATTTAACAGATTATTTGGTTGGTTATGATGGTGTGTCATTTCTTTATGTTAATGATACTTTTGAATCTAATATATGGAAATTAAAGGATATTACCCCTTGAGCAAGTTTTTTCGGTCTCCTCAGATTTCAACTTATCTTTTGTATCAGTACTCTTCAATTTATTACCCAAAGTTTAATATATGATAAAAATAGTCTGGAGGTATCTATGAAAAAATTATTAATATCCTTATCTTGTTTCTTAATCATGATGAGTTTATTCGCTTGTAGTAGCAAGAAAACTGAAATAGAAGATACGAATAAGAATAATACAGAGGAATCTAAATCAGATATAAATAATTTATTTATAGATATAGAAGATATAGAGTCGATAATAACTATGCGTATTGATATTCAATATACATTAAAGACTGAAAAACAAATAAATGAACTTATGAAACTACTTAAGAGTACAGAATATACGGAGTATGACACTGATTCAAAAGATGAGATGGAAGCTGAGGAGCCCGAAAAAACTGGCTCAAGCGACAATGGTATTAGTCTTACTTTTGCTTATAAAGACGGGGCAAAAAGATTCCTGGAGTTTTCAACTAATAATGAAGTAAAAGTCGCAGAATATACTGAGCTTTCGTATAATCCGGATTTGAGAAAAGACAATGAGTATACTACAAATGCTGAGGTATGGCGTGATGTATTAAAGATTATGTTAAAAGGTGAAATGAAAGATTTAAATAAAAATTAAATAGCAAAATTTATGAAAGCTAGTTTGGCACAGATATCGATTTTATGGGACCAGAAGCAGCAGTTTACATATATATTATAGAGGAAAAGATGACTATGTGATGAACTTTGCGCTGATAACTCAGCGTGCTACGGGCATCAGAGCACAATGCATATTGGAGGATGTTTATGAATGATTTAATTGAATTTTTATATAAAATACGTAACAAACCTGTATTATATTTTGGTAACAGAAGAAACCTCACTCATTTATCAAACTTTATATTGGGATTTTTGATTGGACGAGAAGGTACGAACAAAGAAATTGAAGGAAGTACAAATTGGTTTACTAATGGTTCTTTTCAAGATTTTGTGGCTAAAAAGTATCAGATAACTTTTTCGCAATCATGGGACAATATCATTGAATTTCATTCATCTTCAGAAAACGAAGCATTTGATTTGTTTTTTAAATTGCTCGATGAATTTCTAGGGAAGTAATTTATAATTTGCAGAATTTAGATGAGCCTACAGCACTTACAACTCAAAATACTTACCAAGAAGAACAACCATTAAGCAGTGATGTATTGTTTGAACTTATAAATGATGAAGTAAATCTGGCATAGACATGCACAAAATCATTCTTGTAAAAATATACATATTGTAAGCTTAAGTTACAAGGAGAGATGCAATGAAGAGAAAGGGAATCGCAGTACTGGCAGTCATTCTGCTTGTAGCGGTATTTTTACCCGGCTGTGCTAAGAATGATGGTAGTATGACCAAGGTACAATTAAACGAAGTAGCTCATTCCATTTTCTATGCTCCTCAATATGCGGCAATTGAACTGGGATATTTTAAGGACGAAGGTATTGATTTGGCACTTGTAAACGGACTTGGCGCCGACAAGACGATGACAGCTGTCCTCAGCGGAGATGCAGATATTGGTTTTATGGGTCCGGAGGCAACAGTTTACGTATATAATGAAGGAAAAGAAGATTATGTAGTGAACTTTGCCCAGTTAACTCAGCGTGCTGGGAATTTCTTAGTAACCAGGGATAAGAACGAAACTTTTGCCTGGGATAATCTGAAAGGTAAAACGGTTGTAGGCGGCCGTGCAGGGGGGCGCCAAAGCATAATGTAAATTATGAGTCTATTGTTTTAATTTGTAATTGGGTTAATAAGATTACAAGACTTAATAACTTTCAATATATTAATTAAAGTGTGATATCAAAGATTTTGTGTATCAAATCGTGCGATATCAAGTATAAGAAATGGCCACAGTGCTATATAAAAGGGATTGAAAGAAGCAATCTCTTTTTTATTTTAGTAGACATATGTGTCCATTGACTATTTTAGTAGTTTCTTATAACATATGTATGTGACAATCTATACATTTAAAACTGATATATCAGACTAAATCTTACGATTTTATAAACAATATAACAATATATAGTAAATAATGTATAAAAATGGTATAATACTTTTGAAAAGTATATCTTACATTACAAGCAAAAAGGAGTATGATGATATGACAAAACTTAAAGTGTTTTTATTGATAGGTAGTTTCGGTATGTTTATATTTAGCGGACCAAATGTGTTAGCCGATAATTTAGATGGGCATACATCACTTACAAATCAAAATATGTACTTACAAGAAGAACAGCCCTTAAGCAGTGACGCATTGTTTGAACGTATGACGGATGAAGTAAAGAGTGAACTTAGTATTTCAAAAAAAGCAACTAATAATATCACAGGTTCCACCTATAACTTTTTGGATAGCTTAGAAAAGCAGCAATATGATAGTTTAAGTAATATCGATGGGTTGACAAATGAAAACAAACTTATTTTAGCTAAAGCTATTGTGTATAGATATAGAGAAGCTCAGTATTTTTCTGAATTAGCCAATACAAAATTGGAACAAATAAGTCAAAAGGAAGCGGAATTAAATATACCTATGGCTGTGATATATAATACAGATATGAGAGTAGCTGCTTATTATGTTGATAATGTAAAAGTTGCAGATAAAATATATGATGACTATCTTTATCTTTTAGCTCTTCATAATGGTGGCACTGCAGTAGCTTATAGAAACGCGATATTTATAATGAATGTAAAAACAGGAGGCCCATGGGACTTAAAACAATACCTTGGTTTAAATAATTACTATATGTTGTTAAATAACAACAGAACTGGTGAGTACATCGGAAATCATCATTTTGGTTATATGGGGGAGCATTGTGGATTTGCTCTGTCGTATCTTCAATTTGGTGCAGGTCTTTATCAAATAGTTTCTGGAACATCAGATTGGTCATTTGTAAGTAGCTATTTTGATGACCCTAGAGATTCAGCAGCCATTAGTGATGGATACAGTAACGCTAACATTGATGTAGGTTACGGAATATTTTACTAAAATAAATATTACATAGATTAAATGTAACTATACTTTTCATATATTTTATTTTATGGAGTGGATTATCATGAAAAAACCTTTAAGAATTGGATTGATTTTATTACTCATTAGTGTACTAGTGTTTTATGGTATATACTGGGCATTCTATGATATGAATAGACTTCCAAAAGGAGATCTTATATCGGAGATAGTATCACCAGATGGTGAATATACATTAAAAGCTTATTTGGTCAATGGTGGTGCTACGGTTGCGTATTGTATACGAGGTGAATTGAATTACAATTTAAGGAATAAGAAACCCAAAACCATATACTGGAATTATAGAGAAACTGAAGCTAAAGTCGAATGGAAGGATAAAGATACAGTTGTAATAAACGGACACCTTTTGAATGTTGAAAAAGAAGTATATGATTGGAGAAGAGAAAACTAAAGACTTATTTTAATAATTTAAAGATATTGAAAGTATATATTACTTTTCAATATCTTTTTTTATTGCTGTCCTATCGGCACGACGGGGAATATACTCTCTCCTAATAAGGTGGTGTTGCGCAACACCACCTTATACATATGTAAGGAGATGAGTCAAATCAAATAAAAGGAGAGATATAATTATGTGTGAAATCATCGCTGTAGCAAATCAGAAAGGTGGAGCGGGTAAGACTACCACAACTAAAAATTTAGGAAGAGCTTTATCTGAAAATGGAAAGAAGGTATTAGAAGTCGATTTTGATCCTCAGTTCAGTCTCTCGACATCATTAGGTTATACGAATACTGACAGTGAACAATTTACGATAGGTGACCTTATGGATAGGGCCATTGAAATGAAGGAGTTACCAGATAAGGAAGAGTACATTAAACATACCGCTCATTTTGACATATTGTTGAGCAATATTGTATTATCTTCAACCGAAATGAAGTTAGTAGGTATCTTGGAACGAGAATATATACTAAAAAGTATACTTGATGATTTAAGAGGGGATTATGATTATATTCTTATTGATTGTAACCCTTCTTTAGGGATGTTGGTTATTAATGCTCTGGCAGCTTGTGACAGTGTTATTATTCCTGTTGATAGCAATTACTTGGCTTCAAAAGGTTTAGAATTGTTTTTACGGACTTTCATTAGAATATTAAAAAGAATTAATACTAAATTATATATTAAGGGTATATTACTTACTAAATTTAACGGATTAACTAATATATCTAAAAAGACATTTAGAAATATAAATGAATCTTATGGTTCCGGTATTAATATATTTGAAACTAAAATCCCGTCCTCTGTAAAAGTTGGTGAATCTGATGATCAAGGGCTTAGTATTATAGATTTTACCCCTGAGAATCCCGTAGCGATAGCATACTTGGAATTAGCCAAGGAGGTCATAAATTATGTCGGACAATAAACTAACCGCACTAGATGTTCTATTTGGTGAATTAAAAGAGACAAATAACGATGAAAAGGGCAAGGTTATGAAAGCTTCAACTAAATCCCTTGTACCTTTTAATAAGCATCCGTTTAAGCTTTATACAGGACGAAAGTTTGATGAAATGGTGCGTAGTGTTAAAGAGTTTGGTATACTGCAGCCTATCATAGTAAGAGCATACATAAGTGATTCTGTTCAATTTAAAGATTATAATATTGAAACAAATAAGTTTGAAATCTTAGCCGGACACAATCGATGGAATGCTGCAATAACCGCCGGATTAGAGGAAGTACCTATTGTTATAATGAAAGGTCTTTCTGATGAGGAAGCGAAGTTAGTTGTTATTGAAACAAATCTATTACAAAGATCATTCACAGATTTAAGTTATTCTGAAAGGGCATTAGTAATTGACGAGCACTATAAATCATTAAAATCTCAAGGAAGAAGAACGGATATTATTAATCAAGTTAAAGAGTTGCTTGAATCAAATAGAGAAGATGAAGAAGAGACTTGTGGACATGATGTCCACAAGTCCAATTCAAGAGATCAGGTAGGGGAAGAATACAATCTGGATGGCAGGACGATAGCCAGATATATAAGAATAAATATGCTTTGTGATGAAATGAAAAAATTTATTGACAATAAAATGATTAGCTTTACAGCTGGAGTTCAGTTATCTCATCTAACAGAAGAAAATCAACTTTATCTAATTGATATATTGAATAATAGCAAAATAAAAATTACGCCAGATATAGCTTCAGCATTAAGGGAAGCAGAAGAAGCTGGAAAGCTTGATGAAGCTGCTATTAAAAAAATATTAGTTGAAAGTAATGTAAAACAAGAGAAATCAGGATTTAAGGCAGTGAAGGTAAAGCCTAATATTGTTAAAAAGTACTTCAACAATAATCAATCAACTGAAGAAGTTGAAAGTATTATTGACAAAGCTTTGGAATTATATTTTTCACAAAATAAGTAATTAGCAGAAAGTCAGGTGGCGGAATGAAAAAGAGTCGGGTCAAATATCTATGTTTGACTTAGAAGATGAATTAGAAATAGGATGAAACTTATGGACATCATGTCCACAAGTAGTGATTTAATGGAAGGTTATTCTTAGGGCTATATAATTAAGGTCTATTCGGGGGAATGATAATGCGGTACATTTATGATGAAGTTGCAGGAATTGGATTCTTTGGAACTTGTGCAGTTTTAGTATTAATTCTTTTGGTGAATCCAACCAAATATAAGCGTAGTATTTGGATTGTGCTATTTATGGTTGCTGCTTTTATTTTTGATATTATTTGGTTTTTCATTTTATTGTTAAATGCAATATATTAACCTGTTAGCATCTTTTTTCTGGATATACATATCACAACTGTTGCCATGAAATGACCAACTTATCCGGCGGTTAAGCCGCCGGTAGAAAGGAGTTAGTTTAAAGGAGGAAAATTGTTTAAAAACTTAGAGAAATATTTAATAATATCTTTATTGAAACCCAAGAAGAACAAATTTCTGGTATTTCTTCATATCACGATACACATAACAGAAGATGTGAAGATTTAGTTCAGATATGTTCTGTTTGTGGTTTTGTTTTATTATTTGCTAATTTTGAAAAGCAACAACGAATCGAGAAGGAATGACAGAAACGAACACGGATTAGTATAATGCTATTTCTTTTTTTATAAGTTTTTAAAGTCAGTGAAGATTTATAAAAGGAGGAATCCCAATTAAGAGAGGTGACATATGAGTAAACTAGAAAATTTAAGACAGCTATATTACCAGACAGTACAAGAAATGCTTGAAGATACAGATAAGTGGAAAGCTTTTCTTCAATATGCTGGAAATATGTACAAATACGACTTTGCAACTCTTGTTACAGCCTATGCTCAGAATCCACAATTAACCCAGCTTGCTTCCTATGATGACTGGAAGGCAATCGGAAAACAAGTCAGAATGAATGAAAAAAGTATTCCGGTAATGATTAAGAATAATAATGGGGTAGCACATTTTTTTGATGCATCTCAGTTGCAAGGTAACCCAAAGCTGAAGGACTGGGCCATTACAAAAGAAGAGTTTGAGAAATTCAATTACCAGTTTATGAAGAGAAACCAGCATTATCTTGATGATTATATCCAGTCAGCCGATGATATACGTCATCAAATGGTTGTAGAGCAGCTAAGACAGGCCTATACTAAAGCTAAACAGCTAGAAGTAAAAAGTGCCTTGTTATCAGATTTTATTATTAACAGTGTGGATTACATGGTACAATATAGATATCAAAATCAGGATCCACGAATTGAGGTACATAATGATGGTGAAATTAAACCTGAGAATATTGGAACCGTTGGTTATTATACCGTAAAAACTGCTAGGGAGATTCTTTTAGCCAGCAAAGATATTGTATTAGAAATGAGGAAGGAGAAGCAGAATGGTCAACAACAGGAAAATCGAAACCTTACAAAATGGGATGGAGATGGAATACGAGGAGAGAGAGGGTCTCTGGTTCGGAGTAGTGGAAGAGGAGAAGAACAATCAAGCGAGTCTGAATCAGCTAACCAAGTATGGCAATCTGGCAATGAAGTATTGGGAGGAAGAAAAGCCAGTAGAATTACAACAACTTCTAGTAGACGGAATAATGGTAGAAACCATGTTAAAGATACAGGAAAGGGCCGAACAGATGATGGAACAGCTCCAGGAGCAAATGATGAAGGAAAAACCCATAAAGAATCCGTCGGATACCATGGAAGCCTATCGTCACAGGCAGAGAATCCACGATCAAGCCGAGGAAATCGTCCTTCAGGAGATAGTGTACAATTAAAACTTAATCTGGAAGAACTTAATACAGATATTGAAGAAGAAACTAATTCGGTTTCTTCTTTTTTAGTTAGTAGAAGTTTTGGACAGGCTATGCTACCAGATGAAATACTTATCAATGTAATTAATTATGGAACCGGTTTTGAAGGCAGTCAGTCAGGTATATTACAACTTTACAACAACGGATCTGTTTATACAGATAAAGTAGGATATCTAAAGAAAGCTTATGAGAAAACTGACTTTTATGATGAAAACGGGTCTAAAGGGTTTATTGGTATTCAGACTATAAATAATATGGGTATTAAAGTAACATGGTATGAAAATTCAAGGTTTAGTAATGAAATTATACATTGGAGCAAATTAGAAAGCATCTTAGAAAAGATGATTCTTGCTGATAAATACATAGTACCTATTCTTGCTGATAAGACCAGTAATAATGAAGTCGACAATTTAGAGAACGAAAATAAACAGCTTAAAACACTACAGCCAATTTATAACACCGATCTAATTAATTATAAGTATCATGAAGATACAAGTGATGGTGGGCCTAAAAAGAAATTCCTTAATAACGTAGCGGCTATAATGCTCTTAAAAGAGATTGAGAATGAACAGCGCCTTGCCACAATAGATGAACAGATTATATTAAATCGTTATGTTGGATGGGGTGGCCTTTCAGCAGCCTTTGATGAGAAAAATACTACATGGACAAATGAGTATTTTGCACTAAAGGAACTGCTGACAGATCTGGAATATAAGAGTGCAAGAGCTTCTACAACAACAGCCTTTTACACTCCACCAGAGATTATTAAAGGCATATATCAAGCATTAGATCAATTAGGGTTTAAGGGAGGTAACATATTAGAGCCGGCTCTTGGCACCGGAAGGTTCTTTTCCCATATCTCTGATGAGCTAGAAGTTAAGTCTAGGTTATACGGAGTTGAATTAGATAGCCTTACTGGAAGGATTGCAAAACAATTATATCAGAAAGCAAATATCCAAATTTGTGGGTATGAACAATCAAAGCTTCCTGGTAACTTTTTTGATTTGGTAATAAGTAATGTACCATTTGGTGACTTTAAGGTCTTTGACAAGAACTATAGCAAATACAACTTTCATATCCATGATTATTATTTTGCAAAATCATTGGACAATGTGAGAGTTGGTGGATTGATTGTTTTGATATCGAGTAAAGGTACACTCGATAAAGCAAATCCATCCTTTCGTAGATATCTGGCAGAACGAGCTGATCTGATTGGCGCTATCAGGCTACCAAACAACATCTTTAAAGAAGCAAATACGGATGTAACCAGTGATATACTTTTCCTGCAGAAAAGAGAAAGACATCAGGTCATGGAACCGTCTTGGGTATTTACAGGACTTACGAATGATAAAGTACCAGTTAACCTGTATTATTTGGAGCATCCGGAAATGATGTTAGGCAAAATGGTTTTTGACAATAGGATGTTTGGAGAAGATAGTAATTACACAACACTTATTCATGAGAATACTGAACATTTACAGGAAGACTTCATGGCAGCTATTCACAGTATTAAGGGTAAAATAAAAAATCTGAACGATGTAATTATGGAAAAAGAAGAAGTATCAGCAGACTTAATACCAGCTGATCCGAAGGTTAAAAACTACTGTTATACTATTTTTGATAACAGGATTTATTACCGTGAAAGTTCGGTTATGAAAGAAATATCTCTATCTGATGTAAAAAGAGAGCAGATGATGGGACTTATAAATCTAAGGATAGTAGCCAGAGAAATTATAGAAGCTCAGCTTCAGAACTGTTCTGATGAGGAGCTTTCTAATCTGCAAAAACAACTTGATAGTCAATATAATACCTTTGTAAAAAAATATGGGGTATTAGGCCATAAAAATAATACGCTCTTTAAGTTGGATGCTGACTATCCATTACTACTTTCTCTTGAATATGTGAATAAGCAGAATAAAGTTGAAAAAGCTGATATCTTTAATAAAAGGACAATCAAGCCTTACAAATCAATAGAGTTTGTAGAGACAGCCAGAGAAGGTTTGATGGTATCACTTACGGAAAAAGGAAAAGTAGATATACCATATATTGCAGGATTAGCAGGTATTACAGAAGATCAGGTTATAATTGATCTAACTGGACAAATTTTTCTTAATCCAGAGAAGCAAGATAAGGAAAATCCATATGCTGGTTATGAAACGGCAGATGAATACTTATCAGGAAATGTTCGGGCAAAACTTAAACTGGCTGAACTATTTGCTAAAAATGATAAGGTATTTGAAATTAATGTAGAAGCTTTGAATAATGTGCAGCCAGAAGACCTAAAGGCAGGTGAAATTGCTGTCCGGTTGGGGACAACCTGGATTGAAGAAGAAGATCTTAATCTGTTCATGTATCAACTTCTGGAAACACCGGATAATTATCGGTTAAAGGGCGGAAAGAATGGACAAAGGGTAACTGCAATTCATTACAATAGTTTCACTTATGCGTATTCTGTGACAAATAAAGTTTATGATGTTACCAGCCGTATTAGAGCATCGGAAACCTATGGCACCAGTCGTATGAATGCTTATATGATTATAGAAGATAGCCTAAATTTAAAGACAGTTGTAGTTAAGGACCGGTTGGTAAATGAAGATGGTAATTTCTATTATGTTGTCAATAAAGCTGAAACAATTTTAGCAAGAGAGAAACAAGGCATCATAAAAGATAAATTTCAAGAGTGGTTTTGGTCTGATATAAACAGACGTGAAAAGTATGTTAGAAAATACAATGATTTATTTAATAATATCAGACTTCGAGAGTATGATGGATCACATCTGCAATTCCCAGGTATGAACCCGGCAATTATATTGGAACCCTATCAGAAAAATGCCGTTGCTAGGGTTTTATATGGTGGGAATGCCTTATTAGCTCATTGTGTTGGAGCCGGCAAAACCTTTGAAATGATAGCAAGTGCCATGGAACTTAAGAGGGTAGGTCTTGCCAGTAAGTGTATGTTTTGTGTGCCTAAACACCTGACGATGCAAATTGGAAATGATTTTATAAAGCTTTATCCGGCAGCTAATATATTAGTAGCTTCAGCGGATGATTTTGAGCCGTTGAATCGTAAAACATTCATCAATAAAATAGCTACAGGTGATTATGATGCTGTAATACTTGGGTATACACAATTTGAAAAAATCCCAATCTCACCAGAACGGGAACAGGCTATGCTGGAGGGACAGATAAAACAAGCTCAGGCTGCTATAGAAAGAATTCATGAAGAAAATGGAGAGAATTGGTCCATCAAGCAGATGGAAAAATTTAAGAAGAGCCTAGAAACTGAACTATTGTCCTTACGAAACAGTGAACGTGACAATACAATATTTTTTGAGGATTTGGGTATTGATGCTCTATTTGTGGATGAAGCACATTATTATAAAAATTGTCCAGTTTTCTCTAAAATGCGTAATGTGGCAGGAATATCTACCAGTAAGGCTAAGAAGTCAACGGATATGTTAATGAAGTGTCATTACATTAAAGAAATTAATAATGGAAGAGGGGTAGTTTTTGCAACAGCAACCCCGATATCAAATTCTATGACTGAATTGTATGTCATACAACGTTACTTACAAAATGAAAGATTAATAGAAAAAGGAATTGATAATTTTGATGCTTGGGCCGCAAATTTTGGCGAGGTAATATCTTCTTTGGAATTAGCACCAGAGGGTACAGGTTACCGCTTTAAAAACAGATTTGCTAAATTTACAAATGTGCCGGAGCTATTGACAATGTTCCGAGAGATAGCAGATATTCAGCTACCTGAAATGCTCAATTTACCAGTACCAAAACTGAGGGATGGTAAATACAAAGTTATAGTTTCTGAACCATCTGAATATATCCGGAAAGCGATGACAGGCTTTGCAGAAAGAGCAGAAGATATCAGGAACGGTGCAGTAAAGCCGTATGTTGATAATATGCTAAAGGTAACGAATGAAGCGAGGCTGCTTGGAACAGATCCCAGATTGCTTGACCCAAATGCACCAAATGATCCTGATAGCAAGGTAAACCAATGTACGGCAATTGTATATGAAGAATATCTTAAAAGTTCGAAGATAAAAGGTACTCAGATTATTTTTTGTGATGTAGGAACACCTAATAAGAACAAGAGATGGTCTATCTATACTTATATTAAAGAAGAACTTATTCGTCTAGGCATACCAGAACAAGAGATATGTTTTATACATGATGCAAAAACAGATAAACAAAGGGAAAAGCTTTTTGAATATTTACGAAATGGTAAAGAAAGAGTTATCGTTGCCAGTACACCAAAGATGGGAACAGGGGTAAACGTACAGGATAGGATAGTAGCGTCACATGACCTTGATTGCCCTTGGAGGCCAAGCGACCTGGAGCAACGTTCCGGGCGCTCTCTACGCCAGGGAAATATGAATGATGAAGTAGCAATGTATCGTTACGTGACAAAAGACACATTTGATTCGTATAACTGGCAATTGGTGGAACAGAAACAGAAATTTATTTCACAGCTTATGTCCAATAAGATGGTTGATCGTACTTGTGAAGATATCGATGAAACGGTTTTGTCTTACGCAGAGGTAAAAGCCTTGGCAACCGGTAACCCTTATATTAAAGAAAAGATGGACATAGATACAGAGGTTGCTAGACTTAAGATGTTAAAGGCGGGATTTTTGAATGAAAAATACAAATACGAGGAAGGATATCACAGGATATACCCTGAACAGATTGCGGATTATAAGGCAAAAATACAAGCCACAGAAAAAGATATTAAGCTCAGAGATTCTTATCCAATAGGAGAAGATAGCTTTAAAATAAATCTTTTAAATGCTGTATTTACTGAAAGAGCCAGAGCAGGTGAAACTATAATTGCTATTATGGGCATGAATGAAATACCAAAAGAAATTGGTACTTATCGTGGTTTTCGCTTGCTTTCAATATCAACTGAAAATACGCAGAATAGAAGTAATATCCTCGTTGAAGGCAACCGTACATATACGCAAGATTTAGGCACCAGTGGTGTTGGTAATATATATCGCCTTGATAATCTTTTAAATGGACTAGAAGATAAACTTGAAATCTTTAAAATGAATTTAAGTATTGCCCAAGATAATCTGTTAGAAGCTCAGAAAAATTGTGACAAAACTTTTCCTTATGAGGATGAGCTGACGCAAAAAATCAAGCGCCAGACAGAACTAAACCAGTTGCTTGAACTGGATAAGAATGATGAGGTATTGGCAGATGATGATATAGATATGGAAAGAGAGAATAGTAGCTTGACTATCAAGGAAATTATGAGTACCTACATAATTGAGGATGAAATGGATATGGAGCGATAGAAATTCAAGTGAGGATAATAGATGGAGTATTATATTGATCATATTAAATCTGGTAACCCTAAGACGAACAGTATAAACTGTTCTTTTTTTATTTAAAAAGGAGGAAGACTTATGGCCGAAACGGGTACAAAGGTCAAGCAAAATCAAAAAGGAAGGGAGGATGCAAAAGTTGAAGTTGCAAATAGTATAAGTATACTTGATTATGCAAACAAAAACGAAATGAATATCCTGTACGAAGACAGCAGTATTGCCAGGATAGAAGCGGCTGGTGGTAATTTGTTAACGGTTTTCAAAGATAATAACTCATGGTCCTCATCCAATGGAGAGGAAGAGATAAAGACCTATGGCAATACCATTCGATTTGTTGCAAAGATGGAAAACATCGAATGGAGAGAAGCGATTGACAAATTGGTAGAAGAAAGAGGGGATTACCTCTCATCCAGTGAATACAATGCTGCATATGAAAAAATGTATGCAATTAACAATCAGGAACCTTTAGTTGCCAATGTACAATCAACAGAAAGCAGAAATTTGAATAATGTAGAGAAGCATAAAGTTAGAAACATAAGTATATCTGATTATGCCAGGGCTTTGGGGCTGCCGGTTGAAGAGATAAACAGAGGTAAAATTTCGATAATAAAAGATCCCAGATTTGAAGGTTTGCTGATTTATAATTCAAGCAATAAATGGGATTGGAATTCAAAGTTCGTACATGATGGTGATTCAATCAAATTTGCTGAAAGAATCCAGAACATAAGTAGGGAAAAAGCAATTGAATCACTCACAGCTTATGCAGACACAGGAGAAATTTCAGGTAATAGTACGGAAAAAGAAATAGTAGAAGCTCCTGATGAACCGGTTGAACTAAGTGAATCAAAATCTGAAGATCTAAATGATAAACCTATTATTACTGAAAATGAGCCAGAAACTAGTCAAAATTTACAACACTCCAGGATTCGCAAAACAATGACCAAAGAGCAGCTGTCAGAGCTTCTATCCGGATATCGTAGAAACATTGATGTATCTGCATTTGACAACCCAAATCTATCACCGAGCCAGATGAGACAACTTCGTATTGCAAAACAGAATGGCATAAACCCGGAGGACTTTAATGATCCATCTCTTACAGCTGATTATATGAAAGAAATACGTTTAGCAGCTGAAAACGGAGTGGACTTAAGTGTTTTTAAGAATGACGAGAATAAATTTATTTATTCTGCTGAACAAGCTAAAGAGATACGACTTGGGAAACAAAATGGCTTGATGCCTGAAGAAGTTGCTACTTTTGCTAAAGAAGGACTTGATTCTGAAGTTATGAAAGAAATGAGGCTTGGACTTCAAGATGGCATGGTTCAAATGAGAAATTTGGGAAATGGCAGTTATTCAGCTAAAGATATTCACTCTATTAGAATGACTATTATGGTTAATCATATCGTGGAAGCAATAAAGATTCAGCTTAGAAATTTCTTTGATAGTCTTATCTCTATATTTAAAGATAAAGTTATTCATGATCAAAGTCTTGGCAGGAATAACCAAGTACCAGGAAGTGAGATTAATGGCCCTTCTGAACTAGCTCCAAATACAAATGTTGAAAAAGTGGCCATCAATGAAGTTAAAAATGCTATTGAAAGTATTTATGAAGCTATTGCAGATGAGATTCAGAATCTACCCTTGGAAGAGAAAAAAGATGCTATTATTTCCGCTCTAAGGACGGTATCGAATCAGGTCAATGAAAATGATATTACAAAAAAATCCGACATTGAAAAGAGTCAGGCACTTGAAGAAGCTATAAACTCCTTAGTTGATGAAAAACAAGAAGAAGCGCTTAAGCAAGCGGCACTAGAGAGGTTGGAAGAAGATTATGTTGAGCAATTTTATCAGAATGAAATTGATTATAACGATAACATAATGGAATTTACAAATTCTATAGTCAATAATTCAACGATGCCCTCGGAGGTTAAGAAATCTATACTTGATCGTACAATTGAAAGAGTTTTCGGTGACGGAACAACTGAAAAATTAATAAGTCGTTTATCGCCTGATGACTTTATTCCAGAGCTGCCCAAACAATCAGTAGAGGAGATGCTTCTAAATGATCAGGAAAGGTCGTTGTTAACTAATATGCATGAAAAACTTCAACCATTCCTGGATTTGGATCCTACCAAAGAAGCTGATAAAGTTAACTTTATAAATAATAGCGAAACTGGCATAAAGAAAGTGTATAAAAACACAAGCGATGTGGTAAGTGATATCTCAGAATTTTTGAAATCTCAGGACCATTCAAAGACACTGTTTGCAGATGTGCCTAATGAGGCCAGCGGTTTTATACGATTTGAGGAGACAGGTATGCAAATGTCTTTAGAAAATTATAAAGAGTTTCGTAATAAAGTAGTCGAGCTTTATAATAATTCAGATATGACTTATGAAGAAAAAGCAGGAATAATTATAAGTACAGTGTCACCAACTTTTGGCAAGGAACTGAGTGCTGCTATTATATCTTCAATGCAAACGGAAGAGATATATCAAGAAAAGATAGTACAAGAACTTATGGTCGAACAGTAATAATCTCAAAAATATACTTAAGGTTAGGGTAATGGCTTATGCTGTTACTCTTTTTTGATGAGGTGATTATATGGAAAATAAAGTACGTTATACAAGAGAAGGAGTACCGATTAATTATTTCATCTACAGTGATGAAGATATTGCAAAGGCAAACTCGGTGAGTATAGTGGACATTGCAAGAGATAAGAAATATGAAGTTAAAGAGAAGGGGCGTTGGGCGGAGATTAAGGGCCAAGGTGGGCTATCAATTGATAAGCTCGGTAATCGATGGTATTGTCACACCGCCTATATAGGTGGAGGCCCTATACAATTAATAATGTACTTGGACGGTGTAACTTGGCAGGAGGCCATGGCAGAACTACTTAATGGTGAAAGCTCTTATAGCCATCATGTACCCACTAAGACCAACTCTGAACATGATAACAAGGTGCTGGTTATGCCTGAAAAAAATGATACCTACCGGCATATCTTTGCATACTTGGTACAAACTCGTAAGATTCATCAGGAAGTTGTTAAAGAATTTGTAGACAAAAAGCTTATTTACGAAAACAGTAAAAGAAGTTGTGTATTTATAGGTACTGACAAAAATGGTACAGAAAAGTATGCGTCTATCAGGAGTACTAATACAGCCGGCGAACCTTTTAAGGGAGAGGCATCCGGATCTGATAAAAGGTTTGGATTTGCAAAGATTGGAACGAATGACAGATTAACGATAGTAGAAGCTCCAATTGATCTGCTAAGTTTTATGTCAATTTATCGTTATCATGGAGTGCAGCATCTTATAAGAGACGATCACATACTGTCATTAGGTGGCGTAAGTGATGTTGCATTGAAGCAGTACCTGCATGATCATCCGGAGATAAAAACAATTCAACTGGGCTTGGATAATGATAAGGCAGGAAATGAAGCATGCAATAGTATATATAAGAACTATTCTGAAAAGTATCAAATAAAAAGGATATCGTTCAAGAAAAAAGATTTTAATGAAGTTTTGAAAGCAGACTTGGCTGCTATTAACTTTAAGAGAGCTGAACAATTGCAGTCTCAGCAGTTAGAAGAAAATGAACTGAGCCAAGGATGTGAGCCGGCTTGAGTTATAATAATGAACCGCATTAAAATTTTGTATGTAGTTTTTATGGAAAGGAGAAGTGTTTTGCACTGTTTCTAGGATGAATTCAAATGCGCTATTACGGTTGATAGGAGCTGCAGGAAATGAGAAAGTTTTGATAGATACCCTGGTTAAAGATTTAGGGATTAAAACGTTCCTGGAAAATACAGACTCCATTGTTTTAAGTATTAAAACGAAGAGGGCTATTGAATGGCTAAATAATATTTTAGTTCATAAAGGTAATCTTCTTGAGAGTATATCGGGATTAACAGAAATACCAGTGAAATTTCTACCTCATAGCAAAGAGAGTGCAGCAGAGTTACTTATTATAGCAGAAC